>DUBZ01000036.1:0-376 GCA_012960035.1 Myxococcales bacterium | reverse complement strand
GACTGCGGCCTGTTCCTTGATTTGATCCGGGACGTGATCGCCGCCGGTGATGGCGAGGTCTACGAGTACCTGCTGAACTGGATGGCGCTGAAGTTCCAGCAGCCGGGGGCCAAGCTCGAAACCTCGATTGCGCTGCGCGGCGGGCAGGGTGTTGGCAAATCCCTCTTTGCCGAGAAGTTCGGTGAGCTGTTCGGGCGGCACTTCGTCGCCGTGTCCGACCAGAAGGGCCTGATGGGCAACTTCAACGCCCACCTTCAACAGGCGCTCCTTGTCTTCGCGGACGAGATCGCCGCCGCGAAGAATGCCAACATGGTCGGTCGGCTCAAGACGCTGGTGACGCAGACGCACATCCGCATCGAGCCGAAGGGGGTGGACA
>DUBZ01000035.1 GCA_012960035.1 Myxococcales bacterium | reverse complement strand
TTCGACGCGGGATCGACATGACGCTTCAAGACTTCGAAGGTGGCTCGTCGCCAAGCGTCGACCTGCGTATCGGCTTCGAGGACTTCGTTTTGATAGGCGTCCGCGGCGATGCCCCGTCCGTGCGGACTCCGCCAGATCCCGTCCCCATTCATCGACTCCAGACTTCGATCCAATGCCCGAGCCAACGCTTCGGGAAGAGGTCCCCCGCCCGCCGACGGCTCATCACACCCACCAGCCCCCTCGTTTCGCTGATGGCCACCCAACAATCGCTCTCCGAGACCCCCCTTGTCGGAATGCAGATCCTTCGCGAGTTCCTCGATGTCGTCGGCGCAGAGGCCGCCGTAGTAGAGAGCGTTCCACGCCACCTCAATCTGCGGCTGACATTCGTTTCGATCTGACCAGTCCACAGAGTTGGCCTCATCTTCTCTCGGACAACGAAGTAGTCGTCTGATCCCTGTCTCCCCCGCGTAGTACTGGCTCATCAGATCGCTATAGGCCTCTCCCATTTGCCGATGGATGATCGCGTTGATGACCGCATCGGCGGCCAGATGTCGCTCGGGGGTGAGCGCCTTCGTGCTTCGCGTGTGGCGCAAGAGGATGTGCAGGAACTCGTGAACGATGAGCGCCTTGACGTGTTCCTCGGTCTTGCATTCCGCCACGACGAAGCCGAGGTTCACCTTCAAGATCGGCTTCTCGGTACAGGTCACGGCGAGCGTCGGCACCTCGTCGGTGAACTCGATCCCGAGAATCTGAAGCACCGCACGAATCGCGAGCGGATTCTCGTCGATCAATTCGCGGTAGATGGCCCTGAACTCCGCTTCAATCATCGTAGAATCCTCGAATGTCGTAGAGGGCGAGTCGCCGCGTCAGGCTCGCGCGCGTCCAAAGGACCGGCCGCGCGGGATCGAATAGCGACGGCGTCGAAAGACCGAGAATGAGGGCTTTTTCGAGCACGACCTCGGGGCGAGCCGTCTCGACGGTCGTCCGAGAGATCCTGTCCGGCGTGATGCAAACGCAGGCTCGGGCGGACTCGAGATAAGCCACCCGCGCGACTTCCGGCGACGGGTATCCAAGCTCTTCCAACAGACGCCAGATGCGGGCCACCGGATCTTCATCACCGAAGTTCAAGGCGACCGTGCGGACCCTCGGACACGAGATGGGACCGGAGTCCGAACCGAGAATGGTGGAATGGAGATGGAGATTCCGACTTCGACTCCGCGGCCCACCCGTGTTGCATTCCAGTACGGGCGCAAGGCCTTGCATGGCCCAGATGGCTTCGAGGGTCGACGGATCCGTCGCGGTGCCGACACCCGCATTGATTGCGATCACGCTGCCGCCTCCCCCGACTGCGCAGAATCTTTCTTCGCAGATTTTCCTTTCAGCGCCCGAGCGGCCACCGATACACAGCGATTGAACTCCTCCTCCAGAGCCTTCGGATTCTCGAGCACGAGATCCTCGACCAGGCACCAGTAGAAGAGCTGCCTAGCGCGCGCCGCCCGAGCACCGCGCAACTTCGACAGGACCCCGCCCAGTCGCGAATGCTCCGGGTGACTGGTGCCGCCCACAGACAAGCGCTCCGCCCAACGGATCGTGCCGTCGACATCGAGTAGCGGTTGAGCGACACGTCCGAGGTCGGAGACGGCCTCACTGCCAATTGGAAGCACCCCCTGAACGGCTGCCGGAAACGTCGCCAAAGCGAAGGCCGCCTGACGTTCCTTCGACTCGTAAACGAAGAGCTGCTCGATCGCCAGCGTTCCGGTATCTGGATCGGGACATTCATCGACGAGCAGACCGAGCTTGCGGTCGAGTCGCTGTTCGAGATGAAATTGATGAACCCACTGATCGATCGAATTTCGGAAGGAACATCCCCAGGCGATGCTATGTGCGGTTAGAACCTTGTCCCCGTCGACCGGGCCATCCCACGCGATCTGCGGAAGGCTCACGCTCAAGACCTGACGAAAGACCTTCTCCTCGATCTCGCCGCGAACGATGCTTGCTGCCAGAAGTGTTCGAGCCAGTAGTCGAGAGCGTCGAGGAGAAATGCGGATGCCGGCATCGCTCAGGTACGTCGTCGCTGCACAGGCATACTCGACGATGCCGTCGGGACATCGCGGCAACGCTTCGAGAAATTGCTTGCGCCACTCGTCGACCCTCGTTGCGAGTTCCCCGCCATCGCCCGCGATCACGCCCTCGCTCGACGGATCGGCAATCCGCTTGCGATCACGAGTCGAAAGAGAGGACCAATCGCCCACCCTGATCAGAATCGAAAAACGATCCGCGAGTGCCGGGTCGAGGGGCTCAGAGCCCGTGTAGTCCTCCCAGACGCCCTGATCGACGCTCGGCGGGTTCATCGCCGCCCAGCGGTAGCGGAGGTTCGTAAGCGCGATCCCCTGGACACGGCGTTCGTGGACCAGCGAGAAGAAACGATTCTGATGCTCTGGCTTACAGCGGCTGATCTCGTCGACCAATACGGACTCGGCGGACCAGATCGTGGCCGGCGTCTCGAGAAACCGAATGGTGCTCTTGTCGTCATCTGGATAGGGAAAGCCCACGAGATCATCGAAGGACACGAGGCTCGCGTTGTAATGACGATGTTCGAGCCCGAGGGCTTCACTGAGCGTATTGAGCAGAAAGGTCTTACCCGTTCCACTGCGACCGATGAGAAGAATCGGATCTTCCGTTACGAGTGCGGCGAGCAGAACGACTTCCTGGTCCTCGAAGCCGTAGGCCCCGAGCTTCGTCAAATAGCCTTCGGCGGGCGCTGGTTTCTTGCTGCCGTTCGACACGCGAACGCGCTCTTTTGAAGCGGGCTTCTTCTTGCTGCGTATGGAAGTGGATCGTGTCTTCGCGGGTGGCATTCGTTGACTCCTTCTGTGTCTTTCATCCAAGATGGAAAAGGACACATCCAGAGCGAACCCTCGCGAACAGACCCGTATCATTGCCGAGGTTCAGCCACATCGAGCTCTTTTCAACAATTGAAGGCCATATTCGGCACTCAATCGAAGACCAAGAGTTCAGCCACCTTACCCGGGTCGGCAGGTTGGCGGAGCGTAAGCTCACTCTGGATGTGTACGTTGCACCCTCTGTCGTGGTCCTGGCTTCACGCTACGTGAAGGGGCCCTTACAAGGTCGACGGGACTCGGGGCAACAAAAAGGCCCGCCGGCTGTAATCGTCTCTCCTTTCGATGAGAGAAGTAGCCAAACGGACCTGTGGAGTCGGTTTAGCTGGATTTATAACGCGCCCGCAAGCTGAATCAAATCGGCGCGACCACAATATAACGGATCCTGGAGAGACGTCAACGTCGACTCGCATAACGTGTCATCACAGACTCGAATCTACGCAGGATGTTGGGTGCCAGATACTCGGCGCCCGTAGGATCGCATCTCACGATTCGTGTGAGTCGGCTGTACGATTCGAAATCGCCGCGAGCGACGACTTCACGACGCCACCAAAAAACTGCCGACGTATCCGCAGAAGTCCCTGCATTCAGGCCCCCCAAGATCGTCAATGTCACACTCGCCCCAATCGCCCCAATCAGCTCCAATAAAATCGATGATGAACGGACTTGCGTCTATACCGTCTGCGTCCTTCCAAACCCTGCGTACGTCGGACTCCAAGGGAGCGCCATCGTGGTCCAACCGGATCTCCGGAAAGCAGAATGTGGCAACGCGAAAATATTCATCTGACGTCCAAATCAGATACTCGCTCTCGTCGACAAGTTTTGCCTCGGCCGCCGCCTTCTTCCGGTAGTCGGTTGATGTCGAGGCGAACTGCGTCGCCGCCTCCTGCTTCGCACGAAACCACAGTTTCGTGAATTCGTTGTCCCCGACTTCGTAGCAACCCCATCCCCCGACGACCATGTACGCCACTATTTCCCCTATCCGCCGACAACTAAAGAGGCTTCTCGAGCATCACGACTAACTATCGGGACTGACCCTCGATTCTCCAACAACACCCATGTGATCATAGAATTGACCGTTCACATTCGCCGCTCAGCAAGAATGTCTCTGCCGAACAATATCACGACAACCTCGAATAGGTCCGACACAACCTCCTTGCTTGCAAGCGACGGTAGATATCGGCGAATTGACGATATCGAGAGATTGGACGAAACTTTGGCCCGCGATGCCGCACTTCACGATTAACACCGCCGGCGAACTTCCACGCACGCCGCTCCTCGTTCACATCCCCCATAGCGCGATATCGGTGCCGAACCCCTGGCGCTCCCAGATCATCCTCGACGACCCCGCGTTGGAGCGAGAGGTGCTCGCTATGACCGATCGCTACACCGACGAGCTCTTTGGTCCGGCCGCCCTCGCACACGGTGGAACGGTCTTCATCAACAACCTTAGTCGACTGATCTTCGATCCCGAGAGATTTGAAGATGACAATCGAGAGGTCATGTCGACGAAGGGAATGGGGGCCGTCTACACAAGTACGTCCGAGCTTACGCCGCTGCGCGGAGCTGAGTTTTCACACTCCCATCGTGACGACATTCTTCTGAAACTTTTCCGCCCCTACGCAACCGCCTTCGAGGACGAGGTATCGCGACAGCTTGAGAGCTTCGGACGATGCCTGATCGTTGACGCGCATTCCTTTCCGGATCAACCATTGCCCTATGAGAACTCAGATCTCGACCGTCCCGACCTTTGCATCGGCTACGACCCGTATCACGCCTCAGAATCCTTGATCGCTGCCGTCGAGCAAGTTGCATGCGCGGCTGGCTGGACGGTCGGGCGAAACACGCCATTTGCAGGCAGTTACGTTCCTCTCAACTACTACAACAAGAACCCGCAAGTCGTTTCGGTGATGATCGAAATCAACCGAAAGCGATATATGGACGAGAAAACCGGAGACCGTTCGTCGGGATTCCTCGAAACGTACGATCTTGCTCGCGAACTCGTTGAGACCGCCGTGCTATTCGAGGCATTTCGCAACACTCGGTTTCGTGCAGAGACGCCAGATGGCAGCCTATGTATTCGAGTCGACGAAGAATGCCCTGAACTCGATTCACTTCTAGAACGATCCGGACACGAAAGTTGGGTCTACATCACCGCCTACAACCCGAACGGGAAACCAGCTTCTCGTGAAGAAAACGCCCGTTCACAGGATCGACTCGAGCGGGAACTTCGCGAAAAAGGTCTGACTTTTTTCCAAGGTGCTGGTACGGCGGATATCGGCGACTGGCCGCCGGAACCGAGCTTTCTAGTCCTTGGAATCTCTCAGAAAGTTGCCGCCGATCTCTGTAAGCGATACGCACAGGCCGCAGTCGTCGTGGGTACGTTGAGGGGAAACGCTCGGCTCTTGTTGCCGACCGAGGAAACTCAATGAGCGAAGGCTCGCCCGTGATCCAAGACTTCGTGCGCCGGTTGTTGACGAATGGGACGGATTGACGCGGCTGGCTAGTTGGAAAGTTCAGGGAGCATGAATCAAATGGCGAAAGCGAATCACGATTGGACGCTCCTCGTCACCTAACGATTGCCAGACGAAGGGTACTTCGACCAAGATGAGCCCAGCCTGTTCGTGTGATGTAACAGATCCTGCCGGACGTTTTTCATTAGCTTAGCTTTTCCCTCAGG
>DUBZ01000034.1 GCA_012960035.1 Myxococcales bacterium | reverse complement strand
TCAAAGAACTCGCGTCTTGGACCCCTGATGACGTCTCGAAGCTTGACCCGTCCTCTGAGCACTTTCGAACCTTTTCTCCGTGCTTCTCTCACGCCCTGCCGACGCTGGTTATCCTCCACCGCGGCACTGGCGCAACAACGCACGTCGATATCGCTGTGTCGTCCTCGCTCCACTTGCCGACGCCGTCTGCATTCGGACCGTGCACCAAGACCGCCCTTGGACTCGCGCTCAACACGGTCTGCTGCCCGATCGGGGAGTGGCCTGTGTCCGCGCGCGACGCCCTCGCGGTGTATCGGAAGAGTCGGCTCGAACGGAACCGTCCCCTCCCGACCGAGGCGGAACTTGCTTCGCAAGGTGTCGCTCGCATACTGCCCCCCCCTCCGCCGCCTCTGCTCGCTGCGCCGCCACAGCCGAGGACCAGGTCTTGGTCCCAGGCCGGCCGGCGCGCCGTCCAACGTAGCAGCAACAGCGGTTCGATTACCAGCACCTTCACCGGTGTCGCTTGGCATTCGGTTACCTCCACGTGGGCGACCGTTCTTTGCACTGACGGCCACGCCATTACCGTGTGCTACAGCGCCTCTTCGGTTGAAGCCGCCCACCGCTACGACGCTGAAGTCAAACGTCGCGGGCTGAACAAAAAGCTCAACTTCCCTGGCAGCTTCGCCGGCGGTCGTTTCGATGCACTTTTGTCCGATGCCGAATCATCGGACTACGAGTCGGATGCGCCAGAGAACCAAGGGACGGCCGCGGCGGCGCGCCTCTCTGCTAAACTCGTAGTGTCTCCCCGCAAGGATGCAGACGACTCACGGGCGGCATCGCGAGCGACCGCGGAGGCTGCGGCGGCCTCCAAGGCAGCCTCCGGGGTGGCCTCCAAGGCGGCCGCCGAGGCCGAGGAGACGGCCTCCAAGGTAGCCGCCGTGGCCGCGGCCTCCAAGGAGGTCGAAGCGGCAACGGCTGCAACCGAGGAGGCCGATGCCGATGCTGATGACCCAGCGTGCGACTCTCCGAGCGAGTCCGCCTCCAAGGTGGTCGACAGTGACTCCGACTTCAATCAGTCCGATGACGGAGAACTCGCCTCCGGCACCTGGGGTAGCGAATTTGGACCGGAGGACCCCACCGCAGCTGCGGCAACTGGGGCGAAGCTGTCGTCTGCGCGCGCGGCTTGCCTCATTTCTGGAGCAACTGACTGGTTTGACTCTGCGGCGTCACCTGTGCGCTGGGCTCGCCTCACCTTCGGAGTCCTCGAGGCGAAGAGGGGCCGTGTGAAAAGGGTGCACCTCGGACAGTGCTTCCTTGCACGCGCTAACTTCTCGTACTACCGCAGTTGGCGCGCCGCCCAAGTCTCGCGCACCTCTCTTTGGTACCGAAGCCGGCGCGTCACGATAGTGCGTTCGCAGCTCCGTGTGCCCCCACAGCCGCCGTCGCCGCCGGCACCACCACCTCCTCAGCCTGAGGCTGCGCCGGTAATTGATGCGGCACCCCCGACTGTACCGAAACCGCCGCCGCCGTTGGTACCGCTTCGTGCGCAGAAAGCAATAGCGAAGCACGCGGCACTCAAGTTCCTCGCTACACTCGACATCACCGCGATCGTACGCCCCGCGCGTATGGTCGGTCGTCTCCCGACGGGTCTCATTTCTTCCCTCGACCAATGCACCAAGATCGTTGAAAAATGCCTTGCTGCCTACGACAAGAGACCGTCGTGGTCCGTTCCACTCTGTGACCCACAGAAGAACGCGGAATGTGACGGTGCTGGCATTCTCTTTGCCAGCTACTTGCAATGGTTGTTTTGGGCTCCGTCCGATCTTCCCCGCCACCCAAGCGACCGCGAACTCACGCGAATCCTCGTTCCTCGCTTCGATAGCTTCCGTCAGTTTGACTTCGTGGGCCTCCACAAGGCATTCGTTCTTCACTCTACGGATGTCCATGAGCGGCGGCAGTCTGCGGGTCCTGGACCGTCCGACAAGCCGCTCGATGCGCTCCGGCGCGTGGTTCGCACAGCTGCCGAGCACGGTGCTCATGGCCAGTGGTCAAAAGCACTCCAAACCATCGAGGCTACGAGTGCTCCCACTCGTAATGCGTACGGCTTGCGTGAATTTGAAGGGAAAATGCCACAGCCTGCCTCGCCCGTGGGTCGAAACCAGACCCCGCTCGCTCCTCTTAGCAGGGCCGATCCAGAGGTGCAGCGCATCGAGCGTGAAGCGATTCGCTCCCATGGCACGGTGCACCCTTCCCGCCCACCGACACGCATCGAGGCACAGTTCGAGGATTTCCGTGACTATCTACGCGACATGCAACCGCACACGTCCCCTGATGCGACGCACGTGGATATCGATTGGCTGAAAGGCCTCCTCTACGCTTCGATTGAATCGAAAGGCTCCGCAGATGGCATCTACGGTCCGCTCGGCTCCATCTTTAAGCTGGTCAAGCGCGTCGCCGCTGGGCGCATCCCAGAGTCGGCAATGTGCATCCTCTATCTCTCTTCTGGCATGATCCTCTGCAAGATTGATGGCGGGTGGCGTCCAATCTGCATCACGGGTGTTTGGCGGAAGCTGGCGTCCGGCACGCTTCTCCGTCCCTTTCGTAAGAAAATCGTCGCGGCGTGTGAAGAAGTTGGCCAGCTCGGCAACTCAGAGGACGGGTGCGCCACTGTTGGCTTTGCCGTGCGTGCACTGACGCAAGACGATCCGACAAAGTGCATCATCGCACTTGACAAAAAGAACGCCTTTGGCAGCATCTCGCGTCAGTGCGTCATCGCCGGCCTTCGCGACGTCGCGCCCGAGCTCATCCCGTTTGTGCTCGATCTCTACGCCCGGGAAAACGACATCGTATTTTGGCGCGATGACCAGGACGACGCGTGGTCGCGCGTCAGTATGCTCCTCGGCGTCGCGCAAGGCTGCACGCTCGCCAGTCTCCTGTTCTGCATTGCGCTTATCCCGTACGCACGCAAACTTCGCGAGGAGTTCAACGTCGGTGCTGACGGCTCGACCTCGCACGTCTTCCTCATTTGCGACGACATCTTCATCGTCGCACACCCACAGACTGCGGTTAAGATGGTCAAGCGATGGGATGAACTTGTCGGAGCTGGCTCGCTCAGCTTCGCCCCTCCCGCCGCCACTGACCTTCTCAGTCGACTGCCCTTCGAGGGTCCCTGCCTCACGATCAAGCCAGGCAAGTCTCATTGCTGGAGCCCGACTCCGCTTGACTCTACCTCGACGGCGCAGCTTCGGGCATACGGCTTCCAGCAAGAAAACATCCACCCTCCGGATGAAGGACTTCGTATCGTTGGCGTCTTCGTTGGGCACGACACTTGGGTCACTGCGGCGCTGCGCACGTATATCGAAGAATGCATCGGTGCGTACCACCGCGCCGAGGCTATAGCGTGCGTCGATCTGCTGCTCACGTATCAGCTCTTCTCGCTATGTTACGTCCAACGCGTTACGCACCTCGCCCGCACGCACCCGCCTCGGCTCCTCTGCGAGTCTCTTCGCTACTTCGACATTCAAACCGCAGCAGCGGCGTCGCAGTGCCTTCAGCTCGGCGCTATCTCGCACGACAGCTTGGTCAGGTCATCGCTGCCACTTCGCTACGCTGGAATTGCCATCCGCTCGGTTCAGCGCGTCATGCATGCAGCGTATGTCTGCGCTCTCGGCGCGGCGGTGCAGACTACTGCGTTCACGAGCGATCCCGCCCTTGCACCGCACGTGGCGCGCTTCGTTGCAGACGACCGCACACGCAGCCTTCTGTGTCTCGACGATTGGCATACAGCCGCGGACACGGCGCTGCTGCAAGGTGCGAGTTCTCTTGCCAACCCACACGTCACCGTGCTCGCGCGCGTTTGCAAGAAGGGTGGACAACACATCCTCAGCGACGAGATCGAGCGCGGTCTCTGCCTCCAGATGATTGGATGGAAGGATGAACGCAACCCTGATTCCTTCGACGCGGCCATCGCACGTCGCGCTCGCATCTACTCTGGCTGCGGAGGCAAACACACCTCCGGCGCGCTCATGGCGACCACGTCCCGCGTCAACCAAGAGCTTGCGCCTGGGCTGCGCTCCTCGTTCGCCACATTCGCCATTCAACAGCAGCTTGACTTGCCGCTGACGATCTCGACCCCTTTTCGCGATTGGTCGACATGCCCGTGCTGCGGCACCGACATCAGTAACGACTCCCGAGGCCACCACGTCCTCTCCTGCCCTCAAGCCGGGTCGGCCGGGAGGCGTGCGCGTCACCAAGATGTTGTTTTCGCGATGACTGACCTCCTCCGAGCGGTCGGCAGCGCATGCTCAATCGGCCCCAACGCTGCTGGCGTCCCAATCGACGCCAGCAGCGGTCAAGCTCCCGACATCCTTGAGTATGACGTCGTGATGGGAGGCTACCCTGTTGCCTCTGACGTCTCGATCGTCACGGCGTGCTCGCAAGCCCCGACTCAGAAGGCGAAGCTCCTCAACGCGGCAACGTGGCCCGCCCTCCGTCCGGACCTTTGCCCAGCGATTTGCCACCACCGAGAGTCGACCAAAAGCAAGAAGTACGCCGCCATCTGTCATCGCAACGAATGGACGTTCCAACCGTTGGTTTTCTCCGACATCAGCGGGGCGCCGGGCCCGGCAACCCTCCGCCATGTCCAGGCCATGGCCAAGAGCTGCCGCGACTGCTGCGATCCGTGGATGTTCTGGATCCGCTTTCGACAAATCAGTGCCGCTGTTTCAATTGGCACCTTTCATCTCGCACGCTCGATCCGCGTGGAGATGTTGTCCAAAGATCGCCAAAACGGTCCCAAGCGCACCGCCAAAGAGAAGCGGCGCATGCTCCGGCAACCTGCGCCATCCGAGTGCACCGGCAACGCCAACTCTCGCTCGCTCGATTGCCCAGAGCAGTACCGCAACACGTGGTTCACTAATGTTCCCGGCCCGGAGCACGCGCAGCTGCTCGACGATCGCCTCGGCGAGGCGGCCATGATCCTCCTTGCCTCGGCTTCGACGGCAGCCGCTTGCCTGCCGGCCGTCGCCAATATGCAGCGCGTTGCTGCCAATGTTCGCGCAGCCCGCCTCGCAGTGCTCGCGGCTTCCCAGCCCGCTCCTGCTGCGCCGCCAAGCGCGCAGCCTTCGGTCCCGCCGATCACTTCTCCCCCTCTTTCACCCGTCGTGCCGCCTCAGGCTGTCCAGCCACAAAACAAAAACTCGCTTGCGAGTACAGGACAGTTCGGCGACGCACCTGTGTGTGTGAACGAGTTGGAGTCGTTATCGACGTCCACTGAGCGCGCTGCCGCGGTGAAGGAGAACGTGTTGACGAACAAGTTTGCTGCCCCCCCCCCCGCCGCCGGTGCGACAACGGCAGATGCCTCGGACCCCAGGCCAGAGGCACCTGGGCCACGGATTCGCCGCAAGCCGTGTCTTGGAGCGGCGAAGCACGTTAGCGATCTCAAGCCTCTGTTTCGTCGATGCAACGACCGCAACGCTCGATGGGCATTTGCTCAGCTCCGTCTCAACTCTGATATGGAAACAGCACTCGAGACCGTCGCACGCAGTGAAACGCTCTGGTTCCAGTCGCTCGCTGCCGGCGGTCCGCTGCGCCGCCCACTGCGCAACTGGGAGACCTTCCACGACGCGCTAAACGCAGTTGTGGCGGCAGACGTTGACGGCGACTGAGATCCCCTCGAAGGTCGTCACTCGCCCCTCCTCTCCGCGCACTGTCGACATGCTTCCTAAGTTTGCTACC
>DUBZ01000033.1 GCA_012960035.1 Myxococcales bacterium | reverse complement strand
GCGGCTAGCGGGCTACGAGGAGAAGTACGCCTTCAAGTCAATGCCCGCACTCTTCACCTGGCGCTGCACCGTTCTTCGGTCAACATTGAGTTCGCGAGCAACCGCTTCGGTATCGCCCGCGTGCCTGCGAAGCAGCATTCGCAGCCGTGCTTCACGTGCTTCCTGAGTATCACCAAGCGGCTCGAGACCGAAGGAAGCGATCGGATTCTCGGCATTCTGAATTAGCCGCCTCTCGATCACATTCTCAAGCTCTCGCACATTCCCCGGCCACGTATGAGCACACAATTCTTCCATAGCGTGCTCAGAGATCTGATGCGGAGCGCTGCCTTTAAAGAACTGGCTGTCGAATCTCAAGACAATCGTCTCGGCCAAAGCGGGGATATCAGATGTCATCTGACGCAATGACGGCGTTTGGACCTGCACCTTCTCCAGCCGAAATGCGAGATCGGCCCGAAAGCTGCCGTTGGCTACGGCTTCCGGAATATCGACATTCGTGGCGGAGATGATACGCGCGTTCGAGTGCGATTCGGCCCGAGCTCCTACTGGGCGAAATGTTCCGTCGTTCAGCACGCGCAGGAGCTTTGCTTGCGCTCTCAGGTCAAGATCGCCGATTTCGTCTAGAAATAGCGTTCCGCCCGACGCCTGAACGAACAGGCCGTCGTGCTTCGTGGCCGACGTAAAAGCGCCCTTCTCGTGCCCGAACACCTCCGACTCGAAAAGCTCGGAAGTCATCGCGGCACAATTGATTGCGACGAACGGCTGGCTGCTTCGCGCAGAGCTGCCGTGAATCGCCTTGGCTACGAGTTCTTTCCCGGTTCCCGTCTCGCCAGTAATCAGAACCGGCACATCGAACTGAGCAACGTTCTCGATTTCCTTGCGGAGGTCGCACATCGCAGCACTCGAACCCAAGAGGCTGGAGACCGAAGTAGAACCCTGACGACGAATCGGGACAACGTTGCTTCGGAGTGAACTGGTGAAACCTCGAGCATCTACGACAGACTTCACCGCTGCATAGACGCGGTCGGGATAGCTTCGACTCTTCACAACGTAGTTGTCACAGCCACTCTGATTCAGCTTGAACACGGTTTCCGGATGCTCATCTCCCGTCACACAGACAATCGTCGTACGAGACAAATGAAGGAGCGGGATGAGTTCCAGTCCGTTTCCATCGGGCAGCCGGAGATCGAGAATTGCGATCGTCCACGACTGGTCACTGATTGCAAGACGGGCGTCTGAGAGGGTCGTCACGACCCGCACCGCGCAGCCAAGCGCCTCCAGGCGGCGCGTCATGAGCTTCGCGTCCTTCTCTTCGTCCTCGATTAACAGCAGGCTGGGGGCAGCGGCGGCCACACGTTCTCCTTGATGCTCTCAATTGGACACAAGCAGTTATATCATGCGCGATCAAGACTGTGGGGAAAGATCGGGGGATACACAAAAAACTTATGAACTTCGGCGACACATTCGCACGATCAAGTCAGTGAGCGAATTCGCGTAGTTACCCGACTTATGTACAAACCCAACTGCACCAGCGCCGATCACACTCTGCTCGCACCCGTCATCGGCGGACACAAAAATGATTGACGGCGCCATCCCTTGCTCGCTCACCCAGCGCTGAAGCTCGCTGCCCAGCCCATCTGGCAACTGCTGATCTAGAACCAAGACGTCGTACCCTTTGGCCGACAACATTTCCCGCGCGTCGCCAACCGAACCAGCCAACGTCACATCGGCATATTCAGACGCGACGCGCTGAATAATCTTTGCGTGTCCGGGATCGTCTTCGACGATCAGGAGTGAAACTCTGCCCGATTGCTTTTCACTGGTCATAGACGTTCACGGTCTATAGGTAGTACAAGCTTCACCGTTAGGCCCTCGCCCTCCGGCGACTCGGCCCAGACTCTCCCGCCAATCTGTTCGATCCTTCGGCGGACCAGTGTCAAACCCAACCCCGTTCCGTGTGCTTCTCGACCGATGCGTAGAAAGGCGTTGAAGATTCTCTCCAGATCCTTTTCCGCGACCCCAATACCATCGTCGCGAACGTAGAACTCATTTTCGCGTTCGGCACTACGGCCGATTTCGATACGAGTCGAAGATCGGCCCTGGTTGTGTGCGATCGCATTGCCGATCAACAATCCAAAGATCTGCTCAACTAGCGGTTTTGCTAGTCGTACGAATCCGAGGTCCGACCGAATTTCAATCTCGAGTCCGCCACCATCTGCGCCACTTCGATACTTATCGGCAATCGCGCTCAATACCTCTCGCAAGTCGACGGACGAGTCCTTGCTCAAATCGACATCTGGCACGTACAAAGACAGCAGACCCTTAACTCTGCTGAGCGACACGTCGAGGTCTTCGGCAACGTCCTGCATTCGGTCTCTGTCCACCGCGTCTTCTGGCAATGCCATGTAATCCAAATTCGTGAGCGCCCTCGATAGCGGCAACTTCAAGTCGTGCGCGGCCGCAGCGGCTGAATCTTCTATGAAGCGCTTTTCGTTTTTGAGGCTCTGCGTTCGCTCGGCGATCAATTCTTCCTGATGCTCTTCGAGCTGGCGCTTTGAATGGCTTAGCCAAGCTGCCACGACGCCGAGTGCGAACAACCCGATCGCATGCGAGACGACGCCTACGTAAGGCCGCAGCTCACCGGCCATAGGGTTCAAGCGCGGCGGCAGCAGATCCAATGAAATTCCGAAGCGCATCGCGGCGTACATCACGCCGCCCAACAGCGACAACCCGATTCCCGCACGGTACGAATGCAGCGTTGCACCCATCACGACGATGATTCCGTATATTGGAAGCCCGTAGACTTCGAGATCCGATCCCAATAGAAACGAACCAACGGTCATCATCACCGTCTCGTACACCAGAATCCAAAGCGACAAGCTTCGAAGACGAGCGAGATTCCGGGTCTCGACGGTGTGCACCGCGTAACGCCAATACGGAAACGTGAGAATCACGTCGGAGGCGATCAATGTATACAGTGGATAGACGGCGACAGTCGTTAGACCGTTGATCTGGAGTAGGAGCAAGAATCCTGCCGCCGCCATCAGTGTGAAGACGCGTCCCATTTGGAACGCCCAAAAGTTGTCCTTCTCGGCGTAGAGAATCCGCTCGTATGACTCGGGCGTCATAAAGCTCTCCTCACACCGAACTCTTGTTTGCCGTTGCGCGGAAGATCGGCCAAGCGGCCCCGCCGACTGACACGATGAGGGCCCCTGCGATCGAGACCGCAATCGCGAGAACAGGCAGATTGAAATCGAGATGCATCCCGCCGCCGACGCGAACGGTATCCGCAACTAGGCGTTGGGCCAGGTAGACACCGAACACCACGCCGAGCACAGTTCCGATCATTCCAAGAATCGCGGCCTCTGCGAGATAGATCCGTACGATCGATTCGCGTCGCGCACCCACCACCGCCAGCAGGTCGATATCGCGCTCGCGCTCGGACAGAGTGATGAGAAAGAAACTCAAGATCGACGCGACCGTGACCAACGCCGCCACAAGTTCAAGCGCATATGCTGCGTAAAACGTTGAGTCAACGACATCAGCCGCCCCTTGATAGAGCTGCTCTTTCGTGAGAATCGACACGTCTACCGACTTCGTCAATTCGGTGTTGAGCGCTGCAGCTACGCCTTGAACCTCGGCATTGTGCTCAAGGTGAACATGGAAGGCCGTAACGGCTGCATCGGCCCAGTGTTCACGAAGAGTCGCGAGAGACACCACCGCGGTCCCAAGATCGCCTGAATAGTCGACGACGACGGCGCCGACCTGAAGAGTCAGAAGTCCGGTCGGTGTCCGAAGCTCTACAGAGTCGCCGACTTCAATGTGATGCTTCGTCGATAACGTGTCGCTAATGATTGCGCCCTTGCCGCTCAGCAAGAGTTGTCGCGCCTTCTCGAGATCACCCGACACCATCTGCAGCGGCTCACGAACGCCCAACGTCGCTGGGTCGCGCCCTGCAATCACGATCCAACGATCTTCGTACGGTTGTGCCAGGAGCCGAACAGCTTCGACTGCTTCGACGCCGGGGTGCGCTTCAATCTGGGTCTGAAGCCCGGCCGGGAGTGGTCCCGATGACGGCAGAAAGCCTGCCCCGCCTTTCGACGCGACGATCAATTCCGATTGATGCGTCTCGGTAATCCAGTCGAGCACCCCTGAACGAAGGCTGCCCACGGCGCCCATGGACATCAGGAAGTAGGCGACACCCGCCATGCTTGAGACGATCACGATCGCACCGCGCGCAGGATCGCTGGTAACGCCCTGCCAAGCGAGTGTGAAAGTTGGCCAGCTTCGGGTCGAGAGCCACTTGGTGATTGCCGGCGAGATCAAGAGCAGGAGAAGAGGAACCACCATCGCGGCACCCAGAAGAACGAATGCAGCACCGAGCGTGACTACGCCACCGAGAGACTCGGGTGCCATCCATTGCGACTGAAAGGGACTCGAAAGCAGCCCGACGATCAGCAAGACAAGCCCGACGAAAGCCAGACGCAGTGAATGTCGTTTTCGTGCATGAGCGGGGCTGGCCACACGAAGGCTGCCACTGACATTTGTTGCTGAGACCGCCGAAATGACCGTCGCACCCCAGGTAAGGCCAACTGCGAGAGCAGTTCCGATCGCAATCGCGGCATAGTCAACTTGGAACACGGAAGCCGCGATGGGGTGATAGAGGGAACCGATCGCGTCCTGGAACAGTGATGCGGCGACGCGGGCGAGCGCCACCCCGACGATGGTTCCGACCGCTGAGCCAATAACCCCCAAAACGATCGACTCAATCGAAAGCATCGTAAGGATCTGCGCACGCCTCCCGCCTACTCCCTGGAGCGCATCCAGTTGTGGCTTGCGTCGCGAGATCGCCAACGACCCAACGTTGTAGATAATGAGTGCTCCAATGACGATCGCCAGAGTTCCAGCGACCCCGGTGATCAGTCGAATGTTGGCGAGGATGCTTTTGACCTCGTCCGAATCTCCTCCCGGAGATATGACTGTTGCCTTGTCCGACACGACGTCGGCGATTCGATCTCGAACGGTCGCGATGGGCGCCCCGTTGAGCAAGACGACATCGATCGCTTCCACGAATCCGTCGCGCCCCAACGACATTTGCGCGTATGGCAGATCCATCACTGCGATTGCACCACCGAGCAACTCGGATTCAGGCGATGGTTCGAAGATCCCCGCAACGCGAAGGTCGATGCGGCCCGCCCGTGTGCTCAACGTGAACTCACCCTCGAGAGAGAGATTCATTCGCTCCGCGAGATCGCGAGGAATTGCGACGCGCCCCGGTGCCGCCACCAGATCGAAGCGATCCCTGACCTCAAGTGACTCGTGCGAAAAAACATCACCGGTCGCATGAATCGGATCGTCCAACAGATCAAAAGCCACGAGCAAAATGCGGAGGCTCTCGCCGTCGAATTTAGCGTTCCCGACTTCTGTCAGGATCGCGGTTGCCGACGCGACACCGGGATCGCCGCGAACAACGTCGAGCAATTCCTCTGGAACGCCCACGAAGCCATTTGCAACTCGAAGATCTGCATCGGGTGCGCTCGCTTTCCAAGTCGCCTCAATGGATGCCACCGCCGACTCAACCAGCGCTCCAGTCGCAACCACTGCACCCACACCAACAGATATCGACAGCACGAGCAGCGCAGTCTCACGAAAGTGACTTCGCAAATGCGTTAACGAGAAGAATCGGAAGTAGGCGGCGAAGACTCGTATCTTTGAAGACAGCATTCGATCAG
>DUBZ01000032.1 GCA_012960035.1 Myxococcales bacterium | reverse complement strand
GAACGTCTTTGCGACGGCAATCTCTATGGACACGTTGCGAGATGTGTCCTCGAGACTGCCCGCAAAACACATCTACTATGCAATGGACTCCTGCTACTCCGGAACGGGCTTCACTCGGGGGCTCGCGAGTCTAACGTCGAAGGACGGCTATATCTCGAAGGTGACATCAAGACGAGTCGTGCAGATGATCACCGCTGGATCGGACGGTGAGCAGGCTTACGAGATCGGTGGAGCGGGCGCATTTACTTCTCAGTTTCTGAGAGCCCTTTCAGGTGAGGCTGACTTCAACACCGATGGTTACGTGACGTCCAGCGAGATCGGAGCCTTCGTGAAACCCCAGGTGACACGCGACACGCGCGGCAGGCAGACTCCCCAATTTGGCACCCTCGATGGATTCGGTGAGGTTGTCTTCGGCGTTAGCCCAAGGTAGGTGATCGATCCATGCCTCGGCATGGGAGTGAGTCTGGAGTTGGTTCTCGAGCGGCGCGAGATGGGACTGTGGTCTTTGTTGTTAGAGGAGCCAGGCGAGGATTAGGGGGAGGGCTACTAGGCTGATGGTGGTGGAGGCGACTACGATGCCGGCTACTTCTTCGGGTTCTCGGTTGTAGCTTTCGGCGAAGAGGTAGTTGATGACGGCGGCGGGCATGGCGCAGTCGAGGATGACGACGCCGCGAACGACGCCTTCGAGGGCGAAGAGTTCGCTCAGGCCAACTCCGACGCTGAAGCCCAGGAGAAGTCTGAGGGCGCCCAAGCCGAATGAAGTGGGGAGGCGTTTCACCTTTAGGGTTGCGAGGGAGACGCCCAGGGTGAATTGCATGAGTGGGATGGTGATGCCGCCTAGGCTTTGGGTTGTGCGGAGGATCCATGCGGGGGTTTCGATGCCCGTGAAGAGGATCGCGAGTGCGGCGAGTACGGAGTAGACGAGGGGGGTGCGTGCGAGTTTGACGAAACTGATTTCGCCGCTCCACATCCATTGGCCGATTGTGAATTGGATGATGCTGGTGAGGGCGAAGAACACGACGCCGTAGAGCAAGCCTTCAGTTCCGTAGGCGAACAGGCAGATCGGGAGGCCGAGGTTGCCCGTGTTGGGGAAGACGACTGGGGCGAGGAACGGTTGCATCGGAAGGCCCATGCCACGCAGTGTCACGTAGCCGATCGCACCAAAGAGAACGAAGGCGACGAGGACCACGGCAGCGAATTCGCCCAATGCTGCGGGGTCGATTCCGAGGCTTACCAAGCTCGAAAACACCAGGCACGGAGCGCCCAGGTTCATGCACAGGTCGGCAATCAGCGCGTTGTCTACGGGACGGCCGATTCGCCGCCAGCCATAGCCCAATGCCACGCAGAGATAGACGGGCGCAACAATCGAAAACAACTCTTGGATCATAGTCGGCTTCGCGGTCTCTCAAGCTTGAGGAACCGAAAAGCCTAGCAGCCTGACCTCACAGGGCTTTGAGCATTACGTCTGCGAGCTTCTTGCTGAACGCGGCCGGGTCGTCGATTTGGCCGCCCTCGGCGAGCTGTGCTTGTCCGAACAGAAGTTCGGCATAGGTCGCGATGCGCGCGTCGGTTGCGTCGGCTTCGAAGATCTCCTGCAGCTTCTTTACGAGCACGTGGTCGGAGTTGATCTCCATCACGGGGTGGGTCTCGGGAACTTTCTGTCCAGCTTGTCGCAGCATGGCTTCGAGTTGCGGGGAGAGCTGCCCTTCTTCGAGCACCAGGCAGGCGGGCGACGACTTCAAGCGTTTTGAAAGTCGCACCTCCGCAGCGGTCCCTTCAAGTGCCGAGCTGAGTGCGGAAAGCAAGTCGTTGAAGATCTCGTTCTCGGGTTCCTTCTTTTCGCCTTCTTCGCCCTCTTCGTCCTTCTCTTCGAGGTCGACAGCGCCACGGCCCGCGGACTTGAACGCCTTGCCTTTGAACTCGGGGGGCATCTGCTGCAGCCAAACTTCGTCGACGGGGTCGGCGAACAACAACACCTCGATGCCTTTCTCTTTGAAGGCCTCGAGATGCGGCGAGTTCGAGAGCGCGTCAATCGAGTTGCCGACCATGTAGTAGATGTCTTCTTGCCCTTCGCCCATGCGCTCAACGTATTCGTCCAAGGACGCGAGCTTCGCATCGTCGTTCGTCGATCGCGCGAGTACGAGGTCGAGGATGCGGTCTTTCTTCTCGTCGAAGATCAGCAGTCCTTCTTTGAGCACCGGACCGAATTCGCCCCAGAACTTCAGGTACTTCTCTTCATCGTTCTTTCGCAAGGCCTTCAAGGACTCGAGCACCTTCTTGACGAGGTACTTTCGGATCGCCTGAATCTGGCGGTCTTGCTGAAGCATTTCGCGAGACACATTGAGGGTGACGTCCTCAGCGTCCACGACGCCGCGCATGAAACGCAGGTACTCGGGGACGAGGTCGCGACATTCATCCATGATGAAGACGCGGCGTACGTAGAGCTGGATGCCCCGGTGCGACATTTCTCGGTGGTAGAGGTCGTGGGGCGCGACCGACGGAACAAAGAGCAGGGACTTCGCTTCGAAGTTGCCCTCCATCTTGCTCGCGACGCGCAGCAGCGGCTCTTGGAAGTCGTGGCTGATGTGCTTGTAGAACTCTTTGTATTCCTCGTCGGTCACGTCGCTGTCGGGACGCGTCCAAATCGCCTTCATCGAGTTCAACGGTTCGTTTGCAGCGTCTTTCTCTTCGGTCTCTTCATCCGCGCCCTCTTTGCTCGCGGGCTTCGGCGGGCGAATGACTTCGAGCTTGATCGGATAGGCGACAAAGTCGGAATACTTCTTCACCGTTTGACGCACGACCCATTCGTCGGTGAAGTCTTGAAGGCCGTCGTCCGCATCGCTGGCTTTGAGCGAAAGCGTGACGGTCGTTCCCGCGCCGTCGCGTTCGGCGGCTTCAATGCTGTAGCCCCCCCCGCCGTCACTCTTCCAAAGCACCGCTTCTGCATCGCCAGCCTTGCGCGTGAGCACAGTAATCTCGTCGGCGGCCATGAAGGCGGCGTAGAAGCCGACGCCAAACTGGCCGATCAACTCGGGGGCATCACCTTGACCGCCCGCACCTTTGAGCTTTTCGAGAAATTCTCCGGTGCCCGACTTTGCGAGCGTGCCGAGGTTCGAGACCACATCGTCGCGGTTCATCCCGATGCCGTTGTCCACAATCGCGAGCGTTCGCGCTTCGGGGTCTGCGATGAGTTGGATACCCAACTCGTCCGAAGGCAGAAGCTCGGGCTTGATCACCCCTTCGAAACGCACCTTGTCGATGGCGTCACTGGCGTTCGAGATCAGTTCGCGGAGGAACACTTCTTTGTTGGAATAGAGCGAATGGATCATCAGGTCGAGGAGCTGCTTGACCTCGGCTTGGAATTCGTGTTGTTCGGCGCTCATCGATGGTGTCTCCAATGGCAACTACCCGCAGTCGACCTGCGCGCGGGCGGTTCGTGATTTCGGATGTGATTTCGAGGCCGTCCGAGCGTCGAGCCCCTCAGGCGGGCCGTAGAATAGGCACATTCGGGCTGCGTCAACGGCTCCAGCAAATTGCCTGCGCGAGATCCGGACGGACCGGGGTGAAATTAAAGAACTTTGTGCATTCATCCGAATATTGAGATAAGCTGATATACCTTGAAATTGAAGCTTTGGCGCGCTTGAATCCAGGCGGCAACCTCGAAGCATAGAGTCCTGTAACACTTTGATCTAGTTAATTTTTTACTTGTTCAGTCAGTGCCTGCTTAGGGCCCGGCCGAGCGGGAGACCCAAACATGAGCGCCGGCAACCGGACAAAACTTTTCGAAGCGCGACTTCGCGAAAGCATCCTCGTCATCGACGGCGCGATGGGCACCATGGTCCAGGGCTACGGCCTCGAGGAAGCCGATTTTCGAGGCGACCGCTTCAAAGACCACACCAAAGACGTGAAGGGCGACAACGAACTTCTCGTTCTCACCCGCCCCGAAGTGATCGAAGAGATCCACGCGAAGTTTTTCGAAGCCGGTGCGGACATCGTCGAGACCAACACCTTCGGCGCCAACGCGATCTCACAAAGTGATTACGAGCTCGGCGACCTCGACACCCTTTCCTATGACTTGAACCTCGCGGCGGCGAAGCTTGCTCGCAAAGTCGCGGACGAGTGGACGGCGAAGACGCCCGACAAGCCGCGCTTCGTCGCAGGTGCCATTGGCCCAACGAGCAAAACGCTTTCGCTTTCACCAAAAGTCGAAGATGCAGCGTTCCGCGACATCACCTTTGATGAACTCGAAGAAGCGTACGCGACCCAGACTCGCGGCTTAATCGAAGGCGATGTCGACGTGATCCTCGTCGAAACGATCTTCGACACATTGAATGCCAAGGCGGCACTGGTCGCGGTGCAGCGAGTTTTCGACGAGCTGGGCGTACGACTCCCGATCATGATCTCGGTCGCGATCACCGACGCGAGCGGTCGCACTCTTTCAGGGCAGACGGTCGAAGCCTATTGGCGCTCGATGGCCCACGCGAATCCGATTTCAATCGGTGTCAATTGCTCGCTCGGGGCCGTCGACATGCGCCCGCATATCGCGGAGCTTTCGCGGGTCGCGGATACCTGTGTTTCGGCGTATCCGAACGCGGGCCTTCCCAACGCGTTTGGTGAATACGACGAAGCACCTGCGCTCACCGGCGAGTTGGTGGGAGAGTTCGCGACTTCGGGAATCGTCAATATCGTTGGCGGCTGCTGCGGAACTACGCCCGACCACATTCGCGAAATTGCGAACGCGGTCGAAGGCAAGGCTCCGCGCGAAATCCCGGATCTTTCTGACGAAGATGTCGCCTACTTCAGTGGCCTCGAGCCGCTTGCGATTCGTCCCGAGTCAAACTTTCAGATGATCGGCGAGCGCACGAACGTCGCGGGTTCGGCGAAGTTCCGCAACTTGATCAAAGCCGGCGACATGACGACTGCAGTCGAAGTCGCGCTCGACCAAGTACGCGGCGGCGCGAACCTTCTCGACGTCAACATGGACGAAGGCTTGCTCGACTCTGAAGCCTGCATGACGAACTATTTGAACCTGATCGCGACCGAGCCCGAAATCGCCCGGATCCCGATCGTGATCGACAGTTCGAAGTGGTCCGTTTTGCTCGCCGGCATGAAGTGCGTGCAGGGCAAGGGGGTCGTCAATTCGATCTCCCTTAAAGAAGGCGAAGAATCCTTTCTCGAACAAGCGCGCACGATTCGACGCTTCGGCTTTGGCGTTGTCGTGATGGCCTTCGACGAAGTCGGTCAGGCGGATACCGTCGAGCGTAAAGTCGACATCTGCACCCGGGCATTCAAGTTGTTGACCGAGCAGGCCGACTTTCCGGCCCGGGACATCATCTTTGACCCGAACATTCTCGCGATCGCGACCGGGATCGAGGAACACAGCAGCTACGCGGTGAACTTTATCGAAGCGACTCGGTTGATCCGTGAGGCTTGCCCCGGAGTCCACATCAGCGGTGGTGTTTCGAACCTTTCGTTTTCCTTTCGAGGCAACGACGCGGTCCGCGAAGCCATGCACTCTGCATTCCTCTACCACGCCATCAGTGCCGGCATGGACATGGGCATCGTGAACGCGGGACAGCTCGAGGTCTACGCCGACATTCCCGAAGAAATGCTGACCAAGGTCGAGGACGTGCTCTTTAATCGCAACGAGGGTGCGACAGAAGCGCTGGTCGAATACGCAGATACCGTAAAGAGGGGCGGCAAGAAACGTGTCGTCGATCTGTCTTGGCGCGAAGGCTCGGTTTCGAAACGCCTCTCCCACGCGTTGGTGCACGGCATCATCGACTTCATTGAAGACGACACGGAAGAGGCTCGCCTCGAACTCGACCGGCCCCTCGACGTCATCGAAGGTCCGCTGATGGACGGCATGAGCATCGTGGGCGAACTCTTTGGCGAAGGCAAAATGTTCCTCCCCCAGGTCGTCAAGAGTGCACGCGCGATGAAACGTGCCGTTGCACATCTTGAACCCTTCATGGAAGCCGAACAATCCGGTGGCAGTAGCCAAGGCAAGGTCGTGATGGCGACGGTAAAAGGCGACGTCCACGACATTGGCAAGAACATTGTCGGCGTCGTGCTCGGCTGCAACAACTACGAAATCATTGACCTGGGCGTCATGGTCCCTGTAGACAAGATCTTGCAAACCGCCATCGACGAGAATGCGGACATGATTGGGCTTTCGGGGCTGATCACACCGTCCCTCGACGAAATGGTTTCGGTTGCAAAGGAAATGTCTCGGCGCGAGATCGACATGCCGCTCTTGATCGGCGGAGCGACGACGAGCCGGGTTCATACAGCCGTCAAGGTGGCTCCCACCTTCAACCAATCCGTTGTGCACGTACGCGATGCGTCCCGTGCGGTTGGGGTGGTGTCGAAATTGGTCGACCCTGTCGCACGCGCCAAGTACAAAAAAGAAAACGACCGGGTGCAGCAGAAACTGCGCGACCTCCATGAAGCGCGCCAAGAAAAACCGCTGCGCACGTACCGCAATGCCCTCGCGAACAGACCTGAAGTCGCGTTTGGCCCGGACGAAGTTTCAAAGCCGAGCTTCATCGGGCAAAAGAAACTTGTCGAATTTGACCTGAAAGAGATCGTGCCCTTCATCGACTGGACGTTCTTCTTCAGTGCGTGGGAGTTAAACGGCCGTTTCCCCGCCATCCTTAAGCACCCGAAGATGGGCGAAGCCGCAACCGAGCTCTATGAAAATGGCCGCGCTCTGCTCGACCGGATCGTCAACGAAAAACTTCTCACCGCCCAGGCGGTCTACGGATTCTGGCCCGCGAACAGTGACGGCGACGATATCGTTCTTTATACGAACGAATCTCGTAACGAAGAGCTGCATCGTTTCCCGATGCTTCGCCAGCAGGAAGACCTTGCCCAAGGCAAATTCAACCGATCGCTTGCGGACTACATCGCTCCAAAGGACAGCGGTGTCGAAGACTATCTCGGAGCATTCGCCGTAACGGCTGGCCTTGGGACAGAAGCCTTGGTCGACGCCTTCAAAGCCGAACTCGACGATTACAACGCCATCATGGTACAAGCATTGGCCGATCGCCTCGCAGAAGCCTTCGCGGAATACCTACATGCGCGCGCCCGCGAAGATTGGGGAATCGCACCGTCCGCTGGCGAAAGCAAAGAAGATTTGGTCAAGGAAAACTATCGCGGCATCCGGCCCGCATTCGGTTACCCCGCTTGCCCGGACCACAGCGCGAAGCAGACCCTGTTCAAGCTACTTGATGCCACCGAGATCGGTTTGGAACTCACCGAAAGTTGCGCCATCTCCCCTGCGGCCAGCGTAAGTGGTCTCTACTTCGGGCATCCGGCGACAAAGTACTTCACCGTCGGGCGACTCGATCGAGACCAGATGCGAAGCTACGCGAAACGACAGGGTGTTGAGCTCAAAGTAGTCGAAAAATGGCTCGCACCGAACCTCGCCTACGATCCCGAAGAAGTGGCGTAGCGCGGAGCGTCACCCTGGGCGGTGACCCTGGGCGTAACCCTGGGCGTAACCCTGGGCGTAACCCTAAAGAAGCCCTTGCGCCCTAGAGCGTGACTTCTTCCCCGGGCGCGTCGAGAAACGACTGCATCCAAAGTTCGAGGTTGACCAGCGCGTAGATCAAATAAGCGTGGTCTGCCCTGCCTGCCGTATTCTCTTTGACAATGCGCTGCACCTGGTCGGGGTTGAAGATGCCGCGGCGCGACACTTGTTCGGGCCCCAAGAAAAACTGGATCACCTCTTGGAGGTCGTCCTGGATCCACTTTCTGAGCGGCGCACCAAAGCCGGTTTTTTTGCGGTGAATGAGATCCCGAGGCAGGTAGCGCCCCATCGCGTTCTTGAGAACGTTCTTCGTCACGTTGCCCTTCAGCTTGTAACGCTCCGGAATGCGGGCACACAAACGCATCAACTCCACGTCCATAAATGGGACGCGCGCTTCAAGACCAACCGCCATGCTCGACTTGTCTGTATAAAGGAAGTTGTGCGCGGCAAGAAACGTTTGGATCAGCAAATGAGAGTGGAGGTTCAACTCACCCTCGCCCACGAAATCGTCGTGGTACCGGCGCATTGACTCCGAGCTGTCCCATGAATCCATCGAGTCGAACACTGAGTCGTTGAACAAGCCTTCGCGGGCGGCATGGCTCGACCAGTCCGCAACTTCGAGGTGGCGGTCGAGTCCACTCTGCATGAGGCCTCGCCGAAACTTCGCGATACGGCGCGCATAGCGGTTTTGGGCGCCCAACAATGACGAACTCATCTTGACGCCAGCCCGGGTCATCGACGAAATCGGAAAGCGACTCATCCAAGCGAACCGCTCATAGAGCCGGTAAGCCTGATGGCTCCTGTAGCCAAAGAATACTTCGTCACCCCCAGTTCCCGAAAGCAAAACCGTTGTGCCGTCTTCACGCGCGAGTTTCGAAATCAAATACGAAGGGAACACCGCTGGGTCTGCGTCGGGCTCGTCGAGGTGGTAGACCATCTTGGGCAATAGACTGATGACTTCCGGCTGAAGCATGACGCTCTTCAGCCGCACCCCTATTGCCTTGGCAACTTTCCGCGCGTACGGGTAGTCATCAACGCCTTGCTCCCGCGCCATCGCACCGCGGTCGAAGCGTACGGTGTAGGTGTTGATCTCACGATCCGGATAGACGTTGCGCATGCAGGCGACGATGCTCGACGAATCGAGCCCGCCGGACAAAAATGCGCCCAGCGGTACGTCGCTCACCATTTGGCGCTTGGTAGCGTTCATGAACGAGTCATGAACTTCTTCGTTCCACTGGGCCTCGGTGCGACTTTCGTCGGGTTCGTATTCGATGTTGAACCAGCGCTTGGTTTCGAGTTGGCCGTCTTCCCAGATCGCAAAGTGACCCGGTTCGAGCTTCTTGATGCCCGAGAGCAGGGTGTTTTCGCCCGGCACCCAGAGAAACGTGAGGTAGTCGGGCACGCTCGGGGTGTGGAGTTCGCGAGACGAGCCGGGGACTTTCAGCAGCGCCTTGAGCTCGCTCGCAAAGTAGAGCTTGCGCCCGTCTTGTCGGTAGTAGAGCGGCTTTACGCCGGCGTGGTCTCGCGCAAGGATCAAGCGCCGTTTTTTTGCATCCCAAAGCGCGAAGGCAAAGATCCCGTTTAATTCGTTGAGAAAATCGATCCCCATAGTTTCGTACAGGGCGATCATGACTTCGGTGTCGCTGTTGCTCCGGAAGGGATAGCCCTTCTTCGCGAGCCGCTCGCGATGCTCGAGGTAGTTGTAGAGCTCGCCGTTGTAGGTGATGAAAATCGATTCATCGGCGTTCGACATAGGTTGCCGACCGGCCGGAGACAGATCGATGATGGCGAGTCGCCGGTGGCCAAAGCCGATTTCAGCGTCTGCGTCGTACCACGTACCCGAATCGTCGGGGCCGCGGTGAATCATGGCGTCGGTCATTGGGCGAAGAAGCTCGGGATCGTGAAGCCCCGCGTATCCCGCTATTCCACACATGCTGGTTCAAGCTCCCGGCGTGATCGTGATGGGTACCCGCATCACGGGCTGCACGAGCATAGCCTTTCGTGCGTGTTGAAGAGTCCCACCTCAGCATCTGGAAGCCATTGAGAACGCAAAATCGAATTTCAGAAGATCATTAACGCTGAAAGCGTCCCATTCCCGCTCGCAACCGACGAGCTTGCTCG
This sequence comes from Myxococcales bacterium, assembly GCA_012960035.1. Classification (GTDB taxonomy): domain Bacteria; phylum Myxococcota_A; class UBA9160; order UBA9160; family UBA4427; genus DUBZ01. Next base: position 127,546 of record DUBZ01000032.1, on the reverse strand, counting down.
GACAGTTCTTCGGTTGATTCGCCCATCAAGCGAGCCGCACGTTCGTTTGCAACACTGCGACTCGAAACTTCTTCGAGAAAGCCCACCACTTGGTTCGTCGACTTCGACTGCTCCTGAAGCGCGTCGTCGATCGACTCCATTTGCGTCTGCACCCCGCCAATACTATCGCGGATGCGACCAACGCCATCCGCCTGTTCAGCTGTCGTGAGATGGAGCTGCCGTGCCACTTCGCGCATCGTCTGCGTTGCGTCCAAGACCAGTTCATTGCCGCGCTCCTGTTCCGCCGACGCAAGCTGAATCGTTTCGACCCCAGTTCGTACGCGTTCCATCAGATCAACGACATGCCCCGCCGCGATCGTTTGCTCCTGCACCGAACTGAGGATCTCGTGAATACGTTGCCCGCTGTCATGACTGATGCGCTTGATCTCTTCGAGGGACTTGCCCGCCTCGCCGGAACGCTCAACCCCGGCGGCGACGCTACGCGCACCTTCATCCATGGCATTGATCGCACTCTGGCTCTCTTGCTGCACCGAAGCCACCAGCTCACTGATCTCTTTCGTGCTGAGCAACACGCGATTCGCGAGCCCCTTGATCTCCGTTGCCACGACGGAAAAGGCGCGCCCGTGATCACCCGCCTGTGCGGCGATGATCGCGGCGTTCAGCGCCAATAGATTCGTCTCGTCGGCAACGTCACTGATCACCTCAACCACCACGCCAATTTCCTGGGCGCGACCGTCTAGACGTGTGATCACCGTATGCGCGGTGTCCGTGGCGCCGCGGATGGACTCGATGCCTTCTATGGTGGCTAGCACTTTTTCGTATCCGAATTCGCTTGCTGCGACGACCTGCTGTGAAAGAGAAGCGGTTGCCGCCGCGGTGGCGTCGACGTGACCCATCGCCGACGCCATTTCTTTCATACTCGCCGACGTCTCGGCCGCAGCTTCGACTAACGCGTCCGTTTCGCGTCCCACGTTTCTTACGCTGCGGACCGTCTGCTCCACTGTGCTCGATACCACTTCAACACGGTCCGCAAGTGACCCCGCCGTTTGATTAAGTTGATCACCGGCAGCACCCAGTTCGAGAACGGAGCTTGTGCACTCGCCCACGAGATGACTGAGTTCGACCGACGAATGCGAAATTTCGAGCGCTTTTGCTTCGACCGCGTCCATGGCTTCGACAACAAACGTCACATCACTGCCCTGGGTCTGGGCGGCTCCATGAAGCTCGCGCGCAACGTTCGACATGTTGGTCGACGTTTCCTCGATCCCGTCGGCTGTTGCGGAAACTTCTCCGACCGAGCCGCGAAGCGAAGTCGCCATCCAATCAAACGCACGACCCAGCGTGCCGAGTTCATCCTCCGATTCGAGGACGTTGAAGCGACGCAGATCTCCCGCCGCCATCCGATCGGCGACATGGCCTAGGCGCAAGGCTGCTCCACCCACGTCTTGAGCGATCAACCAGCCAACACCGAGTCCCAGCACGAGACACGCAACGAAGATACCCCCGAAAATCGTCGCCAAGTCAAAGGCGTCACCGTCGAGGACCGAGCGAGCACTCATCACCACGATGGCTTGCGTGCCGTCCGCGGTGTTCTCCCAGGTGTAGAGATTGCTTGCGTGAAGTTCGCCGCCCGACCCCGACGATTCTTTCGAGTCGAGAATGCGCTCGCGTTCCATCGCGGTGAGGACCAACTCAGCGTCGCCGACCAGAGCACCGGTTTTTCGATCCAGCACAACAACCTGTGCCTTCAACGCACGAGCAAGATCTCCTTGTACGACTGCCGCAATGCCGAATTCACCCTGTACGTGATACGCCGCAGCAGCAGTCCGCCCGAGTTCGAACTGCATCGTGTTGGCAAACTGCTCGGCGGGAATGGCGGCGCGGGTATGCCCCACGAGCGCGGCGAACACGACCGGAACCAGCATACAAAGCGTGATCACAACCTGAAGCTTCGCCATCAAAGATACCGGGCGGGTTAGTTCGGAGCGCTGCATCGGGTTGGCGACCGCGAGGGTCAGCCTGGAGCGGATTTCTTCGAGCCATCCTTTGAGCAGCGCGGCTTCGATGATCGAGGTTAGCCCCGCAGCCGAGAAGATGGCAGCCGCCATGAGCGACGCGTGATAGAGGCGGAACTCCTCGAACCAGGAAAACATTACAAGGTCGACCGCAATCGCAGGCGCCACGGACAACACGAACGACAACCCGAAGACGCGGGTCGGCATGTTGATCACCGTATGGAATGCAGCGCGATGCAGCGTAGAAACTTGGTCGTCCGAGAGCGACCCCACGGAATCCTGCCGGTCGAGCCACGACACCACTGGCGCAATCGCTCGGCTGTAGCCCCACGCACAAAATGGCGTCGCGGGGAGAAATATGAGCGCAACCGCCACACCGAGGCCTTGCAATTGCTCGGGCGGCATCCTCAACAACAAAACCACATAGCCGAGTACGATCGCTGCCGAGATCGTGCCACACGTACTGACGATGGCGATGAACCGATTGCGAAATTCTCGTCCACTTGGAAGGCGATCAGTATTGTCCACGAAGTTCCCTCAATTGCGCTGCCATTTTCGTTATCGATCACACGACTTCGCGCCCGCGTTACCACGGAGGGCGACTCCGGGTTGGCACGCGCGCAATACCAAAGCTTCCTATCGGTTGAACCGACCGTGGCATCAATCACGAATGCGCAGTGACGCGCAGTAAGGTTGCGCTCGGGTTTGGCAGAACGTGATTTGGCTGCAATTTGTCTAGACGACAGCAGCAATAGCGGGATTCTCGCAGCAAACCGGGCGAGGATTGCGATAGGTTCTCGCCGCGCCCGAGTCGGGACTTCGCACCTACGAAGCCACCGGCAAAGTTTCGATCCGCGATTGGGGGGACGTACGACATGACAAATCACACAGACCGCACCGACACCACCACAGTCGTAGACCCACTGAACGACGCTGTTGACGGCATCGGAAAAACCGAAGAAGTGACGCGCATTGCTCGCTCGTTCGATGTCTTGCGCAGGCGATTCGATGCCATTGAAGCCGGTACCGAGGCCAAGCCCGACTGGTTTCACCTTCAGTCTGATTGCCGGCTCGACCGACTCGCAAAAGCCGATCTCGAGGAAGCCCTGGTACGCATGCACCGCTGCACACTCCGGGGCTTCAAAGCCAACAACGTCGACATCGAAAAACGCAAACCACGCCGCGAATATTGGTCAACCGTCGCGCGCCACGGCTTCCACGACTTTTCAGAGCTCGGCTGGATGAAGTGTTACGACTCGCCCTTCGTCGAGGACTACGACTACATCACGCCGTTCATGGCCGGAGGCATCAACGCTCTCGACCCTTATCTGGTTTATTCTGCGGTGCTCGGCTCGCATGATTACGGCGTTGAAGACTTCGTCACCACGAAGCTCTGCCAAGGCGTCGACACCATTATCGAACCCATGTCCGGCACGGCCGAGTTCTGTTACCAGGGTCATTTTCGCTACCCCGAGTTTCGCTATCTGATGGTCGACCTCGACGAAGACGCGAAGAAGCACGTCGAGTCAAAGCCGTGGCTCGAAGGGACCGAGCGCCAGTACGTCATCGCAGACGTGCTCGACGAACAGATCTGGCAACGGGTCAAGAGTTTCACCGCGACAAAGTCTCTGAGCTACATCGGCAAGCAGAGTCACCATCTCTTCAACGCCAAGCAGCTCTTTCGGCTGCTAGAAGTCGCCACCCAGCACGTCGACTACTTCATGCTCGAAACGCCGCAGATCTCGCTGCCTTCGGAAATGGACCACGAAGACGAAGTCACGCGCCCCGAAATGGAAGACGCCGGCTTCAAGGTGGGCTTGATCGACGAAGACGATGGCGCGCCGAATCCCTTCACCAACCTGATGTCGTTCCGGCTCGAAGCCTCGAATGCGCGAAATAAGAAGACGCTCTTTAATTACCACGATTGGACAGTCTGGTCGCAGCCCACGCTTGTTGCGATGGCGCGGATACTCGACCTGAACGTCGTCTACTTCCATTCGGACCACGACGAGTTCATGTGTGTGGACGACGTCGAAGAGGTCGAAGAGAGCGACTGCCTCGACAACGTCACCTTCATGTTGTTCACCCGCCACCCGATCGACTGAAAGAACGGAATTCAGTCGAGGTGTGCCGTGCACGCCAGCAAGGACACCGCGTGGGGCGACCCAGGCTCAATAATGCTGACTGCCGTATTGCCGACGATGGGCGCTTCGGCGTTTGCATCGGCTGCAATGTGCCGCGAGTACAGCACGCGATACAGAAGCCCATGGGTGACCACCGCCAAATGCCCGGTGTCGGCGACCTCTTCGGCAAACGCGACAACACGCTGCCAGGCCGCATGGGCACGCGCGCGAAACACGTCGCCTGATTCGCCGCCGGGCGGGTCGAAGGTGTCGTCGAATAGGTTGGGGCCGACGTCGCGATAGAGTTGGCCACGCAGGTCGCCGAAGTTGCGCTCCTGAAGCAGGGGCTCCAACACAAGCGGGACACCCGTGATGCTGACCACGGCCGCAGCCGTTTGTTTTGCTCGGGTGAGGTCACTACTCAGCACACAGCCAATGCCTGCATCGCGCAAGCGTTCGCCGAGACGGCGGGCCTGTTCAAGCCCTTCTTCGTTCAGTGGAGTGTCTGGGGTTTGCAGACGACGCGAGGCGTTGCCGGACGTCTGTCCGTGGCGAATGAGATAGATCGACATGGCCGTCGAGCGTAGCTCGTTTCGATCGCTTCGATCGTCTCTTTAGGCCGCCAGTGCCGTACCGAGAAGCTTCGGCTCGATCATCAAGTAGACATGCACCGGAAGGACTTCATCGCCAGAAGCGACAAGCAAACTCACCACCACCACCACCGTGTCGGAGGGTGCGTGGGTGCCAAACAGGATCAGCGGCACAGACTCTTCGCGCAGTTCGCTGTTTTCGGTTCGCATTTCGAGTCCGAGGCCTGCGCCGATCTCGATGGCGATGCCGGACTGAACCGTCTCGCCAAGGCGCACAAAGGCTTCGAGCGGGTCGGCTACGCCGGGCTTCGAACGAACCCACGCCAAGGCGTCTTCGGGGTCCATCGCGAGCAGCGCGCTTGCGCAAAGCCCGCCTTCAAAACGACTCGCAACACCGGCGACACATTCGCCCTCAAAACACGGCGCTTGATCGGGCAAGTCGCTGAGGGTGGTCACACGAATATCACGAACTTCGAGACCCGAATCTTCGGTATGGGTCTCGCGCAAAACGGACGCGCTCGCTTCGGCGCCCGATGCGGCCCAACCGGCGAGGGAGTTCAAATGCTCTTCAGTAAGCATGGAGGGGGGACTCCGCTTTCATTCTGTGGGTTGTGTTTTTATAAACGTGGATCGTCGCTTGGCCTTACGACAAGTTTCGTTCGTCGACTTGGATCAAGTGCCGAACTTGCCGCTTCGTGAATCGAGATCGTCTTGTATTCAAGCACTGAGTCTATCGACTGAATTTAAAAACAACGAAGTGATTTCACTACAATATGCGGACAATTTTGAAGAAATATTCGGAATTCATGCTTTGAATGACTGCGCCTGCGCTCTTGTGACCCCGAGTTGCATATCACCAGGACCGCAGTGGTGCTCGTGGTGCTGGCCTGGCCCATCAACCGAGACCAAGTCGCTTGGCAATGATGACCTTCATGATCTCATTCGTTCCGGCATAGATCGACTGGACCGCGGCGTCGCGGTAGTCCCCGGCGATAGGATATTCCTCCATAAAGCCATAGCCACCATGAAGCTGGAGGCACTCGGCGGCGATCTTTTTTTGCAGATCCGTGGTCCAGTACTTCGCCATGCTCACTTCGGAGACGATGTCGTCACCCGCCACGTGAGCCACCAAGAGTTTGTCCACCAACGCCTGACCCAATTCGATCTCAGTCGCCATCTCGGCCATCTTGAACTGCGAGTTCTGAAACGAACCGATCGGCTGTCCAAACGCTCGCCGTTCTTTCACGTATTCGAGGGTGTCGTCAAAACTGCGCCGGCACGAAGCCATGCTGCCGACCGCGATCGACAAACGCTCCTGCTGCAATTTCTTCATCAGCATCTTGAAGCCCTGCCCCTCGTCCCCGAGCAAGTTTTCAACGGGGACACGGCAGTCCTTGAAGAACAACTCACTCGTGTCTTGCCCCTTCAGCCCCATCTTTTCGAGATTGCGCCCGCGTTCGAACCCCGGCGTGTCGCTGTCAACCAGAAGCAGGCTGATGCCATTGTGAGGCGGGTTCACATTGGGGTCCGTCTTCACGACGACAATCACGAGGTCAGCCAGCTGACCGTTTGAAATGAACGTCTTTGCACCATTGACGACGTAGTGATCGCCATCGCGGATCGCGCGAGTTTGAACATTGGCGAGGTCAGAACCGGTGCCCGGTTCGGTCATCGCGATGGCGAGAATCGTGGTGCCGGCGATTGCGCCGGGAAGATACTTCGCCTTTTGGGCGTCGTTTCCAAAGGTCGCGATGTACGGCATACAGATGTCGCTGTGCAGGCTCATCATCAACGCGTGAGCCCGGGCATAGGCCATTTCTTCCATAATCACGGCATCGAACATGAAGTCGCCGCCGGCGCCTCCGTATTCTTCGGGCGCCGACGCGCCTAGATAACCCGCCGCTCCGAATTGAGCCCAGCTCTCGCGGTCAGTGGTCCCGCCGCGGTTCCAGCCTTCGATCTTGGGCTCGACCTTGTCGGCCACGAAGCGTCGAAACTGATCGCGAAGCATGTCGTGTTCGTCGCTGAAGATGTCTCTGCGCATGAGTGGGTCGTCCTTATTTGGCGCGGTGTTCTGCGCCGCATTCATTCAGTGCGTCGCAACGGGAAATCAGTCTGGATTTTTGAGTAGCGCCTGAGCGGCCGCGGCACCGTCGATCGCGGCACTCAAGATCCCGCCCGCATACCCCGCCCCTTCGCCAACGGGGTAGAGGTTTGCGATGTCTCTGGCGCGAAAGGTATCGGGATCTCGAGGGATGCGCAGGGGTGCCGAACAGCGGGTCTCGACACCGACGAGCATCCCTTCTTCCGATGCGAAGCCCGAGATCTGTCGGTTGAATGCAGTAAGCGCCCGGGCGATGCCGTCGCGAACGGTTGATGGCAGCAACAAATCAATCCGACCCGGCACAACGCCAAACTTGTAGCTCGTTGCCTTGAGGCTCGTGCTTTCGCGCCCCTTTAGAAAGTCACTCGCGCGTTGCGCCGGTGCGGTGTAGTCCTTGCCCCCTTCGTCGAAGAACCGCGCTTCGAGTGCCCGTTGATAGTCAACGCCCGCAAACACGCCGTCACCGAATTCTCGCGGCCCGACGCCTGTCACGATGGCCGCGTTTGCGAATGGCGACGAATGACGCGAATTGCTCATGCCATTGGTACACAGATGTCCAGGCGTGTTGACGCTCGCGACGATCTGACCGCCGGGACACATGCAGAACGAGTGCCCCCCCGGCGCACCCTTTTCGGCACGACAAACCAACCCGTAATAAGACGCGCCAAGACGCGCGGCTTCCGGGCCAGTTCCGTATCGCCCTGCATCGATCAATGCCTGGGGATGTTCGATCCGCACGCCAAGTTGCGATGCACGCGCTTCGATCTTGACGCCGTCGCGCAAGAGATGTTCCCACGTGTCCCGGGCACTGTGTCCAATGGCGAGTAGCACCGCGTCGCACGCCACCTCACCGTTGTTTGTCTCTACGCCCGTGATCGCGCGCGCGCCGCCGCCCTCGTGAAAGCGCAGCCCCGACACCTGCGTGTTCCAGTGAAACTGAACGCCTGCATCGATAAGACGCTCTCGCAACGCGGGCAAAATGGCGTGCAAGCGATCCGTCCCGATATGGGCGCGGGAATCGAAAACGATCTCAGGCTTTGCACCGCACGCAACGAACGTCTCAAGGATGGGGTGCGAAAGCGGATGATCCACCCGCGTGTAGAGCTTGCCGTCCGAATACGTACCGGCGCCGCCTTCTCCGAACAAGAGATTGTTCTCGGGATCCGGTCTGCGGCCGTTCAAAAAACCTGCGAGAGCACGTCCGCGCGACCGCAGCTCACCGCCTCGTTCAATCAGGTCCACCGGAACGCCGCTCTCCGCCAGTACCAATGCTGCAAACAAGCCTGCCGGCCCTGCGCCAACGACGACGACCCGGTCGGGGCGCTTGGCGACGTCGGCCGCGGCAAGTTGCAATTGTTGCGGGGGCGCCAGTGGCTTTACTCGGCCAGTACGCGATGCGCCGTCGAAAGTTTCTCCGGTCGGCATGCCTTCGACTACGACGTCAACATGAATGACAAAGCGAAAGTGTCGTCCGCCTCCGCTTGCGCGCCGTGCGTCCAAAGACCGGCGGGCAATTCGCAAGTCTCGCAAATGTTCGCGAGCAACCCCGATCGCTTCACATGCGCGCGCGCGAAGCGCCGCCTCGGGCTCGTCGAGACCGAGCGTGAGATTCATCACGCGAAAGGCGTGCGTTTGCGTCGATACCGATTCATCCACGCCGGGGAGGCTATCACCCAGCCGGCGGCAGCACCCTCTTGGTTCTGCCCGAAGCTTGAGCTCCGAGGCAGATAAAGCCGGTCTGCGCACGATGCAGAGGTGAGCAATGAAAAGCGAACAACCGGTTTTGATTGTGGGAGACCACAACGCTCACATCAACACAATGGCTGAACGCGTACGCGACCTTGGGCACGCAACAGTGCGCATGAAGTCTCTCGACGAGGCAATCAACCTCGCGCTCGAGCGGCACATTACTTTTGCGGTGGCCATCCTGGAAGTCCCGAGCGTTGCGTTTCATCTGCGCCAAGCGCTTGAGTCCTTCAAAGACCAAACCAATTCCTTCGACATGCGCTGCATTGCAACCGGGACCTCACCCAGCGACGCCGATCGTTCGGCATTGCGCGAGGCGGGCGTATCGCTCGCACTTTGGTCGCCCGTCGAAGACACGGCGCTTCGTTTTCAACTCAACAGCGCACTCGCGCCGTCGCAAATCGAACTGCTTCGCTGTGAATTGCGCGCGCCCTTCGACATCCCCGCGACAGTCTGCGCGGGAAGCCGAATCAAACGTGCGACGCTCTACAGCCTTTCCGCAGCCGGTGCCTATCTCGAAACGCCACGCCCTTCGATGTCGGGTGCGCAGATCAAAGTCGCCTTCCCGCTTCCTGGCGGCAAAGTTTCAGCCGCTTGCCAAGTGCTCTACACCAACGTGCCGGGCAACCTGAGCAAGGGCCTACTCCCGATGGGCATGGCGGTGCGATTTTCTGGGCTCGGACGCGAGATCGGAGATGCCATTCGCAACAGCGTCGAATGTCGCTCCGCAGAACTGAGTGTCTAGGGGCCCACGCCCGAACTCGGAGAGGACGTCTTTCGCATCGAAGTCCCGCTCGCGCTCCTCGCAGCGAACGCAACACCGGGAAAGCGATGGAAGCTTGGCGCCCCCGGCCACGGCGATTTCCACACCGACCTCGAAGGCGAAATCCTCGGGTTTCAAAACGCTCCGACGCCGTATGCGCCGTTCTAAAACTGCCTCGTGATTCAGTTCACAGGACAGACCCCTGGCGTGGTCGAGGTCTATGGGCAGCGCATGGAAGTGCCGTTCGACGACGACAGCGTAACGAGGGGGTACGCACCGGGTTTCGGCCTCGTGCGCGCCAGAGAGGAACGCAGCCAAAGCCTCGTCCACGAAGATGGATCGACGATCGAATACAGCGAGCGAGCTCAGTTCGCACTACGCTCGACCGAACCGGTTCCACCGCCGGTTCCCGCCGCGAGCGAATCGCCGTCGATCGAAACGCGTTCGAATGGTGAACGCCAGCGGCGATCTACGCTAAGGAAGTTTCATGGCGACGTCGCAACTCGGACCCGAAGATCGCGAACGCGCGCTTGCGCGCATGGAAACTGAAGTCTTCGACGTCGCGATTATTGGAGGCGGGGTCACCGGCGCAGGCACCGCACTCGATGCCGCCAGCCGTGGCCTTTCCGTCGCACTCGTCGAGCAACGCGACTGGGCGGCGGGGACATCGAGCCGGTCGAGCAAACTCATTCATGGCGGCATTCGCTACCTCGAGCAGTTCGAGTTCGGTTTGGTCCGCGAGGCACTCCGCGAACAGAGCTTGATGATCAATACGCTGTGCCCTCATTTGGTCCGCCCGATTCGGTTCATGATGCCCTTGCAACGGCGCTTGATCGATCGAGCCTACATGGGAGCGGGCGCGATGCTCTATGACGCATTGCCCGGTGACCGAAGCCTTCCCCGACATGAACACTGGACCAAGCGCGGTGCCCTGAAGCGCTTTCCCGGTTTGAAACGCGAAGCACTCGTGGGTGCGCTCGAATTTTCGGACGCCCAAGTAGACGATGCGCGACACACGCTTGCCCTGACGCGCACCGCCGCAGTACACGGCGCCGCCGTCGCGAGCAGCGCCGGGGTCACCGAACTTCACGAGACCGGGAGCCGGGTCACCAGTGCGACCGTTCGCTGTCTAGAAAGCGGACGCACCGTCGAACTTCGCGCGCGGCAGTTCATCAACGCGACGGGCGTCTGGACCGACCATGTACAAAAGATGGCCGGCCGAGGAAGGATCCGCGTCCGTGCATCGAAAGGCATTCACATCGTTGTGCCGCGTGATCGCATCCACGGCGATTGTGGCCTCGTGCTTCGCACAAAGAAGAGCGTCCTCTTCGTGATTCCCTGGAAGCATCACTGGATCATCGGCACCACCGACGACGATTGGAATCTCGACCTCGATCATCCGGCCGCCAGCCGACGCGACATCGACTACTTGCTCGACACCCTAAACGAGATGCTCGCGGTGCCGCTGCGCCACGAAGACATCGAGGGCGTTTACGCAGGACTGCGCCCGCTGCTACAGGGCGAAAGCGATGCGACGAGCCAGCTAAGCCGAACCCATGCGGTGTCTCAGTCTGTCTCTGGGCTGATCACGGTTGCGGGCGGGAAGTACACGACGTATCGCGTGATGGCGAAGGACGCGATTGACCTTGCTGCGCGCAGCATTGGCAAGCACGTGCCCGAAAGCTGCACGGACACCATCGCCTTGATCGGCGGCGAGGGGTATCACGCGGTGTGGAACCGGCGAGAGGCCATCGCGGCGGAGTCGGGGCTCCATTTGCAGCAGGTCGAACATCTACTGACACGCTACGGGACGCGCACGTTTGATCTCCTCGAACTCATCCAGGATCGCCCCGAACTCGCCGACCGGATCCCCGGCACGAAGACTTACTTGTGCGTCGAGGCCGCTTATGCGACGTCCCACGAAGGGGCTCTGCATCTGGACGACGTCCTGACGCGGCGCACGCGAATATCGATCGAGACCTTCGACCGCGGCCTCGAAGCCGCGGAGCGCGTCTCACAAGAAATGGCGCGGGTGCTCGGTTGGGACGAAGACAAGCGCAACGATGAAGTCCGGCACTACGTCCTGCGAGTGCGCGCAGAGCGCGAGTCACAAGAGCAGCCCGACGACCAGAGCGCAGACGCGGCGCGCTTGGGCGCGCCCGACCTTCGCGCGAAAGAGACCTCGGCCGCGACGAACGTCGTCCGACTCGTCGATGAGACCGACGCGTCAGACGAAAACGTCGACATTGGCTCCGCGTCTTAGCGCACGGGCGTTGGTCGTCTAGACCAGCCGACTCCACCACTCGTCAAAGTCAGTCGACGGGGCGAACTCGAATTCGGTCGATTCGTTGGGGACCGACACGACAGTTTTTTGCTGCGGTCGAAATCGCGCCCCATCGAGAACGCATCCTCAGGAGTCTTCGGTGCTTCTACCGCACCCACCGTTTGGGCGCGGCTGCGAGCGGGTCGTGATTTTTCATTCGTCTCCAACGATCTTCGGCAGCGCCCGAACCCGAGACGACTTTCCGATGCCCCGAGCACCGTGGATGCTCAGGATCGGGGTCTGCCCTTCGAGACCCTCACGCAGAAAGTTGGCAGCTCTTCGCAAAGACTCCGTCATTCAGGCTGGCTCGCGTCCGCGTTCAAATATAAATGGAGCCTTTTTCAGGCCGAAAAACTCTTCGACGAGACTCGTCAGCCGATCACGCCCCCCCGAATCCAACGGGGAATTTCAACACCGGATCCAATTCCGGCGCGGGCGAAAGCTTTCAAGCAGATGTTCATAGGATCACTCAGCAAGATGAGGGTAAACCGCCACGAAGTTTTTAGCCAACTGAAAACATAGAGCTTTTCAAAATGAACGATCTCGTTCTTGCGTTTTGGGAGTCGTACTTCGCCCCCTGATCCGGGGAAGCAAAACTGAATTGCGCAAATTTCGTCACACTGGCGGGGCCGGCGATATATCGGAGCCCCTATGCGCATGCCACCGCACATCTGCTCAATTTCGATGCACGGGCTGCATTAGATTTGTGCAGTCTATCCCTCGCCGCCCGTTCCGCGCGTGGAGAAGGCTTCCCACTTGAGTGGGTCCGGGCACAGGACTTGCTTTGTAGACATCAACAAGACATCTCACCCCACGCTCCGACGAACACCGGAGCTCGGCAACCAAGGAACAACTCTGTGCCCATTCGAAAACTTCGTGCATTGCGCGCCCTACTTCCATCCCTCGCCCTCACGCTCTTCGCCAAGACGGCAGCCGCTGAAGACACGATCAACTCTGGCGACACCGCTTGGATGATCACCGCATCGTTGCTCGTGTTGCTGATGACGCTACCCGGCCTCGCGCTCTTCTACGGAGGGCTCGTTCGCACCAAAAACGTGCTCAGCGTGTTGATGCAATGCCTGATCTCGGCGGGCATGATCGGTGTCATGTGGGTTGTCGTCGGTTACTCACTCGCCTTTGGCGAAGGCAACCAGTTTATTGGCGACCTCAGCATGTTGGGCCTACAAGGGATCACCCCCGATAGCGTAAGCGGCACGATTCCAACGTATGTCTTCGTCATGTTCCAAGGCATGTTCGCCATCATCACACCGGCTCTCATGCTCGGTGCGTTTGCCGAACGAATGCGCTTCAGTGTTTACACCGCATTCATCTTAATTTGGGTTCTCGTCGTCTATATCCCGCTCTGCCACATGGTCTGGGGCGGCGGGTTCGTCGCGACGGAGATGGAGGCCTTCGACTTTGCCGGCGGGCTCGTTGTCCATATGTCGAGTGGCTTCTCGGCACTCGTCGCTGCGATCTATCTCGGCCCACGCCGGGGCTACACCAAAGACCCCATGCACCCCAACAACCTGCCTCTCACCGTGATTGGTGCGTCGCTTCTCTGGGTAGGATGGTTCGGATTCAACGCCGGCAGCGAACTTGCGGCCGACGGAATCGCCGGGCTTGCGTTCATCACCACCCAGACCGCAGCGGCAACAACCACCCTGGTCTGGATCATGATTGAATGGCTGCACCGCGGCAAGCCGACAGTGCTCGGCGCGGCGACTGGCGCAGTTGCTGGCCTCGTGGCGATCACCCCTGCATGTGCATTCGTGACGCCGATGGGGGCGATCGCGATCGGCGTTGGCGCCGGCGTCTTTTGCTACGGCGCGGTCACCTTGCTGAAGCCCATGCTTGGGTATGACGATTCGCTCGACGTGTTCGGTGTACATGGCATCGGCGGCGCTTGGGGAGCACTCGCGACGGGGCTGTTCATTGCGGACTTTGCATTGCCCGAAGGCGTCACCCAAGGCGAGCAAATCATGCGACAGCTGGTGAGTATTGGCTTTACCGCGGTATTCGCCTGTACGGCCACGATCGCCATTCTCTTCCTGATGAAGCTCGTGGTGGGCGACCTGAGGGTAAGCGAAGAAGCCGAAAGCGAGGGTCTCGACCTCTCCCAGCACTCCGAATCCGCCTACAGTTGATCGTGATTCCTACCTGGACCCAAAGGCGATTTGGTTGAAATTCCGGGCCGGCCCCGCAGACGGGCTCGGCTCGGGTCTTTGGGTTGGATATCTTTCATCGCTAGGGCACACATCGGTCTGCGGTTACATTCGCAACAAACCCGCGCAAGGAGACTTGAAGCATGAAGCTCGTCCAAGCCGTTATCAAGCCGTTCAAACTCGACGAGGTTCGCGACGCACTCCAGAAGGTCGGTATTCAGGGCCTTACGCTCACCGAGGTCAAAGGCTTCGGACGACAGAAGGGGCACACCGAGCTCTATCGCGGGGCGGAATACGTCGTAGATCTGCTTCCGAAGGTGTCGATCGAAATCATCGTGCGCGATGAGGACGTCAACGCCGTGGTGGACGCGATTACCAATTCTGCGAACACGGGACGCATCGGTGACGGAAAGATCTTCATCGGCGACGTCGACGACGTCATCCGAATCCGAACCGGTGAACGCGGCGACGCGGCGATTTAAGCGCGCCCGGCGACTAGCCCATCGTTTTGATGACGCCTTCGGCGAAGCCTTCTAGGTAGGCCCGCTTCGAATCGAGGGTCGACGTCGGTCCTACGGTGTAGGTAAACGGGTAACTCACCGTTGCGTCGGCGCCGGCGTCCTCGATTTTTTTGAGATCGTCCGGGGTTGGCGGAGTCACGAGCGGCACGATCGATTCGAACGGTTCGTTTTCGCGACCGTACTCTTTGCGATAGCCGTTCAACTCGTTGAGAAGTTCCACGGCTTGATCGGCGGTTTGTCCCGAGCCGAGCCATCCGTCACCAATCCGCGCGGCGCGACGTAGGGCGGGACTACTAATCCCACCGACCCAGACCGGCACGCGCTTTTCCGGGACCGGACACATCGAAAGCGGCGGAAAGTCGAAGTGCTTTCCGTGATGTTCGACCAAGTCGCCACTCCAAAGCTTGTGCAGAACTTCGATCGATTCGTCGAGCCGCTTGCCACGGGTTTTGAACTCGACCCCCATCGTCTCGAACTCTTCGCGCATCCAGCCCGCGCCGACCCCAAGTGCGAAACGGTCATGGGTCAGCACGCCAAGGGTCGACGTCGACTTCGCAACTTCGATCGGGTTCCGCAAGCCGAGGATGTATATGAAGGTCGTGAAGCGCAGGCGTTCGGTGACGGCAGCCATGCTCGCAATGGTGACCCAAGGGTCGGGCCACGCTGTTTCGGCGGTGAAGCCATCGAGCTTGCCGTCTTCGGAGTATGGATATTTGTTTTCGTAGTCGCCCGGATAGAACATATGGTCCGAAAGGAAGGCCCCGTCGAAGCCAACTTCTTCACAGATCTTTGCAACGTCTATCAGCTGGTCGGGTTCAGAGAATGAAAGGGCTTGCCAGAACTTCATCGGGGACTTCCTTTGCTCGAAGGGTTTGGCGGCGCGACCGGAAAATCGTCGACTCGCCCAAGGGCCTCGACGTTAGATCACGGGAAACTGGGACGGCAACGGTTCCGTGATATCCTCCGGGAAGATCGCGCCAAGCGCGCGACACGACACACCAACCCAGCGCTAGACAAGCGCCGGGCAAGCGCCCCAAAAGACGCGGAGTCAAGATTGATCAACCTGCTTAGGACGACCGGGCTGTCCCTTTTTACGTGCACAGTACGCAGGCGCATCGGACGGACCCTCGCGATTGGATGTTTATTCTTCGCCGCGGCATGCGGCGACAGTGAGCCCGCACCGAAAGCCCCGGTACAAACCCCGGTCGCGGCCCCGCCCGTGGCCCCGATCCCAGCCCGCATGACCGCACCGGTCGCTACGCCGCTCGGCGAAAACGCCCTACTCGAAAACGAACGCAACACGATCGACGTGTTTCGCGCGACTTCCGAGTCGGTCGTATTCGTGACGAGCACGCAGTATCAGCGAAGCTTCTTCGGCTTGTTCGCGAACCCGATCAACCAAGGTACGGGCTCCGGGTTCATATTTGACGACGACCGACACGTCGTCACCAACTTTCATGTCGTTCAAGGCAGCAATGCGTTTTCGGTGAGCTTCGCTGACGGTTCGGCTCATGACGCGAAGTTGATCGGCGTCGATCCGTATAAAGACTTGGCTGTCCTCGAGCTCGAACGCTCGGTTGATGCTCCCGCACCTCTTGTGCATGGAAGCTCCAAGGACCTGGTGGTTGGACAAAAGGTTCTCGCGATCGGCAACCCCTTTGGTCTCGACCATACGCTCACCACCGGCGTCATCAGTGCGCTCGGTCGCGAAATGCAATCCCTCGCCAACACCACGATCGAAGACGTGATTCAAACCGATGCTTCGATCAACCCGGGCAACTCGGGGGGTCCGCTACTCGATTCGCACGGCAGGCTGATCGGCGTCAACACCTCGATCATCAGCTCATCGGGTCAAAGTGCGGGGATCAGCTTCGCAGTCCCAGTCGACACGGTAAAGCGTGTCATACCCCAACTCATTAAAGAAGGCCGAGTTCGACGGGTCGGGATCGGCGTGAGCATTCTGCCCGACAACTACGCGGTAAAGTGGGGTGTCGAAGGCGTAATCGTGCGCGACGTCGTGAGCGGAGGACCGGCGGCAGACGCCGGAGTCCGCCCCATGGAAGTGGATCGCCGAGGCAATGTCTTCGTCGACGTGATCGTGGGCATCAACGACACAAAGATTCGAAACTTCGACGACTTGTTCCGATCTTTCGACACCCGCGAGCCAAACGAGAAAGTCACCGTTCACATCATGCGCGAAGGACGGGAGACCCTGATCGAAATGGCGCTTCAAGAAATCGAATAGATCACGCCGAGCGAAGGCGCCCTGAAGCCAACAACATTTCGATCTTGAAGAGACGAGTGATCATGAGCCGTGCCGCGTGCCCAAATTGTGACGAGGTTTTTGACGCCGCGGCGATGCCGAGCTGTCCCCCGTGCCTTGCCGAGGCCTGGCTCGCAACACCAACGTTTATCCGACCCAAACACGACCCACGCTTGCTTCCCCTGCGCTGGGAGAGCTATCGGTCGGTCTTGACTCCGAACTTCGCCAACGACCCGGGTCCGCATCTCGTGTTCGCTGCACGCAATGGCACTTGGTACCGAGACAACCACTATGAGATGTACGTCCACATGACCCACGAACCCTTGGGACGGTCCGCCGGCGGAGGCATACCCGAGGGCAAGACGTCCCCCGAACACGGCCTTGACTCGCTGTTGATTGCAGAAGCCGACTCAGAAGTAGAAGCCCATGGGTTTGCGGTTTCGCGCACGACCTTCGAGCAACAAGTGCGGGCCGGTGAGTTCGAGGCTCTTCCGCACTGCAATGCCGCTGGTTGTAACAATTTGGCGCTACTGCGCGCAAGCGAGTGCGCCGAACATCAGACGCCGCGCGGAGCTGCAAAGCCATGACGGCATTTGAACATCGCGGCATCGTCGAGGGTTATTACGGCAAGACGTACACCCCGGAAGATCGTCTCGCGTGGGTGCGTGACATCGGACAGTGGGGCATGAACCGCTACCTCTATGCGCCAAAGGACGACCCTCTCCACCGCGAACACTGGCGCGATCCCTATCCTCAAGAAACCCTCGACGAATTCGCGGCGTTGGTTCAGTGCGGGGACGAAGCAGGCGTGCGCGTCGGCTTCGCGATATCACCGGGACTCTCGATCCACTACGCGAATGACGACGACGTCGAGGGACTGATCGCCAAGTTCCACGGCTTCACCGAACTCGGAAGTCGTTTTATTTCACTCGCGCTGGACGACGTCCCCACGACTCTTCAGCACAGAGACGATCGTGCAACCTTCGAAAACCTCGCTCAAGCGCATGTCGCACTCGCACATCGCATCAAGGCAGAGCTACCCAACGACACATTGTTGTGGCTCGTCCCGACCGACTATATCGGCACACAACCCAGTGACTATCTGGAGGAGATCGGACGTAGCCTCGACCCCAAAATCGAAGTGGCGTGGACCGGCCGTACGGTCATCAGCCCGACCATCACCGGCGACGAGATCCGAGCGCGAGCGCAGCTATTGGGCCGACGTCTCCTGATCTGGGACAACGTTCCCGTTAGTGACGGCCCCATGCGCCCCATGTTGCATCTCGGTCCATACGTTGGCCGCGACGAAACGCTGGCAGAACATGCAAGTGGCATCCTGCTGAACCCGATGGAACTCCCGCGCGCGTCACGCCTGGGCGTACGCACCGCGGCCGACTATTTGAACGCCCCCCACAACTACAACGCCGAACAAGCGTGGGGTCATGCGGCGCAGTCGCTGGGTGCGGGCGCTTCCGAAGCCTATACGCTCTTCGCCCGAGCACATCGCTTTTCGCCGCTCTTGCCGAACGACCGGGATACTGAACTCGAAGCAACGTTCGACTGCATGCGCACATGTCATGCTGACGGCCAAAGTGCGGCGGGCTCATTAAGTGATCTCGACGCAATGCTAAACGCGCGATCATGTGCCGCAAGCGAAATCCGCACCGCACTTGACGATCGCGAACTCGCCCAGGAACTCGAACCTTGGCTGGAGTCTTACGAAGCCGAATGCCTGCGAATGCGAATCGCCGTCGACCTCCTCACCGTTTTCGAAGCCGACAGTTCGGCTGCAGGCTCAACCGGACTCACGAACGCGATCGATGCGTTTTTTGCGTTCTCTCGCTTCGAAGGCCGGCTTACTCACGTCCCCGGTCCAGTCAAAGCCAGCTTCGGCCCTCGGCGCGTGATGTACGCACAACTTCAATCCCTCGACGACACCGAAGCGTCCTTTGGTTCAGACCCGGCGCTATTTATCGACCGCTGTCTCGCAGACACATTTGTGCGTTACGCCGAAACGCGCGTAAGCCAATTGCTTGATGCGAAGAGCGCGGACTAAGCACGAAGCGCGGCGATCACTTCTCGCGTGCGACCGTCTTCCGCGGGATCGTCGGGCATCGGAAACGTGATCTGTGTCGCGAGCCCTTCGTTGCGTTTGATCAAGACGTCTGCGATTTCATCATAGGTCCCGCTTGGGATGATGTTTTCGAGGAGTTCGTCGTCGATCAAACCCGGCATCTCGGCCCACTTTCCTTCGCGAGTCATCGAATGCAACTTTTCTCCGACTTCACGACAACCGAAGATTTCGAGCGCCGGCCAGTAGGCGGGGGTCGAATACAAGAAGCCCAGCAACTCTCGATTCTTTTCGCGTTGGGCCGCTACCGCGTCAGCGCCCTTGCCGGTCGAAACCATGCCGGCTGCCATGCGGTGCAAGTCACTCATCTTTCGTCCCGACCGTGCCGCGCCTCGTTCGAGTGCGGGCAGCGCGAGTTCATGGAGGACCCGCGGCGCCGAATGCGTTGGATGGCTCATATGTCCGTCGGCGACTTCACCGGCAAGCGCGGTCATCACCGGACCGACTGCGCCGAGATAGATCGGGATCTTGGGGTGGTCGATGGGTCCCGGGTTGAAGAACGGTTGCATCTTCGTGAACTGATAATGCTCACCTTCAAACTTGAGCGGAACAGCGTCTTGAAAGCTCGCGAAGATCGCGCGAAGCGAGAGCACGTATTCGCGCATTCGCGGCACTGGAGACGTCCATGGCGTGCTGTAGCGTCCGACGATATTGCCCCGCACCTGGGTGCCGAGCCCCATTTCGAAGCGACCCTGCGAAGTGGATTGCAGATCCCAAGCCGCGACGGCAACGATCATGGGGCTACGCGGAAAGACAACCAGCACGCTCGTTGCTACGCGCAGCCGCGTGGTTGAACGCAGCGCTTCGTGGGCGATCAACAACCCATCGTGAACAGCGTCCGGCACGTTCAACCCGTCGTAGCCAAGCGCCTCGGCACGTTGTGCGTGGGCGCCCGTCTGCCCCAGGCTGAGCCGCTGCTCCATCGATGCGTAGACCTGCATTGGAATCTCACTCCGTGACTGTCTTTTCAGGACATCCGCTTGCTACGAGCGGCGATTTCGATTCTTTGCCCAGATGGCTTCATACCGCTCGTATTCTTTGAGCGCGTTGGCATTAAATTTTTCGACATCGGGCCTGGTCAACTTTTTGCGCAACGCTTGGAGTTCGGCACGTGCTCCCGGGTCGCGTAGCGAGTCACCGATGGCGAAGTAGCTGTAGGCTTCCGAGACCTTATTCTTCGACTTGGTCATTCCCACTACCGCGGCGATGCCGAGGTATCGAAAGCTCCCCGGAACTCCGTTGTCAGCGGCCAACTTGAAGTACGGGATCGACTTGGCTCGATTCTGTTCGACGCCAATCCCCTTCCACAGGCACTGGCCAACGTAGTAGCTCCCTACGATGTCATCTGCTTTCTCGGCCATGCTCAAATAGCGAAACGCGAGATCGGACTTCTTCACGATCCCATATCCACCTTCGAAGTAACGAACCCCCGCAAAGGAAGCTGACGTGATGTTGCCCTGATCCGCAGCCCGCACGTGCCACTCGAGTGCCCTCTTCCGGTCGCGCGGGATGCCGTCGCCTTCCCAGTAGAGTTCGCCGAGCCGCGCCATCGCGGATACGTTGCCGGCGGCAGCTTCTTCTTCATAAAGCACGACGGCCCTTTCAGCGTTGCGCCGTACGAAGCGACCTTGGTCAAGAATTAGCGCCAGATGCGTCCGCGCCTGGCTGTGCCCGCCCACGGTCGCCTTGCGGTACCACTCGACCGCACCGCTGCGATTCATGGGGGCGCCGCGACCGACCTCGAGCATCTGGCCGTACTTCCACATGGCGTCGAGGTCGCCAGCTTCGGCCGCAAGCCGGTAGAGCCCAGCAGTCTGCTTGATGTCTTCCTCAACACCGCCTGCTCCGATCTCGAATAATTCTGCACCCCGCAATTGCGCTTCAATAACTCCGTTTTTCGCCGCGGCTGCGTACCAGCGTGCGGCCTGGGCAAGGTCCGTCTCGACCCCATCGCCTTGGTCAAAGGCCCGGGCAACGATCAGCTGGGCCGCGGCGACATCGTTTTCTGCGGCTTTCAAGTACCAAAGCATGGCTTCGGCCTGGTCTTCGGAAACGATCGAGCCGCGGGCGTAGCGTTTTCCGAGTTCGAGCTGAGCAAGCGGCTCGTTCGCCGCTGCGGCCCGAAACCATCGCTCGGCTTCGACCGGGTCTTTTTCGACGCCGTGGCCCTCGGAGTACATCACCGCGAGGTTTGCTTGCGCCTTGGCGTAGCCTTTGTCCGCAGCTTGCCGAAGCCAGAGTAAAGCCGCCTCGTAGTCCTTTTCGACTCCCTGACCGCTGGCATACAGGGTACCGAGGTAGTTCTGGGATTCGAGATCGCCCTGCTCGGCGGCCTCGGTAAACCAGCGCACCGCGATTTCGAGGTTTCCCACAACCCCGTTTCCTTGGGTCGTATAGATCCTCGCCAGATACAGCTGCGCGGTGGCGTCTCCGAGTTCGGCCGCGCGTGCGATCAGCTTGGCGCCACGCCCACGGTTGAGCGGCACTCCGTTTGCCTCGTAGTAGCGGATGCCCAGAGCGACCAGATCGGCCGGCTTCTCGAACTCGGCCACCTTGACCATCCACTTTCCGGAAATTTCCGGGTCCTTGGGGATGCCCCGACCTTCGTCGTGAATTGCGATCAAGTCACGCATCGCCTCTTCGTTCCCCATCTCGGCCGCATCGCTGAGCCAGCGAACCCCAGTCGCGGGCTTGGGTTCGAAAGCGCCGTCGGACTCAGCAAAGTGCAGCTGCCCGAGCTTGAACTGAGCCAACTGGTTTCCCTGGATGGCGGCCCTTTCATACCAATCGGCCGCGACGGTGAGATTTCTGGCTTCACCGGGCTCAAGAAACCGGTCGCCCAGCACGACCTGGGCCTCGGCGTCGCCGTTGGTGGCGCGAACGAACACGTCGTCGAGTGTCTCAGCGCAACCCACCGCAATCAAGACCGACGCTAGGGCGAAACCCAAGGCCACAACGCTCAAGCGAGTGATCGGGCGCGGGACGCGCAACCGCCTGTCACTGCATAGATTTCGAAGCCGACTCATCGGGGCGCCTTGACTCAAGAGGAGGGAATGATCGAAGCGCATCATAGCGACAATTGAGGAGCCATCGGGCATTCCCCTCCTCGCGGTCGACGCCTTTTCCGGAGCCAATCCCACCGAGGTCGAACGACACCCGCCGCGTCTAAATGCGCTGCAAGATCCATCCAAAGCGAGGGCAAAAATGTAGGCACAACGAACTGGCGGGACGAGCAATCATTTGAGTCTGTCTCCGCAATTCAAGGATGAACTAGGCACATGAAGGCGCGGGCGAGTTCGCTTGAAAGGTCAATATTTGAACCAAAATCCGTTGTAAGCGCCGGGGGTTGTCCTAATCTCTTCTGCTCTCGCCCCGGTGCAAGGCACTTCGAAGGACAACCGAATCCATTCGGCCATCACCGCGGGATCCACACGCGCTGTCCGCTCAAAACATCTTGCTTATCTGTTCCGCCCGTTCTGCGAAACACGATGAGACAGGCTGAATTGGGGCATTGAACCGAGACGGTGCGGCGAGACCGTGCAGAAAATTACGGAATAACAAAAAGAGACCGATGTCACTTCACAAGATCACCAAGGGGCTCGACCTTCCGATCTCTGGAGACCCTATCCAGATCGTGCGGGAAGTTCGCCAACCGACCCGTGTTGCGATCATGGCGGACGACTTTCCGGGCATGCGTCCCGGCATGAAAGTCAAAGAGGGTGACACGGTAAAACGTGGCCAGCCGCTTTTCGAAGACCGCACGCGCCCTGGCGTCATCCACACCGCGCCCGGTGCTGGCCGTGTCATTGGCGTCTATCGCGGTGCACGACGCGCGCTCCAGAGCGTCGTAATCGACTTGAGCGACAGCGAACGCGCTGGCACGCCGAGCGATGACGAACTCGTTGCTTTTGAAAGCTATTCTGGCCGCGACGTAAGCGAGCTGGGCCGCGGCGACGTCGTGGCGCTCTTGGCCGAAAGCGGTGAATGGACGGCGCTTCGGGCCCGCCCCTATAATAGGACCCCTGCGACGGACACGACGCCAGCCGCCATCTTCATCACCGCGATGGACACGAACCCTCATGCGCCGCTTCCCGAGGTCGTTCTCGAAAAAACAATGGAGGACTTTGACCGCGGTCTCGTCGCCATTTCGAAGCTGACCGAAGGCAAGACCTACCTCTGCGTCGATCCGGGATCGGAAATTGAAAACGGTTTGACGGCGGACGTGACGGTTGAGCACTTCACCGGGCCGCATCCGGCTGGAACCGCGGGCGTTCACATTCACACCCTTGAGCCGGTCAGTCGCAGCAAGACGGTTTGGGCCATTGGCTATCAGGACGTCGCCGCGATCGGCAAGTTGTTCGCAACGGGCAAGCTCGATGTCTCGCGCATCGTGTCGTACGCCGGCCCGCCGGTCGCTGACGCTCGCCTCATCGAAACCCGCGCCGGCGCCTACATTGACGACGTGGTCGATGAAGACTTCGGCGACGTCGAAGTGCGCGTGATCGCGGGCTCCGTGCTTTCTGGCAAGAAGGCCATGGGGGAGAACTTCGGTTTCCTCGGCCGCTTCGACCAACAGATCTCGGTCCTCGCCGAAGGGCGGGAGCGGATCTTTATGGGATGGCTGTCACCTGGGGCCGACATGTTTTCGACCATTGGAATCTATGTGTCGAGGTTCTTCCCGAGCCGCCGCTTTGACTTCACGACCACGACCAACGGATCGCCGCGCGCCATGGTGCCGATCGGCATGTACGAACGCGTCATGCCCATGGACATCCTGCCGACGTTCCTGCTCCGCTCCATGCTGGTGGGCGACCTCGAGCGAGCCGAAGAACTCGGCGCCCTCGAACTCGCTGAAGAAGACCTCGCACTCTGCACATTTGTCTGCCCTGGCAAGACGAATTACGGGCCCATCCTGCGACGGAATCTCGAACTGATCGAGAAGGAAGGCTAACGGCGCAATGAAGTTTCTGAAGGACATGAACGACAAGCTGGCCCCCAATTTCGAAAAGGGTGGTCGCTTCGAAAAGCTCTATCCGCTTTTTGAAATGCACGACACTGGGATGTTCACCCCCGGCGAAGTGACTCAGACCGGTTCGCATGTGCGCGACGGCTTGGATCTGAAACGCCTGATGATCACGGTTGTCTTGGCGCTGATCCCGTGCGCGGGCATGGCGATGTACAACACCGGCTATCAGGCCCTGCTCAGCATGGCGCACGGAGGTGCCGCCCTCGACGATTGGCACATGGCCGTCTGGGGGTTCATCGGCCTGGCGTCTGACTTCAACAATCCGATCGCGTGCATCGCCCTCGGGGCGCTCTTCTATTTACCGATTTATGCAACCGGCATGCTCACTGGCGCCGTTGTCGAAGGTGGGGGCGCCGTCATCCGCGGCCACGAAGTCAACGAAGGCTTCCTGGTCACCGGCATGCTGCTTCCGCTGACGCTACCCGCAACGATCCCGCTCTGGATGGTCGTGCTCGGCATGGCGTTCGGCTTGATCTTCGGCAAAGAGGTCTTCGGCGGTACGGGGATGAACTTCCTGAACCCCGCCCTCGTTGCCCGCGCGTTTCTGTTCTTCGCTTACCCGGTCGCGATGAGCGGCGAAGCACCGTGGATCGCATCCGACCTCAGCGGAGTTGATTCGTACACAGGCGCCACGCTCCTCGCGCAGGCGGCCGAAAGCAGCACGGCCCTTGCGAACTACAGCTGGTGGGACGCCTTCTACGGCTTCATACCAGGCTCGATGGGAGAGACGTCCGCATTGGCGTGCCTAATTGGGTGCGTGATGTTGTTATGGACACAAGTGGGTTCCGGCAAAACCATGACGGGCGTCGTGGTCGGCACGATCGCGATGTCGCTTGTGCTCAACCTCTCCGGCTCTGACACCAACCCGATGTTCGCTGTGCCGTGGTACTGGCACATGGTGCTCGGCGGCTGGGCCCTCGGCACCGTGTTCATGGCGACCGACCCGGTTTCTTCGGCCTTCACCGACGCGGGCAAGTTCTACTACGGGTTGCTCATCGGCATTTTGTGCATCCTGATCCGAGTTGTGAACCCCGCCTACCCCGAGGGCATGATGCTCGCGATCTTGTTCGTGAATATGTTTGCGCCGTTGCTTGACCACTTCGTCGTCCAAGGGAACATCAAGCGGAGGCAAGCCCGAAGTGCAGCATAGTACCGGGTACATCATTGGTTTTACGGCAGCAGTGTGTCTCGTTTGCTCTGTGTTCGTGGCAGGGTCGGCGGTTTCGCTCAAAGATCGACAGGACGCCAACGTCATCCTCGATCGGCAGACTAAGGTGCTGATCGTCAGTGGGTTGATGCAGGAAGGCGAAGATCTCTCACCCGAAGCCGTGGGCGAACTCTTCAACTCGCGTGTCACGCCTATTGCAGTCGACCTCGCAACGGGTGCTCTCAACAATGAGATCGACGCGGCAACTTACGACCAACAGAAAGCTTTGCGCGACCCAGAATTGAGTATTGAGGCTGCGACCAACGCCGCCAAGGTGCGGCGCCTACCCAAGGTAGGGATCGTCTTTCAGGTCCGAAATGAATCCGGCGAACTGGACGCGATCATCATTCCGATCGAAGGTGCCGGGCTGTGGTCCACGCTTTATGGATACCTCGCACTCGGTCCCGACACGCGCGCGATCAAAGGCATCACCTTCTATCAACACGGTGAAACACCGGGGCTCGGCGGCGAAGTCGACAACCCGCGCTGGAAGTCACGCTGGACCGGCCGCCTTGCATTTAACGACAAATGGAAGCCCAGCATCAGCGTCATCAAGGGCGCGGCGGGTTCGCCGGCAGATGACCCGTACCGGGTCGACGGCCTTTCGGGCGCAACGATTACAAGTCGAGGCGTAGACAGTCTCGTGAAGTACTGGATCGGTGACGCTGGCTTCGGCCCCTATCTCGCGAACGTGCGAGGCGCCAAAGTTAAGAGCTAAGACCCTCGGGAGCTGCGTAACCCGGGCGGATAGACCGTACTTAGAGAAGCAAGATTATCGTGGAGGCACGACTACATGGCCAATTCGGAAGAACGAGAGGCACTACTCGACCCTCTGTTCAACAACAATCCGATCGGACTTCAGATGCTGGGCATTTGCTCAGCGCTCGCCGTGACGACCAAGATGGAAACCGCGCTCGTAATGAGCATCGCGGTGGCCGCGGTCTGTGCGCTTTCGAATGTCGCGGTCAGCGCGATTCGCAATCACATCCCGTCGAGCGTGCGCATCATCGTGCAGCTCACCATTATCGCCTCGCTCGTGATCGTGACCGACCAGGTCCTCAAGGCCTTCGTCTTCGACATCAGCAAGCAGCTTACGGTGTTCGTCGGTTTGATCATCACGAACTGTATTGTGATGGGTCGCGCCGAAGCGTTCGCGATGCAGAATTCGCCGAAGCTCAGCTTCATCGACGGCATCGGCAACGGTCTCGGTTACGGCGTTGTATTGATGCTCGTCGCGTTTGTCCGCGAGTTGTTTGGTAGCGGCAAGATTTTCGGCTTTACCGTCATGCAGACCGTCAACGAGGGTGGCTGGTACGTCCCCAACGGTCTGATGTTGTTGGCGCCGGCTGCGTTCTTCTTGATCGGCTGCTTTATCTGGGCCGTTCGCAGTTGGAAACCTGAGCAAGTGGAGGAAGAGTTCCGTGTTGGAACATTATTTGAGCCTGGCTACGAAGGCCATATTCGTTGAGAACATGGCGCTTGCCTTCTTCTTGGGCATGTGTTCATTCCTCGCAATTAGTAAGAAAGTCGAAACTGCAATGCAGTTGGGCTTTGCGGTCATCTTCGTGCTCGCAGTCACCTGTCCGCTCAACCAGCTCCTCAACGAGGTGTTGTTGAAGGAAGGTGCGCTTGCGTGGCTCGGCTTCGAAAACGTCAACCTTTCGTTCCTGACCTTCTTGACGCTAATCGGCACCATCGCAGCGACCGTCCAGATCGTAGAAATGGTGCTCGACCGGTTTTCGCCCGCGCTCTACAACGCGCTCGGCGTCTTCCTTCCGTTGATCGCCGTGAACTGCGCGATCTTGGGTGCGTCGCTCTTTTTGGTCGAGCGTGACTACACGCTCGGCGAGAGCACGGTCTTCGGGATTGGCTCGGGCATTGGTTGGGCACTCGCCATCACGGCCCTCGCCGCAGTGCGCGAGAAGCTCCGCTACAGCAATGTCCCGGCGCCGCTCCGGGGCCTCGGCGTCACGTTCCTCTTGGTCGGCTTAATGTCGATCGGCTTCATGGCATTTTCGGGCATACAGCTCTAGTTCACGCCCCCCTTCACGATCACTACGAACAGATCGCTCGGCAAGTCACGAGTTCACAACGCGCAGCAGGCGCAGGGTTTCGCAGACATGAACATGGACATGGAAACAATCCTCTTTGGCGTCGTCGCATTTACGGTTTTGATCGTGTTGCTGGTTGGCATTCTGGTTTTCGCCAAGGCCAAACTTGTAACGAGCGGCGAAGTCAAGATCATGATCAACGGCGATCCCGCGAATACGATCACGACGTCCGCGGGCAGCACATTGCTCAACACACTTTCCGACCAGAAGATCTTCATCCCCTCTGCCTGCGGCGGTAAGGGAAGCTGCGGCGTCTGCACCGTGAACGTGATCGAGGGCGGCGGCGCGATGCTCCCGACCGAGACTTCTCACATCACTCGCGGCGAGGCCCGCAAAGGCTGCCGCCTTTCTTGCCAGGTCAAGGTCAAGGAAGACATGACGATCGAGATCCCCGCGGAAGTGTTCAGCGTCCGCAAGTGGGAGTGCACGGTCCGCTCGAACCACAACGTGGCGACGTTCATCAAGGAACTCATTCTCGAGCTGCCGACCGGCGAAAGCGTGCCGTTCCGCGCAGGGGGTTATATCCAGATCGAAGCCCCGCCTCACGTAGTGAATTACAAGGACTACGACATCGAAGAGGAATACCGCGGCGACTGGGACCAATTCGACCAGTGGCGCTATGTCTCTGAAGTGCCCGACCCAGTGACGCGCGCGTACTCGATGGCGAACTATCCCGAGGAAGAGGGCATCATTATGTTGAATGTCCGCATCGCATCGCCACCACCGCGCACGCCCGACGTGCCGCCGGGGTTGATGTCTTCGTGGATCTTCAACTTGAAGCCGGGCGACAAGGCCACCATTTCGGGTCCGTTCGGCGATTTCTTCGCCAAGCCCAGCGAAAACGAAATGATCTTCATCGGGGGTGGCGCGGGTATGGCGCCGATGCGCTCACACATCTTCGACCAGTTCCGCAGGCTCGGCACGGATCGCAAAGTGACGTTCTGGTACGGCGCACGCAGCTATCGCGAAGCCTTCTACGTCGATCACTTCGACAAGATCGCCCAAGAGAACCCCAACTTTGAATGGCACCTCGCACTCTCTGAGCCCCAACCCGAAGACAACTGGACTGGACTCACCGGGTTCATCCACCAGGTGTTGCTCGACAACTACCTGAAGGATCACGATTCACCGGAAGACTGCGAGTACTACATCTGCGGTCCACCGATGATGAACAACGCTATGATTCAGATGCTCACGGATCTCGGAGTCGAGAACGAGAACATCATGTTCGATGACTTCGGCTAAAAAGCGAAACCGCGTAGCAATTCCGAACGCGCCTTGGGGTCTCCCGAAGGAGTGCTGGGATGGGCTCTGACCCGCGCCCCTCTTCACCACGGATCGCATCGACCGGCCTGCCGCGCCGGACCCTAGACACCCGCGCGCGCATCATGCTGCCGTTTTGTGCGCTTTTGCTTCTCGGCCTCGCGGTCCACCGGCTTGTCATCGCCGACCCCGAGTGGCCCGGCCACGTTGAAATCACCGGTCGCACGATGGGGACCACGTATTCGGTCAAGATCGCGACGGCGGAACTGTCTCCGACTTCTAGAACTGAGCTTGCCCAAGCGATCGAAGACAAGCTCGATCGCGTGAACTCGTTGATGTCGACCTATCTCGATGAGTCGGAGCTGTCTCGCTTCAACCGACACGCATCGCAAGAACCATTTGCGGTTTCGGCCGAAATGATCGCAGTGTTTCAGATCGCGCGGGCGGTCAGTGAAATAAGCCAAGGCGCCTTCGACATCACGGTGAGGCCGCTCGTCAGCGCTTGGGGGTTCGGCGCAACGGATCGGCCACCAGAGCCTCCAAGTGAAGCCGAGCTGCGTGAGCTGAGCAGGCGGGTTGGGTTCGCGAAAGTTTCGGTCCTGCCAGATCTGCAGTCGCTGGCAAAGCGCGACAGCCTAGTTGAGTGTGATCTTTCCGCGATCGCGAAGGGGTACGGAGTCGATCAAATTGCTCAGGCAGTCGAAGCGCTCGGATACGCGAACTACCTCGTGGAAGTTGGCGGTGAGCTTCGCGCCCACGGACAGAAGTCTGACGGCAGGACTTGGCGGATCGGGATCGAACGGCCGGACGCCGTCGCGCGGATGAGCCATCAAGTTGTGGTGCTTGCGAACATCTCGATCGCGACGTCAGGAGACTATCGCGACTACTACGAGGTCGATGGCCAGCGCATTTCTCACACCATCGACCCCCGCAGCCAACGACCGATCCAGCACGCTCTAGCGTCGGTGAGTGTTCTCCACGAACAAGCTGCCTGGGCCGACGCCCTCGCCACGGCACTCAACGTCATGGGCTCCGAAGAAGGGTTCCGGTTTGCGAATGAGCACGACATTGCAGCACTGTTTCTCGTCCGAGAACCCACGGGACAATTCAGGGCGCTCACGACGCCTGCCTTTGAGCGACACCGCGAGGCAACTTCAGGCCAACAGGCTGCGGAACAACTCCGGGCCGAGCCAGACGCCGGGAGTGGGTTATTCCGCAGCCTGCTAGACTCGGGCGGCGCTTCGGCCCCGCGACCCATCAGCCGAAGAGACCACGGCTAGCACTCAAGTCCGAAAGAGACAGGAACCAAGCATGCAGACTTTCATCGCCACGCTCGTACTCATGGGAATCATCGCAACCGCGATGGCGGTTGGCGTGATTTTCTCGAATCGTAGCCTGCGAGGTTCTTGCGGTGGCACGGGCACCGACTGCGCGTGCAGTGATGAGCACCAGAAGAAATGCGCGCTCAAGAAGGACCACGACGCGCGCGCGAACGCCAGCTGAGTACCGGCGCCCGAGCGTCTTCTTTCGACGAGCCCGACCGTCTATTACGTAGAGCTCTAACTCGCAGGGCAATCTGGTCCGGTTAGCCTAGCCCGCTGTCACCTGGATATGACCCGCCGGGCCGTCCACGATTTCGCCGATGGTTTCGCGCACGTCGACACCGTTGGCTTCGAGTTGCTCGAGAAGCAGCGCTTCATTTTCCGGCGCGACTGCGATCACGAGTCCACCCGACGTTTGAGCGTCGGCCAAGATCAGCCGATCGTCTTGGGAGACTGCGTCTTCGAAGGTTGTCGTCGCCTCGACGTACCGCAAGTTGGCCTTTGAACCGCCGGGCACGAGACCTTCAGCCGCCAGCCTTTGCGTGGCCGCGAATGTAGGCACTTTCGCGGCTTCGATCCTGGCGGACAAACCGGAGCCCAGCGCCAAGTTGTGAACGTGGCCCAGCAAGCCAAAGCCTGTGACGTCGGTCGCCGCGCGAGAACCCGCAGCGAGAGCCGCGTCCTTTGCGCCCTTGTTGAGCTCGGACATCGACCCCACGACTTCATTCATTTCTTCCGCCGAAAGCTGTTGCTTCTTGATCGCCTGCGCGGCGATGCCCACGCCAATACGCTTCGTCAGCACCAGCCGGTCTCCGACCTTTGCTCCCGTCTGCGAAAGATTGTGATTCGGATCGAGATCTCCAATCACGCAGAGCCCGTACTTCAGCTCCGGATCGAGCACGGTATGACCGCCAACGATTGCGCAGCCCGCTTCGCGAGCCTTGTCGGCCCCCCCCTGAAGGATGCGCGCCAGAATGTCAGGAGAAACGAGATCTTCGGGAAAACCGCAGATGGCGAGCGCCACACGCGGCTCTGCTCCCATCGCGTAAACGTCAGAAATGGAGTTCGCCGCAGCGATGGCACCGTACTGCTCGGGCTCATCTACGATCGGCGTAATGAAATCGACCGTGAAGGCGAGCTTCGAAGCCCCCCCCGTGTTCAAGAGAGCAGCATCATCCATCGGTCCGACATCACTGTCGACCCACGAATTCGAAAACGGACTTAACTTTGATAGGACCTGACCCAGGCCCTCAGCACTAAGCTTGCGGGCTCAACCACCGGCCGGAACGAGCTGTGTCAGCCTTGTATCGCTCACGTTTTCTCCTTGGCTTGACTTTGGCTTCGGCCTTCGCCTTGACGATGACGTTTGGATCGTCTCTGATGTTCGTTAAGAAACAGGCGTCGACGCGGAAGCACGAGGGGCGCTGGGAACATCACGCTAGCCCGAACGAACCGCGATGCAAAACAAACCCCCTTGAATCCACGCGACGAATCGGAATCATCTCTCGATGACAAGCCCCCCAAAGCGGATCCAATTACTTTGCCCAGCTCATCCCGACTCGCGCACCGGGAACCGCGTGACTGCGCTTCGCTGGGCGGGTCATCTGCGCGACCTCGGTCATCAAGTCGAGATCATCCACAACCTCAAGGATGAGAACGTTGGCCGGAAGGCCTGTGTCTTGGTTGCGATGCACGCAGCCAAGTGCGCCACCGCGGTTCGGTACTACCGAAAGCAACATCCAAAGCGACCGTTGATTGTGGCTCTCACGGGTACCGACCTTTACCGAGATCTTCGCAACCAACACGGCGCTCAAAACTCGCTCGAAGTCGCCGATCGCATCTTACTACTCCAGAGTGCGGGCTTGAATTTATTGGCGCCTCACTTACAGCGCAAATGCCATGTCGTCCATCAAAGCAGTGTGCCAGTCGTGACCAAGAAGTTCGATCGTCGACGCGGGTTCCGGGCGTGTGTTGTCGGCCATCTTCGAGCGGTAAAGGACCCGATGCGCTGCGCGATCGCCGCGCGATCCCTTCCAAACGATTCTCGAATCCAGATCGACCACCTCGGTGGGGCGATGACAGCCTTTTACCAAAAGGCTGCGCTCAAAGAACAACGCATCAACCCTCGCTACCGCTGGCTCGGCGAACGCACGCATTCTCAGACCCGACGTCATATCGCGCAAAGTCATTTGCTCGTCCTCACCTCAAAAATGGAGGGAGGCGCCAACGTGGTCAGTGAAGCTTGCGTTGCCGGGACCCCTATTCTCACAACACGGATCGACGGTTCCATCGGTTTGTTGGGCACCGATCACCCGGGGATGTTCGGGGTAGGTGAAACACGCTCACTCACACAGCTCCTGCTTCGCTGCGAGAACGATCCACACTTCTACGAGCGGTTGCGCCGGATCTCCATTCGAAAGTCGAATCTTTTTATCCCTAGGCGCGAACGCGAAAACTTACGAAAACTACTGCGCGGTCTTTAGTTCGTTCGATCAAAAACTCTTCAGAGTCTCGCGCCGACGCATCATCGCGAAGGCAATTGGGAGCCCCCGCGTTTATCCGACTCATCGACAAATCGGAGGTCGATGACGATGAGATCGCTGGGGCGCTCATGTGGTTCATCAAAGACCTCGCCGACTTCGAACCGTCCGGAATTGCCTAAAACGTTTCCACGGGAACGGTCACAGTTACCGCTCCGTAGTTTCGAAGGACCGATGTGCAACGGCCAATTCCCGCGCGGCGCGACACGAGATGGCTCTACGATGATCGAACTTGTGATCGGGATCGTTGGCGTCGGGCTCGCCCGATTGATCGCCATGCCGTTTACAACATACCGGGATCTCGCCAAGCCCGCGCGACTCGTCGACTTCCCGATACGTCCGCGCGCCGATTTTCTGGAGACCTGCGCCGCGCGAACCGTCAGCGCCACCCTAGTACGATAGCGACGCAGTCGCGCGGCGCGTGAGCTGCTAGCGTAAGCGACCATGACCGAACAAGACGCAAGCGTTACAACCTCCGAAGCCGTCACCGATGGCGTGCGCGTCACCGTACGCGCGCGCTATTCCCACGAGCACTCTGATCCTCAGCAGAGCCAGTGGTTCTTCCTATATACCATCACGATTGCGAATGAGTCCAAGCAGAGCGTCCAGTTGGTCAATCGCAATTGGTTGATCCTCGATGCGACGGGCAAAGCAGAAGAAGTTCACGGGCCCGGCGTCGTCGGAGAACAACCCGCGCTCGAACCCGGACACGCGTTCGAGTACACGTCGGGCTGTCCACTTTCGACGCCCTTCGGATCGATGAGTGGTACCTACGAGATGACCCGCGAAGACGGCACATCCTTTGAAGCCGAGGTCAGACTGTTTCAACTACGACAGCCGAACGCGATCCATTAGGAGCCTGACCCAAGACTCCTGGTCGGCTGCGAAAAACCCGTGCACCTAGCCTGCTGTCATGCGCAAGTTGGCGGCACCTTCAGGATTCACCGTGCGTCGGAAACGCGAACGCCTACTAATTTGGCTCGCGGCTCCAACTTTCGCAGCTTTTGCCGATACGTCCCCTAAGTAGAGAAACGACTCTGCTGCTCATACGTGGATACTCGGAGCCGCTCTTGCGACCCAAGACTCAATCACACAAGCACGACCCAACGACGCCTCTAAAACTCCTCAGCATCGAGCCCCCGAAGAATAGCGAGGGGGAATCGCTGCCTACTGGTGAAGAGCGCCGCGTCGCGTCAGATCGTCGAAACGTGCCAACCCGCGGCTGGGATTCGATCCTTGGCTTTCACCGCAGGCAGCGTGGTCGGCGGGCGGGGGAAAGCGAAAACATTTACGTCGACACCTATACGCGCCAAGACGTCGCGCTCACAGTGGGCATTTTGACGCTCAACATCCTGGACGCGTTCTTCACCTTGCGATGGCTGGACATGGGCGGCGGCGAAGGCAACCCGCTGATGGAGATGCTTATCCGGGGCAGCGACATGCTGTTCCTGCTGCAGAAGTGCGTCGTCGTCGGCCTTTGGCTCGTGATCCTCGTGATCCACAAGAACTTCCAAATCGCACGCTGGGGTCTCTGGGGTGCGCTCGCGCTTTACACGGCGATCTTGTTCTATCACTTTGCACTGCAAGCCGGCGGGCCGCCTCCGCAACCCCCGGTCGAGTTTGGTGAGACCTTCGGTCGATAGGTCGGTGTAACGATGCCGCTGTGAGCCTAGATCCCGACGCCCGTTACATCGAGGATGCCCTCTAGTTCCGCAAGGTCTTCGATCTGAAAATTCGGCGCCGGACCATCGTATTCGGCAAGTGCCTTTTCAGGATCTTTCACGCGACGCGTGATCCAGACGCTCGATATCCCCAATGCGGCTGCGCCCGCAACGTCGGCGGTTAGCGAGTCGCCGACGTGAAGAATGTCACCCGCTCCGATCGCGAGTTTATCGAGAACGGATTCGAAAATTTCGACGCGCGGCTTTCGAATGCCGACTTCTTCCGAGATCACGATCGCGTCCAGGTGACCGTGGAGCCCGTAGTCTTCGAGGATCGTATACGCGGTCACCGAGTGACTGAAGTTCGAACACAATCCGAGCCGCACGCGTTCGGCCAGCGAACAAAGTAGCCCCAAGTGATGAAGAGGCATCGCGACCTGCTCTCTCAGCAAGCCCATGTGGACCTGCGCCATGATACCGGGCAGCTGTGGATCGGAAACGGCCAGGCGCCCACACAGGCCCGCGAAGCGCACTTCGCTTGGAAGCTCGAGCCCTTCGCCATAGTGTGACGAATGAAATTCGCGGTCCACTTCGGCGAGGGCACTCGCGAACGTGTCGAAGTCGATTCCGCTTCGGTGCGGAAGCGTCGCATGCAACGCGCGAGCGGAAGCAGGGATCAAGTATCCATGATATTCGATGCGCGGAAGTTTTTCGGAATACAGATCGACCAGCGTGTCAAATAGATCAAACACAACTGCGCGGACGGGTCCCCGCTTATGACCTGCTTTCGTTGCCTTCGATGCCAAATCAAATTCCCGTGCGCACGCGTTGCGGCCAGCGCTTCAACTAAGAACACCATCGGCCAGCCCGTCGTTCTGGGTTTGATAAAGATGCTGCAACTCGAGGGCGTGATTCAACTGTGGGATTAAACGTACGGGCTTGGATCTCGCCGATCACGGGAAGCGATCGAGAACCACACCCTGCCAGGCAGCACCGAGAACTCGGTCTGTCGACGAGAGGCTACGTGATCGCGAATTGAGACGATTGCGCGCTTCGGGTCAGCCGGTCGCTCAAAGTGTCGGCTGATTCGACTTCCCAATCTCGGCAGGCTTGCGCGTGTGGCGACGTGTCTTCGAGTTCAGATAGCGATCGAGTTCATTGAGCAAGTCGGGGCGCCCGCCGATGAACTGAATCCCGATACCCGGTCGCGACTTCGCGGGCGTCTCCGCAGAGACCGGCGCGATTCGATTCCACACCACACGCCCGATCGTTTGGATACTGGATCCGCTCGGAATGTCGATCTCGACCAACACACGACGTCCCGGGTCAATCGGTTCTGGGGTCGTGATGAACGCACCACTGCGAGAGATGTTCGAGGAATATTCCTCGGCGGTAAAGAAGTACAGCTTCCCCGTCTCGGGATCCTTTTCCGGATCAATCGTCGAAATTCGAATCGGAACTCGAACGTCGACACGCTTGCTGCCCTGGTTCGCAGCTTCATTTTTTGACACAACCTCGCGGTCGCCATTCTGTTTGATCTCGCTCATGTGTAGTCGCCCCCACAAGTTGAATCGGCACGACACGAAGAGACAGTGAGCTTTAGTGCCGCGTGAAAAGCCTGTACCTTGGTAAAAAGACGATGAGAAGTTCACAGCCTCGGCAGACTCACGGCCGCCTTGGCGCGCGTAGCATGGATGATGTGATGGCGATTAGACCCGGCGGTTCAGGCACCCCCCCAGATCGAGCGACCTCCCAGCAGTCGCTTTCGCTCGAACCGGCCAGCAAGGGCGCGGACCGGGTTGCCGGCATGGTGGCGCGCATCGTCTATCACGACGAAGAGACAGGGTTCAGTGTCATCCGGCTGCGCTCGGAAGAGCGGCAAGGACTCTCTACCGTCGTGGGAAGAGCGGCGCATGTCGCGGTGGGGGAGTGGGTCGAAGCCGAGGGCTTTTGGCGTACCGACCCCAAGCACGGCCCGCAGTTCAAAGCCGAAGAGATGCGCGTGTCCGCCCCCGCAACCCGAGACGGAGTCGAACAATTCCTTGGCTCTGGCATCGTGCATGGCATCGGGCCGAGCCTCGCAAAACGCCTCGTTGCAAAGTTTGGCGAAGCGGTTTTCGACATCATCGAAAACTCTCCAGAGAGACTTCGTGAGATCTCCGGAGTTGGAAAGGTAAAGAGCGCAAGCATCTCCCAAGCCTGGGGCGAAAAGCGCCGCATTCGCGAGGTGATGCTCTTTCTTCATTCCCATGGCGTCGGCACCAACCGCGCAGTGCGCATCGTACAGATCTATGGCGACGATACGCTTTCGATTCTTCGCGAAGACCCGTATCGCCTCGTCAAAGACGTGCGCGGGATCGGCTTCGCAACCGCAGACTCGATCGCAAAGCAGATCGGTTTTGACAGTGATTCACCGACACGAATCAAAGCCGGCATTCGTCAAGTTCTGCGCGACGCGCAAACCCAAGGACACTGCGGTTTACAGCGGGATCGACTCTATGAAGCTGCCCTGCACATGCTCCAGGTCGAAAAAACGAAAATCGAATTGCAACTTGGCGAACTCATCGCGAGTGCAGAACTCGTCCAAGACATGGTCTCACACCTGAACGGTAGTGAAGTGTCGGGAACCGCGTGCGTCTTTCTCGAACGTCTGCACCACGCCGAGCAACACGCGGCGCAGCAACTCCTCAGCCTATCGAAGGGAAAAGTTCCATGGTCATCCCTCGACCCCAAAGAAGCGATCTCGTGGGCGGAAGAGGAACTCGACATTGAATTCGCAACGAGCCAGCGCGCAGCCATCACCAAGGCCCTCACTTCCAAACTCCTCGTCATCACCGGGGGGCCAGGCGTCGGCAAGACGACGCTTGTTCAGGCGATTCTCAAGATCCTTGGCCGCAAAAAGATAGACATGAAGCTCGCCGCGCCGACAGGACGCGCGGCGAAACGGTTGTCGGAAGCAACCGGGATGAGTGCGCGCACGATTCATCGTCTCCTCGAAGCGGACGCGCAAAGCGGCGGATTCAAGCGCAATGCCCACAACCCGGTCGACTGCGATCTTCTGGTCATCGACGAAGCATCGATGATCGACGTGACGCTGCTCTATTCCCTCGTGCAGGCAGTCCGACCAGACACGGCTTTGCTTCTGATCGGCGATGTGGACCAGCTGCCGTCCGTCGGCCCCGGGCAGACGCTCCGCGACATGCTCGAATCTAGAGCCCTACCCGTCGTCCGTCTCACCGAGATCTTTCGCCAGGCGGCCGAAAGCCAGATCGTGCAGAACGCTCACGCGGTGAATGCCGGCGACCTTCCCAACCTGACAACGACGCAAGACAGCGACTTCTTTTTCGTAGAGACCCGCGACAGCGATGACACGCAAGCGCGGATCCTCAAAATCGTGGCAGAGCGCATTCCCGCTCGCTTTGGCCTCGACCCAATGCGCGATGTGCAGGTGTTGTGCCCGATGCACCGCGGCAGCGCGGGGACGCAGAGCCTTAACGCAGTCCTCAAGCAAACCCTCAACCCCACAAGCGACTCCGCGCCAAAGCTCTCCCGCGACGGGGTGGACTTTGCACAGGGCGACAAAGTGATGCAGGTCATCAACAATTACGACAAAGACGTCTACAACGGCGACGTCGGTTGGGTTGGCGCAATCGACCTCGAAGGCAAGACTGCAGACATCAAGTACGAAAGCCGAGTCGTTCGCTACGCGATCGATGAACTCGATCAAATCAATCTCGCCTACGCGATTACGATTCACAAATCGCAGGGCTCGGAATACCCCGCCGTCGTGATTCCGTTCCTCACCGAACACTTCGTCATGCTAAAGAGAAACTTGCTCTATACCGCGATGACCCGAGGTAAGCAGTTGGTTGTACTCTTGGGCCAGCGCCGCGCGATTGAAATCGCAGTCCGGGGCTCAGATGACCTTCGACGCACAACAAAGCTCGCCGACTGGCTTCGAAGTTAAATTGCCTGGGCCAAGAGTGGCGGTTATCTTGTGGCCACTCATAACCGCCTTCAACTTGCGAAACCACACAACCTGCATGCGACCTGACACAAGTCCTACCGTTTATTCGCGCTCGCGGTTGGGTGCCACGCTTGCTGCTGTATCCGCGTTGGCCGTAGCTTGTAGCGCAACGGGGTGCGACGGTTTAAGCAACCCTGCAAAACCGGGCCGGGTCATCCTCATCGGAATCGACGGCGCCTCGCCGCGCATCGTGAATGAGATGTTCGCGAAAGGTGAGCTTCCGAATCTGGCTAAACTTGCGCGCGAAGGTGTTTCAGGCGAGTTGCGGTCCGTCATTCCGATGCACTCACCTCGCATCTGGAACACGATCGCAACCGGGATGACGCCCGAGCAGCATGGCATCGTTGGCTTTTCGTATCCGAATCGCATCGGGAATCAACAGCTTTACGTGAGTACGGATCGCAAGGCTCCAGCGCTGTGGAGCATTGCGAGTGCTGCGGGGCTTCGAGTCGGCGTGATCAACTTTTGGAACACCTATCCGCTCGAGAAGGTCGATGGCGTAATCGTTTCAGATCACGTACTCGCCAAAGAGATCGAAGGACGCAACGAACTGACTGGCTCCGCGCAGACCAAAACCGGTGCCGTCATTTTCCCTGAAGCCTGGAACGAAAAACTCGTTCAGCTCATCAAGGACAACGCGACCCCCGTACCCGATTTTGAAGACCCCTTCGCGCCCCCTAAAATTCTTCCGCGTTGGGTTCTTCGCGATGAACTACAGCGGCGGTTCAAAGAAGACGGCGCCATCGCGAGTATGACCCGCAAGATTGTGCGCGAAGAAAAGCCTGACGTCACCATGGTGCTCCTGTACGGAATCGATCGGGTCTCCCACTACCTTTGGGGCGTGATGGAGTCGCCCGAGCACTACACTCAAGGCCTCATCCCGACTCCCGAAACCCGTGCGGGTGGTCGCGAAGCGCTCTTTGCTTACTACCAATACACCGACGCGTTGGTGGGTGAAATTATCAAAGACTACGGACCCAACGACCTTGTCATGGTCGTCTCGGATCACGGCTTCGAAGCAGAGCAAGGGATGCTTCGCCTCACCGGCAATCACACGACCGAAAAAGCGATCGACGGCGTCATTTTCGCTCGAGGTCGAGGCATCGAACCGGGAAGTGAGTCGAAACACGTCTCGGTTAATGACATCACCCCAACAATTCTGACTTGGCTTGGCTTCCCAACCGCGAACGACATGGCCGGCGTTTCCGCTGACTTCCTGCCCGAAGAAGTTCGCGGCGCAGTCACGCCGGTCCCGTCCTACAAAGATCTAAAAATTGAGTACGTCGACACCAAGCCACTCCCTTCCGGTGTAGAGGACGACATCGTCGAACAGTTGAGAGCGCTCGGCTATATCGACGAACCGTAGACCATCGTGCTGGGCTGCTCGTGCGCGACGATTCGTGGGTGCTGCCAGGTACATCAATGCAGTATGGGTCCGCCCAGCCATTTTCGTGACGCGGTACTGCGTCAATCTGATAAAGTCGGATTCCTTCAAATTCCAGTGAGAGCGAAATGTTTGTCCGATGTTTCGGGTCGATTCGTCGCAGACTTTCTCGATGCGCTCGAGCGACGTTCTTTCGACGTCTCTGCGCTGCTGGACGGCCTGCCAATTGACCGACCGCTGTTGCTCGCGGCACTTGAAAGCATCGCCGCGAAGTCGCTCGACTTCGTTCCACAACACGGCGAGACCTTTCTGAAAGCAGAAGTCGCCAACTTGTCGGGAAGAAACACCCTCTCGGGCGACTAGCTTCTGCACCTGCATGCAAGTGTTGAAGACTTGCGTATCGCTTACGCGCGGCGTACCTCCGAGTCCGATTTCCTCAGGGTTTCGGACCGTTTATCCGATTTGAATGCGACCCCCCCAAAGTCGCACGATGGGGAATCAGCCCGGCGTTTTCATAATCGATCGCCGGAGGAGAACTCCAGATGGCCGCCTACTTACGCTTCTATCAATTTGACGCGTCCCCCTTTGCAAGCAGCAACCAAAAACGAGCCATGGTGCTCGGCACGCATTCACTGCGCGGGGCCTTCAAACAAGTTAAGAACGGTCTCATCGAAGACTCACCGCGTATCTGCCTCAGTGGATCGGGCGGCGTCGGCAAAACGAGCTTTTGCCGAGCATTGCCGCGACTGCTTGGCGACAGCGCAAAGGTCGCGCTTGTGCTGAACCCTCGCAGCTCGTGGCGCGAGATTCGGGACACCATCGCGAAGAAGTTCGAACTCGTAGGTGGCGCGATTTCGCGACGCGCTCTGCTCGAGGCCGGCAGCGAAACGAAGCAACTCGTTCTGGTGATCGACGAAGCAGAATATCTAAGCCACGAATCCCTCGACCATCTTGACATCTTGCTGCAATACAAACGTGACGATGGTCGCCAACTGCTCCATTGCGTGATGCTCGCCAACCTCGACTCCGCAGCATCGGGCACCGAGATTCCGTTGTTTTGGTGGCTCGATAAACTCACCACGCTTCAACTCCAATTTTCGCCGATCCCACTCGAGGGCCTCCGCCACTACGTTGAAAAACATCTCGCAAAAGCGGGTTGGGCCGGAGGAGAGCTCTTCACCGAAGACGCCCTCGAGGCGATCCACCTCAACACCGGAGGTCTTCCCCGCGCGATCAATGAACTGTGCGAAAAGCTCCTGATGGAAGGTGGCGTGCGAGGCCTTACGTCGATCTCAGCCGAATTGATCGAAGAGCTTTGTGGTGACACGAGTGAGACCGAAATTGAGCGCCCCGTGCTTGCGAGTCCCAGGGTGTCGGCAGACTTTTCGATCAGCGATTTCGGGATATCCCCTTCTGCGCAGCAACTCCTCGATGCGTCCGACCCCGAGCCGGTCTCCTACGAAGAGGAACGCATCGCGCCGGATTCTGCGTATTTTGAAAATCGCCCCCCCGAATTGCAGTCTTTGATCCTCAACCAAGACAGCGACGAAGCGCTCGAAGTCGAGTCGACTCCGAATCAGAATAAGCCCGAGGAATCGCAGCACTCGCTCACGATCGAACTCGAAGACGACCCAACCGTTCCTGCGGACGACCACGAGCCCGAATTTCACGCACGCCGACCCGTCGGAATGGTTGCGCGCAATCGACCGGTGGTCGAACCCCGGCGGGAAAAGGGATACGGCGGAAAGCTGTTCCTCGCAGCGTGCGTGATCGCAGCGGCTTTCTGGGTCAACGCGCACTTTTCGTCACCCGCAGACTTGATCAACCAAGCCGAGGTCAAAATGACCGAGGCGTTGGATCGCAAGCCTGCCGTGGTGACGACTGCCAGTACCGAGACGGTTGCGGTTGTCGAAGATGCCGCCACCTCTGCCATTGGAGAAGTCGAAATTGAACCGACGAAACACCGAAGTCTGATCGATCGCGCGGATGAAATCGCCGCGGCGACCGGACTCGACTCACTTCCCTTTTCCGAGGTCGGTGAATCTGCCGGCGAAGACGTCGACACGAACGCATCGACCGCCCAAGAGATCGATGCCGCTATCGCGGATGTCGTGAACCCAGAACAACTGAAGGCCAAGCTGGCAGCGATTCCAGCACTTCGGCCCGCGCCCAAGAACGTTGCGACTACGCGGACCCAGCAAGCGAAGGTTTCCAAGGCAACGTCAGCCGCGTCGAGTACCGAAGCCAAGACACCCGTCGCCGCGGTGATCAAGTCGAAGTCAACAGCCAAAGTTTCTGACGCGCTCGTCGTGCTCAACGAATATGTCGCGATCCCCGAAGCCGCAGATTCCGCGCCCAAACTTGCGATCCCGGGCACGGCCAAGACTGAGCCCGAACCGGCGCCGAAGAAGTTCGTCGCGAAAATTTCCAGCGCCGAAGCCAAACAAATGGCGACGCCAACGCCCATCGAGCAACGAACCAACACCGTCCCCGCGAAGCTTGACAGCGCGTCAGTCGTTAAACCTGCAACGAAGGCACAACCGGCAGTTCAACCCGTGAAAGCGCCCATCGCAAAATCCACTAAGAAGCCGGCAGTCGAAGCGCAAGCATCAACGAAAACCCTGGTCGAAAGTGTGGCAGCCGACGAAACAGAGCTTGCCATTGTGGCCGAACCCGCGGAAGCACAGAGCGATGAAAACGCCGCCGCGGAATCCGGAGTCAAACAAGAGTCGCCGGAGAAGTCGGTGCAGGCACCCGCCGCTACGGCTGCTCCGCGGTAGCTTCGAGGATTTCACGAAGCCCAAGTCGCGCAGCGATCTCGCGTGCGCTGCTGCCGACCGCAGACTTCCAGTCCGCGTCGGCACCCGCCAGCACCAAGGCATGCACGATCTCACGGTAGCGGCTGTTTAGCGAAGCTTGCGATTCTTCCGCGTCGCTCTCGGCCACGCGTCCACGTGATGCCCCGCGTCGATCAGCAAGTGCGGTGGTCACACCCGGAGAGACGCGCTCAAGTCGTTGCATCGCTGCAAGCAACCCCCGTGCGCCCGCACGTTCGACTTGATGCGCGTTCTGCTCGATCAAGTACGCAACCAGTTCTGGTTCTGCGGTTGAGGCCGCGATCTCCAAAGCCGACTCGCCCGCCGGGTTCCTCGCATTCGGATCTGCGCCGCTTTCGAGCAGCAACATCGCGGTTTCGGCGTTCTGGCCTTCGAGCGCGACGATCAAGGGAATACGGGCTGCCGCATTGATACGCGCATTACGCGCTCCCGCTTCGAGAAGCAGCTTCACAACTTCGCTGTGTCCACGCTCCGCTGCGATCACGAGGGCTGTGCGTCCGCCGCCATCCGTCGAATCGACACCGGCGCCGGCGTCGATGAGTGCTGCAACGCTTGCCCCTTGCCCCATGCTGGACGCGAAGCCCAATGCGAGCATGCCATTCGTCATCTCCGCCCCTTGCTTGGCGCCTGCCTCGAGCAGGCCAAAGAGCAATGCTTCCTGGCGATGGGCGATCGCATGAAAAAGCGGAGATTCATCGCTGCGGTTCTTCACGTTCGGGTCGGCGCCCGCTTCGAGCAAACGCAGACCCACGTCGAGGTGTTGATTCTGCGCAGCAGCCAGTAGCGGCGTCGAACCGCGCCGATCTGCATGATTCGGATCGGCCCCCGCATCAATGAGCAGTGTCACCACTTCGAGGTTGCCTCCCCGTGCCGCTAACTGGAGAGGCGTGATCTGCCCATCGTCCCCGATGTCGATGCTTGCTCCCGCCTCGATCAAACGCGCGACGACTTCGGGGAAGTTGACTGCGGTCGCCAGGGCAGTGCGACCACTTGCGTCACCTCGGTCGGGGTTCGCACCGCTGGCAAGGAGCGCGTCGATGGCTTCGAGGTCTTCGCGGATCACCGCCATTTGCAACGGGCTCGGGGCGCCGTCGAGCAGCTCCAAAACGCGGCGCCGTCTATACGCCTTCGCGACGTCCCAAGGCGTTATGTGTTCGTTGTTCTTCAAACTTGGGTCGGCACCCCAATTGAGCAGCAAACCGACCATGCGCGGGTCGCGTCGAGGCGCAGCTCGATGCAAGGGAGTATCGCCATCGCGACCGACGACGTTTGGGTTTGCTTTCCTGACCAGCAAGCCCTTCGCAATGACGCGCGCATCTGCGTCAACCGCCATATGCAATGGCGAATCTTCACTACCGTTTAACGCGTTGATGTCGAGTTCTGCCTTGGTTAAGTCTTCGAGGATGTCGAGGTTCCCGACCGATACCGCGACGTGGATCGGTCGGATGTCGTTGGCGT
The DNA here is from genome assembly GCA_012960035.1 of Myxococcales bacterium. GTDB lineage: Bacteria > Myxococcota_A > UBA9160 > UBA9160 > UBA4427 > DUBZ01. Next base: position 83,966 of record DUBZ01000032.1, on the reverse strand, counting down.
CAACCGCATTTGCGTCTGCGCCGGCCTCGAGCAACAGGGACACAACACTGGGTCTGTCGAAAAAAATCGCGAGATGGAGCGGCGTCGCTCCATTTACTGCGGCGACATTGGGGTCGCTCCCCAATTCGATCAACCGCTCCACGAGCTCTCTGGGCGCAAACTCGGCCGCGAGATGAAGCGCCGTGCGGCCGGCGTGATTGCGCGCAGACTTGTCGGCGTCCGCGTTGAGTAGGCGGGATGCGATCGCGGTGTGCTCGCGGGTGACTGCAAGATGAAGGGCGGTCGACCCTTCGGCGTCTTTGGCTTCGACGTTGGCGCCACGCGCGAGAAGCAGTTCCACGGCGTCACCGCGTGCCCCTGTGACTGCGAGATGCAGCGCTGTCGCGTGATCACGATTGGGGAGATCGATCTCCGCTCCCCGATCAAGCAGCGCTTTGATCCAGCCGAGCCGCCCAAGCAGCGCAGCACGATGGAGCGCGCCTTGCCCCTCGTCATCAAGTGCGTCGACATCGACACCGGCGTCGACGAATGCGTCGATCGCCTCTGGCATTTGCGCCTCGACCGCCTGCTGGAGCGTCGGAGCCGAGGCACATGCAGTAAGAAGCAGCAGCGCGAGCAGCATGCCATGCTGGCGCGTATCGCGCCGAACACACTGGAGCCCTGCGCTAGAGATCAGCCTCGCGGAAGCTGATCTGCATACGATACGTCTTGAATGCAACTGTCGTCGCCACGGCCGCCGCGGTGTAACGAATTTCATCGGGAACGTGCTCGAGAAGAACGATCGAGCGAACCTCCTGCTGGGGCTTTGCAACATGCTTGCGGACCCAGCCCACACGTTCCAGTGCTTGTCCAAGAAGTTCTTTTCCGGTGGCATCGGACCCCGGTTCGATTTCGGGTGCAATCAGGACAACCACGAGACCCCCAGCGTCGTCCCGGGCAAGCAGGTCGATCACCCCGACTTCACAGTCGAAATTGATGCCCACGGGCTCGGCGTCGATGTTGGTGTAGATGCTCAAGCCTTCTTCGAGGCTGTCCGGGCGGTCGTGAATCAAATCGCGAATCTGGGCGGTCCCTACACGAGTTCCTGACGATGAAGTGGCCATAGGCTCCTCGACCGGCGTTTCGAGAGACACCTCAGGTACAGTGCTCTTTGTCGCGGGCTTCTTGGTATTTTTGGGGCTCGCCTTCTGAGGTGTGGACGCACTCGCGTCATTTGTGTCGCGCGCAGTCGAAGGCGACAGGCCGTGCACCGTCGATCCACTCATGGACGAATCTGACGTGCCTGTTCTTGAAGAAGACTTGTGGACACTGCGTCCACAGTTCGGACAATTGCGAGTTCCGTCGCCGACGCGTGTTCCACATGCTGAGCAATTCATGTCAATACTCTCGATTGGGTCCGATCCGGGTCACCCGGGTTCGCCTCTATATCGACCATTCGGACCACCGGGGTTAGCCCTGTTCGCAGCCTCGCGGCATTCGAGCGGCCGGATTACAATCCTGGCCCACTCAAAGCCGGCGAGTCCATGAGCACCCAAACCGACCGAAATCCCGTCTTTATTTTGCTCGCCGTGATTGTCGTCGACCTGATCGGCTTTGGCGTCGCGATCCCCGTATTGCCGTATCTCGCCAAGGATCAACAGGCCAGCGGAGCAGTGCTTGGGCTGCTTCTCGCTAGCTACGCGGCGATGCAGTATTTCTTCGCGCCGATCTGGGGCCGGCTCTCTGACCGCATTGGTCGCCGCCCCGTCATTCTGATCACCATTGCGGGGACCAGCGCGTGTCTCCTAATGCTGGGACTTTCCAACTCCATTGAACTCATGTTCGTCGCGCGAATTTTGGGCGGCGTGTTCGGAGCGAATATCAGTGTCGCGACGGCCTATATCGGCGACGTCACCGAAGCGGAAGAACGCACCCGATACATGGGCCTGGTCGGCGCTTCGTTCGGGATCGGGTTCACGCTTGGCCCACTGATCGGTGGGGGACTCTCGGTCTTTGGCCACGGAGTACCCATGATCTTTGCGGCGGGCCTAGCCGCGACAAACTTCGTGTTCGCGAGCGTGATCTTGCAGGAACCCGAGCGACACAACACCGAAGCCGAATCCCTGACACCACGCGAAGCCCTTGATCGCGGGAAATTTCTGCGTCGGCTCGCCTGGATCAATTTCATATTCACGTTTGCGGTGACCCAACTCGAATCGATGTTCATCTACTACATGATCGCTCGCTTCAGCTATTCGATGCTTGAAGTCACGCCCATCATGTTCTTGATGGCCTTCGTCATGGTGGGAATACAAGGGGGCGGCATCAAACGGTTGGCGCAACGATTCGGAGAACGGCAGCTATTGCTTGGGGGCGTGACTCTGATGGCCGCTGCGTTTTTCGCAGTCCCCGCACCGGCAAGTGTTGGACTGTTGCTCGTGCCACTCGTCGTGTCGGCGGTTGGGCGCGCGATAAGCCAGCCTTCGATGCTAAGCATGGTTTCATTGGAGGCCACACCCGAGACACGCGGCGCCGTGATGGGAGGGTTTCAATCCGCAGCCTCCGCTGCGCGAGCCATCGGCCCGTTGATCGCGGGCGTGCTCTTCGACTGGCAAATGGGCTTGCCGTTCTGGTTCGCAGGCCTTCTGATGTTGATCGCGATCCCGTTGGTTCTGGGCGTTGTTCAAGACAACGGTCGCCATGCCACATGACGTGCAACCCGCCTGTCGGATTCCATTGTGAATCGAATCGAGCGGGGTGATGGCTTGCGAGAAATCCCTCCGCGCGCCCTCGACAAGGACTAACTGAAATCAAGACGACGAATCGCTGGCCATCAAGCCAGGTACATACCGCCATTGGCGTGGAAGATCTGCCCGGTCGTGTAGCCAAAGAGTTTCGGGTCCGCGATCGCACAGACGGTGGCGGCCATTTCTTCCGGTTCTGCGATGCGGCCGACCAGGGTCGAGTTTGACATTGCGTCAATTCCTTCCTGCCCAACCGCAGCGAATGCCGCCGCACTCACGGGGGCCATCATCGCGATGGCGCAAAGCCTGCGCGTCAAAGTTGTCGGCGAAGGTACTTCTTAGCCCTTCGCACGGAAAGCCGACGTCAGCCGTGGCATTCCGCGACTCGGACGGCACAATCCCCACGTGGAAGCCTTTGTCCCTACATCCGTAGATCTCGAAAACGAATCACACGTTTGGCTCGCTTGGCCCGATCAAATCGACGACCCAGCGACGCTCGATGCCTTTCGCACCTTATTGTCCGAAGCCGAAACCGCACGGATGGCGCGCTTTCGCTTCGATGTCCATAGGAAGCTGCACTTGGTTTCCCACGCATTGGTGAGAACAGCGCTCTCGAATTACGCAGACTTGCAACCCGGCGAATGGTCGTTTATCGAAGAAAAGTTCGGCCGACCCGAGATCGCGCCGGCATGCAAAACACCGGCACTGCGTTTCAACTTGTCTCATACCGAAGGTCTGTCCGCGGTCGTCGTTACAAAGAACCGCGACTGCGGGGTAGATGTCGAAGGCGTCAACCGCGTGAAAAATCTCGCGGGTATTGCGGAGCGAGTTTTTACGGAAGCCGAACAGGCGGATCTATTTGCGCGTTCGGGCGACGATCAACGGGGTCGCTTCGCCGACTACTGGACGCTGAAAGAAGCCTATATGAAAGCGCGAGGCCTCGGCTTTCAATTGCCGCCCCAAACGTTCGGGGTTGAGATCGAAGCAGGGACAGGGGGATCGGCGACACTCAAGCTGGCGACTGACTTCAAAGACGATGCCGCTGGCTGGCAACTTTCCCTGCAGTCGATTCCGACCTTCGCATCGACTTCGCTCGCAAACGATTTCCGTCTCGCGGTGGCAGTGCGCGCGGCAGAGCCAGCATCTCACCAGGTTGTCGTTCGCAACGCGTTCACGAACTAAACACCGCGCGTCACTTCGGTTGCATCGCGCGATCCCCGAGCAGTTACAACAGGTGCGCTCGGAATTCGGCTTCACCTATGTCTTGATCCTGATTGCCTTTGAAGCCATTGCCTACTTCTTCTTTACGAAGCCCCTGTACGCGGGATAAGCTGCCCGCTTGACGGCCGCGGATCGAACTCACTAGGCTTCACCCATCCAAAGGAATCGTTGCCACTAAGCACCGGCTGATTCGCCCGTGCGTGCGGTAGCTTTCGGCACGTTCATTGCCGATTGAGCAGGAGCAAAATTGGCTGAATCTGAAGATCACCCGAAAATCGTCGACGCCTGGGGCGAACAAGTCGGACTCAACGTCGTCGAACTCGGAGTCGACCGCGTGGTCGCTCGTATTGACGCCCACCCTAGACACCACCAACCCTACGGAATCCTTCACGGGGGCGTTTACTGTTCGATCGTCGAAGGTGTGGCGAGTTATGGAGCCGGCACCTTGGCTCGGAGCAAAGGTCAGACGGGGGTTGTCGGCGTTTCGAATTCGACCGACTTTCTCCGCTCCCACAGCGAAGGCGAACTCATCGCAACCGGAACGCCCGTGCATCACGGACGGAGCGCCCAGTTGTGGACAGTTGAAATCAGAAGATCCAGTGATCAGGAGCTTGTTGCCCGGGGCCAAGTGCGGTTCCACGTGCTCTCCGAGCTCCCCAACAAGAGAGGGAAGTCGTGATGTCGATGCCCAATATCAGGATGTGGGGTAAAGCGCTGACCGTCATGCCTCGTATCGACAAGAACGAGTGGGACGCTCTCGACATCGTGTCGCATTGGCTGATCGCAACCCGCGCCGCGGTGATCATCATGACGTTCACGTCGGCCGCATTCGCGGGGATCCTCGCGTACAAAGCAGGGCAGTTTGATTGGCTTCTCTGGTCTCTTGTGACCGGTGGCCTGTGCCTCGCGCACGCGACAAACAACATCATCAACGACCTGACCGATCACTACAAAGGCGTCGACAAAGACAATTACTTTCGCACCCAATACGGTCCGCAAACGATCGAAGCGGGCTTCATGACGGTGAAGCAAATGATGCTCTACGCGGTGGTCACAGGTGGCGCCGCACTCGCCGTGGGTGGCTATCTCGTCTGGATTCGGGGCGACATCGCACTTTTGTTGCTGGGAGCCGGGGCGTTCTTCGTTCTTTTTTATACCTGGCCGCTCAAATACATCGGCATGGGAGAGCCGGCGGTTCTCGCGGTATGGGGCCCGCTCATGGTCGGCGGTGGCTATTACGTCATCACGGGCTCGTGGAGCAACGACGTCGCAGTCGCGAGTATCGCCTATGCCCTTGGCCCAACCGCGGTTCTCTTTGGCAAGCACATCGACAAGCTTGACGCCGACTCTGACAAAAAGATTCGCACGCTCCCGGTACTGCTCGGCGAAAAACTCTCGCGCTATTCGGTGATGGGCATGCTCGTCGCACAGTTCTTCGTGATCGGGTATCTGGTCACAATCCAATACTTTCATCCCGTGATGCTGGGGATCTTGCTTGTCGCGCCGTCCTTGCGACGGATCTATACCGTCTATCAATACCCGCGCCCCGACTCCCCGCCGCCCGAATTGCCGAAGGGCGTCTGGCCGCTTTACTACGTCGCGACGGCATTTTGGTACAACCGTCGCTTTGGCAGCGTATTCCTTGTTTGTCTCATGATCGACACCGCACTTTCGTAGCCACCCATCAAGCGATATCCGGCTCCGACGCGAGCGCGAATCCACCACCAACCGATCGTTGAACTCATGTCGTGCCAGGGGGCATCGCGGGTGACTGCGCGCCGGGTCCTTCGCCTCTCATATCGTCTAGCCGTGCTGCCCTCGTCATCGCACACACTACGCTGCGTTCGAACTGCGGGTTAGGCGACCTCAAGTCCCCTCAAGCCTTTTCCGATAAAACGGAGGTGACGGATGACGAGAAAAAAGACCAGCGGCAGTACCGGCGTCACACTCGACGTCTATCTTGCGGCTTTCGCGTAGCGGGCAGCGACAATCGCGGCTTCATCACCAACATCTCCGCCCGCGGCTTCTTCATTCAGGCCCGCAATCACCCGGAACCTGGCGGCGAGGTCGTTGTAACGATTGAGGACAAAGGCTCCGACCCCATCGTGGTGACCGGCACCGTCGCGCGAATGCGCAAGAGACATCGTTCGATGTCCAATATCGAACAGCCTGGAATCGGCATCCTTGTCAACACTGCCCCCGAGTCCTATTACCAGCTGATACTGGAATTCGAACAGAAAAACTAGAAGCGAACGCGTTAGCCCACGTTCGAGCCGAAAGCGCATCGGCGGCAAGGCTTATCGGTGGGCTTCTGGTGGCGACCGGAACAACTCCTGTCCATTCACGGACCGAGGCCTCCACTTGCCCAGAATGGCCGCCCCACATTTCGGCGCGATTGCGTTAGGTTCTCTCCGAATCAACCGGCACGGAGCGCCTGTCATTTTGTTCGCCGTAAGGCGCTTCGGACAAGCGGTTACTGGAGCAGCCAATGGGCGGGTGGCCGTCGTTGCAGTGACGCGGCTCGACCGCCCGAGCAAGAGACTCGGCTTGGCGTCTCCCGCAGAGCGCTTCAACGAAAATGTTGCGTTGACCGGTTGAACCCACGAGATTTCTTTGCGCTCACACACGCGTGGCGGTGGGGTGGGAAAAGTCGCCCTATTTCACGGAACACGCACAGCAGACGTGGTTGCGACGAGCAATGTCCGACTGCTTCGCATTGCCCAGCGCGACTTCGGAAACATCCAGCGCCGCCATCAGAGCGTTTAAGCGCACACGAAAAACGACGACAGGCATCGCGGCAAACGCGCGCAACTACAGCGGAAGGCTCCCGGTCGCCGAATGCACTGAGCGGTCTTTCAAGTATGCGTCGATCGAACGTTGCGCGATGCGCCACTGATGGATCTCGTCGGCGCCATCCGCGAAGCGCGCCCAGCGAGCCTGAGTGGCCATCTTGGCGAGCGGCGTGTCGGTCGAATAGCCGAGCGCCCCGTGCACTTGAATCGCGCGATCGATAACCCGGTTAAGGGTATTTGCCACAAAGTGCTTCGCCATGGAAACTTCGCTCTTGAAGTCTTCGCCACGATCAATGCGATAGGCCGAGTGCAAGATCATGAGCTTGCTCTGATAGACCTCCATGGTGGAGTCGGCGATCATCCACTGGATGCCCTGCTTCTCGCTTAGTAGTGAGCCGTGGGAATAACGCGTTGTCGCACGCTCGATCATCAGTTCGAGTGCGACCTCTGCCTGACCAAGCCAGCGCATGCAGTGCGCGAGACGTGCCGGGCCTAGTCTCGCCTGCCCGAGCAAGTGACCTTCGCCCGGGCCGCCGAGCATATTCCTGTCGGGCACGCGCAAGTTGTTGATGCGGATCTCGCAGTGGTTGTGGCCGCCACTCATGGTTTCTACGTCACGTTCGATTTCCCAGCCCTCACTCGGGATGTCGACCAGGAAGGCGGAGTTCCCGGCTTGCGGGATTTCGGGGTTGTCCTCGGTCTTCGCGATCAAGATCGCGAACTTCGCACCGCGTGCTCCGGAGATGAACCACTTGTGTCCGTTGATCACCCAGTCATCGCCGTCGCGCACCGCTTTGGTCTGCACGAGAGTCGGGTCGGAGCCCGCAACTTCGGGCTCCGTCATGGCGAAACACGAGCGCGCCGTCCCCTTGCACAGTGGCATCAAGTACTTCTCTTTTTGTTCGTCCGTCGCCCAATGAAGCAACGTGTGCATGTTGCCTTCGTCCGGCGCCTGCGCGTTCAGAGCAAAGGGGCCGAAGCGTGTCTTTGCCGCTTCGGCAGAAACGGCCGCCATCGCGACATGGCCAAGTCCCATGCCACCGACATTTTCGGGCATATGCGGGAGCCAGAGTCCCCATTCCTTTGCTGCTTTGCGCATCACGACGACCTGTTCGACCAACGTCTTTCGGTCGTCGTCGTTGTCCTCAATGATTTTCTCGGCCGGGCGCACAACCTGATTCATAAAGTCGCGAACTTTCTGAATCACAAATTCAATTTCTTCGGGGAAGCTAAAATCAATGGCCACGGGACGAACTCCTGAAATGTCACGATTGGAATCGTTTTGGATTGAAATTCTGAGACCGAAAACTAAGACGTTTGACGTCAAACGTCACGCGGACGGCCTTCATCAAAATTTGCTGCGAAAAGGTCCGCTAGACTCGTTGGCCCTTCCAACCGCACCCGCGAAGATCGTAGACAAGGCTTCAAAAACCGCATGAAGTTCCTCATTGACCTATTTCCGATCGTCGTCTTCTTTTTTGTCTACCAACAACGCGACCTGTACGACGCAACATTGGCCGTAATGATCGCATGTGCGTTTCAGACCTTTGGGTACCGCCTTTTTGCAAAAACATTCGACCGCAACCACATCCTGGCTCTCGCGCTCGTGGTTCCCTTCGGTGCGCTCACGCTGATCTTCCGAGACCCCACCTTCATCAAATGGAACGGAACCGTCGAACTCTGGTTGTTGGCGATCGGCCTGATCGGAAGCCAGTACATCGGCGACCAACCTTTGATTCAACGAATGCTCGGCGGCGGCCTCGAACTGCCTGAGCCGATATGGCGCAAGCTGAACTTTATTTGGGCCACCTTCTTCGTCGCTACGGGCGCAGCGAACCTCTACGTCGCATACAACTATGAAGAAGAAACCTGGGTCAACTTTCGCATGTTCGGCATGACGGGGCTTTCGGTGGTGTTCGTCGCGGCAAATCTCGTTTGGATCATGCGCGTTGCACCGCCGCCAGATCATGGTTCAGATGACAATGAGGGCGAAGGCGACGACGAGCATGCAGCCGCGCGAGACGATTAACACTCGAACGTGACGAAGCCTCAGCGCGCGCCTTGTAGGGCCGTGCGCATCTGTTCGATCTCATCGAGCTTCGCCCCGAAGAGCGACCAGTCGTCGCGCTCCGCGATGGCGTCCCAGAGCGATTCAATTTCATCGATCAAGAGCGTGCATGGCGGGCCGTTCTCAAAGTAGGGATGGTTGAGCGCCTCGGGGTCAAGCGAGTCAAAGCGCTCAAACCCGGGCTCAAGCGCTTGAAATGCATCGCTCGCGTAGGCGTTTGCATGCGGGCTCTTCGTCGCGCGGGCGCGACTCGCTGCTCCGCCATACCAGTCAAAGAAGAATTGCTCAAAGCCAATCTGACTTTCGTGGAGAAAACGATAGAGGCCATTCACGAAGTCGACGTCGGCCTCTGGGACCGCATCCACTAGGCCTTGCTTCGCCGACTTACTCACAATGCCGAGGCGGATCAGCGTTCTGCGAAAGAATGCTTCATTGAATTCCACATTGAAGTCTTCGAGCGCTGCCACCAAAGGCTCTTTCGCTTCCACTGAAAGCATCGTTTCGGCAAGACGAGTGAGGTTCCAGCCAACGGCTTCGGATTGGCGGCTGTAAGCGTAAAGCCCACCGCTGTCGAAATAGGCCGCCGTAAAGTTTGGGTCGAGGGTTGGAAGAAATCGATACGGTCCGTAATCGAAGCTCTCACCGGTGATGTTTAAGTTGTCGGTATTGAGCACGCCATGGACGAACCCTGCGACCATCCAACTCGCAGCGAGGTCCGCCGAAGCGTGGACCACTTCGCGGAGAAACGAAGCAACCCGGCTTCCCGCGATCGGGAGCTGCGCTTCGTCTTCGAGCAAACTTGGGTAGTAGTGTTCGATGGAATAGTCGACGAGCTTTTGAATGTTCTCGGGCTTCTCGAGATAAGCCTGCCGCTGAAAACTTCCGAATCGAATGTGCGAGTGTCCAAGCCTCACCATCACGGAAGAACGAGTGGGGGACGGCTCGTCCCCACGCGTGAGCGATTCACCCGTTTCAACCAAGCTGAACGTCTTCGACGTATAGACCCCCAATGCCTCAAGCAGTGCCGTCGCCAACACCTCGCGCACGCCGCCCTTCAACGTCAGCCGACCATCTCCGCTGCGGGACCACGGCGTCTCGCCGCTCCCCTTTGTTGCAAGATCAAGCAAACGATCGTCTTCGCAGTCTCGTAACTGGGCGAACAAGAAGCCCCGCCCGTCTCCAATGTCTGGGTTGTAGTTTCGGAACTGATGTCCGTGGTAACGCAACGACAACGGACGGGGGAGGTTGTCTGGAAGTTGCGCAAAGCGACCAAAGTGATTCAGCCACCGCTCGTCATCGAGGGTGTCGAGACCGACGCGGGCCGCCCAGTAAGGGTTGCGATAACGGAGCTTATGCTCGGGGAAATCGGCCGCCGAAACTTCGTCGAAAAATTCGTCGCCTAGCTGCGTATGCGTGGGTGCGGGTCGATAACGCGAAGACGGGGACAATGTCTCTCCAGACGAATTGCGAAAGGGGCCGTAGGTGGGAGTACAAAACGGGGTGGAACGCTACGAACCAAATGTTTCGATGATGGCGGTCATATTTTCGACCGCGCGAGCCGGCGCGACGCCAACGGTGGGTGGATAGAACAAGACGTGGTCCGCAATGCCATCCCATTGCTTCAGCTGATCTCGCACCTCGTCGGGACGACCCGCGATCGCGATTGCGTCAACGAGTTCGTCCGGCACCGCTTCTGACATCGCCTTAAAGTCCATCTTTCGAAATGCCTGTGCGACTTCCTCGCCAATGGACCGCCACCCGTGGACATCGAGCACCGAATGGTAGAGCCGGGTCGTGTAGTAAAAAGCGATTTGTGAGCGAACCTCGCGACGTGCTTTTGCTTCGTCATCAGACACCGAACACATCACATATGGCGTGAGTTCGCACGACGACCCTTCAAGCCGTGGAAGCACTTCGTCGGTGATGTATTTGCGTGTATAGATTGGATGGCCGATCAAGCCGTCGGCAACGTCGGCTGCGGCCTTGATCATCCCGCTATTGACCGCGGCGAGGTAGATCGGGATTTCGGGACGTGGAGCCTGGGGCCGTGCGAATTGCGGGATCGTGACGTTGTAGCTTTCGCTTTCGTAACGAAGCCCACCACCACCCTGCGCCTCTATGGCTGCGCGAATCAAGCCGATGGCGTCGCGCATCCGTGGTGCGGGCGCCCGGTCGAACGGCATCGAATACCACTTCTCGTTCATCGAGCGCGTACCACTGCCTAACCCAAGGATGACTCGACCGTTCGAAATCTCATCGACATCCATCGCTGCACTCGCGGCGAGCATCGGCGTACGCATGAACGCATAGGCGATCGCGGTTCCGACTTTGACATTTTGTGTTGCCGCGGCGACGGCGCCCAGCCGAACAAAACCGTGTTGGTGAAAAAATTCGGTTGTCCACACAGAATAGAACCCGCGACGGTCGGCAAGCTTCGCCGCCGCGATCTGGTCTGCGATCGTTTCTCCCACAAGAATGATTCCGTACTTCATGGTGTTCCCTCAGCAAAATTTCGAACTCGAGGTTTATACAGCGGGGGACGGTGCTCCGGTTGGGGGCCACGAAGCGACGCCCTCTTCGAGGGGGATCTCAAGGCTCCGGGCAAGTTTTGAAATCATGGACCAGGTTCCAACGGCAGCAACGAGTTCAATACTCGCGTTGTTGCCGAGCAGCGCGACACACCCTGCAAAACTTTCCTTCGCCAAGGTTCCCGTTTCCAGGACTTCGTCGACCGCACCGAGTACTGCTCTTTCGAGATCCCCAAAGCATGAAGCCTCGCGCCAATTTCTCACAGACAACAGGTCTTCTTCGGTGCACCCGAAACGTTCGAGCGCGATGGTCCAATGCTGAGTCCACTCATAGTCACTCCCCGTCGCCCAGCCGATTCGCATGATGACGAGTTCACGGAGTCGATCGTCGAGATCTCCTCCGAACAGCAGCGAGATCAACAAGTCCGACATCGCCTTTGCGGTGCGTGGACGGTGGAGCAATAGACGAAACACATTGAGGTCTGCGAAAGGTGCAGGAAGGTCGACTTCTTCGGCCGCCTTCTTCGCGGCTTCTGCGGACAGCAACTCGACTCGGCAAGGCATTTGGGAGTTCTCCTATTTTCTTCTTTCTATCTAACTTGCTCTATTGAGGCGCACGACGGATTCGCTCATCTTCCTCGGACTTGCGTCGGCATCCAAGCGTTGATGGCGTCGATTACGGCTTCGTGAGAATCGAGGTGTAGCCAATGTCCCCGCTCTGGAATCATTTCGAAGGTCGCACAACCGCTCGGCAACGCATCGCGAATGATCTCCGACGCTTTCGGCCCCATGGGATCTGCTTCGCCGACCAACAGCAAGACGGGACACCGCATGTCCTTAAGATGCGGGGTGAGGGGGTCAGCGCAAAGGCTCTTGAGCATGCGTGTGACGTGGGCGATCCCCTGAGCGTTGCCCGAAATTTTCTTATGGCTTTCCTTTCCGTAGATCGTTTGCGCCAATCCGTCACATCCACGCTCCTCGCCCGCCAGCGCGATCCTTTCGTACCAGTCGGCAACCCGGCTTCGACATTCCGATGTCGTGCCGATGAGCACCAGCCCATTGACTCGGTCTGGAAACTGAAGTGCCGCCTCCATCGCGACAACGCCACCCATTGAATGACCGATGAGCGTTGCGCGGGGAACCGCCAGGGAATCCAGAACATCGATCGCATCTTGGGCGAGGGCCTTTCGGGTATAGGGCCCTGCTGGCGCATCCGATTCACCGTGGCCGCGTTGATCAAAACGAGTCACGACGCTTCGCTTCTCGAGCGCGGGAACAAGGCGCTTCCATATCCCAAGCGTGTCGACCAAGCCGTGAAGGCATAGAAAATGACGCTCGCCGGCGCCGCTGGTTTCACAGCGAAGTTCGTGTGTCTTCAATTCGACTCTGTCGCCAACGGTCATTGAAAGCGTCCACATAAGCGCCCAAGTAGATCGTGCGATCGAGCACACCCCCGCTCGTCACACCGAACGATAGGCTAAAGTAACCAGCGTCGGCCGAACGGATTGATGAAACTAGGAGCGAGTCACGCGATGAGTCTTCCCAGCAAGTCGATGGCGATGGTCCTGACCGAAGAGCGCAAGCTCGAAGCCCGAGACATTGCGATTCCCGAAATTGGACACGACGACGCTCTCCTGCGCATCGAGTCATGCGGAATCTGCGGCAGCGACTACGAACAATTCGAGGGCGTGCTTCGCACCCCGATGCCGGTGATTCCCGGCCATGAACCTCTCGGCGTGATCGCCAAGATCGGCGATGGCGCAGCGGAACGATGGGGCGTCGAAGTTGGAGATCGCGTCGCCGTCGAGACCATGCTGTCGTGTCGTTTCTGTCAGAACTGCTTGGCGGGCCGCTACCACCTTTGTCATTCGCGAAAGATCTATTCGTACATTCCACTCTCGGTCGCGCCGGGGCTCTGGGGTTCGTATGCCGAATTCATGTACCTCGCGCCGAATTCGATCGTGCACAAAGTCGACCCCACACTGCCCCCGGAAGTTGCCGTCATGTTCAACCCGTTGGGAGCCGGTTATCGCTGGGCGGTTGAGATCCCAAACACCGGCCCGCAAGACACGGTGCTCATCATGGGTCCCGGACAGAGAGGCTTGGCTTCCGTGCTCGCGTGCAAGGACGTTGGCGCCAAGAAGATCATCGTGACGGGGCTCGCCGCCGACAAAGCAAAGCTCGACCTGGCCCTCGAGTTTGGTGCGGACGCGGTCATCGACGTGGAAAACGAAAACACCAAAGATCGCGTAAATGAACTCACCGACGGACGGGGCGCTGACGTCGTGGTCGATGTTTCGTCTTACGCAACCGAGCCAGTTTCCGAATCGCTCAACTACGTCAGCATGGGGGGCACGGTCGTCCTTGCCGGCGTGAAGGGTTTCAAACCGATCCCCAATTTCGTCTCGGACAAGATTGTGATGAAAGAAATTTCGATTCGCGGTGCGATCGGCGTGACGGCTTCGGGTTACACAAGCGCCATCCGCTTGCTCGAGTCGCGAACCACGCCGATCCAGAACATGCACACCCACGACTTCGATCTTCGCGATGCCGCATTGGCGATTCGCACCTTGGCGCGAGAAATTCCGCACGAAGAATCGATCCACTCCTGCCTATTGCCCGACACGGACTAGCGGCACTGACCCACCCACTTCCTCCATGAACAGTTGGTGCGGGTATTGGAGCAGAGCCCCAAATGAGTCGCATCCAGCTTGTGCAGGGTCGCAAATCCCAGGCGACGGTTATGCGAAGTCGGAATCAGTAGGACTCCAACAGTCAACGATCAAGAACCAGATCCCCGACAACAAGATCGTCTTCGTTGCGAAACCAAAGGTCCTGTCCGAAATGACACCGGGAACTTGGCGCTTCACGCCGATGCCGGTTTTGACGACGTCCCCGCAGCAGACATCCTGATCGTGCCGGGCGGTCCCGGCTACGCGGCCGTGTGCGAAAGCCCGCGCGCACTTGATTGGGTACGGGCCATTCACGAAACAACCCCCTGGACGACATCCGTTTGCACCGGCTCGCTGATCCTCGCGGCGGCGGGGTTGCTGTAAGATCGCGAAGCCACAACCCAAACCTTCGGTTCGACTCCGGCTCTCCCGACACCGCGCCGGCGTCCATCGTCACGGCCCTTCGAGCAACCTCTGACGCGACGATGGCCACACGAATTGCGAATCGGCAAGCAAGGCAAGCGAGAGATTTTGATTTGAGCGACGACCCTACAAACCAGACGCATGATACGAAGTCACCCACAGCGGCTTCGCGCGCCACGGTTGGAACGACGCCGGGCAGTGAACGCGCTGCTGTCGAAAGGATCATCGCCAATCAGAAGAGCTTCGTCGTCCGGATCTACGCACGCATTCGCTTCTTGATCTTGCGTCAAATTTTTTTGCAGGAGATCGGTCAGTATCTCCCACGCGAGGGACGGATTCTCGACCTCGGTTGCGGCTTCGGTCTATTTTCCCTCTACTTCGCGATCGACGCTCCGACGCGAAAGGTCACCGGAGTGGACCTCGACGCGGACCGCATCGGAGCCGCTGAAGAATGCGCCGCAAAGCTTGGTGTCGACAACGTCCACTACACCACGTCGAACGTGCTCGCGTGGAAGGGCAGTGGACAGTTCGATGCGATCTTCATGCTCGACTTGATCCACCATCTCCCGAAGGACGAAGTCGCGAACTTCCTCGCGCGTGTCGCAGAGCTCGTCGCGCCCAATGGTGTCCTGCTGCTAAAGGACGTTTCCAACCGGCCGGCGTACAAGCGGTTGTTCACCTTGGCACTCGATCGCTTGATGGTCGGATCCGAGCCGATTCACTATTGGGACCCGGTTGAACTCACCGCCCTGGTCGAGCAGTTGGGATTCACGGTCAAGCGTCACACGATCAACGACTTTCTCCCGTACCCCCACATCCTGTACGTGTGTTCGCGGGTGTCGGTTTAGTCCGCTTCGTTGACGATCAGTTCCATCAGCGACGCTTCACCCGGCACCCCGACCCGCAACGGGAAACCGAAAAAGCCGGTGCCGCGGTGAACGTACAGTCGGTTGGAACCCAGAGCGAAAAGTCCGTGGTCGGGCCATGATCTTCGCGTCGCGCGAACCGTCCAAGCAAACCTTTTAGATGTTCGCCGCGTCCGCGGCCCACGTGGTCGGCTCCAATCAACTGTACGGGGCCAACCGAGCGCAGCAAGTTCGGCCCATTGCGCGTCGCAGTAGCCGGGAGAGGTTTCCGAAAGCCTGGGAACTTCTTCAAGAGGGCAGCGCTCGTCCAAAAACCTTCGAACCGAGCTGCGCAGTAGATCCTGCTCTTCGCTGAATCCGAAATTCATACGGGACTCCCGTGCGGACCATCACCAAGACCGAGCGCGAGCATCAACATCGCGATTGGGCTCGAAAGCAAGTGCCCGAGCGGGTAGAAGATGCGAACCTCAATATTTCAACCCACGACTCGAACCCATGCGCGCGTACTGGAGGAAGCCACGATGACCTCACCCAACTGTTGGGGAGACGAGACCGAATACGACTTCAAAGCCATCTGTGAGGACCTCGTTCGTTTGCTACGCCTCAAGGCAACGCCGATCGGCATGAAGCGTTTCAAGACGCGCAAAGACCTCGACGACATCCCGCGAATTCGAATCCCCGACCCGTCGCTAAAACTCGCAACAGATCAAATTGTCGGACAAGCGCGCTGGATCGGGTACACGATTGGCTTCACGATGGAACACCTGATGGGCGCCCAATGCGGTGCCGTGCTCGGACTTCACCCCCAAGACGAAGAATGGAAAAGCGGAAACCAGTTCAACGGCGTGTGGTACGGCACGCTCGAGGACAGCGCCGCGCACCAAGGCGCGATGGACTGTGCGAGCTATGGCGACTACGAAGCCATGGCGGTGTCGCCCTTGGTTTCAGGGCGGATCGACAACCCGGACATATGTTTGATCTACGCAACGCCAGGCCAGATGATCACCCTCATCAATGGTTACCAATACCGCGACTACAAGAAGTGCTCGTTCTCGGTGGTCGGCGAAAGCGCTTGCGCGGACTCATGGGGGCGTGCGCTCAAGACCGGAGAGTTTTCGGTATCTATCCCCTGTTACGCGGAACGGAAATTCGGCGGCGTGCAGGACGACGAACTATTGGTCGCACTCCCGCCGAGCGACTTGCCGAAGATCATCGCGGGACTTGAAGCTCTGAGCAAAGCGGGACTGCGTTACCCGATCCCCAACCACGGCATCCAGTTGTCACCGGCCGCGAGTATGGCGCAGAGCTACGGCTCGAAGTCGAGTTGAGCGCGCGCAACAGATGGCAGCCCCGCGAACCGTTCGAACTGCGAGACGAGGGCTTCAAAGCGCGGCTGTTCGAATACATCGCGGATCACAGAGCGATATTGCAGCGCCTCTCGGTCACGCCGCGCAATCGAGTCGTCGTTGACCTGTCGCGGTTTTTCGATGAGACCGGGATCCCCCATCACCTTCTTTCCGAGCCCTGCTTCGGAATTCGACTTGTAGTAGTCGAGTTGCGACAGTTCGAAGGGTTCATCCACGCTTTTCATGACGAGGGTAAGAACGTCTGCCGGGCTGCGCACAAGTGCCTCGTAGCGCACCGCGAGACCACCGTGTCGCCTCATGAGAGCTCGCAAGGTGTCGTAGCTGTTTTCCGTTTCCGTTAGAAACTTTTCCAATATTTCTTTGGAAAACTTGGCATCCGGATAGCCCCACCACTTTTTTGCGCCTTCGACCTTTGAAAGCAGGCAGTGAATGGGGTCGCGTTGAATCCAAATCGGTGTCAGGTCACACGTCTGTGACAGTGAATCGATCGCGTCGACAGCCCAAGCCGTCGTCCCGACATTGGTCGTCGTTTCCTTGAAACCCGTGATGGTCCCCTTCGCATGCGCGGCATCCCCAAAGCGCGCCGCCATACAAGCGCGAAACTCGGCAATGTCTTTGGGCACGGGCGGGCGGGCGTTGGGGGATGCATTCCAGGGCTCGTAATACAAACACAGCGATGAATGGCGATCGAGCAGAGCGGTTAACAGGGTCGTTCCGCTCCGCGGCAACCCAATGACCGCAACAAACTTTTCACCTCTTCCGGCGTTGATCACCCTTTCACCCCGCACGATTAGACTTCTGCGAGTGTAACCAACCCGAGGACTGTGGTCGTGACGACCGGGCGGCCGTGCTAAACCGCGTTGACACCCAGACGTTTTCGAAAGGCATTCCCATGGATCTCGAGCTCAAAAACAAGACAGCCCTCGTAACAGGAAGCTATCGCGGCACGGGTTCCGCGATCGCCGAAGGGCTCGCGAAGGAAGGTGTCGCGGTCTATGTCCATGGCTTTGAGGCAGGTCAGGCTGACTCCGTTGTCGCGCGCATTACCGACGCGGGCCACCAGGCCTATCCGGTCTATGGAAACATCGTTAAAGACGCCGGTGCCGCCGAGGTCGTGAATCAACTCGAAAGTGCGGGCCGCCCCATCGACATCCTTGTCAACAACTACGGCGTTGCCGAGGCCGGAACCTGGCCGACCGCTTCCAGCGATGACTGGGCCGACATCTACCAAAAGAATGTGATCTCCGGAGTTCGACTCGCAAAGGCGCTTACGCCGGGCATGACCGAACGAAGCTGGGGGCGCGTAGTCTGGCTCGGAACCGTTGGCGGCTTGCGACCCGCAGCGCGCATGCCTCATTACTACGCGTCGAAGGCCGCGCTCGCGAACGTTTGCCTCACCCTCGCGAAAGACCTCGCCAATAGCGGCGTCACGGTAAACCTCGTGAGTCCGGGCATCATCGCCACCGAAGAGATCAAGGCCATGATGTGGCGACGCGCCGAGAAAGAAGGCTGGGGCGACGATTGGGCGGTTGTTCAACGCAAAGCGATGAAGGGCATGTTCGATAACCCGCTCGGTCGCATCGCAGAACCCAGCGAAGTCGCCGACCTCGTCGTGTTTCTCGCAAGCGCACGCGCGGCCTACATCAACGGCTCGACGCTGCGGATCGATGGCGGTGCAACGGACTGCGCGATTTAGGGCGTTTCATGTGACGCCTAAGGCGCCATTGCTCCCGGCGAATCAAAACCGAGCGGCAAGTAGGTCCCAACGCAAAGACATTCGAGCAGGCCGTAGCTCACTTCGCCCGTACTCAATTCGAAGCGACACAGCACCTCGTAGAGCGGACCGAGTTCGGCGCGCTTTTCCGGAGTGCTGATGTCGTACTTCTTGCCTTCTACTTTGAGTGGGCCTTGATACATGCCGTGCGACCAGTCTGGTTGCGGGATGTAGCCAGAACCCGCGGCGAGGTACACCGTGCGCTGCGGCGTTGCACGCACCTCGATCTCTTTGCCGGTGGGGTCCGCAAATGTGATCGTCGCACTCTCGAGTTCGCGGGTGCCCGGCTTGTATTTGTAGTCGAACTTAGGGCTCCCCATCTCTTCGATCGCGCCGCCGGACGCCACGCTGCCGATCTTGACCGACTCTTCGACCAACGTGTTGCCGTCTTTGTCGCCTTCGAAAAAGAGCTTGTACAGGCCGTCGTCGGTTTGAAGCGGGATCCATGTGTGAAAGAAACCAAAGCCCGTGCCGATGTGGCTCACCCGAATTCCGGGCGGTTCAGGTTCGCCAATGCCGCGCACGCCCCAGGAATGGTCCCGCGCACCGCGCCAGCGGTCAGGCGTCACGTCAAAACGTTTCCCCGCAACTTCGAGGGTCCCCGTCCAAGTGCCGACTTGGGAATAACGAGACGTGTCCATCGACACGCGTCCATGTGGAAACCGCTGAAAGGTCTTTGGTTCTTCGACTGCGGGAACGGTGCCTTCGAAAACCAGGTCAAAAGAAATGCCATGCTCGTTCGGCTCGCAAAAGAACCGCACCTTCTGAAGCCCCTCGATCACTTCGGTGCCGAAGGGGCCAATCGTGGTATCGAGCCTATTGCCGCCGAGCTCCCGGGATGCCCGCACGACGTGGATCTCTTCGCCGATCGACACCGACACGAAAGCGTCGGTTGTCCCCAGGTTGGGATACTGCCCCATGCCCATAATGACGAAGAGTTCGTCACTACTCGAATGCATATTGAAGTAGTAGCGGTCGTAGAAATTGCGATCGCTCGTAAAAACGTGGTCGAAGGTTTCACACGTCTGATGCGCCATGAATTCGTCCATCGGGCTAAGCGGCATGGGGGCCTTCCTTTATGTCTATTGTGTCTTTGTGTTTCGGTGTTTCGAGAATGCCTGTCTCGACAGCCAGATGTGTCGGAACTCAATTTCCTAAAGCGACTTACTGCACCGCGGCGTCTTGACGAACCCGCTGCTCACGGAGTGCCGTCGCTTTTCGAAGCTTGCCTTGAACAGCCGCGTCGTCAGGGATGAGTCGATCCAATTGGGTGAGATAGTCAATGCTTCGGTCAATATCTCGGTTGAGGTAGTGCATCGCGAGCAGTTCAAGGGGTTCCGGGTATGTCGGGTCGACGCGCATCGATTCGTTAGCAGTAGCGAGCATCCGCGCTTCGATCGACTCGCTTTCGGCGCGCCATAACGTTTCTAGCCCCCAGCGCGCCGATAGATACAGATGCTCAGCTTCGTCTCGCACCGGGTGGCGAAATACGTTGGATGCCAGCGGGTTGACGATCGCAAACACGACAAGCCCCGTCGTGACAACCGACGCGAACCCGCTCGGCCTGTCGCCCCGTTCTCGCGACCGCGTTGCAAACCCATTCCACGCCATCGCGAGGGCCACGCCCACGTAGGGTAAGAGGAGCATGATCGCGGGCACGCGGTACCGCGCCGTGGGAAAGAAGACCAGCATGCCCGCCACGTGAAGTAGGGCGATCCAACCTGGAAGCGACTTTGCCGACAGTCCACCGGTCCCCTCGCCTCCTGATCGCCGCACCCAAAGAAAACCGAACACCGCGAGTGGAATCACGAGCCCCGCCGGAAAGGCGAACACAACGAAACCAAAGATCGAAACTTCGAACAACAATGCGCGCAATAACCACGAGTCTTCGCGAAGAGGATAGATGGGGAAGTTCCGTTTTTGCTCACTACCCGCTACAGCCATTAAGGCCTTCTTGCCAATCGTCTGCAGAACCGATCCCGGCGCCTCCAAAAATTCATTGAGCGTTTGTTCGATGAAATACCGGTTCATGTCCGCCGGTGAACTGGCGCCACTCGCGTACGGGCTGTTGAACAATTCCCACCACTCGTAGCCACCCCGGCGCGCAAGCGTCTGCTCCAAGTCACGGTGGTTCCCGATGTAGAAGTTGATGCCCGCGTTGTATGAAACGAAGACCGGCGCCTTGGCGACAATTGAATTACGAAGACTCACCGAAGCGGGCGCGATCGCGGTGGCGGCCAAAAACACTGCGACGCAGGCGGCAACCGAGCTCGTTTGAGCGTCGGCGTCGCGACGCCGCGTCGCAATGTCGTACAGAAACACAGGCAGGGTAAACATCGCGAGACCGTGCGTCGTGATGACCAGGCCAAGCAATAAGCCCGCCGCCGCGAGGAGATCCCAATTCCCGCTTTCGCGAAATCTCAGATAGACCGACACCAACACGAGATCGAGCAGAGCGGTTAGGTTTGCCGGCAGGGGCTGAGCGTCGAAGATCCAAAACGGCGCATAGAGAACCCCGACCCCGGCGGCGGCCCACGCAGCCTCCCGACTGAACATGCGGTCGGTCAACCGAAAGACCAACGCGCAATTGAGGGCACCCACAAGAAGGTGGAGCCACTGGACCGCGCCGAGCGAGCCACCGAATAGCCACTGGAACCCAGCCAAGAGCAGTGGGTAGAAAGGCGCTTGCCAGTAGGGTTCGGCGGGCGCGTTTCCCGCGACGATCATTCCCGCGAGTTCAAAGTACGCGAAAGCGTCTGAGACGCGAATATTTCCCAGATAGGATTCGTCTCGTAGTTGAACAAGGAAGGCGTATCGGACCGCGAGCGCGGCAAGAAACACGATGTAGATCGGCACAAGCGAACTCGCGCGACTCCGAGCATCGCTTTGCAAGGACACCACTAGCGCGGCCGAACGTTTCGGGCGACGGAAGCGGTCTCGGCGGGCTCGCGGGTCGAGGCGTCGCACATCCGTGTGTGCGAATGCAATCGCGTGGCGTACTTCATCACTTGAGCACGGTACCACGCCCGCGAACCCGGGGCAGGGTCGCGGAAACCGATGCGCGATTGCGTTGTCTAATCAAAAGGCACGCAGGTAGACTTCGGTGAGGGGAGGGACGATGATGCAGCAACGCAGAAGATGGATTTTCAGAACGATCGGCGCGGCTACGCTTCTATCAGCCTTCGTCGTGTTCGAGCCCTTCGGGTTGATGACAACGACCGGTCAGATCGTGGGGCGCGTGCTTCCCACCGAACTGTCTTCTTCGGCGCTAAGTCTCGGTTTCTCTCGGGACAAGGTCGCGACAATTCCCGGGCCTGGTGGGCGGCCCCAAGTCACGCTCCAGCTTCGCGATGCTGAACCCGCGTCGACCCCGCCCGCGAATCCCCTCGAAGCAGGCAGCCCACTAAGCCCCGCTCGCATCGATGCCCTTCTCGATCGACTTCCGGACCTCGCCAAGAAATCAAGCGCGCAGTCTCCTTTTCATGTCCGAACAGGAACAAAGCCCCCGCGGCGAACCGGCGACGACGTTGCACCTCCCTTCCCTCAGCCGAAGGTCGAGAAAGCGCCCCCGATGTCTTCCGAGGGTTCCTTGCGCGTCACTCGCTACGCGCCTGAAGGAGCCGTCTCGATGGCGGCCACGCTCAACATCAGCTTTTCGGAACCCATGGTGGCAGTCGGGTCGATCCAAGATGCGTTGCCCCAGGACATCGTGACACTGAATCCGCACCCCGCCGGGCGATGGCGGTGGCTCGGCACTCAAACGTTGATCTTCGAACCCACCGGGCGCTTCCCCGCCGCGACGAAGTATCGCGTGCTTGTGCCGGCTGGAACGGTTGCGGCTAGCGGCAATCGCCTCGACGTAGAGACTGCATTCGAATTCAAAACACCCGCAGCCAAGTTGATCTCGCAGTATCCCGTCACCGAATCAGTCGCACTCACGCCGGTGCTACTGATGACCTTCGACCAGCGAGTCGACGCCAAAGCATTTCTTGAGTTCGTTCATCTGAAAGATCATAAGAAGGAGCGCAAGCTTCGCATCGCGACACCGGCCGAAATTGAAGCCGACCCATATGGAAAGCAACAAACCGCGCACGCCGAACCGGGACGTTGGATCGCGCTTACACCGAAGTCGCCCCTCAAGCCCGGGCGAAAGTTCGAAGTCATCATTGAAGCCGGTGCGCCTTCTGCGGAAGGCCCACGGAAGACACAGGAGTCGCAGGGTTTCAGCTTCTCCACCTACGACAAGCTCGCCGTCGACGACTATTCGTGCAGCGAAGAAGGGTCTTGCCAGCCCGGCCGTAGGTGGTGGGTGCGCTTCAACAATGCGCTCGATCCCAACCAAGAGATCGATATCAAAGTCGAACCCGATGTAACGAACCTCGAGATCAACTTTCACCAACAACATTTTTCGATCGCCGGCGACATTCAACCCAAGACTCCATATCGAATCGTCGTACCCAAGGGCATTCGCGACACATTTGGCCAAACACTCAAACACGACGAAGAAATCAAAATCACCACCGGCCACGCACGTCGTCGACTTCAGGGTCCGAACGGGCCCGCGGTCACTCTCGATCCGTTTGGACCCGCGGTACTCCCGATCCAATCGACAAACAACAAGGAACTGAGCGTCAGGATCAATCGCGTGCAGCCGGAGGATTGGCACGCGTTCCAACAGTGGCACCAGGGACGCGTGCGCGGAAAGGGGTTTACACGTGGCGAAGTTGTTCAAGACACCTGGCTAATCCCTAATGATGAGGACCGATACAGCACCGTCGACATCGACCTTCGCCCGCACCTGAAGGGCAAATACGGTCACTTCGCAGTTTGGGTAGAAACCGCTGATCGCCATTCGGCACGTCAACTCTTGCTCGAGACTCAGGCGGGCAATGGTGACCGCAGAGATCAAAGACGCTGGCCTAGGCTGCCAGGCTCAGAGCTCATCTACTGGGTGCAAGTGACGAAACTTGGGCTCACCGCAGTCATGGACTCCAAATCGATTGTGAGTTGGGTGACCGCGCTGGGAGACGGCACTCCCGTCGCGAACGCCAACGTCAGTCTCATCCCGCCGCTGGCAGCACCGGCAACAACCGACGCTTCGGGTCTTACACGACAAGTCTTCGCTCAAAGAGCTGACGATAGTGCCGTCTTGATCGCAAGAAAGGGGCGCGACTCTGCGATGCTTGCCGGCTACGGCATGCGGTACTTCGGGAACAATCAGAATACCGAGCGCATCCTCTGGTACAAGTTCAGTGATCGCGGCGTCTACCGTCCCGGCGAGGAAGTTCATCTCAAGGGGTGGTTGCGTCACATCGACGCGCAGGATCATCGCACGTTGTCTGCGCCGGACGGGTCCATCGATCAAGTTGGATGGAAGCTCAAGGGGCCGCGCGGGAAGACAATTGGAGAAGGCAGCTCGAGTGTCACTGCACTCGGCGGTTTTCATCTCGCAGTCGAACTTCCCGAGGAAACTGAACTCGGAAACGCTGCCTTCGTTTTGACAGCGATGAAGCTCGGCGAGCCGGTCGAAGACTCGAGATCCGAGCACGCGGTCATGATCCAGGAGTTCCGCCGACCCGAGTTTGAAGTCACGACCCGTTTCAACGACGCCGAGCACTTCCTTGGCGATACCGCGGTTGCCCACGTTGGGGCGAAGTATTTTGCGGGCGGAGGCCTCGCCGCGGCACCCGTGACATGGAACGTCACAGCGGAGTACGGAAGCTTCGTGCCGCCGCATCACGACGACTTTCAGTTCGGCAACTGGACGCCTTGGTGGGGACAGCGTCCGTTTCACCAACAAGCGCTCGAAAATATTGCTCATAGCGCAGTCACCGATGCAAGGGGCGAACACAGCCTGGCGATTGACCTCGTTGCCATCGAGAAGCCGCGGCCGTTTGTCGTGAAGGCTGAGGCGCTCGTGCAGGATCGTAATCGCCAGAATTGGACAGGCCGAAGTCAGAGCCTTGTCCACCCCGCGGCACTCTATGTCGGCCTGAACACGGAGCATTCTTTCATCCAAGTGGGCGAGTCGCTCGATGTGGAAAGCGTAGTCGTCAATATCGCGGGCGAACGACAAACCGGAATCGACGTTTCGCTGCGCCTTGAAGAATC
Source organism: Myxococcales bacterium (assembly GCA_012960035.1). Taxonomy (GTDB): domain Bacteria; phylum Myxococcota_A; class UBA9160; order UBA9160; family UBA4427; genus DUBZ01. The sequence continues at coordinate 59,421 of DUBZ01000032.1, read as the reverse complement.
GACCGACTTTCGTGGGCATATAGGTCGACAGTCAACAGCTGACGAGGAACCTCCCCCTGTTCTGGAGCGATGCAAAATCAGGTCAGAGTCAGAGGCTTTAACTTGTGGCTTTAAGATTGAAAAGGGCGGCAACTACCGGGTCGTCGCGTCGGTTCACGACGACCAGGGACGCCGCAACGAATCGGAGCTTCAGGTTTGGGTTGTGGGGGCGAATGCTCAGGTTGATCGCGCCCTCGACCGCGAGCACGTTCAATTGATTCCCGACCGCCAGGAGTACAAGCCGGGCGACGTCGCAGAAGTCTTGGTGCAAGCGCCGTTCTTCCCCGCCGAAGGTCTTCTGATTCTGGGACGCAACGGCGTATCGAGGAGCGAAACCTTTCGTGTGACCGAAGCCAATTACACGCTTCGCATTCCGATCCTCGAAGAGCATCTCGCGGGCCTGAGCGTTGGGGTTGAACTGGTCGGTGAGAGCGATGGCGAAGCTTCGAATGACAAACCGGCACACAAGCGCATTGCATTCGCGGGCGGAACCCTTGAGCTGGCGGTTCCGCCGCGCAGCCGCGACCTGATCGTATTGACTACGCCTCAAACCGACACTCTCGCGCCCGGAGGACAAACTGAAATCGACGTTCAGGTAAGTGATGCCGCGGGCCACCCGCTTGAAGCCGCGGAAGTCGCGCTTGTCGTGGTCGATGAGTCAGTCCTTGCGCTTACGGGCTACACACTCAACGACCCTCTCGACATCTTCTACCCGAAAGCATTTCCCGGGTATTCGACTCAGCACTTGCGATCGCAAATCACGCTGGCAACAAGTCGTAACGAAAACTCGCCTTCGTCCGAGTCCCCCATGATGCGCTCCAAGGTTTCGATGGCCGCCGCTTCGGGTGTCGAACTTGACTCCCTGGACCTGAGTGCCTTCCGATCACTAGGCTACGTCGAAAGCGAGGGTGTCGCTCCCGCATCGCCGACTCCAATCGAACTGCGCCGCAAGTTCTCCGCCCTCGCGCTATTCGCCCCCGTCGTGATGACCGATGAAGACGGTCGCGCAAGCGTGCCCCTGCAACTGCCCGATTCGGTCACCCGCTATCGCATCATGGCCGTCGCGGTTTCAGGAGACCGATTCTTCGGCACCGGTGAATCGCAAGTCACTGCACGGCTCCCGCTGATGGTGCGCCCTTCCCCGCCCCGCTTCCTCAACTTTGGCGACAGCGTTGAGCTCCCTGTCACGTTGCAGAACCAAACCGATGAACCCATGGATGTCGACATTGCGATCCGAGGAACGAATGCATCCTTTGCTGCAAACGATGGCAAGAGCGCAGGGGTACGAGTAAGCGTGCCCGCCAACGACCGTGTCGAAGTTCGGTTCGCCGCATCACCCACAAGCGCAGGCACTGCAGCCTTTCAGGTCGCCGCCGCGAGCGAGGCCGCGTCCGACGCAGCGAGTTTTCATTTCCCGGTTTGGACTCCAGCGACTCGCGAAGCCACAGCGACCTATGGTGTGATCGACGACGGCGTCGTTGCCCAGCCGATCGCGATTCCGGACGCGGTGTGGCCCCAATTTGGCGGCCTCGAAATCTCCACCTCCTCAACGCAACTCCAGGCGTTGACCGATGCCATGCTCTACCTCAACACGTACGCGTTTGAATGCAGCGAGCAGATCTCTAGCCGCATGCTTTCGGTCATCGCATTAAGAGACGTGCTCGACGCCTTTGCGGTCGAGGGGATGCCCGACGCTTCCACCCTAACCAAGCGCCTCGAAGAAGACGTAAAGACGCTCGCGAGCATTCAGAACGCAGATGGAGGGTTTGGCTTCTGGCATCGCGGCTCAAAGTCGTGGCCCTACCTCACGATCCACGTCGCCCACGCGCTCGCCCGAGCAAAGGCACTCGATCTCGCACTTGACGAACACCCACGCCGTCGACTCGACCGCTATATCGCCAACATCGATCAACACATCAAAGCCGAAACGAGCAAGCGAACCGCCAATGCACTGCGCGCCTACGCGCTTTACGTGCGAAGCCTAAGCGGAGACATGGATCGCAAGCGCGCCCGAAGCCTGGCCCGTGAGAAAGACCTATCGATCGAATCACTCGGTTGGCTGCTTCCGCTCCTGAAGACGGATGCGCCCAACACCGATTTCGACGAAGGCTTGAGGCGCCTCGCCAACCAAGTCACCGAGACCGCCGCGGGAGCGCATTTCGTCACAAGTTATTCGGACGGCGCCCACGTGCTTCTGCACTCCGAACGGCGCGCCGATGGTGTTGTACTCGGCGGCCTGGTTGCCACTGATCCGGAAAACGACTTGATCCCAAAGTTGGTGCGCGGCTTACTCGCGCACCGGAAGGCCGGGCGCTGGAACAACACCCAAGAGAACGTCTTCATCTTGCTCGCCCTCTCCGAATACTTCGAGCGTTTCGAATCCGGCATGCCCGACTTCGTCGCACGCTTTTGGCTTGGCGACGGGTTCGCGGGTGAGCATCCCTTCAAGGGACGATTAACCGATCGGGTAAAACTCGAAGTCCCAATGGCGACACTGCTCGCGACCGACAGCCCGTCACCGCTCACGCTCCAGAAGGACGGGACCGGGCGGCTCTATTATCGAATCGGGATGCGATACGCACCGAAGGCCCTCGTAACCGAGGCCGAAAACTTCGGCTTCGAGGTGAGCCGCGAATACGAAGCCGTCGACGACCCCGACGATGTCACCCAAGGCGAAGACAAAACCGTGCACATCAAAGCGGGCGCGCGGGTCAAGCTGACGGTCAGCATGATGAACCCGATGCGGCGCTATCACGTCGCGCTCGTCGACCCACTACCCGCGGGCCTCGAGCCCATCAATTCGGCGTTGGCGACGACCGAACAGCTGCCTTCCAACGAAGATCGGGTCGGCCATTGGTGGTGGTGGCGCCAGTGGTACGAGCACGAAAATTTGCGCGACGAACGCGCCGAGGCTTTCACGTCGCTACTGCGGGAAGGGGTCCACACTTACAGCTACTTCGCGCGGGCGACCACGCCGGGAGAATTTATCGTTCCCCCGGCGCGGGCCGAAGAGATGTATCACCCAGAAACCTTTGGGCGATCATCGTCGTTTCGCGTCATCATCAAATAGCTGTCGATTCGTCTTCGAATAACCGACGCGAAGTGACGCGCTCTAGTGCGAACGCTAGCTAGAGCTTCGAGATCACTTCATCGCCGAGCTTCGCGATGCCATCCATCGGATTCTTGGTGCCAAGGCCGAAGAGCGGGCAGATCAACCGCGATACGCCGAGGTCTTCGAAGCGCTTGATGTTGTCGAACGCGTCGTCGTTCAGCATCCACATCGATGAAACTTCGATCTCGGAGACGTCGCGCCCTTCGGCCGCACATGCGTCCTTCAACTTCGCGAGGTCCGGCTTGATCTGATCTGGCGTCATTGTGGGCGAGAACCAACCCTGGCCAAACTTCGCGACGCGCTCAAACGCCTTGCCCTTCGATCCGCCGATGTGAACGTCCAAGGCCTTCGGGACCGGGTAACTCTTGAAACCCGTCCAGTTGAGGAATTCACTCTGATGCTCAACCGTGTCGCCGCTCCAAGCCTTCTTCATCGCGGTGAGGTAGTCGTCGAAACGAGCTCCGCGCTTTTCGAACGGGGTCCCCATTGCGAGGAACTCTTCTTGAAGCCAACCGATGCCAACGCCAAGCATAAAACGACCATTCGAAACCATGTCGAGGCTGGCAGCCTGCTTCGCCATAAAGAGCGGGTTGCTCTGGGACAAAATGTTGACACCAGTGCCAAGCCGAAGCTTCGTGGTGTTCATCGCGACGGCGGTGAGTGCGATTAACGGATCGACGAAGTTTGTTTCCGGGGTCGTACCCATCTTGCCGTTTGGGCTGTAGGGGTACTTGGACGAATAATCGTTCGGCACGATCACGTGCTCAAAGGTCCAAACCGATTCAACGCCAGCGTTTTCTGCCGCTTGCGCCATGCCGATCATCTGTTCGACAGAACTCACGCCGACGTTCACGGGGATCAATGCAAATTTCATAGGGGTGCTCCTCTTTAAAAAATTGGGAGCAGATACTAGCAGTCACGCGGTGCAACTCGTGCGTTGCGAGGTGGATGACGGGCTAAGACCCGGCGAGGATTTGTTCAACGAGCAACATGCGCTGCACTTGACCCGTCGCGGCAGTTCGCGGTAACGCGTCGACGATCTCAAGACGTCGGGGCCGTTTGAAGCCGGCAAGCTGCGCGTCACTCACTTTCTGCACGTCTGCTAGAGAAAGTGCAACATCGCCATTCGGGACCACCACCGCACACACCACTTCGCCCCATTGCGGGTCGGGAACGCCGACGACCGCCACTTCCCTGATGTTTGGATGCGCGGCCAACACGGCTTCGACTTCGGCGGGCGCCACGGCTTCGCCACCGGTGCGGATCAGTTCTTTGATCCGTCCTACGACGGAGAGGTAGCCCTCTTCGTCCAAGGCGCCGATGTCGCCGCTGCAATACCAACCGTCTCGAAGCGCATCGGCGGTTGCTTCGGGGTTCTCGAAGTATCCGTCCAGCATGAGCGGCGAGCGCACTTGTATCTCACCGCCCTCGCCGATGCGAAGTTCGACGCTGGGCGAAGGCTGCCCGACGCTTCCCGGCTTTCGCAAAACATCTTCGTCTAGCAGTGCCGTTGCAGATCCCGTCTCGGTGGATCCGTAATAGATACGAACGACGCTTTTCGGAAAACGTTTCTTCAATGCTTGGATCAATTCGATGGGTGTCGCCGACGTGCCCGTATCGATAAAGCGCAGGTGTGACGTATCGAAGCGTTCGGGCGCGACTTCGAGAATTCGGTTCCAGATCGCGGGGATGCAATACAGGCGATTCGCGCGCCGCGCTTCGACTGCGCCGAGTATGGCTTCGGCTGTCGCACTCGCGATAAACGTGATTTCGCCCTGGGTTTGCCAGGCAGCAAGCGAGAGTGTGAAGGCCGCCATATGGAAGAGCGGAAACATACAGACCGAGCGTTCGGGTTCGGTGAGGAAGACACCCTGGTAGGTACGCAGCCAGTTTGCGCGATGTGAAAGGATCACCCCCTTAGGAGCGCCGGTACTGCCGCTGGTAAAGAAGATGACTTGCGGGTGATATTCCTCCAGGGCCAGTTCAGTGATGTCGACTGTGGCTTGTGGAAGTTCGGATGGAACAAACCGGATGACGTCTGGGAGTGCTTCAGCCGCGCCGACACTACCGACAAGCGACACGCCGATTTCTGCCGCGAGCTTTGTCGTGGCCTGCGCGCGTTCGGGGTCGGCGATCAAAATCGTAGGACGCGCCATGCGTGCGATCGGCGCGGCTTCTTCTATTCCGAGTCGAGCGTTGAGCGGCGCGAAGACGGCGCCCAACTTCGCGGTTGCAACAAACAAGGGAAGCACTTCAAGACAAGTGTCGGCCCACGTCACCACGCGATCGCCGTGCCCCACGCCGAGATCGCGCAGCGCGGTCGCGATCTGATTCGCGTGCGCATTGAGTTCACCGTAGGTGAGTTCGCACCCCTCCATCGAAGCCGCCACGCGTTCGGGCGCGGCGCGGGCATGTCGACGGATCAGATCACCAATCAAGAGCTTCGGGGCGCGGGGGGACATGAGATTCCTTCGATGGTCGTGTGAGCCTCGGCAGTCTAGGCGCCGTGAGATTTTAGTTGCGTCGCGATCGCAGAGAGAATATGATTCTTTGAATTGAGAATACCATTCTCATTTTAAAGACATCGCGAAAAACAATAAAACGAGTGTGTTTTCAAATAGTTGAGGCTACACCTGCCGCTATCGCAGGTCCCACCTCGAAGGAGACGACATGGCGGGCGAATCCGACGAACGCGCCTTTGGCGACATCGCGAACAAGCTGCTGTTCGAAAACGAGCGCGTCCGTATCTGGGAAATGCGCCTCGAAGCGGGCACCACCGGCCCCGTCCACAAACACGACTGCGATCACGTGTTGATTCAGATTTCCGGCGACCGTATGGCGGTCGTCCCCGAGCCAGACAGCCAGAGCGAATACAAGGACTACATGGAAGCCGACGTCTTTCCCGGCAACTACTTCTTCGTCGAAAAGGGCGGCATCGAAGCGGCGCGCAACGTAGGCAAAGAAGACTTCCACGAGATCGTCGTCGAGTTGAAGGAATAGTTCGGTGGACCTTCGCTATTCGAAAGAGGACGAAGCGTTTCGCAGCGAGTTGCGCAGCTGGCTTGCCCGCGAAGTTCCCGCGCACGGTGCCCCGCCCAAAGAAGGCGACTGGCCCGCGCGACGCGACTACGACACGGGCTGGCAACGAAAGCTCTATGAAGGCGGATACGCGGGCATCAACTGGCCCGCCGAATACGGCGGACGTGGCGCACCGCTGTCTGAACAGCTCGTCTACTACGAAGAGATCGCACGGGCGAATGCACCGTACATCGGCGTGAACTTCGTCGGCATGCTGCACGGTGGCCCAACGTTGATCGTCGAAGGCAGCGACGAGCAGAAAAAACAGCACGTCCAGAAGATCTTGTCCGGCGAAGAAGTTTGGTGCCAAGGTTTTTCGGAACCGAACGCGGGCTCGGACCTCGCAAGTCTTTCGACTCGCGCTATTCGCGTGGGCGATGAGTACGTGATCAATGGCCACAAAATCTGGACGTCATTCGCGCAGGTTGCCGACTACTGTGAGCTATTGGTTCGCACCGACGTCGACGCGCCAAAGCACCGTGGCATCAGCTGGCTCATTTTGCCGATGGATACGCCGGGCATTGAGATTCGCCCTCTCAAGACCCTCGTCGGTACCAGCGAGTTCAGCGAGGTGTTTCTCGAAGACGTGCGCGTCCCGGTTACCCATCGAGTGGGTGCCGAAAACGAAGGCTGGCGCATCGCCAACGTCACGCTTCGGTTTGAGCGCGGCACTTCGTTTGCGAGCCAAATGGTTGAGTTGAAGCAATATCTCGCAAACATCATCGACACGGCCAAGCGAATCGGCGGGGGTGGAGTGAGTGAAGGCTCCGCCTGGGACGACTCGGGGCTGCGGCACGAAGTCGGGCACCTGCAGGCTGAACTCGACGCACTTTGGGCCATGCTCAAGCTTTCCATTTCGCAGGCTGGCGACAACGGTGTACCGGGCCTTGGCGGGTCTGCCTTGAAGCTCGTGTATACCGAGCTCTTTCAACGCGTGGCTGACCTTGGCGTTCGCATTCTCGGTCGCGCCGGGCTTTCCCGCGACGACCTAGGTGGCCTACCCGTTCATCACTTTTCATTTTCTGCGATGCAATCGCTCTCGCTCACCATCGCCGCGGGTAGCTCACAAATTCAACGCAACATCGTCGCCGAGCGCATCCTCGGCCTGCCGAAGGAACGATAGGCTCATGGACTTTCGCCCGAGCGAAGATCAACTCGAACTCCAGGCAGGCATCACCACCTTCTGCACTGAGCGCTGTTCAGACCTCGAGTTGCGACGGATCGATGAAGCCGGCGGCTTCGATCCAACGCTGTGGCGCGACCTCGCGGGGCTTGGTGTATTTCAATTGCGTCTCGGTGCTGCCAACGGTGGTTTGGGCCTTGGTCTCGCGGACTCAGTACTCGTCTATGAAGCACTCGGACAGCGCATCGTTCCCGGCCCACTCGTCTACACACAACTCGCCGCGACTCTGGTCGATGGCGCGGCAACGGGTGAATGCATTGTCGGCGGGCTTGACCTTCATCTCTCTCCGCAGGGTCCGCACCTCGTCGAATACAAAGAACAGCTTGGTGCCCTGCTTTTGCTCAAAGAAGACGGCGTCTATCGAGTCGACACCAATGACATTGCGGGGAGCACCATCGAAAGTCCTCTTGACCCCCTCACTCCCGTCTTCTGCGCTGAACAGCTTCCGACGGGAGAAAAGATCGGCGACGAAAAGAACGCACAGCGGCTGCGTTTTGAAGGCATGGCCCTCTCGTCTGCGCTGTTACTCGGCATCGTCGAGTCGACCCTAGAAATTGCGTTGGATTTTGCGAAAGAGCGTGAGCAGTTCGGGCGAGCCATTGGGTCATTTCAATCGATCAAGCACATGTTGGCCGACATGTTTGCAAGGCAAGAACTCGCCCGTGCTTCGGTGTATGCCGCGGGCGCGACACTGGACGACCCCGGTGTCGGCGACCTTGAACAGGCCGTGCGCGGCGCAAAGTTAATCGCCGGCGAAGCGGCGACTAAGAATGCCCGCGCGTGCATCCAGATTCATGGCGGCATGGGATACACGTGGGAAGTGGTGGATCACTATTTCTTGAAGCGCGCGATGGTTCTGCAAAACGCATTCGGCGTTGACCGCGACCACTGCGAAGCCATCGCCAAGATCACAGAAAAAGTGCCACTGGAAATTCGCTATGCCGGATAACGCCCCCGCCGGCCGCAGCGCACCTCGTTCCCACGCCCTTCGCGGCGTCGATCGCACGATGGAGCGCCGAAGGCTCACCTACGAAAACGAAGTCAAGCGACTCGTCGACGCGGGGTTTGCGCTCGTACAGCGAACTGGCCGACTCGAACCGACAGTCGGTGACATCGTCGCTGAAGCTGGCCTCTCAAACCAAGCCTTCTACAAGCACTTTCATTCCAAAGACGAACTCCTCCTCGCAATGCTCGAAGAAGGCATCTTGCTTTTGCGCAGTTACATCGAACATCGCGTGAGCTCGGGGTCGAACCCGACGGAGCGAGTTCGCAATTGGCTTTGGGGCATTCTCGAACAGGCGTTGAGCGAACAAGCCGCAGCTGCAACGCGCCCGTTCGTGATCTCTCGTGCAAGGTTGGCCGAGCGGTTCCCCGCCGAAGTCAAGCAAGCCGAAGACGGCCTCAACGCAATCCTGCGAAGTGAAATCGAAAGCGGTATCCAAGCCGGGGAACTGGAAGCCAGTCACCCCGAACTTGATTCTCAACTCCTTTACAAGCTCGCGATGGGTTGGGTCGAGCGTCAACTCATCACCCCGAGCGTAGACGCGCGCGCCGAAGCCGACCACCTGGTCGCGTTCGCGCTGCGCGGTCTCTCACAAGCGGAGCCTTCGCCCGCTTAGTTCGGCGAACTGTTCTTTCTCAAAAAGGCGAAACATGGAACATGAAATCATGATGACCGGTGTGGGTGGGCAAGGCGTGCAGCTTGCAGCCCAGATCCTCGCCCGATCCGCCGTCGTCGAGCAGAGAGAAGTCATGACGCTCGGGACTTACGGCGGGACGATGCGGGGTGGGAATACAGACTCGACCTTGGTTGTCGCGGACGGTCCGATTCATTCGCCGCCGATCGTCGCCGAGGTGGGGATCGCCCTCGCGATGCATCATGCGTTCTTCGAACCGGTTGCAAAGAAACTCCGCCCCGGTGCATTGATCGTGGTGAACTCGACCGTCTTCGAAGAAAAGGTGCAAGCCGAAGACGCAAGCTGTATCGAAGTTCCAGCGACTCGCATCGCGAGCGACCTCGGCGTCGGAATGGCGGCGTCACTTGTACTCATCGCAGCGTTTGCGAAGTACACGGGCTTCGTATCCCTCGACTCACTTGTCGCGGGCATGGAGCAGTCGGTGCCCTCCTACCGCAGCCAACACGTTGAAGGCAACGCGAAGGCGCTGCGTGCCGGTTATGACGCAATCGAACCCGGCGGAACGCCTGCATGGCCCGGAACGGGAGGCGCATCATGAGTACGACGCTCAGTCGCGGAACCGTGACGATCGCGACCGAACGCTGCAAGGGTTGTGAGCTTTGCATACCCGCTTGCAAGCCAAACGTGTTGACGATGAGCCAGGCGCGCAATGAACTCGGCGTCTCGTATCCCGAACTGGCACCGGGTTGCACGAGCTGTGGTGCGTGCTTGCTCGTGTGCCCCGACTTTTGTTTCGAGATCTACCGATTCGAATCGCCGGTATCTCACGAAGAAGTCCAAAACTCCGAGGTCGGATCATGACGCGCAAACTAATGGAAGGCTCCGAAGCGATGGCCGAGGCCGCGGTGATGGCCGGGTGTCGTTTCTTCGCGGGCTACCCCATGACACCCTTCACCGAATTGCTTGAAAGTTTTGCCAAGCAGCTTCCCGCGGTTGACGGCGTGTCGATCAACGCAGAGAGCGAAATCGAAGCGATTGGCATGGCATGGGGAGCGCTGGCAACCGGCGCCCGGGCGGCGACGGGCTCGACGGGCCAGGGTCTCGCCCTCATGCAAGAGTCGCTTTCGGAAATCACGCGTTCTGAGCTGCCACTCGTTTACTTCAACATGGCCCGTGGCCAATACGACTACTACCAAGCGACCCGAGGCGGTGGGCACGGAGACTATCGACACCTCGTCCTCGCCCCGATTGATGTGCACGAAGCGGTCGAGTTAACTCAACTTGCCTTTGATCTTGCGGACCGGTGGCGCAACCCCGTTCAAATCTACGGCGACTACCTGCTTGCACACACCTGCGAAGCGGTAGAAGTGAAACGGATTGAGTTCCCACCTTTGCCCAAAAAACACTGGGCTGTCGACGGATCTCTTGGCGGAACGGGGAAGTCGCGAAACATCAACCCAATCGGCATGACGAAGGGAACGAAGGGGATCGATCCGGAAGGGTTCTGGCTTCGCCTGCAAGCCAAACACGACGCGATGCAAGAGAGCGAGGCGCGTTTCGAGTCGGAGCACTGCGAAGATGCGGAGCTGGTCGTGGTCGCTTTTGGAACGATGGCGCGTTTCGCGAGGTACGTGGTTCGGGAATTGCGTAACGAAGGCGTGCGAGTCGGCTACTTCCGGCCCATCACATTGTGGCCGTATCCAAGCGCAGCTCTCAAAAAAGCGGCGCGAGGCGCGCGGCGTGTGGCAGTGCTCGAACAGAACGCAGGCCAGATGATCGACGATGTCCGGCTCTCGATCCTTGGAGACGCCCCAGTGGTTTCGATCGGCGGCATCTCGTCTGACGAAGCGGGGTTCGGCATCGGGCCGATCTTTGACACCTCGATCATTCGCGAACGCATTGAACGCGGCCTCGGCGCAGAAGGAAACCATTCATGAGTGAACGAAGCGAACTCGCCCTCGACACAGAACATCCTCCTAGCGTTCCCGCCAAACGCATTGGAGATATCAAGCCAGCACTCCTCTTGAGCGAAGACCATGATCTTTGCCCGGGTTGCGGCGAACCGCTCGCACTGCGCATGATGCTCGAAGCGATCGAAGAACTCGCCATGGCCCAGCGCACGATCGGAGTGGTGGGGATCGGGTGCTATACCGCGCTCACCAGTATTATGGACGTCGACCTCGTTCAAGCACTCCACGGTCGCGCACCATCGCTTGCAACCGGGGCCAAGCGCATGCGCCCAGATGAGTTGGTCTTCACACTCCAGGGCGACGGCGACATGGTCAACGAGGGTTTACAGGAAGTCATTCATACGGCAGCCCGAGGCGAATCGATTACGTGCGTGCTGCTCAACAACGGCGTGTTCGGTGAAACCGGCGGTCACATGACGGCGACGACGGTAATCGGCCAGCGCACCAAGAACACGATCGAGGGCCGGGACGCGGAGTATCACGGACACCCGATCCTAATCGCCGAAATGCTCGCGCAACTTGGGGGCGCCGCCTACGTCGCGCGATGCGGGGTCTATAACGCTGCGGAAATCGCGCGGACGAAACGGATTCTCAAGAAGGCCTTTCAAACCCAGATCGACGGCAAGGGATTTTCGTTCGTTGAAATTCTGACCATGTGTCCAACAGGTTGGTTCATCCCCACCCAAGAAGGACCGGACTATCTCGACAACGTGCTGGGCGCTGTGCACAAGCTCGGAGAATTGAAAGCGCCCAGCGAAGAGACGGACTAATCCGCCCGCATTGCCCAAACGCATTGGCCTGAAAAAGTGGGGCCGCTCCTCGACTTGAGTCCCGAAGACCGACCTGCAAATGGGTACTCCGCACTTTCGTACGGGTACCCAGTGTCGATTAGAAATACACTCGGCACCGGAAGTTGGTTGTGGCCTTCTCCCGATGCTTTCTCGAGGTTGATTCCAAACGCCCTCAACTTCGCGGCACTAAACTTGTCGACTTGAAACGCGATGCCGGTCGGTCGGGGCTAATCGCGACTACGGGAAAGCCAAGGGACAGCAGCTCTTTTTCGATTTTGCGCAGCTCACCCAGCTGCGTATTGCAGTAGGGTCACCAACCGCCGCGATAGAAAACCAGCAGCGCTCCGTTTTCTCGAAGCTGGCTTGCCAGAGCGATCGGTTCGCCCGACACGGTCTTTACGCACGCCGAAGGTACAAGCTGAACCGGCCTGCAATGGTTTCGTAAGCTCGGCGTCTTCGTGGACCGAGATGTCCGCAGCACTCGTCGCTGAAACAACCACCGCCGCGACCAGAACAAGAACAGTCGTGCAAGCACGCATTGTTATATTCGCCATTCGAAAGCCGTAGCGAACTTGGTCCGGTGGCTGTCGTACCTTGCTCAGGTGCCTCGCTCTGGGCCGTGTATGAAGATCCATTGCTGGATGTCTCACAAAGATGGGCGACAAAGGTCGATGCGCACCGCACACCGATTCGCATCCACAAAGATCCCAGCAGCGTCCTCGTGGAAGTCCAAGAACGCGCGCGACTTTCGAGAGAAGACTCCCGGACTCGTCTCTCGCAATGCTTCTCGCTCACGCAGCCCAGTGAGCAGTGGCTTCAGGGATGTCCGGTACCCAGGACGAATACGACCCCAGCTACGCCCTGTTGGCGACTGCGAGCAAGAGCCGCAGCTGCCCCGGCTGGAGGTGGCTAACACCCCCGATTTCTTTCGCTATTCTGCGCCTCACACAAGTCCGGGCACGCGCGGGTCTCGCGGTGACGGCCCGATGATTTCATTTCTAGTTCCATGAAGGAGTAAGCAAGATGAGCGACGTACGTTTCGACGGCCGAGTGGCTGTGATCACAGGTGCAGGCGGCGGCCTCGGCAAGTCGCACGCCCTCGAATTCGCCAAGCGCGGGGCCCAGGTTGTCGTCAACGATCTCGGCGGATCCGTCGATGGCCAGGGTTCGGGTTCTTCCGCGGCCGACGTCGTGGTCAAAGAGATTGAAGAAGCTGGCGGCACGGCAGTCGCGAACTATGACTCGGTTGCTACGAAAGCTGGCGGCGAAGCCATTATTCAGACCGCGATGGACAACTTTGGCCAGGTCGACATCGTGATCAACAACGCGGGCATCCTCCGCGACAAGAGCTTCGCGAAGATGAGCGAAGACGAAATGACGTTGGTGCTCGACGTTCACTTGCGCGGCGCGTTCTATGTTTCCCAGCCGGCCTTCCGCGCGATGAAGGAACGCAACTACGGTCGCTTTGTCCACACAGCTTCGGCTGCAGGTGTCTTCGGGAACTTTGGCCAGGCGAACTACGGTGCCGCAAAGATGGGCCTCGTCGGTCTTTCGAACGTGCTCGCCCAGGAAGGCGTCAAGAACAACATCAAGAGCAACGTGATCGCCCCGATCGCGATGACCCGGATGACGACGGGCATCATGGGCGACATGGGCCTCAACCTCGACCCCGGGTATGTGACGTCGATGGTCGCGTACCTTTCGAGTGAAGCTTGCGACCTCACCCACGAGATCTTCTCCGTGGGCGCTGGCCGCTACGCCCGGGTCTTCGTCGGCCTCTGCGAGGGGTACACGAACGGCGCCGAGGGTGGCGTGAGTGTCGAAGAAGTTCGGGACAACATCGAGCAGATTCGGAATCCCGACGGCTACGTGATTCCCGGCAGTGCTGCAGAAGAAATGATGGCAGCGATGAAGAGCCTCAAGGAATAGTCCACGTCGATGGCGTGGACCTACACGCCGGACTTGTTTCATCGACAATAAACGCAAAACGCCCCGGCGCCCAAGCTGCACCGGGGCGTTTTGCGTTTGCAACTCAATCCCTCGAAATCCATGAAACACGGGCCGATTGCTTCGGTCTGTGCTGAACTCGGAAGCCATGGCCAAGTCAGACAAAGAAAATCGCGGAGCCGGTAAAGGCGACGACTACTATTCGCACTGGGCCGACTACGCCGCGCGCGCGACGGCGGAGAAGCACAAAGAACACGACGAAATTGTAGTGGCGGCTGGCATCACACCGTCGGGCACCGTCCATATTGGGAACTTCCGCGAAGTCATCACCGTTGACCTCGTGGCCCGCGCCCTGCGCGACCGCGGCGCAAAGGTTCGCTTCATCTATTCATGGGACGACTTCGACGTTTTCCGCAAAGTTCCCGCAGGCATGCCCCAGCCGGAGATGCTCGAAGAAAACTTGCGCCGAAGCGTGGCCGACGTGCCCGACCCGTTTGGCGCCGAAGAGAGTTACGCCGCACACCATATCGCCGCGTTCGAAGCGAGCATCACGCCGCTTGCGATCTCCCCCGAATTTATCCGTCAGTCGAAGCGCTATCGCGCGGGCGCGTACGCAGAGGGCATCCGAAAAGCGTTAGAAGGACGTGACAAGATCCGCCAGGTTCTCGATCAACATCGAACGCAGCCGCTTGCGGCAGACTGGCTCCCACTTGCGGGCTTCTGCGACAGCTGCGGTCGCGACGAACTCGACTTCGCGTGGGACGGCGAGTGGGGCGTTGGCGTCACTTGCCGAACTTGCCAAGCGATTCATCAGGTCGACTTGCGCGAAGGCGGCAACCTGAAACTCCCATGGCGCATCGACTGGCCCATGCGCTGGAAAGAAGAGCGTGTTTGCTTCGAGCCCGGTGGCAAAGACCATTCGTCAGCCGGTGGGAGTTACGACACCGCGCGGGAGATTGTGGTCGATGTCTATGACGGCTGGGCACCGGAATACATCGCCTACGATTTCGTTCGCATCAAAGGGGAAGGCGGAAAGATCTCGAGTTCGAAGGGTGGCGCGCTCACCGTTTCGGATTGCCTCGAAATCTATGAGCCCGAAATGCTGCGCTGGATCTTCGCGGTGGCACGACCGAGCGCCGAATTTCAAATCTCCTTCGACCTCGACGTGATCAAACTCTACGAAGACTTCGACCGGAGCGTGCGGCTCGCGCATCAGCCCGACGACGGCGGCAAGAACGACAAGAAGCGAAACATGGCGCGGCGTACGTTGCAAATGGCGAGCTGCGACCACCGTCGCATCGAACCGGGCGAACCCATGCCCTTCGTGGCTCCGTTCCGCGGCCTGTCGATGATCTTGCAGGTTTACGATGGAGACCTCACCCAGAGCCTCGCGTACTACGAAAAACGCGGCGAGATCACGACCGACGCGCAGCGCGAACGCTTCGACGTCCGTGCTCGATGCGTGTGGAACTGGATCGAGCAATACGCACCAGACGACTTCCGCTATCGCATCCGAACCGAGCCTGTGGCGCGAGAACTTGAAGCCGACCCGCACGAAGTCATTCGACGTCTTGTAGACGTTCTCGAGGCCAAACCCGAGATCCAAGAATCGGAACTGATCGAACATCTCAAAGTCGTCTGCGACGGGACGAGCCTCGAACCCAAGACGTTCTTCCCGTACGCCTACGACCTGATTCTCGACAGACCCAAGGGCCCGAAGCTCTCGACGTTGATCACCACCATCGGCGTGGATCGCGCGCTGCCTCTTCTGCGCGGAGGGCTTGGGCGAAATGTCTGAGGCCCGACATGTCGTCCACTAGCGGCGACGTCTCCGTCGGCGGCCAGAACCTTCGACACGCATTTGCCGTGTTCGGGGTGATGACCTTCGCGCTCTTCATTCGCAGCCTGGGTTTCGAGCATGTCTTCACCGACGAAGGCGTGGTGTTCGCTCCCGCCGATGCGACGTATCACATGCGCCGCGCATTTTATACGTTCGCGAACTTTCCCGAACTCTTGCTCCGCGATCCGTATCTGAACTTTCCGGGCGGTGTCAATGTCCCGTGGCCGCCGCTGTTCGACTTCATTGTGGGCGGGACAGCGCGAATTTTCGCCGAAGATCAGGCTGGCTTCGAACGCGTCGCTGCTTGGGCGTCGAGTGTGTTCGGCGCGCTTACGGTTGTGCCGATCTACTTCATCGCCCGTCAAGTCTCGAGTCACGGTGTTGGTTTGTTTGCGGGCTTCTTGTTTTCCCTTTTTCCGATGTGCGTGAAATACGGTCGCGTTGGAAACCCAGACCACCACACCGCGGTTGCATTGGTCGGCGCCTGCATGCTTTTGCTGTGCACCTACGTGGCACGGCGCGACGTCGACGATCGTCGCATCATGTTGATGACACCCTTCATGTTCTTCGCGCGTCTTTCGATGTTTTTGATCTGGCACGGAAATCTTCTCTATATCATGTTCTTCGAAGCCGCCTTGCTCCTTACCGCGGCAGCGACTCGTCGTAGTTCGATCACCCGAGCGCAGGCGCTGAGTGGGATCTTTACTGCGGTCGTTCTGAGTCCGATCGTCGAAGAGTATTTGCCGGTCCCCATCGGAGGGTCGTATTCATCGATTTCGCTTTCGCGGCTGCATATCTTGGTCATGGTCGGCACGAGTTTCGTCGCGTTTGCCCATTGGGGCTTGAACCGCTGGCGGCCGGAGAGCGGGTTCGTCTTGCGTTTGTTCGCGATCGGTGGCGCGAGTCTTGTGTTCGTGGCGCTGTTGGCGGCTGTACCCGCAACCCGAGAAGGCCTGATCCCTGCGTTGCAGTTCTTGACATTAAGAGACGGCGCCGGAGCTGGGACAATCGAACAGTTCCCGCTATTTGCGATCTTCGGCCGCGACCCCGTCTATTCTCCAGAACAACCTTGGGCCTACTTCGCCTACTTGATCCCGGCTGCTCCACTTGCGTTTCCATTTTTTGTGCGCGACCCCGAAAGACGCGCAAGTGCATGGGTGCTCACGGGCTGGACTGCGGGCTTTGCACTCCTCGCGATGATGCAGCGGCGCTACGGCAATGACTTTGCGCCTGGCGCCGCAGTCGCATTCGCGATCCTTTTGGTTGGTGTCCCCCGCGCGATCATCGCGCGGCAAGCAGACCCGCCTCGCCTTGCCCTACACGCGGCAAGTCTCACGAGCTTCACAATCGCTTTGCTCTTGTTCTCCCCGGCATTGCGCAACTACGAGATCCCACGCATTCAGAGTGGCTTCGCAGCGTTGCGAGGAAAAGACTATCCGCCTCCGAAGGGGATCGACCTGATCTCGAAAAATGTGGCCCACTTCGCGCGAAAGATTCGTAGCGCCACTCCAGACACTGAGGGCTTTTTCAATCAACGGCGCAACCCCGAATACGCCGTTATCGCCCACGCGAACCTCGGACACCTGCTTCATTACCACGCGCGGCGAGCGACGGCGACCGACCCGATGTGGTCGTACATCGGCCCCAAGAACTGGGCTCTTTCCCGCGCGTTCTTTTCTGCAACTGACGAAGCGCAGTCGCTAAAACTCGCGAACCACCTGAAGGGTCGATACCTCGTCACGGGAAACACCGACCCCAAGGAAACGGTTTCGGGTCGCTTACATCAATTTGACGGTCGCCCCGTGTCTGGCAGCAAGCGCCTTGAACGCTTTCGCCTCTTAGCCGAGTCGGCACCGGGGCGTGTCGGCTTGGGTGTCCTCTACGAACCTAAGCCTGGCGACGAATCCGCCAACAGCGTCAATGCCTACAAGTTGTTCGAGATTGTCCAGGGCGCCGTCATCGAAGTCATCGCCGAACCCAACTCGCGAGTCACCGCTGCTGTCACGATTGAGTCTCCGAGTGGCCGTCACTTCAACTACTCGGCCAACGCCACGACGAACGACTCGGGCATCGCAAGAATGAGGGTCCCCTATTCGACCGGAAGCACTTCTCCCGTTCATGCGACGGGACCGTATCGAATTAGTTCGGGGTTCCAGATCGCGCGCGTTGATGTCGATGACGCAGAAGTGCGTAATGGCAGCACTGTCCCGATTACGCTGGGCGTCGGTTTCGAATCGTTTCAGTAGTTGCGCAAGCAACCATCGGTTCGCTCTTTCGAGCGCGAGAAGTCGTCAGTCCAGAATGCACCCGGCGCTTCAGAAACCCTTGCAGTGGTCTACCGCGTCAAATTCCGCAACGATCGGCTGCGTTGAGCAGGGCCCTGAGTATCCGATGATGTGGGTGTCAGCGGTTCGTGATCAACGCATGCGAACGAGCCAATTCCCGCTGGAGGACTCCCGTATGGCCGAACTGATTCCACTCTTCTTCATTGTCATGTACATCGTGCCGTTCTGCATCGCGGTGGTTCGAGCACATCACAACGCCGGCGCCATCTTCGTTGTGAATTGCTTACTCGGATGGACTGTGATTGGTTGGATCGCAACCTTCGCATGGGCTGCCTTCGGACCCGCAGCGACGACAAGATCACGCGCAGCAGACGCCGCGCGCTACCAAGCCAGCACCGCGGGCGGGAGCGCGCCGATGCCCCGCATCCTTTACAACTTTATCGACTGAACAGTTCGTCCAGAACGTCGACGAGCACGGGCTGCACATGCGCCGCAAGCTCGGCGTTTGCATACCCTATCCAGGCAACTGAGGTTGTTGTGTCGAGGGGCGCTGTAAGCACCCTTCCGATCGGTCCCGTCACGACACCCCCAAGCTCAGTCAAGATCAAGGCTGTGCAGATGTCGTATGGGTGACAATCCATCGCACCCGTAAGCCCGAGTTTCCCGTGCGCCAGCGGCCGAATGTCGATGATCATGCGATCGCGTCCCGAACACAGTTCGGCGATCTGCCCACCACTACAGATGTACTGGTCTTCGAAGATCGAGAGCGCCGCAACGTTCGCATCGCCATAGAGACTCCGGTAAAGCTCTTCTTCGAAACGAGCGAGCAATGCCTTGCCCGCTGGCAAAAAGCGCGCCACCCCCACGAAGCCTTGATGAAGGTCAGCGGCCCGGGACGGCTGCATTACGAGGGATTCTCTTTTTCCAGTGTCGAGCGAAACCCTCTCGCTTCGCACGCCCTGCCGCCCTGCCCCACGCACGGCACTCAGCTGATCCAGCATACGTTGCTTGATCGGCGGCAGTTCGGTCATCACCGCGACTTGAATGTCTGCGAGGGTCGTGTCCCGCCCATGGTTCAGTGCGACACCGGCGAGAACCCATGCGGATCGTTTGTCGTACATCAGGCCTCGAGTTCCATCTATGGGATCGATGATGCAAACGAAGCGCACGTCTTTCCCCACCGCGCTCGCGGGGAACACCGGCCTGCTTTGATCCGAAATGCCTTCCATCACAATTTCGGTCGGGAGGTCGTCCGGCCAGTTCGCTTCGAACCATGCGAGGATCGCGTCCTCGGTGATGCTGTCGATGTGATAGATGGTGTCCGACTCGGTGACGTTTACGATCGCCGATAGGTCTTCGAGCCTTGCCGCGGCTCTTTCGGCAATGACTTGCGACGCGATGGCGTCCTGCATTGCGCAAAGCAACGCCCGAAGACGTTCCGCGACTTCCTTTGTAAGAGAACCTGGCTCTGTGCCTCTCGCCATCGTGCAACACCCACCATCTATGTTCATACACCGTCTTCGCGGGGGAACCGCAAACTCTAGCCTGCTCTTCCGCGCGGGCATCGGCCTTCGTGCGCGGGACTATGGGTCTTGATACGATGCGAGAGCGCGAAACCTGTGTAGGAGCGAGCCCGATGAAGGCTGTCGTTGTCCAAGAATGGACAAAGCCAAGCGATCTTTCAGTGTCACAGATCGATCCACCGACCGTCCAGGCGGGCAGGATCCTGATCGACGTCAAAGCCGTGGCGTGCAATTTCTCGGACACGCTGATCGTCCAGGGCAAGTACCAGGTGAAACCCGCCTTTCCGTTTTCGCCAGGCGGAGAAGTCGCGGGCGTTGTGAAAGAATTAGGTGAAGGCGTGACCAAATTTGCAGTCGGCGACCGCGTGATGGCCTACGTCGAATACGGGGGTTATGCCGAGCGAGTCAACGCACGTCCGGAAGCCACGTTCCCGATTCCGGGCAACATGTCGTTCAGCCACGCGGCTTCGATTCCAATCGTCTACGGCACAAGCTACGTGTCACTCGTGCCGCGAGGCATGTTGGCCAAAGGCGAGACAGTGCTCGTCACTGCGGCTGCCGGGGGTGTTGGCCTCGCGACGATTCAGATCGCGAAAGCTCTTGGAGCCCGAGTCATCGCGCTCGCCGGGGGAAGCGAAAAACTCAAGATCACCCTGGACGCGGGAGCCGACATCGCGATCGACTATCGAGCCGTTCGCGCCGAACGCCCCGACGATGCCGATCCAGGTAGAGAACCGCTTTGGGTCGAGGAAGTCCGCAATGCAACCGACGGCCGAGGTGCCGACGTGGTCATTGAAAACGTCGGCGGCGACATCTTCGACGGCTGCACCCGGTGCGTCGCATGGGGCGGTCGCATTGTGGTTGTTGGATTTTCGAGCGGAGAGATTCCCTTTGTGAAAGCAAACCGGATCATGCTCAAACACATCTCGCTGGTCGGCGTCCATTTTGGGCCCATGGCGCAGAACGCACCCGAAGAACTTGCGGCGAGTTTCCGTGCGCTCATGCAACTCTACGAAGAGGGGCGGATCCGACCCTCCATTTGGAAAGAACTCCCCTTGGAAAAAGCGTCGGAGGCCCTTCAGGCCCTCGGCGGACGCAAGAGCTGGGGAAAGATCGTGCTCACGATAGGCTGAACCCTCACTACACCTAGGCTCCTTGCACCCGCTGATCCGAACGAACCCGGATGAACCGAAAGATGCTCAAAGTCGATGCTCCCAACGCCGATGCGACCAAACGCCACGACTCACATTCCCTTTCAAGGCGATGCCGAAGCTGGCGGTGATTGCGAATTTTACGGCACAACCGAAAAACGCATCATTCATCACCCGACCCGGATACGTGCGGCAAAAGCGGTACGAGATATTACCGCCGAGCAATTCAGTGCAGCTGTGGAACGCAAGCAGGCAGGCGGGCAGCACGAAGCGTCTGGCCTAAACAGCCGCCTCTTCCACCCAGACCGCACTCATCCAGCACTCAGCCGCCGCGCTTGCGCTCGATGAAGTCGTTCAAGAGCCACTGCGAAATACTGATGTTGCCTGGGAACGTTGTCGGGAGGTCGTCGACGGCAAACCAGTCGGCATCTTCGAGTTCGTCCGCCTCGGTGTCGATGTTGCCCGAGACGTATTGCGCGGTAAAGCCCAACATCAGCGAATTGGGAAACGGCCACGCCTGACTGCTGTAGTACTGCACGTTGTCACAGACGATGCTGGTTTCTTCGTAGACTTCGCGGATCACGGCTTCTTCGGCACTCTCCCCGGGTTCAACGAAACCGGCCAGCACGCTATAGATCCCAGCAGGAAAATGCGGCGACCGACCAAGCAAGATTTCGTTGCCGCGTTCAACCGCGACAATCATGGCGGGCGCGAGTCGGGGATACATTGGGGTCGCGCATGAAGGACACGATCGCGAACGGTCCGACGACGCAAGCACCATCGTTTCTCCGCACTCACCACAGAACTGATGCGTGCGATCCCATTCAATAATTTGAACCGCCCGTCCGGCAACGGCGTGAAGGTTCGCCTCGAGACTCCCGAACAACATTCGCAAGTCGCGAAACGCGAGGCCTTCCGGCGCTTTCAATTCGGCTTCAAGTTCAAGCGAATAACAATGCACACCTTTGAGCGCGCCCAGGTATTGACGGCGCACGGCCTCGATCCCGTGTTCGTCAATCACTTCGACCGGCGGCAATAGGCCCGCCTCCGTCACAAGCATTTCGCGTTTGCGAAATGCGAAGCAGAGCGGAGCGGCGCCGGGATCTTCGGGGAAAACATGGTGCGGAACAAATGAGAGCGGAGATTCTTCTGACATGGCCCGGATCTTAGCAAGCCGAATTGCTTACGAGAGCCTTCGTTGCTTTGCCTTTTCGACACCGCAGACGGCTTCGTGACTGACCCAAGGCTCGCGCAGCAACTTGACTGCGCCACCTAGCAAGCGTGCCAACGCGCGTCTCGGCAAACCGAATCGACGCTCGCAATCTCCGCGGGTGTTGCCGACTCGGTAGCCAGACCCCGCTGCAGCCAGGCTACGTCATGCCACGCGTCGAACTTGTAACCCGCTTCGTGAAACGCACCCACCGTTTCAAAGTCCATCGACTCATGCAAGAAAACGCTCGCTTGGTTGGGAAGTGTGATCCCCGCATAGGCTCTCAAACGAAACAGCCGCGCCTGCGACGAATGGCGCGTACACAGCCGTAACCCCTTCGGCATCGAACTCGGTGACAAGGCGAATGCAGACCGTCACGGTATCCCTCGAAAAACGTCCGATGCGATCATAACTCGCTATTTTCTATCTATGACACTCGCACCAACGCTAGCCACCCACTCCCTCCCCTCATT
Organism: Myxococcales bacterium; assembly: GCA_012960035.1. GTDB lineage: Bacteria > Myxococcota_A > UBA9160 > UBA9160 > UBA4427 > DUBZ01. The sequence goes on along the minus strand of DUBZ01000032.1, from coordinate 37,182 downwards.
GAAGGCGGCCTTCGGTCGCGCCCTTTTGCTCGCTTGGGTGGGATCGTTCCTCATCGCGCCCCCGGCTGTGCACGCTCAGGGTGGCAGTGTCAAACCCGGCATCAACGACAAGTTTCTTTCCGAAGCACTCGACGTCAAAGAATGGACGGGAAAATTTGAAGGCGAATCGCGGCAAATCTACAGCCACCGCAAAGCGATCGTTGACGCGCTCAAGCTCGAAGACAAACAACGGGTCGCCGACGTTGGCGCGGGTACCGGCTTCTTCAGCGAACTCTTATCCGGCGCAGTCGGCGACAACGGCCAGGTATGGGCGCTCGAAATTTCGCCGAAGTTCGTCGAGCACTTGAAGCAGCGCTTTGATAAAGCCGGGCTCGAGAACATCGAAGTCGTCGAGAATACCGACAGAACTACAGGTCTTGCCGAAAGTTCGATCGACCTCGCGTTTATCTGCGATGTCTACCACCACTTCGAGTATCCCGATGCAATCTTGAACAACCTCAAGTACGTGTTACGTGGCCACGGGAGTTTGGTGGTGGTTGACTTTCACCGGGAAGCAGGAAAAAGCGAAGACTGGGTCTTGGAGCACGTCCGCGCGAGCCAAGACGTTTTTCGAAAAGAGATTGAAAGCGCGGGCTTCGTCTTCGTCGAGGAAGTGAAGATCGAAGGGCTCGACGACAACTACATCATGCGGTTTCGCAACCGCTAGTCCGAACTCGGTAGCGCGAACGCGACAACGTGATCTCCCAGTTTCGTTTGCATGAGCGCATGACCACCCGCTGCGATCACGACGTACTGCTTCGACGTTTTACTCGTGCGATACGTCAACGGTGTCGCCTGCCCACCAGCAGGGAGGCGCCCCTTCCAGAGTTCTTCACCGGTCTCGGAGTCGAACGCGCGAAGATAGTCGTCCATGGTTGCGCCGATGAACGCAACGCCGCCGGCGGTTGTGATCGGCCCGCCCTGATTCGGCACTCCAAGTCCCCAGGCAAACGGAACCGGGGCGAGGTCCTCGGTGGTTCCGAGTGGCACTTCCCAGCGCACTTCACCCGTCGTGTAGTCGATCCCCACGAGCGTGCCCCACGGTGGGGGGCTGCACGGGATGCCAAGCGGGGACACCAAAAAGTCGCGCCGCACCGCGTATGGGGTGCCGAGTTGCAGTTCGTTCGCTGGGTCGTCGCCCTTCTCCATCGCGACCGCCGCCTCTTCGTCGGCTTCTTCGCGCGGGACCAATTGGAGGATCGCCGCGACGCGGCTCGTATTCACCACCATGAGCCCGCGAGGTGCGTCGACGGAAACACTGCCCCAGTTCGTCCCCCCGAAGTAGCTGGGGTACTGCAGCCAACCTTCGGTCGTCGGTGGCGTAAACGGCCCGCTGTACGAAAGCGCCTCGATCTTTTCACGACACTTGCCGCGATCCCACGGCGTAAGCCCCCAAGCGTCATCAGGACTCAAGCTGTGCGGATGAAGCGGACGCGGAATCGTTGGAATGGGCTGCGTCGGCGACAAAGTATCGGAAGCAACGCCGGTCACTTCAACTTTGCGCTCTTCGATGGGATAGATCGGTTCTCCGGTTTCGCGATTCAGATAGAACAGATGCCCGAGCTTGGTCGCCTGCACGAGCGCGGGGATCGGGCCGCCATCTCCTGGATGCTCGAACAGTACAGGCTGCGCGGGAACGTCGTAGTCCCACACATCGTGGCGGACAGTTTGAAAGTGCCACCTCACCTCACCCGTCGCCGCGTCGAGGGCGACCACCGAACTCGAGTAGTAGTCGAGCCCTTCACGCTGACCGCCGTAATAGTCGGGCGCCGTGTTGCCTGTCGGAACAAAAACAAGGCCGCGCTCTTCATCAACCGAGAGCACAGACCATGCATTGGTCGTTCCTCGGCGATAACGAACCACCTCTCCCGTTTCGTCCGTGGACTCGATGAACGTTTCGCCTGGCGGCAGCGGGTCCCAACTCCACCGCAAGTCACCGGAGTGCGCATCGTAGGCCCGCACCACACCGCCGGGCGCGTCGGTGCGAATGTTGTCGAGTACGAGTGCGCCGGTGACCAGCATGCCATCGATGATGGCCGGCGGAGACGTCACGCCGTATTCACCCGGGTAGCGGTTGCCGATGCCAGCAGCAAGATCAATCACACCGTCTTTGCCAAAGCCACCACACGGCGTGCCGTTATCTGCGTCGAGGGCAATCATCCGGGCGTCGAGCGTGCCCATGAAGATTTTCTCACGACAGCTTTCGCCTCTCGCCACGTTGGGATCCACCCAGTGCGACACACCGCGGCATGTGACGATGTACATCCCCGCGGTATCAACCTTGGCGTCGAACACCCATCGCTCTGCCCCCGTATTGGGGTCGAGGGCAACGACCTTATTGCGCGGCGTGCAAACGTAGAGCGTGTCGTCTACGAGAATCGGTGTGTTTTGGAAGGCGGTTCCAAGTTCGGTTTCGCTTCCATCATCGACATCGCCCGTGTTGTACACCCAGGCGATTTCAAGGGCGTCCACGTTATCGCGATTGATCTGCGTGAGCGGCGAATATCGCGACCCCGCACTGTCGGCGCCGTAGGCTGACCATTGCGCGGTGGGACCCGAATAGTCGACAACCACCGCTTCACCGCAGCCCAACTGAGCGAGCGCGGCCAACACCATCACGCCCCAGCCCCGACCCACATCAAGAGCAGACATTCCGCCTCCAACACGCGTGCTTGAATTCATGGCGGTAAACAATATCCGTTGACTCCACGCCGAGCCAACAACGGAAGCTCGCGTACCACGCACTTACCGCGGCAAGCAAAGTGCCCCCCCCAGACTCAAAAACCTGAGTCGCGATGGGCGTGTTGAAATCAACGAGCACCGCTCCGCGCGAACTACGCCCGATTGATTCGTCTTCGAACGAGGAAGACGAACCTACACACCACCGATGGTGTGCCTTTCATCCCACGGAATGAGGGCAGCAAAGAGCTTGTTCCAGTCGACCGTTTCAATCGCGGTGCCAACATCGACGACTCCGCAACGCAGCAGTCGCATTTCATACCCCTTTCGCTCCACCAGCTTGCCGAGACGCTCCAGGATCGCAGGCACATGCCGCCGCGTCATCGGCCTCCGGTTTGCGAACAAGTTCGGCTTCACCGCCTCGCGGTCTTCGAGATCTTTCTGGACGATCAACACATAGGGGACTCCAGCAGTCTTGGCCGCGACGGAGTTACGATTCATATTGGCGCTATCGGATTGAACGTGAATCGTATTGAGGGCCACGTTGCAGAACCCCTATGCTAAGTGGCCATCCCAATGCAGAATAGAATCCAAACCGACACGCCACACGACTCGCCGGTAATTGCCTGGCTTTGGGTGTTGTTCTTCACGTTGTTTGTGATGGTGATGCTTGGTGGAATCACCCGACTTACGGGCTCAGGTCTATCCATGGTTGATTGGCGGCCGCTCATGGGCACGCTTCCGCCGATGAACGACGAGGAGTGGAACGCAGTCTTTGCTGCCTACAAGGCTTCGCCGCAGTTCGCCTTGGTCAACACGTGGATGGAATTCGGAGATTTCAAGAAGATCTTCTTCTGGGAATATGCACACCGACTCATGGGGCGCTTGATCGGACTCGTCGCTTTCGTGCCGTGGCTCTACTTCGTGCTTCGAGGCAAAATCGCGCCCTGGCTTTCGGTCCGCGTTGTCGTCGCCATCGTACTCGGCGGGGCCCAGGGTCTCCTTGGTTGGTTCATGGTACAGAGCGGGCTCGTCGACCGACCGGAAGTAAGCCACTTCCGCCTGGCCGCGCATTTACTTCTAGCTTTCTTCATCGCGCAGTGGGTGCTGCTTACATTGTTCGACCTTCATTGGGGTCGCGTAGGACTGACACGCAACCACGAGAGTCGGTGGATGCTGGGCATCATGGCCACGCTTGCTGTGCAGATTCTCTACGGTGCCTTTATGGCGGGCACTCACGCGGGCCTGCTCTTCCCAACGTTTCCCGACATGAATGGCGGCTACGCGCCGTCTCAGTTCTTCCCGTTGGCCACGGTCACGGAAAACCTTCTATACAGCCCCATCGCGATTCACTACATCCATCGCTTTCTGGGCTTTGCTCTCGTGGGCCTTTCTGCTGGAGTTCTCTTTGCGATGCGCAACACCCGCTTGACGCCGGGGTGGAGCAAAGCTCAGTTTGCAGCCGTGATGTTGCTTCAGTTCGCGCTCGGCGCATTCACAGCCCTGTATCAAGCAACCCTCTCCCTTGCAATTTTGCATCAAGCCGGTGCATTTGTACTGGCTTGTAGCGTGACGCTACTTGCACACCGAAGCGCGGGGTCGGTTTCCGCATCACTCACCGTGCCAAGCGACGGCGGAGCGCACTAATATCTCGTCCCGCGCGAACAACTCGCATGCGGTCAAGCAGATCAGTCGGAGTTCTCTAAGTCATGGCCCCAGTTTCAATCATCGGCACGTACCAGTCGGACTTTGCACGCACACTCAAGCGGGAAGGGATGGAGATCGCGGACCTCGTTCGTGAGGTCGCAGAACAAACCCTCGCGAACGCAAACGTTGACGCGGCACAAATCGAAACGATCCACGTAGGCAATGCATTCGGCCAGCTCTACACCGGCCAAGGTCATCTTGGCGCCATGCCCGCAACGATCATCCCTGAACTCTGGGGCGTCCCGGCGATGCGCCACGAAGCCGCTTGCGCGTCGGGCTCGCTCGCCGTCCTCAGCGCAAGTGCTGAGATCGAAGCGGGCCGTTACGACTGCGCACTCGTACTTGGTGTCGAACAAGAGAAGACGATGCCAGGTTCACAAGCTGCACAAACCCAAGAAGCCGCGGCGTGGGTTGGTCACGAAACGGACTCCGATGAACCCATTTGGGCATGCATGTTTGATCAAGTCGCAAGTGAGTACGACAAGCGCTTCGGGATCGACGAAGTCCATTTACACGCCATCGGCAAACTCAACCTCGAAAACGCGCGTACCAACCCCAACGCGCAAACCCGCGATTGGAAATTAAGCCCCGACAGCTTCGGCCTTAACGACGAATTGAATCCGCAGGTCGCGGGCCGGCTGCGACGAAATGATTGCTGCCAGATCACCGATGGCGGCGCCGGGGTCGTATTGGTGTCGGACCGGTGGCTCGATAAGCACCGACCGCAGCAACCTACCGCGCGTATCACCGGATGGGGCCACCAAACCGTCGGGCTCCCGATGGAGCAAAAGCTTACGCGCAAGAATGATGGGCCGTATGTGATGCCCCACGTCCGAAAAGCCATCACCGACGCGTTTGCGCGGGCCGGCATCGCAGACGTCACGGCTCTCGACGCAATTGAAACCCACGACTGCATGACGCCCTCCGAATACATGGCGATCGATCACTTCGGCATCACGGCGCCGGGCGAAAGTTTCAAGGCGATTGAGAGCGGCGCCCTCGAACGCGGGGGGGTGATCCCGATGAATCCGAGCGGCGGGCTGATCGGCGGTGGCCATCCAGTTGGCGCCACAGGCATTCGCATGTTGGTAGACGCGACCGCACAAGTGACGGAACGCGCAGACGGTTATCAGGTCGACGGCGCCGAGCGTGTTGCGACGCTCAATATCGGCGGAAGCACTGCGACCACGGTGAGTTTCGTAGTCGAGCGCTCGTAATACCCCGTCACATTCAAGCGCGCACAAACGCGAGTATGAGTCGAGAAGTCGGTTTCGTATAAACGACCGCGGCTCGCAGAATTCAACACACGGCAAGGGAGAAACAATGGGACGTCTCGACGGGAAGGTGGCAGTCATTACGGGCGGCGCACGCGGCCAAGGTGCGGCAGAGGCGCGACGCTTCGTTGCCGAGGGCGCGCAGGTCGTCATTACCGACATCCTCGATTCCGAGGGCAAAGAGATCGCGGCATCCCTCGGTGCAAACGCCATCTACTGCTCCCACGACGTGCGGCATGAAGACTCATGGGCGGAAGTTGTCGCCGCAGCACAGTCGGCGTTCGGCAAGCTCAATGTCTTGGTCAACAATGCGGGCATTCTCCACATGGCGCCGATCCTCGAAACCTCGCTCGAAGACTACATGCGTGTCGTGGAGACCAACCAGGTCAGTTGCTTCCTGGGAATGAAGGCTGTGGCCCCGGCAATGCAAACTGCCGGTAGCGGCTCGATCGTCAACATCTCATCGATCGCGGGCATGACTGGGACGCCCGGCTTGGTTGCCTACACCGCGAGCAAGTTTGCGATGCGGGGCATGACGAAGGTTGCCGCACTCGAATTCGGCCCGATGGGGATCCGAGTCAACTCGATTCACCCCGGCGGTGTGGCGACACCCATGGTCGGCATTGACGACGTCAACGATGACACACTCGACGCGATGGCTGGCTTCGGCTCCATTCCGATCCAACGCATCGGCACGCCCGAAGAAATGGCAAACCTCGCCCTCTTCCTCGCATCGGACGAATCGTCGTACTGCACCGGTTCTGAGTTCATCGCGGACGGGGGTCTACTCGCCGGCCCCGTCTCGATCCCGCAGTCCGATTAGGATTTGAACGGTTCATTCTCGGTGTAGTTAAAGAAGCCGTGGGTCTTAATGAGATCTGCAACTTCTTCCGGCACATTTTTTCTATTCAGGATCGCCACTACTGATTTGCTCGAGCAACTCCCTCGAGAAAATTCTCAGGCATTCGGTGTTACAGCTCTCGAGTTGACGAATTATGCCTGGGTTCACATTCGAAATCGGGCGGAAACTTCCGCGCTCGACGAGGAAAGCGTGCTTTCGAAGTGCATTGGCGGGCTGAATCACCTTGCCGCCGGGACCGAACATCGCGGCCTAGGAGTCTGCGCGGTGGAAGGTGTGCGTGACCAGATGTGGAGACCATGTCGATGGCAAGGCGCGAAAGCGCCGCTCTAGCTGGCTACAGCTAGCTTTCGCAACGCAGCCAGCGGCATTGGATCCGCGTTTGGGCGCGTGTGCCTTCTACCGCGCAGACTCCTAGCTCTGGCCAAGCTGAACCAGGCGAAGGCTCATGGCGCGGGGGTCAACGTTGCGAAATTCGATGACCGAAAATTCGACCCTGTCGATTTCAATGCGATCGGTGGTGCGGTTGTCGAGCATGGACTGCAATCGCAGTTCGGGGTCGGGGTCGGGGTCGGGGTCGAGAGAGCAAGCGCCGTAAACGAGATTTACACCGACGATGCCCAACGCCTCTTGTTGCAATGTGGCTTCGGAGTCCATCATGAGCAGGATGAGCCGCGCCTAAAAAGACGGACCTTCGACAACGGTGCCCTGCACCACGGCGAGATCATCAACCGCGACCTCAACCGTGTGCCCGTCACTGGTAACGCGATAGTGCGGCGACGTATTCAGTCCACCTACTTCGCCGCCCGTCGCATATGGAAGACGCACGCGATAGCGACCCTTCGCGTCACTCAGGCCCACCGCCTCGACTTGGGTTTCGCGGCCCAGGTTGGTGGTCAAGGCAAGCGTCGCCTTCACGAGACTGCGCGCGGGCGCGGTTCCGACTAGTTCCGCGCCGGGAACGAATTCGAAGATCTTATAGGAAGGAAGCGTGAGCCCTCGGTGCGGGCGCACTTCATGGACCAGCCGATAGCGGCCGAGTCGAGAGCCGTCTCTTTCAAATAGGGTCTTGGCCATTGAACGTGATTCGGACATCGACCGGATCACCACGTATCGAACGTCCAGTTCTTCAAGGATCTTCTCCGCACGCTCAGGGGTGGCGCCGAAGAAGCTGCGCGCCAACAGAAAGTGCTCCCGGCCGAGATCATCTCCAAAGTTTCCCATCACTGCGGGTCGGCGCGCCGTGTACGAAATGAAGTGCCCCTCTCCCCACCGCGCCATCACTCCGTATTCAGGTGCTCCTTCTTCGTTCACGAAGCTCCGCGTGGGCGGGGTGTTCCTGCGAAGCCAACTCGTCATTTCTGCGCGCAAGATGTTTGCCTCAATGCGGAGGTTGCGAACGGGAGGCGAGCCCTCGTTGCCTTGCGTCGCGCCACGCAGTTCTGCCCGATAAACCCCAAAGCACGGCCAGAGGAGAACCAACGCCAGCAGGATTGTCGAAATCGCCGCCACAGGGGGCACTACTTTCAAACGCGAACGGATAAGGTCATGAGTTCGCACGAGAGCGATTCCGAACGCGATCGCGAGCGGGACTGACAACGTGTTGAAGAACCGCTTCTGCAACAACGTAAAACCGAACAACACCACAGCCCACAGAATAAAGGCGTAGAGAGGGGCGTGTTTTTCGGTACCGCGCCATGCGAGTGCACAGACCAAGACAACAATCGGAAATAGATAGAAGAAGTACGAGAGTCTCGAACTCGCGATATCAGTCGTGAACTTCCCATGCAGTACAAATAGCGGGACCGATTCGCCCACCAACGCCTGAAAAGAATCCGTCTTGCCCAGCCACTGGGCAGACTCTGTGAAACTTGCGCCGAGTTCTGGCAAGAACACGGCACTGAGCGCAATCAGCAAGCCCCCAACAACGGCCGCGATGCCGACGCGCGTCGCGCCAGTCGCGCCCGATACCCGAGCAAAGGCTTGCGCCGAAATCAAAGCAAATAGAAAAGACGCGGCGAACCACCACGGCTGAAAGTTCGACAAGACGACCGCGCTATAGGGCCCCCACTGCGGCCATTCGTTGCCAAGGCTTAGCGGCGCGATCGCCAAGAAGGCAACGATGCTCGATCGCATGATGCAGTGGAGCGCACGCTTACGCGCTGCAGGCGTTTCCCCAAAGAGCGCGACGCCAAGCAGCGGCCCCTGCGCAAGAGCGACGTACAAAATTCCGCCCGGCCAGATCGCCAAGTTCAACGCTTGAAGCAACCCGAGCCCCACACCCCGGCGCAAGAATGCGGCGTCAGTTTCTGGCGGGTCGACGCAAACTTTTACAATCCCCATCGTACTGCCGAGCAAAAGTGTCGCGGTGAAAGCAACCGCAGCGTGATGGTCGAGAAACCCAACTTGCGAATACCAAAAATGCGCGGGCAAGACCGCGAGTACGAGCGAAGCTCCAACAGCTTCTCGGGCCCCGAAGTGCGTCGCGACAATTCGAAACACAGCCCACACCGTAAGTGCGCCCAACGCGGGAGGCACCCACGCCAAGAACGATTCGTAACTTGGCTCCGCCCCCGCTTCGTAAAATGGCCAGACCAGAAGCGCGAGTAGCCAATCCAACGTCTGGGGCCAGATCGCCTTCGCACCCACTGGGAAGTTCAAGTAGGGGTCGTGGTCGAGGGTGCTGGGAAAAGAAGCGAGGTTGTACGCGATGCGGCGAAGGTGATAGTACGAGTCGCTGTCGGTGAAATAGACATGCCCGTCGATGAAGACGTTGCGCACGGGCAGGGCTCGAACGACCCAAGCCAGTAGCGCGACCGAAGCCACAGCCGCCCACTGCCAAGCGCGCGAATGCAGCGGTCCACGGGCTTCGTCATCTTTCACGCTGGTCATCGTATCCAATGCGCCCGCAAAACCCCGGGAAATTGTGTCAATTGGAAGCCCCTGTCTCGAGTCCCAATGTTATACTTGATTGTCGCAGACGTAGGTTTGGAGCAGCAATGGATCGAAGGTTCTTTGGGTCACAAACGAACTTTGAGGCAGAGACGCAACACGCGTCTTTCGCTGACGACGTTCGCGGACAATGGAGTCGCGAAAGCGTCGACACCCGCCCTCCCGGCGAAGCACTCGAGAACGAACGCAAGCGGCACAGCCCTGGGCTCAGCCACCTGGGTATGCTGGCGCTCGACTTCTTGCCTCTCACCGAACAGGCGCGGGCCTACGGCAGCCTCTCGGAACACGCCCGCGACTTGCTCGCGCAGATGCCGGTCGAACACACGGAGTTCCTTGTCTGCAAAGGCGGCCTGTGCATCCCGACCGATGGCGTGCTTCGCGTCGAAAGTTACCACGGCGCAGACTATGTGATTGGCGACTCGACCTGGGAACGCTGCCGGTCTCGTGCCCACGGGAAGCGACGGCTCGCAACCCGGATCGCGGAGATTGATCCCCACGACCTCGCAAACGAAGCCCTCGACGCCGATGATCCTGGCGATCCCGACGAACACGCTTCTCGCTGATCGACCTCGCGCCAATTGCGTGCCGCTCACTTACTCGCGACTTATTTGTGCAACCTAATGTGAGCAATTTTCAGGGGGAAAAAGTTCCTAACCTAGGGCCAGAATGCGCGAACCTATGCCATACTAGTGCGCACTAAAAAGTTGCACGATATGTGTGGTTCCCCCATAAGGCGGGGCCACCGAAAGGATGAGCGTTATGGCGGCAAAGGGCTCAAGCAGTGGGAAAAACTTCTGGACGAAGATGCTTTCCGCGCAAAAGGTAAAGCGCATTCTCGAAAAACGCGGCTTGGACCCAGAGTCGTTTCGCAAGAATTACGAGAGCGACACCAACCGAGGTCCGCGCCGGGCGTCTCGCCCTTCAGACAAAGAAGTGAATTCGGTTGAAGCCTTTTTGAAGACCGGCGACTACCCGGGATTGATGACTTCGCTTGGAACGAAGAGTCGACCCAAGGCCGACGCGGCGATCAGGCGCGTGGTCGCATGGAAGGGTCAAGGCGGAGTGAAGAAGCGGCGCCGCAAGTCATAAACCGAAGCGGCAATGCGCAGTGCGAATGACAGGGCAATGGACTTGCGCGAACGTCTTAGACGAAAGCGCCTACTGCGAAGCGAAGTGGTCCTTCAGGTAATCGATGATGTGCGCTGACTCGGGCATCCAGCGCACGTCGCCGTCCCCACCTTCGATGCGCAGGCAAGGCACCCTCTGGCTTCCGGTCGCGTTCACGAGATCTTGGAGATGCTCGCGGCTTTGGCTCACGTCGCGCGATTCAACGTCTTCGCCGAGCGACGACAGAAAACTCCGAACCCGCCGGCAAAATGGGCAGCTCGAAAATTCGTAGAGAGATAGTTTCTGTTCGGTGCCACTCATTGGACTCGTTGTCCGATCGTTTGTATTGCAGTTTGCAATCTAGCAGTCGGCTTCTACTCGGTCCGCATGCCCGCCGCCCATGATTGACGTTCGACCTTCGATCCCGGAAAGAGAAGTACGCCACACCCGATCACGTAGTTCCCCTTATCGGTCCGTCACACCGGCGAATGAGAGTGTCGGCCCTCAGTCGAAAACGTCGGAATCCCGACCGCAACGGCCCGAGGGTGCCGCGCATTGTGGCGTGCGGGAAACCCATAAGTATCTGTTATTAAAGGATAAATCAATACGGTGGCCCAAAAAGACAGAAATCGGCACGTCGGCTGCATAGGTATCGGTCATGACCATGTCCAGCGACGCGCCCTACGCCACCCATGACCAACATCCCGAACTCGTTGAGCAGCTGCTCACCCATAACGCCGAGCAGACGTTCTCATTTCTAGAGCTCGTCCTCTATGCGACCGAGTTCAGCGAAGACGAGATGGAAGTTGCAGACCTCGTCGACGCCATGTTTGACAGCGATTCGTTTCCGCTCCACGACATGCGCGACGACCGAATCGCAATCGCGTAGCGACAGCTTTACGACCCAGTCGGGGTGACGCGAGGTCCCAAGCTCGTGATGTCGCGCTGACCCCACGGGGCTGAGCGAACGACGCACTCCGTCGCGGCGTCACTCCCAGTACGACGAAAGACTGTCGACCATGAAACAGTGATCGCAGCTCATCGAACCCGACACGCATTATTCAGGGGCCTGACCTCGCGAGACTTGTTCAGCGGACTGCTAGTCTCACGCCGCGACTGGCTTCGAGTTGGTGTCAGTTGGTAGGTACCCGTTACTCGCGCCCAGCTGCGATGCATTCGTAGCGCGAGGCAGGAGTCTCGACATTTCCGATCATCGCCCGCCTGGCCGCATTCTATATCGCTACCTCGCCCGCGAGGTCGTTGGCCCGACGGTCTTCTCGCTGCTCGGGCTCACGACCGTTGTGCTCACGAAAGAATTGCTCGGCTACTCGGATCTCGTGATCAACCGCGGCCTCGGCGCCGACGCCGTGCTCCAGATCGCATTCTTTCAAGTCGTCCCACTCATGACGCTGGTCTTTCCCCTTGCAGTCTTGATGGGGGTCCTCGTTGCGCTCGGACGTTTAGGTGCAGACCTCGAAATCCTGGTGCTCGAAACTCTCGGCGTTCGTGCCACGAGACTCGCCGAACCGATCGGTGTTTTTGCGCTGGTGATGGCACTCGTATGTCTGTGGCTCTCCCTCGTCGCATCGCCTTGGGCGAGTCGCTCCCTCGACGAAGCCTTGGCCGCGCTTTCACGAGAGAACCCCGCCGCGCAAATGCGCGCGGGCAAGATCAATCGTTTCGGCGCCTGGCGTCTGGAAGCCCGAGAAGTTTCCGCCCGCGGCGACAAGTTGAAGAACGTGCTGCTTTGGATGCCCGATCTCGGCGACACCCTATTTGCGACGTCGGGAACCCTCACCGCAAATGCCGATGGCGGCATCGACATGACCCTACACGACGGACGCGTGATCTTGGAACCCAAGGAAGGTCCACGTCACATCGAATTCGCATCTCTCAAGGCGACGCTTCCGAACAGCGACAAACCCATCGAGCGGAACGACGACGACACACTCACCGGCTTCACCATGGCCGCGCTTCAAGTGGAAGCCGAACACGAGGTTGCAAGAGACAAGCGCTACCCCGACGCCCTCGTGGAATGGCATCGTCGACTCAGCACGCCCGTCACCGCCTTGATTTTTGGGCTGATCGCGATCCCGCTCTTTCTGACTCGCAAAGAATATTCTCGCTCAGCGGGGGGTATCTGGGGCCTTGGAACCATCATCGTTTACTTCGGCCTCGTCCAACTCGGCGACGGTCTGATCCAAGATCAAACGCTAAGCGCGGCGGTCGGGGTTTGGCTCCCCAACCTGATCGTGGGTGCGGTCGGGGTGTGGCTGTTTTCGACGATCGCGAGCAAGGGCGTGTTCGGACGCGAAGTCGACCGTCAGCGCGGCACACAGAGCAAGCGTCGCGAACGCAATTTCCGCGGTGCGCGCCGCTGGGCGCTACCCCGCTACGTCGCCGGGCGCTTTTTGCAGTACGCCCTGCTGGCGTTTGGGGTATTGCTTTCGGCGTATTTGTTGATCGACATCCTCGAACGCTTGAGTTGGTTTGCGAAATACGAAGCGACGGGGATGGAAGTGGTTCGCTTTTATGGCGCACGAATCCCGCTGCTGGCGTCTCGCGTGATCCCGATGTCGCTGCTCGTCGGAACCGCACTCACCGCAAGCCATCTCGCGGTACAAGGTGAGTTGATGGGCATGCGGACATGCGGCATCCCCGCTTCGCGGGCGATGTTCCCGGTGCTTGTGATCTGCGTTGCAATGATCCCGCTCTACTTCTTGCTCAACAACGAAGTCATCCCTCGCGCCGCCGCAAAGCAAGACGAGATCAAGCAGAACGAAATCAAACAGCGCAATAAGTCAAAAACAACGCGCACCGCGAAGACAGCACAACGGCCTCCCGTTTGGTATCGGGTGAGCGGTCAGCTGTATCAGGTTGGACGCCTCGACGCGAAAGGCGGCGAAGCTGAAGAGATCGCGATCTACGATCTCGAGAAGAACGGCTTGCCCGTACGACGCACATTCGCCGACTCAGCGCGCTATATCGGCAAAGGAAACTGGCGCCTCAACAATGCGCGCAACTTCGAGTTCGTGGGCGACCGCTTCTACGAAACCGAAGCCATTCAGTTTGCAAAGCTAGGCAAAGAGTTGCCTGCGCAAATCGACACCATGCACTTCAGCATTGCCCAGTTGCGCGCCGAAATTCAGGAGGTCGAAGCCAACGACCTCGATGCCACCGCGCTCGAGGTCGATTACTACGGCAAGCTTGCTTCGCCACTCATGTGCATCGTGCTCCCCGCGATCGTTCTGTTTTTTGCGGTGATGGGGCCGCCCTTCCCTAGCTCCTCCACCACGTTGCTCGTGAGCGGCGTCTTGGGCATTGGCTCCGTTCTCTTAAGCGGAACGGGTGCATCACTTGGGTATGGCGGTGCGATTTCGCCGATGGTGGCAGGCTGGGGGCCAGCCGTGTTCTTAGCCATCATTGCCGCCATACTTGCGGCCAGAGTTGGCGGCCAAGGTTTTGGGAAGCGCACGTAGTCGGTCGAGCCTGTGTAGTGGGTACGCGTTTTGGGTCGGCGGCAACTTCAGGAAAGGAAACAGCATGCTTGACGAGAGTGTTTGGGATCGGACCGCCATTGGTATCAACGAAAGCGAGCTATTGAGTCCCGCGGCGTACAACGCTGCAATCGGGATGGTTCTGTTTTGGGGCTTCGGCGTAAACTTCTACATGGTGCAAAACATCCCGCCCGAAGCCGCAATGCAGTTTGGGTTCTGGCCCTTCATGATCGGCTACATGGCGTGCTGTTTCGCGGGCGTCATGATCTACTCACGCTCGGACAACCCGGCGATCAGCTTCGTTGGCTACAACCTGGTCGTGCTGCCGTTCGGGCTTGTCATCAACACCATTGTCGCGGGTTACAGCCCTGGCGTCGTGCTCGAAGCGATCCGAGTCACGGCCGGCGTGACGATCGTCATGATGTGCCTCGGCAGCATGTATCCCGCGTTCTTTCAGCGTATCTCCGGCGCGCTCACCATGGCGCTGCTCGGCGTCATCATCGTCGAGATGGTGGGATACTTCTTCTTCGACTTTCATCACGGGATCTTCGACTGGGCCGTGGCGGCGATTTTCTGCGGATACATCGGCTACGACTGGGGGCGCGCAAACCAGATCCCCAAGACGTTGGACAATGCCATCGACAGCGCGGCCGCGATCTACATGGACGTGATCAACTTGTTCTTGCGGGTACTGCGCATCATGGGCCGCCGCTAGGAGTCTGCGCGGCAGAAGGTGTGCGTGACCCGATGTGGAGACAATCTCGATGGCAAGGCGCGAAAGCGCCGCTCTCGCTGGCTACAGCTAGTTTTCGCAACGCAGGTAGCGGCATTGGATCCGCGTTTGGGCGCATGCGCCTTCTGTCGCGCGGACTCCTAGGCCAAACGACTAAACAGCAGCGGGCAGCGCCTTTCCATTTTCGACCCGGTAGATTCGGTCGGCAATGTTGGCAAGCTGAGTCTGGTGAGAGACCGCAAGGATCGTCACCGTGCCTCGCAGTTCGAGCATCGTCTTCCAGAGACTGGCTTCGGTCTCGGGGTCGAGGGAGGTTGTAGCCTCATCGAGAATAAGCAATGCAGGTTTGTGAACGAGCGCGCGTGCGATTGCGATGCGCTGCCTCTGCCCCCCTGAGATCATCGCACCCCGTTCGCCTACGCGGGTGTCAACGCCGTCGGGCAGCTTCAAAATGAACTCCCACGCACCTGCAGCACGCAGCGCCGCTTCGACTTCGGCATCGCCGAGCCCGTCCTCACCGAGCGTCACGTTCACCCGGATCGTGTCGTTGATGAGAAACATTTCTTGGGGCACGTACCCAATTCGTTCCCGCCAGGCACGCTTGCTCACTTGGTCGAGGGGAACGCCATCGATCGCGACCGTCCCCGAATCGGCTTCCACCAAGCCGATCACCAGATCGCTAAGCGTTGTCTTGCCCGAGCCTGACGGACCGACCAGCGCGGTGATCTCTCCGGCTGGAATTTCGAGCGACGCCTCGTCGAAGACAACGTGGTCACCGTACTGAAGCGAAATGGCATCAAGGCTGATCTGCTGCTCGAGCACCGGTGCTTGCTCACCTGTGTCGACTTCGCGTTCGACGAGGGTTTGCGCAATGGTTTTTTCGATCGCCCAGTACGCGCTTTCTTGTGTCGTGAGATTTTGATACTGCCGCTGCGCTCGGGCAAGTTGGGTGAGCAGGCGCACAAATACGAAACCCAAGACAAGCAACCGTGAGGGCGGCAGCGCGAGGTAAACCATGCAGAAGCCGAACACGAACACCAGACACGTGGCAATGATCGGTTCTTGCACCGCAGCCAATGCTTCGGTCGCGAGCACTTTGCGCTGCAGGGCGCGATTCAATTTGGCGGTGTCTTCCGAAAGCAGCGGAACAATTTGGTTCTCTCGAGACATCGCCTTCACCGGCTTGAGCGCCTGCAACGTATCGGACAGTCGGTTGATCAGGTTCCGCATCAAGACGGTTTGCTTGTTGCCCGCCTTTCGCGTCGCGCGCACGAGTGGCGCAAGAAGCACCATGCCGATGACCGAAGAAACGAAAGCAGCGACCATCGCTTCCCAAGAAATCAAAAACGCAATCACCGTATAGAAGAAGCTATTGATAAGTAGTGAGAGCACCGTCGTCGCGTAGAGGTACGCCGTTGCTGAGCGTTCAGATTCAGTCGAAAAAGCGTTGGTCATGATGCCCATGCGCTGATCAACGAAGTAGCGCCACCTTGCACTCATCAACGCTTCTAACAAGCGCAAGCGTAAATCGGTTGCGGACTGCGCGACCGTGTAACCCACCTGCCTCTTTGCGGCGATGACCAGCCCCGCTTTCACGATCAACGTCGAAAGCAGAACGATGGCCAGATTCGTAAGCGTGACTTCGATCCCCATGCTTGTGAACAGGTCTGCGACACGACGTTCAATATCTGTTTCACCGCCAAGCTCTGCCGCATCGGTGCCGGACTGTTGGCGCAACACAAGTGCGAACAGCGGCAACATCGCGCCAATACCGACGCCTTCGGCCAGGGCGGCAAAGATCAGCCCCAGCACCATGAGCGCACTCGATATCGGGTAGTTGCGAGCGAAGACGAAAAACAGATGCATGATGAAAGGCGCATACTAGAGCGGTCCAATCTTGATTGCACCGAGGTCCTCTCCAACAATCCAACGCGGATTGACCCTGCAAAGCGTTGGTCCAGCACCGAAAAGATCGATCGCCCCCTGGGGAACTGTTGTCAATTCTTTCACGACTCACGATGCTTCGAAACTCGACCGCACCGAATTGTAGGTCGCGTTTCGCGAGCGCGACGTTCAACTTCGATCAACACGCGCGAAGCGAAACAACCCACCGGAGTATCCATCGTGCGAATCGCATCAATCGAAATTGGAAACGGAGCGCCCCTCGCACTGATCGCGGGCCTAAACGTCTTGGAAAGCGAAGCGCAAACCCTCGACGCCGCGCGACGCTTTGGCGCGATCGCCAAACGCCACGACCTGCCGCTGATCTTCAAAGCGTCATTCGACAAAGCGAACCGGTCCAAAGTGTCGGCGTATCGCGGGCCGGGCATCGATGCCGGGCTCGAGATCCTCGCCACGGTCAAGCGCGCAACCGACTTGCCCATCATCACCGATGTCCATGAACCCGAACAAGCGAAGCTCGCCAGTAAAGTCGTCGACTGCTTGCAAGTGCCCGCGTTCTTGTGTCGACAAACCGACTTACTTGCAGCGTGTGCCGCGACAGGGCTACCCGTGAACGTCAAGAAGGGGCAGTTCATTGCACCGGCAAACATGCAAGCCGTCGTCGAGAAACTTTCGCACTTCGGTTGCGACAACGTGTTGCTCACCGATCGCGGCACCCAGTTCGGATACAACGACCTCGTTGCCGACATGTCGTCACTCGTGGTGATGCGCGACTTCGCGCCGGTCTGCTTCGATGCAACCCACGCGGTACAACAACCCGGTGCACTCGACGGCGCTTCGGGAGGACGTCGCGAAATTGTCGCACCGCTTGCACGCGCTGCGGTCGCCGTTGGAATTGACGTGCTTTTCCTCGAAGCCCACTCGGCCCCGGCATCTGCACCCGTCGACGGACCCAGCCAAATCACTTTTGACGAACTCGATTCGCTGCTTGGCACGGTCTGCTTGCTCGACCAAGTTGTTCGCGCTTCAGATCAAAGCGGATGACCGCCACCCCACGGGGTTTGACCGCGAACGTGACCATCAGCGCCTGCGCATGAATGGTTCTAGGCCTGGAATTCAGATACAGTTGCGGCCGTTCGCGATTCGCCGCCGCGATTTGCATGACCTTAAAACAGTTTGTGTGCGCGGCTTTCGCAGTACTGGACAACTGAACCACCGTCAATTCAGAAACGCATCCAAGAACCAGATCCAGCGACGAGAGAGCGATCGCAACGCTCTGACTGCCAGGTTTGAACGGCGGCGAAACAGCAACAAAGCAATTCACCAGACTCAAATCAAAGCGCAGCGCGAACAAGATCTTCGGAGGGGTGCGGGCCCATGAAAGCCATCATCGTGAGTGCGGGACAAGGGAAGCGACTGCTCCCGCACACGGAAGACAAACCCAAGTGCATGATCCCGGTCTTCAACGACCTTTCAGTTCTTGAAGTGCAGCTTCACGCGCTGGCCGAGTGCGGCGTCACCGACGTTTCGATCATGGTCGGCTTCCGCGCCGAACAAGTAGAAAAGAAACTCGCCGAGCGCCCGATCCCCGGCCTTACCGTGCGCACCTGTTTCAACCCCTTCTACGCGATGAGCGACAACCTTGCGACGGTATGGCTCGCGCGCCCCGAAATGAGCGAAGACTTCATTCTGCTCAACGGCGACACGTTGTTCGAAGTCGACTTGCTCGCAAAGGTGCTGGACGGACCGAAGGTGCCGATCACGGTCACCGTCAACGAAGCCCCCGAATACGACGAAGACGACATGAAGGTTCACCTCGACGAAAACAAACGGCTAACTGAAATTGGCAAGACCCTCGACGTCAACTCAGTCGATGCCGAATCCATCGGGATGCTCGTGTTCCGCAGCGAAGGCGTAACCATTTTGAAGAACGCGCTCGATCGTGACATTCGCACTTCGGAAGGCCTCACGAACTGGTACTTGAAGGTGATTGGAAACATCGCCCTGGAGCATCCGGTGGAGACTGCGAACATCACCGGGTTGTGGTGGGGCGAAGTCGACTGTGAAGCGGACTTGACCCACGTGCGAGAGTCCCTCGAGAAACTCCAGCAGAAGCATCTCGTCGGGCTTTAAGTTTTGCCGGACCTTCGCTTCGATGTTCTCGTCCTTGCGGGACGCAGAGACGAGAACGACGAACTCGCCGCAGCGGCTGGGGCCACGCACCGTGCGCTCCTCGACATTGCGGGCACGCCGATGCTCGCGCGCGTGCTCACAACGCTTATGGCCCACGACCGCATTGACTTGATCTTGCTGTGCAGCGACGCCCCGGAACTCTTGCAAGAGGTTCCGGCGATTGCGGACATGGTTTCGAGCGGCCGCGTTCAACTCTTGCCAGCGGCCGAGTCTCCGAGTCGCAGCGTGCTTGCGGGGATCGATTCACTCACGGCGCGAGACAACAACAGCAAGCCTCTGCTCGTCACGACCGGGGACCACGCGCTGCTCGATCACGGGATGCTCGACTTCTTTCTCGACGCATCGCACGACGCCGCCCAAGCAGGCAATGCCGACGTCACCCTCGCGCTGGTGTCCGAAACCATCATTGCCAAGCGTTTTCCCGACGTCGCGCGCACCTACCTGCCCTTCCGTGGCGAACGGTACAGCGGCGCCAACCTCTTCGGGTTCATGAACCCCGACGCACGCAAGGTGGCGATATTTTGGCGCACCGCCGAAGAACATCGGAAACAGCCGTGGCGCATGGTGAGCAAGTTCGGCTTCCTTTCACTTGTGCTCTTCATATTGCGACGCCTGGATCTGGCCTCGGCGTTTGAACGCGTTTCGATGGCCGTTGGAGCGCGCGTCGTCGCAATCGAAATGCCCGTCGCCGAAGCGGCCGTCGACGTCGACAAAGTAAGTGACTGGATGCTCGTCAACCGCGTATTCGATGAACGTGCAGCAGCAGCCGCGAACGACACCACGACTTAGGAGCCCCTTCAATGCGAAAGATCTTTTGGATCAGTTCCGTGGTCTTGTTCGTCGCTGGCGCAGCGAGCCTGGCACTCACGGCGTACCTCTGGTTCGGCGATTGGCCCGAGGACGTCAAAGAGATCATCGACTTCGAACGCTCGGTGGCCGAAACAGAACACGCACCGCTGACGCCACTCGTAATGAACATTGGATCGCGGAGCACCATGTCCCTCGACGGCACATGGAAGGCACTTGTCGACCCCAACAAGTCGATGCTTGGGCGTTTGTTCGGCGTGATCGCGCGCAACGCGCAGCCCGAAGGTCCGAGCGAGCTTCTCGAGTTCAGCTTCGACAACGGACAAATCCTCAACGTCCCGGGCGACTGGAACACCCAAGACGATCGTCTTTACTTTTATCGCGGCATGGTCTGGTACAAGCGCACGTTCGACTACGGCTTCGACTTCAACAAGCGCTCCTTCCTCTACTTCGGCGCAGCCAACTACGACGCTTCGGTTTACTTGAACGGTAAGCGCGTCGGTCGACACGTCGGCGGCCACACCGCGTTCAACTTCGAAGTCACCGGGCTCTTGGAAGACGGCGAAAATTTGCTCGTGGTGTCGGTCGACAATGAACACGCGGCCAACGACATCCCAACACCGATGACCGACTGGCAAAATTACGGCGGCCTCACCCGCAGCGTCTCACTCGTTCATGTGCCGCGAACCTTCTTGCGCGAGTACCACGTACAGCTCGCCAAGGACGACCCGAAGCGGATCAAAGGCTGGGTGCTGCTCGACGGTGAGTACCCCTCACAGAAAGTAAAAATTTCGATCCCCGAACTCGGTGTCGAAACTGAAGTGAAAACCGGCGCCGACGGGCGCGCAGAGATCGACTTCGCGGCAAGCCCGCAACTTTGGTCGCCTGAAGAGCCGAAGCTCTACCGGGTCGAGATCACTTGCAACGACGACGCGGTGGTTGACGAGATTGGCTTTCGCACCATCGAAGTGTCGGGCACCGAAATTATCTTAAACGGTGAGAGTGTCTTCTTGCGCGGGATCTCGATGCACGAAGAGGCCGGACTTGGACGCGGTCGCGTCAACGCGAAAGAGCACGCCGA
The DNA here is from genome assembly GCA_012960035.1 of Myxococcales bacterium. GTDB lineage: Bacteria > Myxococcota_A > UBA9160 > UBA9160 > UBA4427 > DUBZ01. The sequence continues at coordinate 16,352 of DUBZ01000032.1, read as the reverse complement.
CTGGCTGCTCGGCCAAGCCAAAGAACTCAACGCGAACTTCATTCGCTACGCCCACTACCCCTACAGCGAAGTGATGACCCGAGCGGCAGATCGCGCGGGCTTTCTCGTCTGGGCCGAAATTCCCGTCTACTGGAACGTCGATTTTGAAAACCCGTACACCCAGGAGCTGGGTCGGCGGCAACTGGGCGAAATGATCGGTCGGGACCGCAACCGCGCGTCGGTGATCTTCTGGTCGATTGCGAATGAAACGCCGATCAGTGACGCGAGAAACGCGTTCATGCAAGACATGGTCGACACAGTGCGGGAGTTAGACCCCACACGCCTCATTTCGGCCGCCATCCTCACCGGCCCCGAGATGCTCCTCACAATGCTGGGCTCAAATGTCCTGCCCATGGCGATGGGGCTCGACTTTTTGTCTGCCGAAGAATGGGTTCTCCGCATCGACGAAGACCCTTTGGCCGAAATCGTCGACGTCCCTGCCCTCAACGAATACTTCGGCTGGTACTACTCGACGCCACTCGCCGCGATGTCCCCAATTTCCGCTTATACCGCGCGCAAGACGGTGATCGAAAACATGCACCGGGTGCGGTTCAAAACCGCCTTCGAAAAGCCACTCATCATCAGCGAGATGGGGGCCGGCGCGAAGTACGGCAAGCACGCAAGCGAAGATGAACTCGTGACCTTCAGCGAGGAATACCAGGCGATGGTTTACCGCGAGCAACTCGCCATGCTCGAAGCACAACCGCAGATTCGCGGATTGTCGCCCTGGATCTTGAAAGACTTCCGCTCGCCCATGCGCTTGTATCAAGGCGTGCAGGACTATTGGAACTTGAAGGGACTGATCTCCGATCAAGGTGAGAAGAAGTTGGCGTTCTCGGTTTTGCGAGACCACTATGACCGACGTGCGGACCGACGTGCGGACCGACGTACGGCCAAGCGTCCAGCTGAACAAGCACTGTAGTCGTTCCCCGGCGAAGCGGACGCCCGACTAAGCGTCTAGTCGATCGAGCAGCGGTTCGGCGTTGCCGACTTCTTCGAATGTGCGCGCCTGTTCGTTCCAGCCACGGGTCCGCAGCGAGATCTTGAACCTCGCGCCCTCACCTTCTTGCGCGCGTTCGATCTGATACAGATGATACTGCGCGGTCTTTTCGGGGTTGGGTCCGGCGTACGAAGCCGACCGAACCCCGACGACTGGAATCGTCCCCTCATTCGATTGAAGCGCCTTAAACTCGCTACGATGGTTGTGTCCATGGATCACGAGATCCGCGCCGGCGCGCTCCAGGACCCCGCGCAGCTCGGGTGAATCGACGAGCCGGCGTCGCCTTGTCACGTGTCCATCGACGACCGGGTGATGCACCAAGACAACACGACAAAGGTCACGTTCGCGGAGCGATTTCAAGGTCTTTTCGAGCTGTTCAAGTTGATCGCTACCGACTTTGCCAGCTGCGACGAACGGCGGCGTTGGGATCGCGGACCATACGCCAACGAGCGCGAGATCACCGCGAATCCGAACACTTGGCAAATTCCCTGGAAATGAGAACGCGTTCGAGTTGTGGGGATTGGCGTTGTTTTCCGATGCGGCGCCTTCGTTTGTATCCGATGCGAGATAGTCAGCCCAAAGCGCCCAAGCCCGCTCGACACTCACGCCAACATAGGCGTCGTGATTGCCTGGAACGACGGTCACCCATTGCGATGACCCGAGCTTTTCAAGCATACGGCTCGCGGCTTCGAACTCGTGGGGAAGCGAGATGTTGATCAGGTCTCCCGTGACCGCGACGTGGTCGGGCGACTCGCGCTGAATGTCTTCGAATATCGCTTCGACGACATGGCGCTGGTAATGCCTATGCCGGTTGATCGTCCACGAAAGCCAACCGAAAAAGCGCTTGTTCAAGAGCGATGTCGCGCCCGCACCGGTCGGGTCGGTGGCGTGAAGATCCGAAAGATGTCCAAGAGTGATCAAGAATTGATACTCGTTTCGTGTGTGGTGCGCATTTCGCCTAATCCCCGCAGGCTATCTCACTGTCAATCTCTGTGATAGCCTGAAACTTCTGCGGCGATCAGGTGTCGAATTGAACGCGGTGAGCGAGGCACGGTCTTCGCCTTGACCGACCGATTGATCGCCATGTTGATCGTTGCTTCAAGCCGACGACCGAGCATTGCCCGAGCCGGTCTTGAATGTCGTGTTGTAATATCGCGAACCAACGCTGACAATGTTGATTGCCCCGACCATACCGACCGCACCGACCGCGCTGAGTCCCGCCGCTGTATCCATTGCGATGACCTGTTCTTGCGCCAGCCCAAACACCAAAAACTCCACGCGTCACAAGGACACCTCACGATGCCCTCTAGCGCGCCCCAGACGCCGATCGAGCTACGAGCGATCTTGATCCGTCGCGAGAAGACAGACGGCCCTGCCCTCAAGATCTGGGGCATCGAAGCCATTGAGCGACAGAAGCGCTGTGCGACACGCCTCGGCGCGACGCGCTGCGACGTCCTTGACTCTGGCGACTTTCCACCCATCGATCCCGAACATGCGCGCTACGTAGTGCTCCGAACCGACCTCGTTTACGACGAGCGCTTACTTGAGGGGCTCATCGAAGCTGGCAATGTTGTCCTCACCGACAAACTTCCTGGCAAGCAGGCCGGCGAAGCGATGGCGGCGCACGTCGAGCCCCACAACCTCAACGCGGCCGTCGCGGCGGTTCGAAGCCTCGACTACCAAAGGCCGGGTGCAAACCCCTCCGAAATTCCTCCCAACTCAGAATCCGCCGAAGAGGCCTCTCCTCAAGCCTTCCGCTTCGCCGAAATTCTCGACCTGGCTCCTGCTTTCAACCAGAAGCTCCGTAAGCTACTGCCTCCATTCGTTTTTCAGGTCGAGGCCAGAAATATCCTGAAGATCGAGAACGCGATCTTCGGGGCATCGTATAAAGGAATCACCGACCTGGTGACCAAATGGGTGTGGCCCCTGCCCGCTCGCGCATTCACCCGTGTATTGGCAGCGCGCGGCGTACGTCCAAATAGTGTGACTGCTGTCAGCTACGTCCTTACCGTGCTCGCCACTTGGTTTTTTATAGAAGGTTGGTTCATCCAAGGCCTCGCCGCCGGTTGGTTGATGACCTTCCTCGACACCGTCGACGGCAAGCTCGCCCGCTGCACGCTCACGTCGAGCAAGCTTGGCGACGTCCTCGACCACGGCCTCGACCTCGTACACCCGCCGTTCTGGTGGGCCGCTTGGGCCTGGGGGCTCGCCGCCAACTTCGAAGGATACGAAGTTGCGACATCCATCGTCGTTGGGGGGTACGTCACAGGGCGCCTACTCGAAGGCGTCTTTCTTTGGTCCTTCAAACAAGAGATGTTCACGTGGCGACGCTTCGACGGCTACTTCCGCACGGTAATCGCACGGCGCAACCCAAACCTGCTTCTTTTGAGTGTCGGCGTTGGCTTTGAGCGACCCGATCTTGGTTTTTTCGCAGTCGCCGCATGGACTGTCGTGGCCAACGTCGTGCCGATCATTCGAATCGCCCAGGCATTCGTCGAACGCCGCCGGGGTGTCGAGATCAAGTCTTGGTACGAAGACGCTATGAAGATCGCACCCACAAGCGAAGCCGTTCATAACGAAACTCGAGAAAACGCTTGAAACGACCGTTCACGGCACTCTGGGCCGCCTCGGTTTTTTTACTCTCGACCCTTTGTCCATTGCCGTCCTTCGCCGGCGGACCTCCCCCACGCGATCTCGCGACACCCGAGGCGCGTCGCTTGAAGGGAGGCGATGCGTCGGAATACTGGGATCTCAACATCGAACTCGAACAGGGCTATCGCGTCTTCGCGCGTTTTCTGATTACCAACGAAGGGCCGGGCAAGCAGAACGGAACCGCGGTGGGTCATGTCATTTCGCCCAGCGGGAAGACGACTCAGTTTCGAAACGGTCGCTTGGAAAGTGGTTGGGAGCTTTCGCGAGACGGTCTCGACCTCGACATTGGCAAGAGCCATCTCGACCTTCACGCCGGCATGTACAAACTGAAGGTCAACAAATCGGACGCAATGATTCGCTTTAATTTTGCGCCCAACGCTTTGTTTACCGTTCCAAAAACAGTGACGGGCAAGAATTATCGCGTGGACTTGCTGGCGCTCGGCGCCGCGACGTCTGGCACGATTCAAGTGAAGGGCATGGCGACGCCGGTTTCGCTTCGCGGCCGGACGACCGCGACCCACACGGTGTCGAAAACCGCCGAAACGGACGTGAACATTCGGCGGACCGAGTTTGTGTTTCAACCGCTCGGAATCGCTGCGCAGAACGAATCCGCGCTCTATATCTCAAGTTTTCTTAGCCCGCGGGGAAAACGAACCCGCTGGCTCGCTGCCCTGAAACCCGACTGCGATCACGCGTTTGCGGCCGCGCCCGCGAATCCTGCAACGAAAAGCCCCGCGGGTGTCCGCGAAACCGCGACAAAAGCGCCAAACTCACAGTGCGTGAGAAAAATTGAGGCCCGCAGCGGGTTTGACCTGGTTCCGGGACATGCTAAAAACCCGCCGTCGTCGAGAATCGGATCAAAATCGTATTGGATTCCACCCGTATTTTCACTTCAAGAGAGGCTTCAAGGGAAGGGCGGAGAAGGCGAGATTAAACTCGGGGAACGGATTCTCCGACACAAGCCTCTAGACGATCTTCCCGGGCCAATTCGATTCATCGCGGGTCTTAGAACCAAGCCGCGACGCATATGGTCTACAGCGGAGTTTGACGTTAGGCTCCCGCAGAGTTTGAGCACCAACCAGAGTCAAATCAAACCTAATCAATTCCAGGGCCAGGGCGTCGCGACGGTCAGCTTCTTGAACCCAGTGCCGCGCCCATGAGCAAGTCAGGTACACCCCTCTAGTACCGATCGACCCCTCGGAGACACAAAATTGCGAATCGGCCTACTAAATAACCTCCGGGCTGGGAGGAATGATGCACAGGTCGAGCGACTGCTCGGCTTCTTGCGTCGCCATCCCGATGTCGTCCACGCGGAAACAAATTCTGCGGACGTGGTCCCCGAGGCGCTCGCCGATCTGGCCCGCCAAGAAGTCGACATTCTCGTCGTCAACGGCGGCGACGGCACGCTCCAGTACGCGCTGACCGAGATCCTTGAGAACCAGGCCTTCGATGGCCGTGTACCGATGATCGCACCGCTTCGTGGCGGCCGGACCAATATGAGCGCCGGCGACCTGGGCGCGAGCAAAGATCCGGTCCGGGGCTTCGCCTCCCTGATCGATGACATCGAAAACGGCCACCTGAGCGAGCGGGTCTTCCCGCGCCAGGTCCTGCGAGTGCAGCATGACGTCAACGAGCAGGCCGAATACGGCATGTTCTTTGGAATCGGGGTCATCCACCGGGCGATCGGCCTGAACCATCAGTGGTTCGAAAACGAACGTGCCCACGGCGCCCAGGGCGCATTGGGCGCGACGCTCGTCACCGCCAGCTTGCTCGGCCGCCTCGCCACCGGCGACCACACGGGCATCCTGCAGCCGGACAAGGTTCAGGTCATGATCGACGGCGAACTACAGGACCGCAGCGAGTTCTTCATGATGCTCGCCAGTTCCCTCGACAATTTATTTTCGCGCATGAGCCCGTTCTGGGGCACCGGCCCCGGCGGCGTTCAGTTCTCGACCATCGCGAGCAACGCCCATCGCATTCCGCGCTCACTGGCTGGCATTTTGCGCGGCAAGCCGCTCCCGCACGTCACCGAAGAGAATGGCTTCTTGAGCCGCAATGCGAAGCGCATCCAACTCAGTCTTGACTGCGGCTTCACGGTAGATGGCGAACTGTTCGATCCGCGCCCGGGACGAATCATCGAACTCACTGCGGATCGCACGGTCCAGTTCGTCCGCACTTGATCCCGGAACCCTACGATCCTGCGCCCCGTCGATGATCGACCTCGACTCACCACTCGCAGCGCTCGTATCCGTCGAACTCGACACCGAGGCACCGCCACCCGCACGCGCGTTGGCAGAAGCGATCCGCCGCGAGCGCGGCGACGTTGCGAGCATCCTCTTTTATGGCTCGTGTCTGCGCAAGAAGACCAACATGGGGGTCTACGACTTTTACGTGCTCGTGGACCAATACCGAGACACGTACGACTCGACGCTCCTCGCGATCGGAAACCAGATCTTGCCCCCGAACGTCTTCTATATCGAAACCGAATTTAAAGGTGAAATCCTGCGTTCGAAGTACGCAGTCCTAACGCTGCAGGACTTCGAACGTTGCGTCCAGCCCGATTGCATCCACCCGTATATTTGGGCCCGCTTTTCTCAGCCTTCACTTCTCGCGTACGTGCGGGACAACGAAGCCCGCGACCACGCGATCCGCTGTGCGAGCCAAGCCGTGGTCACATTGGTGCAACGACTCATGGTCTTTTTGCCCGCCAATAATCGCATCCAACGTTTTTCAGCGTCGGCGCTTTGGCAAACCGCATTCGCCCTGACGTATGGCGCCGAGCGACGGGTCGAAACGGACGAGCGCATTTCGAGCAACTACGAGAGCGCGCCGGAACGTTACGATCGGGCCGCGAAAATTGCGCTTCAGATGCTCGAAGAATCGAAATGGATCGAGCGCGCATCGACGCGGGGAGAGGGCGCCGCCTACGAAGTCGAGATGTCGCCCATGCGTCGCAAGAGGATGCAGTGGCGTTGGCATGTTTCAAAACCGATCTCGCGGGTCTTGGCCATTGGACGTTTGCTCAAGACGGCGTTCACGTTTGGAGACTGGGTTCCGTATGCGTTGTTCAAGTTGGAAACCCACACCGGCCAACCGATCGAGCTCACGCAGCGACAGCGCGAACATCCGTTGATCTTTGCCTGGCCCGTAATTTGGAAGGTCTACCTGCGTCGATAGCGCGCGGCACCCCGTAACGGAGAAGCGGCCGGATGGAACCGATCGGATCAAGTACATCGATCGATCGCGCGACCGGCCGTTGGCTGCGTCGTACCCCCGGCAATCCATTTACGAAGCTCCATACCGCGCTTTACTTGATGGCGTGGGTGCTCGTGATGGCGCAGGGGTGGGGGGCGTACATCGGGAGTAACCCGACCGCGCAGCTTCACGACCCGGCGGAAACCTCGGCGCGAATCGCGAACCGCGATCTTCAGCTCGCTGCATCCGCGGAGAGGGCAGGGCAGTTCGATGGTTTCACGAGCCTGATCCATGACTCGCCGGAAGACGTGCTCGAAACTTCGATTTGGAATCATTACGACGTACTCAGCGTTGTTGCCGAGAGCGACGACAATGCGGAAGAAGTCGTCCATGCATCGGACCACACGAACATTCGACTTACGATCTTGCTCACCGAAGCGGGACGCATCGACGAGGCACGCGGGCGCATCCCAGAGATTCGCGATCCGAGCCTACGCGCGGCGTTGGCAAGCCTTTACGGCGAAGAACCCGCCCCGAGTGATCAGCAGCGATTGGGAGCCATGGTTGAACTCACCACGGCGGGCATCGAAGAATGGATGCTCGAGCGCGTCGTGGTTCGCACCTTGAGCGACCTTAGAGAAGACTTGCGCGAAGAAACCCTCGACGAAGTCTTGGGCGCCCCCAACACCAAGCAACAGTTTGGCCACGATGCACTCGCGGCAGCCAATCTACTGCTTGTCGCCCTTGGCGTATTCCTGCTACTTCCGCCGGTCTTTCGAGTTTTTGCCGGAGATTCGCGCGCGTCCTTTGGCTCACCTTGGTCTGCATCACTCGGTTGGGCGGTGATCATCCGTGCGGACTTTTGGAACCGCTTGTACTTCTTCACCGTGCGCGAGTTCGGCATCGCATTCGACAACCCCAGTTGGCTTTCACCGTTCTACACATGGGGCACCATCATTGCGTCGCTCCCGATGCTCTGGCTCATCTATCGACATCTCGGTAGCGGCTCGCGTGCAGGCGTCGCAAAAACCTTCGGGATCGACTTCGCGAGCTTGCGAAGCACGGGTATCGCACGACTCGCAACCGCCGCCGTCGCGATTGACCTCATGGGCGTTACCGCGATTGGTTGGGGTTTGTACTGGCTGGGGGTTTCGGGCGTCTGGTCGGAAGGGCTCGATGAGACGCTCATCTTCGGTACTGCGCTTGAAGCAACCATGTCGTCCCTCGACTACGTCGTCTGGACACCGCTGTTCGAAGAAATTCTTTTTCGCGGTCTTGTGTTCTTCACCCTGCGCAGCCGCATGGGCGGCGTGCAAGCGGCTGCGTTTAGTTCGTTGCTCTTCGGCGTCGTGCACTTCTACTCGTTTCCCGGCTTTTTGATGACCTTCTGGAGCGGGTTCGTTTGGGCGATGGTGTTCGAGCGCGGGCGAAGTCTCGTGCCCAGCATCTTTGCGCATTCGGTTTATAACGTGATGTTTGTTTTGGGAACGTTGTTGGTCTATCGCTAGCGCGGCGGTTCGAAGCCCACACGGGCGCTGTGATAATGTCTGCACGTAATGCAGATCAGGAGCACGACATGCCTTCCGTACTGATCACCGGCGGAACTTCGGGAATCGGAGCCGCGGCCAGCACTGCGCTTGCCGCCAAGGGCTACCGGGTCTTTGCCGCGAGTCGCACCGAACCCGTCGAACCTTTAGGCGATGGCATCGACTGGGTCGCGATGGATGTATGCGACGACGAATCGGTCGACAAAGCCGTCACCCAAGTCATTGCATCGTGTGGTTCGCTCGACGCTCTCGTGTGCTGCGCTGGTTTCGGCATCTTCGGAAGCATTGAAGAAGTCTCGATGGAAAACTCAGACCGCCAGATGGATACGAATCTCGGCGGCACCTTGCGTGCAATCAAAGCCGTGTTGCCTCACATGCGCGAGGCACAGAAAGGTCGCATCGCCCTCGTCGGTTCGATTGGCGGGCGCGCACCGATCCCGTTTCAGGCCCACTACTCGGCGAGCAAAGCCGCGGTCGAAGCGATCGCAGGTGCGCTGTTCAATGAGGTCCGTCCTTATGGAGTGCAGGTAAGCCTTATCGAACCCGGTGACATCAACACCCCGTTTAACGCCGCGATGGACTGGGAAGAAGGCAACACATCCCACTACGAAGAAAGAATCCGTCGCTGCGAAGCGGTGATCCGCGAGTCTTTGCCGAAGGCGCCCGGCCCCCAGGTTGTTGCCGATGCCATCGTAAAGGCGCTGACTGCCACGCGTCCGCGCTTTCGCTACACGATCGGCCCAGACTCATTCCTGATGCCATTTGGTAAGCGCTTCTTTACAGACGGCTTGGTACTGCGCTTCATCCGCGACCACTTCAAGGTCTGATGCGCAAGTAGTCGCGCGGCGCTGGCGTGCTAAATTTGCGCCCCTCAATTCACCCCAATTTGAAACGGTTCGCGTCTGTCCGCAAACCCCTTGCGGCACGCAGAACCCCGAGGCATCCGGCTGTGCCGGAAAATGGAGATCCAGTAATGGGACGCAAAGTTTTTGTAATCGGCGTGGGCATGACGAAGTTCGAAAAGCCCGGCTCGAAAGATTGGTGTTACCCCGACATGGCGCGAGAAGCGGGCAACGCCGCAATCGTGGACGCGAAGATCAAGTTCGAAGAAATTGAACAAGCTGCAGTCGGCTACTGCTACGGCGATTCGACCGCCGGTGAACGCGCCTTCTACGAACTCGGCCACTCGGGCATCCCGATTTACAACGTGAACAACAACTGCTCGACGGGCAGCACCGCGCTCCACATGGCAAAGCAGTTCGTCGAAGGTGGCCTCGCCGAATGCGCGATGGCGCTCGGCTTCGAGAAGATGGAAAAGGGTTCCCTCGGCATCAAGTACACCGACCGCACGTTGGCGCTCGACAAGCACTTCGGTGTCATGAACGAACAGTGTGGCTTCGACGCCGCAGCCCCCGCCGCAGCTCAGATGTTTGGTAACGCGGGCCGCGAGCACATGGAGCGCTACGGAACAAACAAGGACCATTTCGCGAAGATCGGGTACAAGAATCACAAACACTCGGTCAACAACCCGTACTCACAGTTCCAAGACGAATACACCCTGGAACAGATCCAAGACGCGCCGACGGTATTCGATCCGCTGACCAAGCTCCAGTGCTGCCCCACGAGCGACGGTTCCGGCGCTGCAATCGTGGCAAGCGAAGCGTTCGTGGATTCCCACGGCCTGCGCGGCCAGGCTGTCGAGATCCTGGGCATGAACATGACCACGGACTTCAAGAGTTCGTTCAGTGGCAGCATGATCCAGATGGTCGGCAGCGACATGACGAAGGCCGGTGCCAACAAGCTTTACGAAAGCACGGGCTTCGGGCCGGAGAACGTCGACGTCGTCGAACTCCACGACTGTTTTTCCGCCAACGAACTCATCACCTACGAAGCGCTGGGCCTTTGCCCGGAAGGCAAGGCGGGCGAGTTCATCGATTCGGAAGCGCAGACGTATGGCGGCCAAGTTGTCGTCAACCCGTCGGGCGGTTTGATCTCGAAGGGCCATCCCCTTGGCGCCACGGGCCTTGCCCAATGCGCCGAGTTGACCTGGCAGTTGCGCGGTACCGCGGACAAGCGCCAGGTGGCCGACGCAAAGATCGCGCTCCAGCACAACCTCGGGTTGGGCGGCGCCGCGGTACTCGCGATGTACCGCATGGCGAGCTAGCGCAAACGCGACAGGCGCCTCGCACGAAATTGAAACGGCCCCGAAATTGAAAATCTTCGGGACCGTTTTTCATTTGACTTCGACTGCTACACGGACTCGGATGCGAGCGTGTCTGCGATCAGTTCCTTCACGCCCGCGTCGGCCATAAAGGTGACGTGCGCGCCTTGATACCATCGCATCGCGGGTTCGTCCCAGTGTCGTGCCAGGTCGCGCACTTGAACGGGCGCGACGAGCCTGTCGCCAATACCGCCAAAGATGGCCCGGCGTTCGAGCGGAACCTTCGGCGTGAAGCTCATTGGCGAAATCACCCTACTGACCTCTTCGATCTTCTCTTCAGTGAGCCCCGCTTCGAGCAAGTTGCACCGCGAATGGTCGGGCATGTGACGCCAGTAAGTCTGCGAGAAGCTCGTCATCGGGATACCGGCCACGACGAAATCGAGCCCCCCTTCGAGCCCGGCCAAGAGCGACGCCGTGAAACCGCCGAGTGAAAGCCCGTAGACCCCGATACTTGGCGCTTCTTGTGCGCGCACCCAAGTGAGTAGACGTCGAATGTCCCAAAGCCCTTGGGTTTCGGCGTGGATGCTGTCGAGCACGGGCCCAGTCAGATACCCGTCACCGCTAAATCGGCCGATCTTGCGCGGGCCGTGGAGCGGCAATGTTGGCAGCAGCATATTGAATCCAAGTTTTTTGTGGAAGTAACTCGGATCGAACGCACCGAAGTCTTCGAGAGGCTTCCCCATCTGATAACCGTGAATCCCGACAAGCCATGGACGCGGCTCGCCCGGGTGTCGCAGCACGCTCGCACGCGCGATCTGGTTTGGCGCGTAGGAGAGCCAGCGATCGCGACCGGGTTCATTGTCCCAAGGTTCGTATTCGCTTTCGAACTGAAGGCTTTCAAACGTGAGCCGTCCGCCGCTTGTCATCACGCTCGCCTCGCGGATCTCGGGCACTTCGAGAGACAGCGGGGTGCGGTGATATTCTTCGGGCTTTTCGAGCCAGCCCCGCGCTTCGAACAACGTTGCAGCTTCGGCGACTTCGCGCGCAATTTCTGCGGCCTCGCTCTTCTTGGGCAAAGGCACCATGAGTGAGATTGCGCCGAGCAACGCTTCGTCGATCGCGACTTGGGTGGAGAACTTGATGCCGGTCTCTGGCGCCGGGACATCTTCAACCGATTCAAGGGTCTGCGCGGCGGCCGCCCCGGACTCAATAAACGTCCAAGCCGAAAGTCCGACCAACACGAGCCCCGAGCCAAGCCCGTAAAAGAGTGGCGACAGCAAGCCCAGCACCACGCCAGCCGCACCGCCCAAGGCGCCGAGAGTTGTCGCTCGGCGATTTTCGCCAGGCGCGAGGCCAATGAAGGAAGCCGCGAACAAAACGACTGCCGCGGGCAATGCGTAGACGAGGCCGACGAACCCGGCTGCTTCACCGCAGAAGATCCAACTGACGCCCGTTGCAAGTGGCAACCACGACGTCTTCGAAAAAACGACTCCCTGATTCATGCTTCCCTCTCCGATCGGTGCGGTGTTTTCGCGAGCGGCCATTGGGTGCGAGTCCGCTCGCCAGGGGATGGAGCAAAGCACCGCTGCGGACGCAGTGCCAGCCGATTGCTCTCGTCTACACATCACAACACAGCCCACCCACGATTCAGCCCGTTTGGGTTATGGTGCGGCCGGGAGGCTGTCGTGATTCAAGTGCAGGTGAGGTGGTGGGCGGTCGTTCGAGATCGCGCGCTTTATGTTCTGTTCGTGGTGGGCTTGTGTGGTCTGACGGCATGTCAGGAAGAAGGCGCCCCAGAAAAGTCAGATGTACCGCCTACCGCGTTCGGTGGTGCCGAGGCGGGCAACGATCGCGCCCGCGCCGCGGTCGAAGCGTTCAACCACTGGGCGCCGCTCGTCACGTCGGGCGACCTTGAGGGTGCCCGGGCCCTTTGCGATTCGTGGCTCGCCGAACCGGACCGTGGTCATCACGCCGAAGCACACAAGTGTCTCGCGAATGTTACGATCGGATCTTCCCGAACCGAAGTGACGGGGCTTCCGGAAGGCATCGGGGGTTCCCTGCCTTCGCTGATCACAAGTAAAGGCGTCGACCGAGCGCTCGAGCATTACAACAGGGCGCTCGCCATCAAGCCCCTCGGCATGGACGCCCACGTCGGGCGCGTCGACTTGCTCATCGTGGGCGCCCGTTACCGCGACGCCAACGTGGCGCTCGAAGAGGCGCTGCGCACGTTCGCGAGTCGAGACCTGCTCGACAACTGGTTCAAACTGCTCGGCCGATTCCGGCGCGCGGGTGCAACGGATGAAGCACTCGCATTCCTGCGAGTCATCGAACAGCATCACCCGCTCGACCATCGGGTGATCTCGAACATCGGCGCCTTCCTCGCGATCACGGGACAAAACGAAGAAGCCTTCGAATATTCGACCCGCGCCATGGCGATTAACCCCGACGACCCGATCAACAAATGGAATCTCGCGAAGATCCACGAACAACGGGACGAACTGGTCGACGCCGACCGCCTTTACCAAGAAGCACTCGCAACGATCGACGAAAACGACGTCCGTGCGCGATGCGAGTACGCCAGCTTCCTGGCGCAACGCATGAAAGACGCGAATCGCGCCTGCACGTTCGCCGAAACAGAGTGCACTGAACTATTCGAGACAAACTGCATCGTGAACGAAATCGAGAGTGAAACCGAGGTAGCCCCATGAGCGAACCCGTGAATCTCCTCCCTCTACCGCCGCAGCCCGAAGGTGTCGCCTGGCCCACCGATGAATGGCCCACGGGCGAGCTTGATTCGCGGGTCGACCAAAGCACGCTCGAAAAGATGCTAGACCACGCCTTTTCGCTCCCCGAACCCGAAGACCTCGATCGCACCCACGCGGTGGTCGCGATCCAACACGGCAAAATTGTCGCCGAGCGCTACGCCCATGACGTCGAACCCAAGGACACCTTCCTTTCGTGGTCGATGGCGAAGAGTTTCGTATGCGCGTGTGTCGGTATTCTTGTCCGACAAGGCAAACTCGACATCGACGCACCGATGCCTGTCAAAGAATGGCCCGCCGACGACCCGCGTCGAAAAATCACCATCCGACAGATGTTGAACATGATCGACGGCCTCCGCTTTCGCGAAGCCGAAGACATGGGCGACGGCGGCCTGCGCTACTACGGTGCAGACGAGAGCGACGTCATCCCAATGCTCTTCGGCGAAGGCAAGCCGGACGTCGCCGCCTACGCATCAACACTCCCGAAGATTCATGAACCCGGCACGCACTGGAACTACAACAGCGGCGGCAGCAATTTGCTCGCACGCTTGGTTTCCGAAACAATCGGTGGTGGCGAAGCAGAAATGCGCGCGTTCATGCAGAAAGAGCTCTTCGACCCCATCGGCATCACAACCGCCGATCCGCGCTTCGACGAGGCCGGAAATTTCGTCGGCTCAAGCCACTTTTTCGCGAGCGCACGCGACTTCGCACGGTTTGGTTACTTGTGCTTGCGTGGCGGCAACTGGAACGGCAAACAAATCTTGCCTGAAGGTTGGGTCGACTTTTGTCGCACACCTTCTCCGCAATCCCCAAATGGAATCTACGGCGCACACTTTTGGACCATCCCCGGAAGCCTTGGAACGTTCGAGTGCCACGGCGCAGGCGGACAGCGAACTACGATCGTCCCAAAGCTTGATCTAGTGATCGTGCGACTCGGAAAGACAGAGCCCCACAAAGTCGGGAACACGGTGCGGTTCTGTAAATCGCTGGTGGATGTGTTTCGACCGACGGCGGACTAACGCACTCGTTTGATCGGCCGGTTCGGGTCTCGGACTGGACTCACTCCCTTGGGGTTACAAGGCGCACGGGAGCAACTGGGCGCGTAGCTCGTTCCTCCTCCAACCCACCCAGCTGAACTGCCTTCTCCTCGAAACGCGAATAGCGATTTTTGACAGGAGGACCATATTGACTGGCGGCGACCCGACGCAGTTTCGAATTCGAACCTTCACGTCGACCTTCCAATCACAGGAGCCCCATCGATGCCCGAGCCGATCAAAAAGCGATTCACGATCATTGGCGCCGGAGCCGGCGGGTTGTGCGCCGGGATCAAGCTACTTGAAGCGGGGCAAGACGATTTTTTGATCTTCGACCGGGCGCCGCGCGTCGGCGGGACCTGGCATCGCAACACCTACCCCGGCTTACAGTGCGACATCGCAGCGCACCTCTACTGTTATTCCTTCGCGCCCAATCCCGACTGGTCGGCACCCTTCCCATCACAGCCGGAAATCCGGGCGTATCTTGAGAAGACAGCCTTCGACCACGGCCTCGAACCGTATCTTCGTCTTGGAACCGGGATCGTCTCGGGACAATGGAACGAAGCGCGCGCGCGCTGGCGACTCGTTCTCGACAGTGGTGAAGAAGTCGAGTCGCAGTTCGTGATCAGCGCCGTTGGCATGTTTGGCGCCCCGGTCACGCCGGACATCCCAGGGCTCGACGCCTTCGAAGGGACCCTATTTCACTCGTTGCATTGGAATCATGACCATGACTTGCGCGGAGAGCGCATCGCGGTGATTGGTAGCGCCGCAAGCGCCGTGCAGTTCATGCCCGAAATCGCGCCCGAGGCCGAACAGCTTCATGTATTTCAGCGCACACCCAACTGGGTGCTGCCGAAGCCGGACGCGCCTTTCTCCGACGAGCAGAAAGAAGCCTTCCGCAATCAACCCGAGCTCATGGCCGAAAGTCGGCAGCAGATATTCGATGTCGTGGAGAGAACACTCACCTATCTCGAACCCGAGTTCTTTCAAATCTGCGAAGACATCGGACGACAGGCACTCGAGGCGGTCGAAGATCCGACACTGCGTAAATTGCTGACCCCCGACCATCCCTTTGGATCCAAGCGGCCGCTCGCTTCGAACAAATACCTGAAAACCTTCAATCGACAAAACGTCGAGCTGGTCGTGGACCCGATTGATCGCGTGACGTCAAACGGCGTCGTTACCACGGATGGTCACGAGCGTGAAGTCGATACGATCGTGCTGGCAACTGGCTTCGAAACGCAAAAATATGTCAGCGTCATCGACCTCACCGGACGAGATGGCCTGTCGATCCACGACGCCTGGGAAGATTTCCCCGAAGCCTACTTCGGTGTGACGACCCGTGGCTTTCCCAACCTCTTCTCTCTCTACGGGCCCAACACCAACGGCGGAAACTCGATCATCCTGATGCTTGAGTTCCAGATCGCGTACGCGCTGCGACTCATCGAAGAGGCCGACCGCGCAGGAGCCGACTGGCTCGACGTTCGACGCGACGTGATGGACGAATACAACGCCGGCCTTCAGCAAGAACTCAACAGCGTTGCAGTCTGGCAGGTCGGCGCGAACGACTACTACCGCACTTCGTCGGGACGAATCGTCACCCAGTGGCCCCACTGCTTCGCCGTCTACAAGGAGAGGGTCGACAAGGACAACCTTTCGTCATTCGAAACGGGGCAGGCTCGCGCGTAGATCGAAGTTTCAATCCGAACGAACTCACGCGGATCGTGAACCAACCGCAGCGGGTCGAGGCCATGCATACGGAACTTGAGCCCGGGCGGGAGAGCGGGTTGCCGATGCGCGAGATGAACCTCGTACTTGACGAAAAGACGCGCCATTTGTGTCGACCTTGCCGCTCCACACCTCGGCCATCCCGCCGGCAAACCATCCGAACGTCCATGCGCACTCACGACGAAGGTTCGTTCAGCGAGCCGCGCCCAGGCTCATCGCCCTACCAATCACCCA
>DUBZ01000031.1 GCA_012960035.1 Myxococcales bacterium | reverse complement strand
CAAGCGGCTCGCTCTCATGAAGAATTGCATGACTGTGTTGCGGTCTGCGCTCAACTGGTACTGGTCTGAACACGAACTTGACACTGCCTGCCCTGCCCGCCTTATCTCGCACCAGACCGAAAAGGTACGTCGATCGATGGAGATTGATGCGCCGGAAAAGCGACACTACACACCGTCTGATCTAGCAGTGCTGCTCGAAATTTCATCGCGACAACGCTCCGTGGTTCACGACCTGTTCATGTTGGGTGGCGGCATGGGACTTCGACTCGGAGAGATTCTCGGTCTGGAATGGAAATACGTGGACTGGTTCGCCGGGACGATTCGCCCCGTTCATCAGATTGACGATCAGGGCACTCCTACGCTCCTGAAGTCGGCGAACAAGCGGCTGCCCGTACGGATGCCAGAACCCGTGATCAAAATGCTTGAGCAGCGGCTCAAAGACCGCACGAGCGAACGATGGGTGTTCGCCACTCGGAACGGCACTACCTACCGTCCTCGAAACATCGAACGATGGATAACCGAAGTTCGCGAGGCCGCAGCAAAACGAGGGGTCTCGATGGAAGCCACGTTTCACTCATCTCGACATGCGTGGGCCACGAAAGCAGTCAGCGCGGGTTGGGATTGGGAATCAATTCGGAACCAACTCGACCATCACAGCGCGGCGTTCACTGCGGGTCGGTACGCGCACCCCGTCGGGCGGCACCTGGATCCCGATGTTGGAATGCTCACACCGCTCACAAACCGCTCACGCCGCTCACAGAGTGACACTTTGGAGGATATGGACGATGATGCAAGTGATGGAAATGATTCAGAGAATGGAGCGCGAGACCGGGCTCGAACCGGCGACCCTCAGCTTGGGAAGCTGATGCTCTACCAACTGAGCTACTCGCGCGCCGCGGCTGAAACTAGAGCAAGGGCGGTGAGTTTGCCAATTGTCACTGTTCATGCGATTAGATGAATCGGGCGTTTGACGACAATTTCACGACAACCAGACTTCAACGCAAATCGTTCCGTCTCGCATAGACCACGGATCGATTCCGGCGAAGAGCCGAAGTCAAGCGACCTTGTACACCGCCGCTACGCCCTCGATGGCCACCTCGACGATGCGCTCGAACATTTCTTGAGCCGGGGGCGGGGCCTGCGAAAGCGCGTCGCTGAGTGTTGGGAAGTTTTCGGCGCCTAGACTCCCAACGTCTTCTTGCAGTGCCCGAAAATGATCGGCGATTTCCGCATCGCCGAGGCGGGAGATCAAGGAACGGACCACCAATGTCGTCCCAAGATTCCAGACTTCGATTGCCTGGTGGGACGTAAAACCCGCTGCAACGAAGAAGGAGACAAACGACTCCATGAGGTTCAGGATGCCTTCGCTCGGCTCGTCGTTGAGTCGCGCCCACGACCCATTGATCTCCGGCTCGAGAGCGGGACTCGCTGAACTCAGCAACCAGCTTCGGTACCCGAGCAGACTGGTTCGGAAGTAGCTCCGCCAGTCATGCGTGTCCACCGTTGGCATATTTGTGACACTCTCCTCCGCGATCGCCCCGAGCAGAGCGTTCTTGCTTGGAAAGTAGTGATAGATCGACTGAGGCGAGACCCCGAGTTCATCTGCAATGGCCCGAACACTGAATTTTGCCATGGCAAGGTCAGCCGCGGCTTCGAGGATCATTTCACGAGTGATCGTGGCCGGGCGTCCTCGTTGACGCTCCGCAATTGGGCTTGCCATTTTGTATCTCCCGAGAGCGTCTGGTGCATCTTTGTTCTCAGCGGCGAAAAATTCGACAGGGCTTCCGCACTTTTAGCTCAAACCGCACGCTACGGAACCGTGTTCACCATTTTCTGATCGAATAAATAAATCGCGCATAGGATGAATTCGCCCCGTCTTCGCCAAAAGTGCTGATAACGGATGCTATGTCAAAATAGGGGCCAGGGGGAGAGGGGCCCCGGCTGCCGGGCGGACCTCCCGCTGGGCAGCGATTGGATCGAGGGCTAGAGCACCGACATGTTCGGCCAGTTCGATGTCGGTCGCAGCTTGCTTCGCATCGTGCCCGCAGCAATCGCAGAAAAACAATAGAGACCGACCAAGGCGTCACGCCGAAGTTCACCCCGCCTCATTCCGAACACTCGGGACTAGGGCGCGCGCTCTTCCTCTGCTTCATCGATTTCGACCGTGATCCCCGGCGCACTCGTGGCTTCGCGCTTGAGCGAGACTTCGACGCGCTCGGGGGACAAGAAGTCTTCGCCGTCCTCGCGTTCGGCAGTGCGCACGATGATGAGTTGAGAGCGGTATCCCTCACGCTGTACAAAAAGCGTGTGGTCTTTGTTCGCCGTCAGCTCGACCGATTCGGGAAGCTCATCCAGTCTTTTACCGTCGACGAAAAGAACCGCGGGCTCGGGGCTTACCGAAAGTGCGATCATCTGGGTTGGCGCGCACCCCGCCAAGGCCACGATCAGAACGCAAACCCCGACAGCGGCAGGGCCGACGCGCCCGAGGCACCAGGGTCGAGCCAAATTGAATGATTGCATCGAGAATCCACCTCGGTTCGGGTTGTGGTTCGGATGGCGATTGTATTTCAGATTCCGCATCTCCGCGCGGTCGCGCCCCCTCGTGCAAAACACAGCGCATCACAACCGTGGCTTCAGCGAATCGAGACGATAGACTCAGCGCCTCCTCTCGTAAAAAGGCCAAGCATGAAGCCCGAATCTCGCCCGAATCGTCCACAATTTTCCTCCGGCCCGTGCGCAAAGCCACCCGGATGGAGTGCCGATCAGCTCGGCCGCGCACTCACCGGTCGTTCCCATCGCGCCGGTCCGAGCAAGAAGCGACTCAAGGCGGTGATCGATCGCTCGAAGTCGATCCTTAGCATCCCCGCCGATTACCGCCTCGGCATCGTGCCGGCTTCGGACACCGGCGCAATTGAAATGGCGCTTTGGTCGATGCTCGGCCCTCGCCCGGTTGATGTGATGGCGTGGGAAAGCTTCGGCGAAGGTTGGGTCAGCGACATCCAGAAGCAACTCAAGCTCGATGACGTCACGCTGCACGCGGCCGACTACGGTGAGATCCCCGACCTCGCAAAGGTCAACTTTGACAACGACGTCGTCTTCACCTGGAACGGCACGACGTCGGGTGTATGTGTGCCCGACGGAAACTGGATCCCGGACACACGCGAGGGTCTCGTCTTCTGCGACGCCACCTCGGCCGTGTTCGCAATGGACGTCGCGTTTTCAAAACTCGACGTTGTCACCTGGTCATGGCAAAAGGTGCTCGGAGGCGAAGCAGCACACGGCATGCTCGCGCTGTCACCTCGCGCGGTGGAGCGCCTCGAAACTTTCACTCCGGACCGCCCGCTCCCGAAGATCTTCCGTATGACCAAGGGCGGCAAACTCATCGAAGGCATTTTCAACGGGGAGACCATCAACACACCTTCCATGTTGTGCGTCGAAGACGCGCTGCTCTCGCTTGACTGGGTCGAGGCGAACGGCGGCAAAGAAGGCATGCGCGATCGCTCGACGGCCAACTTGCAAGCCATTGCGAACTGGGTGGAGCAAACCGCCTGGGTCGATTTCCTCGCCAGTGACGCCGGGGTTCGTTCCTCGACGTCCATCTGCCTGCAAATTGTCGACCCATGGTTCACCGCCATGGAAAAGGCGGACCGCGCGGCCACCGCCAAAAAGCTCAGTGCGCTACTCGACACAGAAGGCGTGGCCTACGACATCAATTCGTATAAGGCGGCCCCACCCGGCTTGCGGATCTGGGGCGGTGCAACCGTCGAAACGACTGACATTGAAGCGCTGCTTCCGTGGCTCGATTGGGCGTTCGCCGAAGTCAAGGGCTGAGCTGCAAGCGCAGCGTGACAACCGTGTCGAGGTGCGTTCAACCATGGACAAAGCGACGACGCTCGAGGTTCGATTGGAAATCGCCAAGCGCGTTCACAGCGCGACCCAAAAACTTTCCAGGGAAGTCTCCGCGCTTTCGTTCGCGGCTCCCGTAACCCACGTCTACAACCCGCTCGTATATGCGAAGCGCTCCCATGACGACTACATCGAACGCTATGCGCACAGCAAGAAGCGCGTTGTCTTCCTCGGAATGAACCCGGGTCCGTGGGGCATGAGCCAAACGGGGGTTCCATTTGGAGAAGTGAGTTGGGTGCGCGATTGGTTGAAGATCGAGAACCCAGTCGGCAAACCCAAGAACCCGCACCCCAAACGACCGGTCACTGGGTTTGCCTGTACGCGTAGTGAAGTCAGCGGCAGCCGCGTATGGAGCAACATCGCCGAGCACTACAAAACCCCGAAACGCTTCTTTGCAAAGCACTACATCGCCAACTACTGCCCTCTTGTTTTCATGGAAGAAGGGGGTCGCAACCGCACACCGGATAAGCTGACCAAAGACGAACGAACTCAGCTGTTCGAAATTTGTGACCGTCATCTCGCACGGTTGGTGGATGTGCTCGAACCCAAGTGGGTAATCGGGATCGGCGCCTTCGCGAAAAAGCGCGCCGAGGAAGCGCTGGGGACCGACGGCCCGCAGATCGCGTCGATCTTGCACCCTAGTCCGGCGAACCCTCGCGCGAACGCCGACTGGTCCGGAATCGTCCAACAGCAGCTGTCCGATCTCGGCTTGTGCAAATGCACGAAGTAACCGGCTTGTCCCTTAAAACTCCCCGTAAATCTTCCATTTAGGCGACGTCGATCGGGTGGGGTTTTTCTCAATCTGGCGTTATCGTCTGGCCCGCACGGGGGGATCGAGAGAAGTTTGCGCGGCGTGGATCATTGATCTGCCCGTAAGCATTGACCAAGACATGCTTTGTTCCCAGACCACAGAATCCAACGCATCGCCGCGCACTATCGCGCGCGGCGCCGGTTTGAACCCTGAATATTGAATCCAGAGAAAGGACTCACAAGATGAAACGCGCTGGTTCGTTCGACTTCACTTCCACTGACTTCTCCGCAAGCATTGCCAGGCAGGCGCGGCGTCCGCGCTTCCAAGTCTTCGCAACAAGCTTGATCCTCCTTTTTTTCGCGACCAGCTGCGAAGCCGCCGACGCACCCGGCACCGTCAAAAGCCCGACTGGCAAGAAGGGCGTTGAGGCGATTGACGAATTCATTGCCGGCGCTCCGATCTACAAGGGCGACAACGACGGTTGGAAGCAAAAACTCCCGACCCCTCCGCAAGTCGCTTTCGATGCGAGCAAGACGTATTACTGGATGCTCGAAACCAATTTCGGCTCCATGAAGATCGAGCTTTTCCCAAAGACAGCGCCGATGCATGTGTCGAGCACGATCTACCTGACACGCCTTGGCTTCTATGACATGGTGAAGTTTCACCGCGTGATCCCGGGCTTCATGGCCCAGGGCGGTGATCCAACCGGAACGGGTCGCGGAGGCCCGGGGTACAACTACGCAGGCGAATTCAATGAAGGCGCTCCCAAGCACGACAAGTTGGGAACGCTCAGCATGGCGAACGCCGGCGCCAACACTGACGGCAGCCAGTTCTTCCTCACGTTCCGGGACACGCCCCACCTCAACGGACGCCACACCGTATTCGGCCGCATTTCGGACGGAGTGGATGTCCTCAAAGAACTCGAAAAGCTCGGTTCCCCCGGACGCGGAACCCCGAGGAAAGCGATTCACATTAAAACCGCGACGATCGTCGTTGAATAGGCGCGCGCTTTTGTAGCGCCTAGGCTCACGTACTACACCCAGAACACCCAGAACAACACCCATCACTTACACCCGGAACACCGGTGACACCTGTGGGCACCCATGTCCACGGCAACCCCGCTTGTTCGCAGAACCAACATTTCAGGAGCACCAACATGTCAGATGCAGCCCAAGACAAAGCCGTTGCCGCGATCGACGCCTTCATCGCCGAAGCCAACATTGATCAGTCGGCAAACAATTGGAAGACCAGCCTCGCCAAGCCGCCGATGGTCGAGTTCGATGCCGACACCGACTACTACTGGGACATCGAAACCAATGTCGGAAACATTGAAATCAAGTTGATGCCTGACGTCGCGCCCATGCACGTTTCGAGCACGATCTACCTCGCGCGCCTCGGCTTCTACGACAAGGTGATCTTTCACCGTGTCATCAGCGGTTTTATGGCACAGGGAGGCGACCCGCTCGGCCGCGGCACTGGCGGCCCCGGCTACCAGTACGACGGCGAATACTCACCGAACGCGCGACATGACCGCCCCGGCTTGTTGAGCATGGCGAATGCCGGCCCCGGTACCGACGGAAGCCAGTTCTTCCTGACCTTCGTCGAGACGCCACACCTCAACGACAAGCACGCCATCTTCGGCAAAGTGACCGACGGCATGGACACCGTGAACGCCCTTGAAGCACGGGGCTCGGGCAGTGGTAAGACTTCTGAACATCTCGAGATGACCAAGACGCTGATTCGCGTCGAATCTGCCTAGTGAGCCGCGAATCCCAAGACGCCGTCACCGCACTGCGCGCCAACGCCGCTCTTTATGAGGCGATTGCGAGCGGAAACATGCAAGCGATGGATGCGGTCTGGGCCCGGGACGAGCCGGTGCTCTGCATCCACCCAGGCGGCCCCCCAGTACAGGGGCGCGTCGCCGTGATGGCGAGTTGGAGCGAAATCTTTGACGGGGCCGCTCCCCCGATTTCCTACAGCCAGGACTCCGTGAGCCTGGTTCGCGGCGTGGCGTTCGTAAATTGTCTCGAACACTTGGGCGAGACGACGCTGGCTGCAAGCAACGTGCTGGTGTGGGAACGCGGTCAATGGCGACTGGTTCTCCACACCGCAGGCGTGATGGGTCCGGCGAAGATCAAAACTGCCCCGCCACCCGGAAACCCGACGGGGCGTCTTCATTAACGCCACCGGCGTTTTCATCGGGCCAACGTCGTTGTTCGGCCTGCAAGCATCGGCCCAGACGATCGACGGCTTCGCTAATTGAGACCGACGAGCCGACCGTGTCGCGAGAGATTGAAGCGACCGCCCTCTTGGCCCGGCGCCTTGCCGCCCGCGTAGAGCACGTCGCGCAAAACCTCTTCGATTCGGTTTGCGTCCGCGGTCTTGATCGTTGCGCCGAAAACGCGAAGGGTCGGGTGATAGGTTCCGGCGGCAGCCAAGCCGAGTTCCACGGGCGAATACGATTGTGCCGCGACGTCGAAGTGAGCCGCGAGGGAACGTTCGATCAATTCGCACTTGCTTCTCGACGTATCGCTCGACTGATCCATCGCAATCGCGAATAGATGTCGCTTCGCCGGCTTGCCATCAGCATCCGCGTCGTTAATTGATTTCTCCCCCAGCTTCGCAAGCAGTGCTTCACTGTACGAATCGACATCTGCCGCGAGATCGCGCAACAAGCACGGGCGCTCGGGACCGTCGGCATTCAAATCGAGTAATGGCTCGACGTCACCGCGCCACAAGCAGGCGAAGAGGCGACCCTGAGTTGATTGTTGTTCCCGGCGTTCGCCGTTCTTGTAATCCATCCACTCAAACGTCACTGGCGATTCCCAGTTTGAGTAGAACCGCTGGCCTTCGCCGTCGCCCGCCGTCGCGCGGTTGGTGCGAGGCGGATCGAGAACTTGAACGTGATACTGCGCCGGGTGCTTGGCCCGGCTCGACGTATCGTACGCCTTCGAATCGCTGTATAAAACATCTCCTTGCTCGAACCGACATGCGTGGACCGCCCCGGCAAACGCCTTTGGAACCGCCCACGAAAACTCGGCGTAAAATTTCGGATCGCTCATTTCACCTCTCCCACGATTTCGTAGAGCGCCTTACCTTCACAATCGGCGGGTGGATCGATCCCCAGCAAACGGCTCACGGTCGGCGCAATATCGAGATTCGACACGGCATCAAGCGTTGATCCTTGCTCCACTCCCCGCCCAAGCATATAGAGAATCCCAGCCATGTCGGGCTGGTCCGGAGCGTAGCCATGGGTCCCGCGGTCGCCGCTGAAAGCGTGAGCTAGGCGTCCAAGCCACTTATCCAATGTCCCTGATCTTGAATAATAATGCGGCGCTTCTGCGACGAGTACCAAGTCCCCATTGCGTCCGGGGCTCGTAATGTGGAGGCCTTCGGGCAGCGCGTCGGACCGGTAGACCACGTGCCCGGCCACCGATTCAAGGGCGGCCTTCGCGCGATCTAACTCGCTGCGGTCGGACAGGGTCACGTATGCGACCGCCCCGTCCGTATCGTACCGCGACTCGATTCCTTCATCGGAGAGCACGCTTGCAATGTTGATTTCAATGCTACCCGAGGTCATCCCGTGATCGCTGCTGACAACGACCGTCGTGAATGGCCAGGCATTCCGCGCGTCCAAGCCCGCGAACAGTCGCGCGAGTTCGGCGTCTTGAGATGCGAGTTGAACTGCGATCTCAGGATCATCGGGGCCTTTCAGATGACCAACCCGGTCCGTTCCGTGCCACCACGAAAGGACGAGGCCAGGACGTTCGTCCTCGGGCAAGTCGATCCACGCAAGGATCTGATCGACCTTCTCCGCCTCGCCGATACCACTGTCAAACGGAGACCGGCGATACGTTGCACCTACACCTCGCCACGGGGTTTCACTCCCCACCCAAAAAAACGATGCGCTGCGCACGCCCTGTCTCTCGGCGCTCGACCAAATAGGCTCGGTGTTGATGAAGCGACTGTCGTTTCCATAGTTGAAGACACCGAGCTCGGTATCCACAAATTGATTGCCCACGATCCCGTGCCGATCCACTCTCGAGCACGTCGCCATAGACACGTGGTTCGCAAACGTACTGGTTGGAAAAACTGGAATCAGCCGCTGGGCTCGCACGCCATCGCGCTCCATGCGCGCAAGCGCAGGGAACAGGCCGCGGTCGGGATAGTCGTGGCGCACGCCGTCTAGAGACAGCCACACGACGAGTGGTGCATCGCGTGCTGCGCTAGCCGAAGCGATTGCGGTTGCGAGCATTGCGGAGACCAACGCAACTGATGCCAATATCGACTTGAGGCGGCTTCGCCCTGCCCTTGGCGAGGGTCGATCTTCGCAAGTCGCGGTTTGTCGCGCATCGGGGTCAGCCATTGCGAGAAGCAAAGCACTTTCGCGACGAGCACGCATCGGGCTTTGAGGCAACTCGGCAATCTGAAGGCGCCGCAATGCAGGCGCGCGGCTATGCACAAACGCGGCTATGCACGAACGCGGCTATGCAAAGCCCGGACAAGGGATCGACCGACACTTTGTCGCGGCGAGCAACCGATCACACATCGCTGCCTTCGTGGATAGGACGCAAACACCCATTCCATTCTTGAGAGAAAGCCCGATGCGCTGCAGAAAGACCCAACCGGCTTGCTAAAACAAACGCGCAAGCAATGCGGGAAGCGCCGTCTCTACCCGCAGTATCCGCTCTCCCAGGTGAACGACTGAACATCCAATCGCTTCGAGCTTTTCGATCTCGAAAGGGACGAACCCACCTTCGGGTCCCATCACCAATGTCACCGGTTCTTGTAGGTCACGCGGGCATGGGACGTCCGTTTCGGGGTGTGCAACCAGGGCTCGGGTGCCCTTAATGATCGCAGGGAGTTCGTCTTCGACAAAGGGACGGAAGCGCGTACGAAGTTCCAGCTCCGGAACGATCGTGTCCTTGGCCTGTTCGAGCCCGAGAATCAGCGGCTTGTTTCGTTCTCCATCACGCAGCGCCTTGCTATTCCAAAAGCTTCGCTCGACTCGATTCGATTGGATCAAGAAAATTTTCTTAACCCCCATCGCGGTAGCCGAAATCAGGACACGTTTGAGAACCAGAGGACGGGGCATCGCGAGAACGAGTTGGACTGGCAATGCCGCGGGTGGATCCGTGTCGAGTTCGACATCGAGTTCCAGGCTGTCATCGTTCAGCAGGACGACGCGGCCGTATCCCATCGTGCCACCCGCAAGCCCGACACAAAGTTCGTCTCCAACTGCCGCCCGATGGATCGAGCAGACATGCTCACGGCGCCGACCGACCAACGACACACGCCCGCTCGCGCGATCCGGGGCCATGCGCGTGAAATCTTCATCGAACAGGAGGATCAGGTTCACCTTGACGTCCATAGCTGCATATAGAAAACTCTACCGACTCATGTCTCGGTGATCGCAAAGAATTCAGTGCGACCGGCGAGACAATTGATTTCGAGATCAATCAAGATCTCTTCCAAAGACCAACCGGCTACTAGCCAGCGACGGAGACGTACACGTGGAGCAAAACTCATCAGGCGGAGCCTTGATCGGCTCTGCCTTCATCCTAGGGATCGCAATTGCCGGAAGTAGTTTCTTGCTTTCGAGTTCCCTTGACCGAGCGAGCGAGCAGTTTGGTACGGCCGTGGCCAGTATCAAAGACTTCAAGCCCGCAGCGGCGGCAGCAGCCCCCGCACGCAAAGACGGTCGCCCCGATCCGAACAAAGTTTATCAAGTCGCAGTCGGCAAGTCTCCGTTCGTTGGGCCCAAAGACGCAAAAATCACGATCGTCGAATTTTCGGACTTTCAGTGACCTTACTGCGGGAGGGTCGGTCCGACCCTCAAGAGTTTGACGGAGAAATACCCAGAAGACGTCCGCATCGTGTTCAAGCACATGCCGCTGTCCTTCCACAAAAACGCACCCGCGGCCCACGCCGCGTCCGAAGCCGCATTCATGCAAGGCAAGTTTTGGGAAATGCATGACGCGATCTTCAAGAGCCAGCGCGACCTATCGGCGGCAACGTTCGAGCGATATGCCGGCGAGATCGGTTTAGACGTCGCGCAGTATAGGAAGGACTTGTCGTCTGCCGAGCTCAAGGCTCGAATCGACGGCGACCTGGGTCAGGCGCGATCGCTAAACGTGACGGGAACGCCCGCGTTCTTCATCAACGGACGCTTCCTTTCGGGAGCTCAGCCGGTCAGCGCATTCACGCGACTGATCGACGAAATGTTGAAGAAGGGCTAGCAAGCCCCGCACGTACAAGCTGAAAAACATTCGACCCGGTGGCCACGACGTGGTGCCGGGTCGAACTGTTTCTAAACCTCGAACACGACCTTGATCGCACCCGCCTTGCGGTCCCCGGCAATTTCAAATGCCCGAGGCGCTTCGTCGAGAGAGAGCCGATGTGTGATCAACGCGTCTGCGATTTCGGGACGACGGGCGAGGATCTGTGCCGCGCGTTCGAAGTCACTCGTGTCGTGGGTGTGCCCGCCTTTTGCCCGCCCTCCCCCTGAATAAAGACTCGACGGGACGACGCGCACTTCCTTTAGACATAGCGCCATTCCGGGCACAGTCATTCCGTCCCAATAGCTGCCGAGCAGGATCAGGGTTGCACCCGGGGCGCACAGGGACACGGCCTGGTCAAGAGCCTGGCTCGTACCGGCGCAATCGATGACGACCGGATATTCCTTTTCGAGGGCAACGCTTCCAAGCTTTTGCGCGGCCTCCACCTGGTGCTCATGACGGGCAATGACGCTGACTTCCGCACCGACGTCCTGGGCAGCAGCGGCGGCACACAAACCGATGGTGCCTCCGCCCACGATCGCCACGCGATCTCCGTTCGCGACGCCTCCGTCGCGAATCCCGTGGACCGCAACTGCAATGGGCTCCACGAGACACGCGTTTTTCACCGGGATGTCGTCGGTCAACGCCACCAAGCAACGGTCGGGCACCCAGATCTCGTCCGTCATGCCACCATCGCAGCCCACGCCCATAATCATTGCGGTGCCGCGTCGACACAAGTTGTATCGGCCTGCTTCACAAAGGTCGCAGGTTCCGCATGGAAGCAGAGGCTCGACCGCCACCGCGCTGCCGTCGTCGAGCAGACCCGCAAATTCGTGCCCGAAGGTATTGGGCAGCGGTATCCCCATCTCGAGCAAGTGCAGATCGGAGCCACAAATTCCCGCCGACTGGATTCGGACCCGTACGCCGTCGTGCGCCGGTTCCGGGACGGAGACCACCTCAATATTCTTATTGCAACAACGAACGGCACGCATGCTCGAGAAAACCTCTACTAAAGAACGTGGTGGGTGCGGAAGAACTCGCGATGCAGAGAATCTATCCCAACGCCATCCAGGGGTCAGCGCCCGTATGCAACCCCAGGCAGCCACAGCGCGAGTTCCGGCCACATAAAGATCGAAATGAGCCCCAAGATCTGCAGCAAAATAAATGGAAAGACGCCGCGGTAAATGGTCGCGAGGGTCACCTCGGGTGGTGCGACCCCTTTGAGATAAAACAACGCGAAGCCAACCGGCGGAGTCAGAAACGAGGTCTGCAAACAGACCGCGAATAACACCGTGAACCAGACGAGGTCGAAGCCGAGCCCTGTGATCACCGGTGACACCAAGGGCAGAATAATCAGTGTGATCTCGATCCAGTCGAGAACGAATCCGAGCAGGAACGTAAAGAACAAAATCGTGAGCACGATGCCCGACGGTCCGAACGGCAACCCGAGCAGCGCACCTGCGATCAACGTGTCACCACCCAGCCCCCGAAGTACGAGCGAGTAAGCCGTCGCCGTGAGCAAGATCGCAAAGATATATCCGGTCGTTCGGCTCGTGCTCCGGGCAACTTCGCGTAGGACTTCGCGGTCGATCCGTCCCTTTCCCCAGGCGAGAAGTGTTGCGCCGAACGCTCCGACTCCAGACGCTTCCGTGGGCGTCGCAATTCCAAAAAAGATGCTGCCCAACACCGCGACGACCAAGCCCAACGCTGGGGCGACGGCCTTCGCCACGCCCAACACAATCTCCCGATCGATGGCCACGACATCCTCACCCAAGGGTGCGACCGAGGGACGCAGTTGGGCATAGATCAAGATGTAGAGGACGTAGAGCACCCCCAACAGGACACCGGGGATCAACGCACCAAGAAAGAGATCGCCTACCGAAATTGCAAGCCGGTCCGCCATCATGACGAGCATGATGCTTGGTGGAATCAGGATCCCGAGCGTCCCGACTGCGGCAACCGTGCCCGAGGCCAGTTCGGCCTGGTATCCCTCACGCAACATGATGGGCAAACCTAGGAGCGCGAGTAGGACCACCGAAGCGCCGATGATTCCGGTCGATGCGGCGAGTAGCACCCCGATCACCGTGACGGTGACCGCAAGCCCACCGCGGACACGTCCAAATAACCGTGCAAAGTTGACCATCAAGTCACTTGCTACGCCAGACCGGTCGAGCATCAACCCCATGTAGATGAACATGGGAAGTGCCACCAACACCCAGTTGTTCATCAAGTCCCAGACGCGTTCGACAGACAACGACGCATACGCCCAATTGACGCCCACCGGAATGCCGAAGTCGGCTTCCACGATGACTGCAACCGCCGCGAAGATGACGGACAGCCCCCCAAGCACCCACGCCACCGGAAAGCCGGTAAAGATCAGCGCAATGAAGAGCACGAACATCGCGATGACGAGGATATCGTTCAGAGGCAAGGCTCAGTCGTCCTCGCGCGCGATCGACCGCGGCGCAAAAAACAAGTATGACGACACGCGGGTCAAGCGAGAAAACGCCGCAAGCCCAAGCAAAGTGAATCCGGCGGGCAGCGCGCCCTTGATCAACCATCGAAAAGGCAAGCCACCGGGTGCAGCCGACACCTCGGCACTGTCCCATGAATAAAGCACGAAAGGAACGCTGTAATAAATGACGAGTGCGATAAACGGAAGCAGAAGCAACAAAATGCCATACAGCTCAACCCACGCCTGCATCCGCATACTCAGGCGTGAACGCACGAAGTCCACGCGAACATGGTCGTCGGATTCGACCGCGTAAGACACGCCCATCAAGAATCCCACCGCGTACAAATGCCACTGCAATTCTTCGAATTCGATCCGCCCTTCGCCGAACACGTATCGCATGACGACGTTGAGCACGATGGTGATCAGCAACACGAGCCATATCCACGAAAGCGAATCGCCGATCCGGCGAACGAGCCAGTCGAGTCGCACGGAGACCCGCGTGTGCGGCAACAACTCGTGCAAACTGGGCGGCATCGGCTGGGACACCGCGCTAGAAGTCCCGCGGCAGGAAGCCTAGGCGCTTCCAGTGGGAGTATTGTTCTTGAAACGCTTGCTGGGACGCAAGCACCCGCGCGAAGTCGGCGTCCGCATCGCTTTGTCGCGCCAACACGCGAGCGGTCACCGCAGCGAGCTCTCGCAAGATGGGTTCAGGCAGACTCCTCGTCTTCACGCCGAGGTCCTGAAAACCGATGAGCGTTTCACCTTGGAGTGCTTCGCCTTTTGCGAGACTGTTAACAACGGCGGCGGTGCAGCTGGTTTCGAGGATCGCCTGTTGGTGAGACGCAAGCGATTCCCAGCTCGACGTATTCACGACCAGATGAAACGCCGTAAAAGGTTGGTGCCAGCCGGGAAAGTAGTTGTACGAAACCACGCGATTGAAACCCAAGCGCTCGTCGATGGCTGGCATCGAAAACTCGGTCGCGTCGATCGCACCCTTTTCGAGGGCTTGAAAGATCTCGCCACCCGGGAGCATCGTGACCGATGCCCCTAACTCTTGCATCACCATCCCACCAAGCCCGGCAAAGCGAATTTTCAAGCCGCGGATGTCTTCGAGATCTTTGATTTCGCTTCGAAACCACCCGGCAGACTCAGGACCAATGACACCGCAAAAGATGGGATGGACATTCAGAGCACCATAGATCTCTTCGGCAAGCCCCTGGCCGTCGCCGTAAAACCACCAAGCGGAATATTCCCAGGGCTCCATCCCGAAAGGCACCGCGCCGAACAGCACCGACGACGGAATGGTTCCGAGGTCATAACCGAGCCAGGTATAGCCGACGTCGATTTTTCTCTCTTTCACGGCCTCAACGATGCTGAAGGCCGGGACGACGGCACCGGGTTCGAACACTTCGAGGTTCATCTCACCGTCGCTAGTCGCAAGCACGCGTTCGGCCAGGTAGAGCGCGTTGTCGCCGAGCGCGGGGAGCTGGGTTCCGAATGCCACGGGCAACTTCCAGTGCACTGGAGCGGCGACGTGCTCGACATCTTTTGCTCGAACGACACCAGTCGCAGGCCGGAGCGCCAGGGTCGCGGCTGCACCAACACACAGCGCCACCAGCACGGCGACAAGTGCTTCGCGATTCGAAAGCCCGCCCTGTCGCGTGTACGAGGAGTCGCTACTCATTCGCGCATCGCTTCGCTCGGTCACCCATGCGCGTGTCCTCCAAAAGTCGTCTCTTCACGCAACCACTCTCGCACGCAGCCCGCTGACCGCGCAAGCATATCAATCAAAGGCTGGGCACTGCTGACCTTGTTCGAACCGTTCATGAATGATTCGAGCCATCTCGCGGATCATCAATTCACTACCGCGCGCGTTGACGTGACAGCATCCGTCGATGTAGAGCGGTTCGGCGACGTCCTTGAATACCATCGTAAGATCATCGAAAGGAAATCCTAGTGTTCGCATTCGCTTCCCTTCCTCGATGAGCAGCGGGTAGCCTTTGCGCGTCGGCTGGTCGTAGCCATGGCGTTCGGGGATTGCGATTTCGCGCTCGCCTTCAGCGAAGATCTTGCTTCCAGGTACGCGCTGATTCGGCTGCAAGAAATGAAAAGATGCGATCCCGGCAGCGCTGCTCGCTTCGTGCATGAGTTGCATGGATCGAGACCACACCGCCACCAAGTCATCGTAGTTTTCTCGCTCCGACTTGTACCGCCGGCCGGGGCCATGAACCATATAGCCGCCGGCGTCCGGACCTTCCTCGATCTGGGAAAGCGTGAGATCAACCATCTTCAACGAAATGCTGCTCCCAAGCGCGCGATCGACGTAGAACCACAGCGTATTCGCAGTAGCGCTGTAACGAAGCGGGAAGCCGGAGAAAAGGGTCGCGAGATGTTTGCGTTGGCTTCGCCAAAACTCGACCTCACCGATTTCGCGCATCAATCTGACGTCCTTCAAGCCCGCGACGAAGAACTTCCAGTTCCTCGGGTAAAAGGGAAACACACCTTGCTCTTTGTTTTCGGCGATCGGCAACACGACTTCGTTGAAACCATCGAGGGTGATCACAACGTCGATCACGGCCCCGACACTCAAGAAGTATTCAAGCGTCATAAGTTGCTGCGGTTGTTTCACGCCGGGAAGTGCAAGGTTTACAACTCGGACCTTGCGTCCCTTAAAGCAACTTTTTCCCTCGAGTTCCGTTCCAATAAAATGGTCGAGTGCCACGGTCACATAACTCGCGAGCGAACCCCCGAAGATTGCCACCACCGCAGCTCTGCGTGGACGATTGGAGCCGCCTCCGCGCTGGCCGATGCGAAACGGCGGGGGCTTTCCCATAAAGCCATAGCCGTTGCTTCCGCCCTTGAAGCCCGTTGGCTCGGTGACGAAGCCAAGATAGGGATGGAGGACTTGCCAAGGAGACACGGGGCCGCGGTCGGCGTTCTCAACAAGTCCGGCCTCGTCGCCTTCGCGAACGCGTTGTCGTTCGGCGTCGGCTTCAGCGAAAGAAAGCAATCGTCCGGTCGCGATCCCATAGGCGGCGAGACTCATGCACTCCACAAAAAGGCAGAGCACGAGCAACGTCGCCCCGAAATAGAGTGTTTTCCTGCCCCTCGAAATCATCCGCCCTCCGCGGCTTACGCGGCAACGATAGCCACGGGCCCACACTCTTGCACAATCGACGACAAACCCGACGCGAAGTCATTACCAGAATGCAGTCGGTACGCAAAGACGATGGACACAGTCGCAGGACGCATGCGCGCGCGAGCCGGTGAACGCTATGGTTGCGAGCCTCGTGCGAGGCTCCGAGCTATGGACGCCACCCGCGACGCGATCGAATCTTTGCGACCCTCACGATCGGCCTTCGATCCAAAATCAGATCCACTACTCACAACATTGAACAAGGTTGACCGTGCCATGAACGAATATATCGCCCCCATCGACGACATTTGCTTCGGCCTCAAGCACTCTGCAAAAGTGGCCGACCTCGCCGCCCTGCCCGCCTTCGAAGACCTCGACCCCGACATGATGCGCGAGTTGATGACTGAAGCGGGACGCTTCATGTCAGAAATCATCTCGCCGCTCAATCGCATTGGCGACAAAGAAGGTGCGATCCTTGTCGAGGGTCAAGTGGTTCTTCCGGCCGGATACCGACAAGCATACGACGCGCTTGTCGAAGCGGGATGGAACCGAGTCTCCGGTGCCGAAGAATACGGGGGTGCAGGTCTGCCCTTCTGTATTCACACGACCGTGATCGAAATGTTCAGCGCCGCCAACATGGGCTTCGCAATGTGCACGGGTCTTTCAGACGGCGCGATCCATGCGATCGCGGCGCACGCCACTCCCGAACTCCAGAAGATGTTCCTCGGCAAGCTCACCGAAGGGACCTGGACCGGCAGCATGGACCTCACGGAACCTCATGCCGGAAGTGACTTGGGGCGTTTGCGCTGTCAGGCGAACAAACAAGCCGACGGCACCTATCACATCAAGGGCACCAAGGTCTTCATCAGTTGGGGCGATCACGATCTCACCGACAACGTGATTCACCTGGTGCTCGCCCGCACGTCCGACGCGCCGGCGGGAAGCCGGGGCATATCGCTCTTCATCGTGCCGAAGTACCAGGTCAACCCCGACGGAACGAGCGGGGGCGACAACGGAGTCCAGACCGTTTCTCTCGAACACAAGATGGGCATTCGAGTCAGTCCGACCTGCGTGATTTCGTATGGAGAGTCGACGCCATCCGTCGGTTACCTGATCGGCGAAGAAAACGCGGGCCTCGCCTACATGTTCACCATGATGAACCGCGAACGTATCTTCGTTGGCAATCAAGGACTCGCGATTTCAGAGCGTGCTTATCAGCAGGCACTCGAGTATTCACGCGAACGAGTCCAGGGCCGCGCAATTGGCGACAAACTTGGGCCGGGCGAAGACTCGATCATCGTCGACCATCCCGACGTCCGTCGCATGCTCATCGAAATGAAGGCCAAGATCGTAGCGATGCGGGGGCTGCTCTACGCAACGGCCTCCGACTCCGATATGGCCAACGCACATCCCGACCCCGCAGTTCGCTTACAGGCGGAAGCTCGGCAAGCTCTGATTACTCCCATCGTCAAAGCATGGCTATCCGATACGGGTGTCGATGTCGCGTCGACCGCTTTGCAGGTACACGGCGGCGTTGGTTACGTAGAAGAAATCGGCGCAGCGCAGCACTACCGGGACGCTCGAATCGCTCCAATCTACGAGGGCACCAACGGCATCCAGGCCACCGACTTGACGATGCGCAAGCTTCGGCTCGGGGATGGGCAGGTTGTTGCGGCGTACCTCGATGAACTTCGCGCGGTAGCCGACGGCCTTGAAGCCAAGCCCGCGCTTAAAGACACCGCGATGGGCATGCGCACGGCAATCGACGCCCTCGCAGAAGCCACCGAATGGCTGTCGCTTCGGATCGGGTCGGAATCACAATCCGTCGCCGCAGGCTCCACGCCTTACTTGAACTTGTTCGGCACGGTCGCGGCTGCGGGCGCCATTGCAAAACTGGCAATCGCAGCTTGTGAAGAAGAGTCAGGAGAATGGAGCAAGACGTTCCTGGACAGCCGTGTGACCTTGGCGCGCTTCTTCATTCAGCAGCTTCTGCCGCCAGCGGTTGGCCTCGTGCCCTCGATCACTTGCGGTGCTGAAGGGCTGTTCGAACTCGACCCGGCCGCGCTATAGGCGTTGCAGCCCTAGTGCGAGTTCGCGGCTTTGGGTGTCTCTGACTTCATGTCTTTGGCTTCATGTCTAAGCCTTCATGTCTAAGCCTTCATGTTGACGCCTGCATCGCTACGGCTTCATCTCCTCTATGGCTTGATGAATAGAGGCGCTAGTGTCCCGCGATGGCAGAACAGCTCCCGCAAGACGCGTCCTACATCAGCCTCGAAACCTTCAAGCGCAACGGCGATGGCGTAAAGACGCCCGTGTGGTGTGCACCGGTCGGTGATGAAATCGCCGTGTTCACCGAGGGCTCGGCATTCAAGGTCAAACGCTTGGGACGCGACCCCAAAGTACGCGTCGCACGCTGTGATGTACGCGGCAAGATCCTGGGCTCCTGGCACGAAGGAACCGGTCGCGTTGTCGTTTCTGCCCAAGAAGAAAAGAACGCCTACGAAGCTCTGCACAAGAAGTACGGTTGGATCATGTGGCTCACCGATGTGATGTCGACGCTATCGGGCCGGATCAAACGACGGAAAATCATCCTGCTCAAACTCGATTGAGCGCGTTAGTCGTCACTCGAAAGGGCGTCGATCGTGCGTTCTATTTCAGACACGGTCGCGTCGCTAAGCCCGTGAGATCGAAGCCTGTCTCGCACCTTCCGTGCAGAGTCCGTTGCTGATCCATCCTCGTGCACTGCGACCACGAGCTGTGCCAGACGGTCTCCGATCCGAATCAGCGCCGGGCGAAGTACATCGGACAAATCAGTCCCCTGGGCTTCGCGAGACACAGGCCCTCCAAGCGTCGTGCGTTGGATCTCCTTCGCGGCTTCGATCTGCGCGCGGTAGAACGCGCGAACCACGTCCGCATTGGGCGGGGCGACGTCGGCGCGGGCAGCCGCAGCGTCAACGCCACTGACCGCCGCTGCCAGAACGCGCTCTTCTTGCGCGAGATCTTCAACAGCTCGCCGCGTGATACGCTTGCTTTCAGCCACCCAAGGCATCAGCGCCAAACGCTCGTCGATTGCAGCAAGTAAGGCCCCGACCGGGGCGGCAGTCGGAGGATCGTTCCCCACACCAAAATGCGCGACGCGCAAT
Source organism: Myxococcales bacterium (assembly GCA_012960035.1). Taxonomy (GTDB): domain Bacteria; phylum Myxococcota_A; class UBA9160; order UBA9160; family UBA4427; genus DUBZ01. The sequence goes on along the minus strand of DUBZ01000031.1, from coordinate 13,900 downwards.
CGCGACAACGTCCCATCGCGCTCCTTCGCAAGCAACCAAGCATCGAGCTCCCGGGACAAGGCTTCATTTTGCGGCGCGACCCAGTACGCCTTCCAGTCCTGGGTGATCGGTGCAGTTTGCAAGACGTCGTCCAAGCCCTTCCGCCACACAGGCGCTTCAATGGTGTCCGTCAACACCGCGTTCACAGCTCCCGACACCAAGGCCTCGCGCACCATGGCGTTGTCAGGAATGGTCATCACCCCCGCGCGCGAAAATTCCGCGCGGGCTACGCGCTCGAGATGCCCTCCCCGGTTCACCGCGATCGTCATTCCCGGACGGTCCAAATCACTAGCAGCATGCGCGCCGCCGTGAGCGACTGCCCCGATTGGAAACGTCAACGCAGTCTCGCGAAACAACACCACCGCCCCACTTTCCAGAACCGGAACACTGAAACGTCCAAGCGCCGAGCGATCGGGCCGAACCGTGACTCCACTCATGGCCAAATCAAAACGATCCGTCGAAAGTCCTGCTGCGAGCACAGGCCATCGAAAACGAACCCACGCAAGTTCGTATCCCATGTCGCGCGCAAAGGCGCTTGCTACGTCGACGTCGAAGCCCCGAAAACCCGGCGCCTCGTCCATGGCATCGCTAAACGGCGGATAGTCACCGGACGTCCCGACGCGAAGGAGACGTCCGGTCTCAGGCGTCGTCCCCGTCGCCGTTTCGGCGACGCGCGTTTGACTCGATGTGCACGAGAGCAGGACGGCTGCCACGAGCCCTATTTGCAAGACAACTCGGCTTCGAGAGATCGCCAAACGATTCAAACTGATGCACTCCGTATCAAAATAGGCCTGATCCAGACCGCGACGCGAGATTTAAGTTTGAATCCTAGCGCGACCCATGGCTTCCAATCGTCTTCATGACTTTGCTGCTACGCATGGCGCGAACTCGGATCATGAGCACGGCTTTAAACCTGACCATCCCTACGCCTACGGACTTGGGAACCGTTCTGTCGCTCGGTAGAGTCTGGATCCCCAAACCGGGGCCCGCACCCGTTGCGCACGATGAACAACAAGGAAATTGACGATGTCCGACGCATCCATCCCCACCTGGGAACAAGCCCTCGAAACCCTCATGTCTCCGGGTGCAGCGTTTGAAACAACCGAAGCCGAAATTCGCGGCGACAGCATGACGGTTTTCAAGTCGACGCCCCCCTCACTTCGTTACCTCTTTGGGGCCGCGCGTAGTCACGGCGACAAGCCATTTCTTGTCTACGAAGACGAGACGTGGTCGTTCACCCAAGTGACCGACCAAGTGGATGCGATCGGAGCCATGCTCGTCGATCGCTACAACATCAAGCACGGGGACCGGGTTGGGATCTCGATGCGCAACTATCCCGAGTGGATCACGTCATTTGCGGCGATCACTTCGGTGGGTGCCATCGCGGTTTCGCTTAACGCTTGGTGGACGACTGAAGAAATCGACTACGCCCTTGGCGATTCGGGGTGTGCACTGCTGATCGGCGATAAAGAGCGCATTGATCGTGCTGCGCCGGTGCTTGAAAAAATGAACATCCCCGCGATTGCCGTGCGTTGCGAAGGCGAACTTCCCAAGGGTGTCGATCACTTCCACGACGTACTCGTGCCCGGTGCACCGCTTCCCAAAGTCGAAATCGCACACGACGACGACGCCATGATTCTTTACACATCGGGCACCACAGGCTTTCCCAAGGGCGCGGTTTCGACCCATCGCGCCGTCCTCACTGCACTCCAGTGCTTTTCCTGTGCAGCGACCGCAAACGGAATGACGCAGCCCGCGAAAGAACCCAGCAAATGGCCCGTCAGTTTCATCCTCATCGTTCCGCTGTTTCACGTCACCGGCCTAGTGCCCGTGATGCTCGGGAGTTTCGCGGGCGGATATAAGCTCGTGATGATGTACAAGTGGAGTCCAGAGCGAGCACTCGAACTCATCGAGCGCGAGCACATCACGCAGTTTGTCGGCGTTCCCACGATGTCGTTCGACTTGATGGAATCGCCGGACTTCGAATCCCGCGACACGTCGAGCCTGCTGAGTGTCGGTGGCGGTGGCGCTCCGGCTCCGCCGGAGCTGGTCAAGAAGATCGACCAAGGTTTCAAGAGTGGCCGGCCCGGCATCGGCTACGGGATGACGGAGACGACGGCGTACGGCCCCCAGAACAGTGGCGACAATTACATGCGCAAGCCGCGAAGTTCAGGACGTGCGGTACCGATCCTTCAAGTCAAGGTCGGCGACGCAACCGGCAAAGAAGTCCCGCGCGGTGAGGTCGGCGAGATCTTCTTCCGAGGACCGAACCTGATTCGTGGTTATTGGAACAAGCCCGAAGCCACCGATGAAACCTTTACCGACGGCTGGCTGCACAGCGGCGATCTCGGGCGCATGGACGAAGAGGGCTTCATCTTTGTTGAGGACCGCGCCAAAGACATGGTGCTGCGCGGCGGCGAAAACATCTACAGCGCCGAAGTCGAAGCTGCGATCTATACCCACCCCGCAGTGCATGAAGCAGCGGTGTTTGGGGTCCCGCACGAACGTCTCGGTGAAGAAGTCGCTGTCGCGCTCATCCCAAAAACGGGCCAGTCGATCGACGCTGAGGATCTTCGCGAATTCTTGAAGCCGCACTTGGCGGCGTTCAAGATCCCGTCGATCGTGGTCGTTCGCAGTGAACCTTTGCCCCGCAATGCATCGGGCAAGTTCTTGAAGCGGGACCTGCGGGACGAACTGGTCGCCCAACAGGCGAGTTAGCCAAAGCTTTGCTTTGGTGGCGACTACTCGCCGGTAAACACAGGCTTACGTTTTTCTGCAAAGGCACGCGGTCCTTCCCGTGCGTCCTTCGTCGCAAAGACCGGCTGACCAATTTCGAGTTCGCGTTCCAGCGCAGCGGCTTCGCTGTAGCTGCCATCGACCTCACGCAACATTTGCATCAGAGCCTTGATCGATAGTGGACCTGTTTCGCAGATCTCGGCCGCAACTTTTTTCGCTTCAGCGAGCGCTTGTCCCTTGGGCACCACGCGACCAATCAACCCAAAGTCGAGGGCTTCTTGGGCAGACATGTTGCGGCCGGTGAGCAGGAGTTCGGCGGCGATCGTATACGGGATCTGGCGGCGCAAACGCACACTTGAGCCCCCGAGTGGAAATAAACCCCGCTTCGCTTCGGTGATGCCAAACGTCGCGTCTTCCGCGGCGACGCGGATGTCGGTGCCCTGCAAGATCTCAGTGCCGCCCGCCACCGCAAAGCCTTCGACCGCCGCGATCAATGGCTTCATCGGCCGATTGTGTCGAAGCAGTGCTTGCCAATGAAGGTCTGGAACTTCCTTCATGAATTCTTGAAACTCGTCGTCTCGTTGGTTCGGCCCCATCGTTTTCAGATCGGCGCCCGCGCAGAAAACGTCACCCTTGCCCGTCAAGATGGCGGCGCGCAACGAGTCGTCGGCGTCGAGTTCGCGCCAGGCACGGTACATGCCGAGCAGCATGCCCGGACTCAATGCGTTCTTCGCCTCGGGGCGATTGAGGGTTACGACAAGGATCGAGCCGTCACGTTCAACGAGACAATGGTCGGTGTTCATGGAATCTCCGGAATGGCCTCCGCGCGGTGGCGGGAGCGCAGAGTTGAATCGCACGCCGAGCACCGATGATCGTAGACGAGCGGAGTGTGACTACCGACTCGCCTTTGTTGCCGTTTCTGCGGCCACATGTAAGCGCACCACATCCGTTTGCGGGTCTACCTCGAGTCGAACGCCAGCATTGAGGCGCAAGCGCCTGCCGTCACAACTTCGGCCCGTGCGAACGTCAAAGCGGTATCCGTGCCAGGGGCATGTCACTTCACCGTCTACAATTGGGGCGTCACCTAAGGGGCCAAGCGAATGCGGGCAAACGAGGGAGTGCACGATGAAGTCGCCATCGAGTTCAACGACTTGAACTTGCTGTCCCAATGCCTCAACGCGCAACGGAAGCTTCGCACGCAGATCCGCACGGGTCCCGAGTTCGATCAGTTCGGTCGATGCCTTAGCACCGGTGGTGCTCACAGGTTTTGCGGCCAGTTTGTCGAGAGCGAGCTGACGCTGCTGCATCATTCGTTCGTCTTCGTCCCATAGCCCCTGATAGAGCGCCACATACCCAGCGCCCATGGAGTCGGGTTCTACGCCTTCGGGCACTCGCGCGCAAAATTCGACCACGACGTCCGTCTTGCGCGCGTCAACACCTTTGACCGATGTCCAGACTTCGCCCCCGGCACCGGGGCCGTCGAGCACCCGAGTGACGTAGCGGTCCGCGGATCTCTCGGTCAACAGTTCAATGTTCGACTGATGATCCCCGCCCGGATAACGAACTTGTGCCCGCCACCCCCATTCTCCGGCACCGTTGCACACGATGTCAGAAAAAGACCCGGAGTGAAGCCAAGGAAGATGCTCCCAGTCGAGCACGTTCTCCCAAACACGCTCAGCCGACGCCCCGATGGTACGGCGGTAGGTCGCAACCGTTGTGAGGTCAGAATCGCGCGTCAAGTTTTCCGTCATCGTTGAACGACTCCAAAGACGCAAGCGCTGGTGCTCTGCAACTCCGACTAGAAGCGTGCAAATGCTCCCCATCCAATCGAACCACGGCCACTCAGCACGTTATTTTGATTCCCAATGGTTGTACCGCTCATGATCGAGTAGCTGCCATCGACGTATATGCCCAACTTTTCAGTGACGTACATGTCCAACCCACCGCCAATTCGAAGCATATACAGAGTCTGCTTACTGGAGCTGACGTCGACTTCGCTGAAGCCGAAGCCGCCGGACACGTAGGGCTGAAGACGGTCCGAAACTGCGGACACCTCGATTAAGCCCAGGGGATAGAAGTGAAGATCGAACCCCACTTCGTATTCCTCGACGGACCTCGTGTTCTTGGGTTCGATGTCATTGGTTTCGCTTTCGTAAACTTTCGAGTAGTTGACCTCGACGGCCATCCATCGGTTGTGGCGCAAACCGCCGGCGACCGAGAAGCCGATCCCCGGGTCAAAGTCGACGCCTTTGCGTCCCTCGAGGAAGCCGCCAAACACGCCGCCTCTCACGTACCAACCGACGTGGTCGTAGTACACAGATCCGTCGTCGAACATCGAATCGGATTCTTCCATCCGCTCTTCGTCGGACTCGGCGGTGTCAATTTCGGTGGCCGTATCTGTCACCACGTCGGCTGCCTCCGTCGTTTCTTCCTGAGCCCACGCGACGGCCCCTGGAAGACACAACAGGCATAGGACCACGACCCCTGCCAGCACAACGCTTGCTCGATTCCAACTCAAGAGTGAACCCCTTCCCTTCTTGGCTCGATGACGCACGATCGATTCCGATCGAACAAATTTCACAAACCGAGGAGCATAGGAGCGTATCCCCCGACGTTGCGCGGCGCACTCAAGTTTAGTCCGCATCACCCTGAACAAAAAGCGCCCCATCGACCGGACTCGAAACACAGCCGACAGAGCAGCCGACAAAGCAGCGCCCATCGTACCGTCTGGTCCATGGCTGGGGAGTCCGGCGGATCCGATCCCTCATGCGCTACAAGCCGTACCGCTCCCCGAAGATCATGTGTCCACCACCTTTCAAGATCGCGTCACCGTCGGTGTTGGTGTTGGTGATGCGAGGCAGCCGTTGCCGAAGTGCAGGCGAGCGAGGCCCCTTCCACTTTTTCACAAACTTCGTAGTTCAGTTTTGACGTGCCACGGTGTTGGATGTCACATGTTTGAGATAAAACACCAATGCCCTCACGTCACTGCCACCGCGCGGTCCACTCGCCGCCATGGTTGTCCCTGGAATGAAACCCGCTGGGTCCACGAGAAACGAGCGCAGCGTTCCTTCATCCCAAATCACCCCCGATTCCTGTATCGCCTTGGAGTAGCCAGGGTATTGCGCACTGCCGGCGGCACGGCCGTATAAACCCGCAAGATAGGGCCCAACTTTATTCTGCTGCCCATATAGGTCGTGGCAGCTCCAACACGGTGTCGACAGCCGTTGCCCGCGGTCGAATACTTCGCGTTCGCTTTCGCTCAACGTCTTTCGGATTTCGCGCTCGGGTCCCCCACACGCTGCAGTCCCTAGGATCATCAGCACCGCGAAACCAACGAACACCGCGGCGGCCGAAGGCATCGACCCGATGCGTGCCTTCGCGCTGATCACTTGATTCGTTGGGTTCATTTCGCTGGTGGAAAGCCCAACGTGCCAAGACGCTTTGCGACGTCCTGGCCGGCCGTGTCGGTGTCGACGTCTTTGTCGATGTATTGGATCACGCCATCAATATCGATATAGAAGGTCCAACGCTTCGCAAAGAACCCGCCAAACGCCAACACACCATATGCCTTGGCGGTTATTTTCTCGGGGTCGCTCAAGAGCGGGAAGTTTCCATCTAGGGACTCGGCGAACTGCTGATTCTTCTCTGCATTGTCCAGGCTCACCATAAAGTAAGCGACGTTGAACTTGGAGATGTCTTTTTCGCTGTCACGCAGCGATTTGAGTTGAGCCGTTCAGCCAGGGGTGAAGGCTTTGGGAAACCACGCAACCACGACCGCCTGTTTTCCAACCAGATCTCGTAGTGTCACCGTTGTGCCGTCCGTTGCCGACAATGCAAAGTCAGGTGCGGCATCGCCGACTGACAAGCCCGCCGCAAGCGCGACTTGTGGCAAGGCAGCCAGCGACAAGACTGCAATCAAGACCGCAAACGTATTTGCGAGCGCACTCGCGACACGTTCTTTCCTCATTGAACTGCTCCTTCGCCCGAGTGCCCCCCAGGCTTGTTCGTGGGTTCGTTTCTCAAGGTCGTGTTTTGTCGCACGCGCATGCGTGCATCAAGTTTTTCCAGGGCGGCATGGTTCGGATCCAAGTCGCGGAGCCGAGTGACCATCTTGTCCGCACTCTTGTTTTCGTCGAGCCGCAAGTAGATTCGGGCCAACAGAACCAGCGTAGCGGGCTCAGTTGTCCCCACGTCAAGACCGCGCTCGAAATACCGCGCAGCTTGTCGCATGCGACCTAGTTTTAGCAATAACTTTGCCGCCGCAATATTCGGAGCTGCCTCCCAGGGCAATGCTTGCGCGGTCATGCGTGCGACCACGGCGGCGTCGGCCGTTTGGTCTCTGCCGATGTAGTACTGCAACAGGCTTTCCATGCCCGCGAGCCAAACACTCGGATCCTCATAGATCCGCTTCGCAATCGTCATGACTTCGTTTTCTGGTTCGGGAAACGAAACCTCGATGCGGTCGGGTCGAAAGGGATAATCGTTGCGAATTTCTCGAACCGCGTGGGCGGCGAGGACCCGATCGATCCCCGTAATCGGCATGTCGCGGTAGGCATCCTCATCGCTCCAGTCGACTTGGGCCGGACCAAAGAACTGCTCTCGGTCAAGAACTCGGTAGAAGGCGTCCGCGAGCAGGAAGTACCCTCGTGCATTCGGATGAAGGTGTTCAAGCATCAACTCTTTTCCGATCAGGCGTTTCGGCGACCGGACGAGCATGTTGGCGCGAACTTCGACCACCGTGGCACCAAATTCTTCGGCGAGTTTTCGGATCGTCTGATTGAACACCTCGGGTGCACGAAAACGCAGTCGGTCGAGATCCTTCGCCGCCTCGTAGGCGCTGCGCGCGATATCAATCCGCCCCGCTGCCTCTTCGATACGCCCCAGCATGAACCAGACATTGGCAGCTTCGGAAGCCAGCTCAAGGGCTTGCTTCGCAGTCTCGCGCGCTTCGTCCAACCTGCCCGCCTGATATGCGCCTTGAGACGCGTTCATGAGCGCTTCAAATTCGGCCGCAATCGATTCGTCGACAACACCGCCGGCAAAGGGCGCCTGGTCTCGCTCATTGCTTACAAGCGTTGCGATATATACGGGGATTCCTGCGCCTTGATAGCGCGCGAGGATCTCACTCAAATTGGATTCGAACTGAAGCAGCCCGTCGTTGTAGATCGGAGATCCAATTGAAACCTCCGGGCTACTCGCCGCTTGTGCCATCAAGGTGTCACGCGCGTTGGTCGCCGGACTAGATGACTCGACGCGGCTTCGCGCAACGGACGAAAGCAACGTCGATACCCACTGATAGACCCGGAAGCGACTCAACTGTAGGTGGAGCTGCGTTGCCGTGCGCGACCGCTGGGCCGTCAGCGCGGACCCAGCACCGAAGATCCCTACGTATTCATTGTGCCCCGCGTAGATCAGCACAGCATCGGGTTCGACTTCGATGATCTCGTCAACGAAGTCGAGCAACGTATAACTATTGATCGCCGCCATTGCGGTCGACACCACCTCAATGTCGCTGTAGGGGTGCGTGGCTTCAAGACGATCGCCGAGCATGCCGGCGAGCCCAGCCCATCGACCAAACGGAAACCCGGCCGCGGTCGACCCTCCCTGCACAATGACGCGCTTGGTGTCGGGCGCCTTTTGCTTCTTGAAGATGATCGGGTCGATTCCGAGTCGGGCCTCGCGCTCGGGAAAATAACGACGCATGACCTGCGAATTGGGTTCGAGGTATCCGGGAACGTTCGCCGCGTCTACAAACAAATGCGGTCGGCCGCCAAAACCGACGATCGCGAGCCCCACCTCGGCGACCACGAAGAATAGAAAAGGCGAAATCAGCAGTGCGGCCACGCGGAATCCACGGGCGTGGCTTGGGTCGGGAGACGCGCCCGGTTCAGGCATGCGACCCACGTTTTATCCACGAATGGACCCACGGATGCGCCATCCCTGGCACGCGATTGTCTCGGGCAAACGGTTTCAACACGCGGCGAGTATAGTGCGCCGTCAGCGCAATGGACGCATCTTGCTAGGTTCGTGCGCCCAGACCGATTCGCACCCACACAGGCTCAACTGGAGAGAACATTGTCCCTACGCAACGGTCATCGTCTTTGGGTCGGTCTCGGGATTGCCGCGGCATCGACGATCTTCGCTTCACATGCACAAGCACAGACCATCGACTGGACCGCGATCGAGAACGAATCCGTGGCAATGCTTCAGGACTATCTCCGGATCGACACGACCAACCCTCCGGGCAACGAAACCCTCGGTGCCGAATTCTTCGCAAAACATTTTGCGGACAACGGAATCGAGAGCCAGATTGTCGAGTCCGCTCCGGGTCGCGGGAACATCATCGCTCGACTGCGTGGCGACGGGTCGAAGCAGGCCGTTGTCCTCATGCATCATATGGATGTGGTGCCCGCCGACGCGCGGTTTTGGACCGCGGATCCATTTGGAGGCGAAATTCGCGACGGTGACCTGTACGGTCGTGGCGCAATTGATACCAAGGGGATGGGAGTCGCCAACGCCCTCGCACTCCTCACCCTGAAGCGCAGTGGCATCCCACTCGCCGGCGACGTGATATTCCTCGGAGTCGCAGACGAAGAGGCAGGCGGCAAGATGGGCGCCGGCTATGTCGTCAAAACTCACCCCGAATGGTTCGAAGGAACTTCGGTCGTCCTCAATGAGGGGGGCTACATCGCATCGGATGCCGACGGCAAGATCGTTTTCTACGGCGTTGAAGCCGCGCAGAAAGTTCCCTTCTGGGTCAGGCTCGTTGCGCAAGGCGCACCCGGGCATGGCTCGATGCCACGCCCCGATTCGGCAAGCAATCGACTGGTACGGGCACTGGCTCGCGTCATCGCATACGAAACACCCTTGCGAGTGGTTCCCGAAGTTCAGCAGTTCTATGCCGACACCGCGCACCTTGCTCCGAGCGAATTACAGCCCGCACTTTCCGACCTACGCGCTTCCCTCGCCGACCCCGCGTTTGCCAAGACGTTTACCTCGGACATCCGACAGAACGCTCTTGTTCGGAACACCATTTCACTCACCGCGCTCCGCGGCTCGAACAAAACGAACGTCATCCCCGCGGAAGCGAGTGCAGAACTCGACATCCGCCTCCTTCCGGATCAAGACCCGGTAGCGTTCCTCGAAGAACTCAAGCGTGTCATCAATGACGACACCATCCAAGTTGAAACCTTGTTGTCATTCCCGGCGGCGACCTCCCCTCTCGATCACGAACTCTTCGACGTGCTACGCGAGTTTGCGAAACGAGACGCGCCCGACGCCGTGGTCACGACGCCGCTTCTGGGAGGCTTCACAGACTGCCACTACTTTCGCGAACACGACATCCCGTGTTATGGCTTCTGGCCGTTCGCGCTCAACGACCAATCCTTCGGCGTCGTGCACGGAAACGACGAACGGATCGGCGTCGACGTATTGAAGGCCGGGACGCGAACCATGATCGAGCTGGTAGCCAGGCTCGCCGGCGCGACGCTGCCGAATCATGCCCCGTCCCCTTGAACGATTGGACGATTGAACGATCGGACGAGCAATCACTGAAGACGCTTGCGAGCAAACGAGGAGTCTTCGCGGCAGAAGGCGCACGCGCCCAAACGCGGATCCAATGCCGCTGTCTGCGTTGCGAAAGCGAGCTGTAGTCTCGGTAAGGTAGAAGTCACGGACCTGCCGGGTGCCGCATTGCGCAGCAAGATCACGCGCTCTCGATTCGTCGCGAAGCGGGTGTTCCCGATCGAAGCGGGCTCTTGCGCGCCCGCTCCTCGAGCCCGCGGGAGCTTCGGCAGACCTGCCGAAAGCAGGGGACTCACAAATTACTGCCCCGGTTCTCATTTTGCTGGAGACGCGACCAAACTTAGAGTAGTCTCTAAACTTAATCCCGGCTCCACCCAAAGATGAACAGCGGTTCGTTCTTTCGATCTGGCCGAACCGTTTTGAAGTCCCAGCCGGAATAAGAGGCCAACATGCCCACCCCCGCATCCAACAATTCTGAAAACCCGGGCCCGCCCCTCGGACGCCGTGAGCGCCGAAAGCTCGAAGTGCGGACTCGGATCTACGCCGCGGCTCAGGAGTTGTTTTCAAAACAAGGCATCGAGGCGACAACGGTCGACGAAATTGCAGAAGCCGCAGATGTCGCGCCGGCCACCTTCTTCAATCACTTTCAGAGCAAGCAGGCCATTGTCGGCCTGATGACCGGCGAAGTCGTCGAACACATCCACGCGATGATCGTCGAATCACTCGTCGGAGACGGGTCGAGCTTCGAACGCATTCGTCGATTCATTGCACGCGCCGCCGAAGACATTTCCGCAAGCCGCGGCGGCGCCCGAGAGACGCTCCTCGAATTCCTGCGTCTCGACGCAACTCCGAACGTTCCGCACCCGTACCTCGACCGGCTCTTCGAACCCATCGTCGCCCTCATCGCAGACGGGCAAGCCGCAGGTGAAATTCGCACAGACCGCAAGGCTGCGTTTCTCGCTCAGATGGCGGTCGGCATGATCAACTCAGCTGTGACCAATTGGCTCGCGCACCCCGACTACCCCGTTGAGGAAAGCCTCGTCGAGGCAACGGAGTTCGCGCTCGAAACGTTGCGTCCGAAAGATTAGGCGCAGAAGGAAAACCGAAACCCAAACTGGCGTAACCGCCAGTGTCTGAACTTTCAAGATTGAACCGAAAGGACTTCCCCCGTGGCTCAGAAATTCAACGCCGACAATATCGATACCGACTACGGCCATGCCGCCGCATGGACCGCCGAAATGCCCGAGCGAACACGCTGGTTGCGTGAGAATGCGCCGGTCTTCTGGAGTGAGAAGACGGAGGCCTACATCGTCACCCGCTTCGAAGATGTCGTTCATGCGTCAAAGCACAACGACGTGTTCTGTTCCGGTGAGGGTGTCCTGCCCGGCAAGCTGAGCCCGAAGATCGGCCTCATCGACGAGGACGAACCGCGCCACGGCGAGATGCGGGGCCTCATCAACAAAGGCTTCACCCCGCGCATGGTTCGCAAATGGGAAGAGGTCTTCCAGCAGATCACCGACGAAGCGATCAATGAAGTTGCAAACAAGGGTGAATGTGATTTCGTCGAGGACATCGCCGTGCCCCTGCCCCTCATTTTGATCGCCGAAATGATCGGGATTCGCAAGGAAGATCGAAAGCGCTTTCACCAGTGGTCGGACGCCATGATCAGCGCCCAGGGCAATATGGACAATCCCGAAATTATCGCGAAGTCGGGAGCCGCGGCGATGGAATACATGACCTACGTGACCGCGGTGATCGAAGATCGGCGCAAGGAGCCCAAGGACGATCTGATCAGCATCTTGGTGCAGGCCAAAGACGACGGCGTCCTTGTCGAACATACCCGCAAACAGAGTGAAGCCATCGACGCCACGCTCGGTAGGTCCGACGAACATGCGTCGATGAACAACGATGAACTCATCAAAATGAGCATTCTATTGATGGTCGCGGGGAACGAGACGACCCGAAACGGTCTCTCGGGCGGGATGCAGCTCTTGATCGAAAACCCCGACGCGAAGCAGCGACTCATCGACGACCCCTCGCTGATCCCCACCGCGGTCGAAGAAATGCTTCGCCTCGTCTCGCCTGTCCTTTCCTTTCTCCGCACGGCGACTCAGGACACGGAACTTCGCGGCGTTCCCATCAAGCAGGGCGAAAAGGTTCTGATGATGTACGGCTCGGCGAACCGCGATGCAGAAGAGTTCGAAAACCCTGATGACTTCAATATCGATCGCAACCCGCATCACGTCGCCTTTGGAATTGGCAACCACTTCTGCCTCGGCGCCAACTTGGCACGAATGGAAATGCGTGTCGCGCTGAACGAGTTGCTTCGCCGCGTGCCCGACATGGAATACTCGGCAAGCGGCCCCGAGATGGGCTCTTCGGCACTGGTCAGAAGCGTGAAGCACATGCATGTGAAGTTCACGCCGGAAATCGCGCAATAGGCCTAGATCAGTTCGAGCCTGCACCGTTCCAACCGGCGAACGGATTCCGCCCGCTATCGTGCGCGCCCATGCCCTTTGACGTCACTGATTTTAAAACGCTCATGGAGCTCGAGCCGCACGGCCCCGACGTCTTTGTCGGGGTCAGCCCTTCCTATCCGTGGGGCCGCGTTTACGGCGGCCAGGTTGTCGCGCAGGCGTTGCGCGCTGCGTGTGCGACCGTTGATGACTCGTTTCAGGTTCACTCGCTGCATTCCTACTTCATTCGCGGCGGGGACTACGACGAACCGATCCGTTACGAAGTCGATCGGATTCGCAATGGCCGATCGTTCCTCACGCGACGGGTCGTGGCGCGTCAATCGATGGGCCCGATTCTGAATTTATCCGTTTCGTTCCAAATTCGAGAAGCCGCGGTCGACGTGCAGGAATGCACGATGCCTACGGACTTGCCGCAGCCTGAAGATCTTCGCCCTTCCGAGTGGGGACCCATTCTTCTTACCCGACGACTCAAGAAGCAAGGCGCCAGAGCTCTCGCCTGGGTACGCGTGGCGGGGGAAATCGGCGAAGACGCAAGCGCGCAGGCCTGCGCGCTTGCTTACACCTCGGATGAGCTTCCAACCGATGCGGCAAGTCGATCGCATCCACTGACCGCCAGCCTCGGCGACGGGCCGGGGGACTACGGCAAAGCCTTTGTTGGAGCGAGCCTCGACCATTCGATCTGGTTCCACCGCCCAGGCCGCCTCGACGATTGGGTCTTGCAGGACTTTCAAGGCCACGGCGTGGTTGGCGCCCGGGGGCTCACGATCGGCCAACTCTACAGTCGCAGCGGGGTGCACCTCGCGACCGTGGCCCAGGAAATTTTAATTCGAGAACGAACGCGTTAGGTGACGGTCTGTAGGTCCATTGATTCAGCGAACGCAGTTGGGCCTTGCATGCACTGAGTTCTAGAGGGCATGGCGCAAGTGAAGGTCAGGAGAACATCGGGCACTGGATGCGCGAGGACGCTGCCGACGATGTGACTGGAGTGATTGATCGCATTGTCCGCCCCGTCGTCGTAATCGCGCACTCACTCGAAGGGCTCGTGAGGATAGGCACTTCAAGCTGCGTTTTGGAGAACCCGCGGAGTAGGTTGGACGCGTGAGTCCGGGAGCGGCTGCTTGTCC
>DUBZ01000030.1 GCA_012960035.1 Myxococcales bacterium | reverse complement strand
GCGAAACACCGCGCGTCCGCCGTGGCGAAAGCGACTGGCATTCGACGAACCATGCTAGCCCAATGATCGACGGCCGTCGGCGCCGATCATTGGGCGACGGGCTCGGGAGGAGGGGGGCGGTGGCAGAAGCAGGTGGAATGCCTTGGGTGGGCTCGATTGGCTCGACGTTTACAAGGGGTGTCACCGGTTCGACGACGACTCCTTCCGCTAACGTGCTCGGCTCGCTGCTGTGAGCTTTAGGGGCGTTGTTTGTGGTGTTGTTTGCAGCGTTGTTTGTGGTGTTGTTTGTGGCGTTGGTGCTGGAGGCATTCGACTAAAGCAGGTAGTAGCCCGCCGCGGCCACGACGAGTGTGACGACCAGCCCCGCGATCCAAGTTGAAGAACTTGGTGTCCGCGTGGCCTGTGGAGGAAGTGGACTGTCGATCTGAATGGTTTGTTCGTCATCCATGGGCAGGAGCGCGATCTGGACTGTGACGTTATCCGGCGCACCACGATCGTTGGCTAGCGCGACGAGATTTTTTACCGCAGTTTCCGGCGGGACCGATTGAACCGTCTGTGCGATTTCGACATCGGAGACTTCCCCCGAAAGGCCGTCCGAGCACAGAACGTAAAAATCGCCCGGGGCCGATAGAACTTGGGCAACGTCGATCTCGACTGCGCTTTCTACCCCCACCGAACGCAAGATTTCGTTTCTCCGTGGATGGACTTCTGCTTCTTCGGCAGTGATCAGTCCGCGTCGCACCATTTCCCCGACCACAGAATGGTCTTGGGTAATTTGTTCTATGCCCGCCGGGTGAAGCCGATAGGCCCGACTATCTCCGACGTGGGCAACCCAGACAAGACCCTCGGCGTCGAAGAGCATCGTCACGACGGTGGTCCCCATGCCGCGAAGTTCGGGGTCCTCGAGAGAAGCTTGGTGCACCCGCGTATTGGCGGCGCTGACCGCGTCGTACAGCATGTCGGGTGAGTTGGCTGTCGACTTCGCGAACACTTCACCGATGGTTTCCGTTGCGAGCCGACTCGCGGTCGCACCTCCTCGGTGTCCGCCCATCCCGTCCGCGACGACGAGAAGTCGGTCGCCGTTCGGGCGCGAGAACTCGCCGAAATAGTCTTGGTTGGTGCTGCGCACCTGGCCGATCGACGTCAGTGATGCACTGTCAATGTTCTCCGTGGCCGCGGCGGTCATGGCTTGAACACCGGACGGTTCGCCGCGCTGGGGCGCACTGGGCGCGCGTCTCGGGAGCACGCAACCCTCGTTCGAATGCGGTGGTGCGCGCCTTGTGTGTGGTCCAAGCGTTGTGCTCCGGTTGAAACGAATCTTGATCTTAGTGCATCCGGGGCGTTCGTCCGGTGCAAAATCGATCTGGGACGGGGAATTGATCCGCCGATCGTGGCCTCATCTCTCATAGTGTATTGGCCGATACGTTTGGTTACACCGATAAGGCGCGAGGCACGCAGAAAATCTGCGTAACCTTTTGACGCGGCGCGGTACGCGAGATCGGAAATCAACCATGACGCTTGTTTTGCTGCTGGCGGCGACGATCGCGTTCATCGTGTTGGCAACAACCCGTGTTGGGTTGCATCCATTTCTAGCGCTGCTCATGGCGGCGATCGGGTTTGGTCTGCTCGCAGGCATGCCCGCGTCCGACGTGATCACGGCGGTAAACGTGGGCTTCGGTGGGACCATCGGAAGCATTGGGATTGTGATCCTGGCCGGTTCGATCATCGGCACGTTTCTCGAACGATCGGGCGGCGCACTTCGTCTCGCCGAACGCGTTCTCGCGATTTCTGGTGAGCGACATGTGCCGGCCGCGATGGGCATTGTCGGTTGGTTGGTCTCGCTTCCCGTTTTTTGTGATTCGGGCTTCGTCATCTTGTCTTCGCTGAACCGCGCGCTCGCAAAGCGCGCGGGGGTGACGCTTGCGACGGGTGCCATTGCTTTGAGCTTGGGGTTGTACGCAACCCACACGATGGTGCCGCCGACACCGGGGCCAGTCGCGGCCGCAGGGATCTTGGACGCAGACCTCGGACGGGTGATCGGCTGGGGCTTGTTGATCAGCGCCATCGCACTGCTGAGTGGTTGGTTGTTCGCCGTCACTGTCGCGTCCCGGGTTTACATCGATCCGAATAAAGGCGAACCGGAAGCACCACAGGGCACGGACAACCAATACGCCATTGAGAGTGCGCCGGGGGCGTTGCACGCGGTCACGCCGATCCTCGTTCCGATCGCGTTGATCGTCTTGCGTTCGGTAGGGCGACTCCCAAGCATGCCATTCGGCGAGGGCGGTTTCTTTCGCCTGATCGACTTTGTCGGTCATCCAGTGGTTGCGTTGCTCGTGGGGGTTGGCATCGCGTTTACGTTGGTCCAGGACGACTTGCGCAGCCGCCTCGGGGCGACCGGCTGGGTGGGCGACGCGATCGTCGCGGCGGGGTCGATCATCGTCATCACCGGAAGCGGCGGCGCGTTTGGCAAAGTTCTTCAGGGCTCGGGGATCGCGGACGTGATCGGAACGAACCTCGCAGATGCCCATCTCGGAATGTGGCTCCCGTTTCTAATCGCCGCGGGGATCAAGACGGCGCAGGGATCGTCGACCGTGTCGATCATTACGACCGCGGGTTTGATGGCGCCGCTGTTGTCCACCCTTGGCCTGGACTCAGAAACCGCTCGCGCGCTCGTGGTCGTATCGATCGGCGCGGGGGCGATGGTGGTTTCTCACGCCAATGACAGTTACTTCTGGGTCGTGACGCAACTGTCGGGGATGGATGTGCGAACGGGTGTCAAACTGCAGACCCTCGGAACCCTGGTGCAGGGGACGGTCGCCGCGACTGCGGTTTGGCTGGTGAGTTTGTTCGTGCTCTAGCGCGCTAGGAACCGCCTGCTCGTTTGTGGCGCAACAGCTCTCGAATCAGACGGTCGGGCCAGTTTGTCGTCATCCCGTACGCGCCGACTTCGAGTGCGCGATGCATGTCTTCGTCCCCGCGTATGCGCCACGCGCGAATTTCGAGTCCACGAGACACCGCGTACTGCACGAGTTCGGGGGTCATGTCTTCGGCGGGGAAACCTACGAGCGCCAAGCTTGCATCCGCTGCGCGATCAACCCACGTCTTCTGCAGTGGGAGGAGTACTGCATCCGCGGCCAAGCCCGCTTCTTTTCGTAGCCTGGCCGCGTCCCGCACCAGGAGGTCGGTGGGAATGTGGGGCGCTTGCTGTCGTGCCCGCATGACCTGGTCAAATAGGAAGGAAGTGAGGCGCACGTTGTTTTCAAGATGATGAGCGCTTACATGATTGAGCGTGAGTCCGACCAGTTCTTCATCGTCGCTCTTCAGTTCGATGTGGTATTGGAAGCTGTTGCCGAACGTTTCAAACAAAGCGTCGACGGTATTGAGCCGAGTCCCGCTGAACTTCTCCTCGATTTCAGGATGGGTTCGATCGAACCAGGTACCGATATCCATCTTGAGAAGCTCGCTTGCGGTGTGGTCGCGAACTCTGCCGGGTTGCCCGGTTTTCTTCAGCAGGGTGTGGTCGTGATAGAGAACCACGACGCCGTCTTTGCTCAACTGCACGTCGAGCTCGACGTCAACGACACCGAGTTCTTGGGCGTGCGTATACGCCGGGATGGTGTTTTCAGGTGCGTACGCGGACGCGCCACGATGGGCGATGACTTTGAAGGGGGTGGGGAAGCGAGGTGGCATCGGGGGAGTTCCTGCACAAGAGACGATGAAGAGCGAGACACACAAGCCGGCGACGGCACGGGTGCCAACGCGAAGCGCGGTTGGGTCCGGGCTCATTTAGTTGATCGTACCTCGATCTTTCAGGCTTTGAATACGCGCCCAGTTGAAACCCATTTCGAGCAGGATCTCTTCGGTATGCTGCGCGTGTTCCGGACCCTTGCGAAGCTCAGGCGCCTGTTCATCGAACTGTACCGGGTTGGCGACCAGCCTGAACGGGCTTCCACCTTCGACTTCAACCTCGCGAATCAAGTCGTTCGCAATGACCTGCGGATCACTCGGGAGTTGCCCAAGCGTTTGGAACGGGCCCCACTGACCCTTCATGGGACCGATCTGGTCGCGCCATTCTTCGAGCGTCTTGGTCTCGATAATCTCCTGAATCGCAGCGCGCGCTTCATCGGCGTTTTCGGTGAAGGCGGAGGCAGTCGCAAAGCGTGGGTCCGTTGCAAGTTCGGGGTGGCCCATATGCGTCACCGTGTCGGCCCAGTAGTGATGCCCCTGCAACATCGTGAACATCAACGTCCCGCCGCCTTTGGCGCGGTAGATGCCGACGAGCGGATTGATGAACGCAGCACCCGCCATCGGGGATCCGCCTCCGGTTGATTCGGCGAGCATCGAACCCGTGAGTCCTGCACCCATCGCCCAGAGTCCGGTGCTGAGCAGCGAGATGTCGACCACCGAAGGTTCGCCGGTGCGTTCCCGCGCGAAGAGTGCAGCGGAAATTCCGCCCGCGATCGTCATGCCTCCGATCGAGTCTCCATAGGCCGGGCCGGGTTGCATCGCCGGCGCTTCGCTTGGGCCGCGTTGACCCATGCCACTCCCGCTGCGCGCCCAGTAGCCGGTGGAGTCATAGCCGCCCTTGAGCCGCTCCGGACCCTTGGCGCCGTGGGCCGTTCCGCGGGCATAGATGATCTTCGGATTAACCGCGCGAATGTCTTCGACGTCGATGCCGAGCTTGGTTCGAGCTTCGGGCAAGAAGTTTGTGAGGAAGACGTCCGAAGTCTTTGCGATCTCGTAGAGCAGCTCGCGACCTTCGTCTTGGGCAATGTCCAGGCCGAGGCTGCGCTTGCCACGGTTGCTGTGCTCCATCAAAAAGTTGATGGATGCGGTGTTGTCCTTCCCGCCCACGCGGAGCAAACCGCGCTGACCGTCTCCGGTTTCAGGATGTTCGATCTTGATGACGTCGGCGCCCCAGTCGGCAAGGACGGCTCCCGCCGACGGAACAAATGTGTACTGGGCCACTTCGAGGACCCGGACTCCCTTCATGACGTCCTTCATTGCAAATCCGCCTGTTAGTCTTTGGGCAAACCGAGGATGCGTTCAGAAATAATATTGCGCTGAATGTTGGGGGTGCCGCCGCCAATCACCGTACCATGGAAGTTAAGGGAATCGCGCTGCCATTTCCCGCTTTCCGCCGCTTCGCTTCCGAGCAGTCCCATTGCGATGTCGGACATTTCGATTTCGAGTGGCCCGCGTAACCACTTGTTCAGCGACGTTTCGCTCGAAGGCGGTTTGCCCTGGAGCTGGCTCGTGAGGTGACGCATGCCGTTGAGTCGCATCGCCGAAATGCGACATTCGAAGCGCGCGATCTGCCGTCGGACGGTCGGGTCTTCGAGGGCAGTGCGACCGCCGCAGCTGGATTTGCGTGCAAGGTTCTTCAGGGCTTCGAGCTGTTGCAGCATACCTGTGGCTTCCGAGATGCCCGAGCGTTCGTTCGCAAGCGCCCCCATCACCACCTTCCAACCTTCGCCTTCGTTCCCAAGTCGATTCTCGACCGGGACGCGTACTTCGTTGAAGAAGACTTGGTTGAAGCTGTGCACGTCGATCAAGTTTGGAATCGGGCTGACTTCAATCCCGGCCGACTTCATGTCGATCAGAATGCAAGTCGTGCCGCCGTATCGGTCGGTGCTCTCGGTGCGCACGATCATAAAGATCCATTCGGCTTTGTGTGCAAGGGTGGTCCAGATCTTCTGGCCCGTGACCACATATTCGTCGCCGTCGCGAATCGCGCGGGTCTTGATTGAAGCCAAATCACTTCCGGTGTCTGGCTCGGAATAACCGGTGCACCAGATCGATTTGCAGTTCAGGAGATCGGGAAGGAAGCGTTCCTTCTGGGCGTCGGTGCCGTGGCGAATCACCGCCGGGCCGACCCATTGAAGTCCCATGAAATCGGTACCGAGGCCCGGCGCCTCGGCGGCCCCCATCTCTTCCTTTAAGATGAACTGTTCGATGACGCTGCCACCGCCGCCGCCCGTTTCCTTGGGCCACGCAAAGCCAATCCATTTCTTTTCGACCAAGGCGCGATGCCAAGCCGCGATGACTTCCGGCTTGTCTCGGCCTTCTTTGGGCGGGTTGTGTTCCGCGATGAAGTCTCGGACTTCTTGACGGAAGGCTTCTTCGGCCGGAGTGAAATTGAAATCCATCTTAGATTCCTCCGAGCGTCGCAACGCGATCGAGGTGGTGGTTCTCATCGCCATAGGCGGGGCGCGCCCATTTGCTTCGCTTGAGGTAAAGCTGAACGTCGTATTCCTCGGTGTAGCCGACGGCGCCGTGCAACTGGATGGCCCCGACACCGATCTTCAGAAATGCCTCGGTCGCAAACGCCTTGGCCTGGGATGCTGCAGACGACAAGTCGGCCGAACCCTCTTCGAGTGCCCAGGCGGCGTAATAGAGCAGCGACCGGATCGACTCAAGGTCGACGTACATTTCGGCGAGGGGGTGCTTCACGCCTTGAAAGCGTCCGATCGGGGAGCCGAACTGCACGCGGTCCTTCGCGTACTGAACCGTGAGGTCGAGTGCCGCCTGACCGGCGCCAAGGATCTCAGCCGTGGTTGCGATTGCGCCGCGATCGTTGGCCCGCTCGATCCCAGCCCAGGTGTCGTCCGCGGTTCCTAGCTGTACGGATGCGGGTACGCGGACGTCGGTGAGTGTGATGTGTCCCACGCGTTTGCTGCGGTCCATGGTGTCGAGGGTTTCCACCGCAACACCGTCCGTGTCTCGCGGAACCATCGCCAAGCCGATCGCATCGCTTTCGTTTCGGAAGGCGACGGCATAGAGGCTTGCATTGGGGGCGTCGATCACATGCGCCTTACGACCGTTCAGGACCAGCTCGCTGCCGTCGACGGCGCCGCGGGTTTGGATCGATGCTTGAGTGAGGTTGTCGGGGTCGTCGAAGAGAGCCGCGGCTCCGATGGTGTCTCCGGATGCGAGTTCCGGCAGTAGGCGACGCTTTTGTTCGTCACTTCCGAGATCCTCGATCATCGAGGAAACGAGCAGACTCGAAATCAGGGGAGACGGAAACAAGCTTCGGCCGGTTTCTTCGAGCAATACGATCAGCTCGATCCAACCTAGCCCTGCGCCGTCATAGGCTTCCGGGGTCGCGAGCCCGGTCCAACCCAGGGTCGCAATCTCGGTCCAAAGTTTTGTGCTCATACCGGCCGGCTCGTTCATCAAGCGTCGGACTTCGGGAATGGGACACTGCTCGTCCAGAAACTTTCGCGCGGCGACGCGCAGATGTTCCTGGTCTTCGGTGAGACCAAAGTTCATGTTCTACTCACTCGGTTGCAATGTCACGTTCGCGGCGAGCCTGGAGCCCGCCGCGAACGCTGCGACATTGACAAGGTACGGTCCGAATCGCGATGCCCACCAACGTTTCGGGAGCGATGATGATCCCCGGTTCTTGCGGCCGTGCAAGTCCCGGCGCCGTGTCGCGCGGGTCCGCTCGCGTTGTGCGGGGTCTTTTGTAAATTCGAGTTGCGTCTGGTGCTGTGGGGTTTAAGGCTATTGTGCGCAAAAGCCTGATGGAGATGATTCTGAATTTGCTAGCCCCGCAATCGCAACATCGCCGCCGGTTTGCGGTTCAACGAACGAGTGTTGTGGGCTTGCTCGCGTTGGTGATTCTTTTCGCGGCGGCTGCCTCGCATGCGAGCACCACCACTGAGTCCGAAGCCAGTGCCCATGCTTCCCCCGAGCCATTCGACCCCTGGAACGGAATGGACCGCAACGGTCGTATCCCTTCGGTGGCGATTCCAGACGGCGTTAAAAACCCGGACCGTTGGCGATACCTCCCCGAAGCGCGGATCAAACCGGGAAACTTCATCGACCGATTGTTCGTGACGAGCTTTGTCGCCCCTTATGTTTTTCGGAACAGCGACGTCGGTACCGGGGGTGGGTTGGCGGCAACTGACATCGATTTCCGAGGACAGCGCCGCCGCGAATTTATTGGGGGCTTTGCATCTTACACTTCCGAAGGTCAGCAAAGTTACGGAGTGATCTGGGAAAGGTGGATGAACCATCTCGAACTTCCGGGTGGCGGTGTGTTGATCGAGGACCGCAGCTTTTGGCGCAGCCACGTGAGGTACAGCAAGACATTGACTCGGCGGTTTTTCGGACTCGGTCCGAAGAGTCGGGAGCGGGACGAAGCGAGCTATACAGACGAGCTTGTGTGGTTCGAGTTTGGTTTTGAGCGCACGCTGCCAACTCCCGGAAGCGATTGGATCGTCGGGCTCCAGGTGCGCGGCGAGTTTCACGAACTGAGTGGGGGCAAGGTGGGGGGTGCCCTCCAAGTTGACGACCTTGATCCGGACCTCTTTCGCGACGCCAAACACCACGACCTGGGTCGCTTATTGGGTCTGCTCCGTTACGACACCCGGGATAGTCCGGTGAACGCGTATCGCGGGTGGATGCTCAGCGGAGAAATCGATTCGGCGCCCGTGCAAAGTGATGGAGATGCGGGGTCGGTATTTCGTCTGCTTGGAACTTGGGTGCATCCCGTTCCCGGTTTGTTTCACGATGGGGGAGATGACGACGAAGAGAATCCGCCGACGGACACCTTCGGTGTCGGGTTTCGCACCGAACTCACCGCGGGCGATATGCCTTTTTTCGCGCTTCCGACTGTTGGCGGGGGCGAAGACTTGCGCGGCTTTGTCGAAGGACGCTTTCGTGATCGCGCCGCCTGGACGGCGGGTGGCGAGTATCGAGTTTGGTTTATCCCGCGTGGCTTTCGGGTTCCGTATACCGAAGGCGTTCGCGTCGAGCGTATTGGCGCCGCATTCTTCTACGACGCTGGGGCGGTTGCCGGGAACGGCGGCGATCTATTCGATGTGAAGGTTCGACACAGCTACGGCATCGGCTTGCGCATCATGCTCGAGCGCACCGCGCCGTTTCGTCTGGACGCTGGGTTTTCCGAGGACGGCTTCGAGTTTTCGGCTAGCTTCGGATTTTCCTTTTAGTTCGCGAACCGCTCGTCGGCTACACCAGGCCGTACGCAACCATCGCGTCTGCGACCTTCACGAAGCCCGCGATATTTGCGCCCGCTACGTAGTCGATACTGCCGTCGGCGCGAGTTCCGTATTCGGCGCAACGTCCATGGATGTCGGTCATGATGGTTTTGAGCCGGCCGTCGACTTCTTCTCGGGACCAAGACAGCCGCAATGCGTTCTGGCTCTGTTCGAGCCCCGACACGGCAACCCCTCCAGCGTTTGCCGCCTTGCCCGGGCCGAAAGGAACGCCGGCATTCAAAAAGGCGTGCACGGCGTCGGCCTCGGTCGGCATGTTGGCACCTTCGCAGACCGCAATCACGTTGTTCTTCAACAGCGTGTTGGCTTCGGCGACGTTGATTTCGTTCTGGGTTGCGCAGGGAAGGGCGATGTCGCAAGGGACACCCCAAGGACGCTGGTCTGCGTGGAACGACGCCTTCGAATATTTGTCGACGTACTCGCTGATGCGCCCACGCTGTACGGTCTTGAGGTCGATGATGTATGCGAGCTTTTCTTCGTCGATGCCGTCGGGGTCGTGGATGAACCCGCCGGAGTCCGAAAGGGTGACGACCTTCCCGCCGAGCTCCGTTGCCTTCTGGACGGCGTAGGTTGCAACGTTGCCTGAGCCCGAAACCGCGACCGACTTGCCTTTGAACGAGGTGTCGATTTGCTCAAGCATGTGCTGGCAGAAATACACGCAGCCGTATCCCGTGGCTTCGGTGCGCACGAGGCTCCCGCCAAACTGCAGGCCCTTGCCGGTCATGATGCCCGCAAAGCGATTCTCGAGTCGCTTGTAGTGTCCGAACATGTAGCTGATCTCGCGTGCACCCACGCCAATGTCACCTGCGGGTACGTCGACATCTTCGCCAATATGACGGTGGAGTTCGACCATCAACGACTGACAGAAGCGCATTACTTCACGATCGCTCTTGCCCTTGGGGTTGAAGTTCGACCCGCCTTTGCCGCCACCCATGGGCAGTCCGGTCAGGCTGTTCTTCAGGACTTGTTCGAAGCCGAGGAATTTGAGCACGCTCTGGGTCACTGAGGGGTGGAAGCGCATGCCGCCCTTGTAGGGACCGAGGCTGTTGTTGAACTGCACGCGCCAAGCGCGGTTCGTGCGAACGTTGCCTTGGTCGTCGTCCCATACAACACGGAAGATGATGATCCGGTCGGGCTCGGTCATGCGATCGAGGATACCGGCATCTCGATACTGCGGGTGGTCGCGAATGAAGGGCACGATGCTCGACGCCACTTCGAATACGGCTTGATGAAATTCGGGTTCGAACGGGTTGCGCCGAACCAGGCCCTGCATGAACGAAGCAACTTCTTTGTCGTCGGTCGCAAACACACTCGTATCTTGGGTCATCGATGCCTCCGTGTTTTTAAGTCTTCGAGCCTAGCAGCGAAATTCGCTTCGCTAGTGCGCGGGCGAATATGGATTGGGCGCGACTATGGGTGGCTGTCACTTGATGGCGCGGATTCTTTGAGGCGTTTTGTCCAAGCCTCTAATTCGGCGTACATTTCCTTGCCGATCGATTCGCGGTCGGAGTCGGTTGCGGGCAGTCCGTGGTTGAAAAGGCCCATTTCGCCTCGCGTGTTGGCGATAAGTTTTACTTGACCTCGGCGGAGACTGCTGAGTGAGACTGCGAAATTGGAAGCGTCGAAGTCCGGATGGCGACTGCCCCAATAGTCATTGATCAGTGTGACGGGTTCGCTGTATTCGGCGATCAACGCGCGATCGCGCCCGTCGCTTTCTTCGAGAGCGCGTAGGCTCGTGCCGTCGAGCAGTTCGGGCGCAGCTTCGTCACCGACTGCGTCGAGCACCGTTGGAACGATGTCGAGGTGCGACACTGGCGTTGAACTGATTGCACCCGAATCGTAAAGCCCGGGCAGACGCACGATTAGCGGAACCTGAAGCACGTCGTCGGCGAGGGAAAATTCGTGACCCGTCATGTTCCCGGCGCCGAGGTGCTCGCCGTGGTCGGCGGTCACGATGACGAGGGTATTGTCGAGGAGCTGTTGTGCTTCGAGCGCTTCGAATACCCGACCGAGCTGTTGGTCTTGATAGGCGATTTCGCATTGATAGAGCAGCCGGGCCAGTGCGAGTTCGTCATCGCTCGCCGCTCGTGCGCTCGTGATGATTTCTTCGGCCTCTCCGATCGTGTACTCGCGGCGGAGCAGGTCTGCGGAGTTGACGCCCAGCGCCAATAGACCTTCGTCGGGTGGGGCGTAGGGAAGGTGGGCTTCGAGGTAATTGACGAATAGAAAAAAGGGTTGCTCCGTGTTCGCCGCAGCTTCGATGAACCGAACAGCAAGGTCGCTGGCCCGCGCTGCGCCTTTGTCACTGGCGGCTTCGGCACCCGCATAGGCAGCCTCAAACGCGGCAAAGCCCTGGGCAAGTCCGCGCCCCTTGGTCACCCACGGATTACTCGTGACGCCATACGTGGCGAAGCCTTTCTCTTTCAAATGTTCGGCGAGGGTCGTGTAGTGATTGGCAAGAACAAAACGCTCGTGCACCGCCCGGTGTTGGCTGGGCGCCAGGCCCGTGAAGAGCGTCGCATGCGAAGGCAGCGTCCATGGGGCAGTCGCGTATGCGGAGTCGAATCGCAGGCCGGTCGTTGCCAGTCGATCGAGGTGTGGCGTAACCGCGTGCCCGTTGACTTTACCGCCAACTCCGTCTGCGCGAACGGTGTCGAGCACGATGAGGACGACGTTGGGAGGCGGGGGCTGTGGCACGCAGGCCACCAGTCCGATCAAGATCGACGCAACTGTGATCAGTTGGGCACCGCGATGCGGTGCGGTGGTCAACGGACGGCTTCGATCAACGCGTCGCATATCGTGTCTGCGGTCGCCTCTTCCATGTAGGGATGCATGGGCAAACTCATGATGCGCTTCGCAAGCGATTCGCTGACCGGGAGCGAACCCTCCCCGTCACCGTATCCCGCGTATGCGGGCTGTAAGTGCATCGGGAGTGGATAGTAGACCGCAGTCGGGATCCCGGCTTTGCGGAGCTTAGCTTGGACGTCATCGCGATCGTCGATCAGGACTGAATACTGCGCCCACGAACTCGCCTTGCCGTCTTCGCGCAGCGGCGTGGTGACGGCGTCCGCCAGACGTGCGTCGTAATGAGCGGCAAGTTTTGTTCGCGCGGCGATCTCGCGTTCGAAAATGGCGAGCTTGGGAAGCAAGATCGCAGCTTGTAGCGTGTCGAGTCGACCGTTGACCCCGATGCGCACGATGTCGTATTTGCCTGTGCCCTTGCCGTGCGCGCGAATGGATCGAAGCACGTCCGCGGTTTCGGCGCTGTTGGTGAAGATCGCCCCCCCGTCGCCATAACAGCCGAGCGGCTTCGCGGGGAAGAAACTCGTGGTGGTGATCGATGCGAGCGTCCCGACCCGCGCTTCACCGAAGTGCGCGCCAAAGCTCTGGGCTGCGTCGCCAAGGACAAAGAGATCGAGGTCTTTCGCGATTTCGTTGACGCTCGCGTAGTCAGCCGGGAGTCCGAAGAGGTCAACGGGGATGATGGCCTTCGGGGTGAGCTTGCCCGCTTTGCGTGTTGCATCGATCTGGCTCTTCAAGTGGACAACGTCGATGTTGAAGGTGCGCGGGTCGACGTCGACGAACACCGGCTGTGCCCCGACAACGAGCACAACTTCGGCCGAAGCCGTGAAGGTGAAGGACGGCAGAAACACGGCATCCCCGGGACCCACGCCCGCCGCCATCAATGCCATCACGAGGGCATCGGTACCGCTCGCACAACCGACGGCGTGCTCACAGCCCGAAAACTCGCAGAGCGCAGTTTCCAGCTCGGCGATCTCAGGACCGTTGATGAACCGGCCGTGATCGAGCACCGCCTGAATGCGTGCGTCGATTTCGGGTTTGAGGAGTTGATACTGGGCGGCGAGATCGACGAAAGGGATGTTGCTCAAAGTCGGGTTTCCATTCTGGCACAGGGGCGAGCGTCGCAGATTAGCGAAGCGCCGCCCGGTCACGTGTTCAAGATTTTGATTTCAATTGCAGCTGACCGGCGGAGTCAACTTCGTAGCGCTCTCCGGTGCGTGGGCAGACGAGGTCGTCGCCGAGCCGTTCGCCCGACTCGCTGACCCAACCCATTTGTTTGGCCGGGTTGCCAACGACAAGGGCGTGGGGCGGAACGGGTTTCGTCACCACCGCGCCAGCACCGATCATCGCGTGGTGGCCAATTTCGTTGCCGCACACGATGGTCGAGTTGGCCCCGATGGTTGCGCTGCGCCCGACTCGCGTGGGCAAGAACTCGTCCTTGCGTTCGACTTCGGCACGGGGCGTCAGCACGTTCGTAAAGACACAGCTCGGTCCGCAGAAGACACCGTCTTCCAACGTGACGCCTTTATAGATGGCGACGTTATTTTGGATTTTGACGTTGTTGCCGATGACCACGTTGGGCCCCGCCATGACGCCTTGTCCCAACACGCAGTCCGTTCCGATTTGCGTGTTGCCAAGCACATGGGCGAAGTGCCAGATCCGAGTGCCGGCACCAATCGTGACGCCATCGTCGACTTCGGCCAGCTCGTGGATCGTTGCTCCGGGATGCGCTTGTGGAGCGCTCTTGGCCGGGACATCGCTCGTGGCACTGCGTGCGTCGATGGCGAGCTGGGCAGAATTCAAAACGCTGAGGACGCGTGCGCCTTCTTCGCCATCGGTTCGCGGCGCTTCGCGCGATTCGATGCAGTCGAGGAAGTGTTCCATTTCGTTCTTCAGGGGCTCGATGTTTTCGAGGGGGACGGGTGTGGCGTCGCCTCGGTTGGGCTCAGGCTGTCCATCTTTCCACATCACCGAGTGTGGGTAGAGAACAAGTTTTTCTTCGAGGGGGCGGGTGTCATCAAAGACCGCCATGCCTCCGTCACCCACGACGACGAGCTTCTGCTCTTTGTATGGGTGGAGCCATGAAACGAAGATGTGTGCCTTTAGGCCGTTCTCGAATTCGAGATGGGTGGTTGTGATGTCGGGGTTCTGCCCGTGCAAGTAGCAGTGACCGGATGCGTCCACGTGGGATGGCATCGACCCAGAAAGCCCGAGGATCATCGAGATGTCGTGGGGCGCGAAACTCCAGAGAATGTTCTCTTCGGTGCGAATCTTCCCGAAGTTCAGGCGGTGCGAATAGATGTATTGCAACCGACCCAGGCGGCCTTCGTCGACCAATTCGCGGAGCTTTAGATATCCGGGGTGGTACTGAAGCAGGTGACCGACCATGAGGATGCGATCGTGCTGCTTCGCCAAGGCGCACAAGCGCCGGGCGTCTCGATCGTCGAGGGCCAGCGGCTTTTCAACATACGCGTCTTTGCCCGCGGCGAGGATGTTGCTCGCGATTTCAAAGTGGGTGATGGCTGGCGTCGCGACGACAACGGCCTTGACCTCGGGATCTTCGAGTACGGCGTTGAGTTCGTCGACGAGGACTGCGCCGTTCTTTTCCGCGATCGGTCCAGCGACCGCTTCGTTCGTGTCGCAGATCACGCGCAAACGACCGAGTTCGCCAAGTACGCGGGCGAGGTTCTTGCCCCAATAGCCGGCGCCTACAAGTGCAACGTTCTTCATTTGATTGGGTCCCGGTGTCCTGTGCAGTCAATGCGACGTAAAAATTGTGGCGCGCAGCTAAACCAGATGGATGCGCGATTTAAATTGGATTGCGAGGTGGACTGTGGTGTTGTCGGTGCGTTTGATTCAATCCCTGAGCAGGCTCTGGGGCCGCGGCGCCAAATTCTAGCACGGCGCCAATGTGCCGCTGAATGACCGGGAAAGGTCGGCCACAGAGGTGCAATTCAGATGCAATTCGCTGAGCATTGGCTTCGCCTCGCGGATCAAACCGCAGGTTCGCGCAAGCCGTTCGCAAACCGTCGCGCCTCTCCAAGGAGGCTGCTGTAGCGATTCGGGATCGAGAGCATCTTCGACACAACGGACTTGGCCATCAAAACGCCATCCGACTTTCGGTGCAGGTCGAAGGTCAACTGCAAACGAAGTGCGTCGGTGCGCAAGCCGCTGGACTTTTTCGCAGGTTGATCGAGGTCGACCACCGCAGCGCTTACGTGGACAAGTACTTCGTCCGTCTCAGCGGCGTTGGCGAAGAAGTACGAACGTCGTCGTTCGGTGGAGAGATAGCGGGTCAGCGGCTGGGAGAAGGGGCGATCCAGGTTGCGCAACAAAAATATGCGCTCGGCGTAGTTCATCATGGCGACGTACCGCGCGAAGTAGAGCAGCCCGGCGCCATTGACGTCGTTTTCGAGTTGGATCTCGTATGGGACAGGACTTGTGTCGACGGGGACAATCGGGGTCAAACGCTCTTCATCGTAGAAGGGTTCGATTTGGCCTGACTGCATTACCTGGTCGTGTTCGACGATGCCGAGGGGCTTTTCTTTTGATGCGGGTACGTCTTTGTCCTTGATGCCAGCGGGACTGAACGTCTTGAGACGGCTGTTGTCGGCGAGCCGAGCCACGATGGCGTTCGTCATGCAGATGTAAGTTGTGTCGAGGTTCTCGAGGTCCGCCTTGGTCGATATGGCGGCGACGGTTTCTTCGGGAACCTCCTTCTTGTCGAAGAGGGTCCAGCCTTCGACGAAATGCTTCGCGTAAAACTGGACCGCGCCCCGGGCGTGTACGACGTCGCCTTCCTGGAACTGCGAAATGTTTCCGTCGCGACCAAAACGAGATTCGACCTGGATCACCGAGGCGTAGAGCCGCTCTCCTTCCTCACTTGTGAGCAAATGAGAGGGGCAGTTCAGCGCATTCCCTAGCTGCACCCACTGAAACTCAGCGTAGAGTTTGAGTAGCTCTACTTCGGAGAGTTGATCGGGGACCATGTTGGGCATGCCGACGGTGAAACTGAGCTCTGGATAACGATGCATAAAACTGGCCTTTGGCCCCGGAAAACGCGCAGAGTATAGAATTCACAATTCCGCTGCCATTACGCTCGTCGTCCCGGGGAAACGGGCCCGCCGGGGTTGCTTCGCGCGTGACCCGTTGACGTAGGCCGTTGGGCAGAGGATAAAGGGCGATATGAGATTTATCGGAAGGCATGCCACTGCTGCTTTAGCTCCCATGCTCGCGAGTGTGACGTTGTTCGCCGCCGTCGTCGTCGCTGCGTCAAATCGTGAACCGAGTGGGGGGGGTGGGGCGGTTGTTGTTCAGGCTGACGCCCGGCCGCTTGTCGAAGAGTTCGAGAATCCTGCAACGCTTTCGGGGCGTGAGATCTATAAGCGGCTACTCGCGAACCGATACCGTCGTGGCGTACAGAAACTCGAGATCATCTCATCTGATCCGGGCGGAAGCGAACAAAAGACAGTCTTCGAAGCCAGTCTTGAAGACCATCGCGATGAAACCGGCGAACCCGTCGACGGCTTGAATGCGAGCGTCCTCATCGAGGTGTCGAGCCCGTTTGATATGCGGCACACCGCCTACTTGATGGTGTCGAAAGAACCCGGCCCGGATGACGAATTCGTTTATCAACCGAGTAACCGCCGAGTGCGAAGAGTTGATTTGAAACGTACGCCGCTTCTCGGCACCGACTACACGTTCGACGATCTCGCGTACCACGACCTTGATGGCGCCACGTACAAGCGGCTTCCGGATGAAGTCTTTCAGGGCGTGCCAGTTTTCGTCGTCGAAGCGATCGTGACAGATGCGCGATCATCCATTGCGCACCGCAGCGCTAGTTATGTCGAGCAGGAGCACTACGTTCCGGTGCGCATCCGCTATTGGGATGAGTACGACGTAGAAATCAAAGAGATGACCGTCGAGGTCGACTCGATCGAAGTCTTTCACACGACCTGGGTGGCAAGGCGCTCGCAGATGAAGGACCTGCTGCAGCGGACGAAGTCAAAGTCCACGGTGCTCGAGCTGGACGCGCACCCGAACTTCTCACCCATGTTCTTTAGTGTCCGCAGGCTTTCGCAAGGTCGGTGAGACGGGGACCACGCTAGCAGGCTGCGGAAGAACTCCGGACCGAGCCAAGTGCGCGGGTTTTCGGATCGACGGGTTGATCAAAGGTCAAGCTAGCAAGCCAGCAGTGCTGGCCGTCGCGGGGCGGGAACGCAGGTGGGTCTGGCCCCAGCTAGTTTGAAAGCACTGCTTTCAAATACAACGAAGAGCGAGTCGAAAAGACGCGTGTATGCGACGGGAGAGGTTTTTTCCGCGGCCTGCTAGCGGTCGAGTCGAACCAACATCGCGGGCAATAGCAGTAGGTCTGTCACGAGGCAGACCGCCATGGTGAAGGCGGTCAAGATTCCAAACTCCTGTAAGGTCGCGAAGCCCGAGATCAGGATCATCGAAAAGCCTACGACCAACATGATGCTGGTGAGCACGATGGGGCGGCCCACGTTTTGGATGCAGTGGCGAGCCGCTTGCTTGGCGTCGCGTCCAAGGTTTTTTTGCGCCTGATACGCGACGAGGAAGTGCATCGTGTCGTCGATCGCGATGCCGAGCGCGATGCTGCCGATCAAACTCGTCGGCAGAGATAGGGGTGCGATACCGGTTCCGAGCATTCCGAAAAAGATCAATACCGGCGCAATGTTGGGTGCCATTGCAATAAGGGCTACTCGAACCGAGCGAAAGGTTGCGCAGATCAAGATAAAGATCGCGAGTGCGGCGAACCCCACCTGGGTGGCTTGGTTTTTCGCGATGCCGTCGGCACTGCGATTGAGCAACACCGCGTTGCCGCTCACCGCCGTTGCGAACGCCGGCGGGAGGTCGGCGTCGAGTAGCGCTTGTCGAATGTCGGCCTCGAGACTTCGAATGGCTGCCGACCCGGCACGCCCCGTGCGGACAATCAAATTGACGCGGCTGTGGTTCGAAGTCGTAAACCGACGAAGCTGACTCTTGGGCAGGATGAACGTGGCCTCTGCGACTGCCGCACGCGAATCGGGGATTCGTCCTTCACTCTGCGCCTTGCCCTCCATCGCGCTAGTGGAAAGCTTGACGAAGTCGACCGAGCTCAAGACCTGTTGCACCCCCGGCAGGTCTTCGAGACGTCGCTGCAACCGTTCGATCATGCGCAGATGATCGGGCTCTCGGAAGGTGCCTTCGGCGGGGCCCGTGACCATGACGTAGATCGGCACGGTGCCGGTAATGAGATCGTTGACGGAGGCAAAGTCCGTTCGCACTTTCGAATCTTGTTTGAAGAACGTAATGACGTCAGTGTCGATGGTGATGCGCGGGATCGTGGCGATCGCGAGCACAGTCGCGACAGCCCAGAAGCTCAGCACCAACGAGGAACGATTGACGGCAAGGTGTTCGAACGTTGCGAGGATTCGTGCGAGCCGAATGTTGAACCAGCGGCTTGTCACCGTGCCATCGACTTCGGCGCTCTTGTGTAGCGGCAGAGGAATCAGCGACATCGCGCTCGGAACAAACGTGAGCGATAGCAATGTCACCGACGCCACGCCCAAGATCGAAAACCACCCGAGTTCGTTGGTCGCCGGGATCTCCGCCAAGAGCAACGCTGCAAAGCCGATGCACGTCGTGAGTCCCGCCATCAAGACGGGGGTCCGCGCGTAGCGGAGACAGGCGAGGGCGGGGGGATCGTCCCCGCTTGCATTTGCAGCATGCACTTCGAATCGTGCATAGACGTGAACGCCGTATACGCTTCCGATGCAGATCATCATCGAGCCGAGCACCAGGGTGATGAGGTTGACATCGATTCCCAGGGCGGCCATGGCACCGAAGACCCAGAGCGTTGACATCACGCATGAGGTGAGGGGGATCAAGACGCCGAAGATCGAACCGGTCATCAACCACATCGTGAGCGCCGCGACGGCGACGGCGACCGGGATCAGCCGAACCAGGTCACCCACCATGGTGTGATACGCCTGGGCGCGCACGTGTGGGCGACCGGCGACGTAAAAGCGTCGCCCGTCGCGGGTCTCTGCATCGAGCAAAGCTGCGATCTTGCCGTCGAGGTCGAGGTGTACGAATTCGGCGTCGGTCATTGGGCGGAAGGTGAGGTTGATCGCCGCGGCGCGACCATCGCCTGAGATCAGTGTCTTGCGGTAGAGCGGGTCGGCGAGCGCGCGTTTTTCGAGTTCCGCGATCGAAGCTTCGTCTTCGGGGACGCGGTCCATGAAATTGTCGACCCGGACCATGTCCTCGCTCGCCACGAAACGAATCGAGAGCACCCGGGCCAGGCTTTGAACCGAAGCGACACCGGGGAGACCGCGTAACTGGTGGGTTAACCGATGCAGTGCTTCGAGGTTGTCCCGGGCGAAGGTGCGTTCGGTTTCCATCACCACGACAAAGACATCGTCGTTGCCAAAGTCCGCGGTGGCCTGGTGGTAGATGGGGATACCGGGGTCAAGGGGGTCGATGAGGGGCTCGCTCGCCGGGTCAACATCGATGGTGAGGCCCAATGGCGAAACTTCGATGAGTGCCGAAAGTGCGCCAATGCTAATTAGCCCGGCCACTGCGATGACGAGTCTCGGGGCTGCGACGATGGCGTTGGGACGCAGGCACGCGCCTAGGAGCCCAAGGGCAATCAGCGAGGCTGCGCCAATTCCGAACGAGAGCGGGTCGATCAACGCAGTCCTCGATGGAGACGGCGCGGTTCAAGGGACTTCGATTGCGAGCAGAAAGCCATGTTCATGGAAATTCTCGGTGATCGTGCGAGGCCAGTAGATGTGCGCTTTCGAGATAAGAACGATGCGACAACCGCAAAGACTATCACGCAACACTGAAGTCTCGATAGAAGCTTCGACACGTGTAGGCGGAGCCCCGTGACGCCAGCGCCCAGAGTGGTGGATAGACGACGTCAGGGCAGTCACGTATGTTCCTGTTATTCAAATTCAACCGAAGAGAGATCGAGCTTCCATGACCAAGACATTGGCCGGAAACGCCGTCATCGGGCAGTCGGGTGGACCGACTGCAGTCATCAACCAAAGCCTCGTGGGCTGCATCGAAGGGCTTCGGGGCTGCGATGCGGTTGGCAAGATCCTCGGCGCGCACCACGCCGTGCGCGGCATCGTGAACAACGACTTCATTGATCTGACCGATATCCCACAGGACCGCCTAGACCGGATCGCCAACACGCCGTCGTCCGGTTTGGGGAGCAGTCGCGACAAACCCGACCAAGCCTATTGCAAGAAGATCTTCGATCGATTCGCCGAAAACGACGTCCGATACTTCTTTTACATTGGTGGCAACGACAGCTCGGATACCGCGCGCATCGTAAACGAGATGGCGCGACAAGACGGATACGAACTGCGGGCCTTCCATATTCCAAAGACCATCGACAACGATCTCGAATGCAACGACCACACCCCGGGCTTTCCGTCCGCCGCGCGCTTTGTCGCTCAGGCATTCATGGGAGACCAACTCGACAATGCAGCGCTGCCTGGCATCAAGCTCGACATCATCATGGGCAGGCATGCTGGGTTCTTGACCGCGGCAAGCATGATGGCGCGCACTCGGGATGGCGACGGTCCGCACCTGATCTACGTGCCCGAAGTCGCGTTCGATCTCGACAAGTTCACAGCCGACGTAGACCGGGTCTACGCGAAGCACGGTCGCTGCATCGTGGCCATATCTGAAGGGATCCACGACAGCAGTGGGGAGTCGATCACTGCAAAGCTCGCGGAGAACGTTGAAACCGATGCGCACGGTAACGTGCAGTTGTCGGGAACTGGCGCGCTTGGCGACTATCTCGTCGCGTTGGTGAAGGAGCGCCTGGGCGAAAAGCTTCGTGTTCGTGCCGACACCTTCGGCTATTTGCAACGGTCGTTCGCGGGATGCTTGAGCGAAGTCGACCAGCGCGAGGCGCGCGCCTCGGCGCGCGTCGCCGCAGACCTGGCGGTGCAGGGCGTAGAGAATGGTTCGATCGCGATTCAGCGCGTCAGCGACTCGCCCTACGAGGTGAAGTACGAAAGGGTCGAACTGAGTGATGTTGCGGGCAAGACCCGCACGCTTCCACTGGAATACATCGTGGACGACTGCGATATCGATCCGAGTTTTAGAACCTATCTCGCGCCTCTCATTGGTGAGCTGCCGACGATCGAGCAATTCTGACGCGTCGCTCGGGGCACCCGGGCCAACTGCTAGAAGTGGTACGAGACTGACGCGCCGCCGTGGTAGTTGCGGCTGGCCGCGGGCTCGAAGAAGCGCGCGTTGTTGTCGTTGATTCGCAGGTTGTCGATGTAGTTCTGGCCAGTGAGGTTGTTGACTCCACCGAAAGCGGTCAGGGTGAAGTCGCGGAAGTCTTGGCTGTAGCCCGCCCGTAGGTTTGCCACGACGTAATCCTTGGCCTTGGCCGTGTTGCCATTGTCGGCGTCGCGTTCGTCGACGTACTGAACTTCGAAGCTCGCGAATGGGCCGAGCACGCTTTGGTAGTCGATTTCAAAGCTCACAACGTTCTCGGGCACACCGGGGATCCGTTTGCCGTTGAAGCGGTTGTCATTGCCATCGGTGAACTTGTCGAACTCGAATTTGGAATGGGTGTAGTTGAGCGCGGCCGAGAGGTCGCGATGAAGCTGCGCTTTAAGACCCAGCTCAAAACCGATGCGATCCGAGCTGCTTGCGTTTTCGTAGAATGTCGTGAAGTCCTGGGTGTAGGGCAGGAGCTCGTCTTTTACGCGAATGTAGAAGACGCTGGCCTCGTAGCGAAGGCGGTCTGCCAAGACACCCTTGCTCCCCAGTTCGTAGTGGATGGACGTCTGCGCATCGAGGTCTGGGTTGAGCCCCCCGCCGTCCGGAGCGGGGTTGGCGAACGAAGTGGTCGTTGGCGTTTCGAACGCAGTCGCAATGCGGAAGAACGGGTTCGCGATGGGGCAAGGGCTCCAGAGCACGGTGCCGGCAAAGCTCCATTCTTTGAAGTTTCGGTTGCCGGAGTCGTCGCCATTGGTGCTGAAGTTGTCGTTCGTGTCGAACCGAACCCAGTCGTATCGCATGGAGGCCGAGACTTCGACGTTGGGCACCACCTGGACCTCGTTCTGGATAAATGCGCCGAGGGTCGTCACCGTTTGAACTTCTGAAAGGGCGAGGGCTCCAACGGCACCCGTCATCCGGTCGATCGCGCGCTGCTCGCGGTCGTCGGACTGCTCGCCGGCTTCGATGCCGGTCGTCAGCCGATTGTCGAAGCCGAAGATCGTGTCCGTGTAAACGTGCTTCGCGCTGCCGCCAAGAAAGAATCGGTCGATGTCGATGCGGCCACGGCTCGTCGAGGGGATACGGCCGTTAAAGTCACGCCAGGTGTAATAGTTCGTGAGGGTCGTCTCGTGTTGTTCGTTGAAGGCGTGTTGTAAAACCATCCCAAGGGTCGTGTTTTCGAGCGCTTCGCCGCTCTTCATGTCGATGTTGCGAGGGTTCGCGCCGCGGCGGTCCGCCTTTAACTCATCGGCGGTCAGGCCACCTGGATCATTGGCCTTGGGAGCGTCCACATGATTGACGAGCACCGTCATGTCGGTTTGCTCGTCGATGTCGACGTGGAACTTCACGTTGAGGAGGATGTCGTTTTTTGCATCGCTGTGATCGCGATAGCCATCGAGCTGGCTGTGGGAGAGTCCGATCGAATAGCTCCAGTCGTCGACGCTCCCCGCGGCCTGCCCCTGGTAACTGCGAAACCCGTAGGAGCCGACGTTTGTGCGCGCGCGCGCGTATGAATCCTCGGTGCCGCGTTTGCTCGTGATGGCGATCACGCCACCGGCCGCACTTCCATACAGTGAAGCGGCAGGGCCGCGCAGGACTTCGATGCGTTCTGCGGTCGAGAAATCGAGGCTATCGACTTGGCCTTGGCCATCGGGGAGGGTAAGCGGGATGCCGTCGACGATGAGCTTGATCCCGCGAATGCCGAAGGGCGTGCGAGCGCCAAACCCGCGGATTGAAATGCGCGCGTCTTGGGAGAAGTTCGATCGATTCTGCACGAAGACGCCGGGCAAGTTTCCGATCGACTCGCCAAGGGTCAGCTGAAGCTGAGCGCGCTGAATTTTTTCTTCATGAACGACCGATACGCTTGCGGGCGTTTCGAGCCAGCTTTTTTCCGCGCGCGTCCCAATGATCGTGATGCGTTCGATGGGTTCGTCCTCTACAGGTTCTTCTGCGTGAACGGCGACGCCCGTGCCGAGCGAAAATAAAAGCGCCAGCGCGACGCATAAACCGGCGCGCGCGGCGTGACGGTCCAGGAGATAAGGGGACATCGTGCTTCTCTTTTCGGGTGTTGAGAATGAGGGCGGCTGCTGAACGAACCGGTGGCCTTACTGCAAAAGTGACCATCGAGAATTCGCGACTAGCGACTCGCGATGGATTTGCCGTACGAACCCAGGTCCTTGAAAGCCTCGATCAGGCGTTCCGCCATGTTGTTTTCGCAGTCACGCGTCCAGTTGCGTGGGTCGTAGAGCTTCTTGTACGGCGTGCCATCGTCCGGATCGATCTGATGCTCGAATGCGCGGCCGTTCGTCTCAACGTACTTCTTGATCGGGGCGGAGTACGCAAACTGAGTGTCGGTGTCGATGTTCATCTTGAAGACGCCGTAGCTGACGGCTTCGGTGATCTTCTCTTTTTCGGAACCCGACCCGCCATGAAAAACGAGATTCAGCGGGTTCGAGGTTGCGCCAAACTTTTCGACGATGAGCGCCTGACTGTTCTTCAGGATCTCGGGTCGAAGCTTGACGTTGCCCGGCTTGTAAACCCCGTGAACATTTCCAAATGATGCGGCGACCGAAAAATGTCCGAGCGGGCTCAAGCGTTCATACGCCTGCAAGACGTCTTCGGGTTGGGTGTAGAGTTTCGAATTGTCTGCACTCTCGTCGATGTCGACGCCTACGCCGTCTTCTTCGCCCCCGGTCACCCCGAGTTCGATCTCAATGCTCATGTCGACTTTGGCCATGCGGGTCAGCAGGCGTTCGCATTCCGACAAGTTGAATTCGATGTCGTCTGCCGAGAGGTCGATCATGTGAGAGCTGTAGAGCGGACCGCCGGTTTCTTTGTGAAATGATTCTCCGTGTTCGATCAAGGCCTCGACCCAAGGAATGAGTTCGCGATTCGCGTGGTCTGTATGGAGGACTGCGCAGACGCCGTAGTGTTCGGCGAGTAAGTGAATGTGTCGCGCGGCGGAAACGGCTCCGAGGACCTTCGCGGTGAACGACTCTCGAATGCCTTTGCCGGCGTAAAATTGAGCACCGCCGTTGCTGAGTTGAACAATGATGTCCGACTGTGACTTCGAGGCGGCTTCGAGCGCGCAGTTCAAGGTAGACGTACTGGTGACGTTCACCGCGGGAAGCGCATAGCCGCCTTCTTTGGCCGCGGAGACAAAGTCCCGATATCGCTCACCGGTAACGACGCCAGGTTTCATGCTGCTGCTTGCCATTGGTTATCCATCCTTTACGGAACGATTTCCGAACTCGAAGTTTAAACTTGGAATGGGGCGCGAGAGCTCGAGGATTTGATTTGTTTTGCAGCCGTCGAATCGCCTGAGGCATCACGATCTCAAATCACAGCTTGGTTTGCCAATTCAGTAGTTCATCCTCATCTTGATGCCCCGACCGTCGAGATAGCGCTTGAGTTCGCTGACCTTGTATTCGCCGTAGTGGACCATTGAGGCAATCAGCGCCGCGTCTGCGCCCCCTTCAGTGAGGACGTCGTAAAGATGTTCAGGTTTGCCTGCACCCCCCGACGCAATCACGGGAACCCCGACGGCTTCGGCGACGGCGCGGGTGAGTTCGATGTCGTAGCCATCCTTGGTGCCGTCTGCATCGATGGAATTCACAACCAGTTCGCCGGCGCCGAGTCGTTCTCCCTCGCGGGACCACGCGATTGCATCGCGTCCGGTGTGATTGCGACCGCCGTGGGTCACGATCTCGAAGCCGGAAGGAAAGCGCGGGTCACCCGGCACGCGCAGGACGTCGATCGACAGGATCGTACTTTGCGCGCCCACCGCGTGCGAGATTTCGGCGATCAACTCGGGTCGCTCGACGGCCGCCGTGTTCACGTTGATCTTTTCCGCTCCGGCCCAACGCAACGACGTCGCATCTTCGACCGAACGAATACCGCCACCGACTGAAAACGGAATAAATATTTCACTCGCGATTGTTTCAACCGTGTCGAGCATGATGTTGCGGTGATCGCTCGACGCGGTGATGTCGTACATTACGAGTTCGTCGAGACCGTCGTCGTAGTATTCCTTCGCGCGACCCAGGACCTCGCCGATTTCTTTGGTGTCGACAAACTTGACACTCTTGACGAGCTTGCCGTCGCGCACGTCGAAGCAGGACACCACACGCTTGCTCAACATGGTGTGCCCTCCCATGTGGCAAAGCGCTTGAGCAGCTCAAGACCGAAACGCCCGCTCTTTTCCGGGTGGAATTGAGTTGCGAAGAAATTGTCCTGGCCGATCGCGGACGCGAAGTTGGAGCCGTAGTCGGTCGTGCTGTAGACGTGGTCCGAGCTTTTTGGATCCAGAAAATAGGAATGAACGAAGTAGAACTCGTCGCCTTGCTTCAGGCCCTCGAGCAGCGGGTGCGGGCGCACCACGCGAACCTCGTTCCAACCGATGTGCGGCACCTTGAGCGCTGGATCGGGGAGATTGAAAAGTCGCGTGTCCCCGGCCATCAGTCCGATGCACTTGACGTCGCCTTCGTCTGAGCGGTCGAGGGCGACCTGGGCACCCACGCAGATGCCGAGGGTGGGGACCCCGGATCGAACGGCTTCGACGAGGGCGTCCACCACACCCAGGCGATTCAGGTTGTCCATCGCGGCGGGTGCCGCGCCCACGCCGGGAAAGATGATGCGCTCGGCGTTGCGCAAGCCTTCGGGGGTCTGCACCACAGTCGAGTCCATTCCGAGCGCACGGCACGCGCGCTGCACGCTGCGCAAATTGCCAGCTCCGTAGTCGAGGATCGTGATCACGCACAGGGTTTAGCACCGTCGCCGCGGGGCGGCTTGGATCTCGGCGATGTCCGTCGGCAATATGTCTACGAATCAATGAGAAGTCGAATGTTGGAATTGCTGCGCTCGGGCCTATCTTCCCGGTGATGAATTTGGACGCGCAGGGCAGGCCGCTCAGTCGGCGGGAGCAGTTCGGTCTGCTCGCGGTGTTCGTAGCCGCGTTTGTCGCCCGAAGTCTCGACTTCGAGCGGGTCCTGTTGCCGGATGGCGAGGTGGTGTTCGCGGTTGGCGACGCCTTTTATCACGCGCGGCGCGCGCTCTATAGCTTCCTGGAATTCCCCGACTTGCTGCGCTTTGACCCGTGCATCAACTATCCCGACGGCGCTCGAATTCCTCATCCTCCGCTCCTCGACTGGACGACTGCCGGGGTTGCACGGCTTTTCGGAAGTGACGTTGCGTCGTTCGAGCGAGTCGCCGCGTGGGTTCCCGTATTCCTCGCCTCGCTATCCGTCTTCCCGATTGTGGCGTTGGGGCGCTGGGTCGCATCGGTGCGAGTCGGCCTGATCGCGGCTGCCCTCTATGCCCTGATTCCGATCTGCATCAACTACGGCCAGCTGGGGAACTTCGACCATCATGCGCTCGCGGGCCTGCTCGGCAGTTGTCTCGTCTTGTGTTTCACGCGCGTTCTGCAGATCGCGGCCGGACGCCCCGGGGACCTGGCCACGGTGATGATGCTGCTCGCGCTGCTTCGGGCGGCAATGATGCTGACGTGGACGGGAAGTCTTTTGTATTTGCTCCCCGGCGACGCGGTATTGATTTGGGTCGCGAGTTCGATCGGGAATGCGCGGCTGTCGCGGGCGCTTGGACTGAGCGCGCTGGCGAGCACCCTGCTGATCTTGCCCATTGTGGCTTGGATGGGGGATGGCGCGGCGGGTCCCTTTGCCGCGGTTGAATTGTCGAAGCTTCACGTCCTTCTCTATGGGAGCTACGCCGTACTGTGTTTGGCGAACGGAACCTTGGCCAAGCACTATCCGAGAAGTGATTCGACGGGCGGTCTGGTGCGACTCGTCCTGTTGGCTGTTCCTGTGGCGGGAATCGCTCTCATGCTTCCCGGCGTGTTTACGGGTCTGCAAACGGGTTTGCAGTTTTTAGGTGCGAGCGACGGCTACACCGAAACCGTCGTCGAACA
Source organism: Myxococcales bacterium (assembly GCA_012960035.1). Lineage (GTDB taxonomy): Bacteria > Myxococcota_A > UBA9160 > UBA9160 > UBA4427 > DUBZ01. The sequence continues at coordinate 7,555 of DUBZ01000030.1, read as the reverse complement.
GCTTCCGATCTTTTGGGGGGAAGGCGCTTACAGCCTGTCCGTCGCACATGCGCGCATGGGCGCACTTGTTTATCTGCTTCCCCTGGTTCCTCTGGCGTTCTTCCGCTTGGCTCGTTCGTCCAACAAAGACTTCGTCGGCTGGTTTCTCGCGGGTTGGACGCTGCTGTTCGGCTACCTCGCCTTCGGGCAGGTTCGCTATGCGTACGACTTTGCGCCGGCGGGCTGTGTCGGCTTTGCGTTGATTCTGTTTGAAGTGGCTAGGCGAATTGAAGCGCGCGGGGTTTTTGCGGGTCGGCAGAGTGTCATCGTGACGATCCTTGCGTCGGCACTTCTGGCGCCCACCATCAGCGGGTTTTACGCACCGCTCGTTGGCCTCGCGATGCACGGCATCCAAGGTGATCTCGACGAAATCGACACCGCGCTGTTGTCGATCCCAGGCAGTCAGATGCGCTTTGCAAAGTTGGTCGCCGAAGCGACGGACGAGGAAGGTCGATGTACGCCCGGGGCGTTGACACGGCCGACTTACGGAATCGTCGCCCACATCGCGTTGGGCCATGCACTTCACTACTCGGGACAACGTGCGACGCCGGCCGACCCTTTTGGTCCCTACATCGGCCAGGAAAACTTCGATGCCCTCATGCGATTCATGGACAGCAATCATGAGCGTCGTGCGGAACACTTGATGGAAACGCTGTCGGCGCGTTACGTCGCGACTGCCGCCGACTCCTTGTCACGGCACAAGACGTCAATGCTGGTACGTCTACATGAAAACGACGGCGGGTTTTATGAAGGAGTCCCGCAACTCGGACGTTTTCGGCTGCTGACCGAGGGACCCGTAGGCGGCATCGGGATGTTGAGCATGTTCGGTGACGACGAGGAGCACTTCGCTCCCTACAAGCTGTTCGAATTTGTACCGGGCGCCGTCATCGAGTTGCAGTCGGAGCCGGCCCGTCAGATGACGGTGAAACTGCCGCTCGAGACGCCCGCGGGACGGCGGTTTCAGTGGCGCGGTGCGGCCAGGGCGAACGACGCGGGACGCATTCGCATTCGCGTTCCGTACGCCAACCCGGTCGAACTGCGAAGCGCTCACTTGACCGGCCGCGTGGAATCACTCGGTCCCTACAAAGTGCGCGTCGACGAGCGCCGCTTCATGGTGAACGTGACCGAGCAGCAAGTGCGGGACGGTGACACGGTCTACGCCAGGAAATTCGATGTTAGGCGGTTCGAAACGAAGGCCCGCGGCGCAAACCAAGTGTCGCCAGCGCGTCGCTAGCCCCGCACCGAGCCTAAATTCGTTGGTCGCCCTGATTCGCCCAATAGGTGTCGCGTAACTTTCGCTTCGCCATCTTGCCGGTTTCGGTTCGCGGCAGTTCCAACACGAAGTCGACGCTGCGCGGACATTTGAAGTGCGCGATGCCTTCACGGCAATAATCCATCAGTTCCTGGGCGAGGACTGGGCCAGCCTCGTTGCCGTCTACAGGGACGACGACCGCCTTGACCTCTTCACCCATCTCTTCGTTCGGAACGCCGATGATCGCAACGTCGTCGACCTTTGGATGCATGATGAGCAGGTCTTCCGTTTCTTGCGGGTAGATGTTCACGCCGCCTGAAATGATCATGTGAGACTGGCGGTCGGTGAGAAAAAGAAAACCATCCTCGTCGAGGTAACCGACGTCGCCCAAGGTATAGAGATTGTCGCGGTACGTGCTTTGGGTCTTTTCGGAATCTTTGTGGTAGCTGAAGCGCTGGTCCTGCTGGTCGGGGGCTTCGAAATAGATATCCCCTTCGACTTTCGGGGCCGAAACGGGGCTGCCGTCTTCATTCAAAATGTGCACGGTGCCGCCTGACCAATGTTGTCCGACGCTGCCCTTGTGCTCCATCCAGTCTGCGGCCCGCACCAACGTGCCGCCTCCCTCCGTGCCGGCGTAGTATTCGATAATGGCGTCGCCCCACCAATCGATCATTTGTTCTTTGAGTGGGATCGGGCAGGGCGCGGCAGCGTGGATCGCGACACGCATGCCCGACACGTCGTAGCGCTGCTTGGTTTCTTCAGGGAGTCGAACTAGGCGTCTAAAGTGCGTGGGCACCCACTGGGACGTGGTGATCTTGTGGACGTCGATCAACCGGATGGCTTCTTCCGCGTCGAATTGCCGCATGATCACGGTTGTCGCGCCGATGCGATGTTGACCCGAGGTGAAGTTGATCGGTGCCGCATGGTAGAGCGGCGCGGGGCATAGGTATCGATCGTCTGCCCCCATGCCGAAAAGTCCAGAGAGGCCGATTGCGGCGATGTTGGTGAGGGGGTCGCCGGCGGGAACGCGCTCGAGCTTTCGGCGAACACCCTTTGGACGCCCGGTGGTCCCGGACGAATAGAGCATGACCGAACCTTCGAGCTCTTCGCCGAGGTCGCCGTTCGGGTCGGCGGCGTCGAGCCAATCGCTCATGTCGAAGAAGCCTTCGATCGAGCCTTCGAGTGCGATCTTTCCGACCAGGCGAGAGTTCGAGGCCGTCGCCTTGCGGATGACCTCGCCGAAGCGGGCGTTCGCGATGACGACCTTTGCGTCACAGTTGTCCACGATGTATTCGATTTCGTCGACCTGCAAATGCCAATTGATGGGGGTGAAGTAAAGCCCAATGCGGTGGCACGCCCAAAAGATGTCGAAGAACTGATTGTCGTTGGCCATGACGACCGCGACGCAGTCACCGGGTTCGAGCCCGATGTCGAGCAGCGCTCGCGCAACGTGCCGACTGCTGCGTTCGAGTTCGGCGTAGGTCTGCACGAACTCTGCGTCGCCGTAAATGATCGCGGGTTTGTCGGGGGTAAGTTCTGCGAATTTCGTAATGGTCGTCATTCGGTCGTCTCCTCGGCAGACGCCTATTCTCTCATACTCTGGCATGCGTGTTCAAGGCGAACGAAAAATTGCTTGTTCGGCACGAGGAATCATGCGCGCGGCTGTTACGGGCGGGTGTCCGACACGGTTGCCGCGTCGAGAAAAATGAGTACAGCGATCAGGACAACACAAAGCACAACGTTGCTTCCGAGCGATGTCCGGTTCGAGGCCGAGGTTTGCGACCTTGGCGGGTCAGATGATGCTTGCATCGGTAATTTCGACAAAGACGAGGTCGCCGGTCGGCTCATGGCCGTCTGGGACTGTCTGCGCGGATACCGGGTGCAACAGACTCACCGGCTCGTTTTCAGCGTTGAAGACGAATGGGGGCACAGCTGGAGGGCTTTATTGCAGCATGGCTGCAGCCGTGCCATGGGACTACAGCGAGTTGGCCGCGCCGGGTGCAGTGGTCAATTCGATCACTCGGGTATAGAAACCGGCCGCGCGGCCAAGGGTGTCGATCGCGATGCGTTCGTTCGTGCCGTGAATGCGCTCGCGATCTTCGTTGTTGTAGAGGAATGGAGCGAAGCGATAGAGATTGGTGCTGATCTCGGAGTAGTAGCGCGAATCGGTCCCGCCCATCACGAGGTAGGGCGTTACGATCGCGGTTGGGAAATAGTCTCGGACGGTTTTCTGTATCGCCTTGAAGCCCAGGGAGTCAACGGGCGAGACCGGGCTCGGGTTGCGTGATTCACGGCGTTTCGTGACCTGAATGCGATCGTCCGCGATGGTGCCGACCACGTGTTCGAAGACGGAGTCATGGGTGTCGCCGGGCAAGATGCGAAAGTTGACGGTCGCCTTCACGCGACTTGGCAAGACATTCGTTTTGACTCCGCCGTTAATGATCGTGGCCGCGGTGGTGGTCCGTTGCATCGCATCCATGCTGGGGTCGCTCGCGAAAACACGTTCGAGCACAGGGCGAAACAGCCAGAGATTGGCCATGACCATGTTGATTGGGAAGTCGAGCTCTGGGCCAATGTGATTGAACATGAGTTCGACCGGGCCGGCGATCCCGCCGGGCACGGGATTGGCTTCGAGGGTCGCGATGGCGGCGGACAAAATGCCGATGCCGGTCTGCCGCGGCGGCATGGACGAATGACCGCCAAGGGTTTCGACAACGAGATCGATGGAGACGGATCCCTTTTCCGCAATCCCAATCACGGCGACGGGTGAATCCAACATCGAGAGCGTGCCCTCGGTAACCGCCCCGCCTTCGTCGAGAACGTACTCGGCCTTGATTCCACGGCTTGCGAGCAGCTCCGCGATCTGGGTTGCACCTTGCGGGCCGCCGAGTTCTTCGTCGTGACCGAAGGCCAACAAAACGGTTCGTTCGGGTTGGTAGCCGCGGGCGATCAGCCCTTCGACCGCTTCCATGATGCAGAAGAGCGATCCCTTGTCGTCCATCGCGCCGCGTCCCCACACATGGGTCGCGTCGATGTGTCCGGAATAGGGTGGCTGTTCCCAAGCGTCTTCGCTTCCGGTTTCAACGGGCACAACGTCCTGGTGCGCGAGCAGCAACGCAGCCGGCAACTCGGGCTTGGTTCCCTCCCACGTATACAAGAGGCTGTAGTCGGAAACGGTTTCGCGCACGAGAGTTTTGTGTGTGAGGGGGTAGTCGCTCGCGAGTTGAGCGTGCAGGGCAAAGAAAGCTTCGGCTTCGATTGGACCGTCGAGGCTGTGAGAGATGGTGTGTAGCTTGAGGCCACGGGACAGTCGCTCCGCGATGGCACCGGAATCGAAGGCAGAAACGTCGGCGGGCTCGGCTTCAATTTGCCGCGATTCAAAATTCGCGGTGTTCACCGCGAGTATCACGATCAGGATCAACAGGGACCCTGCGATGAGTAAGAGCGCGGTCTTCATGCTTTCTTCTCTCCGGTGTTCGATTTATTCGCGGTGTAGCATCGCCCTATTGGGCGTCGATGCAACCCGGCAATGCCCGAAGCCCCAAGTGCGGCCGTCTGTCGCGCACGCGCTAGCGTTTCATGGTGCATCTGCGAGGAACAAAGACCGCTTCCCAGTCCGCGTCCGAATCGAGTGTCGGGGCGCGCGCCCTTTATCGCGTTGGAATCGTTGGCTGCTTGATTTCGGGGTTTGTATTGCTGGGGCGCATCATTGCAGCCCTCGACTTTTGGAGGGTCCTGCCCGCGGCCGCGGCATTGATCGCCGGCGTTGCCTTGGCAGACTTGATTACCGGCGTCGTTCATTGGGCGTGTGATTCGTGGGGAAGTGAAAAGACCCGTTGGCTTGGGTCGAACCTCATCTATTCATTTCGCGAACATCACCACAAGCCGAAGGCGATGCTCGACCACGACTGGGTCGACGTGAATGGTGGCGCGGCAATCGCCGCCTTCCTGGGGTTTCTCGGCTTTGACTATTTGATCGTAGGGGCTGGACTTGCGTCTGCCGGCAGTGGCGTGGTGATCGCTTCTTTCTTTTTGGGCTTGGTGACGACGAGCGCGATTGCCAACCAGCTTCACTACTGGGCTCACACGCGGGATGTACCGCGCGTCGTTGCGTTTTTGCAGCGAAGGGAGTTGATTTTATCGCGCACTCAACACGCTGGACACCATCGCGCTCCTCATATGCGCGGCTATTGTATTTCGACTGGCTGGCTCAACCGGCCCTTGGACGCGATCGGGTTCTGGCGCGCTCTCGAAGTGGGAGTGGGTCGACTGACCGGCACGCACCCACGCAAAGATCAAGAAGCACATCGTGTTGCCCCGTAAGTTCTAACGCCGCGCCGTGCGAAGATAAAGCGTCGCTCAATCGTAGTTGCACCCATCGCAGCCGCATTGAAGTTGAATTGGAGAAGTGAATGAAGCTGGTCGACTGGCTGAAGGCCCAAGTGATCGACGATCACCGCGCACTCGCATGGTTCGAAGAAGAAGGGGCGGACGATCGGATCTCTCGTGCATTCAAAGAACTGCTGGCGGGCTATCGCCTCGACCCGAGTACGATATTGAATACCACGCGCATGCTCGAGCCGGGAGAAAAACCAGGGCTCGTCGAAGTGCGAGATATCGGCTTTCACTCGATCTGCGCCCATCATTTTCTTCCGTTCTTTGGTGAAGTCGATCTCGCCTACGTACCGGGTGACCGCATTTTGGGTTTGGGCAAGCTGCCCCGACTCGTCGACGCATACGCGCGCAGGTTTCAGATTCAAGAAGACCTCGTGCGTGAGGTCGCGCACACGATGATGGACCACGGACATGCACGCGGAGTTCGCGTGACGGCGCGCGGACAGCATCTGTGCATGTGCGCTCGCGGGCCGCTCAGCCCGAACTCGGTCACCCACACGGAGTTCGCCCTTGGAACCCTGGCCAACGACGCGTAGCCCCTGCGCGCGGTCGAGCTTGCTCGTCTTGTTGGCAGTTTGGTGGGGGGGGCTCGCTCCAGTGCCGGCGACTGCTGATCGTGCTCCCGCGCCCGACGTTTTGACGTTTCGGTTGGCGGGGGACGTACAGGCTACGCGCTCGCTTGCTGAGGTCACGGCGACGAAGGGCGGTAAAGCACTGCGCGTGTTCGAACCCTATGAAGAAGACTTTGCGACCTTTACCGCGGTTCCACTCAACGCGGTGCTCGACTCGGTGTACGGCAAGACATGGCGTAGCCGCGATGAAGTGCTGCTGACGTGTCGAGACGGTTATCAACCCAGTTTCCCGGTGAGCCGCTTGCTCGCCTACGACGCTTGGTTGGCGGTTGGCCGCGAGGATGCGGAGCGCTTTTCAATTCTGAAGCTTGAACGCGGCGAACGTGTGAGAGTCGATCTGTCACCGATTTATCTCGTCTGGGACAATGCCGCCGACGCAGAACTGCGCGCCCAGGGTGACTACGGCTGGCCTTATCAACTTGTGGGCATTGATCTGATTGATGCGCGCAAGCGCTTCCCGCGGATGACACCGCCAAGTGGGAGCAGCACACAGGTCGAGTCCGGCTTCGAAGCGTTTCGGATGCACTGCACGCGCTGCCACAAAATGAACGGCGAGGGGGGTGGCATTGGTCCTGAGCTGAATTGGCCGACGAACCCGACGGATTATCGAGACGTTGCGTGGTTGCGGCAGTGGATCGACGATCCCGCGTCGCTTGTTGCGGTCGCGCGCATGCCGCGTTTAAACGTGAAGCTTAAAGAGCGGTCGACAATCATTGACGACGTGATCGCGTATCTTTCTGCGATGGCGAAGCACAAAGTCGATCCTTCAAGTCGCGCGGGCGATGGCTCCTAACATGGGAACCTTTGAAGCCTTTTACGCGAGCCCGACTCAGCACCCGTTCTTGCTTTGGGCCGCGGCGGGAGCAGCGCTGATCTATTGTGCCACGCGAACGAATCTCGACGCGACGGTTCGCCGTTACTGCTTTGCGCTGGTGGTGTTGTCGGGACTCGACGCTTGGATGAGTAGCGCTCACATCTACGGCATCGGTGCCCTCGAAGGAATGGCGGCCAGTGTGGTTCCGCTCTTTTTCGTGCTCGCGGGGGATACGCGCTTCTTGATCGTCGCCGTTGCAGGCCGTCCAGCTGGGAAACTGGAAATCAACAGACGAACAGCGGCCCTTGCAGCCGGGTTGACCGTGCTTGTTCCGGTCACGACTCAAGTCATTCTGCGGTGGCTTCCAGAGTCGATGAATCACGCGCGGGTGATGTTTTTTATCTACGAAGCACTCTTTGTGCT
>DUBZ01000029.1 GCA_012960035.1 Myxococcales bacterium | reverse complement strand
AAGCGATCTGGATCACGCCGATCGCGAAGAAATATTTTCCAAGCGCTGCGGGTCCGAGCCAGCCACCCAAGAACGCAACGACCGCGAAGGCAGCCAAGCGGTTGGCGAACAGGTGGGGAATGGCCCGCAGCGTCTCCTGAATCAATCCGCTTGCCATGTCATCCGCTGTAGTCTACGCGAGCAGTGAGTTGGGTCGCCAATGAATGGATTTCCTGTGTAAGTCTCACGGTGGCGTCGCTCCGTCTGCCCGTTGACGTAGGATAGGACATTCAGGGGATAGGACATTCAAGCTGTCCTCTGTCGCGGCGTCCTGGTTTGGGCGTTATGTGGGAAGGCAGCTTGTATGTCCTATCCCCCTCTCGCGTGCCCTTCCCCCCCTTCCGCTCGAATTCCTTCGATGACGCTCTCGAGTTCTGCTTGTGTGCGTGATGCGATCACGACCCGGGCCCCACGACGCGCCAGATCTCGAGCGATGGCGGCCCCGATTCCGCGACCTCCTCCCGTTACCAGAGCCACCTGCCCCTTCAACTCTCCCAATTCAACCCCCTCGAGGAATGCATTTTTCACAGCAAGGAAAGGATAGAAGACCCGATCCGTCCAAGCGGGGATGTCTCCCTGCTTGTAGGTGCGTCACGGGCCACCCCTTACCAACGAGGGCAACCTCATCAGGCCCCAGGGGATTTCTCGCCGAGCAGGCCCGGGTAGTGCTCAACCAGGTCCGGATAGTTCGCCAGGGCATCGTTCCCCTTGGCCCCGAGACGATAGAGCCCGCGATCCACTCGCCCGTCTCGTCCGTCGCTTTCGTGAGTTGCGGTATTCCGAATCCTTTGGTCGTCTCTCGCGAATCGTGGGAAGCGGCTTCGATCCAACCTATTCTCTTCAAGCATCCGCAAAAAACAGAAGGGCGCCGGTTTGAGTCTCTCGACAAGAATCCTGATTTCACTCGTGCTTGGAGTCGTCGCGGGACTTTTCGTCGGCGAACCCCTGGGCGTACTCGAGATCGTTGGCGAAGGTTACATCCGACTACTCCAGATGACGGTACTCCCCTACGTGGTTGTGTCGTTGATGGCGGGTCTGGGAAGCCTCGAGCTTGCAACGGCGCGCAGACTGGGGCTCGCGGTTGGCTGCTTGCTCTTGCTGCTCTGGGTGTTGTCATTCGGGATGGTGGCCGCGATGCCTTTTTCATTCCCCCGGATCGAATCGGCATCCTTTTTCAGCACCACTCTGATCGAGCGACCACCGGCCATAGACTTTCTCGGGCTCTATATCCCCTCGAATCCATTTCATGCGATGGCGAACAATGTCGTGCCCGCGGTGGTGCTGTTTTCCTTGGCGGTCGGAACGGCCCTGATCAGCGTCCCGGAGAAACGGCCGCTGCTCAAGGGGTTTCATGCGCTGAGCGAGGCGCTGCTGCGTGTGAATGGGTACGTGGTGAAGTTGAGCCCTTATGGGGTATTCGCCATCGCGGCGAGCGTATCCGGAACGATGAGCGTCGAGCAGTTCCAGCGTGTCCAGGTGTATCTCGTCTCGTATGTACTTTTCTCATTGATCGCTACCTATTGGGTTCTGCCCGGCCTGCTAGCAGCCCTCACGCCGATTCGCCATCGGGAAGCGCTTGTTGTGACGCGGGATGCGATGGTGACGGCGTTCGCGACCGGGAGCAGTTTCGTCGTAATCCCCATGCTCTCGAAGGCCTGCAAGCAGATTCTTGAACACTACGCCCCTGAAAACGGAGAATCCGAATCACTCGTCGACGTGATCGTGCCCGCGTCATACACCTTTCCCGATACCGCCAAAATACTGAGCCTCTCCTTCGTCCTCTTCGCGGGATGGGTGATGGACACCCCCGTGAACGTCAGCGACTATCCACTACTATTCGTATCGGGGATCGCGAGTACGTTCGGCAGCGTGATGGTCGGGATTCCCTTTCTGCTCGACCTCATGCACCTCCCCCACGATCTTATGCAGCTCTTCGTCGCAACCGGCCTCGTCAATTCGCGCTTCGGAACTCTGCTGCAGGCGATGCACGTACTCGCAATTACGCTTCTGGGCGCCTCTGCCCTGCTTGGGCTGCTCGAGGTCCGCTGGAAGCCAGTGGCCCGTTATCTCGGATTGACCTTTCTGATCGTCTTCATCGCGATCGCGGGATGTCGAATCCTTTTCGCCGAGATGATCGACACGACTTACGCGAAGGGCGAACTCGTCGGAAACATGCACCTCATCCTCGAGTCGGCTCCGTCAATCGTTTATCGAGAGCCGCCGCCGACCCCCACACTTGACGAAGACCGCAGTCGGTTGGATGTGATCCTCGAACGCGGAATCATGCGTTCCTGTTATCGGAAGATTCCTTCGCTTCCCTTCTCGTACTTCAACAACGAAGAACAGTTGGTGGGGTTCGACATCGATATGGCGCACAGCCTCGCGCGTGGACTGGGGGTCGGAATCCACTTCGTACCCGTCGATATCAATCTCGGGCAGGCGGGGCAGAGCAAGTTTCTGAACAGCGGATATTGCGACATCGTGATGAGCCACTCGATCGTGTCGATGGCGACCGTCAATGCCGTTGTCTTCTCGGAAGCCTATCTGGATCTGAATGTGGGCTTCATCGTCGCAGATCATCGCCGCCAAGAATTCGCGATCCGAGAAGAAATCGAAGAACGGGAAGGTCTTCGTATCGCGATTCCGAACGACCGGTACTTCATCGATCGCATACAGAAGTTTTTCCCGAACGCGGAGTTCTTCCCCGTTCTCGACACCGAGGAATTTCTGCAGGACGAAGGGGTTCGATTCGATGCCCTGATCCTGACTGCAGAAGGAGGATCGGCTCTCAGCCTTCTCCACCCGCAATACTCGGTCGTCGTGCCCGATCCTCCCCTGCAGACGCTTCCTGCGGTTTATACTCTTCCGCTGAACGAAGGAGAATGGCGGCGAGTGGTGGATTCCTGGGTCGGCCTCTCGAGGGGAGACGGTACTGTGAATGAACTCTACGATTACTGGATTCTTGGGCGCGAAGCCGAGCACGAAAAAGCGCGCTGGTCGATCCTGCGCAACGTTCTCGGCTGGATCGATTGAGGGCGATTAGTCTTCCTCGGCTTCTTCGTCATGGGACATCTTCTTGTGCTCTCGTGCGATCCCGACATTGAGAGCAACCCAGGCCAATACGAGCGCAATGTTCAACCAGGCGAAGGAACGCGCACTGAAGTGGAGGAAGTGGAGGCCTGCGAAGATCAGGGCGGCCGATACGGTATCGCCGAAACGCACGAAGAAGGTGTCGATCGCGGCCTTGGCTTTGTACTTCGCTTCACGAGATGTCGGCAGGAAGAGCGCCTGCTTGACGGTATTTTGCAGTGAGTAGTCGACACTGTTTTCGGCTGTCTTGGCCAGACGGAGCACGCCGAGCGCTCCGGTGAGCGCGATCGCAGCGTAGCCCCCGAATGAGATCAGGGGAAGGAAAAACAGGGCGGCTCTTACCCCGAAAAACTTCAGGATGCGGGAAACTGCGAACATCTGGATCGTGACACCGAGGAAATTGACCCAGAAGAAGAAGCGCCCGTAGAAGCGGCCGATTTCTTCGGAGCGCAGCAGACGCAGTTTGTTGTCGCGGGCCCGAAGGCGCGCCTCTTCGAGATTCTTCGCCTCTGCATTCTGGAGCATCGCCTCCGCCGTGGCGTCGGCCTCGCGGATCTGAGCGGCGCTGAGGTCTGGAATGATTTCTTCGGAATGGGCCTTCGCCGCATTCGATAGAATGTACTCGCCGGTCGTGTTGACGATATTGGTGACCAAGATCATCAATGCGATCAAGAACAGGTAGCGGCTCTGGAAGACGAGCTGAAAACCGCCTTCCTTGTCGAGGGGCTCTTCTCCTCGATTCTTCGCGTCATCAAGGGAGCCGTGATTCGTCGTGCTGCGGCGATCTACGACGTTGTAGAGCAGGATGCAGAAGCAGAAGATCGCCGCACTCACGAGAAGCAGTGAAAAGACCTGGTCGGCGCCTTGCTCGGCAATCCACGGGCCGAGCACAGCTCCCAGCGACTGGCCCGTCGCGATGATTGCGAAAAGACGCTTCCCCTGGGCTTCACTGTAGATGTCATTCGCAAACGACCAGAACTGGGCTATCAGGAAGACGTTCATTATGCCCAGGTAGACGTAGAAGGAGAGGCCGATCGCGGTACCGATCCCAGTCGTGTTACCCCAGAGCCAGAAAAGCACCAGGGTCACGATCACGAAGGCCGTCGTCGAGTTGAGCAGGCGGATCCGGCTGACTGCGCTCGCTAGCTTTCCGTAGAGGGGTACGATCGCCAGAAGGAGCACCATCATCACGGCCGGCAGGTAGGCCTTGATTTCGTCCCCACCGAGGCCAAAGAGCTGAACACCACCAATCGTAAGTGCTTCTCGGACGACTTTGAGGATGTAGTAGGCGGTCAGGATCAGGAAGATGTTTGCGAACATCAGGAGGACTTCGGCGGCCTCGCCCGCGCGTACCTCTGCGAACACTCCGAGTAGCCGCTCGAATCGGCTGCGCTTCTGAGATGTCTTGGTTTCGGGATCTGCAGGCGTCATGCGACGAAAATTTCTTCCTTCCGCGTCGAGGGGCAGTGTTCACATGACAGGGATGTTGCCCTCGTCAACGTTTTTAATCAGATCCTCGATTCGTTCCCAGATGTCTTCGATCTCGTCGTCCGTCAGGCCGAACTGGACCGTGCTGTCCTTGATACGGATACCACGCTGACTACTGAGAGCATTTCCATCGTCGACCAGACGATAGACGCCCTGGTCGTCGAGTCGCATTTCGGCTACGACAGAAAGTTCGCGGCGGAGATCCTCTTCGGTGATATTCCGCAGCCGGTCGATGGATCCTCTTCGAAGGGCAGGCACGCGAATATCGTTCCAATTGGGGACGAACCAGTTGTAAAAGATACCCCCAAATGCGACCCCGTTATCGATTGCAAATACCTGGGGTCTCGATTCGTCCTTTGAAGCGAGGAAATTGCCCTTCCGTCCATCATGGTGCTTGATGAGGTAGGTGAGTAGATTGAAATTGGACATGTAGTATGAGTACGCCGGGTCGCGGGAAAAGCGATCGTTGTCGAGCAGTGGTTCCGGGATCGTGACGTCAAGAAGCCAGACCGAGAGGAGGCCCAATACGCAATTACTGCCCTCGAGGGTCGTCCTAGCTTTGGGGAAATGGACGCGATAGACATCCAGCGAAACGCAAACGGGTATCGAAAGCGGAACGACGTAGTCTTGTGGATCTAGGAAGAACGACTGAACCGCGAATGCGGCAAGTTCCTTTCGCGGCGAATTGTTGACTCCGTCGAGTGCGCCGGGTGCGAAGGGGAGGGCATCGACCCAGCGCGGTGGAATCATTGCCTTCCACTTGAACACGATCGCCTCGTCGATATCCGGGAACTCGACAGATATCTTCAGTGCGCCCGTGGTGCCCCCCAAGCGGCCGACAAGCGTGGTCTTCAGGGTTCGCTGACCCTGAAGGAGCGCCTCCAATTTGTCCGGAGGGTAAGGCCAGTTCGGAAAGGGGTCTTCGCCCTGCAGCTCGGGGCGGGCGGCCTCGATGCCGGGGACATTATCCCGAATGACGCGTAGAAAAGTGCATGACAAACTCGAGCAGACTAGATACACAACAACGAGTAACTGACTACTTTTTTTCACGGCTGGGCCTTCATTTTCCCGTCATCCAATTGGCTCTCAATTTCGGCGGAGCAGGTTCACCATAGACGATACGATTCGGTGTCGGGCACCTCTGCTGCCTGGGCTGAAGAGCCGAATCTGGCATTCAAGCCCGATGCGGATACTATAGGCGATCTCGGTTCCCTGAGTGACAAGGAGCTGCAGGATCGGAGGGTATAGGACATGCAAGCTGTCTTCTGGCACAACGTCCGAGCCTGGGCGTTATGTTAAATCCCTAGGGGATCCCGTGACGGGG
>DUBZ01000028.1 GCA_012960035.1 Myxococcales bacterium | reverse complement strand
CAGGGGGATAGGACATTCAAGCTGCCTTCCAGCACAACGTCCGAGCCTGGGCGTTATCTTGAATCCCTAGGGGATCCCTTCGCGGGCATGGCCGGCAAGCGCTCCTCGAGAGGCACACCCGTGGCGTTCGCCACCATCGAGAGCATGGTGTAGTTGCCGATCACAAATGTGAGCTCGACGATCTGCGCTGGGCTGAGTTCGGCGCTCAACGCATCGTAGGTTTGGTCGGAAATTTGCTGATGTGCGTGGAGTTCATCGCAAGCGCGCAATAGCGATCGATCTCGCGGCGACCAACTCGGATCTTCCGGCCCGTTGGCGATGGCGCCCAACTCCTTTGGCTCGAGACCTGCGGCGAGTCCGTACTCTACGTGGTGCCCCCACTCGAAAGCCGATCGACAATTGAGGGAGGTGCGCAGGGCCAGTAGCTCAGAGTCGCGCCTTTCCAGCACCCCGCGCGTTGCCAACGTCGCGGTAAAGCCTAGAAATGACGGAAGCAGCGCCGGATGGTGGGCGATCGTATAGAGGATGTTTGGGGGACCTTTACCTGTGGCGGAATCTGCGGCGGGCTGAAGTCCGTCAAGAATCTCGCGAACCGGTTCACTCCAATGGTCCGGCGAGGCAGGGCCGAGTCGAGATTTCATGAGCATCCTCCAGAATTTACGTTTAGCGCGTTTCAGAGATTGTCTGCTAGATCGTTCAACGAATCGGCATATGCGGGTCGGGCACCTGTCGACTCCTCGCGGGCCCCGGTGAACGCCCCTCGATCCGATCGATCTCCTTGGCCAGATCTTGTTCGATGAATTCGATCGCCGCCCTGATCCGCGCCGTATTTCTCAGTTCTGGATGCGTCAGCAACCAAAGCCCGGCGCCAAACTCCGAGACCTCGGGAATGACGCGAACTAGATCGGCATCGGCATCGCCGATATAGCAGAGCAAGTGCGCGACCCCGGCGCCCGCACGCGTCATCTCGTACATCGCGGCCGGCGAGTTGACCCGGCAGGAGATGTTTTGTTTTGGAATCGCTTGCTGCATCCAGCGGGTGTGTTCGTTGGTCCAACTTTCGTCCCAGCCGATCCAATCGAACGCGCTCAATTCCAAGAGGCCGCGGTTGCGCGCCAGGTAGCGACGAGATGCGTATGCGGCCATCGCCATGGTTGCAATCCGTTGCCCCACCATCGGTTCGGGGTCGAGGTTGCTCACGCGGAGCGCGATGTCGGCTTCGCGGTTCACCAGATCCGCGACGTGGTTGCTGACCGCCACCTGAATCTGCATTCCCGGATAGGTCGTGGCCATGCGTGCCAAGAGCGGGGCGAGCCTCGGCACGAAGTTATCTCCGATCGAGATACGCACGCTCCCGCCGATCTCAACATCTCGACCCGCCATCCGCGCGGCGAGGGTGGACATGTCCAACTCAATCTCTCGAGCCAGTTCGAGCACATCTTCACCGATTGGCGTCAGGCTGAAACCACTCGGGAGAGGGTCGAAGAGCCGCGCGCCGTAGCGATCCTCGAGTTGGCGAATTCGGCGCGAGACGGTGGAGTGGTTGACACCGAGGGCGACGGCGGCGCGGCGAATCGAGCCCTCTCGGGCGACCGCGAGGAAGTATCGAACATCATCCCAGACCATTGAGTGGAGGATTATTGCACCGATTGGGTGCTTAATTGGGGACTTCCGGTGGATATATGCATCGGATAGAGTCATTCCGCAGACAATGAGAGACCGTGAGACAGTGGGATCCGGTCCCTTTCGGTAACTTTCGTACGCGAATACAGTTACTTAGGGACCAACGCGGTATTTCGATGCCATGAGCGCCATAGGGAGAGTCGATCATGAGTCGCATCCTGTTTTCTGGGGCCAACCTACTCGACGGTGAAAACCCGGCGCGGCCGGGGCAAACGATCGCCGTCGAAGGCGATCAGATCGTCGCGGTGGGCGCCGACGACTCGATCGCCAACCGGCCTGACGACACGGTATTCCAACTCGACGGCGCCTCGATCATGCCCGGAATGGTGCAAGCCCATTGGCATGGCTCCTATCGGGGCCTCGATTTCGATCCACCGCCGGTCGGCCTGGAGAAGCCGCCGGGCTACTTGATGCTGTTGGCGGCCACCCAGGCGAAACTCGCCCTCGACCACGGATTCACCAGTGTGATCGGTGCGGCGACAAGTGATGCCCTCGATGCCCAGCTCAAGATGGCCATCGCTGACGGTGTCGTGCCGGGTCCGCGAATCATGGCAAGCGGTCGCTGGTTGATTACGACCGGTGACTCGAACGACCTACCCGAGTTCGTGTTCTGGGATATCCGGGCCAAAGGTTCCCAGCGTTACTGCGACGGCGTCGATGAATTCATCAAGGGCGTTCGCCAGGAAATTCGTGAAGGTGCCGAGATCGTAAAGATCTTTATGGATGGTGGACACGCGCTGCTTCACGGCCCCGATTTTGTTTCGATGACCGATGCCGAACTTCGCGCGGCCGTCGAGGCAACTCATGATCGGCAGAAGCTGATTCGCTGTCACGTCACGGCCAAGAAATCCATCATGAAGTGTATCGATGCGGGAGTCGACGTCTTCGATCACGCGGATAGAATGGATCGAGAATGCATCGACGGATTTCTGGCAGCCGGAAGCTTTGTCTGTCCAAGTCTCTATCTCATCAAAGCAATCATCGCGAAGCTCAGCGAAAACGGAAACGAAAACGATCCAATGGTGCTTGGGCTGAGGGCAGACTACGACCACATGCTCGAGATCCTGCCCGAAGCCAGTGCCGCCGGGGTCAAGCTCATGGTCGGGGACGATTGGGGAACCGCGATGACCCCACACGGCGACTACATCAAGGAACTCGAGGTCTACGTCAACGAGGCGGGAATCGATCCCATCGAAGTCATCCGCTGGGCGACCCGAAACGCCGGCGAGTGCATGCAGATGGACAATCGGCTAGGCACGATCGAAACGGGCAAGCTCGCAGATTTGCTCGTCGTACGCGGCGATCCCAGCAAGAACATTTCGGTCCTCGGAGATCCGGCCAATTTTCTTGCGATCGTCAAGGACGGTCAATTCGTCAAGGAAGCTCTATGAAAAATGGATTCCAAATATCATGTCGCGTCCCGGATGAAATGATATCGAGTGGATTCGAAGAAGCGACCGGTTAGGATCAGGCCGATGCCAAGCAAGGAATATCGGGCGTTCCTCGACGCCGTGAAGGGGCGCCTGGTCGACGTGGGCGACTCGACCGAAGTGGCGCGAGCAAAGCTCGAAGCCATGCATGGCCACCCGATCAAGCCGAGTACTCGAGTCGATTGGATCGAGTCGGGACCGGTTCGCCGCGCAATGATTGTCGCTGAAGAGGCGAAAGACACTGAGCGGATACTCGTCCTCTTTCATGGGGGCGCGTTCATTGCGGCAGGCGGTGACGGCTACCTCTTCTACGCGGAAGCGCTTTCCAAGTACTGTGACGCGCGGTTGCTCTTGATCGATTACAGGCTTGCACCCGAAAATCCCTATCCCGCGGCCCTCGATGATTGCGTTGGGGGATATCTCGCGCTGCTCGCTTCGGGGGTCGCGCCCGCTCGAGTCGGGTTCATCGGAGATTCGTGTGGAGGTGGCCTGGTCCTCTCGAGCTTGATCAGGCTACGGGATCAAGGGCAGCCACTTCCAGCGTGTGGCGTCAGCCTTGGCGGATGGTTCGACCTCGAAGCCCAGGGGGAAGCGGGATTAAAGCCCTTGGGGCGCGATCCATTTGCGCATCCGGAATTCATACGCGCGCGAGGCCGCGACTATGTGGGCGAGGCCGGCGATCTGCGCGATCCCTTCGTATCTCCGATCCATGCGAACCCAAAGGGGCTTCCGCCTTTGCTGCTTCAGGTGGGCCAGGTCGACCTGGTTCGGGACGATGCACTCGACTTCGGAAAGAGCGCGGCGCTTGCCGGAGTTGATGTGACATTGGAAATTCATCCCGAGATGGTCCACGGGTTCCAGGGCTTGGCGAGTGCCGGCATTCCCGAGGCGATTGCCGCTTTGGCGCGGGTCCGAAACTTCGTGGCCCGGGCCATAGCATGAAGGGTACCCATGCGGCGGCGCTCGGCCGGGAACAGTATCTGGCCGGAAACTTTCCAGAAAGTACAGCTGAGATGATCGAAAATTTCTTCGACGACGGGATGTTCCGATGACGATCGACTTAATTATCCGCGGCGGCATCGTGGTCGACGGCACCGGGCTCGCAAGACGGCGTGCCGATCTCGCCATTCACGAAGGGCGCATTCAGAGCCTCGGCCACCTGCCGGCGGATCTCAGGGCCGAACGAGAAATCGACGCCGAAGGCATGATCGTCGCCCCTGGCATCGTCGACGCCCATACGCATTACGATCCCCAAATCACCTTCGAGCCCTACGGCACTTGCTCTTGCTATCACGGTGTAACGACAATCCTGGCAGGCAATTGCGGTTTCTCGATCGCCCCGACGCGCCCCGAGGCCCGGCCCTATATGCAGTCACTCTTCGCCAAAGTCGAGGGCATGGCGCCCGCGGCACTCGAAGGTGTGCAATGGGATTTCGAGAGCTTCCCGGAGTACCTAGCGGCCCGCCGCGGCAAGCTCGGGGTCAACCTCGCTTGCTATATCGGACACTCGAGCATCCGGCGATATGTCATGGGCGAAGCGGGATCGGAGCGCGAGGCGAACGCCGACGAACTCAAAGCCATGCGCGCCATCATCCGCGAAGCCATGGAAGCCGGCGCCGCCGGTTTTTCGTCGTCGCATGTTCCGACTCAGGTCGATGGGGATGATCGTCCAATACCCAGCCGCTTCTCGGCACATGACGAACTCATCGCGCTGGCACGCGAAGCGGGCCAGGCCGGCGGTGGCAGTATCTCGTATCTACCGAAGAGTGTAATCGGGGGTCTCGACAGCAACGATGAGGACTTGCTAATCGAGCTCGCGCTTGCGAGCCGACTGCCGATCGTGATCCAAGGCGTCGGAGGCCGAGATAAAGTAGACGCCCCGACGGCGGGGTGGGAGGAAGCCAAACGTTTCCTCGATCGCGCGGCCCAGCGCGGCGCGGCGATCTTCTCTTTGCTTCGCAACCATCCCTTCGATCGTCCCATTGATCTAGACGCGGGCACGCCACTCTATGCGGGGGTGCCGAGCTGGCACGCTCTGATGTCGCTCGATCCCAAAGAGAAACGCGCGCGGCTACGGGATCCAACGGTGCGAGACGAACTGCGCGACGCTGTCGACAATCCGAATCGCGATCCCGATGCCGGCTCTACCCTGCCACCGCCGCACTGGGATGTGACCTTCGTCGACGAGGTGACGAATCCAGAGAACGAATGCTATTTGCGCCGTACGATCGCGGAGATTGCTGCCGAGCAGGGTAAAGCGCCCGCCGATGCGATGCTCGATCTCGCCCTCTCCGAAGACCTGAAGATGAAGTTTCGCTGGGAGAACAAGACCGCCGTCTGGGAAGCGGCCGTACACGAAAGCATGAAGCATCCCTCGATGTTGATGGGCGTATCTGATGGTGGCGCTCATCTCGATCGCGATGATGGATCGGATTGGTCGACCTACTTCTTGCGCTTCTGGGTTCTGGATCGCGGCGCCTGGACACTTGAAGAAGGTATTCGTCAACTCACCCAGGTACCAGCCGCAATGGCCGGTTTGACGGATCGGGGCGCGCTCTTGCCGGGTTATGCCGCCGACATCATGATCTTTGATCCGAAGACAATCGGCCCAGGCACCAAACGGATGGAATACGACCTGCCTGGCGGGGAAGGGCGCTTCTGTGCGCGCCCGCGCGGCTTCATCGCGACCATCGTCAATGGCCAACCCATCGTGATCGGCGGAAAATTGCAGAATTGTCTGCCCGGCGAGGTCCTGCGACCCGCCGGCACGGAGCCCAAACATGATTGAGCCCAAGTCCTGCGCCGGCGATACGGCGCCCCGCTACAGCC
>DUBZ01000027.1 GCA_012960035.1 Myxococcales bacterium | reverse complement strand
CCGCCGTCGACGGCATGGAAGGTCTCGCAGCGTTGCGAACCGCCATTCGAGTGCTCGACGGGATGCCGACTCAAGGCGTCGACTTCGATTTCGATCCCGCAACGGAAATCAAAGCGGGCCCGGCCCCCTTGTATCCACCGAAATTCGCATCTAACTGCCAGTCATGACGACGCTGCTGATCTCCGCGGGCGATGCCTCCGGTGATCTGCATGCGGCCGACTTTGTGCGCGCCTTTCGGTCGAAGGTTCCAGACGCACGAATCGTGGGGATGGGAGGGGATGCGCTTCGCGCTGCGGACGTAGAACTCGTCGTTCATCAGCGCGAGCTTGCGGTGGGGGGGCTGCTCGAACTCGTGGGCAGTGTGTTCCGAATTGCAAAGGTATGGCGAGCAATGAAACGTGCGCTCATTCGCGAGCGACCGGATCTCGTGGTGCTTGTCGATTCGGGTGGTTTCAATATTCCATTTGCAAAGCAAGTGCACCGGCACTGCACCGCTAAGGTGTTCTACTTCGTTGCGCCGCAAGTTTGGGCGTGGCGACCCAGTCGGGTCAAAAAAATTGCAGCGCGAGTCGACCGCGTGGCGGTGATTTTCCCGTTTGAGATCGAGGCCTATCAAAGCACCTCGCTCCCCGTAGAGTTCGTGGGACACCCCTTGGCTGAAGCGCTGCGTACTTGCGCCGACGCAAGCGATCCCGGCGCGGCCCGGGAACAACTTGAAATCTCAGGCGATGATCCGCTCGTCGCATTGTTTCCCGGAAGTCGCCGCAACGAAATCGACCGACATCTCCCTGTCCAACTCGACGCCTGCGCGAAGCTCCACGCCCAGTCGCCTGCGCTCCGTTTCGCAGTCGCGGTCGCACCGTCGGTGTCGGCCGAGCAGGTCGAAGCCTGTATCAGAGCGCAGAACCTGCCGGCTTCAATCCATGTGCAGGTCGTGAGCGGACGATCGCGGGAAGTGATGCGCGCGTGCCATGTCGCCATCGCCAAGCCAGGGACGGTGACGGTGGAGTTGGCGATGCTCGCGCGACCGATGGTGGTTGTTGGGAAGGTCGATCCGTTGACCGCCTGGGTGCTCCGCCGAAGTGTTCGCGTACCTTACTATGCGATGCCGAATCTCGTCGCCGGGCGACTCATCGTTCCCGAAGTCCTGCAAGAAGATGCCACGGGCCCCGCCGTGGCGGCGGCGGTTTTTGAGATCATGGATGGCGAGGCGCGCGAACAGCAATTGAAGGACCTCGCCGAAGTGGGGCAAGTACTCGGCACACAAGGAGCTGCCGAACGCGCGAGTGAGATCGCTGGGGAAATGCTTGGCCATGCTTCGCACTAGCATCGTCATCTTTGTGAGCCTATTGCTGGCTCCCCTCGTCGCGATCGCCTGGTGCGCGGCTTGTCTGCGCAGACCTTCGCTTGGCCTTGGTCTTGGGGAGAGACTCGGACGGCTTCCGAGTGTTTCGTCCGGAGGCGTGTGGTTTCACGGCGCGAGTGCCGGCGAGGCGAAGGCGCTGGTTTCCCTGTTGCGGGAATGCGAAGCGCGGGGAATGCACGGGTTTGCAACGACGGTGACTCCGAGCGGCCGCGAAGTGCTTCGACGTGAAGCCGGCGCAAACACGGTTGCGTACGCCCCCTTCGATATTCCGCTGTGCGTAGCTCGCGTGTTGTCTCGCGCGCGCCCGCGGGCGTTCGTGTCCGTCGAAACGGAACTATGGCCAAGTTTGATTCTGACGGCGAAGAGTTTCGGTGTCCCCGTCTTGATCGCGTCGGGTCGCATTTCGGATCGCTCGTTTGTTCGTTACCAACGTTTTCGTTGGCTGGTTGCACCCGTCATGCGACGCGTGGACGGTGTTGCGGCCCGCTCACTCGAAGACGCCAATCGATTTAAGGCGCTCGGGGTTCCGTCCGAGCGCGTGACCGTGGCCGGGGATCTTAAATTCGACTCCGGCTCCGTCGCGTCGCACTTGGCAACAGATCTGGTGCGCGCCACGTCGGCGGTGTCGATTTTTGTTGCCGGGAGCACGCATCCCGGTGAAGAGCGTGCCGCGCTCGACGCATTGTCGGCGTGCGAGCGACGGGGATGCGAAGTCGCTCTCGTGATCGCACCTCGCCATCTCGAGCGTTTGCCTGAAATTGAGCGCGAACTCGCAGCAAGTGGACGTCGCGTGGAGCGACGGAGTCAACTTGGCTCTCGCGTCCTGGCCAACGGAGATGTCCTTATACTCGACACGACGGGCGAGCTTGCGGCGCTCTACGCCGCGGCCAGCATGGCGTTCGTCGGGGGAACGCTCGCGAATGTCGGAGGGCATAACTTGCTCGAACCGTTGATCGAGGGATGCCCGGTCGCTTATGGACCGCGAATCGAGACCGTGCGGGAAAGCGCGGTGATCGCGCGGGAAAGTGGTGCAGGGATCGAAGTCGCCGACGCCGCAGGTCTGTGCGACGCGATCGCGAACTTTGCCGCTGACGCGAAGGAATGGCGTGCACGTGGCGAGAGTGCGAAGCAATTTCTTGCGACACGTCGCGGTAGCGCGGCGAGAATTGCGAGCTGGATCGAAGCGCATGTCGGCGAGGCGGTGCCTTGATGAATTGGCCTTGGCGATCATCCGAGCCAGAAGGGCTACTCCTGCGTTTGCTGTGGCTGCCGCTCGCGATCCCTGCTTGGTTCTTTCGCTTGGGTGCCGCTGCCGATCGCGGGGGATACTTGCGTCGTGGTCCCGGTCGCCGCCGCGTCGACGCACGGGTGATTAGCGTTGGCAGTCTCCTGGTCGGGGGTTCTGGCAAGACCCCAATGGCGTCATGGCTTGCTGAGCAAATGCATCGCCGCGGTCATAAGGTCGCACTCCTGAGTCGCGGCTACGGGGGCCAGCCCGATCAAGACGTCACGATCGTAAGCGACGGCAAGGTGCTTCACATCGGGCCCAAGCAGGCCGGTGACGAACCGGTGTTGCTTGCCGGGCAAGTCGCGGGGGTACCCGTCATCGTTTCTCGAGACCGCGGACTCGCAGCGTTGCGCGCGATTTCATGTTCAGGCGCCGAAGTGTTGATCCTCGACGACGGCTTCCAGCATCACCGCCTGCATCGCGATCTCGACCTGCTCACCTTTGATGCGGACTTTGGGTTGGGCAACGGGAAGGTTTTGCCGCGGGGGCCATTGCGCGAACCCCTTGCGGGCATGCAGCGTGCCGACGCGATCATCGACATTGGGGGGCCGGTGTCCGCGACAGTCGAAACCGAAATCCAACGCTTTGGCACCGGGGCCTCCCGTTTTCGGGCGCACCGAAGGCCAGTCTCGCTTGGGAATCTGCGCGGCGACATCCGGGTTCAGCCGAGTGTGTTGCGGGGAATGAAGGTCGGCATGTTGACGGGCATCGCGCGCCCTGACTCCCTTCGCACAACCCTCGAAGCGCTCGGCGCAGTCGTCATTGCTGAGCGCATTTTTCCCGACCACCATCGTTACGTCGCCAAGAATCTGCGTGGATTGGCTGACGAAACGGAGGTGTGGGTGACCACTGAAAAAGACGCTGGCAAGATCATGCCATACTGGGCAGGTGCCGCGGACATTCGCGTGTTAGGGGTGCGTCTCGACGTGGAGGATGGCGACGCCCTCCTCGAATGGATCGAAGGTGAGTTGGGCTTGGGACGTTTTCGCTAGGAGTCTGCGCGTTCAGCCCACGGTTGTCCGCGCTTCGAGTCGTGCGATGAAGTCTTCGATCTGTGCGTCTTCGGGCCACATCGCGCCGTCCACCCACCGGAGTTCACCCGCGTCCGCGGTGCCGTCGAGTTCCCAATGTCCGGATGGATGGCGACCTTCATCGAAGGTCGGGCCCCGTCCCTTGGAGGCGTTGGAGTCGGTGTCAATCGGCTAGATCCGCCTACCGCTTATTGCTGACTTGCAGCGATCAACGCGTCGAGCTTTTTCGGATCCACTCGCTGCATCAAGTGTTCAAACTTGGCGACCACGTTGCCTTCAAGCGGTGTCTGCGTGTCTTCCCAGGTAATCGGTCCCGCGCTCAGCAGGGAAGCGCCGCGCTCGGCGAGGTCGGGAAGCACGGGCGCGAGATAGACCGTGATCTGGCGAAACAAATTGAGTGAAACCGTGCAGACTTCGAGCAGTTCGTCCGCGCGCTCTGGATCTTTGCGAATCACCCACGGTGCTTTGGCTTCGACGTATTCGTTCGCGCGATCGGCCAGTGCCATCACAGTGCGCAGCGCCTTGCCGTAGTCGCAGGCTTCGTAGCTCGCGGCAATTTCCGTGGCGGCCGCGGCGGCGGTGGCAAACAGCCCTCCGTCGTCGGGGTAGGGCGCGAGGGCTTTGCCTTCGACAAAGCGTGCGGTGCGACTCGCGAGGTTCACCACCTTACCCACCAAGTCGGAGTTCACCTTTGCGGTGAACTCTTCGAAGTTGAGGTCGATGTCATGAACCGCACTCGACAGCTTGCTTGCATAGAAGTATCGCAAGTAGTCAGGCGACAGATGTTCGAGGTAGGTACGCGCGCGGATGTAGGTTCCCTTTCGCTTGCTCATCTTTTCACCGTTCACGGTAAGGAAGCCGTGGACGTGAACCTTCTTTGGGAGCGCGTATCCCGTGGTCTTTAGCATCGCGGGCCAGAATAGAGTGTGGAAGTAAGCGATGTCTTTCCCGATGAAATGATGGATCTCACAGTCGTCGTTCTTCCACCAATCGGCGAGGTCGTGGCCTCCGGCGTCGCACCAGTCTTGGGTCGCGCTGATGTAACCGACCGGCGCGTCTAACCACACGTAGAAGTAGTGGCCCGGCGCGTCCGGAATTTCAAAACCAAAGTACGGGGCCGGTCGACTGATGTCCCAATCGCGGAGTGGCTCAGAAAGGAAAGTTCCCTTCAGCCAGTTTGCGGTTTCGGACGGAATTCGATCGCCGGTTTGAGTCCAGTCCTCGAGGAAGTCCTGGAAGTCGCGCAGCTGCACGAATAAATGTTTGGCGGTTCGCGTTTCGGGAACCGACCCGCTGAGGGTACTCGTCGGGTTCTTGAGTTCGTCCGGGGTGTAGGTTGCGCCGCATGCATCGCAGTTGTCACCGTACTGGTCGGCAGCCTGGCATCGCGGGCATTCGCCCTGAACAAAACGGTCAGCCAGGAATACCCCCGCTTCTGTATCGAATAGTTGGGTGACGTCTCGCTCGGCGACGTGTCCGCCCGCTCTCAGGGCAGCCCAAAACTCACCGACCAACTTCTCGTTCGAAGGCGCGTGGGTGCTTCCATAATGATCGAAACAGATGCCAAAGCCCGCGAGGTCTGCCTGATGGATGGCGCTCATGTCTTCGAGCAGCGCTTCGGGCTCGATGCCTTCTTCTCGTGCCCGAATCATGGTCGCCGTGCCGTGGGTGTCGTCCGCGCAGAAGTAGCGCAAGTTGTGGCCGCGCAGGCGCTGATAGCGAACCCAAATGTCCGTCTGTACATGCTCGACCATATGCCCCAGGTGAATGTCACCGTTGACGTAGGGAAGGGCGCTGGTGACCAGGATCTGGCGAGAAGTCATGACGAAGCTGAGCCTTTGCGGTCGGTCTTGCCTGAGCGGAACAGACGGTGAGTGGTTGAGGCTGGCGAGCCGGGAGAATGCCTCGAACGACTCGCGGCGCCAAGGTTTTGTGTGCCCCTCGCGTTCGATTGCTGACGCTGGCCAATCGAAGAGGTTTCCAACACAATGTAGGCCGATCGTTTGCGACCCGTGGCGAGCGCCAATACCTCGCCCGCGTCCCGCAACCCAAAAAGTAAATTTGAGGAGTCAAACAGCATGAGTGAGATCGCCTGCAATCTGGAATTTAGTTCGTCAGTTGAAGCGGTTTGGAAAGAACTCGCCGACTACGGCGGGATCGGAGCCTGGGCGCCGGGTGTTGTGAGCTGCAAGGTCGAAGGCAGCGGCGTCGGAGCCGTTCGCCACGTTGAAATGCCGGGCAACACGATCATGGAAGAGCGACTCGAATCCCTCGACGACGCAACGACCACGCTTTCGTACGCGATTGTTGGCGGCCCGCTTCCGGTCGAAAATTATCTCGCCACAATCAAGGTGTCTGCCAACGGTTCCGGGAGCCGAGTCGACTGGGGAGCGACATTTGATGCGCCCGCTGGCGTTCCCGCAGATGCGATTGCGAGTGGCGTCGAAGGTGCATACAACGGAATGTTGGCAGCGCTGAAGACTCATCTCGGCGAATCCTAGAAAGTGGCATAGCCCCCAACCCTCGCACGAGGAGAGCACAGATGTCTGAGCAATACGATCTATTGGTTCGCGGTGGAACCTTGATTGACGGCACGGGTGCGCCGCGGAGCGTGGGAGATGTCGGGGTTGTCGGTGGCAAGATCGCAGCCCTGGGTGACGTGAAGGGCAGCGCAAAGCGGGAGATCGACGCGTCGGGCTGCGTGGTTGCTCCAGGGTTTATCGACATCCACACCCACTACGACGCCCAGGTGATGTGGGATCGCATGCTCACCATATCTCCGTGGCACGGGGTCACTTCGGTCGTGGTGGGCAACTGCGGCTTCGGGATCGCGCCGACCCGGGAGATCCATCGCGAGTTGATTCTACGTACCCTCGAGAATGTCGAAGGAATGTCGTTCGCCGCGTTGCAAGCAGGCGTGGGTGACGACTGGGGCTTTGAATCGTTTCCCGAATATCTCAACGCCGTCGAGAACCAGGGCACAGCGATCAATTTCGCGGCTTTGCTGGGGCACACGCCTTTGCGTCTTTTCGTCATGGGCGAAGAAGCGACCGAACGCGAAGCGACCGACGCCGAAGTCGCACAGATGCAAGTCCTGGCACGAGAGGCCTTGGCCGCGGGAGCGATCGGTTTCGCGACGTCGAAGTCGCCTACCCATGTTGGCTACGCGGGACGACCGGTGCCTAGCCGCGAGGCGTCCTACGAAGAAATTTTGGCGCTCGCGAGTTGCCTCGGTGAGTTCGACCACGGCGTGATGCAGGCAACCGTTGGCCCCGGTCTCTTCTTCGAACAGTTTGGTGAGATCGCCGGACTCACCAACACACCCGTCAGTTGGACAGCGCTTCTTGCCGGCATGGCCGGACCGGGCAGTCATCGCGGCTTTCTAGAAGCCAGTGAAAAGCTCACCGGCCAGGGGCTCGAAGTTTATCCCCAGGTCACATGCCGGCCGCTCAACTTTGAATTCCAGTTTTCTGCACCGTTTCCCTTCGAGAGCCTTCCCTTCTTCAAGCAGGTTTCACAATCGGACCACGAAGGCAAGAAGCGTATTTACGCCGACGAAGCCTTCCGGGCAGAATTTCGCAACAAGCAACCCGGAGGCATTACGGGCAATTGGGAAGACAGTGTGGTCTCCGAATGTCCCCAGGACCCAAGCATCAACGAACGCAACATCGCAGAGCTTGCGGCGGAGCGCGGCGTCGATCCGGCAGACTTGGTTCTTGATCTCGCCCTTGAGTCAGACCTCAAGGCGCGCTTTCGCATGGCAATCTTCAACACAGACGAAGAGGCAGTTGCCGAGTTGCTCAATCATCCCGGGGTCATTCTCGGGTTGTCGGACGCCGGCGCTCATGCGAGCCAGCTTTGCGATGCATGCTTCTCGACGCATTTGTTGAGTCACTGGACGCGAGAAAAGGAAGTTCTCGACCTTGAGCAAGCCGTGAGCTTGTTGACGTCGCGGTCCGCGGACGTTTTCGGCATTCGCGATCGAGGTCGACTCGAAGTCGGGCTTGCCGCGGACCTTGCGGTCTTCGACCCCGACACGGTGGGCTGCTCGAAGCTTCGCCGCGTAAACGACTTGCCCGGTGGCGGCGATCGATTGATCGCGGACGCCGTCGGCATGCGCGCGGTGGTGGTCAACGGGGAAACGGTTCGCTTCGACGACGCGGACGCCATCGACCCCGAAGGCGAGATGCCCGGACGCGTACTTCGCAAAGGCCGCGCGGACTGACGAGTCGGTTCGACTGTTGCGCGAGCCAGTCAGTTTGAGACGTGAAGCTCTGCTCGTTCGTCGGCAGCTTTATATCGCCCACGTTCGTCACGAGTCACGCGGCATATCGCAGTGCCCGGGTCGTGGGTCAGAAACAGCCATTCATTGTTTGCGACGACGCGTTCGAGGGTTTCGGTCTTCTCGTCAATCAAGAGTTCGGGGTAGCGGTCGTACCCCGTCGTGATCGGGGTATGGATCCACGGGACGCCGGGGATCAAGTCGCTCACGAAGTTGATCGGACCCGGGTCTGCGCATTCGATCCGCGAGAGCATCAGCCCCGGTGTATGGCCGTCGGTGTAGGTGAAGCTGTAACCGGGGCCGAGCGTGCTGCTGGTTGTCCCGCTCACCCGTTCGACTCGGCCAGTGGCCTCGAGCAGGGCGGGAAATTCGGGAATGAATGAGGCGCGATCGCGAGGATGCGGCGCAGTCGCCCGGGCGTAGCCTTTTTCACCAACGACATAGTGGGCGTTCTCAAAGGCAAGTTCGAGTGCGCGGCCGTCTACATAGGGAGCGAGCGCGCCCCCGGAATGGTCGAAGTGCAAGTGAGACAAGACCACCACGTCGACATCGCTCGCCGCAACCCCCACAGCTTCGAGCGAGCGCAGCAATACGTGCTCCGCTTCGAAGATGCCGAAGCGCTCGCGCATGTCTGGAGCAAAGAACGCTCCGACGCCGGTTTCGAAGAGGATCGTTCGTCCACTTGCCTCGCGTACGAGGAGCGCCCGGCAAGCAAGGTCGATTCGATTCTCGTCGTCGGGCGGCGACCAGCGGGTCCATACTGCACGGGGGCAATTGCCAAACATTGCGCCGCCGTCGAGCCGCTGGCGGTTCCCGCGAATGGAGTCTATCTGCATGGGATGACCCTTGATGTTCTTCGTTGAGGTGGCTGCCAGCGCGTTCAGCCTTTGATGATGTACTCGCTCGTGGGGCGAGACTCGATCTTCGACAGGTCGAGAAACGCTTGCACGCTCTCCATCATCTTGCCGAGGTTCTCCTTCATCTTTTCCTCAGACCCGTTGGCGTTGTACCAGAGCATCGGGTCGGTCACGGCGGGGGTCGGGAAGCCCTCTTCGACGATTCCCACGTAGTCGGGGGCATCGGCCGTGAGCTTCTGCACCACAACGTTTCGAATGTAGAGGTAGGTGCATTGGGTTTCGGTCGCTACGCGCCGTTGCACTTCGAACCAGTGCTTGAAGAATGCGGAAATCGTCATGTCAGGAAGCGGTGTGAGGCAGGTGAGCAGCGTCGTGCCCGGGGTGCGTTCGCCTTCCGGTGCGGTGTGGGTCGTGTTCACTGTCGGCACCGATTCGACCACGAGATAACCCGCCACCTTTTCGGTGACCCGTGCGATCGCCCTTTCGATGGGCGCGCGATCGTCCGCGAGGTCGACCCATGCAGACACCATTCCGCAATAGGGAGAGTCGACTTGGGTGATGCTGGCCGGCGCGAGGGCTTCGGTGGTTTCATCCGGACAGAGAACGCTGAGCTTGTGTGCGCCGCTCGCGAGAATTTGTTTTGCAGTTTCACCGGTGAGTTGATCGCGAAAGTCTACGTCTGAAATATCTGCGGGTTTCCAAACGAGGTAGACGATCTTTTCCAAGTGGGACTCCAGTCTCCGCCGCGCGGAGGTTCGAGGGACGTCAGTCCGGTACGTTGGACGAGGTGGGTGGGGCTGGCGGTGCAGTGTCCTGATAGTACTTGGTGAGCGATGCATGAACTTGGCTCGCCCGCTCTCCCCGCCATCCTTGGAGCGCGCTCAAGACATAGTAAACCTGCTCCCGCATGACTTCGGGCCCGCCCGACTTGATGGCTTCAAGGGCATGGCTTGCCATTGTGCGCACCGGGCCACTCTGACATTCATTCGTGATTGCGACGAAGCATTCGACAACACCAAGTTCACGGGTGTAGTCCTTCGCAGGCGCGGTGGGGGGACTGGTTTCGGGGGGCTGTTCACTCATCGCGATGGAATCTATCACGCTTGTTCGCCATCGTGCCCGCTCGCGTTTCGGTCGTTCGTCTAAAAGCTGGGGCGCGACGCAGTTCGGTGGCGGTTTATGAGCGCGCGTCTGTCAGGAGCTCGTTTTGAATCCAGAGTTCGAGTAGGGCCGCAAACCGTTCACTGGTGCGCTCGGCGCTTGCGTCGGGCTTGAGCAACATCTCGGCAAGTTCGGACAAAGTGACACCCGCCTGGGCAAGGGCGGAGAAGCAGCGGGCTTCGTCTTCGACGGCGCGTCGATGCAATACGCGAAACCCCTTGCGCCAGACCACAACGGCGACAGTCCCCTCCCCGGGATCGGCCGGGTCGAACGCATCTTCTGGCGAATCCCATTGCGCCAGGACGCGCGAATCGACTTCGACCAAGCGCGCTGCGGAAATGAAGCGAATGGAAAAATACTCGGGCCCTTGCTCGCTGCCCTCGAGAAGCGTGTCGCGGTCGAGGACCGAGACGTCGAAATCATCGAAAACATCGACTCGAGCCCATTCGAGCTGTGCGGTGTCGCCAGCTGCAGGGAAAGTAGTGGCTAGTTCGTGTCCTGCGAGAAAGCCCGGTAGCGCGCGTCCCGCTTCGCGAAGCGAATAGTGGGAGGGTGGGTGCGCGAGCAGGTAGTCGGTGATCAAGTTGTTGAAGTGTACATCGCCGAGGCGTTCTTTCGTTTTGGGAAAGTCGTCGGCGAGGCAGTCGAGCAATCGGAAGAAATACATGCTCGCGTAGATGTCGAGTCGCGCGTGGGGTGCCAGACGATCGCTTGCGTCGATGGCGTACGAAAGGTCATCGCTTTCGAGTAGGCCTCGGGAGATTAGGTCCTGCATGCCCGCAGCAACGCCTTCGGGTGCTCGGATAAGTTCGCTCATGAAGCGTTGCAATTCAGCGAGGGCGGGAAACGGAGGGGCGCTCATTGCACGTCACCTGACTCTTTGAGCGCCGCATCGGCATGTTCGCGCGCGAGCTCGCTTTGGTGTTCAAGTGTGCCCCAGTCGGGGATGTTTTCGTCCCATTCCACCAGCGTGGACCGAGCGCCGAACCTTCGTACCGCATATCGGTAGAGCCCCCACACGTCATCGCACACCGGCGTGCTGTGGGTGTCGAGTAAGTGGGTTCCGCAATCGGTGTGACCGGCCAAGTGAAACTGCCAAACGCGATCGGTTGGGATTGCGTCGAGATAGGTCAGCGGATCGAATCCGTGGTTTTGCGCGCTCACGTAAACGTTGTTGACGTCAAGCAGTAGGCCGCAATCAGCCCGCCGCGCCAGTTCCGCCACGAAATCCCATTCGGTCATCGTCGAACCCGCAAAGGTCAAATACGTCGACACGTTTTCGAGCGCGATCTGTCTGCCGAGTTGGTCTTGCACCGCACTCACGCGATCGACCACGTGGGCAAGGGATTCTTCGGTGTAGGGCAGGGGGAGGAGGTCGTGGGCGTTGTGTCCCCCTACGCCTGTCCAGCACAAATGGTCAGACACCCAAGCGGGTTCAACGCGTTCGATCAGCTTGGCGAGTTCAAGTAGGTAGTCTTTGCGGAGCGGGTCTGTTGTCCCAATCGACAGGCTGACGCCGTGCAGGACGAGGGGATAGTCCCGGCGAACGCGTTCGAGAATGTGGAGCGGTCGACCACCCCGCACCATGAAGTTCTCGGAGATGACTTCGAACCAATCAATAGACGTCTCGCCTTCGAGAACTTGGTCGTAGTGATCCCGGCGCAGACCGACGCCATGCCCGAGAGTTTGCACGCTCATGTCAGGGTCTACTCGTTGAATGAAACCGAAACATTTGTAGATCCTACCGGGTGAGTGCGATCGTCGTGCCCGGTGCGAAAATGCGAAACAGCTCGCGACAAGTTCTGCCGCGAGCCGCTGACGTTACCGTCGTTCGAGGCGCTTACTTGACGACCGTGCCGCCACCTTCGGTGCATGCGGTCGCGGAGTCGGAATAGACCCAGCCCTTGCCGTGGCAGCTGTTCTTGCCTGAACAATCGTGGCTCCCGTCGGCAGCGCCGCACTGGCCCTTGCCCGCGCACGAGTTGATGCCACTGCATTTCACTTTTTCGCCTTCTTCGTGGTGGCCCGCGACGGCGGGGCTGGCCCCGAGTGCGAGTAGCCCGAGTGCGGCGGATGCGATCACTGCTCCCTTGATCTTCAAAGGTCTTTCTCCTCATTCAACGCGCTACGCGAGAGCCAAAATTGCGTGTGAATCGGCAGTCTTGCGAAGCGTTCGCTGAAGCCCCCACCCAACACTTGTTGAGGGTGGATTTCAGCGTAGGGGCGCGCGAAAACAATACCGTAGACGTCATTATAAGGTTACGAGTTCCCGAAAAAACAGGGTGTTTAAAGATCCCTAAAACGCGGCATCTGTCTAACGTTGGTATACGCTCTGACGCGATCAGAATGAAAAAAACAGGAAAACGAACGATTGCGTGACGGTGTGTAACCGACCCTAATTCGTTTCGTAGGCGGGAAACTCGAACATGAGCGTCGTTGGGCTTGATCACATTGCGATTACGGTTGCGGACATTTCCCGCACCGTAGAATTCTACGGTCGTGTTCTCGGTGCAGAAGACATCTACGGGGACTTGTGGCGGAACGGGCAGATCCCGGTTGCGATCGTGCAGGTCGGAGCGAGTCGGTTGAGCATTCACGCAGCTGCGTCGCCGGCGTCACCGCACGCCGAAGCGCCGACCGCAGGGTCGGGAGACATTTGCTTCCGTTGGCGAGGGCCGCTCGACAACGCAATTCGTTTGCTCAGCGAACACGGGATTGAGATCGTCGAAGGCCCGGTTGATCGTCCGGCTGCAGATGGAAAACTTGGGAAGTCGATTTACTTTCGCGATCCCGATGGCAATTTACTCGAATTCTTATCAACGGATGAGGACTAGTCGCGAATGACCGACGTTTACTACGACCCGTACGACTACGACATCGATTCCGACCCGCACTCCGTGTGGAAGCGCATGCGTGACGACGCGCCGGTCTATCGCAACGAAAAGTTTGACTTCTATGCACTCAGCCGTTTTCACGACGTGATGACCGCGTCTCTCGATACAAAGACGTTCAGCTCGGCATATGGCACGGTGCTCGAACTCATGACCGACGAGCCCGGCGACAGCCCCATGATGATCTTCCTCGACGCGCCGAAACACACCCAGCTCCGCAAACTCGTTAGCCGTGCGTTTTCTCCTCGGCGCATTTCGCAGCTCGAAACGAATATTCGAAAAGTCGCGGCCGGTTACCTCGACCCCCTGGTCGGTCGCAGCGAATTCGACTACCTCCAAGACTTTGGCGCGAAGCTCCCGGTGATGGTGATCTCGGCTTTGTTGGGCGTGCCCGAAGAAGACCGGGAGCAGATCCGAGTCTGGACCGATTCGATGTTGCATCGCGAGGAGGGCAAAACGAACACCGATCGCGCCCACGCCGACGTGTCGGCGAACTTGTGGGGATACTTTGGGCGGTACGTGGAATCGCGTCGTCGCAATCCGCAGGACGACATGATCAGCGCCCTCATGAGCGCAGAGATTGATCTTCCCGACGGTTCGAAACGAAGACTCGAAAACGTGGAACTGTTGGCCTTTATCGGTCTGCTTTCTGGCGCGGGGAATGAAACCGTTGCGCGCTTTTTGGGCTGGACGTGCACCCTGCTCGATCGACACCCCGACCAGCGTGCCGCGCTCGTTGCCGAGCCAAGCCTCATCCCGAATGCCGTCGAAGAGATCCTCCGCTACGAAGCGCCGTCCCCTGTTCAAGGACGACGCACCACGTGCGAAATCGAACTACACGGGAGCGTCATTCCAAAGGCGGGTAAGGTGTTGCTCCTGACTGGATCCGCGGGGCGCGATGAGCGTGAATATCCCGAAGCGGATCGCTTCGACGTGACCCGCGCCATCGATCGCCATGTCGCGCTGGGTTACGGCACACACTTTTGCCTCGGGGCTTCCCTTGCAAGAATGGAGGCGCGTATCGCCATCGAGGAAACGCTGATTCGCTTTCCAGAATGGGAAGTGCGTTGGGATGAAACGGAAAGGGTCCATACCTCGACCGTGCGCGGCTACCATCGCGTTCCGGTGCGCGTATAGCGCCGAGCCGTTCGTGGCCCTCATCGCTTCATCGTTTTCAAGAAATGGAGCCATCTCGATGACCATGGAACTCTGGACGACCGCGACGCCGAACGGTTGGAAAATCTCGATCATGATCGAGGAATTGCTCGAGGCCGGGTTCGAGTTGCCCGGATTTTCTGTGCGCACCATCAACATCATGAAGGGTGAGCAATTCACGGCGGAGTTCACCGCTGTGAATCCGAATCAGAAGATCCCGGTACTCATCGACGATGGCCGTCCCATCATGGAAAGCGGCGCCATCCTTCATTACCTCGGCGAGAAGTTTCCGAACGCCGGCCTACTTCCGGAAGGCCCCGCACGCTGGGATGTCCTGCAGTGGTTGTACTGGCAAGTCGCGAACGTGGGACCCGTGTTTGGCAACAAGCTCAGTTACACGCGATATATGCCTGACGTGGAAGACCTGAAGAAAAGCCATCCGCTAGAACGTTTTGGGAAGGAAGCGCGACGGCTGAGTGGGGTGCTCGACGATCAACTGGAGGGGCGCGACTACGTCTGCGGCGAATTTAGCATCGCCGACATCGCGCTTTACCCGTGGATCCGCGGATGGAAGTGGAGCAAGGTGGACATCACCGACCGCCCAAACGTAATGGCCTGGGTCGAACGTGTGCGGGCACGACCTGGCGTCGGACGCGGCTTGGCGTATGGCGTGCCGAAGGAAGAAGTCGACCAATGGAGCGCCGACACCAAGGCCCGGTACGCACGCGGCGGTGCCACCATGGCGTCGAACGATGACTAGCGCGAGTTCGCGAGCTGCAGCGTTACGGGTTTCGATCCGGAGCAAATGCATCGAGGATCATGCAAACGCCGTCTGAGACTTGTGGGTCGTCGCGTTGCCAATCACAGGCTCCGACGACCCCGGCTTTTCAGCCACGCCAAATCAGTTGCCCCAAGACTAACTGTGTGGCCCGTCCCCGCGCCTTCGCAAGCTACCGAAGTGTTCGATGAAGCCAGAAAAGCATGGGTCGCTGAGTTCGCGCAGACGCTTGCCATGCGCCTCGGTGTCTCGGCGAATTTGTTCGGGGCAGATACGCCCCTGTTCGGCAGCGATTTCTTCGCGATGTCCCGGGACGTCGAGCCATCGTTCGATCATCGGAGGGTCGACCTCGAGATGGAACTGGAACCCATAGGCGTTTGCTCCGAAGCGAAACGCTTGGTTCGAACACGCCGGGGACGTTGCGAGGTGGACTGCGCCTTCCGGGATTTCGAACGTGTCGCTGTGCCACTGAAAGATCTTTTCGCGCGTTTCGAAGTGGGCGAATAGCGGGTCTTCCCGGCCGGCGGTTGTCGGTTCGACGTCGTACCAGCCAATTTCTTTTTCACCGTTGGGACGAACTTGAGCGCCAAGAGCTTTGGCGAGTAGCTGGGCCCCAAGGCAAATGCCCAGTACCGGCATCTCGCTCGCGATCGCCTGTTTGAGGAGGCGTACCTCGGTCTTCAAGTGGGGGAACGCATCCACCTGATCCACGTTCATGGGGCCGCCCAGAACCACGATGCCGTGGTATCCATCGAGCGAAGGCTCTGCATGAGGATCACGCCCGAAGTTAATGTAATGATTGCGAAAACCATGGTTTCGCAATAGCGGGTGGAGGGTCCCCAGCAGTTCGTGTGCGACATGTTGAAAAATGAGGAGTTTCGGCATGCAGAGAGTCCCGCTGATCTCGAGAGAATACTTGGGTCCGGCCGTGCGTCGAACAAGCGTGCAAGGACGGATAGAAGAAGCATGATAGTAGCTGCAATCGCTTTGCCGAGCGCGACCTGTCCTGACCTTGCCCGCAAACCCGAACCCACGAGGGCCGACCGTTGCAACCGACTGTAAATCGACGTTCCCCGCGTCCCACTACAGCCCTTTCGATTCGAATGCTGGTCTCGGGAGCATTTTTGCAAGCACTGGTCTTTGCGACTTTCGGTGCGGCAACTGCTGGAATGCAGAGTGCTTCGGCAGACGATTCGTCCGCCTCGGTCGCACTGTTTTCGGCAGGCAACGGCAGCATTCCGCAAAGCTGGGAGGCCATGACCTTCCCAAAGGTCAAGGAACACACGCACTACAAGGCGGTACGCGAGACGGAAAACGGCCCGTGGATTGTCGAAGCGTCGAGTCAGGCAGGTGCTGCGGGACTGATGCATCGGACGCAGATCGACATCGCGCGCACTCCCGTACTGCGCTGGCGTTGGAAGGTCGAAGGTGTTCTCCTGAAAGGGGATGCAAGAACCAAAGAAGGTGACGACTACCCAGCCCGGGTCTACTTGATCTTCGATCCAGACCTAGACGAGCTGACATTCTTTCAAAGGGTCGGACTGAGAGTGGCGCGCGGGCTTTACGGCGACGTGCCCGGTCGTGCGATCAGCTATTTGTGGGCCAGCCAGCTCGAACAGGGTGCGGTGGTCGACAGTCCGTACGCAGGCAGCTTCGCGAAGCTCGTCGCAGTGAAGAGCGGTGATGCTGACGCGGGGGCGTGGCACGTGGAAACCCGCGACGTCGCCGCCGACTACCGCAGGCTCTTCGGCAGCGAACCTGCACCGCTCGTCGGAGTCGCAATTATGACCGACAGCGATGACACCAAGGAAGCCGTCCGCGCCTGGTACGGCGATATCCGGTTTCTGTCTCGAGATGAGCTGTCTCGCGAGGAGCTGTCTGGCGAAGACGCGCTGGACGCGAACTAGGCGACGAACGGAATCGTCTGCGGTCCTTGCGGAAGAACGCACAGACGCGCGTCCGGGCCGGCATCACGAAGCGTGCGTTCAATCGTTTCACTCACGTCGTCCGCCGGAAGCATATGCGCGCGCGCGACCTGCTCCTGAGTCAGCCCTTCGCTTTTCAAATACACCTGAGCGCGCATTTGCACGAGTGCTTGGACTTGAACCTGCCATTGGTCGGGGACGCCAAAGTCGGGCGCGTCGATCATCTCGAGAAGCTCGGCTGGGCTCCCGCGTCGGCCGAGAAGCTCAGAGAAAGAACCGTGTTCCGGCAATCCTTCGCTGCACTCTGCAGCGCAAATAATGCTGCCGCCCTCGGCGACGACCCGATGTGCCGCGCGCATCCCTTTGACCGACTGATACAGGTTCTGGTCAAGGGGATACCCAGAGTTGGTCGTCACCACGACCTCAAATGGAGCATCGACCGCCTGCATGGCGCACGCCTTGGCGCGTTCGCATGCCAGCGCGTGCTCGGCGAATAGCTCGCCGGCGAAGACCCCGGTGATCTGTTTGTCGCGGTTGAGCACCACGTCGATGCTGAAGTCGACCCCAGTCGCTTGTGAAATGGCGCGAATGTCGTCGTGGATCGGATTGCCGTGCGTGATGCCCCAGATCGCATTCGGGTGTCGAATCCGGTCTGAACTGTGCAAGACCATGATGGTTTCGAGCCCCGCGAGTCCGGGGGCCACAAGTTTTGGCCCTCCGCTAAAGCCCGCGAACAAATGCGGCTCGACAAAGCCAGTCGTGATGCGCACGTCGGCTTCCACCCACGCTCGATTCAGTAGAACTGGAACACCATTGCCTGCGTCGGGCAAGCGAATCAGACTTGTCGTGTCACGGCCATCGTGGTTGAGAATGGGATAGTTCCCCGCGATCTCAGCGCCAAGCATGTCGACAAGTTCTGCTTCGGTGTTCGCACGGTGGGTGCCCGTCGCGATCAAGATCGCAAAGTCTTCCGGGGGAATGTGGGGCAGCGCCTCGAAAATGGCGGACAGCATTGCGGCGCGAGGCTGAGGCCGGGTGATGTCGCAAACTGAAATGGCGACCCGCTGTCCTTTTGACACACAGTCGCGCAGGGGTCGTGAATTCGTGGGCTTCTCAACGGCTTGCCGGAGCAGGTCGGCGGGGTCGGTTGCTCCGGGGGCGTGGGTGGGTTCGATCACCGTCGTCACGGCTTTAGGCACTTCGATCTCGAGTCCAGTTCTGCCGTAGTCGAGAATGAGCCGTTTTTTCAGTGTGCCAGTTGCCATGGCGCTGGAGTCTACGGTTCTGATGCTTTTGAGGCTCGCAGCGAGGGAACTTGGCCCTGAGATTCGGGGTCTACCCGCACGAGAATTTCATGATCGATCCTCCGTTCGCGGCTATGCCGACGCAGAGATGGGCGTGACATTCGCGCGATCTTGCTAAACTTTCTGCCGCGGATGGGACGAGGTGATGGTGGCCTTGAAACACGCGACCCGTGAAAAGATAAATGACTCGGTAGACGGCGCGATGAACGTCACGCGACATCCGCGACCGAAACCAACGACCAACATTCGGCAAACCCCAGATCTGGTGCCCGTGTGCACTCGGGGGGCGTCGCATAAGGAGAAGAAAAGAACGATGAGTGCCGGGGACCTAGGTGAACAAATTCAATCACATTCGAAAGTAGTCAGAGACCTCGTGAGCGAGGTTGGGAAAGTGCTCGTCGGCCAGGAAGACATGGTGGCGCGACTTTTGATGGGGCTGCTTTCTAGCGGACACGTATTACTCGAAGGCGTGCCCGGTCTTGCGAAGACGTTGATGGTGAAGAGTCTCGCCGAGGCTCTCGATACGGACTTCTCTCGCATCCAGTTTACGCCGGACATGCTTCCCGCCGACGTAGTTGGGACCGAGGTGTTCAACCCGAAAGAGGGGACCTACAGCGTTAAACAGGGCCCGATCTTTTCGAACATCGTGCTCGCGGACGAAATTAATCGTGCCCCCGCCAAAGTGCAGGCCGCCTTGCTTGAGTGCATGCAAGAACAGCAGACGACCATTGGCGCGGAGACATTTCAACTCGCCGATCCCTTCCTCGTGCTGGCCACCCAGAACCCGATCGAGCAAGAGGGGACGTACCCCCTGCCGGAAGCCCAGATCGATCGCTTCATGATGAAGGTGTTGATCACGTATCCAACCGCTGACGAAGAGCGCAAGATAATCGACCGCATGGCGGGCGGCGTTCCGAGCGCCGAAATTCAAAAGGCGGCGACCGTCGAACAGATCATCGCGGGACGCGAAGTCGTCGAGCAGGTGTTCGTCGACGAGAAGGTGCGCAGCTATATCGTGGAACTCGTCCGGGCGACACGTGATCCGGTGGGAGCGGGGATCGCGAAGCTCGATGGTTTGATCGAAATGGGTGCGAGCCCGCGCGCTTCCATCTGGTTGATGAAGGCCGCGAAGGCCCAGGCGTTCATGGAGGGGCGAAGTTACGCGACGCCTCACGACGTGAAGTCTCTGGCTCCTGACATCCTGCGGCATCGGGTTGCACTCAGCTACGAGGCCGAAGCCGAAGGGCAGGGCGCGGACGACATCATCGACATTATTCTCGACAACGTCCTGGTTCCGTAAAGGCCGAAGCGACTTCATGCTGACCCGGGAAATCATCCGGCGTGTTCGCGAGATCCAAGTTCGGACCGGCCGCCAAGTGGCCGACGTACTTGCGGGCGAATACGTCTCCGTGTTCAAAGGCACGGGCGTCGAATTCGACGAAGTGCGCCCCTATGTGCCTGGGGACGACGTGCGTTCGATCGATTGGAACGTCACGGCCCGCATGGGCGAACCGTTCATCAAGCGCTACGTCGAAGAGCGGCAACTCACGATCATGATCATGGCTGACGTTTCGGCGTCTCAAGACTTTGGCTCGGAGTCTCGTTCCAAACGCGAGGCTGCGGCCGAGCTGTGTGCGCTACTTGCTTTTTCGGCCATTAAGAACGACGACAAAGTTGGCTTGACTCTCTTCCACACCGAAGTCGAACAGTACATCCCGCCCCGCAAAGGGCAGAAACACGCACTCCGGGTGGTACGGGAAGTCTTGGCGCACGGGCTCGACACGACTGACGAGACCCAGCCAAAAGTTCCGTTTTGGAAGCGATGGCTTGAGGCCCCGAGCAAGACCCTTCCGTTCTCGAGCGACGCGGGCTTTCAATTTCCCAATCAACTTCGCACGCCGCGCGAGGGAACGCGCATCGCTACCGCGCTTGAGTTCTTGATGAGCGTTCGTTCGAGAAAGTCGGTGTGCTTTCTGGTGAGTGACTTCATCGACGAAGGTTACGAGCGCGCGCTCGTGGCCGCGAACCGCAAGCATGACGTGATCGCGGTGTTGATCTCCGATCCCCGCGAACTCGAATTTCCCGCGGTCGGTCTCGTCGAGTTGCGAGACGCCGAAACCGGCAAGGTCCGGGTTGTCGATACGTCGTCCTCGAGCTTCCGTCGCAACTTCGAAGGTCAAAATCGCGAGCGGGTCGATGCCCTCGAACATCGGCTGCGAAGCGCTGGGGTCGACTTTATCCACGTCGATGCGTCGGGATCTGTGGTTGATCCCCTAGTCAACTTCTTTCGCATGCGCGAGCGGAGGCAGCGTCGGTGAAGCGTTCATTGATCTTGCTTGCTGCGCTCACTTTTCTTTGTCTCGTCGTGTCCGGCGCAGCTGCCGAGATGATCGAGCGCACGGTATCCCGGGGCCCGGTCGAAGTGTTCGTGCGTCTCGAGCCCAGCGACCCATTGATTGGCGACCCCATTCTTCTTCAAGTCGAAGCGCTCGCCGAAGATGGCGTCGAAGTTCTCATGCCCGAGTTCGGTGAAGCGCTTGACAGATTCTTGATCCTCGACTTCGCGCCGAGCGATAGCGTGGCGAGTGACGGCCGAAATCGGCTGTTGCAACGCTACACCCTCGAACCGCCAAGTTCGGGAGAACACAGCATTCCACCGTTGCTCGTTGAGTTCGTCGACCGTCGACCCGGTGCGAAGCCGGCGCCCGAAGGCGCGGACGCCTACGAGGTGTTGACCGAACGCGTCGACTTCACAGTGCAGTCGGTGGTGCCCGAAAACGCCGGCGATGACTTGCGCCCCATGCCTGGCCGACTGTCACCGCACGGTTTTTATGGCACTTCGCCGTGGGTCATTATCGGTAGCGTTCTGTTGTTGCTCCTGGTGGCCGCCCCGTTCATTTATCGAAGGTGGGTGGCTCGGGAAATCACACGCCGACAGCGCAGCGCATACGAAGTCGCGACGTCGGAACTCGCCGAACTGTTGCAGTGGGAAAGTCATCCGACGGGAGACAGGATCGCTGCGTTCTACGTCTCTATATCGGGCATCGTGCGTCGCTATCTCGAGGACCGGTTCAACTTGCGCTCTCCCGAATTGACCACCGAAGAGTTTCTGGTGATTGCGAGTCGCTCTCCCGATTTGAGTGCGCAGCTTCGGGACTTGCTCGGGGATTTCTTGAAGCAGGCTGATCTTGTGAAGTTCGCGGGGGTTGTGCCCGGGCCGGAGCAGATCGACGAATCGGTCGTCGCCGCCCAACGCTTCCTCGAAGAAACCCGCAGTGCGGACGATGCTTCCGGGGCCGCGACCTCGATGGAGCGAGCAGCATGAACCAGTGGGAATTGCGCGAACCCATGTTCTTGCTCATCGGCTTTCTTGCGCCGTTGGTGATCTGGCTCGCGCTTCGTGGAGGGGGGCGCCTCACGTATTCGAGCGTTTCGTTGATCGAAAATACGGGGAGATCATTGCGGCAGCGTCTCGCCTCACTTCCGGCCTTGTTGCTCGGCTTAGCCATTGCGCTCTTGGCGGTTGCGTTTGCTGGCCCGCGCATCGGCGATGCGACCACCGAAGTACATCGCGAGGGGATCGCGATCGAAATGGCAATCGACGTCTCCGGTTCGATGAACGCACGGGATTTTGTGCGGGGTGATATGGGGGTGAGTCGACTCGACACCGTAAAGGAAATCGTCAGCCACTTCGTTACGGGGCAGGGAGACTTGAGCGGAAGGCCGGACGACCTCATCGGTCTCGTGGTTTTCGCTCGCTTCGCCGACGCGATCTGTCCCCTTACGCTCGATCATCTCAACCTTGATCACATCTTGAAACAAGTCGTGATCAACGAAGACCCGAACGAACAGGGAACGTCGGTTGGTGAAGGTCTCGCGCTTGCTGTGGAACGCCTGCACGCGCATCCGGCAAAAAGCAAGGTCATCATCTTGTTGACTGACGGCGTGAGCAACCAGGGGATGATCGACCCGCTTCAGGCGGCAACCCTCGCAGCGTCTCATGACATCCGCGTTTACGCGATTGGTGCGGGACGAACAGGTCTAGCGCCGGTGCCCGTCCGTACGTCCGACGGACGCACCGTGTTGCGACAGGTCCAAGTCGAGCTGGATGAAAAAACGCTTCAAGAGATCGCGGCGCGAACCGGCGGACGGTACTTCCACGCGGCGAGCGCGTCTGGCCTGCAAGAAGTCTATGCAGAGATTGACGAACTCGAGCGAACCGAAATTATCGAGACGCGCTACTTGCAGTACAGCGAGCACTACGGCGTCTGGGTTGCGGGGGCCGCGCTGTGCATCGGTCTCGCAGGGTTACTCGGAAGTAGTGTGTTGCGGAGGTTCCCGTGAGCGACTTTCAATTCGCTGAACCGGCCTGGGCGCACGCACTATGGGGTGTGGCGGTGTTTGCGATCGTGCTCGTCACGCTGGAACGGCGAGCGGAGATGCAATTTAGGTCTCTGGTGTCCGACGCATTGCAGTCGCGATTGGTGAGTGGGCCGAGCACCGGGCAGCGGCTTGCGCGCCATGCGTTCATTGTCCTCGCGCTTGTTTTCGCGGTGCTGGCCTTGATGCGACCCCAGTGGGGCTTCGAATACGTCGAGCGTTCTCAGGTCAGTGCTGAGCTCATGATCGCCCTCGATGTATCGCGCTCGATGTTGGCGGAAGACGTCGCACCGAACCGGCTCGAACGCGCGAAGTCCGAGATTCGCGACCTGCTCGAATACCTCGCGGGAGACCAGGTTGGGCTGATCGCATTCGCGGGACGCGCGAGTGTCCTTGCGCCGATGACCCCCGACTTCGGGTTTTTTCGTCTTGTGCTCGATTCCGTCGGGCCCAATAGCGTGGGGCGAGGCGGCACGCGTCTCGAAGAACCCATTCGCAAAGCCATC
Organism: Myxococcales bacterium; assembly: GCA_012960035.1. Classification (GTDB taxonomy): domain Bacteria; phylum Myxococcota_A; class UBA9160; order UBA9160; family UBA4427; genus DUBZ01. The sequence continues at coordinate 13,279 of DUBZ01000027.1, read as the reverse complement.
CAAGGGTTCCGCGCGACCGGCGACGTGTCCCGCGTCTTGTTGTTGATCACCGATGGCGAAGACCACGATTCATTCCCGCTTGAAGCCGCGAAAGAGGCCGCGCTTCGCGGCGTGCGCATTGTTGCAATCGGCTTTGGGGCCGAGAGTGGAAGTGAGATTCCCATCACAGACCCCGAGACTGGCGCGCGCACGTTGTTGCGAGACAGCAGCGGTGAGGTGGTGCGGACGCGTCTCGATGGCGACACCCTGCGCGAAATGGCGCTGCTGACTGACGGGGTCTACGTCCCCGCCGGTCTGGGTTCCCTTGACCTCGAAAGTATCTACGAGCAACACATCGCCGGTTTGATGCGGGCAGAAATCGACAACGAAGGCCGCGTGATTCGCGCCGAAGGGTTTCAATGGTTCTTGCTTGCGGCGATCACGTGTTTGTTGGTCAGTGTAATGATCGGACAGCGTCGACGAACCGGGGCTACCGGTGCACTGGCGACCGTGTTCTTGGCGGTAGTCATGAGCGCACCGGATGTTCAGGCCCAGGCATCCAGTCCAAATCAACAGAGCCCAGCTGTTGCCGACGAGTCGATTTCGTTTGATGACCCCGACGGGCTTATCTCGGAACTGGATCCCGAGCCAATCGACGAGGATGAATCGGCGCAGGAAGAGAACGACCCGCGAGACCGCTACAACCTCGCGCTCGACGCACTTACGGTTGGACGTATTTCCGCCGCCCAGGAACATTTTGAAGCGGCACGCGCATTCGCCGCAACCGATGGCGAAGCACGCTATCGCGCGACCTATGGCTTGGGTTGGGCGTCAGTACTGGACGCCGATCAAAACCTGGAAGCGGAGCCACAAGAGGCGTTGAACGCGCTCTACCGAGCTGGAGACTATTTCCGCGAAGCCGTTCGCCTTCAACCCAGCAACGAGGATCCGCGCCACAATCTCGAAATTGTTCTGCGTCGTGCGCGCGAACTCGCCGACAACCTTGCAAAGAAAGACCAGCCCGACATTGCCGCAGCGCTCGACGAGTTGATCGATCGACAGCGAACCGCTTCTTCCGAAACTCGCGGTCTGCTCGAACAGATCGAAGACGCGAACGTCGCCGCGCAATTGCCCGACACTTACCGGGGCGAGTTTCGTGCGCTCTCCACGCGGCAGAGGCAGCTGCTTTCGGACAGTGACCGCTTTGCCGAGCGCGTCGACGGCGATCGTGCGGCAATCGATTCGATGCCCGAAGATCAGCGATCGCCTGACGACTCTGTCCGAATTGTGCAGCTGCAACAGCTCGAGATCTATCTGCAGCGGGCGCGGGAACGCATGGGACATACGCGACGTGAACTGCGCGGGCGCCGAGGGGAGCGCGCCTTTCGCCGGGCGAATGCAGCGCTTGCGGAACTCAAACGTGCGCGAGATCAACTGCGGGATCCGGTGGAGATCCTCGACGTCCTGATGCGGGACGAGTCTGAACTGGTCCGCTACACACAAACGATGCTCGCAACGGCCTCTGCGAGTGCCAACTTGCTCGCCGGCGCCACAGGCGAAAGTGGCCCCAAAGCGCCGCCATGGTTGACTGTCCCCTTGATCGTCGAGGGACAGCGGAGCATGAACGAACGCACGAGCGAACTTGACCAGCGGTTGTTGGCCGGGGTTGCCCAGGCGGCGCAATTCTCGCCGCCGGAACCGCAGTCCCAAGAAGAGGCTGCAAAGATCGAAGAGCAGCGCGTGCTCCTCGAACAAGTCAAATACGCATCGCCCTTCGTCAGCGCTGCGGTTGCGGCCTTTACCGATTCGGTGGGGGCACTCGAGTTGGAGGACCTACCTCAAGCCGCTTCCCTTCAGATGCAGGGACTCGTCGCGTTGGCCCAAGCCCGCGAGCGCTTTCTCGACCTGCGACGTCTTATCGAAGTCGCGTACTCGGATCAGCAGCGTTTGCAGAATGTGTTGGATACGAGTCAGGACCCGTCGGCGGAAGTCGAACGCGATCGCGTGATCGAAGTGCTGCCTGCGCTCGTCGAAGCGCAGCAACGCAACGTCGAACGAGCGGCCCGTCTCGACGAGTTGATCGAAGCCGAACTCGCGAAGATCCCCGACCCCGAAACCCTCGATCCGCAAATGGAAGAAGAAATCGGCGCGGCCACGCAGGCGAAGGAGCAGTACCAGCTCGCGAAACAGATCTTGATCGTCACCGAGGCGAGCATGGCGCGGGTCGTCGAGGGAATCGAAAAGGGCGGAGAAGAAGCGCAGCCCTCGACGCCAATCGCGGCCACGCTCTTGCCCGCAGTCACGTCCGGGGAGCAGGCGGTGAATGGGCTCGAGAACCTCCGACGCCTTTTCTTCTCTATGATTGAACACCTTCGCGATACCGCGCAGCGACAACGAGAACTCGGAGACGACACCGAAGAAGTGGCTGCACTCCCCGACACCGATCAAGAGCGAGGCCTTGGGCCCCTGTTGCCTCGGCAGGAAGCGCTCGCAAATATTGCCGGCGTGATCGCGAACGCGCTTGAAGAGCAGTCCCGTGCTGAACCCGGTGATCTTGTCGGTGGCGCCGGGGCCGACCCGAATGCAGCACCCGATGCAGAGGCGATGGCGGAGCAAGCCGCCACCCTGCGTCGCGCCGCCGAGCTGACCCTCGAAGCGCAGATCGAAATGGAAGATGTCGGCAAAATGTTGAAAGTGGAGCCAAGCGACTTTGCTGCTGCAAGAGAGCATCAGGGTGAGGCGCACGCACGGCTTCTCGAAGCCATCGAACTGTTGACCCCACCGGAAGAACAGCAGCAAGGGGATCAACAGCAGGACCAACAAGATCAACAGGGCGAGCAAGGCGAACAGGAACAGCAACAAGAAGGTGCCCCGGATCAAGCGCAGCAGCCCGAACAACAGGAAGCCGACCCGTCGCAGTTACTGCAGGAAGTTCGAGATCGTGAAGCGGCGCGGCGCAAGGAAAACGCTGAGCGTGCGAATCGCGGCTTCGACACCGTGGAGCGGGACTGGTGAGCCGAGCCTTCCTTCGCAGCTTTGCTCTTTTGGCCAGCTTGGTTGCGCTGCTGTTGTGCGCAGGTACGGCAACCGCCCAACGCGCGCATATTCAAATCTCATCGGGGCCCTACTATCAAGGGGAGCCGGTTGACATTCATCTCGTTGTCGAAGACTTCGAAGAAAGTCCAGAGCCGCGGGTCGACGTCCCAGACCCGAAGGGCGGTCGACTTGAGTTTCTAGGCGTGAATCCTTCCACGCGAAGCAGCATCAGCATCACCAACGGTCGCATGACGCAGACGAAGGCGGTGCGCTTTGTCTACCAGTACCGATTCATTGCGGCGACGGCGGGGAGGTTTCAGGTTGGGCCCTTTCGGGTCGAGCAGCAGGGTGTTGAGCGTACGACCGGTCCCGTTCAGTTACAGGTTGCAGCGCTTGGGAAGAGTGACCGCGTACGGATCGATGCGCGTTGGCCGCGAGGGGACGTGTACCCCGGGCAGAGGATGACGGTCGACATCGAATGGTGGTTCGCTGTGGATCTCACTGAACGCATGCACGACTACCGCATCGAGGTTCCGATGTTCAACCGCACCGACTTGTTTCGCTTTGCCGATGCGCCGCCGGAACCGGGAGACACTGAACTCATTGTTGAGACGCCGACTGGCCGCATCGCGCTCAAGGCCACGGTGACGGAGAAAGTCGACGGCAATCGTCGCTTCAAGGTTGTGAACGCCACGCGGGTCTTGATTCCATTGCAACCGGGTGAATTCAATTTTGCCGCACCCACCGTCGTGGTGGACGAAGTCACGCGTTGGCGGCGTGATCTCTTCGGCCAGCGCACTCCCCGGGGTGTGCGCAAGGTGCCAAGTTCTGGCGAACCTCGGAAGCTCATCGTGCGAGATGTGCCTCGGGTTGGACGTCCTGACACGTATGCGGGCGCGATCGGCCGGGGGTTCAGCCTGGAAGTGACCGCCGATCGCAGCGTGCTTCAGGCAGGCGACCCCATCGCACTCACCTTGGTGTTGCGTGGCGACGGCAATCTCGACGGCGCGGGGTTACCCGACCTTGCCGCCGGGGGGCTTTCTCCGAAGCAGTTTCGCTCGCCGACCGGAAGTCCGGGGGGCGTCGTTGCCGACGGTGCGAAGACATTTCAGGTGCAGGTTCGCGTGCTCGATGACTCGGTTCGCGAGATCCCTCCGATTCCATATACCTACTTCGACAGTGACAAGAAGAAATTCGTGACGGTGACGTCTCGCCCGATCGCGTTGTCGGTCCGGCGCGGTCATGTCGTCACCGCGGACGACGTCGTGAGTGGTGCCGTGCCTCCCGGGAGACCAGGAACAGGTGCGGGAGGGCAATTCACTGCGTCCGCGGACATTGATGACGCCAGCGATGGGCGTGATGCAACCGGCGCACTCAGCCTGACCGGTGCCAACCTTTCGATCGTTCGCGACCACGCGCTGCTCTTGTCGACATCCAACGAGTCGGTTCTTGGCAAAGCCGGTGTTGCGTCGGTGTATGGCGCGTCGCTCGCGCTCGTCGCTTTCGCCTTCGCGTATCGCCGCCGCAGCGACCAAGATCCTGCCGTGGTTCGGCGCAATAAACTCTTCGGAACGGAACGACGAACGATGGCGGGTGCGGCTTCAATGCCGCGCGCGGAAGCCATGTCTGTTGTGGCTGGGGCGCTGCGCTCCATGTTGCGCGCAGCTTCGGTTGAACGTCCAGCGGGGCTCGATGCTTTCCTGTCCGAGTGCGACGCAGTCGCGTACGCGCCCGATCGTGCAACGCTTGACACGGTTGACCCGGAGGTGATTGCTCGCGCGCAATCGCTCGCAGATGAAATCGAAAAGAGCGTCTCATGATGCGCGTGAGAATCATTCTTTCTGTCTTCCTGGTCGCGAGCATGGTGGCGGGCTTGGGCGCCGCGCAAGATACGACGACAAGCCTCGATCAGGCGATCGCTGGATATGGCGACGCGCTGGACACCGAAGACCGCGACCTGCGAATCGAGGGGTTTAGAAGGGTCGAACGCTTGTTCGGGAGTGCTGTGGAAGGCGGTTATGCGACCGCGGACCTCTACGCGAACCTCGGGAATGCGGCGCTGCAAGCTGAACATTTGGGCAGTGCGGTGCTCGCATACAGACGCGCACTCGTGCTCGATCCGGATCATAATCGGGCGCGTCAGAACCTTATCCATGTCCGAGATCAAGTGCCCGATTGGGTGCCGCGCCCGGATCGGGCGACCGCGTTTGACAGTTTTTTTCAGTGGCACGCCAACGTGTCGGAAACGGAACGGGCGTGGGCGGCCGCCTTGGCGTTCTTGATTGCCGCGGCGTTGTTGTCCCTGGGTGTCGTGGTGCGAAGCGTTGCCGCGCGCAACACCGCCGTGCTTCCCGGACTCGTTTGGTGCGGTCTGCTCGTGAGCACCGCGCTCGACCCGACCGCGGCGGCGAAGAACGACGCGGTTGTCGTGTCGCGCGAAGTCGTGGCGCGTTCCGCCGACTCGGTGCACGCCCCGGCGCGCTTTGCGAGACCCCTGCCGATGGGGACCGAGGTCGAGATTCTCGAAGATCGAGACGGTTGGCTGCGCATCGAACTCGCCAACGGGCGCGAAGCGTGGGTGCGCTCATCGAGTGTCAGGCGAGTCATTGACGGCTGATTGAGCGGGAACTCCCGAGCGCTGACCGGCGCTTGGCTAGCTAGGCGTCGCGTCGCCAAGTTAGAGTTGTTCGATGAGACGAACGATGTCGGACGGCAGCGCGTGTTCCAATGCCCCGATTCGCAAGTGTTCGCGGTACCAGTCATGAGGTGCCGTTTCGACAAACGGGCCGATCGCAAGGTAGATCTCTGCTTCGGTCGAGCGATTGTCGTCGGCAACCAATGAACAAGTCGATCGCGTGTATCCGGGCTCGAACGCGTCGAGGATCGCCCACGCGTCGCCGGGAACTTTAAATAGGACGCCCCATGCGACGGAACCCGGGTCGGCGACAAGGTTGGCTTTGCCTGAACCATCGACACCAACTTTGTTGAAGGCGAGCCGCATGCCGGGCCAATGTGCGCGCCCAATCGACTGGGCGTCGGGAATGCGTACGCGCAATCGCGCACTGCTCATGTTGGATCCGTACGCGAAGTAGAGCCGTTCAAGTGTCACGTGTTGTGATCCACCTGGCTTGTGTGTTGATTCGAAATGCTCCCTGTCCCGATTAGCGAAAAAAACGTTTCGCCGCCGCTGCGGAATCAGGGTGAGGGGGACTCATGGGCTCTGGCAAGTTGTGACGAGGGTGAAAGCGCGAGAGCGCACCGGTATCCTTTTCGAACCCGTATGATCGATTCCCCGACCCCGATGTCGCACGTCATCACAACGCTTGAGATGCGCGAGAGGAGTGTGGCCGCTTGAGCGATTTGCCGACGTCAGCTGTGCCGAAGGACGAGGCGGGGGAGACGCTCCTCGACGTATGTATCGTCGGCGGCGGGATCGCCGGGGGGGTCGCCGCGCTGCGGGCGCAGGAACGGGGCCTATCGGTCCAACTCGTTGAAGCATCCAGCGTCTTTCACGCTTGCACGTTTGACGGGCTGTCGACGTCGGCGCAGCCCGAGTCGAGCGCGATCGAGTGGGCACGCAGTCGCGACCCGGCGGGGCTGACAGCCGCGTCTCTTGATGCCTGGAAGAACGACCTGCTCCAGCGCGAGATTCCCGTGCTCGAAGGAGCCCATGTTTTTGCCATCGACCGCGAAGACAGCGGCTGCTTTTGCGCTCGCTTGAGTGAGCCGGGCGTCGGTCGCGAGCGCAGGGTGAGAAGCCGCGCGATTCTGATCGCAACGGGCGCGGCCAATGTTCTTGGGGCATCTAGCCGAAGCGCGCAATCGTTGGGGCTTTGGTTGGCAGCCGGCGTGGAGCGAGCTGCGCTCGTCTTGGGAGCCGGCGCCGATGCCATTTCATTTTTAGTCGACGTGTCTGAAGCCAAGGCCCAGGCCGAAACGAGTGCGCCGGTTTATTGGTGCGCCGGCGTCGAGGGGGCGAGCACCGGAGCGTCACCTGATATCGATGTCGATGCGTTGGCAGGCCTAAGCGAAAAGTTTTTGGCCGCGACGCTTCACAATTTGAACATCCGATCCCTTCCTCCCGCGATGTCGCTGGTCCCGTCTCCGCAAGCGGACACCCAGGTGCTCACCATTGCTGAGCCAGCGGTCGGCTCCGCAGCCCAGACCGAGCAAGTATTCACCTTTGATGACGACTGCGTTTTTCGGTTCGGCGTGCAAGCCGAGCACGGGTTGAATCATCGTCGGGAGGAGATGCCGTCGCAGCGGTCCGGATGGGAATTGTTGTCGGCCCTGTCGGTTCGCGTCGAGCGTCAAGATGATCAAAGCTTGCTGGTCCTAGACGTTGCGGGTCGACTGTCTCACGCCGGTCTCTATGCGGCTGGGGCCGTGCGGGGTAACGAATATCTCTTGTGTGCCGCGTTCGACGACGTGTCATCGAGCGGTTCGCCGTCAGGGCCCCGGTACGAAAAGGTGCGACGCTCGGATGCACCGGCATTTTCGGCCAATGAGGCGATCGTGTCTGTCGACGCCATCGCGCTCGCGTTGGGGCGATCGCCAGAGGGTGAAAAGAACGAAGCGGATACGCCGGTCGGCCACTCGGACAAGGAAGAGCGGTACCACCTCGTCCGTTTGAACCTCGATGGAAGCGTTGGAACGCGCTTCGAGTTGACCCATGACATCACCGAAATTGGGCGCTCGGGATGCGACATCGAAGAGCCCGACGACAGCCACATGGCGGATCATCACGCCAGCGTGGTCATCGAAACCGGTGAGGTCTTCGTCGCGGATTCGAGGCAGGGCTCAGGAGTGTGGCTGCGCATCGACACACCCGACGGCATCGAACTCGAAAACGAAGATCAGATCTGGCTTGGCGCGCAGATCCTCGTCGCAACCAGGGACGAAGAAACCTGGAGGGTTGTGCACTACGGACAGGACGGAATTGCGCGGGAAACGTATGCGGTCGGAGACGAAGGGATCTTCGTCGGTCGTGGCAGTGGCCACGTACTGGACCCCAATGACGGCCTGCTCTCTCGTCGTCATGCGCAGTTCTGCATCGAAGGCGGCAAGCTCAAAGTCTACGATCGAGGCGGGCGCAACGGGACGTTCGTGAAGGTCAACGGTGCGACCCAGATCGACGTCGGCGCCGAATTTCGCGTTTCGGCTCGGGGCTATCGACTCGAACGCTCTGCTGGCTCCGCTTCACCCGGCGGGACTCAAACCGCGAGCGACTAACTTGCTTCGTCCTGCGCGAGTTGCTGGTCGTAGGCAAGCTGGACCGCGATCGATCGCGCGTGTCCTCGCGCGCCCATTTCTGAATACAAGCGATGGGCCTGGCCGAGTTGAAGCGCGCGGCGTTCCGGGTCGTCCGCCAATTGCGCGATTTGTGCGAGCAGCAAGTGAACCGTGGGGCGGTAGGCGAGGGCGTTTGTTTTTTCCACGAGATCGAAAACGGTGGCGAGCCCGCTCTGGATGGCGTCCGCGTCTTCGCGTGCGTGAGAGTCGAGCATGGCCCGAACCATGATCAAGCGTGCGTTCAACTCGAAGATGCGAAGATCTTGGTTTGATGTGCGGCTTAAAATTTCTTCGGCGTAGTAGAGCGCCCGAGCGTCGTCTCCGACCCCGAGGTGTGCCTGGGCGAGGGACGTGAGCAAGCGCGGTTTGAGCGCAGAAAGGTTTGTGCGCGCTTCGATAATTTCGCCCGTGCGGTGAAGCGACTCGAGTGCGTCTTGCCAGCGCTCCGCCAACAGCTGCGCGTCGCCAAGGGCAAGGTAACCATCGGCGAGTTGCAGCGGAATCTCCGTTTCCTCGGCGAGTTCGGCTGCCAAGGTTCCATGTTCGATTGCCATTTCGACGTCGCCGGTAAGCACCGCGTGCTGGACGCATAATCCGTGGACATAGCCCCGGGTTTCGGGTTCGCGGGTTTGGCGTGCGAGATCGTCGGCGTGGCGGATCTGCGCCGCCCCGGCTTCCATATGTCCGGTGAGAGAAAGCAAGATGGCGCGAAATCCGACCAGATATGCCCGATGGGTAATCGAGTCGGAAAAATACGTTTGGCCCGACTCGGCATCCGGGATTTCGGAAGTCGAATCGCAGAGTTCAAGGGATTCGTTCAAGCGGCCGCGGTAGAGAAGGGCGCTCACCATCGAAAGGCGAGACGCTTGGGAAAGCCCAGTCGTCCCCAAGCGATCAGATAGCCGAGCGGCCTCGAGGGCGAAGCGAAACTGGCCGTCGTGGTCTCCACTGACGCCACGGAAAACCGCGTACAATAAATTAAGGACCACCTGAGCCGGTTCGTCTTCGGCGCACTCGGCAAGTTCAACGCCGCGGTTGTAGATCCGGGTCGCTTCGCCTTGGGAAAAGCCGAGCCGCCAGGCGAGCTGCAACAGCCAGATACGCGCCGTGAGGCCATAACGCACGCGTTCGGGTGAATCGGTCGAATCGCCGATCAGTGCCAACACGATGCGCCAATGACAATAGGCTTCCGCCACGTTGCGCAGGCCGATCCATTCGGCTGCGATCTGGTGCCAGTGCGCTGCGCGGAGTGTTTGACCTGCTTCTTCGCAATGGTGCGCGAGCAGGGCGGCAAGCTCATCGTGCTTGTCGGGGTACATCTCTTCAAGGGCTCGTGCGACGCGGCCGTGTACCCGTGCGCGTCCCTCTTTCAGCTGACAGCGATACGCGACTTCTTGGGTCAGCGGGTGAACGAACGCGAATTCGGCGGAAGGGTAGATTGCGCATTCGTAGATGAATTCGAGTCGCGTGAGGGTCTGGAGTGAGGTGGTGAGTTCGACTTCACTGAGCTGCAAGATACGAAGCAGTAAGTCTTCCGAAAAGTGTTGTCCGATGATCGCTGCGGCTTGAAGCACGTGCTTTTCGGAATCGGCAAGTTGGTCGATCCGTGCATCGAGCACCGAATGAACCGTTTGTGGAACCGAGATGTGTTCGACAGGTGTCACCAATTGATACGTTTCGCGGGAGCCGGTTAGGTTGCCGCTGTCGACGAGAGATTGAACGACTTCTTCGATGAAGAACGGGTTGCCATCGCAACGTTCGTGAATCGTTTGCGGGAGTTCGCGCAAACTCGGGTGATCTCCGAGCAAGTGTTGCAGAAACTTCGACGCGCTGGCTTCGTCGAGAGGGAGAAGCGGGAGCTGTTGGTAGTACGATCGATTCATCCACGGAGCGTGGTAGTCCGGGCGAAAGTTGATCAACAGCATGGTCTGGGTGCCCGCGATCGACTCGACGAGTTTTTCCAAGAACAACTCACTGCTCGAATCGAGCCAATGAAGATCTTCGAGCAGGAAGACACTTCTCTCTTGGCGGTTCTTTGCATGGAGCAGACGCGTGATGATCCCGAGCAAGCGGCGCTGACGCGCGTCCGGGTCCAGTGGGATTGGGTCGTGGTCCGGGTCGGGAACCCCCAGAAAATCAAAGAGCAGCGGGAGGCCTTCGACTAACGCGGGTTCGAGCAGGAGCGTCGCCCCAGCGATCTTCTTGCGCGCTTCGGCAGGATCCTCAGACGGTTCGATCCCGAAGAGCGTTCGCAGCATCTCGAGCACAGGCAGAAAGGGCGTGAGTTGTCCGTGCGCCTGGGCATGTGCCTCTCGTACTTTGATGCCCCGGTCTCGACAGCGTTTGGCGAATTCGAGACACAGGCGACTCTTGCCGATTCCCGCCTCGGCGATGACGCCGACCACCTGGGCATTGCCCTTCATGGCGCGGTCGAGGGCGGTTTCCAGTACGTGCATTTCTTCTTCTCGACCGACAAACTCGGTGAGGCCGCGCGCGTGGGAGCGGTCGAGACGCGAGCGCAGAGGACCAATGCCTTGAAGGTCGTGGACGCGTACGGGGACGCGCAGGCCCTTGATCTCGAACATGCCCAGGTCGCGCAAGTGGAAGAAGCCGGCCACGAGTCGTTCGGCGTCTTCGCTCAGGTAGATCGTGCCCGGGTCGGCGAGTTGTTCCATGCGCGCGGCAAGGCCGACGGTGTGTCCCTGCGCGGTGTAGTCCATGCGCAGATCGTCGCCGATACTTCCCACGACGACTTCGCCCGAATTGATCCCCATCCGAACACAGAACGTAATGCCCATGCTGCGTTTGAGTTCGGCGGAATAACGACGTAGCTCGTCGGTTAGATAGAGCGCGGCGTAGCATGCACGTTGGGCGTGATCTTCATGGGCGATCGGTGCACCGAATAATGCCATGATGCCATCACCGGTAAATTGATTGATGGTTCCTTGAAAGCGATGGATGCCCTCACTGAGAACGGCGAAGAAGCGATCCATGATGTCGTGCAGAAGTTCGGCGTCGATTTCGTCGGCGAGTTCCATCGAACCTTTCACGTCAACGAAGAGAACCGTGACGTGCTTGCGCTGTCCTTCGAGGGCCGATCGTGTGGAAAGGATGCGTTCGGCGAGGTGCTTGGGGGTGTAGTCGGCGGGGACGCGTCGCGTGGGGTTGGGAAGCAAGGGCTTTTCGCAGTGCTCGCAGGCCGCGGAGTCGAGGCGCCCGGGCGAGTGCTCGTGGTCGTGATGAGCGTGTCCGGCGCTGCCGTTCGCGAAGCCATTGCCATGCCCATTTCCGACGTTGGGAGGGTCGTCATCGCCAACCGATCCGTTTGGATCCGAGGGAGGGGCGCACACGTGAACGGAGATCACGCTCGCGGGTGGTTCAGATGACAACTTCCGGTTCACCGCTGACCGCCTATTGGGGGGTCAAGTCAGCCTTAACATGCCGTTCTAAGCGACGAAACCTACACGACGGGAATTGCTTTGTCGCCGCGGATCAACATCCCGCGTTGAATTGTGGGTCTTCTCGCTATCGATCCGCTGAGGATGCGTGGGGAAGCGATCCGCACTCAGGTAAAAGTGTGTGCGCGACTGAGGGCTTATCCGAATCGCTCTGTGTTTGAGGTGGGTTGTGGGGTTGATGAACGACAGCTTCGGTCGCGAGGGCTTGCGCGAGAGACTTCGGCTCAGCGCCAAAAGGTTCATCAAGGGAAGGCGAAGAAATCATGAGCGACGATCCACAGGGACTTCTAATTCGAACCGTAGTCGTGCTGGTCTGCGCGTTGGGCGGCTTTCGCTTATCAGCAGCTCGCGATGCAGTCGCGCGCACGTTTTTGCGGCATGAGCCGAGACCGCCGCGTGACTGCCAATCGCGCCGCGTCGGATTGCGCCCCGTGTCGTATGATGTCGGCCCCGGACGGGTGGCTGAGCTGACATCGATGCCTTCGCGCCCGATCCGACTGACCAGGGGGTGTGATGCAGGGTTCGGTCCGCAAGATGAAGACGAAGTACGAAGCGGGAAAGCAGGTTCAGTATTGGCTGCCGCTTGGAACGGAAGAGATCAGCCTGAACGATCGTATTGGCAAGCCGTTCAAAATTGAATTCAAGCAAGCGATCAGTTGCGTCAATTGTGATCGCGCGATCAAGAAGACCTTTGCGCAGGGGTATTGTTACCCGTGCTTTAGTCAGCTCGCGGCTTGTGATCGCTGCATTGTGAAGCCCGAACTCTGTCACTTCGCGAATGGCACCTGTCGCGAACCCGAATGGGGCGAGGCGAACTGCATGACCTCCCATACGGTGTATCTCGCGAACTCGTCAGCGCTGAAGGTCGGGATCACACGCGGGGTCGAACCGGTGTATCGCTGGATCGATCAGGGCGCGACCCAGGGGCTCGCCATTCGACGTGTTGCAACGCGACTCGAGTCAGGGCAAGTGGAAGTTGCGCTCAAAGACTACGTCGCGGACAAAACGAATTGGCGAAAGATGTTGCAGGGACTGGCAGAACCGCGGGAACTTGGGGCTGACCGCGATGAGATTCTTGGCCAATACGCGGACAAGTCCGGGGGTGTCGAACTCGCGGGTGACGCGCTCGATGGGGAGAGCCCTGTCGAAATCGAGTATCCGGTTGCCGAATACCCGACCAAAATTGTATCCCACAACTTTGACAAGAAGCCCGTCTTTGAGGGCACGTTGAACGGCATCAAGGGGCAGTACTTGATCCTCGACACCGGCGTGGTGAGCGTCCGAAAGTACGGCGGATACCATTTGGAATTGAGTTGAAGGAAGGGGCGCCGCGGAGGCGGAAGATATCGGGGTCAGCGAGAGTGCCTCGACCATGCTGGGCGGTTCCTTGCAACTCCAAGGACAGGGCAGCCAGGTCGCAGATTTCAGCTGGGCGGCTCCCGGCCCCCATACCCGGGGAGCGGTCAAAGAAAGACGACCGCGCTGGGAACAAGGGTCGTCGGCCCTTATTGCCC
>DUBZ01000026.1 GCA_012960035.1 Myxococcales bacterium | reverse complement strand
ATCGGCCCAACGCAAGTCCATCTCTGCACCGACAAACTCTCTTGGATAGAAGCCCAGGCTAAGGCCGGCTTGAAAGCCGGTGTGGGACGAATCTCCCTCGATCCCTCGGGCTCCGAGGGCGACGTCAAAGCGAAAGCCTTTAGAAGGGCCGATTCTTAGCAGCGCTTCGGCGGTCCAGGAGTTCAGCCAGTCTTTGGGTTTGTCCTCTACGTAGCGGATGAACTCGCCGGCGATTGCGATCGGTCCAATCCCGAGCTCTGCTCGGATCTCTCCGGCCTGGACGTCGGACTCAACCAGTGGGTGGTAGTGGCCCGATAGCCGGGCGTATGGGATTACGGGGGTATAGGGCTCGCGCTCTTCGAGATACTTGTTGGTTTGAATTACCCCATGAATCATTGCAGCCAAGGGATATCCCACCAGATACCCGAGTAGCTCGCCAAAAAATGCGCCCTCTGCATCCGAATCAGACCACTCGGTATCACTCGATCCCGATTTCCGAGCGGTCCCTTCGCTGCTGCCGCCGGATTTCCGATCGAGCCCTCCCTCGAAATCATCGAGTTCGCCCGCGCTGCACAGAGATGCGGCACTCAGGTTCATCCACGTGAGACATAGAGCTGTCGCAATGACCCGATGCATTTTGCGCTCCGCTCGTTCAATGAGATGTGAGATTCGTTGATGACCAACTTAGCTGAAATTTGACCTTTCTCTCGTGTCCAGTGGAGCCTATTGCGACAGATCGTTTCGACGCCGGGATACGCTTGGTTGTTCCAACGTTTGCTTGATCGGCCCCAGTGATCACCCCAAAAGCGGCCATTAGAAGTCGTCCGAGACGATATTTTGATTGGCTCTCTGAGCCTTTGTCGCGCAAGGCCGCATTCTCCCAAGTTCGCCGGCTCTTCGGCCCCGTTTTGATGACGTGAGCGTGATGCAGGAGCCGGTCGAGCATGGCCGTAACGGCCGCTGTATCGCCGAGTACCTTGCCCCCCAGACGTCGATCCGGCCCGGGTCGGCCCATATCGCTGCTGAATTCGGGCGACCTGACTGTGATATTACAGATCCCCTCCGTCAATTTCTGCCACGATCATGTCAGAAACTGTCCGGCTGGATCTGTAATTTCACAGAAGAAGCTGCACGCGCAAACCTCGAGGACTACCGATTCGGCGAGACGCCGGAGTCGGACTCATGGCACATTCGAGCCAAGGGCGGTCGCGATCGGTTGCTACCCGTTCCAACGGAACTCGCAGACTGGGTTCGCGCTCATCACCGAATCGGACCAACCCTCGCGGGCACTCCGCTCTTCACGAACCCTGATTCATACGGCGGCGATGGTGACGGACGGTGGACGAAGTCAGCGCGACGCCGCGCAATGCTCAAGGCGATGACGGCGATCGGAAAGCCTGGAGCGTGGTCACCAAACGAATCGCTTCGACACTGCTACGGCACTCGCACAGCTGAACGACTTCTACGAGACGGAAACCGCCAACACGATGCGATACGCATCATCATGACCATCATGGGGCACACCTCGGCGGAGACGTCTCAACGATACATACAGCTCGCAACGGAGTCGCTCAGAGAGGGCATCGAGTAAGCCCGGCCCCCCATTCGGGGGAACCGTCGGGGAACCGGGCCAATATCGACGTTGCAAATACTCGACATTGCTAATGAAGTGGTGGAGGCGGCGGGAATCGAACCCGCGTCCGCATGGCGTCCAATGGACGCGTCTACGTGTGTAGTCCCTGCTTAATTTCGGGAGTGTCGGCCGCAAGGACGGAGCAAGCACTCCCTAGCTACATATGAATCTCGCTTCCGGATACGATCTAGCAGCGCTCGGAAGCCAGTCTCCTGATGACTCTCGCGACCCGCTAGGAGACGTCACGGACGAGAGCCCGCTAGCCTAGTTTCAGCTAGGCAGCGAGAGCGTAGTTATCGTCGGCAGATAAAAATGCTACCAACATTTGGATTTTCTTTTACGACGAAAGCCAAAGTCGACACGCAGCGCCCAGCTTCATCCACCCGTCGAAACCAGATCGCCCCCACTTCGTAGAAGGTAGTCGCCGGGCGCGAGATCACAAGGCGGCGCGGCGATTGCTGGCGGCGGGCTGCTCAAACGTCTCCGACTCGGTTGAACAGAAGCTGCCCAGACCCAGTCACCGATACGCAACTCGCTAGCACCTAACGATGCCTACCGTGCCGCGAGTGCGTGTGCGACCGCGCGACGTCCCGCCACGATCGCTTCATCAGCGCGATCGAAGTCGAGCAAGGCAAAGTCTTCAAGCCGAGGCGTGATCAACAGCTCGGGCGGATCCTCCGCCAAGCGACTGCGACCAATCCGGGTTTGCATGATGTTGATGCTGTTCGAGATCACGTCATCGATGCTTGGCGCGCTGGGCTCAACGCGCTCGGCGATCCCCACCCTCTCATCGTCCTCGCTGTTCAACTCAGGCGGCGACGAGACTGCAGCGGGCGGGCGTTGTACGGCGTCTAGCCTCGTCCTTCGAAGTGGCTTCGGGGGATACAGCCAATCGCCAATCTGTAACGTTCGTCGCCAAGTCTCCTGCAGCGCGGCCGAGGTTCTTTGTGTTCTCCGCAAATTGCGCCGGGTTTTCGGCGCGCTCCCGTGTCTCGATGCGCGCCATCTGTATGGCACGCACACCTTTCTCCGAAGCGACCCCGTTCCCGACATACACCTAAGGGGTCGTCCCGCGATCGAGTCCGATGACATTGTCCGGCACACCTAGCCAGCCGCGAACCTCAGAGCGAATGGTGTCGCCGGGCACGATCCAATCGAGTCGACTTGGATCGACGGCGCGCAGGCGTTGAGGTTCTGAAGTGTCGGAGTTCTCCGGTAGTCGATCACTGGGGGGTTGAATCGCGACCACACGGCGCTGCACATCGAGAATGCATCGTCCTCGTAACGATCGAAGTAACGAACAACGCGGTGCCGGTTACCGGGTCTCGCTTTCGGCTTCGCGAGGCAACATGACCGTCACACACGTCCCGCGAAAGCCATCGCTTGCAACTGTCATTTGGCCGCCGTGTTCAACAACGATGCGATGACAAATCGCGAGCCCAAACCCGCCGTCGGTCCCCGCTGCCGATTCCTCCGCGAACGGATCAAACAGCTGATCGAGGAACTCTTCGGGGATCCCGCAACCCTGATCCAACACCATGAGCTCAACGCCGCTCGCGGTCGAGCGCAACACCACGTGAACTGTGCCGTCGTCGAAGATTGCGCTGGCGGCGTTCTTGATCAGTTGGTCCGCGACTTGCTCGAGCTGGAACGCCGAACATCGAACGCGCGGGAGATCGTCTTCGACTTCGAGCTTCAGGTGTTGCGATGGAAGCATTATGGACCGGACGGCTTCGGCGGCGACTCCAACAACTTCGGCAAGCTGAACCCATTCGTTGCTGGACTCATGCCTGGCGTCCGCATCCGGGTGATCGTCGGCATCATTCTTACGCGCGGCATCTCCCGCGATCGCGTCCTGTCGTTCTTCCAACAATCGCCGCAATCGCTCGGTGCTCTCCCCCGCCGAAGCTTCGGCTCGCCCGCCCAACGTGGCGAGTTCATCCATCTTCTCCGAGAGTGCGCGGTCTGCTTGTTCGAGCAACGCGAGATGCCCGCGACGTGCACCCGCCACGGCCTGCAATTGGCGCGAAAGATCGACCGCAAAGCCCGCTACCGAGGACAGTACCGCGATCAATACACCGATTGCGCCGCGAACCAAAAGCGAAGCCTCTGGTACGAGCAGTGCCCCGATTGCAATCGCCGTGGCCGCACCGATCCCCAAGCCGAGCCATGCGCCCCGAGTCGACCGTGCTTCAAAGTGAACTTCGAAAACGCAGTGGGTCGCACCCCTGCCGACGCACTCGGTTTCCTTGACCCTCGCGGGCAGCAAACCAAAACTCAGAGGCAACGCTTCGAGCATGCCTTCGCGCACGCCACAGAAGTTCGCGTTCCAATTGTCTTGTAACGGTTGATCGGGATTGGAATGTCGCGCGGCGCCCGGGTGGTAGGCGATACGCGCGCGACCGTTGTTGACTGCGAGGGTGTGGAAGCGTCCGGCTCGCTCTTCGCGCGGCAACATCGGCTCGCAGCGTCGATACGCTTTTTCGATGGTCGCAACGCCACCGCTGTAGAGCATGAAACCAATCCGCTCCATAGAGACGAGGCTGTAACCCACGCGTTTCGCGAGGTCTCGATCGGCGCCCAACGAGCGAAACGCGCTGTCGATCACGCTGTGGGAGATCCAGGTGCCCTCCGTGCGAGGGTTCACCTTTTCGTTTTCATACACCCGGCGCACGCAACCATGCCCGGCGTGATTACCCGTTGCGGCGAGGGAATCGAGAAGACCTGCGGCGATGCGCGAATTGCAGCGCAGCTTTTCGGAAGCGTGCATGACCGTGTCTATCGGCTGATTCCCAGCTCGGGCAAAGCACAGAGTGACCCCTCCGAACGACTCGTGATCAATTTCACGACGGCGCGGGGGGACTGGGAGGGGAAATTGGCTCGATTCGCCAGCCGATCGGACTTGGCTCGGGCGCGCTAGCCGCGCCCTTCTCTCCCACGACGCATGCTGCGCTGGGCTTCGCGGTCCGCTTCGCGGCTTTTGATCGACGCCCGCTTGTCGTACTGATGCTTACCCCGCACCAGGGCAAGATCGACCTTCACCCGCCCGTTCGGGTCGAAGTACAAATTCAAGGGGACGAGCGTAAAACCCTTTTCCTGCACCTTGGTGTGGAGCCGAGTGATCTCGCGCCGGTGGGCGAGCAGTTTTCGCCGGCGAAGCGGGTCCCCGTTGGCGCGCATTGCGGGTTCGTAGGCGCCGATGTGGAGTTTCTCAAGGAAGAGTTCACCGCGGTGAATCGAACCGAACGAATCGCCAAGACTCGCCTTCCCTTCCCTCAGGCTCTTTACTTCGGGCCCGAAGAGCACGATGCCCATCTCGAAATGATCGACGATTTCGTACTCGTACCGCGCGCGGCGGTTGGTGGCGATCACCAACTTGCCGTCCTTCGACATATTGTTTTTCTTCTTCTTCGCGGCCATGACGGCGGGAACGTAGCCCTTCGTGGTGGGGGTAGCGCTTCACGAATATCCCTAAGCGCCGCGCCAATGCCAAGCGCGGCGAAGCAAAAGACTATTCCCGGATATGATTGCCTTCGTCGACGAACACGCGCTTCGCTTCGAAAGTGTGTGCTTCTTCTTCGCTGACGTCGACCCAGCTGGCGATGATGACCAGATCCATGGGCTTGATGAGATGCGCGGCGGCACCGTTCACACAGATCTCGCGGCTCCCCCGTTCGCCCTTGATGACGTACGTGCTGAGTCGGTGGCCGTTGGTGCAGTCCCAAATGTCGACCTTCTCGTAGGGGAGCATGTCCGCTGCATCGAGCAGGTCCGGGTCGATCGTCACGCTGCCTTCGTATTCAATGTTGGCTTCGGTAACGGTGGCGCGATGAATCTTGCTCTTGAGCATGGTCCGGGTCATGACTCTCCGTCCGTCTGACGTGACTGCAGCAGCACGCGATTGTCGATCAACCTCACAGCTGCGCCCTGACCATCGGGGTCCGGCGCAAAGTTGACAGCAAGGGCCAATAGCGTTGGCCCAACTAGTTTTCCAGGTGCCTCGGTGAGGCTGTCTGGATCTCGCAGTTCGGCGTAGTCGACACTCGCGAGCGACGCCTCTTCAATAGTTTTGTGAACGGCTTCGAGCAGGCTCGCCGTCGACCTTTCGCCACCGGCAATGTTGCGCTCGGCTTGTCGAATCGCACGGATGATCACCTGCGCCTGCTTGCGCGCTCTTGGCCCGAGACGAACATTGCGACTCGACATCGCGAGACCGTCTTCTTCGCGAAGCGTCGGGCCGCCAACGATTTCAATGCCAAACCCCATGTCCCGGGTCATACGCCGAATCACGGCGAGTTGCTGGAAGTCCTTCTCGCCGAACACCGCGACGTGGGGCCTTGCGGCGAGGAAGAGCTTGGACACCACGGTCGTCACGCCACGGAAGTGGCCGGGACGACTGGCCCCGCACAGGGGGTCGGCGAGATCGCCGACTTCGACCCAAGTTTGGGCGCCATTGGGATAGAGCTGGTCGGGCGTCGGGGCAAAGATGACGTCTACCCCTGCGGCTCGACAACTCTCGGCGTCCACTTCGAAGGTACGTGGGTAGCCTTCGAAGTCTTCGGGTTGATTGAATTGCGTGGGATTCACAAAGATCGATACCCAGATCTCGTCGGCCTTTTCGCGACCACATTGGATCAGCGAAAGATGCCCCGGATGAAGCGCGCCCATGGTCGGGACGAGGGCAATCTTGCGGCCCTGCGCCCGTACCCAATCAGCGCGTTCTTGGAGCTCACGCGTTGTGCGAATGATGTCCATGCTGGATGCCTATTCGCCGGTTACTTGTACGAATGCTCGGCGTCGGGAAACTTGCGATGCGTGACTTCGTCGGCGAACGCACGTGCTGCCGTCGATGCGATCGCACCCATGTTCGCGTACTGCTTGGCGAAGCTGGGCGACCAGTCGTTAAGACCGAGCAAGTCGTGCATCACGAGCACCTGGCCGTCGCAGTCCACGCCGGCACCGATCCCAATCGTCGGGATCATAAGTTCGGCGGTGACTTCTTTGGCGAGGTCCGCGGGGATGCCTTCAAGCACCACGGCAAACGCACCGGCTTCTTGTACAGCGCGCGCGTCGTCGAGGACTCGGAGCCGTCCCTCTTCGCCGCGCCCCTGCACTCGGAAACCACCCATGCGGTTGACCGCTTGCGGCGTCAAACCAACGTGTCCCATGACTGGGATTTCAGCGTTGACGATGGCTTCGATCGTGTGCGCCACCTTGGTCCCGCCCTCGAGCTTGACCGCAGCAGCGCCACCTTCCTTTACGAGACGAATCGCATTGCGCACGCCGTCTTCCGCCGAGACCTGGTAACTGCCAAAAGGCATGTCAGCCACGACGAGAGCGCGGTGGGTGCCCCGAACCACCATTCGGGTGTGGTAGACGACTTCGTCCATGGTCACGGGCAGGGTCGTATCGACGCCCTGAACGACATTGCCGAGGGAATCTCCGACCAATAGAAGGTCGATCTCCGCGGCGTCGAAAATCCGTGCAAAGGTGAAGTCGTAGGCTGTGAGCATCGTGATCGGCTGGCCACGGCGCTTGCGCGCGGCCAGGGATGTTGCAGTGATTCGATGCTCTTTACGTGATGACGCGGTTACGGTGGACACTAGGGGTTGCCTCCGCTCTTTTTTCGGCCGCTCTGCACCTCATTCCGCCCGTGCGACATTCGCCGGGGATGGAACCTCTAAAAAACAAAAAACGCCTCCCGATGACTGAGTTTGTCAGTCCGAAGGCGCAGGAAAGGGGGGGCGATGGCTTCGTCCCTCCTCTTCTCACCCCCGTCTCGGTCCGTCATGAGCCTATTTCACGTTCGGGCTCTGGATCCAAGCAACTCTTTAGGTTCTCGTCGGCGGCTGCCAACTTGTTCCCGTGAGCGGGCGATGTCGAGGCTTTGATGTTTTCTTGAGCCGGGTGCTTTACGTCCGGTTCAGTCTTTTGGACCTCTCGCGTTCAAATTGGAGTCGGTGTGAAAACTCGGCCCCGGTGGTGCGTGATTCGTTCGATTGAATTTCTTGTTCTCGATCTTGATGTTCGTTTTTGCTGCTGTGACTCGGCGTCGATGCAGTTCGTCAAAGACGTTTCCACTCGACACCTAAAAGCATACGGAAGATCAGATCTCGGTCAACAATTGATTCAATCAGGCTAGATTTCTGTATCGAGTGCGGCTCGAATTGCGGGCGGCAGGTACCGTGCCTCCAGCGTCGACCCTGCTTCGCTTTTCAGCGCAGAAGCCAGGACACGAATGTGCAAGTCCACGGGATCATTGGGAGAAAGCACAACCCAAACTTTTCCCTTCACGCGGCAGCAAGTGCTGTCTGGCGTGAAATCTGTGTCTGCGGGGTTCTGCCCGCGAAGGATTCGCACATCAAGTTCGACCTCGTCAGCGAGTTCGAGAAGGGCTTCGAAGAGTTCAACCGGTTCCATGGTTCCCCCCCTTATCGAGCGCGCGAGTGAGTTCGAGGAAGGCTCCGGGAAGCACGGTCTCGGCTCGGGCGCGAGGATCGATCCCGACGCTTTCGAGTGTCGACAAGATCACGTCGGATTCGAGACCCAGTCCACCCCCTCGGAGTGCGTTCAAGAGGGTTTTCCTGCGTTTGCCGAATGCGGCGCGGGCAACCCGTTCGACCTTTTTGAGTTCGCCAGGAGCGAGTCCCGCGCTGTCGTTCGCACGCATTGAAACCAGTGTCGAATCGACGCGAGGTGCGGGAAAGAAGGTTTGCGCACCGAGCACTGCACGCTGCCCGGGTTCGGCACAGAGTTGATGTAACACGGCGAGGGAACCGTAGTCGCGGGTATTCACCGGGGCGAACAATCGCTCGGCGACTTCGGACTGCAGGATGACCGACCAGTCGACGAGCAGATGCCGCAAGTCGAGAAGTCGTCTCAGCAGCGGCGTCGCACTCGAAAACGGCAGGTTCGCGACGAATCGCACGTTGCCACCATGTTCTTTCGCAAGACGCGCGATGATCTCGGCGAGATCGAGCTTTCCCACATCGGCGTGAATCAGTTCGACGTTGTCATCCAGCAAGCTTTCTTCACCCAGCGTCCGAACGAGCCCCGAATCGATCTCAACGGTCAAGACGAATTTTGCGCGCTTCGCGATCGCATGGGTGAGCGTGCCGAGCCCGGTTCCCACTTCGATCACGCAGTCGCTGGGTTCAACGCCCGCAAGCGTCGCAACACGATCTGCAACCTGCTCTTCGACGATAAAATTCTGACCCAGTTCGCGACGAAGTCGCAGGTTGTGTTTGTCGAGCAAGCTGCGAAGCGTCGAGCCACTCACACCGAAGCGTCTGCGGGAGCGCGCCAGGGCGTCTGGCCCAGGGGCACGCGAGAAAACGCATTGAGGTCGAGCGCGTCGGCGCACCCTTCGGCGAGCATCCTGGCTCCAGCGGCTGCAATCATGGCTGCGTTGTCCGTACAGAGCGCGATGGGCGGGAAAGTGACATCGAAGTCGTGTTTTTTCCCTGCGCGCTCCATTTCTTCTCGAAGCCTTCGGTTGGCCGCGACACCGCCAACCACCGCCAAGCTCGAGAGCCCTTCGGCGTTGATCGCACGTCGCGCTTTGACAACCAAGACGTCGGTCGCGGCCGCTTCAAAGGAGGCGGCGATGTCAGCAACTTCTTGTTCCGAAAGCGCGTCCTTGCCGCCGCGTTTTTCAACCTCGATGGACACCGCGGTCTTGAGCCCGCTGTAAGAAAGCGCGAGCCCTGGGTTCTTCAACATGGGCCGTGGAAATGCGACGGCCTTCGAATCGCCTTCGCGCGCCGCAGCAGAAACCGCGGGACCCCCGGGAAAGCCGAGGCCCAAGAGCTTCGCGACTTTGTCGAACGCTTCGCCCGCAGCGTCGTCTCGCGTCTCGCCCAACAACGCTGGAGCGCCAGTCTCTTCAACACGGTAGAAGGCGGTGTGCCCACCGCTCACAACCAACCCAATGTATGGGCGAACGAGGTCGGGCGCGCTCAACTCTGCGGCGGTCAAATGGCCGAGCAAGTGATGAACGCCGACCACCGGAACACCGAGCCGATAGGCTAGTGCTTTGCCAAAAGACAAACCGACGAGCAATGAACCGACGAGCCCGGGCCCTGCGGTCACCGCGATCCCAGTCAAGTCTTTTAGCGACAGTCCCGCACGCTCGAACGTGAGATCGACAACCTGTGATATCGCGCGCACGTGGTCTCTCGATGCAAGCTCGGGAACCACGCCACCATAAGGACGGTGTACGTCGTCCTGCCCATGCACCACGCTGGCGACGACGTCTCGGTTGCCGCGAATGATCGCGGCTGCCATTTCGTCACACGAACTCTCGATGCCAAGAACGATCGATTGCGCTTGGGGCTTGGTCATGTGGCTCAGATCCGGCTTTGCGTCTCCCCGCTTTTGCCAAGCGAGTGGCATCGACATCAACGGGACACGCGCTTAGGCGTTACGGCGCTCTTGCTGCTCTTGTTCAGATTTGCAGTCGATGCAGAGCTGGGCCATCGGTCGCGCATGAATGCGCTTGGCACCAATGTCTTCTCCGCAGTTCTGGCATTCGCCAAAGACGCCTTCATCGATTCGCTCAAGCGCCTCGTTGATCTTCGAAAGCAAGCCGCGCTCACGTTCGCGCAAGCGCCCCTGGAACGCGAGGTTCATCTCGGAAGATGCGGTGTCGATTTCGTCGGGGAAGTCGTCCGGATCCAAATGGATTTCGCCGGACAAAATTTTGCGAGCGTTCACGAGGATCTCGTCACGCTGTTCTTCGAGGGCCTTACGAAACTTTTTCATGTCACGTTTTTTCAACGGATCACCTTTCTGCGCCGGGTATATTTGGCGGGGCGAGTAATATATCGGTTGATGGTCCCGAGTGGAAAGCCTTTCTTGAAGATTCGACAACGTTCGTCGTCTTTGACGCGTTTCAAGCAGAGCGTCATCGGGCCAAGGCTCGCCCTCTGGGGAAGGACTGGGGACTCCCCAAACTTCGAGTCGTCAGATCCCAGCGGGCCTCACCCCGCGGCAAATAGATCCAATTGCTGTTTGGCTTCGGACGACCGGGCCGAATCTGGGTACTCCTTGACGACCCTCTCAAACGCGCGCTTCGCCGCCTCACGAAACCCGGGCCCGAGTTTCAAAAGCGACTCACCCTGGCGGTAAAGCGCGTCTGAAGCCTTGTTTCCCGCAGGGTAGTTGCGAACCACCTCGTCGAAGCGAAGCACGGCCTTCTTATATTCAGCTTGCTTGTAGTGGCAGTCGGCCATCCAAAACGCGGCGTCGTCTGCATAGGGTGACTCGGGATAGGTTTGGAGAAAATCGCGAAAGCGGTCGATGCAGGTCGCGGTGTCATTGCTTTGCCAGGCGGCGTGAGCGGTTCGGTAGGCGCGGATTTCCGCAGAAGTGTTTTCGGCGGGCGAATCGGCTTTGGGAAGCGCAGCTACTAGAATTGCCCCGGCAGCGGCAGCGTTGGCCCCGTCGCCAGCGGTGCCGTCTTCACCACGTTGGAACTGCGCGCGCATCTGCGCGAGATCCATCCGAGCGCGGTGCACGTCTTCCAGTGCGTCCGCAGCGGCCTTCTCGGCGACTTCGAGTCGACCCTCGAGGGTGCGCATTTCTTCGCGCAGGCCGTCGATGTCGGCAACGTAGTCGGCGACTTGTTCGCGCAAGGCACCGCCCGCTGGGCGTCCGCCCCGTTCCATGTCGATCACCCGGGCTTCGACCTTCCGAAGTTCAGCCACCGTCGCGCATCCAAAGGTCGAAGCCGCAACACCGGCGAGAAGGACGACAAGCACTGCGCGCGAGACGCGCCCATGCCTATGGCCGTTGGCCTTGATTTGGCGCCCCGACTTTCGATTCCGATATTGCATCCGGCCTCCCCCCTGTTCCTATATGGCTGTTCTTGCGTGACTGTTCTTGCGTAACATTTTCTAGCTGGCTTCGTACAACGTCCGTGGCAATCGACCGCCCGAGCTTAGCCGCTAACGCGGAAACGGACCCCATGCTGCGCTCAAGTTGTCCCCCTGGCGCCGCGTGAGTTGCTGCAGGTTTTCACCGTTTCTGTCCACAACGTAGATGTCCGCGTGACCGCGCCGCGTCGAGGTAAAGGCAATTTTGCGACTGTCTGGCGACCACGTCGGGGCTTCGTCGCTGCGCGGATTGGTAATGAGCGGCACGGCAGTCGTTCCCGTTGGGTCTACTAGCCAGATATCAAACTGTCCGCCGACGCGGGTTTCGTACGCGATCCACTTGCCGTCCGGCGACCATGCCGGTGACGTGTTGTAGTGGCCGTTGAACGTGATCCGTTTGAGGCCGCTGCCATCCGCGTTCATCGTGTAGATCTGCGGGGAGCCCGACCGGTCGGACACGAACGCGATCTGCTTGCCATCTGGCGACCACGACGGACCGACTTCGATCGCGGCATTGTTGGTAAGCCGGGTAAGACGGCCGCTCGATCGATGGATCGTATAGATCTCGGTTTGTCCGACATGGCTTGCCACCACGGCGAGATAGCCCCCGGTCGGCCCAAACACACCGCGAAACTTAGAAAGCCCGGGTAACACCCCGGGAAACAGGCGCCCGGCGCGAACGGCCCCGCGCGACGTCAGGTACAGATCAGACTGACCGCCCTTGGTGTAGGACGTGTACAAGATGCCGTCGGCGTCTGGCAGCCATGACGGAAAAGACTTGATCGACCGGCTCTCCGTCGCGGCCCGCACGTTACGACCATCGGAATCCATCACATAGACCTCGCGGTATCCGCTGCGATCGGAAACGAATGCAATCTCAGTCGCCGCACAACCGGGTGTTCCCGTGAAGGCTTCTACGATTTCATCGGAGACGGTGCGCGCCAGACGCACGGCCTCGGCGCGAGCCCGCGTCACAGTCTTTCGCACCAATCGGATGCAGCGCGCCGTATCCCACACCGCGAACTCAATTTCGAGCATGCCATTGTTCGAACGAATCTCGCCTTCGACCAATGCGTCGGCACCGCTCTGCGCCCAGTCGTTGCAGTCGGTACGCCCACGGTTGTTGAGCGGAGCGCTGTTGTCGGGGCCGAGGTAGGCAGCGTGATCCAGGGGCAGCAAGACGCCCGTAAAATCGAGTGCCTCGCCAATGACGCCGCGCAAATCGTCGGCGCGAAGGGCGCGCGTGGGACTTGCGAGGTCGCGGAAGCGCTGCACGGCCACGCTAAACGCCTTCGCGCGCCCAGGCGATATTTCAACGGCGATGCGTTGCGCTTGTGCCAATCCCGTGTTGGCGACAGAGCAAGCAAGCACCATCAGCACCACCGCGATGGTGTGACGACCCAAGCGGTGGGCGGGCTGTATTCGCCGTAAATTTTCAAACGGTTCAAGTAGCAACATCACCAACTTTCATTCGTCCGCGTTGAAGTTCAGGCGGAAATCTCCGGGCTCGGGAGGAGCCGGGAGGGGGGTCGCGCGTACGAGTGCGCGCTTCACTGTGTCGTCGAAGTAGGGGTTCCCGGAGGAGCGAAGAACTTCAGGAGTGCCCAACACATCGCCGGCCGCGCTCAGCGTGACGCGTAGTACCGTGCGCAGCCCTTGTCCCTTGAAGTCTTGTGGTACGACATAGACGTTGGACATATGTCGATCGACGGCGAGCTTCCATGCAGCTTCGTCTGGATCGATCTGCCCCAACGCGCCCTCCGCTTCCGTTGGCGCCCGGTCTTCGACCCCTTCGGCGGTTTCAACGGGTGGCGCCCTGAGAAGCGGCTCTTCGTCGCCGAGTTCTTCGCGTAAGGCATCAAGGGCATCGTCATAGTCAAGCGGCTCGGGCTTCGGTTTTGCCTTCTTCTTCACGACCACGGCTTGCTTCGGCAAGACGACTTGTTTGGGTACCGGCGCGGGCAAGGGCTTCGCCGGCACAGGCTCGGGAGCTGCGGGCTTCGCGGGTGCCACCTTGGGCGCGCTCTTCGTGGGTGTGGACGCAACAGGCATCGCAACCATGC
This sequence comes from Myxococcales bacterium, assembly GCA_012960035.1. GTDB lineage: Bacteria > Myxococcota_A > UBA9160 > UBA9160 > UBA4427 > DUBZ01. The sequence goes on along the minus strand of DUBZ01000026.1, from coordinate 23,283 downwards.
GCACAGAGATTACTTCCGGCAGGTATATTGGATCGGGCTCGGGTGCGTACGCGATCGCAAACCCCACGAGGATGTGCAGCGCGAATGACAGCACAATGCCCCGCACGAGTCCGCGCTGATGTGCCGCGTCCTGCGCTTCGAGCCAAACTCCTGCACGCTGCTCTTTTGTCGTCGAAACCGACACCCCCGCGATTGCTCCCCGCCGAGCTCACGTCGGGGGGATGACGTGATTCTCGTGCACACTTTTTGTTGTCGTTATCTTGTTGGTCGATTAACCGAATATCGTCGAATACGACCCGGGCGACTTCGCCCTGGCTACATCTCTGGTTCCGTCACGATTCCCAACTGGTCGGAACCCGCTTCACGTGCTGCCGCCATGGCTTTGACGACGGTCCCATAAGGCGCGGCTTTGTCTGCGCGCAAATAAATTTCCTTCGAGGCTCGCGCTTCAAAGATGGCCTCGAGCTTGGACACCAGGTTTTCGATCTGGATCTCACTTTTGCCGAGAAAGTACGTTCCGTCTTTTTTGACGGACAGGATCAAGGGATTGTCTTGCACCCGAAGCGCCTGGGTGCTGGTCTCGGGCAGGTCGACGTCGATGCCCTGTTGCATCAGGGGTGCTGCCACCATGAAGATGATCAGCAAGACCAACATCACGTCGACAAACGGTGTGATGTTGATGTCCGCGTTCGCCCGGCGCGCGCGAGGGCGCAGGCTGATCGCCTCCCCCGCGATCACGACCGCCCTGCTCCATCGCCATCCTCGACCAAATCGCTGGACGCTGCAGTAATTGACGCCCCAGTAAAGGTGCCAATATCGTCGCCAAACTCACCGACGAACTGTTCCATCGCGTGAACGAGCTTGTCGATTCCCGCAGAAAAGTGGTTATAGAAGATCGTTGCCGGAATTGCGGCGAACAGACCAACGGCCGTCGCGATGAGCGCCTCGGCGATCCCGGGAGCCACGACGGCAAGACTTGCATTGCCTGATTGCGCGATGCCTTGAAAGGCCTGAATGATCCCAATTACGGTGCCGAACAGGCCGATATACACGGTCGAACTGCCCGTCGTCGCAAGAAACGAAAGACCACGTTCGAGGCGCTGCCCTTCGCGGACCGCATACCAACGAAGCAGCCTTTGAACCTTGGCGGTTTCTGCGGGACCCAAATCGTGGATCGAAGAACGACCCTTGTCTCGCGCGACTCGCCCCATTTCATCGCAGATCGCTACGAACACCGTTGCCACCGGACCCCGATCGAGGTCCCCGGCTGCGTCATATGCCTGGTTGAACGGTTGCTCGTGATAGATCTCCAGGAAAGCCTCGCTATCCTCGGTGGCCCCCCGGACCTCTTTCCATTTGGACAAGATGATCGCCCATGAAACCAACGAGAACGCGAACAAGATGATCAAGACGAGCTTAACGATCAGGCCGGCTTGTAGGATCAAGCCGAATACGTCGAAGCTCACGTGAAGTCCCCCCCGAGACTTGTTAGAGCACTTTTCACAGCACCAGTTTGGCTTCGTTGGGCACGCGATTGGGCGAGCCAGCTAGAGCCAGGGCATTGCGTACGCGCTGTACGAACACCCAAATAAACAGAACCACCGTAGAACCATAGAAGCCGTAGAGCATCTTTTGGTGCCCGGTTTGCTGCAACACGTTCAAATCTACGCAATCTGGACGGTCATGCGAAGTCTATAGAAGGGCCAGGGACGATTCAAGCAATCTGCCGATACAGCCCAACACGCCGCCAACTCTGAACCGTCACGAGGAAAAATCATGCAGATCAAAATCAAAATTGGAAGACCCGGGGAAGCCAAGGTCGACGTGCTCGCGGTGCCTCTCTTCGCCATCGACAAGAAAAAGAAGCAGCTCCCAAGCTCGCTCAGCGCCCTAGACAAAGCTGCCGGTGGAGCCCTTTCGCTGGTCGTGAAGCAAGGCGACTTCAAGGGCGTCGCCGGTGAAATGCAGACGATCTATCCAGCGATCCCGGGAAACGCGAAGCGATTTCTCCTCCTCGGCATGGGGGCCCCGGACAAACTCGATGCGGAGGGCCTGCGCGCACTAACCGCACGAGCCATGAAGTTAGGCCGCGCCAAGCACGCCAAGAGCGTTGGCATCGTCGCTCCGGCAGCGAAAGGCATTTCGGCACCTGACGCATGCCAGTTTATGTCCGAAGGCGCGGTCCTCGGGCTCTACCGTTTTGACGAATTTTTGACGGACAACGGCAAGAAAAAGAAGCCGGTCCCGAACGCGGCGCTCACGATCGTCTACAGCCGAATGAAAGACGCAAGCGCCGCACGAGGCCGCGTAAAGCGCGGCATCACTCTCGCAGATTCTCAGAACCTCGCCCGGGATCTATCCAACCGCCCCGGCAACGCGATGACCCCGGTATTGCTCGCAAACGCGGCCGCCAAGATGTCTCGCCAGGTCGGCCTGCGGACCAAGGTCATGGAAGTCCCCGAGCTCAAGCGGCGCAAGATGGGCGGTATTTTGGGGGTCGGCCAGGGCAGCTGCAACCCACCTCGCCTGATCGTGATGGATCACAACCCCGGTTCGAAGGCCCGGACCAAAGCTGGCGGCAAAAAGGCAAAGCAGCCGGTGATCTGCTTGATCGGCAAGGGCATCACCTTTGATTCGGGAGGCATCTCGATCAAGCCCTCCCCCGCCATGGGCGAGATGAAGCACGACATGAGTGGCGCGGCGACGGTGATCGGCGCGATGCGCGCTATCAAAATGCTCAACATCCCGCACCGCGTCGTCGGCATTGTCGCCGCAGCAGAGAACATGCCTTCGGCAACCGCATACCGTCCGGGCGACATTTTGAAGATGTACTCGGGCAAGACGGTGGAGATCCTCAATACCGACGCCGAAGGCCGACTCGTCTTGGCCGATGCACTCGCGTATGCGAACGAAACGTATGAGCCTGTTGCGATGCTCGACTTTGCCACGCTTACCGGCGCATGCATGATCGCTCTCGGCGACTGGGCCACGGGGCTCCTAGGTTCGAACCAGGACCTCATCGACCGAGTCCAAGAGGCCGGCCAGCGAAGCGACGAATGCGCTTGGCCGCTTCCGTTGTTCGACGCGCATCGCAAAGCGGTTCGGGGGCATGTGTCCGATCTCGTTAATGCAGCCGGACGCGAGGCCGGAATGTCGACGGCCGCGGCGTTTCTCGAAGCATTTGTCGGCAAAACGCCGTGGGTCCACATGGACATCGCCGGGACGGGTTGGACGTCAAGAATCGGGGCCTATCAAGGGCGTGGTGCCACAGGCGTCGGCGTGCGTTTGTTGGTCGAGTTGCTTTCAGAATGGAAGCCGCTGAAGAAGCGCTAACGAAGAACGAAAGAAGAATTAGGGAAAAGCGGGAGAAGAGCTGAGCGACGTTCAAACGCGTCGCCGCAACCAACCGTGTCTCCGTTGTTCTCTTGTCAACAATTTGTTGCAAGGGCATCGTTTGACGCTCGATCAGGGCGCCCCTACTCTCCAGCCTGCCCAACCCAAAGAGTGACAAAACTCCTAGGCTTGCAAGTCATTCTGGGAATCGGCCCGCAACCCGTGAACTGTGCAGGTTGGATGTGCGGGCACAACACAGCCCTCCAAACAAACACCTTCCAGGGAAATCATTTTCGAATTTAATTGAATGACACCGGACCTTTGGTCGTCTGACTCTCAAAATCGATGTGGCTCCCAAGTCAAGATCACGACTCACTCTCGAGTCGCAACCGGCCGACATCAGAGGCCTCTCGCATTCCCAAGGAGCGAAATCAACATGCGCATCAACACCACACGAACTCTCATCCTGACTGCAATTTCAGCAGTCGTCATTCCGGCCGCCGCCAGCGCGGGCGATGCCGACGCGGGCAAGGTTATTTTCGCCACCAACTGCATGACTTGCCACGGCATGACGGGCAAGGGTGACGGCGTTCTCGCCGCGGCGCTCAACCCGAAGCCGCGCGACCTTTCGATTGGCGAGTTCAAGTTCGACACGGACACAGACGGTGCAACCGGTACCGACGCCGATCTCAAGGGCGTGATCACCCAGGGCGCGATGGCCTTTGGTGGCTCGCCCCTCATGGCGCCGTGGCCGGCATTCAGCGACGCAGACGTCGCCAACGTGATTGCGTACATCCGCGCGCTCAAGCAGTAATTCGAGCGAGCAGTCTGGAGCCTGATCCTCCGCGCATGCGGTAGGTGACACCCCATCAAGTGTTTCAGAAACGGGATTGGCCACACGGCCAATCCCGTTATTTGTGCTCTGCTATGGTTGCATCGTGAGCGGCAAACAAAACACCCCCGACATCGAAATCCTCGACCCCGTTGATGACAGCGCAGCACGCGCAGCGTTAGCGGGTGACGACGCGGCTGTGATTAATGCCGAAAACTTCGATACGTCAGACGGTGCCATCGATGTCACTGACGTCATCGATGTAGACGCCGCGGACGACGTCGAAGCGCTCGACGCCCCCGATGCGAACGCTTCGCTGCTCGCCACTCCCGAAGTTCTGACACCCAGCCCAAAAGCAGTGGCCAAAAAGAAGGCTTCCACCTCTTCGAGTTCATCGCTTGAGCCCGTCTCTGCGCTCAGTGCCTACATGTCACAGCTCGCCAACCACGCACCGATTTCGCGAGAAGAAGAACACGAACTCGCGGTCCGTTGGGTAGAGGACGGCGATGTCGAGGCGGCGCGCAAGATGGTGCTCTCGAACCTGCGCCTCGTCGTCAAAATCGCGATGGAATATCGCCGCGCCTGGAGCAATACCCTGGACCTGATTCAGGAAGGCAACGTGGGCCTGGTCGAGGCCGTTCAACGCTACGACCCCTATCAGGGCGTCAAGCTTTCGTCGTACGCGGTCTACTGGATCCGCGCCTACATTCTGAAGTACATCGTCGACAACTTGCGCAGTGTTCGACTCGGTACGACTCGCGCCGGGCGCAAACTCTTCTTTCGCTTGAACAAGGAAAAGCGTGCTCTTGAACTCGAGGGTTTCGAAGTCACGACGAAGCTTCTAGCCGAACGGCTGGATGTCCAAGAAGAAGACGTCGTCGCGATGGAGCAACAGCTCGCGCGCCCCGACATTTCTCTCGATGCGCCGCGCTTCGACGATTCGGACCGGGAGACCTTCGGCGATTCGATGTCGGGCCCAGGCATTAGCGCCGAGGCCGAAGTCGGCCACCGTGAGATCCATACCCTCTTTCGCAAAGCGATCGACGAATTCAGCAAGAGCCTGAACGATCGAGACCTCCAGATCTTGAGCGAGCGCATCTTGGCCGACGAGCCGCGTACCCTTGCAGAAATGGGCGTCGAATTCGACGTGTCCCGCGAACGCGTACGGCAACTCGAAGCGCGCATTGTGAACTCGCTTCGCGAGTACATGAAAGAAGAACTCGTCGACTTCGAGCTCTACACGCCGAACTCGGAATCGTGATGCCCGCCGTTCATGAGTTTGCTGTTATTGCAATCATGATTTTCGCGATGGCGTGCGAAGCGAACAACGCGCAGACCGAAGGCCCGTACGTCACGATCCGTCATCAGCGCGTGACACTCGAAATCACGCACACCCCCCACGAACAGTCCCGAGGCCTCGGCGGGCGTGACAGCCTTGCATGGGGGCACGGGATGCTGTTTGAGTATCCCAAACCGGTATTCCCAGCCTTTTGGATGAAAGACATGCGGTTCGACATCGACATCGTGTGGATCCGAGACGGACGCATTGTCGACATTTCCCATCGTGTGAAATATTCGCCAGATGGCCCGGGACCGACCTATCAGCCGTCGGCGCTCACCGACACCGTGCTTGAAGTTCCGTCTGGCTATGCCCTCGCTCACAGTTGGCGTGTAGGCGATACGGTGACACTGGATCGCGGCAAGTCTGCACAGTGAGCGACGGTCAAACCGTGCGCTGAATTTGCCGACGAGTTCAGCATTCAGAATCAACGCCGAATCATGCTCTTTTCGCCGCCTCTCTCTTCGGTTCCCGTAACCGAGACCATCCCGATCGTGATCCGTCGACAGGCGCAGTACGAACTCGCAATCTTGCACAGCGACGTCTCTCGCCAGAACTCCTAGCTGTGTTTCGAAGAGGGTCAGTACATGCTCCGGGATCTCGGCAGTACGAACGGCTGCTAGTCGAACGGCAAAGAGGCCAGCGTGCTTTCGCCGGGCGACAAGATCGAAATGGCATCGCGAACCGTGACCTTCTGCGAACTCACTTCAGAGGAGCTTGCTTACCCGGTTGAGTCTGTGTCCGCGCAGACTGTGATCGCGCTTCCGAACACGAAGACCGAAACCTTTGCGGGGGACCTGGCACAGATCCCGCCGCGTGCCGTGCTGCAGGTCCTCGCGATGGGGGCGAAGAGCGGCATCATCGAACTCGAAGCGAATCGCGACACGACGTGAATTCAGTTCAAAAACGGCGTCCCCGTGCACGTCGAGTCGAGCAAGCAGCCGGGGTATGACGCTGCGCTTTCCATCGTCAATGTGAGAAGAGGTCAGTTTCGGTTTGAGCCTCAGACGGTTGATGTGGAGGCGACGATGTCTTCTTCGATGACCGAACTTCCTCATCGAGGGGTGTCGAGTGATGGATGAGGCGATGCCCTGGGGTCGATCGAGGTTGAATCGAAGGTCATGGTCGGCTTGGGCGTGGAGTGGGATGACGCGTCTCATTGTTCGGGCGAGGCGCGACTAGGTTCCCATTGCGGGAAATTCTTCGAGGATGGTTTGTTGGACGGCGGCGTCTAGGCCATCGGTGTCTAGGCCGGTGGCTTCATGGAGAGCCTGGTCGGCGGAAAAGCCTTCTCCGATGCGTTTGAGCATGTTTGCGCGTTGTTGTTGGGTTGTGTGGGCTTCGATGTAGGCGGTGGCGACGACGCTTTCTAGATAGGCTGCGCGGGCATCTTCGTCGGAGAGTCCCGAGAAGCTGGGGGCGATGCGGCGCAGCGGGATCCAGGTGTCGGTTTCGATTCGGTTTCGGAGCGAGATGCGTTCGCTTCGGGTTGATGCTTCGAGGTTTCGCGAGCGCCTTTCCATGCGCTCGGCCAAGCCTTCGTTGAGCCAGTAGGGTCGGTCGCCGCCCGTCTGTTCCCGGAAGACGGCGTGGGTGTATTCGTGGTAGAGCAAGGAGCGCATCGACTCGGTCGGATGCGCGGGCGACGTTACGTGGATGCGTCCATCAAAGAAGCCGACCGTTTGAAACGAAAAGCGGTGCCGGTGTGCTTCGAGATAGGCGGCCTTTCCGTAGAGCACGACCCCCAGCGGTTCGAGGGGAGTCACGCCAACTTGGGTTGAGACATCGTCGCGTGCTTCTTCGAGAAACCGCAGCACGGTCGACGCGTAGTCGCGATCGAAACCGCTGAGTTCCGAGTCGAATTCCAGACGAAAATGTGGCGTTTTCACGCGATTGAATTTGAGCGGGCCTCGATCGATCCTCGAATCGACGAGCCTGCGTTCGTCGCCAAGTTCGGCATCAAAGCGCAGCGCCTTTTCACGCCAGTTCGAAAGTTTGTCTCCCGCCAACTCGATAAAACGGCGCACGTTCTTGTGGGCACCGTCGTAACGCCCGCGCTGACGATCGAGCAGCGCGAGGTACCAGTATGTTTCAGCTAGCTTCGGCGACATGCGCTTCACGCTGCGCAGCGTTGCGACGGCGCGCGCCATTTCTCCGCGACGCATGTCGGAGACCGCGCCTCGCAGAAGGCGCATCGCGCGGTCGACGTCGCTCCCCGAGGCACCGGGGGGTGTCGACGTTGTCACACCGAGGAAGTTGTCGCGCCACAGCCCCCGAAGTGCATCGACTCCGTCACGCTTCGGGTTCAACTGTTCTGTGGGCACGCGATTCGGGTCGTCGGTCAAGTGCGTCATGCCCGCATCGTCGACCCAGACAAAGGATTCCGCCCATACCGGAACGCCGACGAACATCCACGCGACGAATGACGCGGCGATCAACCCAAGGACGCTTGCGGAACGCACAAGACGTGTCGGAATCAAACGGACTTCGGGGGAGCGAGATTTGCGGATGTTCACCCGCTGCTTTTCGGCGTTGCGTTAGCGAGTCTTGACGGCCTCGGCCGCCAAGTGCCCGAGTTCTGGAAGAATCAGCTTGTCCATCGCGAGTCCGACAGCCCCTCGCGAGCCCGGGATCACGAACACCACGGTTCCCTGCGCAAGACCTGCCAGCGCACGAGAGAGCAAGGCCGCAGAGCCAATGTCTTCGTAGGACAGGAGGCGAAAAATTTCGCCGAAGCCGGGGATGATTCGGTCGAGCATTGGCTCGACACTTTCAGGCGTTACATCCCTCGGCGCGACACCTGTGCCACCGGTCAGGATCACCGCCCCAATACCCGCGGCTTCGATACCGGACTTCGCTGCGGCGGCGATTGACGCAGGTTCGTCTTTCACGATTACACGACCGCTGACTTTGTGCCCCGCTGCTTCGAGCTTTTCGGCGACAAGCGCGCCGCCAGTATCGGTTTCGAGGGTGCGGGTGTCGCTTACCGTCACCACGCGCACCTCGACGCTCGCGGCAGCCGCCTTGCGATGGTGGTGATGGGATGAAGAGGGTTTCGCGTGCTCGCTCATGCGTGATCGTCCACCCAATACTCACCGTCGGTGGCGACTTCTTTTTTCCAGATCGGCACGGTGATCTTCAACGTATCGATCGCGAAGCGACACGCTTCAAACGCCTCTGCACGATGCGGAGACACCGCGACGACCACCACCGCGGCCTCGCCAATTTCGAGATGCCCTACCCGGTGCGCAATCGCAACCCGCGTGCCGGGCCAACGTTCTCCGGCTTCGGCGGCAATTTTGTCCATCTCACGTTCGGCCATTTCGGGGTAGGCCTCGTATTCGAGAAACTTGATCGAATGGCCACGCGCTTGGTTGCGCACGTTGCCGACGAAGCTCACGACGCCCCCGGCGTCCGGGCCGGCGATACGGGCCACGACTTCCGCTTCATCGAGCGGATGTTCAGAGATGGTGCAGAGCTGGGTTGTCGTCGCCGCAGTGCTCATCCCGCCTGAAACCGGCGGCAGAAAAGCCACCTCGTCACCGTCATGGAGTACGGCACTGGGATCGCAAATTTCCAGGTTGAGGGACGACGCAAGGCGATCTCCCAGGGACGCGAACGTTGGGTACTTCGCGCCAAGTTGCGCACGCAATTGCGAAACCGTCGTGTCGGGCTCGAGGTCAAAGTCGAGCTGCTTGGCCCCTACTTCTTCACGCAGGGAACCAAAGAGCTTGACCACAATGCTGATCGGTTGAGTCATGGCCGTATACCCTACCGCTCGCCTGGAATTCGCTCAACGCAAAAGCCGGATAAGCCGATCGAGCCCCCGTGGAATGAGGTAGACGAACCGTTGCACGAGAAGACGTCGAATCAGTCCTCGACCGTTTGCGTCCAGGCCTCGTTGCCGACGGCGGCAACGTAGAACGGATTGCCGTCGAAGCGGACGGCACGGTTCGCATCGCCATGCAGGGCGCTTGCGCCCACTGTCCCGCATAGCCGGCAACGCTGCGGGTGGGCCTTGAAGAGCCCCTGCGCCAAGCGATCCCGGGCGTTACGGCAGTCGTCGCCATCTAGGAGTTTGCGCGGTACCCGCGCCAGCTGGGTTGCATCGCGCCGCCGACTCCAAGATGATCTCTCTCGGGACACGCAATTCCTGCGCAAGATCCCCAACGGAGCCTCCATTTGGCCACTCGACCCAAGAGCCCCAGCGCGAAGAAGGCTTCCGCCAAGAAGGCGCGAAAGCGTCCTGCCTCGAAAAAGGCGAAGGGCAAGAAAAAGGCCGGCGCAAAGAAGAAGAGCGCCAGTCGTAAGAAGGCCGGAAAAAAAGAGGCGAGCCAGAAGCAGGCGAGGAAGCCCAAGGCCGGACACCGAAAGGGCCCCCGCAAGGCGAGCGCATCTCGCAGTGACCGGCGCCCATCTGCCCCCAAGTCGCACCCCGCAACCATCGCGAAGCTCTATCCCAAACGAATCGGCAGCGTGATGCACTATTACGCGCAGTCACAGGCTGCACTCATCAAAATTGAAACCGGTGAGATCGAAGTCGGCGATGCAGTCCACATTCATGGACACACGACCGACTTCTACGAGCGAATCGAAGAGCTGCGCGTCGACGACCAAGCTGTACAACGCGCCAAGAGCGGACAAACGGTCGGAATCAAGCTTTCACGAACCGTACGCGAGAACGACGGCATCTACCTGCTGTCGAACTGAGCGCGAGCAGCGCAAACAAATAAAAAGCGCGGGGAGTCAAACTCCCCGCGCTTCAATTCATGTAAGGCTTGTGAATTCGAGCGCTATTGCTACGCGCTCTGGCTCGGGTTGGACTTGTCGCCGCCACCTAAAACGGACTTCAAACCGGCGCTCGACTTCGCACCGCTCTTGCCCATCTTGAGGACGCCGTTAAATACCGCGCCCTTTTCCATCACGATTGACGGCGCCTCGATGTCGCCGTCTACCTGAGCGCTCTTATGCAGAACGACGTGGTCACTGGCAACGATGTTGCCCGTAACCGTGCCGCTTACTACGACCGTCGGAGAATGGATCGATGCTTCGATCTCGCCACTCTCGCCAACGATCAGCGTATTCTCACTGGAGATCTCACCCTTGAAGCCACCGTCGATACGCACGGTGTCTTTGAAACTCAACTTTCCTTCGAAAACTGAACCCTGATCAATAAACGCGGAGAGATTTGCCATCCCACCGCTTGATGAGCTGGAAGGTCTCGGCATGGTTTCCTCTCCTTTTGATCGTCCGAATCCACTGATGGCCATTGGCTCCCCTCTTTGCCTGGTAGTTGCAATCTGAATCGGCATGGTTTGACAAAGCTTGAGAGCAATATTTCAGAAACGATCGAGTTTCAGCGTATTTGGCCTCGGACGTGCGCCGCAGTGAGCACGCAGAGCGAAGTGCTACAGTGCGCGCCCCATGTCCGACAGCCCGGCCCAAGCCCAGGATTTACTCGACCGCGCTCTCGAAAGTGGCCGGATTCATTCGTCCTATCTACTGGCCGGCCCCTCAGAGGTAGTTCGCGACGCAGCTCTGGGGTTTGCCCGAGGGCTCGTGTGCATTGGCGACGGGCCGAAGCCCTGCAACGCCTGCCGAGAATGCATGCGCTCGAAACCGAGCGAAGAGCCGGTTGACCTCGACGGCAGCGGCAAGAGCGGCCCCCTCTACCGACACATCGGGGACCACCCGGACCTTTATTGGGTAGACAAGGGACGCGACGGCACCCGAGTTCGAATTGGACAAATTCGCGCCACGCAGAAAGCGCTTCGCTTCGGCGCTAACGAAGGCGGTTACCGCGTTGCGGTGGTCGCCGATGCCGAGTGGCTCAACCACGAAGCGCAGAACAGCTTGCTCAAGTTGCTCGAAGAACCGCCGGATCGAACATGCTTGGTGCTCGCCAGCGCGAGTTCCGCGCCGCTCGTTGCGACGATTCGTTCGCGCTGTCAAAAGGTTCGGTTTCCCGATTCAAATTCCGGTGACCTTCGCAGCGGAGATCTCAGCGAAGACCGCGCCATTGTCCTTTCGCGCTTCGACTGCATTCGCGGCAACACCCTCCCCGACTTGCTCGACTGGGCGGAGGAATACCGAGGGAGCCGGGCCAAAGCCGCAGAGCAAGTCGAAGTGATGCTCGACATCGGTTCGAGTTGGCTTTCTGAGCAGATCAAAATATGTGTCAGTGAACAGCAGCATGTGGTGCGCGCACAACTCGACGCGCACAAGACGCTTTCGCAGTGCCGCAAAGATCTCGTGCAGCGCAATGCCAACCCTCAAATGGTTGCGGAGCGAGCCCTGCTCGCGGTGCGAAAGAGTGTGGCGTAGCGATGTGGTTCGACAGTCACTGTCACGTCACTGCGAGCAAGTTCGACGACGACCGCAGCGAGGTTCTTGAGCGCGCGCGCAAAGCCCGGGTCGACACCTTGATGGCCATCGGCAGCGGATACGGCATCGCGGGGAATGCCGCCGCGGTGGACCTCGCCGAGAAGCACGCGAACATTTACGCCGCAGTCGGAGTGCACCCCCACGAATCCCATGAACTCGACGACGAAAACCGAGCAGCGATTCGCGACTGGCTCGCCCAACCCAAGGTCATGGCGCTCGGTGAATGCGGGCTCGACTACCACTACATGAATTCACCCCGGGAAACGCAGCTCGCGGTCTTCCGCGAACAGGTGTCGCTTGCGCGCGAACTTGACGTGCCGGTCGTCATTCACGTACGCGGTGACGAACCCAATGCCTACGACGATTTGCTTGAGATCTGGCTCGAACGTGGTGAAGGCCAACTCACCGGAGTCCTCCACTGCTACACGGGCGCTCTCCCGTTCGCGCTCCGCGCACTCGAACACGGCTTCTACGTCTCGTTTTCGGGCATCGTGACGTTCAAACGCAATGACGACTTACGCGAAGTTGCAGCCGGACTCCCGCTAGATCGGTTGATGGTTGAAACCGACGCGCCGTTTCTTGCACCCGAAGGACATCGCGGGCGTCGCAACGAACCCGCCTGGGTGCCGCGGATTGGTGAAACCCTTGCGCGGCTCCACAACACCAGCGTTGAAGACGTCGCGCGCATTACCCACCGCAATGCGCGCGCCTTGTTTCGAATCAATGGGACAGACGCCGAGGTCGACGCATCGTGAGCCAAGTGTCCCCGCCCGAAGGAGATTTGACCGCGCAGTCCCGGGCCGTACTCGCCCTCGCTGTGCGCCTCGCCCGGGAAGCCGGAGAGATTCAGCGCTCGCGGTATGAGGGCGAGCACGAAATCGAAACGAAGAGCGCGGCAATCGATCTCGTCACCGAAGTCGACACGCAGTGCGAAGCATTGATCGTCAGTGGCATTCGAACGGAACGGCCCGACGACGCGATCCTTGCCGAAGAAGGCGGCGATCACGCAAACCAGGCCGCGGCATGGCGCTGGATCATCGACCCCCTCGACGGGACCGTGAACTACGCCCATGGCTTCCCGCGGTTTTGTGTGTCGATCGGAGTCGAGTATCGAGGCGAACGGCAGGTCGGCGTCGTGTACGACCCGCTGTTGGACGAATGCTTTGAGGCGGTTCGCAACGCTGGAGCCTTCCTCGGCCAACGCCGGCTCGAAGTCTCACGCACACCCAAGCTCGCGGAGGCTCTGGTCGCGACCGGGTTCGCGTACGATGTCCACCGTAGCGACGTCGACAACGTTCAAAACTTTGGGCACATGCTCAAAGCAGCCCGCGGGCTTCGCCGGGACGGAAGCGCCGCCCTCGATCTCTGCTACGTCGCCGCCGGAAGACTCGACGCGTACTGGGAATTCAAGCTACACCCTTGGGACGTTGCAGCCGGCATCTTGATCGTCGAAGAGGCCGGCGGGGTTGTAACGAACTCGTTGGCCGGGCCGGTCCCAGTATCGGGCGACGACATTCTTTCAACCAACGGTGCCATCCACGCCGAAGTTCTGGCACAACTCAATCAATAAACCACGCAACAAGAGAATCATGGCCGCCAGCTCCGCGGCGTATCCCCCGTGATGACGTCCTCATCACTGAACCCAGTAAACACTTCGAACGACATCCAAAGTAACGTCGCGAAAATTGCGATATGACTTGGCATCCTCAGGCGTGATTGGGCTCGGACTCGAAACCCTGTCGAACGGCGGCCAGCGTGTTCGAGTTGGTGGAACCCTCAACGTCAATGACTTCCACTTGGTCAACTCCGCCGAAGAGAAAAGCCGTGAAATCGACATCGAATACAAAAATATTCATGCGTGGGATGCGCGGTTTCGCGAACGCGCGAGTGCGAAGAAGGTATTGGTACTCTGACAGCGGAACCGCGATAGTTCGTGTCGGAGTCCGACAACCGAGTCGTGTTCGGTCCCCATCGCTGAATCAAGCTATGGTGAGTGAACGTCGCTTGCGGGTTGATCGGCCTGCACCTCTCCCTCTTGGACGCCCGGTGGTGGAGCGAGAAAGTTGCTCTGCACCGAAGTGAGCGACGTCGGAATCTGCTCCGCTAACGCGGGATCGATTCGCACAACCTTGGCCTGCCCGGCCGCCATGGCCGCAAAGCCTGAAGCGGGATCCAGTTCTCCGAGAAATACTTCGGCAATCAATGTCGACGGAGATTCGGTTTCGCCTCCGAACGCACGCAAGGTCACCCGCGGCGGCGCCAAGCCGAACCCTGCGAGCTCGTCTGGAACGATCTGTTCCACTTCGACTGAAGTCGCGTCGAGGCGAGCAAATTCGGCAATTAGAGCTGCTGCCTTGCCGGGCAGCCATGCATCACCTGTCGATGCCCAGCCGGTATCCGTGCGCTCAACTCGGATCGTCGTCGGCGCCACAGAGGCTTCACGCGACTCGGGTTGAAAGACCAACTCAAACGCGTCGACGGTTTGCGAGTCGAAGTTCGAAACTTCTTTGAAGCGGTATGCGAATACGTCGCGAGGGAAGCCGTCGACCCGGCCGCGTGGCACTCGGTAGAGCGCGCTCGCGTGGCCACCACTCAGGAGGTAGTTCTCTTCATCGCCCTCGCTCACGGCTCGTAGTCCCACTTCGAGCGGGGCCCCTGCTTGTCCGGCGAGTCCGAGAGCAACGGTGAAATGCGGCTCGGTGGCGAGCACATTTTGTACTTTTTCGGTGCCGTCGACGAAGCCCTCGGCGCGCAGAAACGAAATATCGGAAAGCAGATCGTCAATCGCTTTCACGTCGGCGGGGCCCGCAATTGCGGACGGGTGGGTGACCTCCCAACCGGCGTCCGTCTTCGCGACCGTCACGGTACCACCCGGCCAACCCACAACAACGTATTCCACACGAGCGCGATCGAAGCTCAAGACACGTTTGTCGCGAAGTGAATCGAGGTCTCGATCAAAAGAACTCACCCGGAACGCGGCGACGGTGAACACCCTGTCCAAAGCGTCTTCCCGCGCGGCGTAGATATTGCCACCCACGGGTGCCTCGTTCCCGACTTGGAGTGTGAAGCTCGTGTCTCCAGCGCGAAACTGCACGCGTCTACTGGAGTCACCCAACCCGTACACTTCAGGGCTGGCTGGATCTTCGATTTCCGTTTCGCTTGTCAAGTTCGCCAGAGTGGACGCGATGGAATTCAGATTGACGTCGTCACCGGGAAATTCGACGGGTTGTTTGAGGTGCCACTCTTCGCCCAAACGAATCGCTTCGACGAGTTGATCGCCCCGGGCTCGAAACAGAAGAAAACCGATCGCCGCCGCATCTACTTCTGGGAACAGTTGGCGACTGGCTTCTTCGTCCCGGCCGCGCTCGACGTCGCCCTCAATTTCGTACAAGTAGACAAACGCACCCAGCAGGACAGCGACGAAGAACATGATGGCGGCGGTTCGGGGCTGCATCGCGCTAGTTCGCCGGTCGCTTACGGCGCATCCACCAAGCGAACACGCCGGTGACGGCGATCAACTCTGGCATGACGAACAACGAAAGCAGTTGGATCCGAACGAACGATTCTCCCGTCATGCGAAACCGCGATGCGCGAGAGATCGGAGGTCGAATTGAGATTTGATCCGTGTCGTCAACAAGCCAGTTCACCGCGTTTACGAAGAGGTCGCGGTTCTGGTAATTGCCGATGAGCTCGTTGCTTGCGAAGTCTGAGTCGCCGACGACGACGAGTCGGGCGGCGGTACGCTCCGCGTCGCTCCCGGCATTGTCCTGAGAAGTCCCGACGAGGAGTTCGCCCGCGACCGCCAGTGAAACAGGGCCCAGCAAATCGCCCGGGTCAAACTGCGCTTTGCCATTGGCCGTCCAACCATCGAGGTCTGTTTCGGCCCACGACTCTTCACCGGTGTACACGATCGATTGAAGCAGCGAAGTATCGGCAGCAACCGAAACGCTGCGCGCCATGTGGAAGAGAACGGTATCGCGCAGCTTGTCTGTAATAGGATGCGCGCCGAAGCTGGCCGAGAACGGGCTCGTTGCTTGACCGAAGAGCGCGAGTCGCGCGTCGAACACGACGTCATTGCCCACTTCGACACCCCACTTCGCGAGATCCTGCGCGATGTCGGTATTCGCACGCGGGTCGAGCAAGACCATCAGGGCCCCACCGCGGGCCAAATAGGCGTCGAGGGCGGCGTGTTCCTGTTCTAACAACGGCCGCGTTGGCCCGACGATCACAACGGCGTCGGCATCGACGGGGACTTCACCTGTCGATGCCAAGAACAGAGACGCCACTTCATAGGTTTCATTTCGAAGCGCTGCAGCGGCCTGGGAATACCCGTTCCCACCGCCCGCGGCCTCCCCTTCAAAGGGACGCTCATTGTGCTTGTCGAGGAAGTAGACCTTCCGCCCTTCTCCGCGACTGAGCTTCAAGATTGCATTCGTAACTTCCGACTCGTCGAACTGGTCGATGTCAAGATGAGCTTCGCCGATCGCGAGGCGAACGAGCCCGCGCGAGAGCGCTTCCGCATCGATCCCCATTGCCTGCACGAGGTCGGGGCGGCGATTGGGGTCCGCGAATTCGAGAGCGATGTGCTCGCTTTCGTGAGCGTAACGATCGAGCAACTCGCGAATCGAAAACGCATCGGCCGCGTTAAAGAACGCGGTCACGACAACGTCTTGATCGAGACGCTCAAGGAGTTCGAGGGTTTGTTCCGAGAGTGTGTTGACCTTCTGTTCGGTCCAGTCAAAACGTGTGGAATAACGCGTCGACAGAAATGCCAGCATACAGATGATCGCGAGAATGAAGGTCGTTCCAAACAACGCGCTCGCGCCATACTTGCCCACTCGCCGAGCTTCGCCGGACGCCATGCGCTCGCGCAGGGAATCGAGGCTCGACGCGATGGCCGCGCCGATGAGCAACACGCCGATCACAAGGTTGGCAATCACCCACGTATAACTCGTGACCGGTTGAAAGACAGACAAAATCGCAGACAACAGACCGAAGCCGAACGTCACCGCGCCAAGCGCCCCAAACAGTGCAGGCCAACTCGTCATATCAACGCCACCTCACGCTTTCGAGTGCGGCCTTTGACAGCACCATGCAGACCGCCATTACCACTGCGAAGTAGACCAGGTCCACGGTGTCGACGACGCCTGTGACCAAGGCTTCAAAGTGGGTCCCGGTTGCGATGTACCGCATCGTGGGACCCATGCCGATGCCGCCACCGCCTGAGTCACCGCCGACACCGATCTCGACGATGAAGGGCAACATCAGACCGATGACCAAAAGCGAAACCATCGTGAGTACGAAGGCGATCAGTTGATTCTTGGTGAGGGAAGAAGCCAGCGCGCCCACGCTCACATAGGAAACGCTCACCAACAGCAACGCGAGCAAACCAGAAAGCGTCTTTCCGATTTCCGGTTCTCCGTACACGAACAAGATGCCGGGAAAAAACGCGACGATCAGCGTCATGATGAAGACGAACACGTATCCCGCGAGGAACTTCCCGGCCACGATCGCCCAAATGCCGATCGGGCTTGTATATAGAAGCTCGTCGGTACCGTTCGCCTTTTCGTTGGCAAAGAGCCCCATCGTGACGGCGGGCACCAAAAACAGCAGGACGATCCACATTGAACCGTAGAAGGGCATGATGAGATGGTCGTTGAGATTCATGCGCTCGAGATATTCTTGGGCGCCGTACTGACTCGCCTGGGCGAGCTGCTGGTCGAACCCGATCAAACTTGAAAGAAAGAAGGTTCCCGCAAGCACGGCCCAAAGCGTGAGGACCACGTAGGCCACCGGCGAAACAAAAAGAGAGCCCAACTCTCGGCCAGCGATCGCGAATACGTGTTTCATAACGGCGCCTCCTCAGCTCCTAAAGCCACCGCGATGTCACCTTGTTCGTCTCTCGACGTTGCGCGCGCAAACACTTCTTCGAGGCTTTGACCGCCCTGCACCAATTCAGCCAAGGGCTGATCCACCACCTTGCGACCGCGATTGATTAGGATGATTCGCTCACAAATCGCTTCGACTTCGTTCATGATGTGGGTCGACAAAATAACGGTATGCCGTGCTTCCCCGTGTTCGGGAGCGGCGAGGTTAGAAATCAAACCACGAATCTCACGAATCTGAATGGGGTCGAGGCCGACTGTGGGTTCGTCAAGGATCAGGACCGGCGGGTCGTGGACGATTGCGCCGGCAAGCCCGACTCGCTGCCGGAACCCCTTCGATAAATCACCAATCACCCGGTGAACAACGTCGTGCAAACCGCAGCGGTCCGCCGCGCTTTCGACTGCCTGCTTCCGCGTCGCACGAGGAACGTCCTTGATCTTCGCGACGAACGTCAGATATGCATTGACCGTCATCTCCGGATAGAGCGGTGGGTTTTCCGGCAAATATCCGATCGAACGTCGCGCACCGATGGGGTCGGCGAAGATCTCGTGCCCGGCGATGTGCGCGGTTCCGTCCGTCACCGGGATGAAGCCCGTGAGCATGCGCATCGTCGTCGTCTTCCCCGCACCGTTGGGGCCGAGAAAACCGACGATCTCTCCCTTCTTGACCTCGAAAGAAAGGTCCGACACCGCTTCGACATCGCCATAGCGCTTGGAAAGGTTCCGCGCCTCGATGGCCAACATCTGTGTCTTCCTCCAATTCACATTCATTTGCTTCGCCGAGCGAAAAGCGGCGCGAGTTCCTTCCCGCACCGCAGTGTCTGCGACGCGGGAGGGTAACGGCAACGCTCTCGAATCCGCTAGCGGTGATTTGATTCCGACGTAAGAAATCGGTTCTCAATTTTTCGACCCATCGGGCACGAAAGACCCGCGCGCGAATTCGGCCATGCATCCGTGCAGCCGTCAGCACAACGAGTTAGGGCTGCGCTGCCACCCAGTTGCACGAGAATGGCGGGAAAGAACGCGAATCTCAAAGAAATCTCGTACGCGACACCGATGAACAACGTATGCGCTGGCGTCACGCTGCCACCCCACGATACCCTGTTTGTAACGAGTCGCCGCTCACAGCCTCGCCGCACCAAGCCAAGGAAACATTGCGATCATGTACGTGATAAACGCGAATGAAAGCCGATCTCACCATCGCCCGGCTCGCGGGTTGGTTTTGACATGCGCGATCGCGACTTTCGCAGCGTTATTCGCCTCGTCGGCGTCTGCATCCGTAACGCTCAACCCCGAGATCACAGACTCGCGGGCGATCGCTGAAGCGAATAACGAAGTGACCTTGGCGCAGAAAGTCCACGCCGCTTACTGGCGCGGGCGCACCTGTTCGACCCCCGCCTGCAAGGCTGCGCGGCCGAGTGGCTTGACCGACGTCGCATCCTTTGGCCTCGCGGCATTTGGCGGCGTCTGGTTTTCGCGTCGACGCTCAAGCTGACGCCGGCACCCATGCGGGTCGCCATCGTGATCGAGCGCTTCGAACCGGGGCGAGGCGGAGGCGAACACGTCGCGTGGAACGTTGCTCGTGAGCTGGTTCATGCCGGCGATGACGTTCACGTGCTGTGCCGCGTAGGCCAGAGTGCGCCCGGTACAAACGTAGTGCGCCTCCCAACACCAAAATTTTGGCAACCCCTTCGCGTTCGTATATTCGCGCGTAACGTGCGTCATGCCCTCGCGGGTGAGCGCTTCGATGCGGTGCATTCGTTCAGCCGCACCCTTGATCAGGACGTGTTCCACGTAGGCGGCGGATCCCACGCGGACTACATGCAAAAGACATACGGTTCGAGCGGACGGGCGTGGCGCGTGCTCTCACCTCGACACCAAACTCTACTCAGCCTCGAGCGGCGCATCTTTTCCAACCCCAAGTTGATCGCACAGTGTGTCTCGGGCATGGTGCAGCGCGAAATCGCCGACCGGTACGACGTACCGCGCTCGCGACTCCCGGTGATTCACTGCGGCGTTGAAGTCGCGCGCTTCGCCCCCGAAAACCAAGGAGACGCACATGAGCGAATCCGAACTGAACTTGGTGTAGGCAGTGAAGCCGTGTGGCTATTGGCCGGCTCGGGCTGGCGCCGCAAAGGACTCGACATCGCGATGGAAGCGCTCACACGGGTGGCCGATGCCAATACACAGCTCTGGGTCGCGGGCAAAGACAACCCAAAACCGTGGCGAACTATCGCGGCAAAGCTCGGCATTGACGACCGCGTCGTTTTTCTGGGCGAGCGACGGGACATTGAAAAGATCTACGCCGCGGCCGACGGACTGCTTCTGCCGAGTCGATACGATGCCTTTGGCTTGGTTTGCCTCGAAGCTGCGGCTGCGGGCTTACCGGTCATTACCAATCGTAGCGTCGGAGCTTCCGAACTCTTTAAAGAATGCGGGATCGTGATCGAACACGCTGACGACGACGCGGCATACGCGACCGCGATGAATTCACTCTCGACATCGACCGCGCGAAAGAACCTCGGAACGAAGGCCCTCGCGATGGCGCGCGAGCACGATTGGAGCGAACACGTCGCGAAGCTCCGCACCCTATATGCCGGAATCCAGCGATGATAAGCTCTGGACCTGCCTCGTCGCAGATCACCTGGACCGCAGGAGATGGCGAAATTTGCGACGCCGTCGACGCCTGGCAGAATTCACCTGACGCATTCGAAACGCGAACCCTTTCTGAATCGGCCTACCGCAAAGTCGTGATGCTTTCTTCGCCGGCGTTGAAGTCGTCGGTTGCGGTCAAAGTCTTCTTGCCCGCCACGGTTCGACGCACCCTCGCAAAGAGGTGGATCGCACGAATTAAGGGCGTCACGAGACAGAGCGCGGCTGAGCGAGAGTGGGCGGCCCTCGGCCGACTCGCAGCCGCAGGCGTCGCGATTTCGGAACCTCTTGCCTTCGGGCGACAGCGCGGTGGCGGCGCCGTGATGGTCACGCGTTACGTAGCGAACGCGAAGACCCTCGATGCAGCGCTCATCGGCTGCCCATTTGAGCAGCGTCGCCTACTGCGCAGCGTAGGCGCACTTGTACATCGTTTTCACAAGAGCGGTTACCTCCACGGCGACCTCCATATCGGAAACATCTTGATCGGAGACTCGGGCCCCGTGCTCGTCGATCTGCAACGGGTACGTGAAATCAAGCGACCTGACGATCGACTACAAGATCTCGCGTTCTTAGACTTCTCCCTCTTTCACCTAGGCGTGTCGCAGTTCAACCGGCTGCGATTCCGGATCGCCGCTCTCGGCCTGGGGCCGTTTCGCGTGGCCCACGAGCGGCAGATGCTTCGAGATATCGGCCAAGCGAGTCAAGCCCGTGGCGTCGAGTATTACGCCGGACGCACGCGCAAAACACTTCGCGCAGGGGAAGGGTTTGCAGCGGTCTGCGATAGAGACTGGAAGGGCCTGCGCAAGAGCGACTTTCCCGAAGCTTCTGTCCAAGCCGCGATCGCCGCACATCGGGCCATGGCTTTGGCCGGCGGCGAGGGAATGCTCAAGTTTGATCATCGCTCTCAGGTCAGTCGCGTCGAAGTCCGCGACGTGTCGGTGATCGTCAAGCAAGTTGTAAAGACGAGCCTGCGCAAACAACTCGCGGATGTCTTTCGCGGCTCGGCGGCGCGAAGAGCCTGGGTCGGAGGACACGGGTTGCAATTGCGCGGCCTCGATGCTGCGACGCCCTACGCGTTCTTCGAAAAACGCCGGTACGGTGTGCCGACTGAATCGATCGTGTTGCTGGAAGATCTTTCAGCCTGGCCGCGGGTTTCGGACATCACGCCCGACGAACCCGGCGCGGCGACGCTTCCCGGGCAGCTCACCAAGCTCATCATCGAGCTGCACCGCAATCAAGTTGTTCATGGCGACTTACAGTCCATCCATATTTACCTGAAGGGACAAGCCAAAGGCGCAATTGCGACCCTGATCGACCTCGAGGGCGTGCGCTTTACTCGCGCGCTACAAGACCAAGACCGGATTCAGATGCTCGCGCAACTCAATGCCAGCATTGGCGAAGGCGTCATTTCAACCCACGAGCGCATCGACATGATGGAGCGCTATCTCCACGCCCTGCCCTTTGAGCGCGGCAACGAACGGGCCTTGAAGAAGGTCGTGAAGTTGAGCCGCGCACGCGATCAGCGCTGGAAAGGACCGAGCGCGTAAGCGTGCGACTTCAATCGGTGGTACGACGGATCGTGACCCACTGAAAGTAGCTCGATGAACCGGGAACCCGGGAGCCTTCGCCCGATTCGTACTCGACCGGCATCGCCGACGGCGAGCTTCCCATGATCTCGCGAAAGCCGTCAATCTTGCGAACCGGATCGTCGGGGCTTAAACCATGGAATACAATTTCAACACTCTTTCGTGTCTCGAGTACGTTGAGCACGAGGGTCGCAAGGGTAAATATTTTACCGATCCCCTCGACAGCTTCGACCGAAAACCGCGGTGTATCAACGTTGTCGAGCTCCAATTTGAATTCGAGACGCATGTCGAACCTCCAGGCCCGCTGATCGGGCGATGCAGAGTGGCTTTAAGCCAAAGGGGTGTCAAGCAGAAAGCGCGGGACACGCAGTGAACTTTCAAAGCGTGGGTTGGTTCTATGACTCTTCTTTTCGTTCTTCTTCCCTGCCAGCGAGGACCTGAACCCGGAAAAAATCTCTTCGCGACCACCACAAGCTTCACTCGCAAACCGGTGCGAAAACCAAGAGCGACCAGAACTTGCGGGAATCTTCTTGCCGGCGAAGGTGGCGATGGGAACGCCGAGTTGGCTTGACACCGCCTGAACAATCTCTTGCTCAGTTGCAAAATCAAGGCGAATCAGGATAAACCCAAGGCGACGGCCCGACTTCTTATGCTCCCCGAGCGCCGCGTCGAGTTATCGCGTCAGTCGTTCCGGCCCGGAGTATGATTTCACCCAATTTCAGGCGTTGATTCACGGGGGTCCCCTTCGTGCCTATCCATCGACCTGATTCCCTTCCCCCTAAAGCCGGATCTGACTACCATCGGCTCCCGCCCGCCGTCACATCCCCACACGGAGACTCAACTCACCATGAAGCGAACGTTCACATTCACCGGGCTCGCACTGCTGTGCGCCCTGACTGTAATTCCGGCCCTGGCAGCCCGTGCCGCGGAGGCCCCGAAAGCTTCGAACCCGCTGCGAATCGATTACCAAAGGTTCGTGCTCGACAATGGCTTGACGTTGATCGTGCACGAAGACCACAAGGCGCCGATCGTCGCAGTCAACGTCTGGTACCACGTCGGGTCCAAGAACGAGCACCGCGGCAAAACGGGTTTCGCACACTTGTTCGAACACTTGATGTTCGAAGGCAGCGAGCACTACAACGACGAGTTCACGATCCCCTTCGACCGAGTCGGTGTGACCGAACAAAACGCAACCACGAGCAACGACCGCACAAACTACTTCGAAAACGTGCCGAAGAACGCCCTCGATCTCGCGCTTTGGATGGAGTCGGA
>DUBZ01000025.1 GCA_012960035.1 Myxococcales bacterium | reverse complement strand
CATCCAGCGACTCACCGTCAAGTTAGCCGCCTACGCCAAGCGGCACAACGACCCCTACACCGCCGACCCCCAAATCAAAGCCGACATGGCCCAAGCACTTGGACGGGATTAGGAGAGGGCGACCGGTGCTCGTATGGGAGGGGTCGTTTGGCTGTCTAACAGCAGTTCCCAGCTCGCTGGAAACGGTAAAAGAACTCAAAAACTTCCGCATTATGCGCGTTTCCTACTCAATTCGGAGTTCAAATAAAAAATGTTTTCTAATTTACAAAAATCAAAAATGTGAGACTCTTCCGTTGTACTGTTGTTAAAACCATCTTCACCCACATCAGCACGATTTCGTTGGCGCAAGCGGAACATAGTTCTGGATACAGCGACAGAACTCCGGTCTTAATAACGGTCGGAACAGGAGCGTTGGCGCGATGTCCACAAGACCCGGCCGGCGCGTTCAGCGACAAATCATGCAAAACGTTGTTATCGCCAAACCCTATCGTTTCGTGCCCCCGCGCCTGAGCCGTTTCTGGTCGCGAATCATCCAGTGGTATCTGCCTGCTTATCTTCGCAAAAACTACGGTGTCACTTCCTGTGAGTTTGTCGGCGCCGACCGACTCCGCGCATCGCTGCACGCAGGCGACGGAGTCCTGCTGGCGTCCAACCATTGCCGGCCCTGTGACCCCATGGTTCTGGCGTTGCTCTCGCGTGAGGTCGCCCGCCCTTTTCACACCATGGCCAGTTGGCATCTCTTCATGCAGAATTGGCTACAGTCCTTCGTCCTCCCTCGGATCGGAGGATTCAGCGTCCACCGTGAAGGTCTTGATCGGGACTCGCTCAAGTGCGCGACTCGCATTCTGAGCGAGGCGAAATATCCGCTGGCTCTCTTTCCCGAGGGTTTCGTCACCCGGAACAACGATCGCCTGATGAACCTGATGGATGGGGTCGCCTTTCTCGCGCGCTCCGCCGCGAAGCAGCGCGCCTCCTCCGCCCGGCCAGGCAAGGTCGTCGTGCATCCGGTTTTCATCCGCTACTTTTTCGAAGGCGATCTGGAGAGCGCCATCCTGCCGGTTTTGCAGGACATTGAATCCCGCCTCTCCTGGCAACCCCAGACTCAATTGCCCATGCGCGATCGGATCGTGAAGGCAGGCCATGCGTTGCTGGCTCTCAAGGAAATTGAATACCTCGGCGCGCCGCAACCCGATCATCCCGTGGGCAGGCTCCCGCAACTGCTCCAACGCCTGCTGACGCCGCTTGAACAGGAATGGAAAGTCCCGGATCACGGCCAGGATACGATGGTCCGCATCAAACGTCTGCGTAGCGCGATCGTCCCGGACATGGCCCACGACGACCTCGCAGAGGAGGAGATCGCCCGCCGATGGAGGCAACTGGCGGATATCTACCTGGCGCAGCAGCTCCATTGCTACTCGGGCGACTACCTGGCCGACGATCCCACGCCCGAACGTCTGTTGGAAACGATCGAAAGATACGAAGAGGACCTGACCGATACGGCTCGCGTGCATGCCCCCATCCGCGCGGTCATTTCAGTCGGCGAAGCCATCGAGGCAAGCCCGACCCGGGATCGCAACGCTGACAGCGATCCTCTGGTGGAAGAAATCCGACGGCAACTCGGAGAAATGCTGGAGGAAAGCAAATCCCAATGACGCGACTAAAACGATGACAGCTACTCTTGCCGTATTGGACTGGCCCGCCATTGGCCTTCGCGCGGGCGTTGTCGCCGGCTCCCTGATTCTCTGGTTCTGGACACAATCGCTAATCGCTCGCAGATCCGCTCCCAAGGAAGGCATCGGCGATGTCGTCCATGATCTGACGGCCAGCTGGCACAAACACCTCGTCACCCATCCGCGCGCGGCCAACGCAACCCTGATCGTCAGTTCGATTTTCATCGACCTTCTGGGGCTGACGTTGATTGGCGCGGCTATCTTCGGTTCAACCTTCTCTCCCTTTCTCGGCATCCTGATCCTGTTTGCACTGCGACAGGCCTGCCTGGGTCTGTGCACCCTGCCCCCGCCGCCGGGCATCATCTGGAGAAACCCCGGATTCCCGGCCTTGCTGGTCACCTACGACGTCGGCAATGATTTCTTCTTCTCCGGCCACACGGCGCTGGTGACGCTTGCGGCAATTGAGGCCGCCCACCTCGCCCCCCCATGGTTCGCGGTTCTGGTGGCGGTGATTGCGATCGGTGAAATGTTCACTGTCCTGGTCCTGCGGGCGCACTACACGATGGATGTGTTGGCGGGCGTATTTGCTGCGTTCCTGGCGGCGGATATGGCCGGAAGACTTTCCTCGATGGTGGATTCCTGGCTGCACTGATCCGAAGGCGTTGCGACGAATCTCATCTCTGTAGCGCCGTTTGGCTCTCTTCACCCAGCATCCCGAAAGTCTTGTTTACCGCAGTTAATTCGCGGGCGTTGGAACCCACTCACGCGCCCGCTTCTTCGCTTCCTGGATCTGACTCCCCATCATTTTTCGAGCCAATGACTCCTGACGTTTCCTAAGCTCATTTCGAAGCGTTTCGTCCTCTGTCTTGCAAGCCAATTCGAGCCACTTGAAAGCCTCGGTATTGTCGGGAGCAACACCCCTGCCCTTCTCCAGACTCTCCGCCAGCAACGATTGCGCGAGATGGTCGCCTTGAGCCGCGGCCCTGGCATACCAGCGCGCCGCTTCACGCTCTTGAAAGAGTCAGTCCCGGAAAACAGGAATTGTTACTTTCCGGGCAGGCGCGTTTGGCGTTGAATCGGACCTGTGGCGCGAGTATTGAGAATCCAATATACGGGCGCGGTCTAGCACGTCATGAGCCGTGGCAACCAAGGCCGCGAGATCTTTCGCGACGACGAAGACGCCAGCTTTCCCTGAAGACGCTTGATGAGACCTGCAGCAAGACGGGTTGGGCGGTCCATGCCTACGTGTTGATGGGCAATCATTACCACGCCCTGCTGGAAATCCCGGAGGCGAACCTGGTCGACGAGATGAAGTGGTTTCTGGGGACCTACACGCAGCGGTTCAATTCGCGGCATCGGGTGTTCGGCCATCTCTTTCAGGGACGCCACAGGGCGCTGGTGATCGACGGCGCTCAAGACGGGTATTTTCAGACGGTTAGCACATATATCCATCTGAATCCGGCTCGCGCCGGGAAACTGCGCGAGTTCCGTGAAAGGCTCGGCGCCGCTTGCGACGAGGAGCCATCTTTGAAATGAATGGAGACTCTATTAGATTCCTGATTTCCGGGACTGACCCTTTTACTTGACCGCTTCCAGGCCCACGCGGGCTTTGAATTGGGGATCGTGTCGTTTTCGTTTGGCTTTCATTGTGTGTTCGTTCGGTTGGGTTTACAGCCCGCACCCAACCCTCACAATCATAGCTTAACTCCTGGCCCGAATTTCCGGGTCCGCCTCAAACCAACCCCTCCACAAAATCCAGCGTCGCCTTGAATGGCATTGAATCGTAGGCCCCAAACAGATTTGTCTTTTGGCGCAGTTTGGCCCGAGTCGTCGCCGGACTGGTGATGCCGCAAAGGAGGCGCGTGAGTTGCCGCGGCGTTCGGATGGATTCGTGGCCGTCGGAGATCAGGCCTCGGACGCGTTCCTCGTCCTGCGCGGAAAAGGTCCGTCGATCCGCGTCGCCAAGCGGTGTTGGCTTCACGCCCTGGCAGCGGCAACAATGCCCGCAGTCGTCTCGCTCCTCGCCAAAGTAACCAAGCAGATGCCGGGTGATGCAGCCGTCGTGTTGGGCCAGGTCCAACACTCGCTGAATGCGCTCAACATCGTTGGTTTCGCGCTTTTGAAAACGCGCATTGAGCGACTCAACGAAAGCGTTCATATCCTCCGGAACACGCAGCCGGCGATATCCCTGGCGCACTCCGGCGACCTGCAGGATCAGATCGCCTTTTTCCTCGAGATAGCTCAGCGCGGCCACGATGCGATCGCGGGGCTGGCCGATGGTCTGGCTGACCTCCGTGGTGTCGAGCGTCAACCATTTGGTTCCCTTGCGCGCATGCCGAAACACGCTTCGCAGAAATTCGGCTTTCTCCCCGCTGACGCGCGCGAACATCTCGGACGAGGGACACTGCGGGTGTAATTTGTATTCGCTGTAGAAGGGGCCGGTCGAGGCGAGGCAGCGCTCCAACTCGAGATAGGTCAGCAACGTTTTCACCACCAGCGGCCGCACATCGAAACGTCCGGAAAGTTCATATTCCGAAATGTCGAACATCTCGCCCATTTCGAAAATGTGGCGTGTAAATTCTCCAACCGTCTCCGGTTCGGGCGTGTCCCCATAGCTGAAATTTTCCAACGTGATGACGTCGTCCGCCGACGCCAGCATCTCGCAGAAGGAAGGCTCACCGTCTCGACCCGCGCGTCCAATCTCCTGCGAGTAACTCTCCAGCCCCTTGGGCAGATTGTAGTGATAAACGTAACGGATGTTCGACTTGTCGATGCCCATGCCGAAAGCGATCGTCGCGACGATCACCGAATCGGACGAACTCATAAACGCATTCTGAATGGCAGTGCGATCCTCGCTCTTGAGGCCCGCATGATAGGCGGCGGCGTTGAGTCCGTTGGCGGCCAGGAACCCGGCCACTTCCTCCGCCGTGCGTTGCAGCGTGACGTAGACAATCGTCGAGCCGGGCGGACGTTCGCGAATCCGGGCGAGCAAGGTCTTGTTTCTTCCGAGGCTGGGACCGGCGATGACGCTCAATTCCAAATTGGGCCGGTAGAATCCCGTGTGGACTTCGTCGTCGTCGGCAATATCGAACGCGGCGCGCACATCTTTGGCCACGGCCGGCGTCGCGGTCGCAGTCAGCGACAGCGTCCGCTCCACCTTCAGATCCTTGGCAAGCTGCGCGATCTTCAGGTAATCCGGCCGAAAATTGTGCCCCCATTCACTGATGCAGTGCGCCTCATCGATCGCGAGCAACGAGATCTTCTGACGTCCGATCGCCCGCAGGAAGCGCTCATTGCCGAGTCGTTCAGGTGATATATACAGGAGCTTCAAGTTCCCCGCGTATAGGTCGTCAAACAGCTTGCGATTCTCCTCCTTGGTGAGGGTCGAATCGAGCCGGGCGGCGGGCGCTCCCTTGGCGATGAGAAAATCCAGCTGATCCTTCATAAGCGCGATCAGCGGCGAGATCACCACGGTCAGTCCGTCCAGCATCAACCCCGGCAACTGGTAGCAAAGACTCTTGCCTCCGCCGGTCGGAAAAACCGCCAACACCGACTTGCCTGCGAGCAAGCGGGAAATCGCGGCCTCCTGGCCGTCGCGAAAGCCGTCGAAACCGAATCGTTCTTTGAGTTGGCGCTGTAGCTCAGTCATGATTGGGAGTCGGCTTAAAAGATGGAAATTGACTTTAGGCGAACGCAGATTTGCCTCCTGGCCGATCGATAAGCAAGCGCTTCCTGCCACCCTGTGAAACTTTTCCATCGGAATGTTGCGAACAGGATGAAAACAGAGACTACCGTTTCAATTTGCGACGGAGAATCGTGCGGCCGGCGCTTTCGGACAGAGCGATCGAAGACCACTGAAGGCGGGTATAGAGCGCAGGAATTTCAGTGTAAACGCGCAAGACGGATTCATAAGCGACGGCCAACCGCTCGAACAACCACCACCGATAAAGGATTGTATGGAGCGCTCAAATGACCGATAAAGTATCCCCCCATGGCCATCGAAGAAATTCCGATCGATCTTTCCGGATTCGAACCCTCTCCCGAGGCCCTGCGTTTGATCAAGGAAGTGGATCGCATGATCGACGACTTCGACGACGCGGGCGGGCGCAAGGAGAACCCCCTCTACGTTCCCTGTGATCCCGCTTTCCTAAACGCCGCGATCGCTTTCATCACGAAGCGCGATCTGCCGATCGGCCGAGTGTTTTGTGAATTGGGCAGTGGATTCGGTCTCGGTGTTTGCCTGGCCGCTCTGCACGGCTACGAGGCCTACGGCTTGGAAATCGACGAGAAGCTGGTCGACGCCTCACGGATGTTGGCGCAACGCCAGAATATCGACGCGACCTTTCTCTCCGGAAGTTATTTCCCCGAGGGCTATTCCGCCTACGGCGGCTTTGCCGGCAGCGAGCTGTTGAAACCCGAATCGTCCTGGAGCCAATCGGACGCCTTTCATTACTGTCCGCGCTATGAGGGCATGGATCGCGACACGGATGAGATCGATATCTTCTTCGTCTATCCCTGGCCGCACGAGCACGAGATGATGCACGAACTTTTTGAAGAGCTGGCTTCGGACGGCGCCATACTGATCGCCTATTACGGGGAGGGCGAAATCTGCGTCTATCGGAAGACGTTTGACGATTGAGGCGACTTCGGCGCTACTCGAAGGAACTTGAAAGAGTCAGTCCCGGAAAACAGGAATTGTTACTTTCCGGGCAGGCGCGTTTGGCGT
>DUBZ01000024.1 GCA_012960035.1 Myxococcales bacterium | reverse complement strand
AACCTTGGGTTACTCGCAGGGTGGTGTCGCCTTGGACTTCGCTACCCAGAATCTGGACCTCGAGCGTCATCGTTTCGGCGGCAGCAGGAGGCGTGCCACCTACCGCTAATGCCACCAGCAAAACAAGAAATGGAATCTCGCTGAGACGCAAAGCTTGTATGAATGGGCGCTTGGTGTTGTCGACGATTGAACAGCCTTGTGCAGTTTGAGTGTAAGCCAATGACACGAACTTCGTTTCCTGGTTGCGCGTGAGTTGCGTGTTCGTGAAGCGAGTCGGCTGCGTTGTGGCTTTCATGATGGAGGGTATCGACGAATAGGCAAAATATCTTGAAGACGGCGGTCCGTATTAGTCGGCGTAGGTGACGACCACGTAACTGTTCCGCAATGCAGGTGCAGTGTAGGTGTAGCGACATCCACGCGAGTACCCGCGAAGACTTGCATGGGATCTTCTCCTAAAGGATGCCTGTACAGAGGCCGATTCATACCGCGATTCACACGTGTCTAATTTCGTCGATTCTGACAGCCTGACTACGCGTTTGTATCGAAACGGGGTCGCAATGGTGCGGAAGCATCCGGCAAATAACGAAGGCTTTACCTTGATCGAGATCATGGTCGTGATCGCGATTACGGGAGTTATTATCGGGATGTCGGTTCCAAGGATGTCGGCGTGGCGCGCAAGGCTTGATGCGCGCGCCACCGCTCGCGCCATGGGCGACATCTTGCACGAGGCGCGCACCCAGGCGATTCGCACCGGCGATCAACACATCGTGTACTTGCGAGTGCCAGGTGTTGGGACAGGCGGCGATGACCCGAACGGGACGCCCCTGTGGAATATTCAGGGTGACGACGTTGACGTGTTGATGTCCCGAGATTCCAATGGTGACTGCTTGATTGACAACGCAGAGACCCAAACCGTTTTGACCTTCGGCGACGACCCCGGTGACATGGTCTTTGGTTTGACGAATACGACGAACAAAGTGCCGAGCGACATGTCGACCGCGACGTTGACCACCGGCGCGACATTCGCCGATCCGAATAACACCGCAACGGCGACGCGCTGGATCTTGTTTCGCCCCGACGGGATCCCGGTTGGTTTTACTGGCGACTCCACCAGTTGCGCGAGGGTCGGCACGACGGGCAGCGGGGCAGGGGGGATCTACATGACCAACGGGACCGACGATTTTGCTCCTGTGCTGACAGCACTTGGCGGTGTGCGCCTGCACTTTTTTGACATGAATGCGAATGGGTGGACAAACTAGATGGCTGCAATGAAAACAAATAAACGCACGCGCTCTCGCGGTGGCTTCAGCTTGATCGAAACGATGATCGCAATGCTGGTCCTCGGCTTCGGTCTCCTGACGATTGCGAGCGCGCAAGTCTACGCCGGGAAGAGCGCCCAGGCTGGGCGTCACCGCACGCGCGCTGTGGAGATCGCACAGACACAGATGGAGCGGTTGCAGAGCCTCAGTTGGAATGATGCCGACTTGGCGGCGACCGCGTGGACACCCAATGTTGATGTTGTGACCACGGTCGAGTCTACCAGTGCGCAGACAGCAATGACGTTTTCGAGGCAGTGGCGGATCACCAACGCGATCGCAAACCAAACCCGCTCCATCGACGTTCGCGTGGGTTGGACGGACGCACATGGGGTGACCAAAGACTTCACGTTGAGCTCAACCCGATTCAACTTCGAGGGCCTGTAGTGAACCGGACGAACATTCAGACTGCGGGCTTCACCCTCATCGAAATGGTGGTTTCAACCGCGCTTCTCGGGGTCGTCATCTTTTATGTGATGGGCACCTTCACGGTCAACCAAAAGGCCTACATGGTCCTCGATCAAGTGACCGAGGTTCAGCAGAACTTGCGTGCAATTGCTGAGCTGATCGAGAGAGATATGCGGCATGCCGGTTTCAGGGTTCCAATTGGTGGTGCTCTGTGCGGTCTCGACAGCACGACCGCCCCTGACACACTTTACATCAGTGATCCCGACCCGCTGTTGACCACCAACGCAATCAACGGCGACGTGAGTGCTGGAATTACGGCCGTGAGCATTGGCGGCGTCGTTGTGGTTGCGACGCTCGATGATGTCGTGATCGATGGCACCGCGTTTTACGACACCGACGCCAACGGCATCGCAGATTCTGATTTTCAAGTTGGCGGTGGAATCATTATTACGGACGCCGTTACCCCGATGCGAGGCGCCGCATGTGGCGCGATTACGGCGATCGATTTGGGCGCTAACATTATTACGTTTACGCGAGTTTCCGGTGCGCTTGGTGCAATTGCCTTTGGTGCTTCCGAAGATCTGCGTGTCGTCCCCGCGCACGAATACCGCATTGACGTTCCCAATACCCAACTCTTGCGCAACGGCATGATTTTGGCGATGGGGGTCGAAGACCTGCAGTTTGCAGTTTGGCTCGACGTCAATGACGACAACGCGATCGATCCCGGCGAGTACTTCGGCGACGGAAGTTCCGCCGATTACACCGCAAGTGGGACCGACCACGGCGATTCGCGCGAGATGCGTGTGACCCTCGTCACGCGCACGAGGTCCGCAGATGCCGAGTTTCAATTAGGACAAGAGCAGAACGCGGAGAACCGTCTAGCCCCTGGTGGTAACGACGGCTTCCGTCGTCGCGTTCATACGAGCACGTCGCGTTTGCGGAACGTCGTGAACCGGAGTTGAACGATGGAGCACGAAATTAAAATACGAACGATGTCTGAACGTAAGCGGCGCGAATCGGGCATGGTCCTGATTGTCGCGATGGTGATGCTTGCAGTGATGGGCATCGTAGGCGTCGCCGCACTCGACACGGTTTCGCTCGACCAGCAGGCGGCGGGCTATCAGAGTCGTAAGCGTGTGTCCTTTTATGCAGCCGAAGCTGGCGTGGCTGAGGGCCTTGCGACGTTGCGCTCGAATGGAACGCCGACGGTGACGTCGACTGACCTCGGGGACTCTGCGGCTTATCCACACGGACAGCCGGGGTATGCCCTCGCTGCCGGAACGACGATCGAAAAACTTGGCTCGAGTTCCATGAACGGGATGGCCATGAACATCGATCAGGGCGGTGCTGCGACGTACCAGGTCGACTACTGGCGGTTTGAGATTGCAGGCCGGGATGCTTCTGGCACGACCTCCAAGGTTGAAGTCGCCGCCGGACGCTTTACCGGCTACTAGCCGAATTTGATCGCCGCGCTGTGTTTTTAGTGGCGTGAACTTGAGGTGCCACCATGAAACGATTCACCCATCTCCTTGGTCGAACAGCGCTCATCGCAGTGCTTGTACTCTGCCTCACGCCCGTAGATGCCTTTGCGCGTCACGGTGGCGGTGGTGGTTGGGGCGGCGGTTGGGGTGGCTTCGGCGGTTGGGGCGGCGGCGGCGGCACCACCACGGGCGGCGGCGGTACCACCACCACGGGCGGTACAAGCACCACGCCGCTCACGAGTGCGGCAGCCGATGATCTGTACCTTCTTTCAACTTCCGTTTCCCCGAACGTAGTCGTACTGCTCGATACGTCCGGCTCGATGTCGCATCTTGAATGGCACCCGGCGTTCGATCCGGAGGTTGCAACTTACGGTTGTTCGGCCTTCAGCAGCCAATCGCGGTGGTACGCTTGGCAGTTCAACTCGGTCGAAACCGAATGTGGAAGAACCCGTAAAATCTACAAGCCGACTGGAAGTAACACCTGGTATGACGGTCGCTATCTGAACTGGTACTTCAGCAGCGCCGCGGACCCGTACATCAACGAAATTGACACTACGGTGGCGCCCTCGTCGACATGTCTGCAGGGACTCGGGATTCCGTCGGGCATCGATCAGCAGTATCGCCGAACACGCTTCCAGGCGGCACAGCAAGTTGCGCTCGATCTCGTGTGTTTTGCTGAGCCGAAGGGCATTCGTATCGGCTTTGCGCGTTTTCGAAGAACTGGTGAGCCGCACGGTGGTTACGTTGGCGTGGATGTCATCAAGGCGGATCCGACAAGCGGCGCAGCGCTCAAAACCTGGTTGACATCGCAAAGCCCGAGTGGCTGGACGCCTCTGGCTGAGTCCCTGTTCCAGCTTTATACGTTCTTCATGAGTCGATCGACGGCAAACATTCCAGAAGGGAAAGATGGTCTCACCAAATTCCCGCGCTACGAGTACCGTGTCAGCAACGGCGACCACACCAGTACGTCGAGCAGTTGGCCTGTTGACCCGGTCCAGTACTACTGTCAGTCGTGTTTTGTTATCGTGATTACAGACGGCATCCCAACCCGGGATGACTTCGACACCGATTCTGACTCCGAGGATCGCGGCTTCGGTGACTTCGGTGACTTGATTGGCGACTACCACAACGACGGCGAATTGGAAGAGCCGGGTAACGACGAGTCTCGGTATCTCGACGATGTCGCGAAGTACATGCAGGAAAACGACATGCGGCCGGAAGCGGGCATGGACGGCATTCAGAATGTCGATGTCTATACGGTGGGTTTCTCGACCGAGTCGGAAGCGAATACGTTGCTGACGAAGACGGCGATCAACGGTAACGGCAACTTCTATTACGCTCAGACGGGTAACGAACTTGCAAATGCCTTAACGCTTGCACTGAATGACATCGTCGAGAAGTCGCAGTCATTTACCGCAGCATCGGTTCCGTCGGCTCGTACTGCAGACGGCGGTGACTTCTATCAGTCCTTCTTCTTCCCGCTGGCGAGTTCTGCCTTCTGGGAAGGGCATCTTCGCGCCTGGCACATTGCAGCCAACGGCGACGTACTCGACAAGAATTTCAACTGCGCCCTAGTCGATCCGGATGTCGGCGAGTGCAATAGTGGTCCGTTCGACCCGTCAGCAGAGTATTTCTGGGATGCCAACGAGGTCATGCCGGCACCCGCGAGTCGCTTGCTCAAGACGTCAAAACTCTCGGGTGGAACGCCGACCCTCGTCAATTTCGACAAAGCGACCATCGACGCGGTTGATCTCGGGATCGTCCCCTTCACCCTTTCGCCGGACCCGGCGCCGAATGACGGGGCCTATGTTCTGCACGGGAGTACCGCGCTCACCGCCGAAGGCCTGACAGATGAAATTGTGCAATTTGCACGAGGTTGTTTCTTTGGATCCGGTGTCACAGGTGCGGGTGTTACGGCACAGACCACATGCGCGGCGAAAAACGCGATCCTTGGCGACATCTTTCACGCGAACCCGGTCGTTGTGAAGCAGCCTTACATCGTTTCGGGCGAACCCTCGTCTGCGCTCTTCCGGGCCGCGTACTCAACACGGAGTCGACGGATTTACGCAGGGACGAATGGCGGCTACCTCGAGTCGTTCGACGCCGGTAATTGGGACGACAGCGTCCAACCCGCGAAGTACTCGGTTGGGTCGGGTGCAGAAGTGTTTGGCTTCATGCCTTGGAAGGCTCGCCAAAATATCCGCAAGCAGATCGTGGATGACCCAACGAAGCGAACCTACTTCGTGGACGGTTCGCCGCAGAGTGCCGACGTTTGGCAGCATCCAACGCCAACGACGGTTCCAAAGACAGCTTCGGAATGGCGAACGATTCTCGTGGGCGGCATGCGTCAGGGGGGTGAGCACTATTACGCGCTGGACATCACCAACCCGGACAACATTACGGGGCCGGCGGGCAACCTGCCGTATCCGGGCTACCTCTGGGAGTTCCCAGACGAACTCGACCCGGACGATATCGCCATCGCCGCTTCGATTATTCCGTACCTGGGTGAGAGTTGGGGGCAGCCGGTAATTACGCGCGTTCGTTTGAACGTCGCGGGCCAAACCAACGCTGGCTATGGGTACGAACGCTGGGTTGTGATCGTGTCCGGTGGCTACGACTTGACTGGGCAGCCCAATGAAGCGACGGGCTATGACGCTGCCGAATACAAGGGGCGGTCGATCTATATGCTCGACGCCAAGACGGGCAAGATCATCGCCGAAAAGCGGTTCGACCCGCTCGGGTCGGATGACACGCAGTACATGAAGTACGCGATGCCGGCGACGCCCGCTGTGATTGATCTCGACAGTGACGGATTCGCCGACGTGGTTTACATGGGTGATCTCGGCGGTCAGATGTTCAAGTGGTACATCAAACCTGTCGGGGAAGATCGCGTCAATGACGGCTCGAGTTTACGCACGCAGCCCAACTGGCCGTTCCGCCGCATCTTTACCGCGCCGATGCACACCATCGCGACGGTGGACTACCACAAAAACATCTTCACGCCTCCCGCCGTCAGCTTTTCGGGTACGAAGTTGTGGTTGGCGTTCGGTACAGGGCGCCGTGACCGCGTTGCCGACGAAGGTGTGGCTGGTGACCTGACCGAAAACGATCGTTTCTATGTCATCCAGGACCAGGACCCGCATGAAACGGCCGGGACGCCGCCGGCCACGTTGGACGAAACGATGCTGACCGATATTGGGTCGACGCAAGGTGCGATTGCACTCACAACTCCCGGCTATTTCTGGATCGCGGCGGATGGCGAAAAATTCGTCACCAGCACCACGATCTTTGCCGGGACCGTGATTGCCGCCACGTTTACACCAGACGTTATGGGGAACCCATGTTCGTCGCGAGGATCCGGTCTGCTCTACGCCTTCCATCTCACGACGGCCGAGGGCTACTTCAAGGACGCCAACGGAGATCCAATCCGGTCCCTTGACATCGGAAGTGGCATGCCAACCGATCCGAAGACATCGGCAGGTCCGGACGGAACTTCGAACCGCGTCTATATCGAAAAGTCCGATACGGAAATGATCAGTTTTGAAGCCAACGACATCAACATGAACAACAGCGGCTTGTACTGGCGCGAGACGCAGTAAGGCTCACATCGGGTCTAAGCCGCATTGTTCTCTGTTCATTGATCGTCACAGGAGCGACTTCAACATGAAGCTCAATCGATTCTTCATCGCCATTCTCGGTGTGTTTTGCGCCAGTCTGCTTTTGGCTGGCCCCGCATTTGCGAAACGCGGACAGCCGGAACAGAAGAAGCCACAGCTCGAGCGCGAACACGCGATCGTGCAGGCCGTTAACGCTCAAGCGAAGACGATCAAGCTCAAGGGCTACGAATATACGATCACGAATGACACAGAGATGATCAACGAAGTTGGAATGAGCGCTCGGCTTCGCGACTTCAAACCAATGCGGGTTCACAACAGCATGCCGGATCGAAACACCGGTACGAAGGTCTACTTCGAAGCCGATTTCGAGCACAAGCTCGTGAAGCTTCGTATGGTTCGCGAGATTCCATATTGATGCGCAGCTCATCCGCACGCAAAATGTTGGGGGCCATGCTGTCCGTCGCCACGGTGACCGCAATGGCATGTGGCGGGACCGACGCTTCATCAACCGGGGCGGTGGAGACCGGTGGCGTGGAGGAAGCTGAAGAGACGAGTTTCCAGATCCCCAATCTGCCGCCGAGGATTGATTCGGTGAGTCTCTCTGCCTCGGAAGTCATTCCGGGAGCAACCTTGACCGCGCTCGTGAAGGTGCACGACCCGGAAGGTCAAGAAGTGGAACTCGGTTACACCTGGCATATCGGTGCGCACCGATTTTCCGGCGGCGGATCGTCGATTGAAGTTCCGTCAACCGCCAAGCGCGGCGACATGATTCGCGTCAGCGTAAAGGCAAGTGACTCGCGATCGACCACCAAGCCGACGGTAGCCACGGCCGAAGTGGAGAACTCCCCACCCGTGTGGCGAGAAATCGCGCTCGACCACGGCGCGCGAGTGGCATCGGGTTCAGAAATTACCATGCACGCAATCGCGGACGATCACGACGGTGATGAAGTCGCGATCACGACCCAGTGGTATGTCAATAAACGACGCGTGCAAAATTACGGTGCGGTGTTTAATACGAGCGAACTTCGCCGCGGTG
Source organism: Myxococcales bacterium (assembly GCA_012960035.1). Classification (GTDB taxonomy): domain Bacteria; phylum Myxococcota_A; class UBA9160; order UBA9160; family UBA4427; genus DUBZ01. The sequence continues at coordinate 29,778 of DUBZ01000024.1, read as the reverse complement.
ACGTTGTGCATGCCACGGTGCTCGCAAGCGACGGTGATCTGGAAGCGCCTGAACGGGAAAGCGAGGGCGTTGTGCTCGAGAACTCTGACCCCACGTTCGTTTCTGCACCGGGTACTTTGTCGCAGGACGGGAAATTCAAATATGAACCCAAGCTCCAGGATCCCGACGGAGATCGGCACTTTCGCTTTTCTCTCGCTTCTGCTCCGCCCGACATGACGATTGACTCATCGTTCGGCGTGGTGACATGGACGGCGACCGAGAAGCATCAGGGGCTCCACCAGGTCGAGATCGTTGCCGATGACCGACACGGCGGCGAAGCACGTCAGCAGTTTGATCTGACCGTGAGGGTCAACAGCAACGACGCGTCTCCGGCTTCCCCCGACGCGTACGATGCAGACGACGATGAATAGGCAGGCTCCGGTGCCGTTGCAGGGCTGAACCCGCAGTGACACTATTAGGCCATGCCGAACCCGCGGATGTTCAATGGAGCTCGACTCCTCACGCTTGCAATTTGTGCGTTGTGTCTCCTCGTCGCGGACCTTCCGGCTAACGCCGCGGAAACGCGCACCGTCAGCTTCGATTCCAAGGCGTACCACGTCGATCGCATTTTTCGTTCGATGCAGGGCCCCATCGGGCGTCGTCGTGCATACGTGGGTGACTGGCGAAACTCGGAGCTCATGTGGATCACGGCGATTCGCTCCGAAGTCTTCCACGCTAAAGACGGCAGCAAGGCGTCGGACGATTTTCTCTGCCACGCGAACCTTGGCTTCGGCGACATCGAACGCCACCGCGCGTTGTTTCAGCCGAACTTGAAGGAAGCACGCTATCAGGGGCGGTTGTTTACGCTTTCCCAGGGCCAGACGGACCTGAAGTTTCCCTCGGGCTTTGGCATCCCGATCATTTCAGACGAGCCGGTCTTGCTCGATACCCAGGCTCTGAATCTGAATCGCACCGAAGGCGAGTACGACGTCGTGATTCGCACGTCGATCGACTACGTCGTGGACGCCGAGCTTTCGCAGCCGATGAAGCCTTTGTTTCAAAAGGCCGCGCAAGGCATGGTACTCGTTGAAGGAAAGGACGGGTACTACGGCCTCGAGGAAGGCAACGCCGAAGAACACGGCGAGGGCTGTTCGGTGGGCATCGCCGCTGGCAGCGAAAACGTCGTGGACCCGTTTGGGCGTGTCTTTTCTGCGCACTGGCAGGTAGAGCCTGGACGGCAGGTCAACAGCACGCCTGTCACAGAGTTTCTCGAAATAAGTTACGACACGACGGTTCACTACGTTTCGGTGCATCTGCATCCGTTCGCGCAGTCATTGTCCCTGCGAGATCTCACGACCGGAGAGACCGTGCTCCACGCAGAGGCCACCAGCGTTGATACAGGCATCGGTCTGAAACACGTTGAAACGATTACTAGCGAAGAGGGCGTCAGGATCTTCGCTGATCACAAGTACGAACTCGTCAGTGTCTACGAAAACACGACCGACCAGATGCAAGACTCGATGGCGGCGATGTTTCTATATCTCCACGACAAAGAGTTCGTGAAACCGGTGAAGCGCATGCAGTCGCCGAAACCCAAACCGTCTTCAGGGCCGTTGCAATAATTCGCGTTTCAGATCCAACGCGGGTACCGACATCCCGCTAAGGTTTCTCCGATGCTTGTGATTGGCCTGATGAGTGGAACGTCTGCCGACGGAACCGACGCTGCTTTGGTGGAGTGGCCCGATAACGGTCGCGTATCTCCATTTAAACTCCTCGCGCATGTCGAAGCCCCGTTCGAGCCCGAATTTCAAAGGCGAGTGCATGCACTTGCTGGAGCCGCGCTTCCAGGGCCGCAGGTGCTTGCCGAGTTCGCTGCCCTTGACGTTGAGTTGGGCGAGCGATTTGCAAAAGCCGCGCTCGGCGCATGCAGCGAGGCCGATGTCGCAATGGGTGACGTGGCTTGCATCGCTTCGCACGGCCAAACCGTGGCGCACCACCCGGAGCTTCGGGCCACCCTTCAAATCGGGGATCCGTCGGTGATCGCTGAACGCACCGGTTGCACGACGATCGCCGACTTTCGAACACGCGACATGGCCTTGGGGGGGCAGGGCGCACCACTCGCCCCTTTTTTCCATCACGCTGCGTTTGGCTCGCCTGATGAGAACCGTATCGCGCTCAACCTTGGCGGGATCGCAAACATCACTTGGCTTCCGCGATCACAAGACCCCGATGCGGTGGTCGCGTTTGACACCGGGCCCGCAAACTCACTGGTGGATGGTGCGGTGGCAATTCTGAGTGGCGGTGCGGAACGGATGGACCGAAATGGTGCGCGCGCCACGAACGGCCAGGTTGATGCGGGCATGTTGAGCATGATGCTCGACGACGCATATCTCGCGCAGCTGCCTCCGAAGTCGACGGGGCGCGAGCACTACGGCGCTTCAGCGGCGCAGCGTTGGGTTGATGTCGCGGCAGAACGCGGACGCGGTGCGAATGACCTCGTTGCCACCCTCGTGGCGTTTACTGCAACGTCGGTCGCTCTTGCTTGTCTCGAGCTGTTGCCCGCAGCTTCCGGTGACAGGAGTGGAATTGATCGCGTGGTTGTGGGCGGAGGCGGCGCGTCGAACCCGGCCATCATGGCCGCGTTACATGCCGAGCTACCTGGGATTCCGATCGAGCGATTTTCGGATCACGGGGTTCCGGTGCAGGCCGCCGAGGCGATGGCGTTCTCTCTGATGGGACGAAATGCCTTGCTCGGAATTCCCAACCACCTGCCACAATGCACGGGGGCAAGTCGCGCGGGAGTACTGGGCGAGATCTCCGCCGCGCAGACTCCTAGAGCTTGATTTTTAATCCATCGTCGGCGGTTTCAATTCTGACCTTCCCACGCACCTTCGCCATGTCGTTGCCAAGGTGGGTGAGAATCATCCGGTCGCTTCCGAGTGACGACCGCTTTGCTTCAATTTGGTCAAGACTCAAGTGGAATTCGAAACCGGGCGTGCAGTACGTGCATTCGCACACGAACAAGTCGGCTCCTTGCGAATACTGCGGCAACTCGTCAAACCAACCCGTGTCCCCGGAATAGACAACGGTGCGGTTGCCAAAGCGAAGCTGCAACCCATGCGGGCAGACGTCTTTGTTGTGATGGGTCTCGAACGAAGTCACTTGCGCCGAACCCACGTCGACCGGGTTTCCTGCCGGAAGCTCCTTATAGTCAATCGCGAATGTCCACGCTCGACCGGGAATCGCGTGTCCCATCGCAGCCGCAAGTTGGGTGACTCGACTTTCGATGCCGGGTGGGCCCGCGATGGTGAGCGGGCGTTTGCGTTGGTCTTCGTGCAAGGCGGCGAGTAGGAAAAGCGGGATGCCGCCAAAGTGATCCGCGTGAAAGTGACTCACCATGATCGCGTCGATTTGATTGCGATCGACTTCTTCGGCGTTGAGTCCCGTGTTGGTCGTGGTACCGCAGTCGACGAGCACGCATCCGCTGGGTTCACGAATCAGGAAGGCAGCTTGGCGTCGGCCCCCGGCGCCAAACGCATCGCTCGTCCCGATAAAATGGAGATCGATCACTAGTTGTCCTTCAGCGCAACAGCTTGGCCGTCAGCAAATGCAGAGTTTCGCGCGCGCGCATCAGCGGGCACGACTTCGTCTTCGAACACAATACAGTGATCAAGTTGCGCTCCGCTCGCAACCCGTGCGCGTGGGCCCAAAATCACGTTGTCAACGATCTGGACCCCGTGCCGCGCGCAGTATTCGGCTTGATCAATGAAGGAAAGCGGAGGTGGCTCAAAGTTGGCGCGCAAATATTCGCTCGGGGTTCCGACCGGCTCCCAGGTACAAGCCGCTTCAGAATAGAGCTCTCCGCGAATTCGCTGGTCGCCCGCTTCGAGCATGGGGGTGAGCCAGTCGCTCAAGTCTTCGAAGACTTCACGGTCGGGGATGGCTTCGAATACCTCGGGTGAGAAGACTCTCACTCCGGTGAAGAGGCCCCTGTCGTGCTCATGTCCCAAGTCAAAGCGATTCGCGATGCGGCGCACTGCGCCTCCCTTCGCAATTCCGATCGAACCAAATTGGTCTACTCTTGAATCTTCCCGTAGTACCAGCGTAGCGAGGTCTCCGTGCTCTTGATGGCGGGATACTAACGCATTGAGGTCGAGGTCGAGAAGCATATCTCCGGCCAACACGACGAACGGATCTGATTGTTCTAAGAAAGCACGTGCTTTGCGAATTCCGCCACCGGTTCCGAGCGGTTCGGCTTCTTCACTAAATGAAACCTGAATTCCACCGGGCCCGAAATTTGCGACAGCAGCGCGCACCGTTTCGGGGAGATAGTGAAGGTTAATGATGACTTCAGTGACACCGTGGTGTTTCAGGAAATCGAGGAGGTACGCGATGACGGGAACGCCGCACACGGGGAGTGCGGGCTTCGCGCACACTTCGGTAAGCGGTCGCAGCCGAGTTCCGAGCCCGGCGGCCAGGATCATCGCCCGGGTCACGGGCGCGCGTTTCCGCGGACGCTGACCGTTTCGCGCAACTCGTGAATCAAGTTCGCCAACCGTTCATAGGCGGGGTCCTGCGTTGCAACACGCGTTGCGGCTTCGCGAAGGGTGGTCATGGCCGCAGGTACGAGTCGTAGATAGCGCGAGTCGTCATTTTCGGTAAACGCGTGAATGTAGTGCGCTGCATCTTTCGCCACGCGTGTAAGGGTAAGCAGGGTGAAACGGTGCATGAACACGTCCGGGGCAGGGGGAGCGGGAAGCATCGGGCGGGTCGCCTCAAGGTGCGCGGCGACTTCATCCTGGGGCAAGGAGACGTGGGAGTCTCGGAGCAAGCACACGAGGTCGTATTCCGGAGGAGCCATGAACGCACCTTGCAAGTCGATCAGGACGAGACGATTACCCGGCGTGGCGTCTTTGCGGATGTGAATGTTGGCCGCCTTCAGGTCACGATGCGAAAACCGTACTGGAGCATCGGCTACGACTTGCGAAATTTTTGCGAAGGCGTCGGTGATGACCGTTTTCTCTGACGGATAGGGGGCACGCCCGAGCCACCAGGGAAGGGCCCATTCGATGACGCGCAGGGCTTTGCTTTCGAAGAGTTGCAAGTCGAGCCTACGCTCGAAGGCTTCAAGTGTCGGCGTCGGAGGCTCGAGTCGTTGGAGCGCAGGAATCAGCGCGCACGCTTCGCCGTAGAGGGCACGTCTTTGGTTCGCTGTCGATGTTGTGGCCGCGATTTCGAGGCTCGTGTCGCCGACGTCTTCCACGAACTGAATCTTGGACTTTGCGTCGCCACCAAAATTGCGAGGAACAGGGATCCCAGAGCGCTCGAGAAAAGCGCGTAAGGGTTCGAGTTCGGGTTCAGGGGCGACGCCAGCCGGGCGTTTGCTTGCGTCTTCGTCTGCTTCGACGCGCGCAATAACTGACGCAAGCGGTGCGATCTTTGAGTCCGGTGAAACGAAGAGGCGAAAGAAGCGTCGGGTGCCTAGTCCCGGGGCGACGGATTCGTATTCGAGTAAGCGCCCGTCGAGCTCACGCTCCACTAGCGCGCGAAGCACTTGGCGTTGTTCTTCGTGGGTCAGTTGAAGAAAAGATGACATGCCACCACCGCACCCACGAAGCCCGCAACGTCGCCGGCCAGGCAAGCGGGCAATGTGTGTCGTCCCTGGCTAACTCGGGCTGCACCAAAGTAGACGGCGAGCACGTAGAAAGTTGTTTCCGTCGAGCCTTGCAGGGTGCTTGTGAGGTAGCCAATGAATGAATCGGGACCGTTGGCGGTCAGCGTTTCACTCATCACCCCAAACGCCCCTGTCCCGGAAAACGGGCGAAGTAGCGCCATGGGGAGAACTTCGGCCGGGACGCCGAGTGGGCTCGTGAGTGGATTAATCAAGCCGATCATAAAGTCGAGTGCGCCCGACGCACGGAACATCGCGACGGCCGTGAGGATGGCGACGAGGTAGGGCACGATTCGCGCGGACACCGTGAGGCCTTCTTTCGCGCCCTCGACCATCGACTCGTAGACGCGCACGCCGCGGGAGTAGCCGAACAAAAGCAGTCCGCCGATCAGAAGCGGGAAGCTCCAAGCATTGGCGAGGGTGAAGAAGACATCGGCGACGCTTGTTTCTGCGAGTTGACGGTTGGCGTCGACGGCAATCCCGACCGCGGTTGCAATGCAGACCCCCCAGACGACGGTCAGCTTCATGGGCCCCATGGGCGGGAAGGTTTGCGTGGGTGGGATTTCTACGTTGTCGGCACCGAAGTCGTCGCTTGCGTCGTCTGCACTTGGCATCTCGCTCGGATTCACGGCTTCGTGTTTGAACATGGGAAGGTTGCGCAAGAGGTAGTAGACGGAGACCGCGCCCAACGTTGAGCAGATCGTCGCCATCAGTGTTGGAAGCCAAATCGCAAAGGGATTTGCTGAGCCCGCGGCAGCGCGAACGAAGATCGTGCCCGTTGGCGGAAACAAATTGATCGACGATGTATTGATGGCCAAGAAGAGAACCATCGCGTTGCTCGCGGCACCCGGGAAACGGTTAATTTTCGCCAGCTCGCTCATGGCCTTGATGCCAAAGGGAGTCGCGGCGTTTCCCAGCCCCATGAGGTTGCACGCCATGTTCATCACCATCGCCGCCATGGCGGGATGGTCGGCGGGGATGTCGGGAAAAAGCCGTCGCAATAGCGGCGCCATGACCCGGGCAATGATGTCGCGAAGCCCGCCGTCAAAGGCGACTCGCATGATACCGAGCATGAAAACCATGCCGCCGACGAGACCAAGTACCAGTTCGAACGCAGATTTCGCGCCGTCACTGATCGCCTTCGAAACGTCCCCAATGTGACCCGTGAAGGCCCCATAGACGATCGAGGTCAGGATCAACCCGAGCCAGACCCAATTGAGCACCGGAACCCCCCAGTCCAGTGCCGCACGACAATCATTCGCGATTGCCGGACGACATTCTCGCAGATACCTTTGGCGAATCGAACCAAGTTGTTCGATCACCCCTACAAAGCAATTCGACAAGTTTCAGTCGCCGTGCTCTGCAGGTGCCTGTCGCTCCAACGCCTGTGGCGAAAGAGTTTGTCCGCTCGAATTGTAACGGGTTTTCGGTGAGGTCAAATGCACAGTTGGAAAATCAGTGTGAGTGGGGGCCTGCGCGTGGGTCGTCGAGTTGGATGGACTGTCCTGGCGTTCTTATCGCTGGCGGCGGGCTCGGCGTCCGCTGCCGAACCAGAAGCGGTCAAATCCAACGATTGGACCCGTGAACTCGACCGTGTGCTCTCGACCGGCGGCATGACAGGAGCCGAGGTTTCGGCGCTCGTCATTCGCGAACGGGACGGAAAAGTCCTCTACGCCCGCCAACCGGACCGATTGATGACTCCCGCTTCAAACGCGAAGGTCCTGACCGCGTTGGCAGCAATTGACACGTTCGGCGCCGCACATCAGTTCGAAACTCAGGTTTCGACGGACGGAACCCTAGGCCGAGACGGCATGGCGCAGACGCTGTACGTGCGGGGCGGCGGAGACCCCGCCGTCACCAGCGAAGACTATTGGCGATTTGCGTCGGAGCTTCGGGACGCGGGGCTTCGCGGGGTGAGGGGCGACCTCGTCGTGGACGACAGTCTGTTTGATCGCGTGCGTTGGCACCCCACGGTGAAGGACGTTTCGCCGCGGGCGTACCACGCACCCGTTGGAGCGCTGAATGCGAACTACGGCAGCTTTTCGGTCACGATCCGTCCAGGATCTGAGGTCGGGGCACCGGTTTCCGTCACCATAAGCCCACCGGTTTCGTATCTCGTGCCATCGAACCACGGAACGACGCTTTCGAAGTCGGTGCGCCGTACAATCGTAGTCGACCGAAAGGGTGGCGACGGCGTCGAACATGTTTCGATTCATGGCGGCATGCGGCTTGGCGACAAACCCAAAACGTTCTATCGAAGCGTCCTCCACCCAGATCTCTATGCGGCTGCCGTAATTCGGATGCAGCTCGCCGCGTTGGGGATCGACGTCAAGGGGCGCATCCGTTCAGGTGTGGCTCCTGACAGCGCGCGTCCGCTCCACACCTTTGCCGGCTCGCCGCTCGCAGACATCGTTCGCTCGTTCATGAAGTTCAGCAACAACGGGATCGCCGAAGCGCTGGTCAAGAACCTTGCAATTCATTCCGGAAGTCGCATCGGAACCTGGGAGCTGGGCGGACTCGCAATGCGCGATCGCCTGATCGGGCTTGGGGTGCCGGCAGACGGATTTGATTTGGTGGACGGCTCCGGACTTTCGTATCACGACCGTGTGTCGCCGCGTGCGTTGGTTACTGCACTTCGGGTGGCGCGTAACCAGTTTCAGTCGAGTCCCGAATTCATGTCGTCGCTACCGGTTGCGGGTCGCGACGGCACGCTGAAGAAACGGGCAAAGAACGCACGAGACCAAGTACGCGCGAAGACCGGGCTGCTCAATGGCATCACCGGCTTGTCGGGATACGCGGCGATGCCGGCGCCTGGCCGAAGCGGCGAGCGCGAAGTGGTGGTGTTTTCGGTCCTGGCCAACGGCTACCGGAAGTCCGACAAAGAGGCGATCAAGTCTCTCGACGCGTTTGTCTCGAAACTCGTCGCGGTCGACGAGCGACGCAATTAGACACAGCTCCGCGACGAGACCCGAATCGCCCACTTCGCCTGCGGTGCGCTGAACTAGCGGCGGGCTTAACCTGCGGTCGGCGAGTCTTCGCGACGAGACAGCGCGACGTCGAAGGCCTTCATCACGCGTTCGATGTAGACCGACGGGACGCTCGAGCCTTTGCGGATGCGGCGGTCGATTCGTCCCGGGCCCCAGTTGTAAGCGGCCAGTGCGGTCGACACGTCACCGTACTTGTCCGCGAGGTGTTTGATATACGCGGTGCCAAGCTTCACGTTCATCACCGGGTCGAAGAGCGAATCCGTGCCGCGCCAGTCGAGATTAGCCCTGTTTGCAAGCTCTTCGGCAGTGCTCGGGAGTAGCTGCATGAGCCCGAGTGCGCCGACATGTGACGTCGCGAAGTTGAAACCACCGCTCTCGACCTGAATCACAGCGAGCACCAGCGCAGGATCGAGGTCATGGCGCTTTGCTTCGTGCACAACGGCGCGTGCCACGTTTTCTTCGTCATGTTGCGACAAGCCGGTATGTCGGCTGCGCAAGAATGAAAGGACTGCGCGCTCGTCCGGGTCTTCGGGAAGGGCGGGACTTGCCGCTTCTCGCGCGGGCACCGTAGTGGCTGCGGACGAACCGGCCGGCAGAGGCCGCACATCCAGCTTGTCCGTCGGAAGCTTGCCCCCCATGGCGTGGAACGCCGCGAAGGCGAGCAGGGCGATCATGAGAATGCGTTGTTTCATCCGCGTAGCCCCAAGGGTGAAAGACCGAGTTCCGAGATGGCCTGGAAATTGTTCACGACGGCGTATCCGGTCGTGAGCACGAGAAAGGCGAAAAAGCCCTCTTTCATGCGCTGCCCAAAACGCTGTGTATATAGAACGAAGCAGACAGCGAAGACCGTGAACGCGCTGTCGATCACCAGACCGCCCACAAGGCCGTTTAGACGAAATAGCAGGTCCACAACGGGGTTCGCCTCAACAACCTGCCAGCCCGCCACGGGCGCGCGCAGGCAGAGGTATGTCGTCCAGTGATCTGCGCAAGTCAGAAGCAAGGTTGTAATCGCTAGTGAGTAAAGCATGAATCGCGTGAACTCCCGAGAGCTGGAATGACGACTTGTCTGCCCAGATGAACTCTGGATAGAGCAAGAAGCATGCCCTCGAAGGTTCAGGCGCGAATACGATTGTTGGATGAGGTAGCTGGGGGGCATCGCTGCACACGAATGAAAGAACCGAATCGGGGGGGACTCTCGCGACGAAAGGGTAACTCGTTTCCATTTTCGAAGCTGCGGATCAGAGCCGAAATAGTTTGCACACAGGCAGGCGACGAGCAGTTCTCAGGCAAACAGCGTTGTAAACTTGCGAATGTAGAGAGTGACGCAGGACGCGCAAAATCCCTCACAGCCGCGGCGAGCGTCGCGGACCCGAATTTTGGATCGGGCCCGCGAGCGCGCGGCGTGTCTTACGTGTTTCGAATTACCGCTTCTTCATTCGCCCTTTGCCGAGGAGCAGCCAATCGAGGCTGATTTCTTCCTTGACCGCTAGGGTGATGAGGAAGTCGGTGTGGGGTGTCGTGCCATTTTCGTAGCGATTCACGTTCTGCTGGAAGACACCGAGGTCCCGCGCGAATTGGCGCTGAGATCGGTTTCCCCGAACCTCTGAAATCCTATCGGGGAGTTTCTTCTTGATGCGCGTCACTGACGTGGTGGCCATAACTGATTTTGTTCCCTCATGGATCGATCCGACTGTGAACCCAAAATCTTGATCGAGTCGTTGACTCGATCTGTGACGACGGACTCTTTAATCGATTCGACGGTTGCGGCTAGCTCTTTCCGGATGCTGCCTAGGTTCGATTGGTTCCGAGTTGGAACCAATCATTCAACTGCTTCATTGACTACTGATGGTCTCGCATCTCTGACTGATACGACCGAACCGATTCGTGGCACGCACATGAGTCTGTGTGGTGTCGGGTCGCGATGAACAAGTGTTTACATTTTATTCAATCGCTCATCAACGGATTTTGGTCGGTGATTACGTTTATTTAATCAGGCCATCCGCAATCGGTACCGCAAGTAATTTTATGCGACGCAAACAGGCGGGAATCGCGCTGGGCTCATTGGTACGTCTCGTTCTTCGTCGCGCGAATTTCAGCACGCAATGTAAGGGGGCGTGCTCCGGGTTCGCTCTAAACGTCCCCTTGGGGCCCTCCGGCTACGCGTAGCGAGATGGCCGCAGTGTCCCGATTGCGAGGGTGTCGATCAACGATTGGGTTTGCCGTCGAAGAAGACACATCATTGAGTCTATCGATGAATGCCTCACCACACAGTGTTGCGACATATGATCGAGATTTCGATCGGGCGACCGCCAAGATCGACCTGTGCGTTTCAGATCCGTTCATCCAGAGGAAATCCTGGTTTCATAACCGGGTGTCGTGTTCTGGCGGCTGCGATACGATTTTGCTTCGGGAGTGTCGTCACTTCGACGTTCATCAAATCGCGAAACATGTTTGGAGGCACAGTCGTGCGGGTCGTTGCCGGGCTGCTTGGAAGCCGAGTTTTCGAGGGACCCGCGAAGGGCGTTCGCCCGACTTCCGACCGGGTCCGCGAGTCATTGTTTGCGCGACTCGGCGACCTCTCTGGGTACACCGTGCTCGACCTTTTTGCGGGGACCGGATCGCTCGGGATTGAAGCGATTTCCCGGGGGGCCAGGAGTGTCACCTTCGTCGATCGGGCTCAACCGTCGATCAAGGTGTTGAAGAAAAACCTAGACTCGCTGCAGATCGGGCGTCAGTGCACGGTGATGCGCAGTGAAGTTCGACCCGCATTGCGACGGCTGGCCAATGAAGGTCGGCACTTCGATCTGATCTTCATGGATCCGCCCTATGCCGAAGATGAATATGGCCCCGCCTTCAAGCTGATCGCCGACAGTGGTCTGCTTTCGCCAGGGGGAGCGCTGGTAGTGGAGAGTGCAAAGCGCCATCCTCTGCCGTCGGTTGCCGAGTTGAGTCTCGAAGTGGTGGATGAACGCGCAACCGGGGATACGCTGATCACACAGATGTGTCAGATTTCAGGAGAAGAGATGGCGAACCCAACGGCCGACGGAGCAAACGGTGCATCAGGCGCAAGCGAACAAAGTTCCGGTTCCCGTGCGACCGTAACCCGCAACGCGACGGTGGCATTGTTCCCCGCGAGCTTTGATCCGCCGACCAACGGTCATATTGACCTCATCGAACGCGCTCAAAAGGTCTTCGACGAAGTTGTGGTTGCCGTTGCGATCAACGTCGGCAAGACGGGAACATTTAGTTTCGAAGAGCGCATCGAGATGCTGAACCATGTGACGGGAAGCATGGAAGGCGTGCGTGTTGAGGGCTTTTCCGGGCTCATGGTTGAACACGCGCACAAGATCGGTGCCACAGTGATCATCCGTGGCCTGCGCGCGATCGCGGACTTCGAGTACGAGTTCGAGATGACCCTCATGAACCAGCACCTTCAGCCGGAACTCGAAACCCTATTTATGATGACAAAGCAGGAATACCTGTACGTCAGCTCATCACGACTCAAAGAGCTGGTGCGATTCGGCGCGAATATCGAAGATTTCGTTCCGCCTCTCATCGCCAAGCGATTGGTCGAAAAGCTGGGCTAGCGCATCTTCCCATTTGCCCGTTTTGGAACGCTCGTCGCCGTTGTGTAAGCTCCTGTTATAGAGGGACTTTTTAACAGGGCTTTGCGGCCACTTGCGAGTCTGATCCAATCTTCAGCGACAGCCGATAGCCGCGTGAACAGAAAGCCCAAGGAGAAACTGCGATGGATTCGCGGCGAATCGTAATTGCCGTGACCGGTGGGATCGCTGCCTACAAGATCCCTGAGCTGGTCCGCGCTCTGACATCCGCAGGGCACATCTGCCGTTGCGTGCTCACCCGAGAAGCCACGCAATTCGTTTCCCCGTTGGTGCTCGAAACATTGAGTCAACATCCTGCCGGCGACGATCTGTTCGATTCGAATAGCGGCGAGATCGACCATATCGCGGTCGCCGACTGGGCCGACCTCGTGGTGGTCGCGCCCGCAACCGCCAACACGCTTGCCAAGATGAATCACGGCATCACCGACGACCTCGTCACCGCAGTCGTGCTGGCCACCAAGGCAAAATTGCTCGTCGCTCCCGCGATGAATGTCAACATGTGGAGCCATCCCGCAACCGAGGCCAATGTGGCTGCACTTCATAGTCGGGGCGTATTGATGGTGGGTCCCGAAGCCGGGGAGCTTGCCTGTGGTTGGGAAGGTGAGGGACGCATGTCTTCTCCGGCCGACATCGCCGAGGCGTGTCATCGCGCCTTGACTGCGCAGAGTCTTACGGGGCAAGTCGTTTTGGTGACGGCGGGGGGAACGTCCGAACCGATCGATGCGGTTCGCAGCGTGACAAATCGTTCGTCGGGCAAGATGGGTTTTGCGATCGCGGGCGAAGCGTCGCGTCGCGGCGCGAATGTCATTCTCGTCGCAGGTGAGACTGTGCTTGCAACGCCGCCCTGTGTGCAGCGGATCGATGTTCAAAGCGCGCTCGAAATGCACGAAGTCGTGATGCGCGAACTTCCGAACACCCATGTTGTCGTCAAGACTGCGGCGGTCGCGGATTTCAGGCCTGCTCGTGCCGAGCCCCGAAAGATCAAGAAAGAAGATCTCGCCCCGAACGAAGGAATTCGAATCGAACTGGTTCCGAACCCTGACATTCTCGCAGATGTCTGCGCGAAGGTTGCCGCCACATCGGGGCGCCAAGTCGTTGTCGGTTTTGCCGCTGAGAGCCACGACGTGATCCCCGCCGCCCAGCGCAAGCTTGCGCGAAAGGGCTGCGACTTCATCGTGGCCAATGACGTGTCGCGTACGGACGCGGGCTTCAACGTCGACGAAAACGCGGTGACGTTTGTGTGGCCGGGTGGGCAAATCGAGGAACTGGCACTGCTTCCAAAGCATCAAGTTGCGAGCGAGATACTGGACCGTGTCGAGAAGAAACTGGGAGAGCGCACTTGAGAAAATTCGCCAGAGCGAGCTCACGGGTCCTGCTTTCGTTGGGCGTGGCCTTGTTGGTCACCCAGGCGGTCAACGCGGCACGCGGCGGACACATCAACGTGGCGAGTGTCTCCGGGTCGATCAACCCCGCGTCCGCCGACTACCTGATTGAATCGATCGCAACGAGCGAACGAGACGGCGCCGCGGCGCTGTTGATCGAACTCGACACACCGGGCGGGCTGGTCGCTTCGACCCGAGACATCTTGCAGGCGATGCTGAATGCCGACGTCCCCATCATTGTGTACGTGACCCCGCGCGGTGCCTGGGCGATTTCCGCCGGCACGTTCATTACGGTGGCGGCAAACGTTGCGGCGATGTCACCGGGGACGAGTATCGGTGCGGCGCATCCGGTGTCGGCCAGCGGCGGTACCGAACGGCAACCGACTGACAAAGAAGAAGAGGGCGCCAACCCGGCCGGCAGTGTCGACGTCGGGATGGAGAAAGCCGAAAACGCCTTGGCGGCGATGATGGAATCCATCGCTCAGGAGCGGAACCGCAACGTCGAATGGGTCGTTAAGGCGGTGCGTGAATCCGTCGCGGTCAGTGAAACCAAAGCACTCGAGTTGGGTGTGATCGACTTGATCGCCGACAACCGAGCCGAGCTCTTGAAGAACATCGACGGGCGGGTGGTTCGCATCAATGGCGAAGAGCGGACTCTTGCGGTAGCCGGACTTCCCGCCAAGAACCTTGAAATGACCCTTGCGCAGGTGATCTTCAATTTTCTCGCGGACCCAAATGTCGCGATTCTTCTCTTTATGGCCGGTGGGCTTGGGCTTTACGCCGAGTTCAATAGTCCAGGGTTGATCGTGCCGGGCGTATTGGGCGTGGCGTGCATGGTTCTGGCGGGCATCGCGTTCCAGATCTTGCCGTTCGACTGGGTGGGCCTGATCTTGATCCTTGCAGGGCTCGGACTCTTCGTCGCCGAAATGTTTTTTCAGACCTTTGGTGTCCTGTTCGCGCTGGGGGGCGTGTGTATGTTGCTCGGCGGTACGATGATTTTTGATCAGCCCGACTTCAGCGATTTGACCGTGTCGTTCTGGGGTGTCTTGGTCCCCGCAGTTGCAGCCATGGCGGTCTTCGGCGGCTTGATCGTCTTCGCGGTGGGCCGCACCATGATGGCCGGCCAGATCATGGGCGTGGACGAACTCGTGGGCTTGATAGGGAAAACGGTGAGCAAGCTCGAGCCCGAAGGCAAGGTGTTCGTGCGCGGCGAATACTGGAACGCGGCTGTAACCGAAGAAGAAGAAGAAATCGAAGAAGGGGCCGCCGTTGAAGTCGCTTCAATCGAGGGCCTACATATGACCGTGCGTCGCGCGAAGACTTCTTAATCGCGGCCGAGCTGCGGTTCAAGAAATGCATGCCGCGCTGCGCGCGAGTCGCCTATCATGCAATACGCGCTGGAATCCTAGAGGGGGTGCATCATGTTTTTTGCGATTTTTATCGGAATTTTAGTATTGGCGTTGGCTGCGGGCGTTCGCATCATCACCGAGTACGAGCGCGGTGTCGTGTTTCGGCTGGGCCGCTTTTCGGGGGTGAAGTCCGCCGGCTTCAAATGGATCATTCCCGGCGTCGACAAGATGGTGAAGATCAGCCTGCGAGAAATTGTGATGGACATTCCGTCTCAGGAAGTCATCAGTCGCGACAATGTTTCGATCAAGGTGAATGCGGTGTTGTACTTCCGCGTTCTGCATCCCGAGAAGTCGGTCATCCAAGTCGAAAACTATTTGTACGGTACGTCGCAGTTAGCGCAGACGACGTTGAGAAGCGTCTGCGGCCAAGTCGAACTCGACGACCTGCTCGCGGATCGCGAAAGCATCAACCGCAGACTTCAAGAAATCATCGACCTTCAAACCGAGCCCTGGGGCGTCAAAGTACGCGCGGTGGAAGTCAAGCAGATCGACCTTCCGCAAGAAATGCAACGCGTGATGGCGAAGCAAGCTGAGGCCGAGCGTGAAAAGCGCGCGAAGATCGTGTTGGCCGAAGGTGAGTTCCAGGCCGCGCAGCGGTTGGCGGATGCATCGAGAGTGTTGGCATCGGAACCCACAGGCTTGCAGCTTCGCTACTTGCAAACCCTCGCTGAAGTCGCGGGTGACAAGAATTCGACCATCCTATTCCCGGTGCCCATCGATATCCTGCGACCTTTTTACGAGAAGGTGATCGCCTCTGAAAAGAGCGCAGGGGATGGTGGCGTCCCGGATCCAGTCGTGATGCCGGGAGCGGACTCGTAGCGTGTCTGCACCCGGAGACGATCTGAATATGGACCAGAAGATACGTCGCGGCGTTGGCAAGACCATCTTGAATTGGTTCGTCGTGTTGCTGGCGCTGGGCGTGATCGGTGGCTGGATCTCGACAGGGGTGTACTACACCGAGCCCGGCGAAGCGGCGGTGGTTCTCGTTCTGGGTCGCTACCACATCACTGAATACGATGAAGGGCTTCATTGGCGCTGGCCCGCACCTCTTGGGGATCACGACACGGTGAACGTCAGCGAAATGCGGCGGGTCGAGTTTGGGGTCGACAAAGAGTCCGGAGCAAACTTCAATCAAGATGTTGTCCGAGTTCAGGAGAATGAAGTTCAGACTTCGGACAGCAATATCGTGATCCCCAGGTACGTGGTGCAGTATCGCATCCAGAATCCATTTACGTATCTCTATAGTCTTGAGAACCCGACGCAGACATTGCGCGACGCTGCACAAGCGGCGATGCGAGAAGCGATTGGCCGCCACTCGATTGACGAAGTTCTCCATAGTGATCGGCGCGGAATACAAGCCGTTGCGAAGACGATCCTGGAAGAAATCCTTGTGAATTACGCGCGCCTCGAAGGCGACGAAACCGCATTCGAGATTCGCTCGATCCAGCTGCAAAGTTCGCAGCCGCCGTCACAGGTGCAGGACGCCTTCGACGACGTGGTCGCCGCGAAGCAAGACAAGGATCGGGCGGTATCTGTCGCGGAGGGTGATGCACGTGAAATTCGGGAACGGGCGGGCGCTGAGGCGACTGAACTCACCCAGAGCGCAATCGGATACAAAGACGCCAAGGTGCTTGATGCAACCGGTGAGGCGGCCCGGTTCGAGTCGCTACTCAAGGAATACAAACTCGCGAAGGGTGTGACACGGCAGCGACTGTATTTTGAAGCGATGGAAGACATATTGGTGGGCATTGATAAGTACGTCGTTGAACCCAACACCGTTCAGCTGCTGCCGACGCTTCGCGATTCAAGGAATGCTGCTGCTGCGTCTGCAGCATCTTCTCTGCCTGCCGTTTCCTCTGCTCCTGTGGAGGTGGGACGCTGATGATTCGGGTCCTGTATCTGCTTCTTGTTTTAGTCGCCTCGGGCGTCGGGTTATTGTGGGCCGGTGAGTACGGTTATGGCCCCGTCGTCATTACCAAGGAAAACGAGTACAAGGTGATCGTTGGATACGGTGGCGTTCGCGCGACCCTGACGGAACCGGGATGGGATCCCGCGATCTGGAAAATTCCATTCTACGATCACACGGTTCACACCTACGACCGACGTCTACGGTATTTGAATGCACCACCAGTGCGCGTCGTGATCGCGAACGACGAGAAATTGATTGTCGACTACTACGCTGTGTGGCGTATCAC
Source organism: Myxococcales bacterium (assembly GCA_012960035.1). GTDB lineage: Bacteria > Myxococcota_A > UBA9160 > UBA9160 > UBA4427 > DUBZ01. The sequence continues at coordinate 12,532 of DUBZ01000024.1, read as the reverse complement.
CGAACCATCTGATTTCTTGCGCAACTACAGCGATGGAGAGGCCGCCGCAGAGATTCGGATTCAGGAAGCGATTAAGAGCGTGGTTGGGTCGATGATTGGTGGGTTAAATCTTTCACAATTGCTTGCAAGGGCAGAAGTCTTGAGCACGCTGCCGGCCGAAAGCAACGCTTTCCTTGAAGGTTCTGGAGTTGAAGTCGTAGACGTTCGACTGAATCGCACGGAACTTCCACCCAATGCCGTTGGCGCGGCTTACGCTCAAATGCGCGAGCAACGAACAGCGCTCGCCCGCGAGCACCGGGCACAGGGTGACCGCATGGCCCGTGAGATCCGCGCTTCTGCAGACCGCTTGGCGGTCACAGCGCTTGCGACTGCACGCGCTAAAGCAGAAACGGTCCGTGGTGAGGGCGATGCCATGGCGACCAGGATCTTTGCTGCGGCCCACAAGCAGGATCCCGAGTTTTATGCGTTCGTTCGCAGCCTCGAGGCGTACCGAAAGACACTGAGTCACGGAACGACGATGGTGCTGTCTCCAGGCCATGTCTTCCTGCGTTACCTCGCACCGGACCTTGGTGGTTCGGAATAGAGGTTCGCAATTGTGTCGCTAACGCTCGATGAAGCGCAGGTGGATCGCGCCAGAGATCGCGAACAGTCCAACCAGTGCACCCATCGCGATCTGTGGAGAAATGACACCTTCACTCGCAAACGTGATCCCAACGCTTCGCAGCGCGAAGAAAGTGGACACCGTCGCGATACCGAGAAGGGCGGGGATTCCAAAACCTCGCCGTATCCCTGCGCGCAAACCAAATGGGGCGGCGAGCAATGCGAATATGACAACCACCAAGGGCTCCACCGCGCGCGAATAAAGCACCGTGGCCACGCGGCTCGTGCTTTCGCCGGCCCGCCTTCGAGTTTCGATGTGGTCGATCAGTTCGCGCGACGTGAGACTGTTGAAGTCGGTGTTGACTAGGGCCATGTCGCGAGGGTCCGCGACGTCGAGGGTCATGGTGTCGAGTTGCTCCGTACGAACGATCGCTTCGGGATCGTCGGGTTGATAGTGTCGCACCGTGGCTTGGGTGAAGCGCCAGCGATGGTCGTTGAGGACGTCGACTTGAGCCGCGTCAACGCTGCGCGTGAGACGACCCGCTGAATTCAAGTCAAAGATCCGAACTCCCCGCAGGGTCCTTTGGGAAGCGTCTGCTTCCGAGATGCTGAAGATCGTGCGACCTCTTTGGTACCAAAACGAGCCTGCGCGGTAGCTGAACGGGGAGGATCCTCCCGACTCAAGGCGGTTCCAATCGCGGGTGGAACTCACGACCCAGGTCTCGCTGAGGACGAAACTCGCGAGGCCGACGAAGACCGCGGCGACCAAGATCGGTGCGAGCAAACGATCAGGCGAAATGCCCCCAGCCTTGGCGGCGGATACCTCATACCAGTGGGTGGACAAGCCAAGCGTAGAAAAAGCCGCCGCAAACGACGCAATGGGGATGAGTTCGCGCAAATAGTAGGAAGGGATGCGCAACATCAAATACTGGATTGGGGCGCCCGGACCGTCTCCGGCGGAGAGCATGTCGTCGAGATTGAGTAGCATCTCGATCACCACGATCGTCAGCATGGAAACAATCAACACTGCGGCAAATATGCCGAGGTATCGAGTCGCAAAGTAGCGCGAGAGTATTCGCACGTCTGGGAGTCTAGCATTGGAGATCGTCGAAGGGGCGAACGCGCTCGTGCGCACATTGGTTCGCCCCGTTCTAACCATCGGTAACTTCGATGGGATCCATCTGGGACATCGTGCCATCATGGACACGATCATCGAGCGCGCGCGCTCTCTTGGTGGTGAGTCTGTCGTACTCACATTCGATCCTCACCCTCGCAAAGTATTGCAACCCGATCGTGCGCCGAGTTTGCTCGCAACCCGAGAACAAAAGCTTGAAGCGCTCGAAGCCATCGGCATCGACGTGGTGGTCCTGCAGCCTTTCGACCTTGAGTTTGCAAAGACTTCGCCGGAAGACTTCGTTCACAAAATCGTATTTGACCGCATTGGTCCTGCAGAAGTCTTCGTCGGCTATGACTTTCACTTTGGTCGGGATCGAGAAGGTTCGATGGCAGCGTTGAGTCAGATCGGTGCGCGGCTCGGATTCTCGGTGACGATCATTCCTGAAATCCGCATTAATGATCGCGACGTCAACTCAACACGCATTCGCAGCTTGTTGGCTGAAGGTGAAGTCGAAGAAGCGGCGAACCTTTTGGGCCGTCCATTCAGTGTGCGAAGCAAGGTTCTAGAGGGGGAACGCCGCGGTCGCACACTTGGCTTTCCAACGGCGAACCTCGCTCCCAAAAACGAAATCCTCCCCGCGGTGGGAGTTTATGCCGGCGAATTTCGAATCTTGTTGGGAGGCCAGTCTGACGATACGAGACATCCTGCCGTGATTAATGTTGGGAATCGTCCGACATTCTACAAAGAGGGACGCTTGCTGGCCGAAGCACACCTTCTCGACTTTGATGGGGATCTCTACGGCTTGCCGGTCGAATTGAGTTTCTGTCATCGTCTGCGGCAAGAACAGAAATTTCCTGGCCCCGAAGAACTGAAAGTTCAAATTGCAGCCGACATCAAAAGTGCGCGTCGCAAGCTTGGCGTTGGATAAAAATGCAAGCGAAGCTGTTGCAGCGACGAAGAGAACCTTGTGACGCCCACTGAACAATCAGACCAGCAAACCGCGGACCAACACGCCGACGCGATGGACACCAGCATGCCAACGCGTTGGTATTTGAACTGGCGGTTCTGGATCGGGATCGTGATCGCGGCCCTCAGCCTTTGGTATGTCGCCCGCGGGATTCCCGTTGAAGAAGTGATCGAGGCCATGAGCAAGGCCGACTTGGTTGTGCTCTTTGCGCTGTCGGTGCCGTGCTATGTGATCGCGACCTGGGTACGTGCCCTGCGGTGGCGACATCTGACGAACCCTGTCGCTGACTTTCCGCGCGCTTCCTTGTTTCGCGCGCAGGCGCTTGGCTTCATGGTCAACAACTTGTTGCCACTGCGGGTCGGAGAGTTTGTAAGGTCTTGGTATCTCGCGCGTCAGCACGGCGTGAGTGCAACCGCAGTGCTCGGTACGGTGGTGATCGAGCGCGTGATCGACGTGACATGCGTTTTATTGATCGCGGCCGGGTCACTCACCTGGGTGGGGCGAGGGGGCGAAGGTGTCCTCGCGCAAGGCACGCTCTTGCTTCTGCCCGCGGCCTGCGTGCCCGTGATCGGCCTCGTTGTCATTCGGCTCTTTCCCGAGCGAATTCTTTCGGTTGCACGCTTCTTTGCGCGCCCGTTACCGGTGCGAGTTGGCGCGGTGCTCGAACGTCTGCTCCAGAGCTTCGCCGAGGGACTTCAGTCGCTCACCTTTGGGACGCACCTGATCTGGATTTTCGTTCATTCGATTGTGATATGGCTGATACTGTCGACCATTCCGCTCCTGGCGGGCATTTATGCCTTTGGGATCGATCTGGGCTCCTCCACCGAGACCCTGATGGTGTCGTGGCTTTTGCTAGCTGCCGTTGGGGTAGCGGTCGCCATTCCGTCTACGCCCGGCTTCTTCGGGACGTATCAGCTCGCTTTCAACAGCGTGCTCGAGCGCTTCGGCGTGACCCCAGCCGAGGCGCTTGCCCTCGGCCTACTCGTCTGGTTTGTCTTCTGGAGCACCCTTGTTGCTCTCGGATTGCTTGTCCTCCGATCTCAAAGGACATCATTGGGTGAGCTCACTCTCCGCTCTAGTAAAGATCCCGTGACGGAAAGCCGATAATTCGTCGGGGTTGCACCGCTTTTGCACTCGACTGAAGTCGTGTTTAGGGCGCTCGCGATGCAACTCTTGCGCGGAGTTTCGTGTCGACGTGCGTCTATTGCACGCGGTTACGGTGGGGGGAAGCCAAGTTGAACGAGCGTATCGGGGAACTCCTCGTAAAGGAGAATCTGCTTTCAGCAGATCAGCTCCAGAAAGCCAGGTCGGGTGCAGCGGTCAGCGGCAAGCGCCTTGGTTGCGAAATTACCGGGATGGGCTTTCTCGAAGAGTCTGAACTCACCGACTTCGTTGCCAAGCAGTACGGTGTTCCGTCTATCAATCTCGACGAATTTGATGTGTCGCCGGAAGTCACGCAGTTGATCCCCGAAGACGTTGCGACCAAGCATACGGTCGTTCCCGTCAATCGCGCGGGTTCGACGTTGATCCTCGCTACTGCCGACCCGTCCAACATCTTCGCGCTCGACGACATTAAGTTTTTGACCGGATACAACATCCAGCCGGTCGTCGCTTCTGAAGACGCGATCAAGCGCGCCATCGAAAAACACTACGAGCAGGCTGACGTTCTCGACGAAGTCATGGCTGGTTTCGACGATAGCGATATCGACTTGGTACAGGGCGAAGAAGAACTCGACGCAGGCGAACTGGGCCGAGAGGCTGAGGACGCGCCGGTCGTCAAGCTTGTGAACCTGATCTTGACCGACGCCGTGAAGCGATCTGCGTCAGATATTCATGTTGAGCCCTACGAAAAGAGCTTTCGCGTCCGGTATCGCATCGATGGTGTGCTGTATGAGGTGATGAAGCCGCCGCTCAAGCTCAAGAACGCTTTGACGAGCCGCATCAAGATCATGTCGGAACTCGACATCGCCGAGCGTCGCTTGCCACAGGATGGCCGCATCAAGCTCAAGATGGGTCGCGGACGCGAGATGGATTTTCGTGTTTCGGTCCTGCCGACGCTATTCGGCGAAAAAATCGTGCTTCGCTTGCTCGACAAATCAAACTTGCAGCTCGACATGACTAAGCTCGGGTTCGAGAAAGAGCAGCTCAAAGGGTTTAAGCACTCGATTCATCAACCCTTTGGCATGGTGCTTGTCACGGGGCCGACGGGGTCTGGTAAGACGACGACACTGTATTCGGCATTGAGCGAACTAAACCAGGTGGGCGAAAACCTCTCGACGGCCGAGGATCCCGTCGAATTTAACCTCAGCGGCATCAACCAAGTTCAGATGCATGAGGACATCGGCCTGAACTTTGCGGCCGCACTTCGCTCCTTCCTTCGTCAGGATCCCGACATCATCATGGTCGGTGAGATTCGTGACTTCGAAACCGCCGAAATCGCGGTCAAGGCCGCACTCACGGGCCATATGGTTCTTTCGACGCTTCATACCAATGACGCGCCGTCGACGGTCAATCGTCTGTTGAACATGGGCATCGAACCGTTCTTGGTTGCTTCGTCGGTGAACTGCATCGTGGCCCAGCGTCTCGCACGCCGGGTCTGCGAACAGTGCAAAGAGCCGGATCCGGAGGTCGCTGTCGAAGAACTCGTCGACGCCGGTATGTCCGAAGATGAAGCCAAGGGGATCGCGCCGGTACGCGGTGCAGGTTGTTCCAATTGTTCCGATACCGGTTTCAAGGGCCGAATCGCTTGTTACGAAGTGATGGTCATGACCGAAGAGTTGAAGGAATACGTGCTCAATGGTGCGTCGTCCACCGAGATCAAGCGCGAAGCGATTCGCGGTGGGATGGTGACCTTGCGCCGAAGTGCACTCAACATGATGCACGGCCAAAACATCACACTTAGTGAAGTTTTTCGCGTCTCGACTTCGGACGCGAGCTAGAACAAATAGGGAGCACGACGAATGGCGAACATGCATCAGCTCTTGAAGGCGATGATCGAGAAGGGCGCAAGTGACCTTCATCTTACGACGGGCACGCCTCCGCAGCTGCGAATAGACGGCAAGTTGCATGCACTGAAGATGCCGCCTCTGTCGCCCCAGGACACCAAGCAGCTTTGCTACTCGGTGCTCACGGACGCGCAGAAGCATCGCTTTGAAGAAGGCAACGAACTAGACCTATCGTTCAGCGTGCAACGCTTGTCCCGCTTCCGTGGCAACGTGTTTGTTCAGCGCGGCAACGTTGCGGGTGCCTTCCGCGCGGTTCCATTCAAGATCTTGACGTTTGAAGAACTGGGGCTGCCCCCGATCGTGGCTGATCTGGCAAAGCGTCCTCGTGGCTTGGTTCTCGTCACCGGGCCGACTGGCTCGGGGAAGTCGACGACGCTTGCGAGTATCATCGACAAGATCAACCAAGATCGACATGAGCACATCATTACGGTCGAAGACCCGATCGAATACCTGCACCCCCATAAGGGCTGCGTGGTCAATCAACGCGAAATCGGTGCGGACACGCAGGGCTTCAAGCAGGCCCTTAAATACATTCTTCGCCAGGATCCGGATGTTGTGCTGATTGGCGAACTGCGCGATCTCGAGACCATCGAGGCAGCACTCACCGTCGCGGAAACCGGCCACCTTTGCTTCGCGACGCTTCACACCAACTCAGCCGCGCAGACCATCAACCGTATCGTTGACGTGTTTCCGCCGTATCAGCAGTCCCAGATCCGCCAGCAGCTTTCGTTCGTGCTCGAGGGTGTGATGTGTCAGTCCTTGATACCGAGGGCCAATGGCCCGGGTCGCGCGATGGCCCTTGAAGTCATGGTGCCCAACCCCGCTATTCGCCATCTCATTCGCGACGACAAAGTCCACCAGATCTATTCCGCGATGCAGGTAGGCCAGGGCAAGTTTGGGATGCAGACGATGAACCAGAGTCTGGCCTCCTTGGTTCAGCGGCGTTTGATCACCATGGACGACGCCATTGGTCGTAGTTCCGATGAGCAGGAATTGCGGCAGTTGATTCCTCAGCCCGACAACGGGAAGTAGAGAGCTAGATCACAAAGTCTTTTGCATCTCGGCCGATTCGGCTGGATGCAGGCGGATCGCGCAGTCGATGTCGCGATGGAGGTAAAGAGAGATGTCGGTATATACCTGGTCAGGTCGAACACGACAGGGTGCCAATAAAAAGGGTGTTCTTGAGGCGTCGGACAAAGATGGCGTAATGGCGCAGCTGCGCGCTCAGGGCATCTTGCCGATCAGTATCAAAGAAAAACCCAAGAACCTCGAAGACATATTTACCTTCCTGCAGCCGAAGGTCGTTACGAAAGACTTGGTTGTGTTTACACGCCAGTTCGCAGTGATGATTGATGCCGGTCTGCCGCTCATGCAGTGCCTCCACATTTTGGGCGATAACCACGAAAACCCCACGTTCAAGCGAATTATCGACGAAGTGAAATCTGACGTTGAATCGGGCCAGACCTTCGCGGATTCATTGGGCCGTCATCCTCAGGTCTTCGATGATTTGTTCGTGAACTTGATTGCAGCCGGCGAAATCGGCGGCATCCTCGATACGATCATGAATCGCCTCGCGACTCAGCTCGAAAAGGCAGACAAGCTCGCCCGCCAGCTGCACGGCGCGATGGTCTACCCGGCAACCGTCAGCACGATCGCAATGGCGGTCATCGTTGTGCTTCTCGTTTATGTCATCCCCGTCTTCGAGAAAATGTTCGCAGACTTTGGTGGCGAGCTGCCTGGCCCGACGGCCATGGTGATCGCCATCAGTGATTGGCTGCAGGCATACATCATGTACATGATGGTGGGTGGTTTTCTCTTTGTGTCGGCGTTCAAAGCCGCGTACAGGAAGAGCCTGGCGTTCAAGTATCAGGTTCACAGAGTCAATCTGAAGCTCCCGATCTTTGGTTCGATTATCAAGAAGGTCGCGGTGGCGCGCTTTACCCGAACCCTCGGAACCATGATTTCGAGTGGTGTCCCGATTCTCGACGCCCTCGACATTACGGCGAAAACCGCGGGCAACCTGATCATCGAAGAAGAGTTGCAGAACTGCCGTGCGGCGATTTCCGAAGGCAAGACGCTCGCCGAGCCGCTGCAAGACTCGATCATCTTCCCGACCATGATGGTGCAGATGATGGCCGTCGGTGAAGAGACGGGGTCGATGGAAATTATGTTGACCAAGATCGCCGAGTTCTACGACGACGAAGTCGACGTTGCGGTAGGCGCGCTGACCGCGATGCTCGAACCGGTCATGCTGGTCTTCATGGGCGGCTCGGTCGGTACCATTTTGGTCGCCATGTACTTGCCGATCTTCAAGATCGCCGACTCGATTAACTAGCGCGCCGCAGGGCAACTACGTGACGAAATCGCCCCAGCGGAGGAGCTCGGCTCTGGATGAGGAAACCGAACGCCGCCTCGTCTGGTTGATGGGCGGGCGTTTGTTCCTTGCTCTGTCGAGCCTCGTGATCGCGGCCGGACTCGATGGCATCGGTCGCGACCTTTCCGATGAAGCCCGCAATGGCATCTACTGGACGGTGACCTTCGCGTTCTTTGCCGCAGTCATTTCGGGGACGTCCTTCGGACGCATTCGAAACCCTGACCGCTTTGCGAGTCTTCAAATCGCTATGGACGTGGCGATTGTCACGTCGCTCGTCCACTTCAGCGGAGGCCGCGAGTCGGTCTTCACTTTCCTCTATGTGTTGGTGATCTTGTACGGCGCGCTTTTGTTCCAGAGCCGGGTGGCGATCGGGGCGACAGGGCTCAGCGTGCTCGCCTATGGCATGGCACTGCTTACCGCCAATGAAGGTTGGGGGTTGGGGCAGTTCGCGGCCAGCGGTCGGATCGAATTCACGCGGCTGGTTGTGGTGTGGATGGTACAGGGCGGGGCGTTGTTTGCCGTCGGTACCCTTGCAAGTCTTCTGAGTCGCGAGCTCCAGCGCACCGGTGCAGCCCTCGACCAAAGCACGATCGATCTTCGTATTTTACAGGACCTTCATCGCTGTACGGTCGAGAGCATTATGAGCGGCTTGCTGACCACGGATTCAGACAGTCGCGTGACCTCGTTCAATCCCGAAGCTGAACAGATTACTGGCCTAGAAACAGCACGAGCAATCGGGCGGGACCTCGAAGACGTCATCCCCGGAGCGAAGGCGATGTTCGCATCGTTCGGGGCCCAGTCTGCCGAAAAAAGTGGGCGCGCCCGGCTCCGTTACACCAACAGCCGCGGCGACAAGCTCTATCTCGGTCTCGCAGATAGCGTGTTACGTGGCGAGGACGGCGGCGATCAAGGCCGTGTCGTGATCTTCCAGGACGTCACCGACGTGGTTGCGATGGAAATTGACCTCACCAGGTCCGAGCGCCTTGCCGCGGTGGGCGAGTTGTCGGCGAAGATCGCGCATGAAATTCGCAATCCCCTCGCATCGATCTCCGGTTCGATTCAAATTTTGGCCAGCGAGCGGGACGTTGACGGCGAATCGGCTCGGCTCATGGGGATCGTGGAGCGAGAAACCGATCGCCTGAATCATTTGATTACCGACTTTCTCCGGTATGCGCGTCCAGCGCCCACCGTGACGGCTCATGTCGATCTGGACCGTTTGTTTGGCGACCTCACGAACATGATCGCGCCCACGCTTCCGCAGGAAATCAAGCTGCGCGCCAACGTCGAACCGGGTCTCCAGATTCAATCCGATGCAGGCCAGATCCGGCAGATGCTGTGGAACCTGTGCCTTAACGCAATCCAATCGATGCCCAAAGGTGGTGAGCTGCGCCTGGTTGCGCGTTCATGCAAGCGCAACTCCACTCAAGAGCAAACGGGATTTGTCCGAAACGCAATGATACGGGATTCCGTTACGAAATCGGCGGACACCCCAGCGAATAGAGAAAGCGACAGTGTGATCGAAATAAAGGGCGGCGGACCCAGCACGGGTTGGCTCGAGATCGAAGTCACGGATACAGGGTGCGGGATCTCGGATGAGGTCGTGCGAAATATCTTTGAACCGTTTTTTACCACGAAGCAAGGGGGTACGGGCTTGGGACTACCGACCGTGCACCGCATCGTAGAGAACCACGGGGGCGAATTGAAGTTGGAAAGTCATCTGGGCCAAGGGACGACGTTTAGGATTCGTTTGCCCGGTGTTGAGGGTACGCAATGACCGCCAAGGCCCGAGTCCTCATCGTCGACGACGAACGCAGCATGCAGGAGTTCCTCGAGATCTTCTTTCGCCGCGAAGGGTATGAAGTCACGACCGCTAGCGACGTGGCGAGTGCCACACTTTGTCTCGAAAACGACGACTTCGATCTACTGATCAGCGACATGCAGATGCCCGACGGCTCTGGGCTCGATCTGCTCCGCGTCGTGCGCGCAAGCTGCGAAGACACGGTGACGATCATGATTACCGCGTTCGCCACAACCGACAGTGCGATTGCCGCCATGAAGGACGGCGCGTACGACTACATCACCAAGCCATTCAAGGTTGATGAGATCCGGCTAGTCGTCGAGAAGGCGCTGGAAAAGAAACTTCTCGCCAGCGAAAATCAGCGGTTGCGAAGCGAACTGCGCGTGCAGAAACGAAAGCGCCAAATCATCGGCACGAGCTCGGTGATGCAGCGCGTCTACGACTTCATTTCCCAAGTCGCCGACACCCGAATCAATGTGTTGGTCAGCGGTGCAAGCGGCACCGGAAAGGAACTTGTCGCCCGGGCGATCCACGACCAAAGTGACCGCGCGGACAAACCCTTTGTCGCGATCAACTGCGGCGCGATTCCGGAGAACCTGCTCGAAAGTGAACTCTTTGGTCACGTACGCGGTTCGTTTACGGGTGCCGTCAGCAATAAAGAAGGCCTCTTCGAAGCTGCCGACAACGGTTCGCTATTTCTCGACGAGATCGGCGAGCTTTCGATGCCCTTGCAAGTGAAGTTGCTTCGCGTTCTGCAGGAGAAGTCGATTCGTCGTGTGGGCGGTACCAGTGATCGGAGTGTGAACGTCCGTTTGATCTCGGCCACCAACCGAAGGCTCGACGAAGAAGTTGGGGCAGGGCGCTTTCGCGAAGATCTCTTCTACCGCTTGAACGTGATGGAGATTCCTCTCCCGACTTTGGCTGAGCGCCGCGAAGACATTCCACTGCTCGTGAGCCACTTCGTCGAGAAGTTCTCTAAGGAGATCGGAAAAGCAGAACTTCCTCTCGAGGCCGAGGCGCTCGACAAGCTCATGGTCTACGACTATCCGGGCAATGTGCGAGAACTCGAGAACATCGTAGAACGCGCTGTGGCGCTAAGCCGGGGCGACTCGATCACGATCGCTGCGTTCCCCGACACGATCCTACGACGTCAGGGAGTATCCTATTCGTGCCAGATCACCGACAAGGGTGTTGATCTCGAGGACCTCGTCAACAACTACGAACGCTCGCTGATCGGAGAGGCCATGCGTGCCTCGGGTAGCGTGAAGAAGCGCGCCGCTCAGTTACTTGGCATTTCGTTCCGGTCATTTCGCTACCGCTTCGAAAAGCTTGGCCTCGACCACGACGATCGCCCGAAGTATTAGCAGCCTGCGAGGTCGGCCCCGTTCGTTCCGAGCCGTCAGGCTCAATCCCGTACGCCGTAGTCCTTGATCTTGTAGAGCAGCGCGCGATGGCTGATCTCCAGAAGCTTGGCTGCATGGGTTCGGTTGCCGTTGGTTTCGCGTAGGGCCCTCGTGATCAGTTCGATTTCGAAGAGTCGTCGCGCGCGCCGCATTGCGTATGTCTTGGAATCGGCACTCGTTCCCGTCGAACTGGCCTCGACGATTTCGCGGGGCAGGTGGCTGATCGCAACGCGCGCGTCTTCGGTCACGATCACCGCACGTTCAATGACGTTCTGGAGTTCGCGTACGTTGCCGGGCCAGGAATATCCGATCAAGCGGTCGAGCGCGTCGTTGGAAACCCTGCGGACCTGCTTGCCAAGGCTCGCGCTGTAGTGGGCAAGGAAATGGTCGCACAGCAGTGGGATGTCTTCGGGCCGGTCGCGTAGTGCGGGTACCTGGACCTGCATCACGTTGAGTCGGTAGTAGAGATCTTCGCGGAAGCTTCCGTCGGCGATTGCGCCTTCGAGATCCACGCTCGTTGCGGCAATCACATGCACGTCGATTGCGACCGGCTTGCTGTCACCCACCGGACGTACTTCTTCCTCTTGAAGGGCGCTTACCAGTTTGGCTTGCAGCGCAGGGGGCATGAGCGAGATCTCTTCGATAAAGAGCGTCCCACCGCACGCTCGTTCGAAAACGCCGCGCTGCGCTCGCACAGCGCCTGGCATGACGCCTTTGGCATGCCCGAACAGCTCACTTTCAAGGGCGTGCTCTGGCGTCGTACCACAATGAATCGTCATGAAGGGTTGGCTGCGTCTCGGGGATTGGGCGTGGATCGCACGTGCAAGGACTTCTTTTCCTGTACCGGCTTCACCGGTGAGCAGGGCGGTGGTCTTGTAGGCCGCGGTCCTTTCGACCATTTCAAGAACTTCGATCATCGTGTTAGAAGCCGCGACGATGGGGCGTTCTCCGATCGCGCGAATGGATTCCCGCTTTGAGTGTTCAGTGGCGCGCCGCGTTTGTTCGCGATCTTGTGCTCGCTTGACCGTGAGCAGAACTTCCGACGTGATCACTGGCTTAGCAAGGAAGTCGTACGCGCCCATTTCCAAGGCCTTGTCGGCCAGATCCATAACGCCGTCAGCAGACATCACGATCATCGGTGTGCCGGGCAGCTTGCGCGCGACCTGGGGCATCAATTCGAAATTATCGAGTCCGGGCATTGTGGCGTCGCATAGAACGATGTCGATCGGAATTTCGTCGACGCGGGCGAGCGCAGAAGCTGCGTTCTC
>DUBZ01000023.1 GCA_012960035.1 Myxococcales bacterium | reverse complement strand
CGACGCGCCCCGCGAACTCGTCGTCGCCTGTGTCCCAATGCGTAGCAATGTAAACATCTCGGCGATCGCCCGGACGGCGAGTGCGTGCGCGGTGAAGCGACTCATCCTCTGCGGAAATGCAAAGTTGATCAGCAAGATTGCGCGCGATGGTGCCGACGCCCTCGAGGTCGATATCCACCGCACGCTACCGCCGGTTTTGCGCGCCTATCGCGAGCAGGGCTATCGCATCGTCGGACTCGAACAGACCACGCACTCGCAGAACCTTCATCATTACACCTTCAAGGAACGAACGGTGATTGTGATCGGCAATGAGCGGCTCGGGCTTCAGGCCGATGTCCTGGCTGAACTCGATGACGTGGTAGAAATCCCGGTCTGGGGCATGCCGCATAGCTATAACGCGGCCTCGGCAACTGCGATGGCGCTCTACGAGTATTGCCGTCAGTTTCCTTTGGGGGGATAGGCCCTTCAAGCGGGTTCCTGGCCCAGCGTCTGGGTCTGGGCGTTACGGCAAGTTGCGATGAGCAGGCCCGCGACGGGCCACGGCCTCGTGCGGTCGGAAAACTTTACGCCCGGAACCAAATCGTCGGAAAACCTACGCCCTGAACCAAAACGTCAGGATTTTGTCGGCCGGGAGACAACTGCAGGGCTTAAACGGAACTGAACACACTCTCGCGCTGCGAAAAAGATGGCATGGGATGTGCATTGGGAAAGCAACCAAGGAGAAACATCCATGTTGCAAGACACCCGCGAAGTTTTTGGAGAATCGGCTCTGGCCTGGAACGACCAGCCCGACCCTGCCGAATTGGCCGCCTTGGAGGACATTCAGCGCGAAGGATGGTTCGACAAGGAAGAACCCGTCGTCGTCAGTTTAAGTGACCTCGTCGACGCCGTTTCGTCCATAAGCGACACCGAGGCTGAAGTCTTGGCGACCGTCGCCCACATGCTTGAATCGGGCAGTGTGGCGCTCTTGGGCAGCGAGCAAATCACTTCGGCCCCGATCCACTGATTCGAGCGAGGCCACCTGCAACGAGCTTTGAGCGTCGCGGCTCTAGCTGGCCCGGAAGTTGGAAGTTGTGAGTCCAGTAGAGAGCCGAGCACCCCTTTGTCACTCAGCAGCATCACAACCGGAGTGACCGCGGGTTGCGGGTGAGACGGACAAGAGACGGCTCGAAGCATGCGCGGTAACCCTGAGTACATTGCCGTAATCGTCGGTCCAGAGGGTCGGCTTCGGCACCGGTTCCGGAAAGTCCCGCGACAGTTTTGCGATGGAGCGGTCTTCGAGAAACAGGCGGTTTTTTGTCATCAAGTTCAAGCGCGCCGAAGTCCCGTAAAAGCGACTTCCCGTGCTGTGTACCGGGATGATCTCCATGCCGCTTTCCCTGCCTGTGCATCTTGATTACGTCAGACAGATCGAAGTGTAGGCCGCTCATATGGAACACGAAAATGACATTATCGAAAAGGACATAAAGGACATCAAGGAAATTTCCAAGCCGTTGAGTACTAAGTCCCTGCTCGAACAAATTCGCAGAGTCACGAGACCTTAGGCGCAGCCTGGATGTTTTTTCAATTAATAAATGTCGGATTTTAACGTAGATTCACGCGACGAGATGGTCACGATGAAGCCAGATGCACTGCAGTTCTACCCTGTCCTGGTAATCGACGACGAGCCCCAAATCGTAAAAATCATTACGCGTCAACTCGAGACAGAAGAGACGCTTCGCGTCACGGCTGTGTCCGACCCCAACCAAGCGTTGGAAGCCTTGGACAATTCCCATTTTGCTTTAATTATTTCCGATAATAACATGCCGCAGATGACCGGCATTGAACTGCTGCGGGCCGCGATGGAACGTAGTCCTCATTCGAGGCGAGTCCTGCTAACCGGTTATACAGACCAAACCGCTGCGATCCACGCCTTCAATGACCACGTGATCCACCGCTACATGAACAAGCCATGGGACAAGTCGAAACTACTGGAAATCGTCCGTGAGCAATTGGAGGCCTACGACCAACTTCAAAGAGACGATTCCGAGCGGCAGGAATTGAAGAGCAAGTTGCAAAGGCGCAATCAGCAACTGCGGGCGACTCTGGAAGCGGCGCGGGAAACCCAAGATGAACTCGGCGAGGTCGGCGGGCCGGTGATAAGACATCGCCTGGCCGCGGTTGCGATCGCCGATGTCGTCAGTTACAGCCGGCTCATGGGAGACGACCCGGGGGCGACCCTCAACACACTCAACGATTGCAGGGCCATCTGGCGCAAATATATCTCCCGATACGACGGGCGTCTGGTGAATTCGCACGGCGATAGCCTGTTGGCCGAATTCGGCAGCGCGGCCAAGGCTACCCGTTGCGCCCGAGAGGTACAGTCTGAACTCAATTTGCTCAACGCTGAACTGCCGGTCAACCGCCGCATGCACTACAGGGTCGGTGTCGCTGTCGGGGAGGTGCTGGAGCAGGGAGGATCGCTGTACGGAGACGGGGTCAATATTGCGGGGCGCCTGCAATCGCTTGCCGAACCGGGAGAAGTCTGGATTTCCCGCAGCGTATTCGAAAACATCAAGCCCAGCATCGACGTTGCCGAATTCGCAGGTGAGCACAAGCTACACAATATTGCCGAGCCGGTGGGGGCCTATCGAATTCGCGGACAGCGTATTTCTGCATAACAGACAGCGATTTCACTCATTCCGTACATCGCTCTGGCAAGTACTGCCCGACCTCCCATCGCCTTTGGCGGAAACGCGTTCACCGAGAAAATCAAACCCCTGCGTGGTGCGCCCAATGAAGCGCTTCACGCGGTGAAGGTGTAAACCGAGCAGCGGCGATCTCTTCGTGCAGCGCCGCAATCGCTCGCCGCAACTCCCAACGCGTGCGGGCCAGCAACACGATGTCATTCATGTAGCCCACGACTCCGCAATCGAGCCTCTGCGATTCTGCGGGCATGGGAGGCGGGTGAGAAAATGGATCGGTGGAGGGAGCCCTTTGCCTGCGTGGAATGAAGCGGGACCTCGACGAATCGAGGTGCGAACGCGCTACGCTCGGCGGTGAATCGCCAGGGCGGAAATTCGGATGAACGAAGAGCCGATCCATCGCCTCTACCTGCACTTCCAGGAACTTCCGCTCAGCCTCCGCGTCCTCTACACGGGCACGCTATTCGTGCTGTCGGTGGGCTACCTGTTCGCGATCTTCCACATCTACAACTCCCATGCCGGTCGGGATGGCGACGCGATGCTCTCGCCTCAGGATCTGGTCATTGCGTACGGGGGAAGTGATCTGGCTACCCAGTTGGAGACTGCGCTCAAGGGTCCGATGGCGGGTTACCGGCGGAAGAGCGTGCGGAGCTGATCGCCTGGGTGCGATCCGGGGCGACCGAAGAGGCATTTACGTCTCAGGCTCAGCACATCATCGAGAACCGATGCCTCCAGTGTCATAGCGGTTCGAATCCCCATGTCCCCAACCTCTCCAGCTTCTCGCACGTCAGCCAAGTGGTACAGCTCGACGAGGGAATGGATTTCTTTTCCCTGGTTCGGGTGTCTCATACCCACCTACTGGGGATCACCTTCATGTTCTTCATCGTGGGCCTGATCTTCAGTCATGCCTACGTGCGGCCGGTCTGGTTCAAGTCTGCCGTCGTCGGTCTGCCCTTCCTCGCCATCGCCATGGACATCTTGTGTTGGTACATGACCAAGCTGATCCCAGGGTTTGCCTGGGTGATCATGGGCACAGGCGCCATGATGGGAGGCTGTTTCGGGTTGATGGTCCTCGTTTCGGTCCACCAGATGTGGTTCTACAAGATGCCGCCCGAGCTAGTCGGTCGAGATGCGGCGAGCCGTCGCGCAATCGGCTGAACCCCGTCGTCACTGGCCAGCGTCGGGTCTGGCTGCCCGTGACCCCATGACCCAGCCGTACCATGCTTACTCCAGTGCGAACACCGAGAGTCGTTTCGGCAAGATTCATATTGGCAGCGAAGATGCAGTTCTTCGGATGAATCCCTCCAAAATGCGTACAATTGCGCGTCTACTTACCGGCCACCCGAGGAACCTGCTCATGCTCAACCGAATGAATCTCCGAACCGTATCCGCCTTGCTGGTCGTCGTTGCCACCTTTGTTGCGTTCGCCACGCTGCCACAAGTCGCACCCGCCACCGACGAGAAGCCGAAGGCGCAACGCAAGGCAGTCTTGATCGATGATTTGACGCCCGGCCAACGCGACCTGGTCAACCGCTTCTATCACCTGTTCACTTCGAAGACGCAAGGCGTGATGAGGAGCAAGTGGTTCGGCGTCTTGACCTGGCAGCATCCCTTCGATCTGTGGATCACCCAGGAAATCATGACCGAAGTAAGACCCGATCTGGTTGTCGAAGCCGGAACCTTTCGCGGTGGCAGTGCGATCATTTGGGCCATGATGCTCGAACACATCAACCCCGGTGGCTCGGTCATCACGATCGACATCAACGACAGGCGCGAAGAACGCGCCAAGCAGATGCCCATCTCCAAGCGCAAGGTCACGTTCCTGCTCGGAAGTTCGACGGACCCCGAAATCGTTGCCAAGGTCAAGGCGCGCGCCAGAGGAAAGAAGGTCATGCTGATTCTTGATTCGCTGCACACCCGAGACCATGTACTTGACGAGCTGCGAGCGTATTGGAAACTCGTGCCCGTAGGCGGCTATATCATCGTGCAGGATTCGGTCATCGGCGGACATCCGATCGCCCCAGGGCGCGGCCCCGGGCCATGGGAAGCGGTCGAAGACTTCATGAAAGAGAACAATCACTTCATCATCGACAAGGAGCGAGAGCGGTTCCTTCTAACCAACAACCCCAATGGATTTCTCAAGCGCGTGCGCTGAGCTCGCTTTTCGAGAAAGCCAAATTTATCGACATCGCGCCGTCTCGACTGCGGCCGCGCGCTCAACGCTTGTGTCGTCGGCCACTGGGGTGGCCAACCATTCGATCACATCGTTCGCTTGGGGGAAAGACTCCCGAACCGTTCTTGGGCTCTGGGGACTGGGTCCCCAGAGTCCCGACTTAGGCCCGAAACGAACGTTTCAACTGGACCGGTTTCTGAAGGCAGGCTCAACCGCCTCGAGCGGAGGGGAACGCTTGCAAAATTTTCGACACCGCCTCAGAAATCACTGTCCTAGAATCATCACTGCGTGATAGCCGCTTGGAAGCCCACCCGATCCAGACGGCCTGCTCGGTCTTTCGGTCGTATAGTTCGATCGACAGCGTACCCTCTTTATACTGCTGTACGCTGACGCTAGAAGTCGAGTGCCAGCCCCCATATCGATACCGACCGCCGTACGGATAGACAGACGTGACCATTTCTGGCGACTGGTAAACGCGGACTTTCTCTTCAGACCCGACGCTGTACGCCACGACCATGTCTGCCGCTTCGGGTGGCACGGCGAGCCAGTAGCCCAGGTTCTCCAGCGTTCGGTTCACCGAGGAGCGTATTCGCTGGTCATCGAAGGGGCTGATGAAGCTTGGTGTATTCATGCCCGACTTGGCTTTGGTCAAAGGCCCAGGACCGACCCACGCGAATGTTTTGTAGTGGCTCAGGTCAGCGGCGGGATCCATATCGAACCCTGTTTTCATTGGAGAGGCGCAGGAGAGCGTCCAGACTGCAACTAGAAAAGCAGCGCATAGCAGTGGTTTATTTTGCGAGTCCATACCAATTAGATCCTCAGGGGTTTGTTAATCCGGGTTGATGCTAATTAAAAATCGCAGCAACGGTGTGATGACGGTTAATTTCTCATCCTCCAACGCTTAACCCCGGACCCGCAGCCACTGCTGGACTCACGCGGGATTCGCATCCCAGTTCAAACGCGCGGAGCCACTGGATCAAATTCAAGTGCTTGTCACGCTAGGGTGTAGAGGCGCCACCCGGAGTCGAACTACGGCGGCACCCCCATCAATCGATTGCGCGAGGCGCCCGCAGACGTAGCCCCCGTTCCCTGATTCCGGCGGGCCTTGGAATCGCTTACCGATGACGATCTGTGGCGTCCCGTTGTGTTCCGTTGTGTTCGCTGCTCTAGCCCCCGTAGGGCCGCTCTTACGTTTTTTGTTGCATTAAATGAAGAATTCTTTGCCACTTTTCTGCTTGTCGCACCACTCACTCTTACACCAGTGGGAGAATTTTATGCGGAAGCTTATTTTGGTAGCGGTAGTGGTTTTGATGGCGGGTGGAGCGCTGGCGGCGACGCTAGATATCGTCGGAGGCCAGTTGCTCGGAGCCTCGGCCGAGAACCTGGGTGGCATCGATCACGACGTCGAGTTCGTCGACGGGACGTGTAATCCTTTCCACAACGGTTGTGATGATGTGTCGGACTTCACGCTTCAAACGAACATGGGCTCTCGAATGTTTAGCCGGCCCAGGACATTTCCGATGACCCTTCAGGAAACTTCGACGCATTCCGCTCCCTTACGGCTCATTGCTCGGGGGTCCCCGGAATTGCAGCCGTGCACTGCGTGTACTCCGAACGATACGGACATGCCCTCCAAATTCGCTGATGATGCAATTCGTAAAACGGCATCAGGCGCGTTCGATTCGAAGCAGCCCTCACCGATCGAGTCTGACTTAAACTTCAAATTTAGGATCA
>DUBZ01000022.1 GCA_012960035.1 Myxococcales bacterium | reverse complement strand
GACTTCAGAGAGGATTAGCGCACAGCCGCGCCGAAGTTTCAACCTTCGGGGTTCGAGCGAGACTTCATAGGGCAGAGCGATTGCGTAGCGATGACGCCACGAGCGCAAAAAGGTCGTTCTTCGACACACCTCACCTTTTTTGAGTGAATCCAACCACGTCCATTGAGTACGTACTTGGTCAGTCTTCGGCTTCCCTCCATGAGTTTTCCTCGGTACCGTTATGATTCTATGATCGTGGCCAGAAACTTTGAGGCGGTGCGCTCCACACACGAGTAGGGTCGATACTTCAAGGTGCAAACGAACACGTTTGGCGTGCGACCGTTACCTGGAACGGTGACTCGCCAACGCCCACCAGGTGCAACTGGAGCTCGCTGTCGATGTCGACCCCGCTGCTCGAGATAATCGTACAAGTCTTTGGCCTCTTGATCGTCGCCACTGCGCTCGCAGAGGTCGCGCTTAACTTCGCATCCCGGCTAAAACGGTTTTCCTACGAGCAAAACCGTTACGACGTCGCGCTTGAGAATCTCGAAGAGCGATTGATGACCGCTCGAATTCGGCGTGTCGATCGCGATCGCGGCAGCCAGACCTGGAACGGAATCCGCAAGTTTCGCGTCGCAAGCAAGACCCCTGAAGGCGGCGACATCACTTCTTTTTACTTCGAAGCCCACGACGGTAAACCGATCCCGCCGTTTCAGCCGGGCCAGTATCTGACGTTTTCGATCAACCTTCCGAACAAGAAGCGTCCCGAGGTCCGTTGCTATTCACTTTCTGACAAGGCCGACCCACACCACTATCGCGTTTCGATCAAGCGCGTTCCCGCACCGCGAAACGCTCCAGACGCACCGCCGGGGAAAATTTCCAACCATTTTCACGACAATATTCACGAAGGCGACATTATCGACTGCATGGCGCCGGGGGGAGATTTCTTCCTCGACCTCACCCAACGGCGTCCGATTGTCTTGATCGCGGGCGGGATCGGGCTCACCCCCATGGTGTCCATGCTGAACGCGGTGTCAGAGCGCGGCTTCGACCGTGAGGTTTGGCTCTTCTACGGCGTCCGCGACTTGCGCGAGCAAGTCATGATGGACCACCTAACCGAAATTGCGCGGCAAAACCCCGACAATTTCAAGTTCGTCATGTGTTACAGCGGTGTCGATGCCGCTGACCTACCTCAAGACCCAGACATTCAATGCGTCAACGAGCGCGTGAGCGTCGCGCTATTCAAGCGCATACTTCCGTCGAACAACTTCAACTACTACCTGTGCGGCCCGCCTCCGTTCATGGACAGCATCACTCACGACCTTCGCGAATGGAACGTGCCCGACTCGAGTGTGCACTTCGAATCGTTCGGCCCCGCAAGCGTCGCCAAGTCGCCGAAGGCCGAAGAAGTCGCCGCGAACTCGGATTCGAGTTTGACGATTTCGTTTTCAAAGTCCGGGGAAGAGTTCCAGTGGGATCCTGCGGCCGGAAACATCCTCGCGTTCGCACTCGACAAAGACATCGACATCCCAAGTGGGTGTCGTGCTGGTAGTTGCGGAACTTGTGTGTCGGCCATCAAATCCGGGGACATCGAATACTTGAAACAACCGGGAAACAAGCCCGACGACGGCTCCTGCTTGACCTGTATCAGTGTGCCCAAGTCCAATCTTGTCATCGACGCATAATTAACGTGTAAAAGACGCCGCTATAAATCGAAGCTCTTCGTAAAACCCATGCTGCTCACTCGTCATTCGCGGTTCGTCCGTGCGATGCGAGTCATAAGAGGATTTCATGTCGATCACCGCGGTTGAGGTACGCCGTCCGCAGCGTTGGGATCAACCCTTCGACGAAAGAGCGCTTTCCGCTCGCGATGTCGATTGGATCCTCACCCATAGCCCGTTCAGCGCGATCGACGAAAACGACTTCACGCCTTCTGCGTCCCTGCGTGACATCTTGCGCAACGACACGCGGATCGTTCGGTGTCTGGCCGGCGACATCGTATACCGAGCGGGGGACTACGGGACTTCGGCATTCTTCGTCTTAACGGGACAAGTACGCGTCGTACTCGAAGGGGACAAGCCGCGCCATGGCGAAAGTGCCGACGAACGGCTCGCCGAAAAAATCAGCGGCAGCGTTCTGCATGAGCGTCGTGGGTTCGTCGACGCGTTGAGTCAACTGTGGAAGAACTCGAAGTCACCCGAAGCAAGGGACTTCGACCGCGATGCGCAAGCGTCGCGCGTTCGCAGCAAAGGGCTCTTCATTCAAGACGTACCTGCGGTCTTGAACGAGATGGAAACCGCGACTGTGGGCGCCGGGCATCTATTTGGAGAGCTTTCGGCTCTGGGCCGCACGCCACGGACCACGACGATCTTCGCCGACAACCAATGCGAACTGCTTGAGATTCGCTGGCAAGGCTTACGAGACCTCAGTCGTAGATCGGCTTCATTAAATAAGACAGTCGACGACCTCTACCGCAAGGACGCACTGGACGAACAGCTCCAAGCCACCGAAATCTTCACAAACGTAAACGTCGAGGGAAAAAGCCGACTCGTCGAAGAGACTGTCTTCCAAAACTTCGGCAACCGTGAATGGACCGCGACTTACAAAGCACTTGCGGAAAAAGGCGCGTCACAACGGCTCAAGAAAGAACCCATCATCGCGGAAGAGGGTCACTATCCGAATGGGTTGATCTTGATTCGAAGTGGCTTCGCGCGGGTGAGCAAACAGTTTGGCAACGGTCACCGTACCCTCAGCTACCTGGGTAAGGGTCAAATTTTTGGCCTTGAAGAGCTCTATCACAACTGGAGAAGTAGCGACCCGCTTCCCTACCGGTTTTCGCTTCGCACGGTTGGGTACGTCGACGTGCTGCTCGTCCCCACCCGGGTGATCGAAGAAGTTGTACTCCCAAACTTGCCCGAAGAGCTGATCCCAGACCCGCCAGTCGGAGACGTACGCGATTCTGATTTCCTGACGTCGCAGGAATCTTCGCAACTTCACACGCAACATCTCGAACAATTGGTGGAAGCGCGCTTCGTCAACGGCACCGCAACGATGATGATCGACCTCGAACGATGCACCCGCTGCGACGACTGTGTGCGCGCCTGCGCGTCCACCCACGACGGCAACCCGCGCTTCATCCGTCACGGAGCACAGATCGGCAAGTTCATGATCGCCAATGCGTGCATGCACTGCGTCGACCCCGTGTGCATGATCGGCTGCCCCACCGGAGCGATCCACCGCGTGTCGCTCGGCGGCGAGGTCGCGATCAACGATCCGACCTGCATCGGCTGCGGGACGTGCGCGACCAACTGCCCCTACGAAAACATTCGCATGGTCGAAGTTCGCGACCATGCCGGCGCCTTGTTGCGGGACGAAGGAACCCTCGCGCCAATTCAGAAGGCGACCAAGTGCGACCTCTGTGTGGATCAACAAGTGGGTCCGGCTTGCCAGAACGCCTGCCCACACGACGCGCTCCACCGCGTCGACATGCGTCAAACCAAAAAGCTGTTGGAGCTGCTCGAGCGTTGACCCCCTTCGCCAAACGTAGAACGATCAATACGTCGATCCTCGCAGCACTTGTGCTGGTGAGTTGGATTTCGCTTTCGGTGCTCGAGACGTCGATTCGTGCAACCTCGTTTTGGTCCGGATGGGTGCTGCTTGGAACCGTCGTCAGCTTGGCGCTGTTCAATGCGCGCAAAAAGCTGCCGTTCCTCAAGCTCGGCACCGCCGCCACTTGGATGCAATTTCACGCCTACGCCGGTTTGTATTCGGTTCTCGCATATCTCGCCCACGCGGGTTTTCAATTGCCGCAGGGTTCTCTTGAGTTCGGGCTCTGCCTCTTGTTTGCGTTGATTGCCGCCAGCGGCTTCGTAGGGTTGTTTCTTTCTCGGGTGATCCCGGTTGGTCTGACGAGTCGAGGGGAACCAGTCCTCTTCGAACGCATTCCCGCTTTGCGCCTGGGTCTTCAACGCGAAGTTGAAGAGATCATCGTTGAATGCGCGAAGGCCAACCAGACGACAACGATTTCAGATTTTTACACGAAGCGGCTGGATAATTTTTTTCGTCGCCCGCAGAACGTGCTCTACCACCTCATGGGTTGGACACGAGCCATGCTTCAACTCGAGCGCGAGATTGAAGCGATGGATCGCTACCTCAATGACAACGAACGCGATGCGGTGGCCCTGATCCTAGAACGCGCTCATTTGAAAGACGACCTCGACTACCAATGGGCAAGGCAACTCGTGCTCAAGGGTTGGCTCTTCGTTCACATCCCGCTGACCTTCAGCCTATTGATCCTGGCCGCACTGCACGTCTTTGTCGTTTACGGATTTCGAGGAAACCTGCCGTGAGCCGACGCTTGCAAGACACAAGCTTCGAGCGGAGCCAATACGAACGGCCGAATCGCGATCACATTTGTGGTCGCACCGGTGACGCTTGCCCGCTTGGGCCAGACATGCGCGGCAGCTGCATCACCACCCATCAGTGTGTGCCGTACCGGGAGGGCGATCGCTGGACATGCGCGCGCCCGAAACCCTTCGGCGGCGCCTGCGACGAAGGACCGCTCCCGGACGGAACTTGTTGTAACGCGGTCCCGACGTGTCAGCCAAAGCTCAGCCTTCGAGCCACCCGAGGTCGCATTGTGCGCTGGGTTGTCGCAATGACCGTCGGGCTCCTGGCACTTGGACTCGCAGGCAGCAAGGGTCTCGACTTTGTATTTCCGGGCCCGCTCACCCACCAACACGGCACGATCGAAAACGACTGCGCGAGCTGTCACAGTGCCGCAACCGGTGGCCCCGCACACTGGGTCAATACTGCGCTTGCGGGCAATGATCGCGCTTCGGACAGCGAACGCTGCCTTGGATGCCACAACCTCGGCACTTCGAGCAACCTCGCCCATAGCGTCGCGAGCAAAGACCTCGCGCGCACAACCGAACGTTTACAGACTCGGGATCTCGACTCCTCGCGCCCATTTCGCTTTACGCTTGCGAAGCTCGGCCCGGGCATTCCAATCCAAGAAGGCGGCGAGTTGGCGTGCGCACTTTGTCACCAAGAGCACCTAGGCCCGGACCACAACCTCACCGCACTGGCGAATGACCAGTGTCAGGTCTGTCATCTGGTTCAGTTCAACACTTTCGCGGACGACCACCCTCCCCTCGGCGACTATCCATATGGCCGCCGCACACGAATCGCCTTCAATCACCAGAGCCATCGCGAAGACTACTACCCGGACGAAGACCGAGAAGTCTTCTCATGCGTGGGTTGCCACGCTCCGGAACCAACCGGTCGCGTTATGACTGTGAAGGCCTTCGATTCCACGTGCGGCAGCTGTCATGACGAAAACGTGCGCAGCTCGGGCAAGGGTGGCGCCGCCTTTTTGAATTTGCCCAGGATCGACTTGCGTGGCATGCGAGACGTTGGGATCGACCCAGGTCACTGGCCCTGGATTAAAAAGTCGGTGGCACCGAGCCCCTTCGTCAATTTTTTGCTCGCCGGCGACGATCGACTGTCGAACGAGGACCGGCAAGCGGTCGCCAACATGGGGAAGGATTTCGACAACATCGCTGGCAAGACGCGCTTCGAACAGCTGGCGATCGGACGCTACCTCTGGTCGCTCAAAGCCTTGCTTCACGATTTGCGCGAAGACGGGCACGCGTCCCTCGAAGCCAGACTCGTTTCTGCCTCCATGCTCGGGGAAGGTGCATTGCCCGACGGCTTGCTGAGCGACCTCACCCATGGGTTGTCGCGCGAGACCATCGCGAGTGCCATCGACGGATGGTTCCCGGAACTCGCGCGCGAGATGGCTGTCTTTACTGATGTCACGCAGGACCTCGACGCCCTCGAAGACATGGAGAGAAAACATTGGGCTGAAATCAATCGACGGCTACGCGAACTTGCCAAGCAACGGGCAAAACCGACTCAAGCTGGGCGACAAGACAAGAGTTCTGAAGAACGTTGGGTTCGCGAAGGGGGCTGGTATCAAACCGATCGCGATCGGGCGATTCGGTATCGATCAAGCGGACACGCAGACCCGTTCTTACGCGCATGGCTCGACGTTGCCGGGTCATTTGCCCACACGGGCGATGCCGCGGGCGATACGCCCAGTGCGGCCGAAAGTCTTTTCAACGGACTGCGCAAGAGCAACGCGACGGGCAGCTGTGCGATGTGCCACAGCGCCGACCCACAGCCTTCAACACGCGGTGCCCTCGGGCCATCAAGGACAGTAAACTGGCGCCCCTTCGAACCGGCTCCGAATCAAAAACTCCCGACTGAGTTCCGACATCAGCCCCACTTCAGCCTCGACAACGCCGAAGTCTGCGACACATGTCATTCTATGCGGGAAATCGATGCGGATGAATTCGAAGAAGCGTACGCGGACGATGCCGAACCGTCGGGCCATCTGTTGAACTTTGCACCCATTCAACGACAAGTCTGCGGTGACTGTCACAGCCAAACCGCCGCCGACGACGATTGTGTCACGTGCCACAACTATCACCTGGGCGAGACGCAGCCGATCTATCTTTCCGCGACGTCGGGCGGAACGCGCAACATGCAAGAAGCGGACGGCGAAACAACAGAAGAGGACGAAAACGAGGAAGAGTAGACGCGGCAGGGTCGGCGTCGATCAGTCTTCGAATCGAAGCTCTTCGCTGCCAATTCGGATCACGTCGCCGAAGCGAAGTTCTTTGTTTTCGATCTGCTCTTCGTTTACCCAGGTGCCATTAACGGATCGCAGGTCCCAGATGTGTACCTTGCCATCGCGGACCCGAAGCTCGGCGTGATTGCGCGATGCATCGGTGCCGGAGATCACGATCTCGTTGTCCTGCAACCCACCGATTCGCACGCGCGCTCCCGTAAGGTCGAAGCGTTGGCCAGTTCGCTTGCCGCTAATGAACACGAGAGACGGCGCGGGCTTCACCCAGAATTTCCACCAGCTATTCTTGCGTCGCGCAGGTGGCGGTGCACCCGAGCTCGCTTGGGCCGCGGCTTTGCCAGAAGCGGCCGCACTCACCGCGGCCGGATTGTGGTGTTTACCCGATCCTTCGGTGACGACGCTGCTTGCCTGCACTTCACCCTGGGCCGCCGTGCGCAGGACCAACATTGTGGTCCCCATTCGGATGAGGTCACCGTCGTGTAGTGCCTGGTCTGTCGTCGTGGTGTCGTTCACCGCGACTTCCTTGCCCTCTATCGCCCGAATCTTCATCCGATCGCCATCGCATTCGAGGATGGCGTGGGAACGAGAAATCCAACGGCTGTTCAAGACCGGCGAGCAGTCGGCTCCTCGGCCGAGATGGTTCTCACCCCAGTGCAGGACGAACGTGTCACCTTTGAGGTCACCATCAATCGCGGTCAACGTCGCTACGACTTCGGGCTTGCCGTCGTTTCCTTCCCGGCGGCTCGTGTCCCCACTCGGTACGCGGTTCAAGGAAACGGTTTCCGCCTCAATTTCCGACGATGGCTCTGAGGGAAAAACTGCATCTGACACAACAGTCGATTCTGCGAGATCGCGATCACCTTGGGCGAGAGCACCTTTGCCCGGACCAGAAGACCCATTATCGTGCTTACTCGCCACGTATCGCCCTCCAAGCTGGACGCAGATTCTATCACGACACGGTCCAAGTCTCCCCCTCCCAATCCGAGCATTCTCTTGCCGCTCAAAGACGACATGAGCTGAACCGCGAGACCCTTTCGGCGAACGATTTTGGCTATGCTCCCGCGCCATGCTGAGGCCCTTCCAGAAACAACGTCAGCGTCGCACGCCCATTGATGTCATTCTGGGCATCTTGCTTGCACTTCAGGTCGCCGGCCTCACGTATGCGGGCCTCTCACCGTTTTCTTTCTCGCCGCAGAATCAGGTTGAAGCCCTCGAAGCTCGTCACGGCCTTGTTTTCGACAATGTCTCCATCGCGACCAGCGCGGGCGAGTTGAGAAATGCCCATGACTTTCCGCAACGCGCGCTGACGATCCACCTGATGATCCGGCCCGACCAAGACTCGGCCGCGGGTCTGGGGACGATCCTCACGATCGAGGACGGCTCGCGCGTTTCTCCCCTGGTCATCGGACAGTGGAAGTCTTGGCTCGTAATCCGCGTTCGCGACACAAAACGCGCGGCCCGTGGATATTGGGAAATGGATGCGGCGGGGCTTCCCGCCGGCGAGACGCACCTCGTCACGATCACGTCGGGACCCAAGCGCGGAACCGCGATCTACATCGACGGAATTGCAACTGGAGACACCCGAACCCGAACTCTCATTCGCGGCGATCGACCCCTCGACGGCAAGCTGCTGCTTGGTTGTCTAGGGAACGGTTCGGCGGGATGGCGAGGCGAACTTCTCGGCCTCGCCATTCTCGGAAATTCATTGGGCGAGTTCGAAGTGGCGGACCATTACGCGCGCGTCGTCGAAGGAGACTTCGCGAGCCTTGGTGCCGCCGGCGATTTTGTGGCGCTATATGATTTTGAACAGATCGGTGGAGAGAACGAAGAACTAATCCACACGGTCGACAACCTCATTGCCAATAGCGCTGTTGGACGTCTCGAGGTCCCAAGAATTTTTGCGCCCTTGCGACCCGAGGCATTTGGCATCCCACCTCTTCGGGACATGAAGGCAGATTGGTTCTTGAAAGATCTGCTCCGCAACATCGCCGGCTTTATTCCGCTCGGTTTCATCGCCGGGTTGATTCTGATTCGAAATCGCAGCGCCCGGGGCTACGTCATCACGTTCCAGGTGGCACTCGTGGGGGCTTTGTTGAGTGTCGGCATCGAAACAATTCAGATCGCATTGCCGATGCGAAGCTCATCGTTAAGCGACCTGACACTGAACGTGATCGGGACCATGACCGGAGCCGTCATCGCGCTGGCGTTCCGACATTCTTGGCTTGCACCGGCGGCGACAACGACAGCCACATAGCTGACGTTGGCTAGGAGTCTGCGCGGCAGAAGGCGCACGCGCCCAAACGCGGATCCAATGCCGCTGGCTGCGTTGCGAAAGCTAGCTGTCGCTAGGGCTTTTTCGCGAGTTCGAGGTCCCGCGCAGCGCCGCGTCGCAACAAACCGGTATCACTCGAAATCGTAATCATGCGAAACCCCGTTTCGCGGTGTTTCGACACAAGCCCCGCGTTGGCATGAATGCCCGCGACAACTCCTGCGATCTCACACTGCTTTGCGATTTCGTGATAAGCGAGTTTATAGGCGCCGTCATTGTCAGCCGCCGGCGATTGCCCGAGTGAAAGACTCAGATCATTGGGGCCCACGTACACAGCATCAACGCCGGGCAATGAAACAATGGCCTCGATGTCTTTGACCGCATCCTTCGTCTCGATCATCGGCACGCACATCACCATGTCGTTGGCTTTCGCAAAGTAATCGGGGCCGAAGGTGATCGATGCTCGCACCGGGCCATAGCTTCGCGAACCGTTTGGTGGATAGAGGCAGGCGTCGACTGCCCGACGAGCTTCATCGGCCGAATGAATCATAGGCACGATGATGCCCAGCGCTCCGGCGTCGAGAGCGCGATTGATCGCGGCGAAGTCGTTTGCGGGCACTCGGACAAAGGGTGTGGCGGCGGTGCTGTTGATCGCGACCAGCATTTCAGCTGCGTCGGGATAGTCGATCAGGCCATGCTGCAGGTCGAGACATACATAATCGTAACCCACACGAGCAATCGCTTCGCATGAGAGCGAACTCGGGATCGAAAGCCAGGCTCCAAAAGCCGGCTCGCCTCGTTGCCACAATTCCTTCACACGATTGTTCGCCATTCGAACCCCCTGACACGGAAGTCAATATCGCAATGAATGTCCCGTGCACTCGCCACGCACCCACTTCGCGCTAACTTGACTGTTCATCAGATCATACAAAGCGAGGAGGACGAATGTCCGACCCAGACGACGCAGCAGACTTTAACCCGGATGACGTAGACGTCTTCACTCCCGAGATCGCTCGCTGCCCTCAAGCCACCTATGCACTCATGCGAGACAAGTGCCCGGTACTGTACCGCGGCGCGGGTATGCCTTTTGGGATGGCGATCATTTCGCGCTTCGACGACGTGATGTTCGCACTGAGAAATCCAGACATTTTTTCGTCTGCGATGGACGTTCAATTGGCACTCGGAACCGAGCGCCCGATGATCCCGCAGCAAATCGACCCTCCGGAACAGACACGCTTTCGGAAACTCTTAGACCCTTATTTCTCTCGCAAACGCATGTCGGCCTTGGCGCCGAAGCTTCGCGCGCACGCCAACGAGTTGATCGACCGCTTCTACGACGAGGGCGAGTGCGAGTTCGACGCAGCCTTCGCGATCCCCCTTCCATGTATCGCGTTCTTGGATCTGATGGGCCTTCCTCATTCGGATCTCGATCTATTCCTTTCGTTCAAAGACAACATCATTCGCCCGCAGAAAAATCACCCGGACGCAGTGGACCACGGACTGATTCGCGCGGACACCGGCAAGCAGATCTACGCCTATTTCGAAGACGTCCTGCGCGAACGACGCGCCAACCCGACCGAAGACTTCCTTGGTTACTTGGTTCAGGCAGAAATCAAAGGCGATCGTCTGACCGAGACGGAAATGCTCGACATCTGTTTTTTGCAGATCCTGGCTGGGCTCGACACCGTGACGGCGACTCTTGGATGCAACCTCGCCTATCTGGCAGAGAACCCCGCGCACCGACAACAAGTCGTCGACGACCCTGGCAAATGGGACGGCGCAATCGAAGAACTCCTGCGCTGGGAATCCCCCGTCACCGCAATACCCCGGGTGCTCAAACAAGACGTCACCCTGCGCGACATCGACCTCAAGAAGGGTGAAATGGTGACGCTATTGATTGGCGCCGCAAACACCGACGATGACGAATTTGGCAACGCTCAGGACGTGGACTTTGCGCGAAGCGGCAACCGCCACATCGCGTTTGGAGCGGGCGCCCACCGCTGCCTCGGCTCGCACCTCGCAAGGATGGAACTCGTAGTCGCCCTCGAGGAATGGCACAAGCGCATCCCTCAGTATCAGATTAAACCGGGTGAGACCCCGGTTTTCAGTGCCGGGATTCGCGAGGCCCTGTATCTACCGCTCGTCTGGAAACCGAACTAGCATCCTAAAGGTTCGAGACCGCGCCCAGGATTGAATAGTGATTTCCCCGCAACATTTTCGTTTCGGCCGCGAATTCGTTTTATAAGGGAGAGACTAATGATCCTGCGAATCCTGCAGTGGATCGTTGCCCAAGAATGGTTGATGGGAATGCTCGGCTTCTTGTTTGGCCCATTCAATCCGTTCACTTCCAAGTTCCGCCGCGACCCGTATACCGTGTACCGAAAAATGCGAGAGGAGCAGCCGCTCTATAAGAGCCGCGTTTTCATGGCCCATATTGCGACCACCTATGAAGACGTGCAGTTCGTCCTGCGCAGCAAGAGCTTTACGACCGACCGCATGAACACCGACATCATGCAGGCGATCAACAAATCGATTCAGAAAGACCCCGAGTTTTCGGCGATGGTTGAACGAAACCTGTTGATGCTCGACGGCGCGGAACACCGCAAGCTGCGCGGGCTCGTCGGTAAGGCCTTCACACCCCGGCGCATCGAAGCCCTGCGCGAACACATTCAGGCTCGGGTTGACTCGCTGCTTGACGACATGAGTGTAAGCGAAGACGTCGCATTGATTCGCGACCTCGCTCATCCACTACCGATCAGTGTCATCGTGGAGCTACTCGGACTTCCACACCAGGACATCCCGAAGTTTGCGGCGTGGTCGAAGTATCTCGCGCAACTACTTGATCCACTCCAAGCGACCGGCGGCGATGCCGGGATCCGCAAAGCGGTCAAGGAACTAAACGCGCACCTTCGCCCGATTCTTGAAGACCGCAGGAAGTCGCCCAAGGACGATCTGCTGTCCGCCATGCTTGCCGCGGAAGAAAACGGCGTAAAGCTCGACGAACGAGACTTGTTGGCGCTCGTTTCGCTCATCATGGTCGCGGGACACGAAACCACGACGAACCTGATTGGAAACTCAGTCATCGAGTTGCTGCGCAACCCGGGCGAACGCAAGCGCTTGCAAGACGACCCGAGCCTCATCGAAACCGCGGTGGATGAATTCTTGCGCTACTGCGGATCTGTGATGTTGACCGATCGCGCCGCCATCGAAGATTGCGAAGTTGGTGGCAAAAAGATTCGCAAGGGCCAGATGGTGGTCTGCGTAGTCGCGGCGGCGAACCGAGACCCGGCGCAATTTAAAAACCCTGAACAACTCGACCTCGGACGAACCGAAAACCCGCATCTCGGTTTAGGTCTCGGCAACCATTTCTGCCTGGGCTCCCAACTCGCAAAACTCGAAACCGAAATTGTGATCTCGACGCTGCTTCGGCGCTTCCCCAACTTTACGGGCCCGACTGAACCAAAGGACTACGTCCGTTCAATGATCCTGCGGGGGCCCCAGGAGCTACCACTTGATCTTGCGACGCACAGCCCGGAACGTGGGCCGCAATTGGGTTGAGGGACTCGCGCGTCTCTCCAAGTCGGCACGCTCACAACGGAAGCGCTTCCTGCACGTCGACTGTGACTTCGACATTGGCGTCCGACAGAGCCCGGCGTAGCCGCTGCAGGGTCGATCGAAGCGCCGCTTCGAGATCCACGTTTCGGGTTGGATTGCTTGTGCGGCCGGGCACAGTTCGCACACGAACCGAACTGTGAAGTGTCACTAAGATTGACCTTCGACACTCGGAAATACGCAGCTCAGCAGCGCTCAATGATCGTTGCCGTCGCGACCGCTCCACCACAGCACATTGCGATCAACGCAGTGCTCTTGTCGGTGCGCTCGAGTTCGTGAAGCGCCGTCGTAATGAGACGACTGCCCGTGCAACCGACCGGGTGGCCCAGCGCAATCGCGCCACCGTTGACGTTGACTTTGTCCATGTCGGGCTTGTGCACGCTCGCCCAAGAAAGCACGACTGATGCAAACGCTTCGTTGACTTCGAAAAGGTCAATGTCGTCGATCGACATGCCAGACTGCTCGAGCACGCGCTGGGTCGAGTCGACCGGACCATCGAGATGGTAATACGGGTCGGACCCGACGAGCGCTTGCGACACGATGCGTGCACGCGGAGTGAGGCCTGAAGACTTGGCGCGCTCTTCGCTCATCCACAGCACCGCGGCCGAACCGTCGGAGATCTGAGAACTGTTGCCCGCCGTGTGAATCCCACCGTCGTTTACCGCACGAAGCTTTGCGAGCCCTTCCATCGTTGATTCACGGGGTCCTTGGTCTTCGGTGACTTCGACGGTTTCTCCGGTGGGCTTGTAGTCTTCACCCAAAACGGGCGCCTGCACCTTCAAGATCTCACGATCGAAGCGCCCCTCTGCGTGCGCGCGAGCTGCGTTGTTCTGAGAGCGCAGCCCCTGGCCGTCTACGTCGTCCCTATTCAAGCCGCGCTTTTCTGCGATGCGTTCGGCGGCGGTGAACTGGTCGGGCATGTCCCACGGAAAACTCTCGGTGCGCGGAATGCCGGGGCCGTTCATCGATTCCGATCCAAGTGGAATACGGCTCATTGCCTCGACCCCGCAAGCGATTCCCACATCAATGGCATCCGCGAGAATCAGGTTCGAAATAAAGTGATTGGCTTGCTGCGAGGAACCGCACTGGCAATCGATCGTTGTCCCCGCAACTTCATACGGAAGCCCGGCCGAAAGCCACGCGTTACGTCCGATGTTGAAGCTCTGCTCGCCGGCCTTCGTCACGCAACCCGCGACAACCTGTCCCACCTCTTTGGGATCAATGCCCGCACGCTCGACGACACCGCGCTGTGAAAGAGCCAACAACTCAGTCGCGTGAAAGCCAGACATGACGCCACCGCGTTTTCCGATCGGAGTTCGCGCTGCTTCAACAATGACGGGTTTGCCCATGGTGATGATCTCCTTGCACGCGTCGGCTTGCCCCGCGGCGCTTTACAACAGATGAGAGTTGACGTTGATCCCGCCTTCGCACGGGATGCAGATACCGGTCACAAATGATGCGCGATCCGAAGCGAGCCAAATGACGGGCTCCGCAACCTCCCTGGGTTGCCCGATGCGTCGCATCGCGTGCTGGTTGATCGTTTTTTCTTTGTGTTCCGGGAATTTCCGAAAGTAGTTCGCGATCTGAGGCGTTTCGAAACCGCCGGGCGCAACTGAGTTGACCCGAATTCCACAGCCCGCGTATTCCGCAGCACCGGTGCGCGTGAGCGCATCCACTCCGCCCTTCGCCGCGATGTAAGCGCCGAGCATGGCTTCGCCCTTGAAGACGCTCGCCGTAATGATGTTGACGATCGACCCGCCACCCGCCTCCATCATCGCGGGGACTTCTGCCTTCATGCAATTGAAAACACCGTCGAGACAAACGTCCATGGTGCTCGACCACACGGCATTGTCGGTTTCATGCAAGAGCTTCATCGCACCGCCACCGCCGACGGCGTTGTTCGACGCCCAGTCGAGTCGACCAAACTCAGACACCGTTGCGGCGACCATGGCTTCAACTTCAGCAGGTTTTGTCACATCGGCGTGAACGTAGATCGCGTGTCCACCGGCTTTGCGAATTTCTTCGGCAGCTGCTTCGCCGGCCTCGTCATTGATGTCGACGAGGACGATCTTCGAGCCTTCTTCGGAAGCGAGATTCGAAGTCGCGCGCCCAAGACCGGAACTCGCTCCCGTGACCAAGCCAACCTTGCCTTCCAAGAGTCCCACTTCACCCCCTCGATATGACGTGCGAACCGCGATCCAAACTGCGGCTACGCAGCATAGAGAAGACACCGAACCGAGGCGACGCACAACAAGCTCGCGTATCGCAGCCATTGCAAGACCACGGGCAACCCCGCAAGCTTGGCCAACACCCGGAGGTCGCGCTTGGCGATCATATTCGAAAAGAGGTTTGCGCCGTTTTTTTGGACGCAATTCCTCAGCGCCTTTACCGACAACGCGTTCAAGCAGGCTCTCGTCCTGATGATTACGTTCCGCGCAACCATGTCCGAAGCCGAAACCGGACAGCTCATCGCGACCGCATCCGGCTTGTTCATTCTTCCCTACTTCCTATTCTCCCCCATCGCTGGCCAGATCTCGGACAAATACGAGAAGGCCGGGATCATGCGGCGGGTCAAATTCCTCGAGATCGTCATCATGCTGCTCGCCGCCCTAGGCTTCGTGCTCGCGGGCGCCGGCTTCGGATGGGCGGACACCTACTTGATCGGGATCCTGTTCTTGATGGGTACGCAGTCCACGTTCTTCGGCCCGGTGAAGTACAGCATCATCCCGCAGCATCTGCGCGAGGACGAGCTGATGGAAGGCACGGCGCTCGTGGAGAGCGGGACCTTTGTGGCGATTCTCACGGGCACGATCGTCGGCGGGATCTTGATCCTGCAGAGCGTGTACTTCGCCGGCGGCGCGCTCATTGTTTTTTCTGTAGCGGGGTGGCTCGCAAGTCGGAAGATCCCGTTCGCAGCCCCAGCGAACCCCGACATTCAGATCCGATGGAACTGGCTAAGCGAGTACGGAAACCTCTACCGCATCACGAAGCAAAACAATTCAGTCTTTCTATCCATTATTGGGATCTCGTGGTTTTGGTTTCTGGGCGCGATGGTGATGGCGCAACTGCCCAACTTTGTGAAGTTGTTCGTCCACGGCGATGAGTCGCTGTACATCATGTTCCTGTCGCTTTTCACATTGAGCATCGCGGCGGGAGCGGTACTCACCGACCTGCTTTCGGACACCAGCATCGAACTCGGGATGGTGCCCTTCGGCTTGGCGGGGCTGAGCCTGTTTTCCCTCGACATTGGTTTGATCAACTACAGCCAACTCCCGGACGACATCGTGACCGCCGCAACCGCTCTGGGCGGCTCAGCGAACCTCGTCATCTATCGCGCCATGTTGGATGTGTGTGGAATGGGGATCGCGAGCAGCTTCTTCATCGTTCCCTTGTACGCGCTGCTTCAACATCGCACCGCGCTCGAAACACGCTCCCAAGTCATCGCCGCGAACAACGTCGCGGGGGCCTTATTTATGCTGGGGTCCGCGGTCATCGTTTCGGTTCTTTACGCAAGGGAAATCAGCACGCCGCAGTTATTCATCGTGCTGGCAGCGCTCAACGTCGGGACATCCCTCTACTTGCTCGCATCGCACCCCGAGTTCATTCTGCGATTTTTGATCTGGCTTTTGGGGCTCACACGATACAAGGTGCGTTACGTCGGGCGCGCACGAATACCGGGCGAGGGTGCGTGTCTCTTGGTCGCCAACCCGATGGGCTGGCTCGACTGGCCACTCATCACCGCTGCGAGCGAAAGACCCGTGCGGTTCGTCCATGAAACATCCAAACCGAACTCGCTGGGGAGTGCAGTGCTCACCAAGTGGTTTGGCGCGATTTTGATGGCGGACGACGGGAGCGCAGAGGCCTCTACCGCCGCGGCCACATCGATCCGCCGCGCGCTCGAAGCAGGCGAAGTCGTCTGCGTTTTTTCCGGTTCAAAAAACGCTGGCTCCGCCACGGGCCCACTTCTTCACGAACACCTCGCTCAAGTGTTGGAAGACGCGACGGTTCTCGGCGTGCCGATCGCGCTGCACGAACTCTCAGGTCAGGGCCAGACGAACCGCGGCCCCAGTGGAACAACAACTTCGCTTCGAAGGCACGTCGAAGTACAAGTTGGCGAGGGACAACCCAACCTCGCCTGCTCAAGCGAGCTCGTAATGACCGCTCAACAACTCTTGGCGAATTCTTAGCAGAGCCGCAGACGGCTACGCGCTCGCCCCCAAGACCTTCTGTGGTGCGAGCAGTCTACGGCAGCTCGAACAATCGAGGATCTCTTCGAGGCGGTTGATTTCGCTGAAGCGAAGGCGAGGCAAAACCATCCTGCACTCGGGACATGACGTCGTCGACAGCACCGCAATCGCAGGCTGCTTGCGAGCCCGAACTGCGTCAAAGCGCTTCATCGTTTTTGCCTCGACGCCCTCACACGCCTTGTCGCGACGTGCCACCGCACCCGCGCGCTCGCCTTCGGCAACCTTTTGTCGCTCGTCGATCATGCTGCCTTTTCCGGGCGCAGTGGCAACCAGGCCCGCGAGATTTTCTTCTTTGATGGCGAGCGCCGTCTTCGCGGCGTCGATGGCTTCCATGTGTTCAAGGGCGTTGGTTTCGAACTCGGCCTTGGACGCTTCAGCGGCTTCGAGTTCGTGCTGCAACGCGGTGTAGGCTTGGTTGCTGCTCACCTGACCGCTTTGATGATTGAACTTAAGGATCAGCGCTTCTTGATCGCGCATTTTGCTTTCGAGACGGCGCTCTTGCAGTTCTTCGTTTTCCAGATGGTCTCGCGCTTTGGCGACTTCGGCTTCGGCGGTGCGCAGTTCGTTCGCGACGAATGCGTGCTCGCCCGGGAACGCAGCCAACTTGGTGTCGAGGACATCGATTTCAGCGCATATTTTTTCGGTTTCGATCAGTTGGAGCAGAATCTGTTGCAAAGGGGGGCTCCTTAAGAGGTGCTACATTCTACCCTGTGGCAGTTCCTGTGGCTGAGAATTCGTCCTCGCTCCGGTCCGAACCTTCCCTCCGCCAACCGCCCCGAGTTTGGATGTGGAATCGAGCTACACTGAGGCGACCCACGGTTTTCGACCCGAAGGAGCGGCGAGTGGAGCAGAAGTATTTCGGCACGACCTCGAACGGCGTCCCGGTGCATCTCTTCCGACTTGAAAGCGCTTCTGGGGTAAGGGTCGAAGTCATCGAGTACGGCGCGAGCGCAGTGTCGATCACGCTGCCCGGGCCGCACGGTCAGCGTGATTCGGTAATCGTCGGACACACGGACCTTGCCGCGTACCTCGCCGGGCCTCTCCCGCTCGGCGCCACGTTGGGACGCTACGCGGGTCGCATCTCTGACGCTGCATTCACGATCGACAATTCGCTGCACGCAGTGAGTACCGCGTCGGCAGCCCTACATCACGAACACGGCGGCGACGCCGGTCTGCATCGGGCAGTCTGGTGGGGCGAGGCCTTAAAGGAAGGCGTCCGGTTTCACTACCGGAGCCCGGACGGCGACCAGGGGTTTCCCGGCGCGGTGGACTGTACGGTCGAATACCGACTCGATGAGCATGGCACGTTGAGGATCGAGTACGGCGCCACTTCCGACACCCCCACGATCGTCGACCTGTCGAGTCAGCTCTACTTCAACCTGTCGCGTGGGATGCAGAGCAGTGTGATGGATCACGATCTCTG
Organism: Myxococcales bacterium; assembly: GCA_012960035.1. GTDB lineage: Bacteria > Myxococcota_A > UBA9160 > UBA9160 > UBA4427 > DUBZ01. The sequence continues at coordinate 21,730 of DUBZ01000022.1, read as the reverse complement.
GATTGCCGCCGAAGAAATCGTCGAACGTGACGGCGACGGCGCCGCAACTGGCCATTTGATCGGAACCGCCAACACTCCCCTCGACGTTCGTTCTCCAAGTCGCGTCGGCGATCAATTCTTTAATACTTCAAACCGCAGCCCCGACTTCGTGCTCAACACGTCCGACAAGACACCGCGTACCGTCGCCGGGCTACGCGACCCAAAAAGCGGTCGCAATGTTGAAATCGCGACAAACCAACCCTGTCTTTTGCTGACCCACGCCGCACTCGAGAGCACGACTGCATCCGACGCCTTCTGCGTTTCGTTGCAGAACTTTCCCGACGCTCCAAACCAAGCTCACTTCCCAAACGTAATCGTCGACGCGGACAACCCTTATTCGAAGACCACGGCCTTTCGCTTCGATTGGAACCGGGATTTTCAGGCGACGCGCTGATCGGCTGGCTAACAGGCTGCGGAAGTACTCACTCCCGTCGAATGGCGCCTGGTTCGGTCCGGAGTTCTTCCGCAGCCTGCTAGTCTTCCGGCCCGCGGCGCGGCGTCACGGTGTCTCAGACTTTCCCGTCTAGCCCCGCGCACTTCGGAGTTAAATCATGATCACTTCCTATCGATTGGGCCTCATTCTTATTGTCGCGGTAAGCCTCGCAATGATTTCGTGCTCAGAAGCCGAAACGAAGCCCGCGCCGCCGAGCAAGCCGTCGTCCCCTGGACCCACGACACCACCGCGGGCGGAGACCCCGCCCCCGGTCGAAGAACCGGCGGAAGGCGATCCCGCAGCTCTCGTCGCGCGGGGCAGCGCGGTCTACACCGCGAACTGCATTGCTTGCCACAACGTCGACCCAAAGGTTGACGGCGCAATCGGCCCCGCAGTCGCGTTTGCTTCCGCGGAACTGCTCGAAGCCCGGATCATGCGCAACGAATATCCAGAGGGCTACACGCCAAAGCGGCCGACGCGGGCGATGATTGCGCTGCCTTATCTCGAAAAAGAACTCGCCGCCCTCACCGCATACCTGAATCATTAATCCCTATACCGCCACATCATCCCGAACCACAAGGTCCCCCGTGAGCGTCGCCCTTACCCATATCGCACTCCATGTGAATGAATTCGAGGAGTGCATCGATTTCTATAAGCAGTATTGCGCGATGCTCGAATGTCACCGCCGCAGCGACGACCATTCGAAGGTGGTTTGGCTCTCAGAGCCCGGGAAGGAGCGCGAGTTCATACTGGTCGTAATCAACGGGGGTCGCGTCCACGAGCAAGCTGAGGACGATTTCGGGCATCTCGGGTTTGCGGTCGAAACTGCCGCAAGGGTCGACGACTTGGCCGAACAAGCAAAACACGACGGGCGCCTCGCCTGGGCTCCGCGCGCCGAGCCCTACCCCGTTGGATACTATTGTGGCATCCGCGACCCGGCGGGAAACATTGTCGAATTCAGTTATGGACAGCCGCTCGGCCCCGGAGCCGAACACCTCGACACCTAAGCCCTCGTCCACCTACCCTGCACGAACTAACGACCCCAAACCGGAGATCCCATGCCCGTTCGCCATTGGCTTATCAAGTCCGAACCCTTCAAATATTCATGGGACACCTTTGTCAAAGACGGGAAGACCTTCTGGGATGGTGTTCGCAACTACGAAGCGCGCAACAACCTTTCTGCGATGGAAAAGGGAGATCTCGCCCTCTACTACCATTCGAACGTAGGCAAGGAGATCGTGGGGATCGCGCGCGTCATTGGCGAGTCGTACCAAGACCCGACGACTGAAGACGAACGCTGGGTCGCGGTCGACTTCGAACCCGTGGTGCCGTTCAAAGTCCCGGTGACCCTTGCCGACATCAAGGCCGACCCCGACCTTCCCGACATCATGCTCGTCAAAAGGTCGCGCCTGTCCGTCATTCCTGTCGAAAAGAAAGACTTTCAGCACATCCTGAAGCGGGGAAAGACCAAGGTACCGCGCGGCCAACCAACCCGGAGCCAGTAAAATGAGTGATCGTGAGATCGTCCTGTGGGACGGCGATTGAGGGTTCTGACGTAAGTTGGCCGCCTGGACCAGGGGGCGAGATCAGAACCACCGCTTCGATATGCAGCCTTACAAGGAAGCACCGAGCCCGCCGATGACGCCGGAGCTAGCGCAGGCCTGCGCCGAGACGATGCACGTGCTTTGCCGGGACGGCCGAATCTTGCGTTCTGGTCGAGCTGCCCTGTACATATTTGAGGGCCTCGGCTGGCGGCGGTCGGCGGCTTTCTTTTCGCTGCCCCCAATGATCTGGGCAGTCGAACTCGGTTACTGGATCGTGTCGTCCAACCGAGTCTTCTTCGATCGAGTCCTGTTTCCCCGCGAGTAATTCGTTCGAACGATTGTTCTCACTAGCCGCCGTTTGAGATGCGGGTTCCCCATTCCCTAGGAGGATTGCGCGCATCGCGGAACGCGATCGCTGTTCTACCAGGGATACTCTGACAGCGGGTACTCCCTCGCGCATAAGCCGTCTTCGATCGCATCGTAGTCGGCTTCGGACATGTCGGTGCTTCGCGTTGCAATCGAATAGTAGATCTCACAGCGGTCGTGGACATGGCCGGCAATGCGGGGGTCGGCCGCGATCTCGGCCAGTACTTCGTCTATGACCAGCGGCGCCTGTTTGGACATACGAACGCCGCCGCCGGCCTGTGAATCAAACACAATGAACGTGTCGCCCTCGCTTTGCGAAGCGTCAGACCAACTCGACCACAACGGAAGGTCTCCGCTACGCCCACGGCCGGGGTTGCCCGAATATGCGAACTGCGACCAGTACGACATCATTTGATTCGACAACACCCGATTCGAGTCTGCCTTGTCTTCATCGAAGACGAAGCGCGTTCCCGGACCCAGCGAGAGCCAGCCGAATACAAACGGGATCTCGATCGCGTGCGCGGCACCAAGAGACTGACTCATGTCAATGAACCCAACCTTGGGCTCCTCGTCCCAGTCAAAGCGATAGCCATAGACGCTCGGCCCCTGCACCTCTCGCATTGCCGCGGCGGGTGCGTCGACACCTCGAATCTTCCACAACTTGGTGGGAATATCGGTGCTCGCCTGAAACCGGTCGACGTCCTTGATCCACATCGGCAGGCCAAAAAAATGCCCGATGTGCTCTGAGCTGAACATGACGAACAAGCGCAGCTCATGGCGGTTGGTTCCCATGATGGTCGGCACCTGGTTGTACTTGCCGAGCTTCATCGCTTCGACGGCGGGCTCCTTGGGGATCACCACGCCATCTCGAACCAATTGTTTGATGCTATACATCCCGCCGAACTGTGCGCCGTCGTACCCCGTAAGCAGCTGCGCGGGAGACAGGCTGCGCAGGTACTCGGCGGTCTGTACGTCGCTCATCTGAGACATATAGGCTTTCGCTTTATCGCGATTTTCGGCGCGGCCGTCCGCGATCAGCATTTTCGCGATCGCCTCATTTGAACTTGCGAAGTAGCCGGGCTCCGCATCGTCAACAAAGTTTTCGGCGTCCGATCGGGGCACCGTATTGGCGGTACCGCTCTGCGCGATCGCACCATGGAACAGGCCAGCCGCGGGTCGCGCCAAGAGAAGCGAAAAGACGTTACGCCCGCCCGCCGACTCTCCAAATACCGTCACGCGATCGGGGTCTCCTCCGAAGGCGCCGATGTTTTCTTTGACCCACTGAAGGCCGCGTATGAGGTCAAGCGTTCCGTAGTTGCCCGAACCATCCACGGCACTGGTCCCGGGTGTGCGCAGGGACGGGTGTGAAAACCAGCCGAGCACGCCCATGCGGTAGTGCACCGAAACAACCACGACATTCTCTTGGACCGCGAGTCGGCTCGCGTCATAGACCGTCGCATCGCCGACCGTGTTTCCTCCGCCGTGGATCCAGAACATGACGGGCAGGCTTTCATCGGCGCCGGGTACTGCGTCCACCGCAAACCTTGGGGCAAAGACATTGAGGAAAAGACAGTCTTCGGAACCCGTCGCCTCGCCTTCGTCTTCTCCATTGCGCCCACCTCCGGGCCCTGCGAACTGAACGCATGAAGCGCCGTACGAAAGGACTTCCCGCGCTTCTGCCCAAGGCGCAGCGGGTTGCGGTACGCGCCAGCGAAGATCTCCCACCGGCGGTTTCGCAAACGGAATCCCGAGCCAGGCGTGTGCGCCGCCTTCAGTGTTGAACCCTACGACGGGGCCCGCGGCTGGACTGCGCAGTGTCGCCCTATCCGCGTCACCATGAAGTTCTTCTCGCGGCGAACTGCACGCGACCCCGACCGCCCCCAATAGGATGAGAACCAGCAGCCAGGCCCGACCGCATTCGGAGCTGCGGCTTTGTTTCACGTATTTGATCGGCATTGCCAAGTGGCTCGATTGCGAGTCGTAGGGTCGCGACATGTGTCATTTTCCTTCTGGGCAGCGTGTTCCACACCCGCAAGCATCGTTTCCGACGGCGAGCGCAACGAAAATTTCGGGATTTTAAATGCATCGCAGAATCGCATCGTCGAAGTTGTGCCTACGTATTCGATGCGGCCTGCTGAAGTACGCCACGGCGATTATAGAACCGAAGCCTCATTCGTCGAATCTAATCATTGAACTGCGATTGGAGGCGGGGCGTCTTTTGAACAAGCGGCAAACACACTGCGTCCAACGCCAATCGAGATGACATTCCCTACATTCTTGTCCGTGCGATGCTCATTTCCGGAGAACACCCATGGCCCAGCGCATCACTTTTTTTCGTCTCTTCACTCGCCGAGCTGTATTGGCGACGGCTCTCTTCGGCATCTGTGTCGGTGGGACCGGGGTTGGACATGCCGCCGAGTTGTTGTCGGACAAGTCAAGCGACGGCCTCGTGTTTATAGTCTCAAATGACGATGACCTCGACTTGTGGCGCGCGCGTTTGTCCGACGGTGCATTGCAACGCCTGACGCATACCCCCGACCACCAAGAGCGCAGACCGCAGTGGTCCGACGCCGCAAAACAGCTCCTGCTGATCTCGCGCAACATCGATGGCGCAATGAAGTCGCACGTCAAAGTTCTCGACCCCGTCACCGGTGAACTCAAAGGCATAGGCCCAGAGCCCGACTTCCTCCAACGCTTCCCAGTGTGGTCACCCGACGGAAAATCGATCGCCCACACTTTCCGTATGCCTCACGTCAAAAGCAGAACCGACAGCAATGCAGGCGTCGTGATCGTCAACTTAGAAGACAATAACCGCCAGTTGATCGCTCGCGTTGAGCAAACCAATCACCGCATGCTGCAACTCGACTATTCAAGCAACGGAAAATTCATCATTGCCCGCGGACGTATCAAAAACGTAAAAAACAACGACAAATTGTGGATGCTGCGTCACGGCACCAAACCGATGGCGGTGTATCAAGTTCCGAACGGCATCTACGCCAAGCCCGAGTTCACCCGCGACGACAGCCACGTCATTTACACGTACCAGGCGCGAGTGAACCGGCCCCGTGACATCATGTCGATCGAGCTGGCTCCGAAATCGCGCGCCATAAAAGTCGCGAGCACACCGCAATCGGACGATCATTCAGCAAGCCCTTCGCCGAGCCGAGACGAGATCGTCTTCGTTTCAAATCGAGATGGCTCTCACGACATCTTCATTTCGCCTCTCGGAGAAGGTCCAGCCGTCAATCTCACCAAGGGTTCAAAAACGGCCAACACGTCTCCGTTATGGTCGCCGGACGGTGAGCGAATCGCCTACGTGGCGATCCCGTCCGACATGTTCAGCCAAGGCAACCAGATCCCTCACAGCATCATCAAAGTGATCGACCGGAAGGGCAAGCTGCTTTTCGAAACACCGGGCGCACACCCCGCATGGATGCCGGCTTGGACGGGCAACCAGCCGATCGCCCCAAGCGGCAAGCAACCGACGAAGAAGAAGGTGACCCCCTAAGCGGTAGCGATATTGATTTCGCCTTCGCCCGCGACGAGGGTGACTTCTTTGCCAACCCATTCTTCGTTCATCAGGCTCCGCATTAGAGCTGTGTCCTGTGCGTGCGCGTAACAGCGGGCGCCACCTTGCAGGTCACAAGCAAGGATACCGACCTTCGGACCCTGGCGATTGTGCAGCACCGTGTATGCCGCGACGGTTGCAGGCCCAGTGGCACGGTTCTGGATCTCGTGCACGGGTGCGGATTTGACCCGTGCTTGCACGGCGTCTTCATCCGGCAGGACCAACGTGTCCGGCGTACCCGAATAAATTCCAAACACATGTTTTTGCATGTGCATGCCGACGCCGCTTACGAGCCCCCATTCCGCCGGCTCTTCCCGCAGTGCTTCTACCATCGATACGATCGAATGTGACATGTAGCCGCTACCTGGCCCACCAAAGTACGGAAGCCCACCCGTCATGGTCAGCGGACGCGTGTCGATATCGCTGAGTCCCAACGCGTCTCGTGCAAAGTTGACTGAACTCGCGAAGCAGCTGTACAGATCGATGTTCTTCACGTCGTCGAGTCCAATGCCCGCACACCCAAGCGCTTCACGCGACGCCTCTTCCATCGCGCGCGAACGCCAGAGTTCATCGCGTTCGGCGACATAACACGGGTCGTTGGCCGCGCAGAAGCTTCGCAGTGTTACGCGTCTGTCTTTGGGAACGCCGAGCGCGTCGGCCTTTTCATGACTCGTCAATATAATCGCCGACCCCATATCGACGTCCATGATCGCAACCATATTCTTCGCGTACGGGTAAGAGACCATGCGGTTCTGCGGGGTGACCTCGATCAGTTCCCGCGCGGAATGGGCAATTGGAAACCAAGACTTGGGGTTGTTCGCGGCGATCCCCGTCAAACGACTCAACAGCTCGCCATCGCGCTGTCTGTTTTCTTCGGGACTCATCCCCAAGTGGGCGCGACGTGCGACGTCAAACATTGCAAACGTGACGTATGCCTGGAATAGATTGTGCGCGACCTCGGCCGGGTGGGGGGGGTCGTCTCTCGGAAACGGCGGCGGCTCTTCTGGACGAAAGCTCCAGTCTGGCTTCGACCCGCGTTTTTTGAGCCGACGCTTGGTCGCGAGTGCTTCACCACTGACAACGAGTGCCATTTCTCGGCGCCCAGCAAAAATCTCGCGCGCAGCCTCGTTGAGCAATTTTTGAGGCGTCGTACCGCTGACCCCTGAATAGATTCGATCGCCGTCACCAAGACCAAGGCGTGCAGCGAGACGGGCAGTCGGGTCGTCGTATTGCCATGAGATCGTATACGCGATGTTCACAGAATCGACGGCACTCAGTACGTCGTGGCCGCCACTGTCCGCAGCCGCGCGTTCCGCCATCTGACCCCAGATCTCGAGGGGCTCGGGCGCGTCGCGTTCGACACCACGCCACGTCTCCTGGGCCACGCCAATGATGCACGGGGTTCGCGGGTCCATTAGCGAGCCCGCCACTTGGGTTCGCGCTTTTCCGCGAAGGCCTTCGGCCCCTCCTTCGCGTCTTCGGTTTGAAAGATCTCGCGCGCGATTTTGCTTTCGACCTTGTAGGCCTCGTCGAGATCGAGGGCGAGACCACGCATCACACTTTCCTTTGTGGCTTGAACAGCGAGTGGAGCATTCGCGGTGATACGCAATGCCCACTCAAAGGCCTTCTCGCGAAGCTCTGCTTCCGGAACGATCTCATTTAACAAACCAAGCTCCAATGCACGTTCAGCGGGAAATCGTTCGGCGGTCAACAAGAACTCCATCGCAGCCGGGAACGCGAGCTGCCGGGGCAAGCGTACCGTCGTGCCGCCGCCCGCAAACAATCCTCGCTTGGGTTCCATCACGCCGAAACTCGCGTTCGGTGTGGCGAGGCGAATGTCGACACCGCCGAGCATTTCCATCCCACCGGCAACGCACGGGCCGTTGACCGCAGCGATAATCGGTTTGTAGATCGTCGAACCGCGAAGCACTGCATACGTCGCATCACTCAGGCGGCAGCCGTCAATTTCGGTGACCTCGCCGGCGGAGATGGCCTTCTGCAGTTGGGTCACTTGGGGGATGAAGGTCTTGAGGTCCGCGCCCGCCATGAAATTGCGATCGATACCGGTAACAATTGCGACCCAAAGATCGTCGTCGTTCTTGAAATCGCGCCAAGCAGCGGCGAGATCGCGGAAGTGATAGAGATCGAGGGCGTTCTTCGTTTCGGGCCGATCAATTGTGATCACGACGACGTGTTCGGGGATCTCGCTCGAAGTTTTGTCGTAATGTATCGCCACCGAAAACGCGCCTCCTTGGCCGCGTAAGGTAATGAAAGGAAAACTCCATGGCAGGACCTCTCGCGGGTTATCGCATTCTTGAAATCGCCGGCATCGGCCCCGGCCCCTTCGGCGCAATGATGTTGGCCGACATGGGCGCCGAAGTGATTCGCGTCGAACGGCCGGGCCCAGGCATGTGGCCCAACCCTTCGATGGACTTGCTCGGTCGCGGACGCCGAAGCATTGCAATGGACCTGAAAAACGAAGATGGCGTCGCAGCACTGTTGCGCTTAGTAGAAACAAGCGACGCACTGCTCGAAGGCTTTCGGCCCGGGGTGATGGAGCGCCTGGGCCTCGGCCCGGACATCTGCCTCGAACGAAACCCACGTCTTGTCTATGGGCGCATGACGGGGTGGGGACAAACGGGGCCGCTGGCAAACGCCGCCGGCCACGACATCAACTACATCGCGCTGGCGGGCGCCCTCGACCCGATCGGACGCAAAGGACAACCCCCGACCATCCCGCTGAACCTAGTCGGCGACTTCGGGGGTGGGGGTTTGATCCTGGCATATGGCATCGTGTGTGCGTTGCTCGAACGGCATCAATCGGGCAAAGGCCAGGTCGTTGACGCGGCGATGGTCGATGGTGCGGCCGCGCTGATGACGATCTTTCATGCGACCCAACAGCTTGGCTTCCAGAACGAAGAGCGCGGCACCAACATGCTCGACAGTGGCGCGCACTTCTACGACGCTTACGAGACCAAGGACGGGAAGTGGATTTCAATTGGCTCGTTCGAACCTCAGTTCTACGCACTGCTTTTGCAGAAGCTCGAACTCGATCCGGCCGAGTTTCCCCAGATGGACCAGGCCAAATGGCCTGAACTCAAGGAGCGCGTCGCAGCACTCTTCCTCGAACGAACCCGCGACGATTGGTGCGCGCTTCTGGAAGGCACGGACGTCTGCTTCGCCCCGGTGCTTTCGATCGCCGAATCGCGCGAGCACCCACACAACACCGCGCGCGGAACGTTCATCGAAATCAACGGCGTGGGCCAACCGCGCCCTTGCCCTCGCTTCAGCCGAACCGATTCAGAAATCGAACGCCTGCCGCCGAGTGCAGGCGAACACACCGACGAAATCTTGACCGAGTCGGGCTTCGGCGGCGACGAAATCAAAGCTCTGCGCGAAGCAGGTGCGGTCGGCTAGTAGGAAGACGACAGGTTCGAACGATCAAACCAGCTGAGCGTCTTGTTCCACTGCTCTTCTACGACGCGCGCGACGGGCGAAACATATTTGCCGTCTCGCTTTCGCGCAGTCGCGAGCGCCGCACCGCCGAGACGCACGATCCGTAGGTCACCGAAGGGTGTTCCCGTGCCGCAGTTGACGGTGAGGGCCACCGAAAGCTCGCGGGTTGGGTCTGCCCAAGCACCAGAGCCGCCGAAACCGAAGTGGCCGAACGCTTTCTTCGGGATGCCCTGGGTGGTGGGCACGCTGTGGTATCCGAGCCGCCAACCCATATCGATCGGAAGCACCGAACGACCTTCGGCTTCCGCCTGGGGTTCGATTGCGCGCCGCAGTGCTGTACGGGACAGCAGTCGCGTCCCGTCTATTTCGCCGCCCCGCGCCAGAGCGCCGTACATCCGCGCGAGCGAGCGAGCAGTGAACAGGCCGTTTGCGGCGGGGATCGAGGCCTTCATGGTTTCGGCGCCGTCGAATTCAAATTGGGCGATCTTCGGGGGCGCGAGGGCATCCATAATGCTCCCGATATCAAGATCGAAGCCGATCGTGCCCAGACCGTGACTCACGATTGAAGACGCCTTGGCGCCCGCATCTTCGAGCCAACCCGGAACCGCTCCGTCGCGCATCCCCCGAACCGCCTTGCTCGGCTTTGACCAGATCAACTCGGCCGCTCGGTGGAGTTCCGATTCGGGTGCCCCGATGTACATGCCGTCGAGCCCAAGAGGCTCAACGATCTCGCTCTGCACCAGATCCGAAAAGCGCTTGCCTGTGACGCGCTGCAGTATTTCTCCGGCCAAGAACCCGTAGGTGAAACCGTGGTATCCCGTGCGATCACCGGGGATGTGGGCAGGCTCCGCGCGTTCGATCGCGGCCACCATGTGGTCCCAGTCGTTCATACGCGCTGCGTCATCGATCATCTGCCGGATGTGATAAAGGCCCGCTTGGTGGGTTAGGACCTGGCGCACCGTGATGCTGTCTTTGCCGCACTGCGCAAATTCGGGCCAGTACTCCGCCACTTTTGCGTCGTAATTGATCAGGCCTCGATCGGCCATGATGTGAATCAGAGTTGACGTCACGCCCTTTGTGGTGGAAAAGCTCGTCGCCATGGTGTCGCGCTTCCAAGGCGTGCCATGACTGTCGAGATCGCCACCCCAGAGATCAACGACGCACTCACCGTGATGGTAGACCGCGAGTGCCGACCCGCCGGCTTGGCGTTCGAGGATTCCCTCGAATAGGTTTGCGACGTTTTGGAAGTCTGGGTGCAGACTGCCGTCCAAGCGGATCTTGCGGGGCGCTGCTGCCATCAAGTTATCTCCACGTCATGGTTTTGATCGTCATCTCCAACAATTTTCTGGAGATCCCGCCAAGACCAAAATCATAGCTCCACGCCGGGCCCAAATACGCCCACCCGTGCAAATGTGAGCATAAAGCCGCATCAATTGCAGCGATTTCTTCACACAGCCCAGCCGCTGCCCTCGGACCCCCACGGGGGTATGGGTGATTTGAATTTCAGCGTCGCGGGTTTGCGCCGGAGCGGTTCGTTAGCGTGTGCGGGCCGCACGTGGAATTTGGAGCCGAGCACGCAGCCATGCCCGAATTGAAAGCGAGAATTTCGTGAAGATCGGCGTCGCGCTAGGCATGTTGCACCCGCGTGTATTCGAAGAACTCGCGATCGAAGCAGACCAGCTCGGGTATTCGACGGCCTGGATGCCCGAACATCTCGTTTTTCCCACGACCATGACGGGCTCGCCTCATCCCGGCGAAAACACACCGCCCGTGCCTCCGTCGACTCCGGTTTTTGATGTGTTCGCGATGCTCTCGTATCTCGCGGGTCGAACCGAGCGCATTCGCCTCGGCACCAACGTCTATCTACTGGGCCTGCGCCATCCGTTTGTTGCGGCCCGGGCGATCGTCACCCTCGACGCTGTTTCCAATGGGCGCGCCGACGTGGGGGTAGGCGCCGGTTGGCTGCGAACCGAATGGGACGCCACGGGCATGGACTTTTCGACCCGAGGACGGCGCCTCGATGAGGCGCTGTCCATCTGTCGCCGGCTCTTCACAGAAGAAACGATTACCCACAGAGGCGAGTTCTATCGGTTCGAAGAAGTCATGTTCGAACCCAAGCCCACGCAGAGCCCACACCCCCCCATCTTGATTGGCGGCGAATCAAAACCCGCACTGCGACGAGCCGCGCGCATGGGCGATGGTTGGATCGGGATGTTGAACACTCCGGAAACCGCGCGCGAGCGAATCGAAGAACTCGACTCCCTACGACGCGAATTTGGAACGGACGGCCAGGCTTTTCGGTTCATCACGGGCGGTACCGTGACCCGTCGGGAAGAACTCACGCAGTTCGAAGACGCCGGCGTCACCGACCTGATCGTTCGTCCCTTTGCGGGGACACGCGACGCGGTCGACGGCGTGCGCCGCTTCGCGGATCAATATTTCGGCTAGTCACAGGTCGATTTCACGAAGAACCACCGAGGACCACGGAGAACCACGATGAGCCAACGCGTCGAAAAGCTCGTAAGCGCTCTCGAACTCAACGAAAAGATCGGCCTCGTGAGCGGCCGAGATATGTGGAACAACCACGCAGTTGAGCGACTCGGGATCGGAGCCCTCAAGGTCAGCGACGGCCCCAACGGTGCGCGCGGTCGGCACTTCGAAGGCTTCACCACTTCGGCCTGCTTCCCTTGCGGCACGGCGCTCGGAGCGAGCTTCAACCCGACCTTGGTGGAACAAATTGGCGCAGCCCTTGGCCGCGAGGCGCGCAGCAAAGCGGCGCGGCTCCTGCTTGCCCCAACAATCAACATTCATCGCAGCCCGCTCGCCGGGCGCAACTTCGAATGTTATTCGGAAGATCCCCATCTTTCTGCGCGTACCGCGGTTGCGTTCGTGCGCGGAGTTCAGAGCCAAGGCGTCGGCGCCACGCTCAAACACTTTGCCTGCAACGATTCTGAATTTGAGCGCCACACGATCAGCAGTGAACTGAGCGAGCGCGCGCTTCGAGAAATTTACTTGCTCCCCTTCGAAGCGGCGGTCAAAGAAGCGCAACCTTGGTCGGTGATGTCGGGTTACAACCGCGTGGGCGGAACGTACTGCGCCGAACATCCCCGACTCCTCACCGAGATCTTGCGCGACGAATGGGGCTTCGACGGCTTTGTGATCTCCGACTGGTTCGGCACCCAGAGCACCGCGGCTTCCGCGAACGCAGGCCTCGACCTCGAAATGCCCGGCCCGGTTCGTCATTGGGGCGAGAAGCTCAGTGACGCGGTCGAACAAGGTGAAGTGAGTCTCGCGACCCTGGACCAGATGGTGAGTCGCGTGCTTGAGATCCACGAACGCGCGGGTCTCCTCGACGGCCCGGTGCCGGACGTCGAAGTCGCGAACGACCTCCCCGAAGACCGCGCCCTCGCACGGACCGCAGCAGTTGAAGCCACCGTGTTGCTTCGAAACGAAAGCGCGACGCTTCCCTTCGACGCTTCGCAGATTGAAAGCATTGCAGTGATCGGTCCTAATGCCGCAGTCGCGATGATGCAAGGCGGAGGGAGCGCATACGTGGCGCCGCACCGAACCGTGACGCCTCTCGCAGGCTTGCAGGCGCGGGCCGGCGAAGGCGTACGCGTCCTGCACGAGCGCGGCTGCTCGAATCACCGCGGAGACATCCCCACTCTCGACACCCGATGGATTGAACTCGGCGCGGACGACAAAACGCCAACGCTCATGACCGAAATCTTCGCCGGGCTCGAACTCGAAGGAACCCCGATCACAACCCAGGCAAGGCGTCGTGCCGACTGCGTTTGGATGAACGGTTTCGATCCGAATGTCGACTTCGCTTCATTTTCGGCGCGCATGACCGGCGTGTTCATCGCACCCGAAAGCGGCGAGTACCGCTTCACCCTGCGGAGTAGCGGTTTGAGTCGGCTCATCATCGATGGCGCTTGTGTGCTCGACAACTGGACGTCGCAGACCAAGGGCGATGCATTCTATGGCGGCGGGACAACCGAAATTGAGTACGCGATCTCGCTCGAAGGCGGCTCCCGACACGAACTCACTATCGAGTACAGCTGTGCAGGCGCTCCGGGGATGATCGGTTTCACGTGTGGTTGCCTCGTCCCTGAACCGGACGACATGATGGAACGCGCGATCGCGGCGGCGAGCGAAGCGGACTGCGCGGTGATCGTCGTTGGACTCAACCCCGAATGGGAATCCGAAGGTCGCGACCGCATCGACATGGCGCTGCCGGGACGACAGGCCGAACTCATTGAACGCGTTTGTGCGGCGAACCCGCGTACCGCAGTGGTGATCAACGCAGGCTCCCCGATCGACATGGACTGGGAAGAACAAGCCCCGGCGATCATGCAGGTTTGGTACCCCGGCCAGGAGATGGGGCACGCGATCGCAGACGTCATCTTTGGCGACGCGTCACCCGGCGGTCGGCTTCCAACCACGATCCCACGTCGCTACGAAGACAACCCCGCCTTGAAGTTTTACCCGGGAGAAGACGGCGAGGTCCACTACGGCGAAGACTTGCTTGTGGGTTACCGCCACTACGACACCAACGACGTGGAACCCCGCTTCGCATTTGGACACGGGCTTTCCTACGGTGCGTTCGACTACCGAAATCTAAAGCTTGATCGCGAGAGCCTTGCGGTTGGCGAATCGCTTTCACTCGAAGTCGAAGTGACGAACGTTGGTGAGCGAAGAGCGAGCGAAGTCGTGCAGGTCTACGTCCACGACGATGAGTGCCGGCTCCCGCGCCCGGAGCAAGAGCTGCGCGCGTTTGAAAAGATCGAGCTTGATCCCGGTGCCTCACAAGTCGTCCGGTTTGAGTTGGACGCGCGAGCCATGTCGTTCTACGACCCGGACTCCTCCGAGTGGACAGTCGACCCCGGCTCGTTCGAAGTGCGAGTCGGGGCTTCGTCGAGGGACATTCGTTTGCAGTCGCGGTTCGATGTGACGGCGAGTTGATTGGATGAGCCGTTGATCTAACTCGAGGCAGTCGCCCCCAGGTTCGAAGTTTCGAACCAGTAGTGACGCTTCGGACCCGATCCATCGCCATCAACACGCTTGTCAAAGTGCCCCCCCGCTCGTTCGATCACGGCGATGAGGAACGCTCCGGGGACACCCCCTTTTGAAAACTGGCCTCCAGCGTTAAACGCGTCGACCCTCGCCACGTACGCGACGAAATCATCGCCGGGCTCAAAGTCAAAAAGGAACGGGAATTCCTCGGGGGCCAAAAGCGCGTGGGCGCGAACCGCGTCGGTTTCGTCCTCGATCGTCAGGCTTCGCAGGATCATGGATTTGAAGATGATCGACAATCGAACCTGGCGCTATGCTGATCGCACAAATTTCTGTGCCTCCAGAGTATCGAGCACCAAAGGAGTCCCTTCCCCGTGTTGAAGAAAATCGGGTTCGCGCTGTTGATCGTGATCGTTGGGTTGGGGATCGCGTTCGCGATGCTTACGCGTCGACCGTCGCCGCCAGCGAGCCAGGCATTCGTGAATGCCAACGTGCTCACGATGAATAGGACCAACGAAGTCGCAGAGGCGATTTTCATCGAGGACGAACGAATCACCGCGGTGGGAACGCGCGCGGAGATCGAGGCGATGATTACATCTGGAACCGAGGTTCATGACATTGGTGGGCGGACGTTGATACCAGGGTTCATCGACGCCCATGGTCACTTCCCCGGAACCGGGCTCGTCACCCAGGCTGTGGACCTCAACAGCCCACCCATTGGCGAGATCGAATCGATCGAACAGATCGTCGAAAAACTTCGCACTTACGCGGCGGACAAGCCCAAAGGCGAATGGATCATGGGGCTTGCTTACGACGACACCCTCGTCGCCGAAAAACGACACCCGACCCGACATGATCTCGACCGCGCTTCGACCGAGCATCCGATCGTCGCGTCTCATGTTTCGGGTCATCTTTCGGTCGCAAACACCAAAGCCCTCGAACTCGCGGGGATCACCGCAGAGACTCCCGACCCACAGGGTGGAATCATTCGACGCGAAGAGGATGGGCACCCTTCAGGCGTCCTCGAAGAAACCGCCGCGCGACCTCTGTCTGAAAAGGCCATGAACATCGGCGCGAGCGGCTTGCTCGAAATGATTGATCACGCGGCTGCGGAATACAGCTCCGTAGGAGTGACAACCGCGCAGAGCGGGCTCTCGAACGAACTCATCATCGACGGTCTTTATCTGGCCCACATACTGGGCAAGATCCCATTTCGCCTAGAACTCTTTGGCGACGCCGACGTCGGCCGAAAGATTGTGAGCGGCGAGATGGATCCGTCTTCCTATCAGGGCGACTACTTCAATTTGGGCGCGATCAAGATTGTGGGTGACGGTTCCATCCAGGGTTACACGGGATATCTATCCGAGCCCTATCACGTGCCGTTCGAAGGTGATGTTGACTACCGCGGTTATCCAACCCTCAAGCGAGAAGATCTCGCCGAGTTGGTTTCGACGCTTCACAGTGCCGATCTTCAGATGGCGATACACGGCAATGGTGACGCCGCGATCGACGACATCATTTATGCGGTCGAAGGCGCTCAAAGCAAGCACAAGCGAGACGATCCGCGTTTGATTGTGATCCACGCCCAGATGGCCCGCGACGATCAACTCGACCGCATGAAGCAACTCGGCATCACGCCCAGTTTCTTTGTTGCGCACACTTACTACTGGGGGGATCGGCACCGCGACATCTTCATGGGCCCGGAACGAGCCGCGCGGATGAGCCCCGCGGCGACGGCACTCAAGAAGGAAGTGCCGTTTTCGATTCACCTCGACTCCCCGGTTGTCCCGATGCAACCGACGCTGCTCGTGTGGTCTGCCGTCAATCGTCTGTCGACCTCCGGCAAGGTGATCGGCCCCGCAGAACGCATCGGAGTCATGGAAGCATTGCGAGCGGTCACCATCGATGCCGCGTGGCAGATCTTTCAAGAGGACAATCGCGGCTCAATCGAAACTGGAAAGTTCGCTGACCTGGTGGTTCTCGCAGAAAATCCGATCGAGCACCCCACGCGAATTCGCGACATCAAGGTGGATCGCACCGTGGTCGGCGGGCGCACGACGTTCGTTCGCGAAAACTAACGCTGGGGTCTAGCAGGCTGCGGAAGAACCCCTCCCGTCGCATCGCACACGTCTTTGCGTCGATCACTGCGTTGCGAAACCTTGCTGTGCGGCTAGTGGCTTCTCGAGTCATTCGCATCGACTCGGGGTTCTCCAGGTAAGTTTCGCTCGAGCAATGCGGCTTCGAATTGACTGAGCAAGGGCACGCGCTGAACCACACGTGCAAGCGCAACTGACCGGGCGCCGCGATTTCTCGGGTCACTCGGCAACGAAGCCGTTTCTGAAAACGCAGTCACGAGTTGCTGGAAAATCAGCGAATCGGTGTCGTTCGACGACATCGCAACCAGAGCGGCGGCACGCTGTTTGGCGATTGCGATTTTTTCGAGTTTTAACGACGCGTAGATTGCCCGCCGTAAGCTCGTCTTCGAAACCGGGCGTACTTCTGCGAGTTCGCGTTCGACTTCCAGCACGGCGTCGTAGGAACCACTTAGTACGTAGGTCCATGCGAGCGCATCGAGGCCACCGGCCTTCATCCCTCGAGCCGCACTATTACGCACCGCGATCTTCTTTGCGTGGTCGGGGGTGAGCAACGCGTGATCGACTGACCAGTCCAAGTCCGTATGGATTGCGGCGGCGGCATCGAATCCGAGATCACGACGAAACGGGATCCCAGCCGCAGCGTAGTACTTCTCGATTCTTTCGAAGTTCGCTTCGTTGCGCGGCAGGTCGCGCAAGTAGATCGCATGATAGATTGAGCGCGACACGACAACCCAGCCGGCGATTCCCTCGAGATGTCCGGTGGTGTTTTCACTCGCGCGGGACCGCTTCATCAAGCCCTTGGGCATGCCGACTCCAAAAAAGAAGTCGACTTCGCGGCGGTCCAAAATGTCGAGGAAGGTTCGGCGTCCGCCAAGTTCGCGCATCGCCGAAACGCGCGAGTACTCCTTCATGACCTGGGGCAAGTAGTGCTCGGTTCGACTGTCGATAAATGTTGTGAGCTTGGGTGACAGCCAGTAGCCAAGGAAGCCCCCCATGCCATAACTATTGAAGAGCCGGCCCTCGACCCCCGTGTCTCGGAGGAATTGAACGCCTTCGACGTGATACTTGCGAGAAAGGTATGGGGTTTGGATGTAATCCGAGATGCTCTCCGGCAAACGCGCCGCAGTCGTCGCAAAACCTCCGACCCGATAGAACTGAATCGAAACGACGAGCGTCGTCAGCGCCAACACCCACGAAACAATTTCGCGGGTGTCAGTTCGCAGCTCAGAACGCACGATCGCTTGGGCGACGAACAGAAGTGGGAACACGCCCATCCATAGGAAGCGAACGGAAACCAGGATCGCAACGATCGAAGCGGCACCGAGGGCAAAGGTCGCGGGGTTGAACACGTCGAGGGTGTTGGTGCGCCGTTTGCCCACTGAAACAATACCAGCGAGAACAGTGAAACCGAACGCCACGATCACGGCGTTCATCACGGTCCAGAGCAAAGGACTCACCGACCCCGGGTGGTTCGCAACATCAAACGGGTCGAAGTGCGACCACTCGTCTTTTACTGCCCAAATCGCGGCATCACTCGACGAAGTAAAGAACGTGAAGTGCTGTTCGATGCCACGCGGGTTCGCAACAGAAACCACGACCGCGAGCACGATCGCGAAGGTAAGGGCCCCGGCGATGCTTCTCGCCGATTGAAGAGTGCTTTCCTTTTCGGAGCCCTCGAAAATGATTACAGCGACAAGCGCTCGCACACCGAGTCCGAGAACCACGGCAAAGAGGAGCAACGGCGCGAGTGCAAAGAGCGAATGTGCGTTCGCCCAGAAGAGCATCAACGCGCCAAAGGCCGCGAGTCGTCGGGCCGTCGGCACGCGATAGCGCTCCATCAAGAGAACGTAAGTCGCGAGTGTCGCCAAAATCGTGACGAGGTCCGGACGCATCTGGAACAAACGCGTCCAAGCGAGCACGCTAAAGAGCGTCGTCACGCAGCATGCGAGGAGTGCGTTGTCAGTGGCGCGTCGCGCGCTCTGAAACACAAGCCCCAGGATCGCCATCACGGCAAGAAGGTGCAAAACGCGAACTCCAAAGAAACCGGTGAGCGACTGAATGAGATAGATCGCTACGCCAAACAACCACTCGTGTTGGATCGGCGCTTCGGGGAGTGCCGTGTGGAGCATGGGGTCAGCGAGCGGCCATGGACCCAGCATCCAATAGACCTCGCCCATCTTCAGGTGAAACCAAAAGTCGTTGGTGAACGTCGGCGCGAATGCGAGATAGAACGTGAGCGCGAGCACAAATGCAGCACCGGCCGCAGCGACGAGCAACGCCATGCGGGGTGGCGCGTGGCTCACGTGATGGAGTGCGCCTTGATCGTCCCGACTGTTGTTTGGTGTTGCCACGAATCCGCCGTCGTATTTGACATTCGAGCGCTCACGCCGTTCGTCGTCCACGTGAATCGACTTGAATCGACACAAATCAACGCGGGCTGACAAGTGCTCCATGAGTGCGTTGGGTAGAGAAGCGTAGCGGACAACCACCGACTTAAAGCCCGAACAACATCGCCCAGCGGCAATGCCCTCACACGCGTACGCAACCTCAATGCGGGTCCGTCGCAACACGGGAGAGAGGCTGTGTTCGTGCATTAGGGAGCGATTCGACTAAGCTATCTACGCTGTAAGGAGCCCCAAATGTCCCGCGTCATCGTCATCATCCCCACCTATAACGAGGTGGAGAATCTTCCGCTGATCGTTTCCGAAGTGCTTGCACAGGACGATCGGATCGAAATCCTTGTGGTAGACGACAACTCTCCAGACGGCACGGGCAAGGTCGCGGACGACCTACGCGAGCAGACCGGGCGCGTCCATGTCCTGCATCGCTCAGAAAAGGTGGGGCTTGGCGCCGCCTATCGCGCTGGTCTTGCCGAAGCCCTTCGCCTAGAAGCTGACATCGTGCTCCAGATGGACGCCGACTTTTCGCATCCGCCGGCCACCATCAAGGAGATGCTCGTCGAAATCGAAGACCACGACATCGTCATGGGCTCTCGCTACATCAACGGCATCACCGTGGTGAACTGGCCGATCGAACGTATCTTGATCAGCTACTTCAGCAACGTCTACGCGCGCTTCGTCACGCGACTGTCGACCACCGACGCGACGGGCGGTTTCCGCTGCATCCGTCGCGAACTCCTCGAAAAAATCGGCTTCGAGCACATGCAGTCCGACGGTTATGCGTTCCAGATCGAAATGAATTACCGCTTCAACAAATACGGCGCGCGCATAAAGGAACTTCCCTTCTTTTTCGTCGACCGTACCCGCGGAGAGTCCAAACTTAGTCTCGGCATTGCCTTTGAAGCGCTGTGGATGGTTTGGTGGCTGCGCATATCTGATGCGCTTGGCCGCATTTAGGACTCGACGACTGTGAGCTCGCCGTGCCGGGTGCTCGTGCTGAACGAGCGCGATCCACAACACCCCAAAGCGGGCGGTGCAGAAATCCATGTCGCCGAGATCTTCCGTCGCCTCGCCGCGCAAGGGTATGAAATCACCCTCGCCGCATCAGGCTTTCGTGACGGGGCCGCGGTCGACGAGATCGACGGCATGCGGGTATGGCGCCTGGGCGGGATCCCAACGTACTACCCCCGCGTGGCGTACACGACTTTTCGTGAAACGCGCAAAGGCAACTTCGACGTCGTCGTCGAATGTCTCAACAAGGTCCCCTTCTACTCGCCGGTCTATTCCGCTGTACCGGTACTTGCGATCTGTCATCACTTGTTTGGTGAAGTTGCATTTCAACAAGTTCCGTGGCCGGTCGCTGCGGCGGTATGGTCGACCGAACTTCTGATTCCTTCTCTTTACAAGCGGCTGCCCTTCGTCGCAATCTCTGAAAGCAGCGAGGCCGACTTGATCAAACGCGGTGTCGACGCAGACTGGGTGCGCGTAAGCCACTGCGGCATCGAACCCACCGAAGTCGTGGCCGATACCGAAACACCATGCAAGATGCGGGTCTCGTACGTCGGCCGTCTCGAGGTCTACAAGAACGTCGACATCATGCTTCGTGCTTGCGCTGCACTCACTTCGCGCTTTCCTGATCTCGAGATTTATGTGATCGGGAAGGGTGTCGCCCGCGAGTCTCTCGAAGTCCTCGCCAAAGAACTTGGCATCGACGACCGCACCCACTTCACCGGCTTCATTAGCAACGAAGAGCGAGACCAGTTGATCGCCGAGACTCGGGTATGCGTTTGTCCGTCTGAAAAAGAAGGTTGGGGGCTCACGATTATCGAGAGCAACGCACTCGGCACGCCCGTGGTTGCCACCAACGCCGACGGCTTGCGGGATTCGGTGCGCGACGGCGAGACCGGTTACCTCGTCGAGCACCGCAACGTCGAAGGTTTCCGAGACCGCATCGGTGAACTTCTCGAAGACGATGCCCTCGCCACAGAAATGTCTACCCGCGCCCTCGCATGGTCGAAGACCTTTGACTGGGATCGCGCCGCCACCGAAATGGCCGCAGCCATTGACGACGCACGAGCAGGGAACTGAACAAGCGATGACGGCCGACGAACCGAACACAACCGAATCGCGAACCCATCCATTGATCAAATGGGGCCTCCCCATCGCCATCAGCTTGGTCGCTGCAGGCTACCTCGGTGCCACGATCGACTTCCGCGCCGTCGTGGCGGAGATCACGCCCGAAGCGGCGATGATCCTCGCCCCCTCGCTGATCGCCTTCGGTGCCATAACGCTGCTGCTCGAAGCCATCACCCTTCGTCGCGTACTTCACCGAACGCGCAGCGACTTCACGCTGCTCATCGCAGCGCGGGTCAAAGCGGCCAGCTACTTGCTCGCGATCGTCCACTACGCGCTCGGCGCCGCAACCCTCACCGTGTTGCTCCGCCGCCGAGCGGGGGTCGGACTTGCCGAAGCGGCCGGTAGCGTGATGATGATCATGATGTTCGACCTCGGCATGGTGCTTTCGCTGGTCGCCATCGGCGCAGCGCTTGTATCCGAAACCGGTGTTGAACTTCAGTTCGGAATAATCGTGCTGTTGATCGCGGTGATCGTCGGTGGGCTCGCCCTCCTCCGTGCGCCGTTTTCGCTCGGTCCCTTCGACCGCCTGCGGGATCTCGAAATTTTCCGCGCGCCGCGCCAGGCCCCCACGCGCGACCTCATCGAACTCGCCGTTCTCCGCTTCACCTTCGTGGTGGTTTTCCAGATGATGGGATGGGCGGCGTTTCATGCATTCGGAGTTGAAGTTCCACTCGGTG
>DUBZ01000021.1:6587-6931 GCA_012960035.1 Myxococcales bacterium | reverse complement strand
GCTGAAACCGTGTCAGCTACGCGACGCCGGGATCGCTTCGTAGCCGGGTTCTTCCGGTTCATCGTCGGTCATCTCCGCGGGGAATCCCGGAGCAAGGGCCTCGACGCCAACGGCCTCTTCGAGCCGCTTGATGATGTTTGGTGACACTTCACGGCTGCCATAACGAGCTTCACCGTCCTTAAAGATCTCGACCAGTAACGGTGACACCTCGAGCGGCACGCCGTGACGTTCGGCGATCGACTGGAAGATGCCGATGTCTTTGCTGACCAGATCCATCGTGAAGTTGATATCGCGACTGCCGTTCAGAATGACCTGGCTCTCGGTCTCGTGCACGAACGAATTAC
>DUBZ01000021.1:0-6577 GCA_012960035.1 Myxococcales bacterium | reverse complement strand
ATCTCGTCTGCCATGGCCGATCACGGCTGCGTTCCAATCGGACCCAGAAATCATTTCGCGGACCCTCGGTGCGCGAGAAGATTTCGCCGCTTGCTCCTTTGGGACTTCGGATGCGAACCGCGCCGACTCCGACGACGGTCACCAGGATCGGGATCGGCTTCGGGAAAAGGTCGATTATTTCGGATAGCCACTGCGCAGGCTTCGAGGTCACGAGCAAGACTCCGATGCAGAACCTCGCGATGGCGGTCATCGACAGGGTCAAACTGTTCTTCATGGAAATATAATTCCGTTTTATATTGAAAAGTGCTGAGCGGCAACCCAGGTTCACGAGAGCATTCGCACACCCGAAAACCGACACATGGTGGGTCCATTCGTGTCGCGTATTGGGTGCCCGCTCGCCACTTGCGCCCTGCCTGAGGTTCTAAGAAAAGACCCCAGTTTTCTCACCGCCGACTGGCTCTCGGCCACACGCACGCAAGCCCCTGCTAATACTCAACAATCTCGCATCCAAGCCCGGGAGAATTTTCGTTCTGTCGGCTGAAGTCGGGTGGAGAGGGGAGCTAGGCCTGCTCCAAAACCATAGATTCCCACAGCCAAGATCCGGCTTTCCCCCGATACACAGCCACACGCGAAGGTCATAGGTTGCACTTCGCGATCGGCACTGAAGCCGGTCCGCCAAAGAGGATCGACGCACACCACGTCGAATGATAGGAGGGGGGAATCATGACTGCACCATTCGAGTCGCGAGACATCGAGGTTGCACGAGAAACGCCGGAAGATAAGCACCCGGCGGCACTTTACCTGGCACAACTTGGTCCCGGTTCGAGAAGGACCATGAACGAGGCACTTCAGAAGATCGCCCGCTATCTCTCAGATGGCCGATGTGACATGCGATCTCTTCCTTGGAGTGCCCTGCGCATTGAACACACGTCTGCCCTGCGGACCCGACTGGCGAGTGAACTCGCGCCGGCCACCGCCAACAAGCACCTCGCCGCATTGCGTGGCGTGTTGAAGCAAGTTTGGCGCTTGGGTCAGATTTCGGCAGAAGACCATCAGCGTGCGATCGACTTGCCCGCAGTCCAAGGTCCGTCACCGCGCAAGAGCCGCGCCCTTTCCCAGGAAGAACTGCGGGCATTGGTCGCAGCATGTGAGCGAGACCGCTCGCCCGCAGGCCCGCGTGACGCCGCCTTGTTCGTCCTGCTCTTTGGTGCCGGCCTTCGCCGTGCTGAAGTGGCGGCACTCGACCTGTCGGACTTCGATCGCCGCACGAGCACAATTTGTGTTCGCGGCAACGGCACTCGTGCACCGCGCCGCTTCACCGCAAACCGCGAAGGCTTGCTCGCCCTCGAAGGTTGGCTTGCACGACGTAGTATTGCACCGGGCCCGCTCTTTAACCCGGTCAACAAAGGTGGACGCATCGAGATCCGCAGGCTTTCCGAGCAGGCGATCTACGTGGCTTGCCACAAACGCGCCGCAGAAGCGGGCCTGCCTCCGGTCAGTCCCGAAGATCTGCGTCGATCCCTACTCGCTTCGAAGTCGCGCACTGCGGCTCCGCGCCGAGTGGAACCTACAGTCGCTCCGGTCCAAGGCCCCATCGCGGCGCCAATGGCCTAGGCGAGGACCGAGTTCGCCGGTCGTCTCGGTGTCGTAAGATGCGTGAATCGAGTGATTCAACATCTCGCACGGATCCCTCTAATTTCCACCCCTCCGGTGGGATCGCACCGAGCGGCCCGGGCGGTCGGACGGTCGTCGTGACCGCCGTTCGCCGATCGGCACGCGCGCAGTACCCGTTAGAAGGCGTGCAGGGTCGAGCGTGATTCAAACGTGAATCGCTTGACCGAAGGCTTCGAGCACGGATTCGTGGAGTGCCTCGCTGAGTGTCGGGTGCGGAAAGACCGAGTGCATCAGTTCGGCTTCGGTCGCTTCGAGTTGCATCGCGACGCTGATGTTTGAAACCAACTCCGTGACACCGTGCCCCACCATATGGGCGCCCAACACTTCACCGGTGTTCGCGTCGAAGATCGTCTTGAGCATGCCGTCGTATTCGCCCATTGCGATCGCCTTGCCGTTGCCGCGAAACGGAAAGCGACCAATCTTCAGTTCGCGTCCCGTTTCCTTCGCACGCGCTTCGGTTAAGCCGATGCTCGCGATCTGTGGCCGGCAGTAAGTACAACCCGGGATGCGCGACGCCAGGATGGAATGAAGGTTTGGCAAACCCGCGATCCGTTCGGCTGCGAGAATCCCTTCGTGGGTGGCCTTGTGGGCGAGCCACGGCGGGCCCGCGAGATCGCCGATCGCATACACGCCCTGCTCTCCGGTCTCGAGCCATTCGTTGGTGACGACGTGACTCCGGTCGACTTCAACCGCAGTCCCTTCGAGCCCCAACCCTTCGGTGTTGCCCACGATCCCAACCGCCAGCATGACGCGATCGACGTCGAGAGCGGTTTCTTCGGCGTCGCCGTGTCGGATGTTCGCCCGCATGCCCGTTGCGGTGCGTTCAAGGTTCGAAACGGTGCTGTCGGCATGAAACGTGACACCTCGCTTGATGAAGTTTTTCACGATGACATCAGAAATTTCGGCGTCTTCTACTGGCAAGATCTGCGGGAGTGCTTCGACCACGGTGACGTCGCTTCCGAGATCGGAATAGAAACTCGCGAACTCCATCCCGATCGCACCGGACCCGACGACCAGCAATGAGCCGGGGACTTCCGATTGCATCATGGCTTCCTTCGAAGTCCACACGCGATCGCCATCGGCTTCAAGCCCGGGCAAGCTGCGTGGGCGCGCGCCCGTAGCCAGAATGATATTCGACGTCGACAAGGTGGCGACCGATGCGCCGTCCTTTTCGACTTCGACACAGCCTGGCCCTGCGAGTCGACCGAAGCCGTCGAAGACCGTCACCTTGTTCTTCTTCATCAAGCTCTTGATGCCGGTGGTGAGCCGCTTTGAGACCTGTCTCGATCGCTTGACCATCTGCTCGATGTCGGCGGTCGGCTCTCCGGCATTCACTCCGAAGTCCTTCATGTGGTGCGCGAGTTGAAATACTTCGGCGCTGTGGAGCAAAGCCTTGGTGGGGATGCATCCCCAGTTCAAGCAGATCCCACCGAGGTGGGTCGACTCGACCAGCGCCACGCTGAGCCCCAACTGGCTCGCACGAATCGCCGCGGGATAGCCTCCGGGACCTCCGCCGATCACAACTACGTCGAAGCTCGTTTTTTCGTCGCCTTCGCTCATGGCTGACGCATCTCCTGTTGGGGGTCTCGGTAATGTGAGGTCGTGATGGTTGGGACCACCGGACTCGCGGCCGCAGAGCATAGCGCCGGGCTCAGCAGAACCCGGCATTCCTTGTATGATGAAGCGACGCCGTACAAGTTTTTCAGGCGACGGGAGACGACTCGAAACATATGTCCATGCCGCTTACGACACTCCCTACAATTCCCTGGAGCCACTGCGCATGACGAGCCTGGGCCCCTTGGCGGGGATTACGATTGTGGACCTCACCCGGGTTCTCGCTGGCCCGTACTGCAGCATGATGCTTTGCGATCTCGGCGCGCGGGTCATCAAAGTGGAACGCCCCGGCGTCGGCGACGACTCCCGGCACATCGGCCCCTTCATCGAAGAAAAGAGCGCGTACTTCATCTCGCTCAATCGCGGCAAAGAGAGCATTGCGCTCGATCTCAAGGCGGTCGAAGATCGCGCCTTGTTCGAAGGACTGCTCGGGCATGCCGACATTCTGATCGAGAACTACAGACCCGGAACCATGGACAAGCTCGGCTACAGCTTCGACGATCTCCACGCGCGCTTCCCTCGGCTTATTTACGCCCAGGTCTCTGGCTTTGGTGACACGGGACCGCTGCGCGAACGCCCGGCATACGACCTCGTCGTGCAGGCGATGGGGGGAGTGATGAGCTTGACCGGGCAGCCCGGTGGGAGTCCGACCCGGGTCGGCACTTCGGTAGGGGACCTGGCCGCGGGCATGTTCGCCTGCGCGGGCATCAATGCGGCGTTGTTCCAACGCGAAAAGACCGGCACCGCGAGCAAAATCGACGTCAGCATGCTGGACAGCCAGGTCGCGATCCTCGAAAACGCCATCGCGCGCTATCAGGCCACCGGCGAAATCCCGACAGCCCTGGGCTCCCGCCATCCTTCGATCACGCCCTTCGACAGTTTTGAAACCCAAGATGGCAACTTGGTGATCGCCGCGGGGAATGACGGACTCTTTCGCGCGCTGTGCAAATGCATCGGGCGAGAGGAACTGTTCACCAACCCCGACTACGAAAGCAATGCGTCGCGCACCGCGAACCAAGCGGAGCTCAAGCGCACGCTCGAAGAGACGTTGCAGACAAAGGCCACCAAGGCGTGGCTCGGCATCCTGGCTGAGGCCAAGGTTCCGTCGGGGCCCATTCAAAACGTCGCCGAAGTGCTCGGACACCCGCAGACCCTTGCGCGCAACATGGTTGTTCAGGTCGACGAGCCGGGGCTCGAGAACTTTTGCGTGGCGGGCAACCCGATCAAGATCTCGGGCGTGGAAGATCCGAGTTCGCGCGCCGCTGCGCCCGAACTCGACGCAAACAGAGAAGCGCTGATTCGCGAATTTGGCTTGTAAGGCATCTACGACACCGCGACTCAACTCCAAAAAAGGACGCACAGACATGGGACAGCTTGAAGGACGCATCGCCATCATTACGGGAGCCGGCGACGGCATTGGCGCGGGCATGGCGCGTCGGTTCGCCGAAGAAGGTGCCAAGATCGTCATTGCCGAACTCAACTGCGACACCGGCAAAGCGATGGAAACCGAACTCGGCGCTTCCGGCGCCTTCATCGAAACGGACGCCAGCGACAAGCTTGCCGTCGAGGCGATGATCGAATACGCAGTCCGAAAATGGGGCCGACTCGACATCCTGGTCAACAATGCTTGGGGTGGCGGACACGTTGGGCGCATCGAAAACAAATCGGTCGCCATGATGAACCACGGCCTTGGCGTTGGTTTCCTTGGGCCGTTTTGGGCGATGCAAGCCGCGCACAAGATCATGAAGCCCGTGGGCTATGGGCGCATCATCAACATCTGCTCACTCAACGGCGTGAACGCCCACATGGGCACGGCCGAATACAACACGTCAAAAGAAGCGCTGCGCGCGGCGAGTCGAACGGCGGCACGCGAATGGGCGGAGAGCGGGATCACCTGCAACGTCATCTGCCCCGCTGCCAAGTCGGCTGCGTTTCACTCGATGATGGACAAGCATCCGGAATTGCTTGCGAGCACCGACTCCGCCAACCCGATGGGGCGCATCGGCGATTGCTATGACGACATCGCACCCGTCGCGCTGTTTCTCGCGAGCGAAGAGTCGCGCTACCTGACGGGCAATACGCTTTACGTCGATGGGGGTTCGCACATCAACGGTGCGAACTGGGTTCCGGATCTCGACGAATAGACGATGGATCTCGGGCCACGCGACCCTCGTTCGGAACCGCGTACCCCACGGGGGGTTCCTATCGATTGCGACGCCCGGAAGCGGCGCTGCGGGCGGGTTCGAATCACGCGGTGCGAAAAGGTCGAACTTCCTCCATTTACACCTGGGTGATGGGGGGCGAACAGCCGATTGAACTCTGGGCTCGCTCGGCGGGTCAGCATGTGATTGAGTCCACACGAATTTCGCTGAGTTTCCGGCGAGCTTGCCGATTGAGGACCTAGATGATCGAACGCACGTTGATGGCTGGCCGTTTTCGAATTGGGCACAAATGGGGGGGGCTGTTTGTACTCAGCGCAGTTGCCCTTGCGATCAGCTTGGCGGTCGCGGCAACTCCGGCCTGGGTCTCAGCAGCGACCTTCACCGTCGACACGATCGAAGACCTGGTGGGCGACGACGTGGCCGGTATGCGGAGTTTTCGCTGGGCAATCAATGAAGCGAATACCAATGGTTCAGGGGGCGACACGATCGACTTCGACCTCGGAGACCTCCAAGAACTCGCGAATGAGAAAAACGAAATCAACATCTTCCTCGACCTTTCTGCAAACGAGATCTTCGTAATCGAGTCCGTGCTCACAATTACAGCCCCCTCGCAGGATGGCACCGACTACTTCCTTTTCATTAACCGCACAGGAACCGAACCGAACGACATTTTCCTTACGCAACAAAACCTAACCCTCATAAACGTAGATCTCATTTCTGAGGGACTCATATTCAACGGTCCGATCCCGGGCAATCGCGCAGATACGATTGATGTTGTTTACGATATCAGCGGCGGCGGAGAATACGTCCTCAAACAACGTCAACAGGAGTTCTTCTTCCAAAGACCTCGCGTTGGGAATGGGCGGGTCATCAAAACGGGTCTTGGTAAAATTGCGTATCTCTCGCCCGATGCAGAGTTTGGAGGTGGGTTCGTGCTCGCCGATGGCATCCTAGAAACGGATGCCGACAGTTTGCCCGGCGACATTCAGATCTGCTCAAACGAAACCGACATCAGATCGAAAGAATGCCAAGGCGCTTCGGTACGTTTCAGAATTGAGCCCGAAGATTCAGGTTCGTTCGCCGGCGACATCATTGGCGTCGAAGTCGATGGCGCCAACGGCCAGGTG
>DUBZ01000020.1 GCA_012960035.1 Myxococcales bacterium | reverse complement strand
CGAGCGCCAAGCAGGGGTTGCAACTGGACGTCACTGGCGAAGGCGTTGGGTATCGATGCGCTGCCCGCTGTCGCGGGGGTGCTGGCGCCCACTAGAGGAATGGCCCCCGCGCCCAGCGACATCGCGGTAAAAAATGAACGTCTTGTAAAACGAGCCATGGGATTCTCCTCTGCGCTATCTAGTACCCTCATTCTAGCTTACTGCTCGTCCTTGGCCGGTCTCGAAGTACCGCTGGTTTGTATAGTTCGCGTGAACTGCGTAAGTGGTCTATCTTGAGTGAGGCTATCTGTTATTCCCTGATCATTCCCCATGGCTGATAGCGCACAGACCCGTGCAGCGAACTCGCTCACAATAACTGGGACATTCAAGACCAATAAGGAAGTAATAATATGAACAACATACTCTCGACGACCGTCTTGGCAGCAAGCCTCACTTTCTGCGGATTTGCCAATGCAGGCACGCACATTGAAGAGGTTTTTGATTGCACGGTGAAAGATGGAAAAACCATGGCTGATGTTAATGCGGCCAACGCAAACTGGATAAAATTCGTCAACAAGAAGGTCAAAGGCGGAGGCATCAATTCACGTGCCGTGACGCCACTGGTCGGTGATTTTGGCGGCTTCGTCGTCGTGGACTCGTTCCCCGACCTGACCTCCTGGGTCGCGATGAAAGCCGCGATGGAGACCAAGGATGGCCTGAAAGTGGGAGGGGCCGTTCTCGATACGGTGGATTGCAGTTCCAGTCGTCTTTACAGCTCCACCAATTAAGAGGCGACAAGAAGCTTAGGGTCAGAGTAACAACTGCGCAGGCATTTTTACTCTGGCCTCCTTGATGCAGCGTCGACACATTTCGATGTCCCGTGGTCTTTCGCGCAACTGCTCAACAGACTTCTTTTCGCCAAAATAACCAATCAGGATACTTATGAAATCTCGGAAAACACTATTTAAAATAACTATTCACGGGGAAATGCGGTTTAAATTACTTATTCTCATTCTCCGCCGGTTCGGAACTTAGCAGGGCGGGACGGGGACGTCGTCGGTGTAGTAGGACGCATACGGAAAGTCGATGCACATGTCATTCCTAGGGTCGATGGCGTACGTCACATGCATGCAGTGCACGCGGGCGCCAACGTCGATTGGGCTCTGCGCCAAAAGGTTGGTGTGCAGGTTGCGGCAGACGCCAGAGTTGGAGTTGGTACGGTTGAAGCTGCCGAAAGGAATGCTGCTCTGGTACTCGACGCAGGCCTCAAGCGACGGAAAGGCCACGTAATCGTCGATGCAGTGCTCCTGGATGATCTTGCAGTCGGTCTCGATCGTGAGCTGCTTGAGCTCCGGCGTCGAGTAGGCCACATCGAAGGCTTCCCCGGCGTTGACGAGCACGATGTCGATGCCCTCGATCTTGTTCTCCCGGTTAAAGTAGAAATTGCCGATGAACGAGATGCGGACATCGCCAGTGAGACGCGGGTTGTCGCCCGTCAGCGAACCCTTGGTGCCGATCAGATCGACGCGGCCAGACACGACGTTCTTGTTGGCCGTCATGGCGATGACTCGCACCTCGCTGATTGGCTTGACCGCTGCAACCGAGTAGAAGTACTGCTGCATGATCATCGTGTCGAAGGTCCCGAGATTGGCAACGCGCCCACGGAGGTTATCGGCCAGGATGTCGCTCAAGTACTCGCCCTTCTCCGTGATCTGCTTGGCGTAGGGCTCCAGGGTCAGCTCGTACATCATGATCGCCCGCTTTTTGAGCAGCTCCTGGCGGGGCCCAGATTCGGCGCACCAGTAATTCTCATCGGTCCGCTCCACCTCCTGGGAGGCAAAGCCAAGGACAGCACCGCCGAGTGCGAGAGCCAGCATGATTGTCAGTTGATAATTCATTGTCAGCCGGGAAGATCATGGAAGATCGAATCAAAGGAATCATCATAGTTGGCGAGGGCCAGCTATTCAATTCTGAAATGTACGTCGTCGAACCAAGTTGGACTGATGATGACTTTCGCTAAGAGACATTGTTACCGCAGCAATTGCGTTGTTGATGCTCGGAGCGGCAGCGGGCTGCATCGTATTTCGGTCTCATTCGATCGACGTGGCAGCGCAAGAGGATCTGTGGATCGGACCGGTCACGGTCGTCGTACCCGCAATACTTCGATCGCCCGATCGCTGGATTCACGTGAGTAGCGGTCGAGTTGTGTCTATCGAGGATTCGCCTCCCGAAGGAGTCTCCACGATCTGGAGTGGTGGCTTCGTGCTCCCGGGGCTGATCGATCTACATGTTCACTTCTCCCCGAGAATCGTGCCCGGTAGCGCGGATGACTTCGCAAGGCTGTTCCTGCTTCACGGTGTTACGACCGTTCGCGAGGCTGGGAGCATTGATGGCGCAGCATTCTGGATTCGTGATCAGGTCGAAGCGGGTAAGATGGCCGGACCCCGGATTTTCTCATGTGGATCGATGTTGGATGGAGATCCGCAACTTCAAGTATTTGCGCGGGTCGTGCGTGATGCCACCGACGCCGAGAAAGCCGTGGCTTCGTTGGTTGACGAAGGGGCCGACTGCATCAAGGTCTACGAAAATTTGTCTCCCGATTCACTCGCGGCTATTGCCGATTCAGCGAGTAAATCCGGGCTTCCGGTAATCGGGCACGTTCCTCGCTCAGGTTCGATCGCGGACGGCAGGATAGATGAAGTGCAGCACGTCACCGGAATTCTCCCACGACCGCTTGAGGCGAGTGTCGCCAATCCTGAATGGCTAACTGAGCTCGCTCGACGATTTCGCGAAGTCGACGATGCAGCGATTGAGGCATACGTGCAGACGTCCGCCGACCAGGGTATTCGCCATACTCCCACGTTAGTTTCATTTCTTCGTGATTCGGAGCAAGCAGCCTACGACGTAAATCGAGAAAGCGATGCAGCCCAATTGCTCCCTCGCTATTGGCGCGACGTCCTCTGGAACGCAGACCTCGATGAACGTTTTCGGGGACTTACGCCCGACACATGGGACGCTCTTCGCGAAAGTCTTGAGCGTCGCCAAGAGATCGTCAAACTACTCCATGACGCCGGTGTCCCGATTCTCACAGGTACTGACACGCCGAATCCGTTCGTGGTGCCCGGGGCAGGGCTTCACGACGAACTTCGACTACTAGTCGCTGCAGGACTCACCACTGAAGATGCGTGGGTCGCCGCAACTCATGCCGCTGGGCGTGCACTGGGTACTGACGGGTTAGGACTTATTGAGAGTGGGGCGCCTGCTGACTTGCTTTGGTTTAGCGAGGACCCGACAGTTGATCTGGAATCACTCGGCGCATTGAATGGCGTGATGGCAGACGGCCGTGTTTATCCAATCGGAGAGTTGAGACAGGCGAGCGAGGAGCGACGGCATCAGTTTGAGTCGACGGTCTACGATCGATTGAGCTCGATGATTGTACGAATGGGTGCCGCGATAGTCAGGTGAGCAAATTCGTCTCCGGGATAGTCGGTGTGATTCAAGTGGGCGGCTGTTTACATTATCCTCTGGGCCTTATCATTCGTATTTTCTTGAGCGAAACGGCGGCTTGTTTATCCTATGCGCCTATACGCAAACAAACGTGATCCGTTTTTGTGTTGCTTAGTCGCATTCGCGGAACTTTCTCTGTAGGGCCACGGCATGAAAGAGGGGGGGGAGCTGGGCCGGTTGCGGCGGCATCCAAAGTGGGAGTACTTTGCCTTCTATGATCATCACTACAAAGATCACGTTCTTCCTGATACTGACCGTCGCGTCAACGACGGTGGTCCATGCGCAGACGCCGGAACTTGAAAAAAGACTGAGTCCGCGAGTCACCCAGGAACAGGTAATCCATTCATCCGTACGGCAGGTGCGCAAGAACGGGTTGCGAATATTCGCCACGCCATTCACAGAAGCCGATGGCCTGGGCAGCGACAGCTCCGGAATCAACGGACAATCCCGACCTGCAATCTTCGGTGGGTTTGCCCGGGTCAACGGACTCGACAGCCAGAGCTGCGGCGAGTGCCACACCTTGCAGAGCGCAGATTCAATTCCCAATCGTTTCGCAATCGGGGGTGCCGGCGCCCAGTCGAATAACCTAATCGCTTCCCAAACGCTGTCCCTGGACGAGAACTTCACGGGGTTCTACTTCAATCCGATCGCTCTTTTTGGTATCGGAGGCGCCCAACTTGTCGGTTTTGAGATGACAGCTGAGCTGCAGTTGCTAAAAGCTACCGCGCTTACCAATCCAGGCACGCAGGTGTGGTTGACAGCCAAGGGTGTCGATTTCGGAGTGTTGGTTTGCGACAGCTCGGGGAATTGCGACTTTTCCGGCGTTGAGGGGGTGCAAGACGACCTCGTAGTCCGCCCCTTCGGCCACAGGGGCTCATCTCCGACCTTTCGCCAGATCGCAACAGGCGCCTTCGTATTTCATTTCGGCATGGAGCCGGTGGAGATCGTGGAAGGCGCCGGTCTGGGACCCGACCCGGACGGCGACGGCATCGAAAACGAACTGCTTTTGGGAGAGATCTCCGCGATGTCGATCTGGGCCGGGGCGCTCAGACCACCTGTAGAACTCCGGAAGAACGCATCCGCCCGTCGTGGCCAACAACTCTTTGAAGATCCCTCACTGGGCTGCGCAGGTTGTCACATTCCGCAATACGTAACGAACACACCGGTACTGCCGTTCGCATTCCCCGAAGTTCCGACCGATCCCAGTGCAAATGTCTATAAGGAAATTAACCTCAGGCGCTTCCACTACCCACGAGCAAGTTCAGGGATCCGTGTCCGCGTGTACTCCGATTTCAAGACCCATGACATGGGAAGCGATTTTTCAAGCATTCCAGTGCCTTTTGTAACAGCCAAGCTGTGGGGTGTGGCTGACACAGCGCCCTACCTGCACGACGGCCGGGCCACGACCCTCGGCGCGGCAATCCTGGAGCATGGGGGGGAGGCCTACTTCTCGGCCGCAGCCTACGACCGGCTGAGCCTCGAAGAGAAAAAAGATTTGATCGCCTTTCTGAAAACGCTGCGCAATCCCAGAAGGCCCAACAGAGGTCTGGCGCCACGCTCACTGGCGTGGTCTAATGAATTTGTACACTCATGGTCCGAAGACGAAGATTCCGAAGCGTACGACGACTGAAGGGATTTTCAGTATCGCTGCACCTGCACCGGGAAAGTTACTGACTACTGAATTGGAGAAAAATATGATCAACCCTCTACGGCTTAGAGTCCTTCTGACCTGCGCGAGCGTCATCGCAGGGTTGTCGGTCCCGGCCTCGGTTTGCGTGGCAGACGGAGACCGAGACGGTGAAAACTCGAACGAGCATCGCGAGCATCGCGACGATCGCGACGAGCATGTTGTTTTTCTATCTCAGGGCGATTGGTCGGACAGCCAGCGGGCTCTCTGGTACACGGTAGATCAGGGCTCTCGCATAATTCCATTGAACTGGATTCAGGCGCTTCGCCAGCCGAATGGGAGGTTGTTCATGCGAAACCATCTCTCGCGCTACGGGTATCTGCCCAATGAAACGAGCCCCGCGAATCCAGAGGGGCTCCCCGTCGGGTTCACCTTGGGTGGGTTCGAAGGCAGAGAGTACCTCGGCCAGAACTGTGCATCATGCCATGTTCGTGAAATTAAGATCGAAGGCGTGCGCTACAGGGCAGATGGGGGCCCCGCGATCGCCGACTATGAGAGGTTTCTGACTGACCTTGATGACGCGGTAGGCTCGTTGCTCAGAAACCGGAAAGCGTTCAAGCGATTCAAGCGCAAACTGGGGATCCGGGGTGCGCGCTCAAGTAGAAAGCTTCGGGCAGAGCTGAGGGAGTGGCACAGGCCTTTCCACCTCATTACGGAGCGTGCGCTTCCCGAGCGACTGTGGGGCAACGGGCGGGTCGATGCCCTATCCATGATCATGAACCGGACCGCAGGACTCGACATCGGGCCTCCGGAGAGCGGATACATGATCCCGGAGAATATTTTACCTGCCGATGCCCCCGTTCGGTACCCATTCCTGTGGAACGCAGATTTTCAGGACTTGACACAGTGGCCAGGCATTGCCCTCAACGGGAACTTAACCTTGTCTCTCGAGAGAAACACAGGGGAAGCCCTCGGGGTATTCGGTATAGCGAGACCACGTAAGGACTCGTCGCTTCCGGAGGGCGTGGACTTTCTTTTCCAGAACTCCTTGAACTTCGACGGGCTGCAACAGTTAGCGCAACTGGTGTTGCAGCTCGAACCGCCGGAATTTCCCGGGGAGGTCGATGATGATTTGGCGGTACAGGGAGAACAAATCTACCAGTGGGAATGCACTACATGCCATGGAATTAATCCGGGGGTGTATCGTGGCGCCTGGGAGACTTGGGCAACCCCTGTCCAGAATGTTGGCACCGATACCAGGGAACACACAATCATCGGACGGACGGCGAAGGCCGGAATCCTGAAAGGCGTGGCATTGCCTCCGGACTACATTCCCATTCCAGAAACGACTACGGCGATCGGAATTTCAGCGGCAATTAAAACAGGCACGCTTGTGCAGCGATTTCCGGATATCGATTTCGACTTCTCGGGTGCCCCGCCGGCCGAGTCTGGGTCCTATGAAGCCCGCGTATTACAGGGCATCTGGGTGGCCGCGCCGTTCCTCCATAACGGATCCGTCCCGAATCTGGAGGAACTGCTAAAGCCGGCTGCTGAACGAGTCACGGCGTTTGAAATCGGACCCAACTACGACCTGGAAAGTGTTGGCTTGTCCACAGATCAGCCTGAGGGCTCCTACACGCTACAGACGGGGTGCAGTCCTGATTCGCTCGACTCGGGCAACAGCAACTGCGGACACGAATTCGGAACCGATCTGTCTGATGAGGACAAAAAGGCGCTTATCGAGTACATGAAAACTCTTTGAAAACGCGGGGAGGGTAGCGCAAACAGCCGCCCTTTTCGTCCAGAGGGGGTCTATCTGCAGCGCGCAATCCAAGCGGGGGGTGCGGCGTTAGTCGGCGCTATCAGCCACTCACGAGCGCAGCGATCTACGTCGCTTCGCCGCAAGACCCGTTAGGCCGAGGCTTAGGAGCAGGGCGGTGTTGGGCTCGGAATCACGGGCG
>DUBZ01000019.1 GCA_012960035.1 Myxococcales bacterium | reverse complement strand
TACAGGAACCACAAACTCGGCCGAAACGGTTTGCCAGTCGTCTGCGCCCGTCGCTTCGACGAACATCGCGAGCGGCTTCGGCGCGCAGAGCCCACCTTTCCAGTGCGGGTCCGACACGCTCAGCCGAACACGATGACGCTTCGATGCGTGGACCTCGGTCGCGACGCGATATCGACCCCCAGGTTCGAGTGGCGCGATGGTTTGCAATGCCAGGGCGCGACCATGGATCGGGACGTTCAACTCGAGGCAGTGCGCGTCCTGGCACCCGCTCGAGACGACGCGGGCCGTGCTCTTCGCACTCGCATCTAGAACCCAGTGCTCAAGCCCAGCGTCGAAGCTTCCGTTCGCGACGGCGCTCGACTTCCCATCGGCAAGGGCCAAGCCGGGAACCCCGAGCGCCCAAATCGTCACCGCAAGACAAGCGGCAGCGATGACGCACCTAAGACTCATACGTTCCGACTGTGGACTTCACCGCGCGAAATTTTCCGTTTGCCTCTCGGGCAATTTCCGAAACGCCGTGCAGCGAGACATCAAGTTCATTGCCAAGTCTCGACCGGATTTCGCGGCGCAACTTCTGCTCGGCAGCGACATCAAACTTCGGGCCAGGGACATACACGACCTCGATGCCCGCCCTGGAAGTCTGGAGAATCTGTGCTTCTTCTACCTGGTCCATCGACTTGAAGATGTGGTCCATGCGACCAATCATGCGACCCGAAGGGGTGACGATAAAGTCGTCGACTCGCCCATCCACATCACTGAAGACGTCTCCCGGGCGACCGCACGGACACGGTGCCTTGAGGCGGGTTCCGACATCGCCAATGCGGTAGCGGATAAAGGGAGTCGCGTTGTTGCCGAGCCCGGTCACGAGCAGCTCTCCACGCACGTATTCGTCGGTCTCTTCGATCGGATCGACTTCGACGATGCAGTATTCCATGTCGACGTGAAGGTTTTCCTCCGAGCAGCCCGTCATCGAGACTGCGAATTCTGCACTCCCGTACCGGTCCCAAATCTTGGCGCCAAACGCCTCTTCGATGTCGTCTCGCTGATATGCCAGTAGCGATTCCGACGAAGTAAAGATGGCCCTGAGTTGACCGCGGGTAAGCGTCGTACCCGTCGTCAACATCTCGCGGGCGACAAGGTGCAGCGCCGAAGGATAGCCGTTGACATACACCGCGTCAGTTTCGTGCAGCCGGTCAACGTAGAGCTCCAAGTTCTCGTGAGACATGTGGTAAATGGAGAACAACAGCTGGTTGCCGTAACTGTTGTTGCGCCAATAGGGCGCGCGCGTCTGGACAACAGGGACGATGATCTTCCCCGTGAACGTGAAGTGCGGATCGTACAATCCGATGCCCAGCTGTTTCCGCAAGCGCCACACCGAGGCGTACTCTTCCGCTTCGGTCTCGCGCGTATAGAAAAGACGCAGCGCAGTACCCGTTGTGCCGCTCGTCATCCCGCGACGCAACTGCCACGCCGGGATGTCCCGGGTCACGATGGCGTCGGTGTTCTTTCGGTAGGTTCGCTTTTCAAGTACGGGCATTTGCGAAAGCGTTTCTTCAATGGCTTCGTCGGCATCCGAAGCCCGTGACGGCGCGCGCAAGTCTTTATAGAAGGGAGAGTGTTCCCGGGCGCGGTCGACCAAGTGGATCAGCCGCTCGCGCTGGATCTCTTTCAGGACCGCCGTTGGTCCGTCGCCGGTGCGCCCCCACTCCTCGAGCACCGCGTGGAAGTGCTCGGAGTAGCGATTCCGAAACCGTTGCTGACCCGCCATGCTGACAATCATGTTCTGCGTAAAGACCGGCATGTGGTCGAAGACGTATCGCTCTACAAGTTCAGGTATTGGTCTCATCGCTTCCTTAGAACTCGGCTTCGTGCTCGGCGTTCGGGTCGATTTCAAGATACCGACTCAGATAATGAACGCCGATATAGAATGGAACTGTATCGACGAGTGCGATCGTTAGCTTGAACACGTAACCCGATGCAATGAACACCCAAAGCTGCGGCCAGATCGGATTTACAGCATCGACCGGCAGGGCCCCCGCGTAAAAATGCGTGATCGTGATGACCGCGAACGAGTCCACAAACTGACTCACCAGGGTGGATCCATTGTTGCGCAGCCACAGGTGCCGGCCCTTGGTAAGCGTTTTCCAGAAGTGGAACAGGTAGACGTCGCAAAACTGGGCCGCCATATAGGCCACCATCGACGCCAACACGGCACCCATGGTGAGAAAACGCATGCGAAAGAACGCGTAGTCGTAGGCATCCGTGGGCGGAAGCCCTGTGACGATGTCGAGCTCCGGGGTTGGGGGAAGTGATCCGCCCAGCCACATAAAGAGCACCACGTAGGCGTTCAAGATCAGGCCGACAACGACGACCCAATTTGCCCGATCACGGCCGTAAAG
The DNA here is from genome assembly GCA_012960035.1 of Myxococcales bacterium. Classification (GTDB taxonomy): domain Bacteria; phylum Myxococcota_A; class UBA9160; order UBA9160; family UBA4427; genus DUBZ01. The sequence goes on along the minus strand of DUBZ01000019.1, from coordinate 38,809 downwards.
CTCGCTGATGTAGTCCGTGCACAAAAACGTGATCGGGTACGGGAGCACCCCGACCGCGAGCGCCATTGGGATCTGCAGGCCGAAGACGGTGAACGACAAGTCGATGAAGCGCGAGACGCCCAAGATGTTGAGCATCGTCATTGAACCGAGAAACAAGCCGGTCAACACTAGAAATACGCGCTCGCGACGGGCGTGAAGCGCGGAGGCTTCGATCGGGTGCAGCTTCCCCATGGCGGATCATCATACGTCGCCACCCCGGGGAATCGCCACTATGGAGCGGGGCACAAGCAGAAGTCCCAGGGCTGCAAAGCTCGGTCGGGGGTGTTACCCAGTGCACGCAATGTGCGGCCCGTGTACCCCGCCAGCCGGGAGTACTTGGGCGTTTCTGCGTTTGCGGTTGGGATCCTTGGTTCGCGCACGCGTCGATTTTGGGTTCGCTCACGTGGTTGAGTCACCGCGGCGCACGAGACACGAACGGGAAGAACACGAGGCGATGGGAATAGGCTTGGCCAAAAGCGACCCAGGCATCATCAAGCAGCTGGTAGGTCGGGTGGGCAAACGCACCAGGCCCGTACGCGTCACCGGTTTACGCGGCGCGTCTCGCGCGTTGATTGCGGCGGAATTGATCCGCCCTCAAGGCAAGCGTGCGGTTCTGGTCCTGACCCCGCATTCCCGGGCCGCGGACGCGCTCGCCGAAGATCTGCGTCTCGCGTTGGGCGAACAAGAAGACGAGACCCGAATTTTTTCGTTTCCCCGGCACGACACCCTCCCGTACGAACGCTTCTCACCTCAAGCCTTTATCACGACCCAGCGTATGGCGGTGCTATATCGGCTGCTCGCTTCTACCGACCATGGCCATGACGCGCCGATCGTCATCGCGCCTTGGAGCGCTCTGCTCGCGCGAGTCCCGACGCGCAAACGACTTCGCGCACACACGACGGAACTTCAGGTCGGGCAGACCCTCGACCGCGACGTGTTGATTGAGAAACTCGCCACCGCGGGTTATTCCCGGGTCGCAATCGTTGAAGACCCGGGTGAGTTCGCGGTGCGCGGCGGCATCGTCGATCTCTTTTCGCCGCACCTCGAACTACCGTGTCGGATTGAATTCTTTGACGACGAAATTGAATCGATCCGCGACTTCGACGCGGCCAGCCAGCGATCGCAAGAAAAGCGCGACCGCGTCGCCGCGGCACCGCCCCAAGAGTTGCTCGTCGATCGCGAGCAGGTCGTCGCCCGTGCCGACGCCGTGCGTGCGCTCGCGATCGAACAAGAGAACGACGACAGCGAGATCGAAGAACTCCTGGACGCCATGTTGCGCGGCAGTCTGCCGCCGGGCATCGAAGCACTCGGCCCGGTGCTGCAGCCCGAACAAGAGAGCGTGCTCGACTACTTGCCGCACGACACGCTGATCCTGATCGACGACCCCACGGCTGGGAAGCAACGTCTTGAAAAGTACTTCGACGAGGCCGAGCGCAACTACCGGAGCGCACGCGACTCGAGGCGCACCGTTGTCGAACCCCGCCAGCTCATGCTGACCCGTGACGAACTCGAGGCGGCCGTGAGCGCCCGCAACCCCGTCTTGCTCGATCGACTTTCGATTTCTGACCCGGCGAGCGGAGCGGTCGAAATCCCGGTCGCGTCGCGCGGCCACGATGAACTGCGCCGAGATCTCGCCCGCGCACGAACCCACGACCAAGCCCTTGCGCCGTTGGTCGACAAACTCGCTCTATGGATCTCCGCTCGTTCGCGTGTCGTCATCACGTGCTCGTTGCTTTCGAGCGCCGAACGCCTGCACGCGCTGCTGGGCGAATACGGACTCGAGGCCAAGATTGCGAACAACCGAAGGCCCGTGTGGCGATGGTCCGCGCCCGGCCGCGTTGAGATTCGAGTCGCAGACTTAAGCGAAGGTTTTGAACTCAGCGAAGAAGGGCTCGTGGTGATTGGCGAAGAAGAGATCTTCGGCAAACGCGAAAAACGCCACACCCGAAAGACCTGGCAAGAAGGCGCGGCCATTGACGGGCTCGCCCAACTCAAGCCCGGTGACTTCTTGGTCCACAGCGACCACGGCATTGGGACGTATCGAGGACTCGTCGAACTCGCAGCAGGCCGCATCACTTCGGAACTGTTGTGCATCGAGTACATGGCGGGAGACCGGCTCTTCTTGCCCGTCCATCGCTTGAACCTCGTGCAGCGCTACGGTGGGGCCGACGGCGCGAAGCCGCGCATCGACCGACTCGGTGGTGCGACATGGGAAAAGGCCAAGCAGCGCGTCAAGAAGTCGATGCGCAATATGGCGGCCGAACTCATCCGCGTTCATGCCGCCCGCGAACTCGTCCCCGGCTATTCGTTCAGTCCGCGTGACACCTTCTTTGAAGAATTCGAAGCTGCGTTTCCGTTTCAAGAAACACCGGACCAGCTTGCCGCGATCGAAGACACGCTGTCCGACATGCAGCGCAACAAACCCATGGACCGACTCGTGTGCGGAGACGTGGGTTATGGCAAGACCGAGGTCGCGCTCCGGGCCGCGTTCCGTTCGGCGATGGACGGCAAACAAGTCGCCATCCTCGTCCCCACAACCGTTCTTTGCCAACAGCACTACGAAACCTTCGTCGAACGCTACAAGGGCTACCCGATTCGGGTCGAATACCTCTCGCGTTTTCAGGGGCCCAAAGAGTCCCGCGCGGTCATCGAGGGCTGCGCGACCGGGGACGTCGACGTCGTTGTCGGAACGCACCGTTTGTTGCAAAAGAGCATGAACTTCCGAAACCTTGGCTTGCTTGTGATCGACGAAGAGCACCGCTTTGGCGTGACCCACAAAGAGCGCATCAAGCAGATGAAGAAGACGATCGACGTCGTCACGCTGACCGCGACGCCGATCCCCCGCACGTTACAAATGGCGTTCACCGGGGTGCGCGACCTTTCGGTCATCAACACACCTCCTGCCGATCGATTTGCGATTCGCACCCAGGTCAGCCGCTTCGACGAGCCGTTGATCCGCGAGGCGATCCTGCGTGAGACCCGGCGTGGCGGGCAAGCGTTCTTCGTTCACAACCGCGTCAAGAGCATCGGCGAAGTCGCACAAATGCTCGAACGCGTGGTGCCCGAAGTTAGTTTCGTGGTGGGCCACGGACAGATGAAGGAGCGCGAGCTCGAAGACGTGATGCACAAGTTCATGAACGGCGAGGCGGACGTTTTGCTCTGCACCACGATCATCGAAAGCGGCATCGACATCCCGCGCGCCAACACGATCATCATCAATCACGCCCACACGCTTGGGCTCGCGCAGATGTATCAGCTCCGCGGGCGCGTCGGACGCTCGACCCACCGCGCCTACGCGTACCTGCTCGTGCCGAGCCTCGATCACTTGACCTCTGACGCGGAACGCCGCCTCGAAGCCATTCAAGATTTATCGGAGCTCGGCAGTGGTTTTCGGCTGGCCAACATGGACCTCGAAATCCGCGGGGCCGGCAACATGCTGGGCAGCGAACAGTCGGGCAACTTGCTGAGCGTCGGTTACGACACCTACATGTCGATGTTGCAAGAAACCATGGAAGAGCTGCGGGGCGATTTCCAGAACGTGGAAGTTGATCCTGAGATTCGCTTGCCCGTCGAAGCGCGTTTGCCCGAGTCGTACGTGGCCGACGTGAGCCAGCGCCTGGTTCTATACAAGCGGGCGTCGAGCGCACGGGACGATGAAGAAGTGGCGCGGATTCGCGACGAGGTACTCGACCGTTACGGTGCACTCCCCACTCAGGCTGAAAGCCTCTTCGATGTCATTCGCCTCAAGATCAAAGCCCGCAAGCTCGGCATCGCGGCAGTCGACATCGTCCGCGGCGAGCTTGTGTTGCAGGTCGCAGAGAAGAGCCAGATCGACCCGACACGTCTTGTCCACTTGCTCAGCCAGCCCGCGCTTGGCTTGCGGGTGGCACCCGACCACAAAATTTATGCGCTCGCGCCCGCCCTCACTGCGGGGCCAAAGCCCATGTTCGAAGCCGCCCATGAGTTGCTCGAACGGCTAGGCGATTGAGCGCGGGTCTCGGTCACGGCGCTGATTCATCATAGAAAGAAAGGCTGCATCTGATGAGGCGCGATACGAAGCAGCAGAAGAGTCGGGTGACAAATTGAGCGCAGCGATTCGGCCAGCGAGTCCTGGCCGTTGCGAACGGTCCTGTTCAAGCTGACGCAAGGAAGTTCGGGGATCGTCAATTGCGATGCGGCCTCGGCCGATCGTGGTGCGTGGGCGTAAACGCTCGAACAACAAACGCTCGAACAACAACGCCTGACATCTGCCTTCGATATGTTTTCAAGTGACTTTGGAGTTGGCCGCGGCGATTGCGGGATGAAGCACGATCAAAGTTTCGATCATGGCTTCTCGAGTGGCGCGCGTTGGATCTTCAAGCCACCAACAGAGAACCGAATTCTGCATGCCCACGAAGGCACGCGCCGCGACTCCGGGGTCGAGCCGTGGGTCGAGCACTCCCTGAGCTTGTAGCTCTGCCAGCCGTCGCGCTGTGGCGCGGGTCGAATATGCGACCTGCGCGCGACCCGGCGTGGCACCGGAGAGGGGTGAGCGCTGGGTGCGCGCACCCAGACCCGCAGTTCCGTCACCGCCAAACGCGACGCGAAACTGCGCTGGGATTTCTTCCGCAAAGCCAACGACCGCTTCGACAAGGTCTCGAACTTGGTCTTGCACTGAAGCGCCGGGCGCTCGGGCCGACTGTGCCACGCGATTTTGAAGCGCCTCCAAGGTCTCAAGCACCACCGCCTGATGAACTTCTCGCTTGTCCTGGAAGTGGCGATAGAAGGTTCCGACCCCGACACCGGCATCGCGCGCGATCTGATTCGAGTTCACACCTTCAAACCCGTGGCTCGCGAACCTTTGGGTCGCCGCAGTGACGAGACGGCGCCGAACTTCAGCTGGGTCTTGACGCTTCGCCTTACCACCTCGCGAACGTGTTCGCTTATTTTGCGGCCCTGGGCGTTGATCCGGCGTTATCACATGCTCCGACATCTCTTCCTCCAAGACTCACCATTAGCTGATTAATCCATCTGATATATCCATCTGTTTACCAGAGTCAGTTATCGGAATCCATCGTAATGGGCGGATCAGATCTATGCAACAAAACCATATAACATTCGTAGCTTGTTACTTCATTGGACTTCTCCCGCCCAGGGTTGGGCTGGAATGAAGTTTCGTCCGCGAGGCCCGTGAACTTCCGAACAGCGGTCAGGCTCCTCGTTGAACGCTCGAGCGAGCCGGGGGTTCGAATGCCTGCGGTTTTCGAGCGTATTGCTCGAACACGGGGGCGACCTCCGCCCGGGTAGCGGCATCGGGCTGCTAGCAGGCTGCGGAAGAACCCCGCCCGTCGCATGACACGCTGCTCGGTCCGGGGTTTTTTTGCAGCCTGCTAGAGTCGCCAGCGCTCGCAAGCCACATTGGCCACCCGAGGTGTGTTTCGCCCAGGCGTGGTTTTGTCGCACGGGCTCAGATGCAGGAAAGGGACGAAGTGAAGTTCGATTCAGATCGCCATGTATTCGATAGCCACCCCAAGGCAGCAGCGAGGGACATGCTCAGCGTGTTTGTGATCACCGCCGTTTTGGCCGCTGTTTTCTCCAGTATGTCAGCCCCGGCCTTGGCCGAAGAAATCTTGGTCGACGGTGTCGCGGCACAGGTCGGCAACCAGATCGTTCTCGCTTCCGAAATCGAAGAGATTGCGCGCCCCATCCTCGAACGTATGCGTGAGGCAGGCGTCAGTCAGGACGAAATGCTGCAGATGCGAAAGGACGCCCTCGAACGGCTGATCGAATCGCGGCTCATCGACGGCGTCGTGCAACAGCTTGAACTCGGTGCAACCAAGCCCGAAATCGACAACGCAATCGCGTCCATCGCGAAAGACACCGGCCTAACCCTCGGACAATTGGTCGAAAGTGTTGCGGGCTACGGACTCACCTTCGAGGACTATCGACTCAAGATCAAAGCTGAAATCGAGCGCAATAAGGTGCTGAGTTCGATGGTGCGTTCGAAGGTGCAGATCCAAGAAGCCGAAGTCACCACGCTCTACAAAAAGCGCTTCGAAGACCAGCCAGAAGGTGGCGAAGAAGTTCACCTGCGCCACATCATGGTGACCTTCGATCGCGAAAGTCCGATGGCGCACGACATTGCGTGCCGTACCGTCGCGGAAGCGCGCGACACGATCTTGCGCGGCGGCGTGAGCTTTCAGCAAGTCGCAGCGACAATTTCCGAAACGAACCGCGAGTCGGGCGGCGAACTCGGCTGGCTACACATGAAGGACCTCGCGGGTTGGATGGCGAAAGAGCTGCTGACCATGAACCAGGCGAACCCGGTAAGTCAGGTGATCGACATGCCCTTCGGTTGCAACTTGCTCGAACTCGTCGAGCGGCGTTCGTTCAGCCCTGTTTCGATTGAACAAGCGCGACCGCAACTCGAACAAGAAATTTATGCGCAGAAGACAGAAGAAGAGTACAGCCGTTGGGTCGCGACCCTGCGCGAACGTACCTACATCCAACGCATGGGGATTTACGCGGCGTCGAGTGTTGCGGAAGCATCTGCGGAAGTGCAGTGACGCCACGGACCAAGGCCCAAGCGGCCGACGTCGCACGCATCGAACCCAACAACCCCCACACCCATATCAAGGTCCGCGGCGCCCGCGAACATAATCTTCAGGGCGTTGATCTCGACATTCCACGCAACGCACTCGTCGTCATCACAGGGCTCTCTGGCTCGGGCAAGTCTTCGCTCGCATTCGACACGATCTACGCCGAAGGCCAACGTCGATACGTCGAGTCCCTGTCCGCGTATGCGCGTCAGTTTCTCGAACAGATGGCCAAGCCCGACGTTGATTCGGTCGACGGTCTTTCGCCGGCCATTTCGATCGAGCAAAAGGGCGCGAGCAAGAGTCCTCGCTCGACGGTAGGCACCATCACCGAGATCGCCGACTACTTACGCCTGCTCTATGCGCGCGCGGGCGAACCCGAATGTCCGAAGTGCGGCAAACCGATCTCGGGACAAAACGTAGGCGACATGTCCCGACGCATCACCGCTTTAGAATCCGGCACCCGGGTGCAGCTCCTCGCCCCGGTCGTTCGCGGGCGCAAAGGCGCGTACAAGAAAGAACTCGACGACTACCGGCGCAAAGGTTTTGTTCGCGTTCGCGTCGACGGCGAGATGCGCGACCTTGCCGACAACATTAAGCTCGCCCGCACGAAGGTTCACGACATTGACGTCGTTGTCGATCGACTGATCGTGAAAGATGGCATGACGCCGCGCCTCGACGCTTCGCTCGCAACCGCACTCAAGCTTGGCGACGGCATGGTGAAGGTGATGCTGGGTCGTGCCGGCACGCCCGAAGCAGACGAGTGGTTGCTTTCTCGCCATCGCGCTTGTCTCGACTGCGACGTTTCGTTTCCCGAACTCGTACCGTCGTTGTTTTCATTCAACAGTCCCAGGGGAGCATGTCAAGACTGCTCGGGCTTGGGGGTGACCGAAACGTTTTCAGCCGAAAGGGTGATCCCGGACCCCACGCGTTCGCTCGCGCGCGGCGCCATCGAGCCGTGGTCTCGGGGCAAGGCGGCGGACTACTACAAGAAAGTTCTCGAAGCATTGGCCGACCACTACGGCATTGATCTCGAACGTCCGTGGAAAGACCTTCCCGCCGCTGCGAAGGCGGGCATTCTGAAAGGCACGGGCAACCCTGAAATTGCCATGCCCGGAGGCTTACTAAAGCCCGGACGAAGAGGGCGACGCGCGCGCGCCGCGGTGATTCGCCCATGGCATGGCGTCGTGGACGAACTCGAACGACGCACAGAAACAGACGAGCGCGCGGCGAAAACCCTTTCGCGTTACCGCGTCGCGCACCCCTGTAAGACATGTGACGGTGCACGCCTCGGCGTTGAAGCGCGTAGCACTCGGCTCGGCGGCAAAACGCTTCCAGACCTGTGCGCTTTGCCTCTATCGGAGCTGGCGGAAACTTTGCCCGCTCTGTCATTGAGCTCCGTGCAACAAGTCGTGTGCGAACGAATCGTGCGCGAAATCGAAGAGCGACTGCGCTTTTTGGTCGACGTGGGGCTGCACTATTTGACATTGAACCGTCCGAGCGCGTCGCTTTCGGGGGGTGAGGCCCAACGCATTCGGCTCGCGACGCAGATCGGATCGCAGCTCATGGGGGTGCTCTACATCCTCGACGAACCGTCGGTCGGTCTGCACGCGCGCGACAACGATCGCTTAATCGAAAGCTTGCTCCGACTTCGCGACATGCGGAATAGCGTCGTGGTGGTTGAGCACGACGAAGCCACCATGCGGGCCGCCGACTGGGTGGTCGACATGGGACCGGGGGCGGGGCGACATGGCGGGTATGTTGTCGCGCAAGGGAAGACCGACGATCTCATCGCGAACGCGAAATCGTTGACGGGTGCTTATCTCGCGGGTACCCGCAGCATCCCGATGCCGCGAGCACGACGAGACGCAACGGGCAAGGCGCTTGTCATGAAGGGATGCAGCGAACACAACTTGCGCGATGTGTCCCTGCGAATCCCGCTTGGCGTTTTTTGCGTGGTCAGCGGAGTGTCGGGATCGGGGAAGTCCACACTCATCAACAAGACCTTGCACCGCGCCCTTGCCATGAAGCTTCAACATGCGCGGGACGTACCGGGTCGTTACACCCAACTCGCGGGCCTCGAACATGTCGACAAAGTCATCGACGTCGACCAAAGCCCGATCGGCCGAAGCCCACGCTCAAACCCCGCGACCTACAGTGGTGCGTTTGATGCGATCCGCAAACTCTTCGCGGGACTCCCGGAATCGCGGGTGCGAGGGTACGGGCCGGGGCAGTTCTCTTTCAACGTTACCGGCGGGCGCTGCGAAGCGTGTGAGGGCGACGGCATGTTGCGGGTCGAAATGCACTTCCTCCCCGATCTCTTTGTGCCCTGCGAAGTCTGCCACGGCAAGCGCTACACGACGGAAACGCTCCGCGTGGAATACCGCGGCAAGTCGATCGCAGACGTTCTCGAGATGACGGTCGAAGACGGGCTCTCCTTCATGGAGAACATCCCGTCTATTCGACGCCCGCTTGAGGCGCTGCGCGATGTGGGGCTCGGATACATCCATCTTGGACAGTCGGCGGCGACGCTTTCGGGCGGCGAAGCCCAACGCGTGAAGCTCGCCAAAGAACTTGCGAAGCGCGCCACCGGATCCACGCTATACCTGCTGGACGAACCCACGACGGGCCTCCACTTTGCCGACGTTGAAAAGCTGCTCGAACTGCTCGCAGGGTTGGTCGATCGGGGGAACACGGTGGTGGTCATCGAGCATCATCTCGACGTCATCAAGACCGCGGACCACGTGATCGACCTCGGCCCCGACGGTGGCGATGAAGGCGGAGAGATCGTGGTAGAAGGAACCCCCGAAGAGGTTGCGCGTTGCGCGCGTAGCCACACCGGCGTGGCACTCAAGAAACTCTTCGAAGCCCAGTGAAGTCATGAGCGAACCCGACAACAGATTTCAGCCCCGTAACCCGAGGCAAACCGAGAAGTTCGAACACTACCCAGGCCCGATGGCGGCGCTGGGCATTACGTTTGCGGCCGTGTTTGCCGCCGGCATTGTGGCGAGCATGTTTGGCAGTCGACCCGACTTTGGTGCGATTGGCATCGGCCAAGTCGTCGGCTTCGGCTTTGTCGCGATTCTTTCGACCCAACGCATCGCGCAGCCTCATGCCGAACGACTGGGACTGAGGAGTATCCAGAACGAATTCTTGTGGGTCATCCTGTTGCTCTTGCCATCGCTCGTACTGATGAGCGAACTCGACAACATCATCCGCGACTACGGGGTCCAGGTCCCCGTCGACCCCGAAACCGAAGCCGCGGTCCAGTCACTCTTCGACGGGGGTGCCTACGGCGAACTTCAACGCTTGATCGTCATCGTGGGTCTCGCACCCGTGATGGAAGAGTGGTTGTTCCGCGGCGTCATCCAGCAGGGGCTAATCGGAAACCTCGGCCGATATCGCGGCCTCATCCTCACTGCCGTGCTCTTCGCCCTTTGTCGTCTCACGCCGGGCCTGCCGCCGAGCACGTTGCTTTCGTTCATCCTGATCTCATTCACCACCGGCATACTTCTTGGCGTCGTCCGCATTGCGACCGGTTCACTGCTCGCCCCCATCATCCTCCACATGGGCTTCAACTTGATCGGCTGGGCGGCCAACTACTACCGAGACACCTGGCCCATCCAAGGCTTCAACGTCCCAGACAGCCACACCGCCTACAACATCCTTATCGCATCCGGGATCGCGACCTACTGCGGCCTCATCAGCCTCAAGAAACACCTCGACGACGCCCCGGACGACCCGCCGCTGGGCCCACAGGTTGATTCGTCGGTGGACGACTAACGACCGCGAGTTCACACCACTGGGCGCGGGCCGAAACAACGCATCAGCAGGCGCACTGCGTACCGTATCGTGTACGACAGCCTCTCTGGTCCGCAACCCCTATCTACCAACCCCGCTGCTAATCGATGAGAACGCCCAAGGCGCGAACACGATCAACCACATCATCGTGAATCACTTCAACCGCTGGCCGCGCGTTAACCCGAACAATCCATCCCCGCTCCAGCGCCGCAAAATTCTTCTCAACCTTCTTCTGAAATTCAATCTCCTCGAAGACCGGTTCACTCCTCCCCCCACGCGCATTCACCCGCGCCAACCCTTCGTCGGCGGTGATCTCGAAGATCAAGGCGAGGTCGGGGATCGGGAACTCGGCTTCGCTGTTGCGCATGATCTCATCCGTCGCGAATCCTCGTGCACCTTGGTACGCGACCGTGGATAGCCAGTAGCGATCGCACAAGATGATGGATCCCTTCGCGAGCTCGGGTTCGAGTTTATCGCGCACGTGTTCGCGGCGGTCTTCGATGAACCACGCGAGTTCTTCTTCGGGGGCGACCGCGTTACCCGACTGCGCCATCGCGCGGATGCGCTTGCCCACCGGGCCGTTGGTCGGCTCTTTCGTTTCGACGACGTTTGCACCCCTTGCCCGCAAACGTTCGGCAAGCATTCGCAACTGTGTGCTCTTCCCGCAGCCGTCGATGCCTTCGAAGACGATTAGTAGTCCGCGCTCCACAACCCGCCCGCCTTTTGATTCACGCTCACACGTGTTTGTTGACCGCCGAGTCTAGCGACCCTTGATTTGTAAGCGTATTTCGCCGCATGCAAAATTTTGCAAAGTGGCACGCCGCTTGCTCTATCGGGAGACATCGTCGCAAGACGTCACCCAACCAACCCCTCTAACGGGACCGGGGGTTCTGGGTGGGAGTCGCCGGGCGGGAGCAAATGGATGCAGGGAGGTTGTAACGGGGTGAATCTCTTTGCTTGCACTGGCTCGGCGACTCAGTGAGGGAGGCGTTCGGCTTCCATCGCATCAATGGCGCGGGCCGCCAGTGCGTGCCGATGGACACGCGGGCCGCTGTTCGAGATCTTCTGAGAGAGCCTTCTGAGAGGGCCTTCTGTGTACGTTGCCTGGTTGGGGGTACGACTCGTCATACACAAAATTCGTAGAACCCATATCCAGAAATGCGAAAACCCGAACTCGTTTCCAAGTCCGGGTTCGCAGAAGACCCTCGGTCGCGCGTGCGCGGCCGACGATCTAACGATCTTTGTGACGACCGCGAGTCCTAGATGTGGCCGTTCAGCATGAACGCGATCACGAGGCCGTAAATTGCGATCGACTCGATCAACACCATGCCGAGAATGAAGTTCGTGAACATGGCCGGTGCGGCACCGGGATTGCGCGCGATACCCGCACACGTGTTCCCCGCCGTCAGGCCCTGGCCAATACCACAGCCGAGTCCCGCCAGGCCGACCGCGAGGCCAGCACCAATGCCGAGACCGGTATTCACGGCACCCCCGTCACCCGCTGCCATCGCCACTGTGGGCAACACCATCGCGATCAAGGTCCAAACCAACAACTTTGCAAACTTCTTCATGACGTTCTCCTTCGGAATAAAATCTTGGTTCATCTGAACCGTTGATCAATTAAGCCAATGTTTCTTCATGGCCCTACGGCCGCTAAATCAAAAACTCTTTCAAACTCAGGCCACGCCTTGGTTGGAACGACGCGGGTGTAACGGGTCGTCATTTAGTGCGGCTCTTCGCTAGCCGAACCGATGTAGATCATGGTCAACAACGCGAAGACCACCGCTTGCAGGAAACTCACCATCAAACCCAGACCCATAAAGATGGCCGGGATCACAACAGGAACAAGACCGATCCAAACCGAGACCACCGTGTGGTCGGCGTACATGTTGGCGAGCAAGCGAACCGCCAACGTCACGATACGTGCAAAGTGAAGCACGATCTCGAGCGGTAGGAAGAACGGGGTCAAGGGGCGCACGTGATAATGCTTGCCACCGATCTCGATGTTCATGAGGGCAGGGCCCATGAACTGGTAGATGTACTTGAAGCCGTGGGTCCGGATGCCGACGTAGTTGTAATAGACGAATGAAATGATCGCCCAGGCCGCCGTCGTGTTGACATCTGAAGTCGAGCCGCCAACCGCCGGAACCAAGCCCATCATGTTCGAAACGAGAACAAAGAAGAAGATCGTGCCGATCAACGGGAAGTGTTTTCGCCAGTCTTCACCCATGATGTCGCGGCTGAGGTCGGCGAGTTGAATCACGATCACTTCGATCAGGTTGCGCAGCGTGACGCCTTCGTCGGGAAGGATGCCGCCACCTTCAGCGGCGAGCCGCTTCTTTACTGAAAGACCCGCGAGACCAAGCAAGATGGCGGCGAGCAGGGCGGCTTGGAATACAAATCCAAGTCCTACCGATTCCAGAGGGGCGTAGATGCTGGTCATTCCGTTTCCTCGTCACGGGTCGATTTCATTCGCCCGGGGCGCCACACGCTGTAGTCATCCCAAATTGGATCTTCGGGGTCGAGCGCGGGTAGGGGTTCTTGGTAGACCCTTGCGGGTCGATGCCACATCGCTGCTGCGACGGTGGCGGGCATGACGAGAGACAGGCCGATGACCAGGCCAATGGGATCGGCGCCGTTCAACATGGCGGCCACGATGCCGGCGAACATCAAACCGAGGCGGAGAACCAAGATTGCGACCCAGCCACCCCCGCTAGGAACGACACCGGTAAAGACTGCGTCGGCGGTGCGGTGCATGAAGCGGAAGTTCATGGTCTCGAGTGCAGCACCAAACGCCAAGCTCCCAGCAAACAAGGGGCTCGCCACAGCAAAGGATGCTGCAACGGCTCCGGCACTCAGGCCGAAGTTGAATTTTTCTGCTGGATAGAGACTCATGGGTCTACTTGTTGCTCTCGTTCTCTTTGCTTGCCGTGTCGGGGCTCTGTGTACTCGGGTCGTTCAAATCTTTCAGGTCGTCGCTCGGTCTCATACGAACGATGCGAAGCAGCATGGCGAGGAAGCCGATGACCGCTCCTATGATTAAGCCGATGGGTTCGGACTCGAACTGCCGGTCGGCAAAGTATCCGAAGCCCATCGCGATCGGGACGGAAAAGACGGCTTCGAGCGCGCCTTCGTAAGTCGCCGATTGTTCTTTGTTGAGACCTTGCTTCGTTATTTTCGTTTGTCAGTTACTCCGAACCGGGAGCGAGCGACCGGATTCGCCTGGGTTTCGCTTGCGATTCACGTCGCGATGTTCGTTCGCGTTTGGCCAAATCTGCCAGCCCTGCCGGAGCCGGCACGGCGTCGATCAGAGACATTCGTAGCCTCAAACCCTTTTGGGCGGCGGCATGCTAGCCGACCTCTTTCGCCCACTCAACGTGGTTCCGGGGCGAGAAACGCAATGGCAACCATTAGTTGCGGGGGCAAACGGCTTTGCCGTTCGCCTGGAGATTCTGGTTGTTCTGAGTTCGTTGCGGCTCCGGGGTTCGGCGGTGGGGTTACGAGAATTAGACCTTGGCGGCGGCTTGGAATGCCGCTTCGGCGGCGGCGAGGGTCTGGTCGATGTCGGCCTCCGTATGCGCGGTCGAAACGAAGCCGGCCTCAAAAGAAGAGGGCGCGAGGTAGACCCCTCCCTCGAGCATCGCGGTAAAGAAGGCAATGAACCGCTCCGCGTTTGCCTGCTTCGAGTCGGCAAAACTGCGTACCGGGCCTGGATGGAAGAAGAAGCCCAGCATCCCGCCGGCGAAATCGGTAGATAACTCAACCCCTTCGGCCGCAGCGAGTCTCTCAAAACCTTTTGTGAGCTGCTCGGATCTGGCAGCCAACTGCTCGTAGACTCCCTCGCCTTGGAGTTGCCGAAGGGTTTCTAGCCCGGCCGCCATCGCGAGTGGGTTTCCGGACAGCGTGCCGGCCTGGTAGATGTCGCCCTCGGGCGCGATCCGCTCCATCAGGTCGCGCCGGCCCCCATATGCAGCAGCAGGCAGGCCACCCCCGACAACCTTGCCCAGGCACGTGATGTCAGGCGTGACCCCATAACGTGCCTGCGCGCACCCTGAATGAACCCGAAAACCGGTCATCACCTCGTCGAAGATCAAAATCGCGCCGTGCTCGCTGCACAGCGCGCGAAGTCCTTCCAAAAAGCCGGGCTGCGGGGCGACAAAACCCATATTTCCCGCGATCGGCTCGACGATCACGCACGCCAGACCGTCACCCCACTGCTCGAACGCGTCCGCGACGGCGTCGAGATCGTTGAACGGGGCTTGGACGGTGAGTTCCGTCATCGCCTTGGGGACTCCGGGCGAGCCGGGGATGCCGAGGGTCGCAACGCCACTTCCCGCACCGACCAAGAGCCCATCGGAGTGGCCGTGATAGCAACCGTCGAACTTCAAAATGCGATCGCGACCGGTGACGCCCCGTGCAAGTCGAATGGCACTCAGCGTAGCTTCGGTGCCGCTACTCACCATGCGGACCTTCTCGATACTGGGGACGATCTTGCAAATTTCTTCCGCAAGTTCGATTTCAATTTCGGTGGGCGCCCCAAAGCTCGTTCCACGTTCCATGGTTTCGCGCACGGCGCTGAGCACCGCAGGGTTCGCATGGCCGACGATCAACGGGCCCCATGAACCCACGTAGTCGATGTACTCATTCCCATCGACGTCGAAAACCCGCGCCCCCTTCCCGTGTTCAATAAAACGCGGCGTGCCGCCAACCGAGCCGTACGCGCGTACCGGTGAATTGACGCCACCGGGAATCGTCTTCAGTGCGCGTTCAAGTAGTTCGCGTGATCGATCGGAGTTCATCTGGTGCTCCTCGGGGTTCGGGTCCCGACGTACCACTCACGATCGCGACGAGACCCAACGCAAACGCAATGCCGGCGAAGATCGGGGTCCTGGTTCGGTCTTCTGTGAACTCGATCGGGTCGCGTAGCACGGTCTCATACGGAACCGTGAATTCGGTCTTTTCTCCAAGCGCTCGAACCCTCACCTTGATGCCGTCCTCCACCAGGACAACCTCTCGCCGCACCGTCCTGTGCCGCTGGGAGAACTTGACGTTCGACTCGGAGTCCATCTCGCGAACTAATCTTCACTCTCGTCGGAGTCTGTCTCGGGCAAAGAAACTTCTGGAGCGGTCTCTTCAACGATCTCGGCGTCGACCACTTCACGGGTGTCGATCGCAGCTTCTGATTCCAAATCCGGGTCCACGCCCGCATCCGCAACCGGTTCGACGGAGACGATGACTTCGCCTTCGTCGAGGTTCATGACGCGAACACCCTGCGTCGCACGGCCCATCGTGGAAATCGTATTGACGGGACAGCGCAGAACCTTGCCGCCGCTGGTGATCAACATGAGTTCGTCGCGTTCGACGACTTGCGCGATCCCCACGACCTGCCCGTTTCGCTCATTGGTGCGGATCGCGATGATGCCCTGTCCGCCACGCCGCTGAACGCGATAGTTGTCGAGCGGCGTCCGCTTGCCGTAGCCGTTTTCGGTGACCGTAAGAATGGTGGCGTCAGGCGACAAAATTTCCATGCCCACCACTTTGTCCTCGTGGTTGAGTGCAACACCCCGAACCCCCGCAGCGCTTCTCCCCATCGGGCGAACCTGGTCTTCGGGGAAGCGAATCGATTTGCCCGCTCGGGTCGCGAGAATGATTTCGTTGTCGCCGTTCGTGCGGCCCACGGCGATCAGTTCGTCGCCGTGGGTCAGATTGATCGCGATGATGCCGGCTTTCCGCGGATTCGCGAACGAGTTGAGGGAGGTCTTCTTGATCAGGCCATTGCGGGTGCAGAGCAAGATGTAGTGACCCGAAACGTCGTCGTTCCCGAAGCTCCGCACCGGGAGCATGGTCTGCACGACTTCGCCTTCAGCCAACTGCAAGACATTAACGATCGCCTTGCCTCGCGCGGCCCGGCCGAGTTGCGGGAGGGCATGGACCTTCACCCAATGCACACGACCCTTGTTGGTGAAGAACAGGACGTACGCGTGCGTAGAAGCCACAAAGAGATGCTGCACGAAGTCTTCGTCGCGGGTCATCATGCCGCGCGCACCCTTGCCACCGCGTCGCTGTGCGCGGTACTGGGTAATGGGGTTGCGCTTGATGTAGCCGAGATGCGAAAGCGTCACGACCATGTCTTCTTCGACGATCAGGTCTTCGTTGGAAATGCCGTCGACCGCAACCGTGAGTTCGGTGCGTCGGTCGTCGCCGAATTTTTCTGCGACTTCGTCGATCTCGTCGATGACGACGTCGAGAATACGCTCATCACTTGCGAGCAATGCCTTCAGGTCCGCAATCTTTTCGCGAAGCGCGATCAGTTCGTTCAAGATTTTATCGCGCTCGAGCGCAGTGAGGGCGCGCAGGCGCATTTCGAGGATGGCTTGGGCCTGGCGCTCGGTCAGCACGAAGCGAGTCATCAATTCACCGCGCGCCTCGTTGGCGTTCGCCGAAGCGCGGATCAGCGCGATGATTTCGTCGAGGTTGTCGAGTGCGATCTCGAATCCTTCGAGGATGTGGGCACGCGCCTCTGCCTGAGCGAGGTCGTAGATCGCGCGACGGATCACCACTTCCTTACGGAAGGTGAGGAAGTGATTCATGCAGTGCTGGATCGGCAGTGTTTCCGGGCGACCGTTTACAAGGGCGAGCAAGTTCACGCCGAAGGTCGTTTGGAGCGGCGTCATCTTGAACAGCTGATTGAGAATCACGTCACGGTTTGCGTCGCGTCGCAGCTCGACGACAATTCTCATGCCTTCCCGGTTCGACTCGTCCCGCAGATCAACGATGCCTTCAATGCGGCCTTCGCGAACGAGGTCGGCCATGCGTTCGAGCAAGGCGCTCTTGTTCACCTGATACGGAATTTCAGTGACGACGATACGTTCGCCACGCTTTGTTTCTTCAAAATCGGCTTGCGCGCGTAGCGTGAGATGCCCGCGACCGGTTTGGTAGTAGCTCCGCACACCGTCGGTGCCGCAGAGTTTAGCACCCGTCGGAAAGTCGGGGCCCGGCATAATGGCCAGGATGTCATCGACATTACTGTTGGGATTGCGCGCTTGGTGTTTGATGGCGCGGCAGAGTTCACTCAAGTTGTGCGGTGGGATGTTGGTCGCCATGCCGACCGCGATGCCCGACGAACCATTTGCGAGCAGGTTCGGCAAGCGCGAAGGCAATACGATGGGCTCGAGCATCTGACCATCAAAGTTCGGTTGAAAATCGACTGTTTCGCGATCGATATCGCGCAGCATTTCTTGCGCGAGGTAGGCGAGGCGGGCTTCGGTGTAGCGATACGCCGCGGCAGGGTCGCCGTCGATCGAACCGAAGTTTCCCTGGCCGTCGACCAGCGGGTAACGAAGCGAAAAGTCCTGCGCCATGCGGACCATCGAGTCATAGACCGCGGAGTCGCCGTGAGGGTGATAGTGCTTGAGGACTTCGCCAACGACACCGGCGGACTTCGAGTAGCGCCGGTTTGGAAGCAGGCCTTCTTGGTTCATCGCGTAGAGGATGCGGCGATGAACGGGCTTCAAGCCATCGCGCACGTCCGGCAAGGCACGACTAATGATGACCGACATCGAATACGCGAGGAACGAACTGCGTACTTCGTCTTCGATATTGATGGGTGTTGAGTTGTTGTCTTCGGGCGGCTCTCCGCCGTCGTCGGTGGTTTCAAAATTTTGGGGATCGTCGCTCAATGGATCCTCGCTCGAGTCTCTTTGCGAACCGCCGCGCGCATGGCGTTCGGTTTAGCGGTCTGAGTCAACTGGTGGGTCAACTACTTGGATCACACTAGATGTCGAGGTTCTCGACATTGAGTGCGTTGTCTTCAATGAACTTGCGGCGAGGTTCGACGACATCACCCATCAAGGTGGTGAAGACTTCATCGGCTTCGACTGCGTCGTCGACCCGCACTTGGCGCAAGATGCGGTTTTCGGCGTTCATCGTGGTTTCGGCCAGCTGGTCGGGGTTCATTTCACCGAGACCCTTGTAGCGTTGAATCGAGATCCCCTTGCGGCCGATGTCGAGCACGACACCCAAGAGTTCGTCGGCGCCACCGAACTCTTGATTGTCATTGTTCTCGAGCTGAAGGCGATATGGAGCGGCGGCGAATTCTTTGATCTCGCGGTGAAGCCGGCAGAGCCGTTTCATGTCGGTGGACTCAAGGAACTCGCTGTCGAGTACGATTCGATGTTCGATCCCCGCGCGACGGGTCGCGGCCACCAGGCGTGCGTCACCTTCGCCGTTGCCCCCTTCAGTCGAAAAGAGAATTTCGTCTGCTTCGGGGTCGATTGCGGAAAACGCAGCCTGGACCCGCGGCGCAACTTGGTTCAACAAGAATTCGGGATCGCCAAGGTTCTCTTCGTTATGAATCTCGCTGCGAACGACTGCGTTTACAACTCGTTCGTCGAGCATGCGAACGACGAAGCGTTCGAGTCCTCGTCGGTATGCGCTGGCCTTTTCGAACAGCTGGCCGAGTTGCTCGCCTTCGATCGTATTCGAATCGGGTCCGGCTGTGACGACCGCATTCTGAAGCGCGTGATCGAGCAAGAACGTTTCAAGGCCCGGTTCGTCCTTGAGGTACGTCACCTTCTTACTCCTGACTGCGCGGAAGAGCGGCGGTTGCGCGATGTAGAGATAGCCGTGGTCGATCAGCTCCCGCATTTGGCGATAGAAGAAGGTCAAAAGCAATGTGCGGATGTGACTTCCGTCGACATCGGCGTCCGTCATGATGACGACTTTGTGGTAGCGCGCTTTTTCAGCTTTGAAGTCAAGCCCAATGCCGCAGCCCAGTGCGGCGATGATGGCTTGGATCTCTACGCTTGCGAGCATGCGGTCGAGTCGCGCGCGTTCGACATTTAGGATCTTGCCGCGGATCGGAAGGATGGCTTGCGTCTTGCGGTCGCGACCTTGCTTCGCGGTACCGCCTGCCGAGTCGCCCTCGACGATGAAGATCTCGCAGAGCTCAGGGTCGCGTTCCTGGCAGTCTGCGAGCTTGCCGGGCAAACTGAAATCTGCGAGTGCGCCTTTGCGCCGTGCGAGGTCTCGCGCTTTGCGTGCGGCTTCCCGCGCCTTCGCGGCGTCGACAACCTTGGCCACGATGGGCTTCGCAACGCGCGGGTTCTCTTCCAGGAAGTTCGTGAGTTCCTGGTACATGATGGCTTCGACGATGCCGCGCACTTCGCTCGTGCCCAACTTCGCTTTGGTCTGACCTTCGAACTCGGGCTGAGGAAGTTTCACTGAAATAACGGCAGTGAGGCCTTCTCGCAGATCGTCGCCGCTTACCGATTCTGCGGTGCTCTTTGTGCCCTTCACAGAATTCGCGAGGTAGCGATTAATCGTTCGCGTCAGTGCGGTGCGGAAACCAACAAGATGGGTTCCGCCTTCGATCGTGTTGATGTTGTTCGCAAACGAGTAGACGTTCTCGTTGTAGGAATCGTTGTACTGGAGTGCGATCTCAATGGCGACCAGGACTTCACGCCCATGGTCGTTGAAGGTCTTTTCGCCTGCGATGTAGACGACGTCTTCGTGGAGCGGGGTTTTGTTGACGTTCAAATGTTCGACGAAAGAGCGGATGCCACCCTCGTAACAAAAGTCGTGGGCTTTATCGTCGCGCTTGTCCGTGATCGTAATGCGGACACCGGCGTTCAAGAACGACAGCTCTCGCAAGCGCTTCGACAAGATGTCAAACGAGTACTCCACCGAAGGAAAGATCTCGGTGTCGGGGCTAAATGTGATTGTGGTGCCGGTGTCGCTGGCTTCGCCAACGTCTTCGAGTGGGGCCATTGGAACACCGCGTTCGTAACGCTGTTCCCATGTCCGGCCGCTGCGACGTATTGATACTTTCAAGTTCGTGGACAAAGCATTCACAACCGAAATGCCAACGCCGTGCAGGCCGCCAGAAACCTTGTAACTGTTTTCGTCGAACTTACCGCCGGCGTGAAGTGTGGTGAGGACAACTTCGGCAGCCGACCTGTTTTCAACAGGGTGCCGGTCGACTGGAATTCCGCGTCCATCATCTCGAACGCTGATACTTCCGTCTTCGCGGATTTCGATTTCGATGAGCCCGCAGTATCCAGCGAGCGCCTCGTCGATCGAGTTGTCTACGATTTCATAGACCAGGTGATGTAGGCCAGCCGGTCCCGTAGTCCCGATGTACATCGCCGGTCGTTTTCGAACGGGTTCAAGTCCTTCTAGGACTTCAATGGAACTTGCATCGTAGGTCACGCTCGGGAGATCCCCTGTACTTGCTGTGCTTGAGATTCGATATTCCGACCTGCGTTTCGTGCGCTTGCTGCGCGATACGGGGGAAGGCTTCTAACTCGGCTTCTAATGCGTTGTGAATACTGGGTTCGTGCTGCGGTTCGTTGAACCGTTTTCTGTTCCGATGTTTTCTGGAGTCGTGCGGTCTTGTGCTGTGTTGCGCTGCGGTTGTCTGAACACAATCGTCGCGCAGCGGTAGCGCGATCGATTGGAAATTTGGGTGGATGTGGCGGAGAAGTTGCCAGCGTTTCGCCGCTACGTTTCCCGTCGAAATCACGGCGTCTGGCGCGGGCGGAAAACTGCCGTGGTGGGGAAGTTACTGAATGGGTAAGTCTGCGTAAAGACTCTAGGAACGACGAATTTCGAGGCTTAAAAAACAAGCTCGATTTCGCCTCGGAAACGCTTCCGATCGAAGGCTCCGAAAAGGTGTAATTCTTTGCGCTTCCTCGGCGCGCTCTCAGGCCGCACCAGTCCCCGTTGAGCTGGGCATGGGTGCGTTCCGCGGAGTGTCTGATCAAGTGCGTGAATCGTGGTGATTCGAGCTTGGCCTCGCGGCCAATCAGACTCGCATCGGCATTACGACCGCGAGCGTATCGTCGTCGTCGGTCGGTACGAACTGCGCCGGAGCGAGTTCGTTCTGCAGGCCGAAGCGTACTTCCTTGGCCTTTAGGGTTGAGAGTGCGTCCAGGAGATATTTGGCGTTAAAGCCGATCGTAATCTCGTCGCCGGCAAAGTCGATGTCGAGTTCTTCGCGTGCGTCGCCGAGGTCGGGATTGCTCGAGCTGATCGTCAGGCGTCCATCGGTGAACTCAAGCTTTACCGCTTTGCTGCGTTCGGACGAAAGCAACGCGACGCGACGGAGCGCGCGGATCAAGTCCTCGCCGGGGATTACGACATTGCGTTCAATCTTTTTCGGAAGAACCTGTGAGTAGTTGGGAAACTCGCCCTCGATCAATCGCATGACGAGCGTAACCTTGCCTTTGCGTGCGAGACCATTGTTGCCTTCGAATGCGAGATCGATTTGATCGGCATCATCTTCGTCGACCAGCTTCTTTAGCTCTCCGAGGCCCTTACGAGGGATAATGACCCCGTTCTCAAGGCCGAGAGGATCTTCGGAAAGTGTGCGATCGACCGTTGCGAGGCGATGTCCATCGGTCGCCACCATGCGGATCCTGCCCGGTTGATCCAGCACTTCGAGGTAGACACCGTTGAGGTTGTATCGAGTTTCATCAACCGAGGCTGCGTACATGGTTCGCTCGATCATCAAACTCAACACTGCGGCTTCGACCGATGCGGTCTTGCCCGGCGTGAAGTTTGGGAGCGTCGGATATTCTTCGGTCGAGGTTCCAGCGAGGGTAAAGTTGCTGCGTGCGCATTTGATGTTCAGATAGCCGTTCGCGGTGGCTTCAAGGTGAATGTCTTCGTCGGGAAGTTCGCGAACAATTTCGAACAACTTCTTTGCCGAGACCGTGACGCCTCCAGCCGTTGTTACTTTTGCTTCATGTGAACTTTGTATTCCAACTTCGAGATCCGTTGCTGCAAGTTGAAGCTGTTCACCTTCTTTGCCTTTATTCGATGCACTCATCAAAACGTTCGCGAGGATCGGCATTGAATTTCGCTTCTCAACGATTCCTTGCAAACGTGATAGACCGGTTTGGAGCTCGCCCTTGTTGATCGTGAGTTTCATCGTCTTCCTATTCTTTCTGTTTTCTTGAAAATTTTTAAGAGAGAGTTAGTAGGAGTTGGTGGCCGACATCCGGTTAAAACTCATCTAGCTACGCGATGCCGTTGAGGGTTTGCGTTTGCCCTGTTTGTCGCGTTAAGAACTGAAAGTGGTGATTGTGTTGTTTGTCGTGGTTGGGTCGACGTTCGTTGGGTAAAAAGCGGGGCCTAATAGGCGCGATCGACGTCTTTGCCACCTGACTTTGACGGGAATCTTACCACGAACACCCTGTGTAAGTCGGCGCTTTGTCGCTGTTCTATCGGGATTTTCGCACGGGGTGAGATTCGAGATAGATCGGGATCGAGGTGCATTGTGCCGTTGCAGGCGGGTGCCAGCGCGGATAAGATCCCGCGTTCGCGGGATCTCACGGCCGGTGGTCAGAACCTTCGAAAATACCGGAATCTGTCGAGCGGTGTTGTGTAGCCGCTTGGTCGTTCCGGCGAAGGTCATGGTTCGAGGGTTCCGCAATGTAGTGTCACCGCTTCGCGAACCGAAGCCAGCTTTTCCAAACAGTGTCACGTACTAGGTTGTACCAGAGTTGGGTCGCGAGGTGCATTCGCGTTCCGGGCTTTGTCGAGTAAGTCGCAAGTCCAAGTGTTCGCGTGGATAGACAAGTCGCTGCGGAAGTACGGGCGGCGGCGAGTGTATTGAGAAAGTTCCGCTAAACCGGAAGTCCCGAAATCCGTGTTGAATCATGGGTTTTGGAGCCGTTCTCGAAAACAGGAAGTGATCGAAACGCGAGACAAAATTTGGCCGGGCAAACCTTCGAGGACCCCCGGTAGCGTAATTGCAAAAATCCGAACCGTTTTTAAGGCCGTCAAACAATCGTCGTTGCGGCTAAGAAAGCCAACCAAAGAGAGCATGACCAATGAAGCGCACGTATCAGCCCAGTCGAATTAAGCGTAAGCGAAAGCACGGCTTCCGAAGCCGCATGAGCACCAAGGCGGGGCGGGCAATTTTGAGCCGCCGCCGGGCGAAGGGACGAACGCGTCTCACGGTCTCGGTGGGCTCGAAGCAGGGTTAAGGATGATGAGTTCCGCTCGGTTTCGACTGGCGGATCGAATTGTTTCCGCCCGCGATTACGCTCGAATTCGAAGGCGTGGTCGAAGGGTCTCCTCAAAGAACTTCGCTGTCTCGATTGCTCCGGTCGGTGGACCGGAGTCTGCCCGGGGCGGCGTCAAACACCCATCGAACACCCGTCTTGGCTTGAGCGTGAGCCGCCGCGTTGGCAACGCCGTGGTGCGTAATCGCGTAAAACGAGCGGTCCGCGCCTGGTTCCGCACGTCGCGCGGTGCGATCTGCGGCGGCGAGGTGGACATCGTGGTGATCGCACGTCGAGGAGCTCGGGACCAACAGGTTTGCGAGATTGCAGATGAACTCAACCAGCTCTTTTCGAAAATTGCGGCCACTAGCCCGGTGAAGCCTCCTAAGACGCAGGGACTCGCTACCGGCGCCGAAACTGGCTCTAAGACATGAAATCGCCTGTCCACGGGATCATGGGGTCGGCGCTGATATTTTTAATTCGGTCGTATCAGATACTGATATCACCGATTGTACGCCCCACGTGCCGTTTCGCACCCAGTTGCTCGCAATATGCAATCGAAGCAGTTGCGCGCCATGGTGCTCTTCGAGGAAGCCTGCTCGCGGCTCGGCGCCTCGGAAAGTGTCATCCATTAAATGAAGGCGGGTTCGACCCCGTACCCTGAGGCAAACCGTTGGATCGTAATACCCTTCTCGCAATTGCACTCTCCCTTTTGGTTTTGAGCGCTTGGACGTCCTATGAGGCGGCCAACGCCCCGCCTCCACGCCCGGCAAGTGAAATGGCTGCTGATGCGTCCCGCGGGGAGGCTGGCACCACGCGGGCCGTTGGTGATGCGTGGCCAGGTGACGATCGCGGCGCTGCGCCCGAGAGCGACATCAGGCAAATCGCGAAGCAAGACGAACGCCCCGACGTCCTAATTCCGTCGCCCTCCGATGAAGCAGCCCCGTGGACTGGTGGCCTCGAGAGTGACCTCTTTCGGGTTCGACTCGACAACCGCGGGGGCGGCATTTCGAGTTGGCGTTTACTCAACCCGCTGTATACGGCCGACTCGAAAGAGGGAACGACGGAGCCGCTCGAGCTTGTGACTCGCATCGACGACACCAGCCTCGTGCTCACGAACTCGCTTAGGGGTTTAGGGATAGGTGATCTAAAGAAGGCTTTATGGGACGTTGAATCGAGTGAAGGCGAACGCGTCGTGTTTGCGATTGCGCGCGGCGGCATCGAGGTTCGCAAGAGCTACACCTTTGACCCGGAAAGTTATGTCTTTGATTATGAAGTCGAGATCCGGAACACAACGGACAGCACGCTTGAAACCGACGTAGACGTTGAATGGCCGGCGGCAATGGTCAAGGGAAACGATTTTCGCGAGCAATCGTTAAGCACACTCGTCAATGACGATGTCGAGACGGAGATGGTCCCTAGCGTGGGTTCAGGGGGGTTCTTCTCTTTTCTTGGCAATGGCGATGGTGGACCCTCCACGTACGTGGGCCTGGTAAGTTGGGC
This sequence comes from Myxococcales bacterium, assembly GCA_012960035.1. Classification (GTDB taxonomy): domain Bacteria; phylum Myxococcota_A; class UBA9160; order UBA9160; family UBA4427; genus DUBZ01. The sequence continues at coordinate 13,881 of DUBZ01000019.1, read as the reverse complement.
CGGCGTTTCGAACCGATATTTCTTCGCGGGTTTGATCCCGGATGAAACAAGTACCTCGGTTGCGCGCGTAACGTTTTTGCCGGTGATCGAAGGCAAGGTCGCGGTTTCGCGCTTCGCCTACGAGGGTGTAGAGATCAAGCCTGGCGAGATCGTTTCGCGAAACTTTCGTGCGTATATCGGGCCGAAGATTCCCGAACTTCTTACCGAGATATCGCCTGGGCTCGAGCGGTCGGTTGACTTTGGTTATTCATGGCTCGAACCGCTCACGCGTTTCTTCCACGGGGTTCTGACACTGCTTTACGGCTTCATTCCGAACTATGGGGTGGCCATCATTATTTTGACCGTGATGGTTCGCGTGCTCACGCTCCCCATCATGCAGAAGCAGATGAAGTCCATGGAGCGGATGCGCGAGTTGCAGCCGCGCCTGAAAGAGATCCAGGACCAGCACAAAGAAAATCGCCAGCGTCAGTCCGAAGAGCAGATGAAGCTTTACAAGGAAGAGGGTGTAAATCCCCTCGGTGGCTGTCTTCCGATGCTGCTTCAGTTTCCGGTGTTCATCGGTCTTTTTTACGCGCTGCAAAGCACGATTGCATTGCGCCATGCGCCCTTCATGCTCTGGATCACGGACCTTTCGGCGCCTGAAGAGTTGTTCATGATTCCTGGCCTCGAGGTGCCGGTTCGCGTGCTCCCGATCGTGATGGGAGCGAGCATGTTGATTCAGCAGCGAATGACGCCGATGACGGGCATGGATCCCGTTCAAGCGCGAATGATGACAACCGTCATGCCTTTGATGATGACGGTTCTTTTTTATCAATTTCCATCGGGCTTGGTGCTCTACTGGATGATCAGCAACTTCCTCGGAATTGGTCACCAGCTGTGGGTACGAAAGTCACGGGAGAAAGAGAGTTAGGCGCGCACTGGCCCAACATCGCAGTGCAATTCATCGATCGAACCAACTGAAGTAGAGGGGAGCGAAAATGTACGACCCGAAAGCAGAGCCGAATGAGTTTATCGGAGATGACCGAGCTGAAGCCGTCGCGAAGGCGTGCCGATTTTTTGGTGTCGAAGAAGCAGAGCTCAAAGTAGTAACTCCGGAAGCCGGAGAAGTGTTTGGTGCCGGAGTGCGAGGCGTCGTGGTTGCCGTTCCGAAGGGCGCAAAGCCGATCGTGCAGTCAGACAAGAATGACCGGGGTGGTGATCGTGGTGGACGTGGCCGAGACCGGGGTGGTCGAAGTGGCGGCGGCGGACGCGATCGAGATCGCGGTGGCCGTGGTGGTCGCGGTGGAGGCGGTCGTGCAAGCAGCGACCGGGGCGACGAGGGTTCGGCACAACGCGAACCTGATCGCGAAGTGGCGGTTGCGGCCCGAGAGTTACCCAAGGGAGAGTCCAAGGGGAGCGTTGAGGGCACCATTGGCGAGGTTGGAGAGTTCATTAAGGGAGTCGTCGAACGGATGGCGCTCGGTGAGTTCAAGATCTCCGAATCTTCAGAGGGTGACTTCTGCGTGTACGAGCTCCGGGGCGAAGCCGCCCTGGCGCTCGGCACGGGGGATGGGCGTGCGGTTGACGCGCTCCAGCTTATTGGGAACCAGTTTTCGATGCGGCTGGGCGACGATTCGCCGCGTGTCGTGGTGGACGCCGAAGGTGACGCCGAGAAGCGGACCGATTTCCTGGCGCGTCTTGCAAAGCGTGCGGCAGACCGCGGGGCCGAGACCAAGCGTGCGGTAGCGCTCGACCCGATGAACAGTCGCGACCGACGTATTCTTCACGTTACGGTGAAGGAAATGGAGGGTGTTGCGACGCTGAGCGTAGGCGAAGGTCGGTACCGTCAGGTCGTAGTGGTACCCGAAGGTGCTGATGAGTACGAAGAGGCACTGGCGTCGAGCAACGCGGTCAGCGAATAATAGGCGGTTCCGCTCCGGCTCCGGCCGTCGAGCATGGGCACGCGTTCCACATAGGCTCGAACGTTCCACGGGGAACGATTGAGTATGTTCCACGGGGAACATATCATCCAAGATCGCAACCAAGACCCCGAGCAAGACCCCGAGCAAGTACTTGAGGCCACGCGAACAACTCTCGCTGACGGCCTCGAGGCTCTGCGCCTCCACCCAGGTAATGCCAGCACGGACAAGCTGGCCCGGCTCGCGGTCCTCTTGGCCGATTGGGCGCCCAAGATGAACCTCACCGGACATCGAGGGTCCGACGCCATCGCGCGACGGCTCATCCTCGATGCCATCGCGCTCATCAACGTTCTTCCCGACTTTGACAGCCTTGCCGACCTCGGCTCGGGGGCCGGCTTTCCCGGCCTTCCCATCGCGATTCTCTATCCGGACCGGCGGCTAGTTTCCGTCGAAGCCCGAGCAAAGCGGGTTTCGTTTCAGAGAACTGTTGTCCGGAAACTCGGGCTCGAAAACGTCGAAATCGTTCAGTCCAGGATCGAGAACGTCAAACCCATCGTCTGTCAGGCCGTTATTGCCCAAGCAGTTGTTCCGCCGGACCAAGTTGCCGGCCTCTTGCTTCCTTGGTGCAGAAGTGATGGTTGGATCGCTGCGCCGGGAACGCCCGAATCCCTCGCAGAAATTCCGTGCGAGACAGCCGGCACGGAGCCTGGCGAAATCCGGCGATATCAGGTCCCGCTCGCGGGCGCTGACCGCAGGGTCTGGCTCACCCGCCCTGCCGCGTCAAATCCTGCCCCTAACACCGACTAAACCATGCACGCACTGCGGCGCTGTGATAAGAAACGACCTACAGGGGGGTGTGAGGTCGGGCGATCGCCCGACTTTCCGGCTTACGCGAACGCTCGCGGCGCTGTGTCGTCCCTTATGGGTCTCGACGATCGAGACCACGAACCGTGAGGACGAATCCCGATGTCAGCGTGCCGCGTCATCGCAGTAGTTAACCAGAAGGGTGGCGTCGGGAAGACGACGACCGCCGTGAATCTCGCCGCGTGCTTCGGTGTTTCCGAACGCGCCACACTCCTCATTGACCTGGACCCCCAGGGGAATGCGTCGAGTGCATTCGGTGTGTCGGAAACCCCCCGGCAAGTTTATGACTGCTTGATCGGCCGTATGGCGATCAAAGACGCGGTTCTTCCCACTGAGCTCAGCTCTCTTCATCTACTCCCGGCGGGCCCCGACTTAGTTGGCGCAGAAATCGAACTCGTCACCGCCGACGACCGAGCTCTGCACCTCGACCGTGCCCTCGAGGACGCGCGTAACAACTACGAGCTGATCATCATCGACTGCCCGCCGTCACTGGGCATCTTGACCCTCAATGCGCTGACGGCCGCAGACTCGATCTTGATCCCACTCCAGTGCGAGTACTACGCCCTCGAAGGCCTTGCTCGTTTGATGGAAACCCGGGAACTCATCCGCGACAGCCTGAACCCCAAGCTCGAACTCGAAGGCATCGTGCTCACGATGGTCGACCAGCGGAACAACCTAAGTCGACAAGTTGAAGCCGAAGTCCGCCAACACTTCGGCAACAAGGTGTATCGGACCCGCATCCCGAGAAACGTCCGCCTGAGTGAAGCGCCGAGTCACGGTCAACCCATCTTGCTCTATGACATTCATTCGCGTGGTGCCGTCGCGTATCTAAAGCTCGCGGAAGAAATTCTTTCGCACCACGCGAACGAGGGAACATCGTCGACGCCTGTATCGCCATCGCCGGGAGCCATCGCTGGCACCACGGACGCGGGTGAACTCGCACCAACCGACGAAGCATCAACTCCTACCAAACGGGAAACCAACCATGAGTAATCGACGTAACGCTTTGGGCCGCGGTCTTGGTGCACTGATACCCGGTGCGGGCGTCAAAGAACCCGTGGCCGCGGCAACGCCGCCCGCCCCTCCGGCAGCGGCTGCAAACCCGAGCGCACAACCGATCGCGCCGCAAACACCGCCCACAGCGCGAAACGCCGAATCCGCTGCCCGTGAGGGCTCTAGCGGCCCGACACTTTTACGAGTCGACACCATTGACGCGAACCCTGAACAGCCGCGTCGCATCTTCAACGAAGCTCATCTGAAAGAACTTTCAGAATCAATCAAGCTTCACGGCGTGCTTCAGCCGGTCGTCGTGCGTCGCGCAGGCGCTCGCTTTGAGTTGATCATTGGCGAGCGAAGATGGCGCGCGACCCAGGTCGCGGGTCTTAAAACGATCCCCGCGGTCGTCGCCGATATCGAAACCCAAGACCGACTCGAAATCGCCATCATCGAAAACGTTCAGCGCCAAGATCTCAACCCGATCGAACTCGCGCACGCGTACCGCGCACTGGCCGCGACTGGCGCCACCCAGGACGAAGTCGGCCGCAAGGTGAGCAAGGACCGCTCGAGCGTCGCGAACCATCTGCGCCTGCTTGACCTTTCGCGCGATATACAGGAAGACATCGAAGAAGATCGCCTCACCATGGGGCACGCGAAAGCGCTGCTTCAGGTGACCAACCCCGAGCGGCGCTTGCACCTGCGCAATCGCATCGTGGAAGAGGGGCTTTCGGTTCGCGAGGCTGAGCTTGTCGGTCGCGGCATCGCGGGCCCGGTCGCCGGCGGGCAAACCCGCAAGCCGCGCAAAACCACGTCGGTGATCGACCCCGACATGGCGCCCCTTCTCGACACCCTGCAGCGCCTGCTCCAGACCCGGGTACGCATCGTGGGTGGGGCCGATCGGGGCAAGATCGAGATCGACTACTTCGAAAAAGAAGATTTCAACCGGATCGTGACGATGCTGATGGAAGCGGCCCCTTGAGTCAGGCCTGTACCGCCGAAACTGCGCTGAGGGATGCTCCGACCCTCGTCGTCCGAGCCGGGGCGGCGTTCGACGGGCTCCTCACCTGCCCGAAGGCAGCGAGAATCGAAGGGCGCTTTACCGGGAACGTGTTCGCAGAGGGCCGGATCGAGATCGGCGAAGCCGCCGAGGTCACAGGCCGGATCGAGGCGCAGGACATCGTGATCGCCGGCCGGTTCGAAGGCGAGCTGGAAGCCACTCGGTGTATTTCGCTTCTCGCAACCGCGCGCGTTCAGGGAGAACTTTGCGCGCGAGAATTGATCGCGGAAGAGGGCTGCATGGTCACGGGGCGCTGTCGCACCATCCCACCCCGTGGTGTTTGAGGAGTTCAAGCGGCGTCGGGGGCCCCTACCCCGCCCCGTCTTGAAACTCGGCTCAACTATGCAAAAATCGATGCGCTAAAACTCCCGCCTGCGGGTCATGGGCTGCGGAGGCACCCCTAAAATTTGACTGAACTTTCGGGTGATCGAAGCCACGCGCGCAGCCAAACACTTCGCCATCCGCAAGCTCGAATGGCAGCTCGTATGTCGCCCGGCGGAACGAGAATGCCAACCGCGTGCAACAATCTGTCGCATCGACATTTACCCCCGCTAAGCGAGCATGCGGACCCCCAAATGACCACGGGTACAGAAGCAGCCGCTTTCAGCGCTTCATGCTATCCGGGAGAGAGAACCAGGTGATACATCTTCGAAGGCCGATGTCGGCGCAGCGACCACGCGTGACGGAGCGGCGAACATTTGCGCGCAACGCAGCGCTGTTTGCAGTTGTCGCCACTGGGATGATTGCGGGCCCCGCACACGCGGCCGGCGAACTGGTCTTGACGCCCCACATCCCAACGCTGGTTATCTTGCTCGTCGGTTTCGTTGTACTCATCTTCCCGCTCAACAGCATGATCTTTCGTCCCTTGTTTCGCGTACTCGACGATCGCGACGCCAAGATCGCGGGTGCAACCAAAGACGCGCAGGGCTTGGTCACCCAGGCGGACGACTTGATGAACGAGTACCGCGGCAAGATCCGAGAAGCGCGAGACGACGCGGCCACCGCGCGCCGCGAACAAATCGAATCGGCTCGCTCAGAACAAACGTCCATCACCGGCGACGCGAAGGCCGAAGCCGAAGACGAAATCGGGCGCGCGCGACAAGAGATCAACGAGTCGCTCGCCGAAGCCCGCGACACCATCAAAGCGGCTTCTCGCGAAGTGGCATCGGTGGCGGCAGAGAGCATCCTCGGACGGTCGCTATGATGAAGAGCATTCGCAATTCCCGATTTCGCAACCTTCTATATACGAACATCCTCGCGGTTGTCGTTGTGATCGCCGGCATCCTCGCAGTCGCGAGCCCGGCTCTCGCCGCAGGCGGCGGCAGTGGTCCTTCCGCATCCGAGCTCATGTGGCAGGCCGTGAACCTCGCCTTGCTACTCGGCGTTTTGTTCGCCGTCGCGCGCAAGCCCATTACGGCGTACTTCGCAGAACGTCGCGAACAGATCAAAAACGACATGAAGAGCGCCGACAAACTCCTCGCCGAAAGCAAGAAGCAGTTTTCGGAGTGGCAGGGGAAGCTCGCCGAGCTCGAAGCCGAAGTGCAGACGATTCGGGACGAAACGCGACAGCGCGCCCATGACGAACGAGATCAAATCGTCGCGGCGGCACATGACTCGGCGGAGCGCATACGGGCGGACGCCGTTGCAGCGGTCGACCAGGAACTACGGCGCGCCCAGGTGGAGCTGCGCGAAGAAGCGGCAAACCTCGCAATCGATTTGGCCGCGAACATGATCACCGAACAAGTGGATGATCGCGATCGCGATCGCTTGCTCGACGAATTCATCACACGGGTTGAGCCGGCGACGATCCAAGATTCAGGAACGGGGAATTAGGCGTGCCCACTACCGCAGCAGCCCGGCGCTATGCACGCGCATTGTTTCAGATCGCGCGTGAAGACCACCGCGTCGGCGAAGTCCTCGACGAACTCGACACTCTCGCAACGATGCTCGATGAAAACGAAAGCCTACGCGACGCTCTCCTTACCCCGTTGCACCCGGTCGAAGAACGCAAGGCCGTGATGAAGTCGGTGTCGCAGGGTTCGGGCGTAAGCGCCTCCGTCGCGAATTTCTATAGCTATTTGATCGACCAACGACGCCTGGTGGATTTCTACGGAATTCGCGAAGAGTACCAGCGCCTGGCCGACGAAGACGCAGGTCTTATGACGGCGGTCGTTACGACGGCAAGCCCGCTCGACGACCGCCGCAAAGATCGCCTGCGTCGCGCACTTTCCGAACGTACGGGCCAGGAAGTCCAGCTCGACATTCAAATCGACCCCACGCTCATCGGCGGCGCGATCGCCAAGGTCGGAGGCATGGTCTTCGACGGAAGTCTTCGCACGCAGCTGAGTAAGCTGCGCGCCAATCTCACGAAGGGATAATAGATAGATGAACATCAAACCCGGAGAGATCACCGACATCTTAAAGCGAGAGATCCGCGAGTACGATCGCGAGATCGACGTCGCAGAAACCGGCACAGTGCTGTCCGCTGGTGATGGAATCGCCCGTGTGTACGGCCTCGACAACGCACTCGCAGGCGAGCTCGTCGAATTCGGCGACGGCCTTCGCGGCATGGTGCTCAACCTTGAAGAAGACAACGTTGGTGTCGCCGTCATGGGCGAGGCGAGCAAGATCAAGGAAGGCGACGTCGTCAAGCGCACCGGCCGCATCATCGAAGTGCCGGTCGGCGAAGCCATGCTTGGCCGCGTGGTCGACGCTCTCGGCAACCCGATCGACGGCAAGGGTCCCATCAACACCACCGAAACCCGACAGGTTGAACTCAAGGCCCCGGGCATCGTAACCCGCAAGTCGGTGGACGAATCGCTCGCGACGGGCATCAAGGCCATCGACGCCATGGTGCCGATTGGTCGTGGTCAGCGAGAGCTGATCATTGGCGATCGCCAGACGGGTAAGACTGCAGTCGCGATCGACGCGATCATCAACCAGAAGGGTAAGGACGTACAGTGCATCTACGTCGCCATCGGGCAGAAGCAGAGCACGGTTGCTCAGGTGATGGAGAAGCTCGCGCAGCACGACGCGCTCGAGTACACGATCATCGTCGCATCGACCGCCGCAGAGCCGGCGCCGCTTCAGTACATCGCACCCTACACGGGCTGCACCATGGGCGAATTCTTCCGCGACACCGGTCGCCACGCGCTGATCGTTTATGATGATCTTTCGAAGCAGGCCGTTGCGTATCGCCAACTTTCGTTGCTTCTGCGACGGCCGCCGGGACGCGAAGCTTATCCGGGCGACGTCTTCTACGTTCACTCGCGCTTGCTCGAACGCGCATGCAAGCTGAGCGACGAACTCGGCGGCGGTAGCCTCACGGCACTTCCCATCATCGAGACCCAGGCGGGCGACGTTTCGGCGTACATCCCGACCAACGTCATTTCGATTACAGACGGTCAGATTTTCCTTGAAACGGACTTGTTCAACTCCGGCATTCGCCCCGCGATCAACGTGGGTCTTTCGGTGTCGCGGGTTGGGGGTTCGGCGCAGGTCAAGGCGATGAAGTCGGTCGCCGGTACGTTGAAGCTGAGCCTCGCGCAGTACCGTGAGAAGGAAGCCTTCGCGCAGTTCGGTAGTGACCTCGACCAGGCCACCCAGGACCAGATCGCAAATGGCCAGCGCCAGGTTGAGATGTTGAAGCAGGGTCAGTACTCACCGATGTCGATGGAAGAGCAGGTCGTTTCGATCTACTCCGCCACCCCCATCAAGGGTCGTGAGTCGTGGGTCCGCAATCTTGAACTTGAAGAAGTGGGTCGCTACGAAACCGAGATGCAGGACTACATGCACGCGAGTCATCAGGACGTGTTCGACGCGCTCCGTGAGACCGGCAAACTCGAAAGCGCGACCGAAGCAAAGCTCGTCGCAGCACTCAACAAGTTCGCAGAAATCTTCCAACCCAAGTCGGCGTCTGCCGGTGGTGAGGCCGCCTAATTGGCCAACTTGAAAGACATCAAACGCCGGATCACAAGCGTACAGAGTACGCAGAAGATCACGAGCGCGATGAAGATGGTTGCCGCGGCGAAGTTGCGCCGCGCGCAGGAAGCCATCGAGAACGCACGCCCCTATGCCGAGCGCATGCGCTCAACCCTCGAAGAAGTCGCCGGGGGTATGGGGGGCAACGTCGAGCATCCGCTCTTCGAAGTCCGTGCCGAAGTGAAGTCGCTCGAACTCATCATCGTGACTTCAGACCGCGGCCTGGCCGGAGCGTTCAACAACGCAGTGATCAAGTTTGCCGAGAACATCCTGAAGGAACGAGAAGCAAGCCTCGAAAAGGTTTCATTCACGTTGCTCGGCAAGAAGGTTGGCGACTACTACAAGCGTCGACGCGCAAACGACATCCTCGAAGCCTCTCCGACCGGAAATGCAATCACGTACGCCCAGGCAGCCGAAGTTGCACAGGGTGCGGCGCACCGGTTTGAGACGGGCGAAGTCGACGAAGTCATCTTGATCTACAGCGAATTCATCACGACGATGACCCAGACGCCGCGCAGTGTTCAGATGCTCCCGGTCCCCGCACCTGAAGCAGCCGAGGACACAGACGCCAACCCGTACGAGATCGAACCGAGTCCCGAAAAGTTGCTCGCAGTTCTGGTCCCGAAGGCAGTTGAAGTCGAAGTCTTTCGCGCCTTGCTCGAAAGCCAAGCGGGCGAGCACGCTGCGCGAATGACCGCGATGGAAAGTGCAACGCAGAACACCCAAGAGTTGATCGAAAAACTCACCTTGCAGTACAACCGCGCACGGCAGGCGGCGATCACGAGCGAGCTCGTTGAAATCGTCACTGGTGCCCAGGCGCTCGAATAACGAACAAATAGAAGAGCGCGCAGTTCATGAAGAACGCGCCTCGACTGCGTCAGTGCAGACAGACTGAAGAGATTCTGAAGAGTTAGGGAGTAGTAGTTATGGCGAACGGCAAAATCGTACAGGTGATGGGCCCGGTTGTGGACGTAGAGTTCCCACCCGGCGAGCTCCCCGAGATCAATACCGCGTTGCGGACCACCAACTCAACGATCGATGAGCGCGAGAACAACCTGGTTGTCGAAGTTGCGCTTCACCTTGGTGAGAACACGGTGCGCGCCGTTGCGATGGACACCACGGACGGTCTTCGCCGCGGTCAGGACGTGACCAACACGGGCGCCCCGATCACCATCCCGGTTGGCCCCGAAACGCTGGGTCGCATCATGAACGTCATTGGCGAGCCGGTAGATGAACGCGGCCCGATCGGCGAAAAGATGAACTTCCCCATCCACCGCCCAGCACCAGAATTCGTCGAACAGTCGACTGCGGTTGAGATCTTGGAAACCGGCATCAAGGTCGTTGACCTCATCGCCCCGTATCCGAAGGGCGGCAAGGTTGGTCTCTTCGGGGGTGCAGGCGTCGGCAAGACGGTCGTCATCTTGGAGCTCATCAACAACATCGCGAAGAACCATGGTGGTTACTCGGTCTTCGGCGGCGTGGGTGAGCGAACCCGCGAGGGCAACGATCTCTGGCACGAAATGGAAGACGCAAAGCTCGCCGACGGCACCACGGTGCTCGACAAGGCGGCCTTGATCTTCGGCCAGATGAACGAGCCTCCGGGAGCCCGTGCACGGGTCGGCCTTTCGGCCCTTACCGCGGCCGAATACTTCCGCGACGAAGAGGGCAAGGACGTTCTCCTCTTCATCGACAATATTTTTCGCTTCACCCAAGCAGGTTCGGAAGTGTCCGCACTTCTCGGCCGCATCCCATCGGCCGTTGGTTATCAGCCGACACTGTCGACCGACATGGGTGAACTGCAGGAACGCATTACCTCCACGAAGAAGGGCTCGATAACTTCGGTGCAGGCCATTTACGTTCCCGCCGATGACTTGACGGACCCCGCGCCCGCGACCGCATTTACTCACTTGGATGCGACCACGGTGCTGAACCGCGCCATTTCAGAACTCGGCATCTACCCCGCAGTCGATCCGCTCGACTCGACGAGCCGGATTCTTGATCCGCAGGTGATCGGCGACACCCACTACCAGGTTGCTCGTGACGTGCAGTCCACGCTCCAGAAGTACAAGGACCTGCAGGACATCATCGCAATCTTGGGCATGGACGAACTGTCCGAAGAAGATCGCTTGGTTGTGAACCGCGCACGCAAAGTGCAGCGATTCTTTTCCCAGCCCTTCAGCGTTGCAGAGCAGTTCACCGGCGTCACCGGCGAATACGTTCCGGTCGAAGACACCATCAAGGGCTTCCGCGAAATCCTCGACGGCAAGCACGACGACGTACCCGAGCAGGCCTTCTTCATGTGCGGAACAATCGAAGGCGTACTCGCTAAGGCGAAGGAACTTTAAGTTTGGCGATCGATCTCGTGATCGTGACCCCCGAAGGCCAGGCGTATTCGGGCGAAGTCGAGCAAGTGGTGTTGCCCGGAAGCGAGGGCGACTTCGGTGTGCTCGCCGAACATGAACGCACCCTTGCACCCTTGCAGCACGGCGCGGTCGAAATTAAGACCGCAGCTGGCAGCGAGTGGGCCGCAATTTCAAATGGCTTTGCGGAAGTCGCGGCAGAACGCGTCGTCGTTCTCGCCGACTCGTGCGTGCTCGCAGCAGCCGTCGACAAGACGGCTGTTGAAGCGGAGATGAGTGAAGCCCAGGCCGAACTCGATGGCCTCGCCGACACCGAAGAAAACACTGCGAAGCGTGCCGGCCTTGGCGAAGCGATTCGTCAGTGCGAAGTGCGCCTCGAGGTTGCGGCGAAGTAGTTCGTTGGAGGGGGTGGTTCGCTCGCCCTTCTCAGGACGCTTTGACGGCACGCGCCTTTAGCTTCACTTTGCCTTCGACGACTTCGACCCGGAAGCTCACGTCGTTTACGCCGAGCTTCTTCTTGATCGCGCTCGCCTGCTTCTCGATTGCGCCGTGAAGTTTTTCAGGCGTTAACCCCGAAACGTTCTGCCCACACAATTTTGCGGCTTCCATGTAGCTGTCATAGATGTCGGAGATGTCGGACTGGCTGGTGTCGTCGGGTGCACTCTTCGGGTCCGTCGTGCTCGTCTCGCCCGGTACATGACCTCGTGCGCGGTCCCGGATATTCGCTTTGAAAACCTGTCGCTTGTAGGTCCCGGCTTCCATCTTCCGCAGGGTCTCGTCCCAGTGGCGCTTATAGGTGAGGAACTGCGAATTGATGGTGTTGTACATGAAGCGCTCGCCGGTGTTCCTGATGAGACCGTTACCCAAGCGAAACATGGCTTTTTGCAGCTCCGCGCGGAGGGTCTGTGGCTCGCGGGGGCGGGAACCCAGGAAGTACTGTTCATAGTCGCGCCGCAGCGTTTTTAGCTTCGTCTCAAGAATCCGGAGTTCATCTGTGAGCGCCGTGGCTTCGTGTCGCATGCAAGACAGATCGGATGGAGTTCCGGGTGTCTTTAGCCCCGAGCTCATGCCCGCTGCGGGGTCCCTCCTGTCGAGCGAGAGACCTGTTAGTCTCCCAGCGTGGCCGACAAATTTTTCCACAATCTCACACTCCTCGACCCCGAAGCTGCCGCGGAACGAAAGGCCTGCGTTCTTGTGCGCGACGGCAGCATCGCCGAGGTATTCGACGACCTCACGGTGGCCCCCGCCGGAAGCGAACCCGTCGACCTGGCGGGTTGTGCGCTGGCTCCCGGTTTCATTGACGTCCACTTCCACGGCGAACTCATCTTTGCCCGCGAAGACGACTTTGGCGCCGCCCTCGGCCGGACGTCGGAGGCCCTCTTGCGGGAGGGAACCACGAGCTATCTCGCCACGACGGTGGCCTTCAGCGCGCCAAGAATCCACAGCTTTGTAACGCAGTGTCAAACCGAAATGACACAGTCGCGTCATCGGGGAGCGGAGCTACTCGGCGTTCACCTCGAAGGCCCGTGGATAAACCCCGCGATGGCAGGCGCGCAACCAAGCCAAGCCATACGGCCATATCACGACACTCAGGACAACGAGATCCTCGAAATCGCGAAAGATTCTCTGAAACTCGTCACCCTGGCCCCAGAATGCGAGGGTGTTCCCAAACTCATTGACCGGCTTGTGAAAGCGGGAATCGTTGCGTCATTGGGTCATAGTGACGCGAGGCAGCCTGAAATTGACGCATGCGTCAAGAGGGGAATGACGCACGTCACCCATCTCTTTAACGCGATGGGTTCAATGCATCATCGCGAACCGGGCGTCGCGGGGTGGGCGCTCGCAGACGACCGCGTGAGCTGCGATTTGATCTGCGACGGAGTGCACGTAGACCCGGCCGTCGTGCGAACGGCAAGTCGTGCGAAGCGGGACAAGCTTCTACTTATTACCGATCGCGTCGACCCGCCCGAGGCCGGTGAACCCGGATCCGGCGTGGTCTACAACGACGGGACCGCGATCCGCCTCGCAAACGGCGAGTTGGCGGGGAGTTCGCTGAGCCTGGCCCGCGCGGTTCGCAACGCGCAGGACTTCGGGGCGATGACGAGACTCGAAGCGATCGCGTCGGCATCGCTCCGGCCCGCCAAGTTGCTTGGGATCGAAAACGAACGCGGGACGTTTCAGGTCGGGGCAAGAGCGGACTTTGTGGTCCTCGATGATGCAGGCCAAGTTCGCGAAACGTGGTTGGCTGGCAACCGGGCCTCCAGCCGAATCTGAATCGCGTCCCGATCGCGAGTCGCCACACCCCGCGTGCGGGTGGGGACGCGAAGCCGGTTCCCACCGCCTTGGGTCCGAAGTTCATACGAGCGCCAAGAGGCGGTCGAGGTCGATACATTCGTGCGCTGTGTTCGTGGCAACAGACCGCGCCGTGATCTCGCCGAGCAGTAACGCGCCAAGCTCTGCGCGGAGGTGACCCAGGTTTGCGCGGTCTGATGTTGAAAGTTCGCCATTCGACTCGCTCAGAATCACACCTGCGAGAGCCAGGCCCCTGCGTTCAATTTCTCTCAATGTCAGCAGCGAGTGGTTGATGGTGCCGAGTGCCATGCGGGCGACGACGATGATGGGAAGCTGCAAGTCTTCGGCGAGGCTTCCCATGTCACCCGAATCTGCGGTCGGAACCAACAAGCCACCCGCGCCTTCCACGATCATAAATTCGTGCCGCGACGCG
>DUBZ01000018.1 GCA_012960035.1 Myxococcales bacterium | reverse complement strand
CATTGCGATGATTGCGTTGCTTGCGTGGTTCTACCGGAACCACCTCAAGCAGTTCATCGCAGCGCGGTCCGGGCACGAGGCGGCCGGTCGCTCAGCGAGCACGGGCTTCGGGCAGGATGACGCCGGCCAGCCGAAGGACGCCAAGGCGTTCGACGCGTACGAGGTCCTCGGAGTTACGCGGTCTGCGTCTAGTGATGCGATCAAGGCCGCCTACCGGACGCGAATGAAAGAGTACCACCCCGACAAAGTGGCTCATCTGGGCGAGGAGCTGCAGAACCTGGCACTCGAGAAGTCTCAGGACATCCAGCGAGCGTATCGGCAACTCCAGGGATGACTCGGCTCTTGAAATGACGTGCGGACCCGCAACGTCTGTCGCGAAGAGCAGACGAAGACTTTGGTTTCGGAAACGAGCCAGCACTTGGTCACGGTGAAACTGTTCGAGGTCGCCATCCAGGCGATCCGCACTGACGCCCGCCTTTGCGAAGCGACGCACCAGATCGACGACGGTTGCCTTGAAGTTGCAGAAGATGAGTGCAGACTCGTGAGGGTTCTCGTTCAGCAGCCAACACAAGGCGTGGAACTTCTCATTTGGACTCGAGGCAAGCTTCAGTTCCCGAATCTTGAGCGCGGAACCCGCAGCTTCGTCAATCGTCACGCGCACGGCGTCGCGCTGGTACTTCTGACTCATCTCGGCAATCGTGTCCGGGAAAGTCGCGGAGAACAGAGCGGTCTGCCGGGTTTGAGGAAGGGTGCGAAGGATCGCCTCGACTTCCGTGCCAAAACCCATGTCGAGCATGCGATCCGCTTCGTCGAGCACGACCGTTGCGATCACGCCGGGAGCGAGGGCTCGCTTCTGCAGAAGATCGAGAACTCGGCCGGGTGTGCCCACAGCGACATGAACACCCCGCCCCAATGCGTCTTTCTGCGCCCGCGCCGACTGGCCCCCCACAAGCTCGACGACGCCAAGCCCGGCGTGCCGGCGCCCTAACCCGCGAATCTCGCGCGCAACCTGGGTCGAAAGCTCGCGTGTCGGACACAACACCAACGCTTGAACTGAGCGATTCGACAGATCCAAGCGCTGCAAAATCGGCAACGCGAACGCGGCCGTCTTACCGCTCCCCGTCTTTGATTGCCCGACTAGATCCTTGCCCGCGAGAAGCACCGGAACGCTCTCACGCTGTATCGGCGTCGGGTGGACATAGCCAAGCTCGCCGACCACAGCGAGCAGTTCGGGCGAGAGCGAAAGGGATGAGAAATCAGATTCCACGGTGGGACTATACCGCCGCGGCCAAAACCGCCCCGCCTCAGTGAAGGCTGAGACCTAGGGGCCGGGCTCCCGGCTATTTTTGAACTCGACGGTACGGTCGGGCGATTCCAAATCGTCCCGCGAGATCAACATCAACCCAGCAACAATCCATACGGCAACAGCGCCTGCCGCGAATACGCATGCCTTGTTCATCCCCTACAGCGTCAAGCATGAGTCCGAAGATCTACCCTGCGCGAATAGAAAAACTCAAAGGCGAAACTTATCGAAGCTCGGCTCTTGAGTTGATCGCGTTGGCAATCTAGCGCCTGGGTTCCGCAGTTCGGATGTGCATGATGTCGGTGTGTCTCAGCCTGTCCCGCTAGGAGCGCGGTGCAACCTCGTAGAGCCACAGGTCGCCGTTTCGCACGGCTTCGTCGGGATCCCCGAAGGACGCTCCATCCAGGTACTTCTCGGCCAGCTGCGCGATGACCGGCGCCACCATGGCTCCTTCCATGATGCGCACGAGCCTTCGCTCATAGATCACATCGTCCACGCGCAAGAGGATCCGATCGTCCTTCGCGATCTCGTGGGGCCAGTGCTTCCAGAGCTTGCCGAACGCGGTGTTCATATAGCCCGACACGATGTACGGCTTCCCCGCGTGCTCGGCGATCCATGTGATGCGCGAACGGGACGGGTCGAGGAGCTGGAACTCGACCTCTTGGCGGGTTCGCATCGGTGACCAATCTGGCTCCGGTCCCGCGTAGAGCTCGCCCGACGTGAAGGGGCCGCCGGCGACGATCGCGATCGGACCATCGTGGAAGCGGGCGTAGACGAGAAACAACGCGACGAAGACGACGACGAGGCCGACGAATCCACCGAGGATCTTAAGTGCGGTCTGCATGGAACCTCTCTTTATTGGTTTGGGGACGGGCTCGGGTAACGGTGCCCATACTGTTGACTCTGCCGCGTCCGACGATCTGCGGGAAGGGGCGCGGCGAATCGATTGCGTTGAGGGTCGAGGGTTTGTTCGGAAGCAGTGCTTCCAAGCCCTGCCGGCTTGCCAACCCACTCAACCGTCTCGAGCCTAATATCATGCAACGCCCGGTTCATCCCGATCCCGAAGTGCTTGATTCCGCCCCGCTTTCCGAGCGTTGGCTTTTCTCAGGCGGGACTTATCAAGCGGCCTGACAAAATGCAGCCTGATCCTCTGCGCGACGCGAGGTCGAAGCCGCCGGGTGAGCGGTGGGAGCGGCGGCGTGTCCGGGATCAGGACATTGAGCGAAACGGCGTCTTGTTTATCCTATGCGCCTATACGAAAACAAGCGTGAACCGTTCTTGTGTTGGTGAGTCGCATTCGCGGAACTTTCTCTGTAGGGCCACGACATAAAGAGGGGGGCGGGAGCGAGGGTTCCCTATTATCCCCTTCGTCATCCGAACGGGGTTCTCACATGACGAACTGTTCGAAACGGCGACACTCAATACGGTTACGGCGCCAAGGGGGCACCGATACACAGCCGCGCTTCGGCGCCCGGATGCCGGACGGTTTCGTCGGGGCTTGCTCGAGCGGACGCACATCCCGATGGAATTGCGAGCAACAACTTTTCGGATCCGAGTGCTTCGAAGCTGGAGGCGGTCGCCAACGCCGCGGCCCAGATCTGAGAAGACCTGCTGCCGGGCACCTGCAGGAGTTCGACGTAACGTCAATACTTGGGCGTCGAGCGGAAACGCAACTTGAATGCCCTATCCACCGAAACAATTTCCATGCCTCTGGCATCGACAAACCTACATGGAGGACACCATGCAATTTCACGCATTCTGGCTGACAGCATTGGCTGTCTGCAGTGTAATTTCGATGGCCCAAGCCCACGACGCCGATGGTCTGCAAGACGGGTTCGTTCCCTTCAGTGGCTCCAAAAAATCCCAGGTGGGTTACACGATACAACCGTCCCTCCAGCTAGGGGGATTTGGAGAAGGTCCAGACCAATTGGGGGGGGCCGACACCGTCGAAGTCGACCATAGGGGCAATGTCTACGTCGTGGACGACGTACAGCGCCAGATCAAAGTCTGGAAATACCGCACCCGCAACGGCCAGGTTCACGAGATCGTCGGCAGCGGCGACGTGGAAGCCGCTGGCCTGGGTCCGCTGGGTGAGATCCGGGGCATTGCCATCAATCGCAACGGACGAGGCAAAAACGGACGCGACACCCTCTACATTCTCGACCGCGACAAGAACCGCGACCCTGAACTACGCATCCTGTTGCGCCGTGCTCAGGACGACGACGACGAAGACGAGGACGACGAAGACGCGCGCTGGAGTCAACTGGCATTCACCGACTTTCAGAAGACCCCCAACGACCTCGCAATCGACCGATGGGGCCGCATCATCGTGGCCGAGAAGAAGGGCATCATCGAGGTCCTTTCGCCCGATGGCAGCGCACATGACACCAACTTCGCGAACGCTGGCGTGTTGAAAGTGGACGAGTACGGCGGCATCGAGACCGACGATTTCAAAGCCGTCGACATCGACCACCAGGGCAACATCTATGTGAGCGACAAGGATGTGGGGCGCATGCTCGCGATCTCACCGGAGGGTGTGGTGGTGCAGTCCTTCGGCAGCCAAGGGCCCGGTCACGATCAGTTCCTGGAACAGGTCGAGGGCATTGCCTTGGACTGGCGCGGCAATGTCTACGGTCGTGACGAATCCGGCGACCGGATACTGGCCTTCGCCCCGGACGGGAGCTTCCTGGCGGCCTTCGGCGAGCGTGGTTTCGACCCGCATCAACAGGAAAACGCCGACGAGTTCACCATCGACGTGCGGCGCAAGCGCTTCATCTGGGCGGACAACAACAACTACCGCGTCTCCGTTCACCAGATGCGCCATCGCCGGCGTGTCCGTTCGCGTATCTTCACGCAGTACGACTTCCCCGAAGCGCCCGTCGTCGAACCTGTGTGGATCGCTGGCGGCACGCAGGGCAGCGCGCCGGGCAACGAGTTCAACGAGCCCAACGAACTCGGGTTCGACTCCAACGGCCGTCTGTGGGCTGGCGACGTCTTCAACTACCGCGTGCAGATCTTCGAAGCGGACGGCACCTTCGTCGCCACGGTGGGCGGTGAGGGCAACGGCCCCTGCCAGTTCGCCGTCCCCGGCAGTGGCAAGTTCGGGGCCGAGGCCATCCGCGACGGTGGTGCCCACCAGATGTTCGTGGTGGACCGTGGCGGTCAGAAGATCAACGTCTACGACAGCAACGACCTGAGTTGTCTGCGCCAGATCACTAGCCCCCTCCTGGAAGACCCCACGGGTTTGGCAATCGACTCGGCCGGCGACCTCTACGTGGCCGACCAAGCCACCGACCTGATCCACCATTTCACCAACGACGGCACCTTCGTGCGGACCTTCCAAGCCGACGCCGGGGGTCAGTCCATCTTGGCCAAGACCGAAACGCTGGCGCTCGATGAGGGTCGAAACCGTCTCTTCGCGTCCAGCGAGAATGAATCGCGAGTGGAAGTGTTCGAACTGTCCAGTGGAACCTACCTGGGTGAGCACGTGGGCGAACGTCAGGTGGGTGTGATCTCTCAGGACGGTCGATTCGCCGATGACGTGGAGGGGATCGCGGCCGATCTCACCAACGAGTGGCTGCTGATGTCCGACGAGGACAATGGCCGCTTCGTGATCAGCGACCTCAGCAGCGCCGGCCTCTTCGACGACGACGAGAACTACGCCTTCCTCGGCGCATTCGGCGTCATCGGAAATGCTCCTGGAGAGTTCCTCTCTGCAGACGGCGTGGCGGTCTCGGAGAGCCAAGGCCTGGTGGCCATCGCCGACCAGGGCAACTACCGCATCCAGGTGTTCCAGGTCGCCGACATCCGGGCCGCGCTGGGGCTGCCCTGAGCTGCGAGTCTGCCCCCTGCCGCGAAGAGGGGTCAGAGAGCAACGCCGTGGATAGGGTATTCAAGTTGCGTTTCCGCTCGACGCCCAAGTATAGACGTGATGTCGAACTTCTACGGGCGCCTGCAGCGGGATGGTCGCTTCGTTCATCGGTACACTGCACTGGAAGTCGATGTGGTGGGGACACGCGAACGACTCGGCGTCCTAACGGATTGATTCGCAATCGCTTGTTGTGTCGAAGCTCACGCAGTTGCCCCCAAAGTTAGCCCCACTCACACAATTTCGAGCGTACCCTGTTTACCGGCTCCGACGGGTTGAAACGGTGAGATAGAACTGACGACCGGCACAGTGCGGAATAGGGCGGCAAGGAGCGGCTCCGGGGACGGCCGCGACGGCCCTATGCGTCCCCTCGGTTGGGTCGCCGATGAACGCAGAGATCGCTGGTGACAGCGATTTTCACGCGAGTTCGTTTGCTGCCGCGCATCGCGCGGAACGTGAACGGCCGTTTCGCATTGCCGCGACTGCCAGTCTACGTGCCGTAGTTTGACTTGCCTATTAGGGGATACATCGACCCGCCCTGCGGCACCGATCTTGCTGAGGCTCAGCCTGCACTCGATCCCGCGCAGGCCCACCACCATCGACTACCAACGGCACCGGCCCGAGCAAACGCTGCTACACGAAGTCGTTCGAGAATATCTCGAGGGCTTCATCGCGGGTTCACGCGAGCGCGCCGCACCCGTGGCTCGCTTCGTCGAGCGCGAACTACGCGCGTACCTCGCATGCGGCGTGCTCGCACACGGCTTTCTTCGCTTGCACTGCGACGCCTGCGGTCGTGATCGCCTGCTCGCTTTTTCGTGCAAAGGGAGGGCCGTCTGTCCTTCCTGCGGCGGAAGACGCATGGCGGGCACCGCCGCTCATCTCGTGGACCGCGTGATCCCCGAGGTCCCGGTGCGCCAGTGGGTCCTCACCCTGCCATATCCCCTGCGCTACCGCTGTGCGTGGGATGCGCGGCTGACAAGCGAAGTGCTGCGTGCTTTTCTTCGCGCATTGTTTGCCGACCAGCGCCGCCGCGCCCGTCTCCACCATGGAGTCCGAAGCGGCAGTTGCGGCGCAGTAACCGCCATCCAGCGCTTTGGCTCAGCGCTGAATCTCGCGCCTCATTTTCACACCCTGCTGCTCGACGGCATCTACCCCGGCCCCGCGCATACCCCCGGCGCATTTCTCCCGTTGCCGCCCCCAGAGACGGAAGACGTGGCTCGAGTGATGACGGGCACGGCGCGGCGCATCGTGCGGCTGCTGGAAAAACGCGGACTGCAAAGCGGCGACGACTCGCTGGCCCGCGATGATCCACTTCTCGCCACATTGATGGCAGCGTCGGTTCGTTCCCGGATCGCCACCGGACCGCAAGCGGGCCAGCCGTGGCGGCGGCTCGGTGATCGGGTCGAGCAGCTGTCGCCAGCGGAAGTGGGTACCGACACAAGTAACCAAACTCCAGCCCGCTGCGTGCGTCACGGAGGCATGAGCTTGCATGCGGAGGTCTCGGTTCCCGCCCGAGACCGCAAGCGCTTGGAGCGACTCGCCCGTTACGTGTTGCGGCAACCCTTGGCGCTCGAACGACTCGAAGCTTTACCGGATGGACGCCTCAGCTATCGGCTCAAGACCCGGTGGCGCGATGGCACGACCCACATCCTGATGGAGCGCCACGAGTTGCTCGAACGACTGGCTCCACTGATCCCACCACCTCGGGCACACCAAGTGAGGTACCACGGCATCTTGGCGCCCTGCGCGAGTGGCCGGGACCGGGTGGTGCCGGGCGCCAGGCGTGTGGTGAGCACAGTTTCGGAGGATGAAGACGGCAATCGGAGAACCGCGTGCCCAACCCGCGGTACGCCGACGCGTCGAACGCACGAAGTTGAAGAAGTTGAAATCGAAGCGAGCCCCCACGCCGGACTACAGCAAAAAATCGCGACAACGCACGAAGTGTCCATCGCCCATTGCGATCGCGGCTCCCGTGCCCCGCGAGCTGCGCCATCGAGTCAAGGCTCCGTACCGACCCCGCCGTTGCGGCCGCATCGCGTACTGTTCTCGCGGGCTCGGAGACTGCCGTGGGCGGATTTGCTGAAGCGAGTGTTCGGCGTCGACGCACTTCGGTGTCAGTGCGGAAATTCGATGCGGGTGCTGGCAGCAATCACCGATCTCGCTGTCGCAAGACGCGTCCTCACCTGCATGGCCCTGCCAGCCCGGGCGCCGCCTCTAAACCCGGCACGCGCGCCCAGCTCTGCTCCAGCGCCCTGGCTCGAAGCCCCCGCAGAA
>DUBZ01000017.1 GCA_012960035.1 Myxococcales bacterium | reverse complement strand
GATGGAAGCATACGACGCACTCGCGTGGTTCCACAGCAACACAAAGACCGTGTTTGCCGCGCTGTCGGCCTCGACATCGTAGGAAGCCGCCCGTTCTGCCGGAAAAGCGAGAAGCGCGAGTATCACCAGCGCGTGCGACAACCAACGGAATTCAGTCATAGTAGAACCTTTAATCGTGCACAGCATACATGGGAGCCGCCATCCCCTACTGCGTTGCTCGACCGCCTGGACTGAGCGGATCTTATCGGGGATTCGAGCCTCGACCCGTAACCTGGGTCTGTTCAGTCCGCGTAATCGCGGCCGTGCGACGTCGCCCTCTCGCGGGCGCTCGGGTTGACCGAAGGACGGAAGGGAACCGCGCATACTTCCGCCTCCACCGGCCCACCGGAACTCTCCAAATACTCGTCGGGCAGTTCGACTAGCAGCCGCGTACCGATCTCGCTGAGTTCGAAGGGCACATGGGCAAGCGCGATGTTGCTTTCGAGTTCGGGAGACCACCAAGGCGATGTGACGTAGCCGACTTCGGGACCCTTCGATATCCGAATCAGCCAGAAGTCGCTCGCATAATCGGTGATCGGCTTGCCGCCAAGCCGAATCCCGACGAGCTTCAATTTGAATGGGAACCTGCCCGCGTCGATCTCGGCACGCTGCCGCTCGAGTTCCTGCTTCCCAATGTAGTCGGCCGCCTTCTTGCGTGGGATCTGATAGCCGAGGTTGACCTGGAAGGGCGATGTCTCGAAGTCCATGTCCTGGCCCCAGGACAGTATTCCGGCGGCGATGCGTCGATGGTGCGCCGGGGCGATGATTTCGAGGCCGTGTTTCTTGCCCGCGTCGCAGACCGCGTACCAGACCGTCTCGGCATGGATCGATGCATCGATCACGTAGATCTCGTAGCCTTTTTCGCCGGTGAAGCCCGACTGACTGACCAGCACACGCACGCCCGCGACGGTTCCATGCATGAGCCCGTAGTAGGGTATTTGACGTACGGCTTCGCCAACCAGGTCGACCACCAGATCCTCGGAAAGCGGTCCCTGGATCTGGACCGGGCACACGTCGATCTCGTCGATGTCGACATCCCATTTGCGACCGAGGTTCACGGCTTGGAGCCAGAGCATCAAGTCGGTGTCGGAGAGCGAAAACCAGAACTCGTCACGGCCGGGGCGCAAGACGACCGGGTCGTTGAGAATGCCCCCTTTTTCGTTACACACGAGACAGTATTTGCCCGCCAACGGTTTGATCTTCGACGCATCGCGGGTGACGATGAAGTTGACGAAGTCTTCCGCGCCCGGCCCCTTGATCCGGATCTGCCGTTCGACGGCCACGTTCCACATCGTGACGCGGTTGACCAACGCGTCGTACTCCGCCATCGCACCGCCCGCTTCGGGCTTGCGATAGGCACGCGGGTGGTACATGCGGTTGTAAACCGTGGCGCGCCAGGCGCCGGCTTCGATCGACAGATGCCAGAAAGGCGATTTTCGCACGCGCGTCGAGATCAACATCTCAACCGGTGTCGAGCCGCTCTGGCGCAGGTTGTAGGGCACCAGGCGATCACTCTGATCCACGCTCGGGAAATTGGGGTGATCATCGTGGGATGGCTGGCTCATGTCATCTCCTTCTGCTCCCGCGCCTAACCGCGGACTCGTCGATTTTCAGGGTCGTAGAGTGAGCCCCTTCCGACGACGCGGATCGTCATCGGATAGTGGCCATCGCCGGCTTCGTCGAAGTACTCGAGTACGAGCTTGCTTCCCAACTGCGCGCGGTGTCGCGGCAGGTAGCCCATCACGACGTGCTGGCCGAGCGAAGGGCAGTACGAGGTGCTCGTTGCGTAGGAATGTCGGCCGCGCTCGTCGATCAGGACCTGCTTGTTCAAGGGATCGAGGATCGGCCACGTTCCGACCGGGTAGCGCGGTGTACCACCTGCCACGTCCAACGTGTCCAGGGTCATCGTACACAGGATGGCGGCGGGTTCTTCACTACGCTGGCGCAGGTAGGCGTCTTTGCCAATGAACTGCGCCGTCTTGATTTTGGGGCGGCCGACTGCGGACTCGTAGGCGTTGTATTCGGTTTCGAGATCGGCCCCCTGCAACCGGAACGATTTCTCGAGGCGACGACTGGTGGCATAGGTTTCGATTCCCACCGGCGCGACCCCCGCATCGAGAAACGCATCGAAGATCGGCAAGCCGACCTTCTCGTCATTGTCGAGATAGAGCTCCCAGCCGAGTTCTCCAACATACGAGATGCGCACCGCCCAGATTGGAATTTGCGCAGCGCCCCCGATCGCGAGCTTGAGCTTGCGCGCCGTGGCAAAAGGAAAGGCCGTATCCGCGAGTTCGTTCGGGTCGATGAACTTGCCTAGCACCTCGCGCGCCTTGGGTCCCCAGAAGCCGAGCGTCGCGAGATCATGGGTGCGGATCTGGATCTGCGCATCGAAGCCGTGGTCATCGCGGTAGTTGCGAATCCAAACGAAGTCGCGGTTCCCGTCCGCACCGCCGGTGATCACTCGGAAGCGTTGTTCGCCCAGCCGGCAGATCGTCAGGTCGGCGCGAACGCCGCCCAGGGGATCGAGGAAGTTGGTATAGACGACCTGTCCAGGCTTCGTCGTGCCGCCCACGCGTGCGACGGAAAGCGACTCGAGTAAACGCTCCGCGTCGGGCCCCTCGATGTCAAAGATGGCGAAGTGCGAGAGGTTGATCATGCCGACGTGATCGCTCATCGCGAGATGTTCGGCGTTGGCGATTTCGTAGGGAACGTGGCGGCGGTCCCACTCGTTCTCGCGAACGGGTACCTGATGCAGATAGTCCGCGAGTGTTTCGCGATTGGATTCGTACGCGTACGCGCGCTCCCAACCCCCGATCTCGTTGTCGAAGTAGCCGCCGAGTTCGCGCTCCCGCGCGAAGAAGGGGCTGTGGAAAAGATCGCGTCCCGAAAGATACGGCTCGCGTGGATGCACGGGCGGGTTGTAGATCGTCTGCGCATTTTCGAAACAGCGCCCGCGCACGTACTCGCGCGCCTTCTGGGCTGGATAGAAGCGCGCGATGTCAGCGGCGTGGGGATCCATCGCCGGAGTGCCTCGCACGATCCACTCCGCGCAGAGCCGCGCGGCACCCGGGCCGTCCTTGATCCAAACGGCTTCACACAGCCACAGCCCGCGCACTTCGGGACTCTCTCCGATCAAAGACCCACCGTCCGCAGTGACGGACAGCAGGCCGTTGAAGGAAAGCCGCTCGTCCCAGCCGAGATCCGCGAGGATCGGAATCGTCTCGGTGGCTTTGCTGAGCGCATCGGCGACTTGATCGAGGCTGAGAAAGCGCATGGACGGTGACGTCTTGGTTTTGTCGGGATCGCCGATCTCGCCGACGTCGACCAGTCGGGGTTCGCGTTCCTCGTAATATCCCCACTCGAGCATCCCGCCCTCGTTGCGACCGGTGTCGCGCACATAGGCCGAATTGCCCTGGTCTCGCAGCAGGGGATAGACGAGATGATCCTCGCTGCCCTGGATGCTTTCGAGCGGACCAAAAAACAGCAGCGGGTGTTCGACGGGCCAAAGAGGAACCGGAACCCCCGCCATGCCCGCAACGAGCGGGCCCCAGATTCCGCATGTCACGACGATCAGTGGCGCCTCGATCGTTCCGTGCTTCGTGTGCACCCCGCGAACGCGACCGTCTTCGATTTCGAAGCCCGTGGCCTCGGTATTCGTGAACGTGCGAAGCACCCCCTCGGCGGTCGCGCGCTCCACCATCTCGTGGACGACGTCGAGGGAACGCGGAACCACCAGGCCGGCATCCGGATCCCACATCGCCCCTCGGATCGATTCCTCGTCGAGCAGCGGAAACTTCTCTTTGGCCTCGCGTGCCGAGATCAAGCGCACGCGCGTTCCAAATGCCTTGCCGGAGCCGACCTTGCGCTTGAGTTCTTCCCAGCGAGCGTCGTCGCCTTTCCGACAGACCTCCAGCCCTCCGCGCTTCAGGAAGTGGCCGCCCGCCTCGTAGAACTCGCGGCTATAGGCCGTGGTCCAGTTGCTGAGTTTGTCGTGGGCCGTATTGAAGATGAAATCCGACGCGTGCGACGTCGAGGAGATGTCCGAGGGGATGGCGCCGGCCTTCTCGAGACCCACGATATTGCGCACGCCGAGTTCTCGCAGGAAGTGAGCGAGCGAGGCACCGACGATGCCTCCGACTCCCACGATCACGACGTCTGCAGTTTTGGGGAAGTCAGTCAACTCGATCAACCTTTGGTGCGAGTTCGCGGGTTGGAAAGTTCTTGGAATTCAGCCTCCCGCAGCGCGACGCGAACGGGCGGCCGGCAGACGACATATTGCACTTTTACTACACCGTCCAGACGGTGTAAATATAGAAATCGGCCGATCTCGATACGGCGCCGTGGGGGCCACTAAATAGATGGAGCAAAACGCGCGGGCGAAAATTCTCAACGTGCTCGCCAACCGGATCAGCGCGGACCCCGCGCGCAGGGTTCTGGTCCTCGAGGCAGGACGTCCCGACGCGTGGTGGGATGTCTTGATCCCTATGCCCGCAGCGTTTTCGCTCCCGCTCGGCAGTCGCTTCTGCGACTGGATTTATCGCAGCGAACCGGAACCCCAGATGGCGGACGCCGGATCGTCCACGCTCGCGGAAAGCTGCGAGGCGGCTCGAGCAGCATCAACGGGATGATCTTTTAGCGCGGCAATGCGCGCGGCGATGACGGACGGGCCGAGCAGCCCGGACTCGAGCGTTGGAGCTATGCCCATTGCCTTTGGGGTCACGTCCGAGGATAGATGTTCTGACAAGTCCCAGAGGGAGCAGCGCGGCGAGCGATCGGCTACAGGCTCTGTTGCAGCCTCGTGATCTCAGGATTTGTCCGAGGCGATGGTGGATTTGTTTCCGGGGCGTCGCTGCCGCGCTGGTAGAGTGCCCTTAGATTGTCCACCAGTCCCCGTTGGTAGACGATCTTTCCGTCCTTGAAGTGAAAGATGGCCATCTCCTCGTAGCGGAGTAGTTTGCCTGTCGGCGATACAGCGCCCCAGTCTCCCACTTGTCGGCCGCTGATGGTGAAGTGTGCGACCACCCGGTCGCCCTCGGCGAGGACATCATGCATTTCTTCATGGAAATCCTGGAATGTCTCGTGCGCTCCCCGCACCATCTTCCTGGCGTCTTCGAGCCCCTGATGTAGCGAGCCCTGAGGTCGATAGTCCGCAATGAAGTCCTCGTGGATGAAATCTCCGATCCGCGACACGTCACCCGTGTTCCAGACAACCTTATTGAGAGTCAAAAGCGTGCGCTTGTTTGCTTCAGACATCAGGGCTCCTTCGGCTCAAAGAGGACGGCGGATGAAAAGGATACACCCCGAAAGCGGATAAGAAATATACGGGCGGTTTTGGGTTCATGTCCGAGTACAAATGTTATGACAACTCCAGCGGGTGTTCCGCGGCCCGCCACCGGGCCTTCCGTCTCCCCGCCCGCTGATTTGACATATCATCCCTTATCAGCACGATTTCCGAAATGGGGGCTTGTTTATCCTATGCGCCTTCGAGACGCCTTTGGGGACATGGGTCGGCTGTCGCGAACTGTCTGGGGCATCGTTGCGTTCAAGCTAGCCCTGCACTTGGGATCCAGCGCACAAGGGTATGGCTTGTTCGGAGACGAGCTGTACTACCTGGCGTGCGCCGATCATTTGGACCTTGGGTACGTCGACCACCCCCCGATGTCGATCTGGCTTCTCGAAGTCTGGCGTGCGGCGTTTGGCGACTCGCTCTTCGCGCTACGCGCACTGACTGCCCTGTTCGGGGCAGGGGCGGTCTTGTGCGCCGGGCTTCTGGCCCGCGACCTCGGTGGTGGCCGAACCGCGCAGAGCCTGACTGCGCTGGCCGCTGCCTTGGTACCGGTAAATCTGGTCGTCCACGGTTACTACTCGATGAACGCGATCGACATCTTCGTTTGGGGGGCTGCGTTCGTCCTGATCGGGCGTCTGTTGCGCACTGCGTCTCGCGGACGCTGGCTGTGGCTCGGATTCCTGCTCGGTTTGGGTCTGCTCAACAAGTTCAGCGTCCTGTGGCTCGGCGCCGGCTTCTTCTTGGGCTTGCTTGCGACCCCCCATCGCCGCCTGCTCATGTCGCCGTGGCCCTGGCTCGCGGGCGCGCTTGCGTTCGCCATGTTGGTGCCGCATCTGTTGTGGCAATTCGCGCACGATTGGCCGACCGCCGAGTTCATGCGCGTCGCAACGACCGAGAAGATGCTGCCGGTTGGCCCCGTGCAACTCCTTGGACAGCAGATCCTGGTGATGAATCCGTTGCTCGCGCCGGTCTGGATCGCGGGTTTGTTCCTGCTGCTGCGCGGAAAGCAACGATCGGGCCCCGAACGCGTCTACGCTGCCGTGTTCCTGACAACTGCAGCCATCCTGATTGCGAATGGTACGAGTCGGCCGAACTTTCTTGCACTTGCCCAACTGCCGCTGATCGCGGCGGGATCGATCGGTCTCGAGCGCCTGGGTCGCGCTCGCTGGCGTTGGCTGCCTCCCGCCTACATCGCCCTCTTTACGGCGGTTTCGCTTGTTGCCGCCCCACTCGCGGTTCCGCTGCTTCCGGTACACAAGACGAGCGATCTCCAGGCGTTCCTTGGCATCGAAATCCCGCAGATGGAGGATCGTCAGGAAGGCGCGATCCTGCCGCACTTCGCCGAGATGCACGGCTGGGCCACGATGGCCGCGACCACTGCAGAGGTCTGGCAGACCCTCTCGGACGACGAACGCTCGCGCGCAGCGATCTTCGCGGGGAACTACACGGTCGGGGCCGCGGTCGACCGTTACGGACGCGAGCACGGACTGCCGCCGGTGATCGGTGGCCACAATAGTTATTGGCTCTGGGGACCTCGCGATACCCAGGGAGAAGTGATGCTGCTTCTCGGAGGGAAGCGCGAGGACTATGCGCCCTACTGGGAAAACATCGAGCGGACACGAACCTGGGATTGCAGCCCGTGTCTGCCGGGTCGCATCAAGACGATCTGGATCGCACGGGATCTCAAGCAGCCTTTCAGTCAGTTCTGGCTGGATGCGAGGGAGTACCACTGAAGGACGGCATCAGCCCTCGCCCTGACCCGCTGCAGGCACCCGTAGGGGTCCGAACCACTGCACACGGGCGGAAGATCGAGCCTTCGATTTTTTGCCCGTTTTGCGTCGGCACCCAGCAAGTCGTTGATCGGGCGCGGCGATGGCACTCTGGCCTCAGAGTTAGAGAGGATCGTGCAAACAGCCGCTCGACCTGTAGGAATCCCCGTGCGTTTCCTCCGGGCACAGTTCCGCTCATTGACCGCTCGCCGGCAGAGGCAGAGGCAAACCTGCCAGAATTAGACAAATTCAGTCGCCCGCGACCGGCGATCCTCCCTGTCATGACCGCGTTTTGTCGGGCCCGGACACGCAGCCGCTCGCCACTCACGCGCCCAACTTACCCAGCGGGTTCTCCAAAACGCAGCTTGAAGTTCCTATCCTCGAACCGAGATGTCGGGCCTCTTCGGCCCAGCGGCACCGCAGATATCCACGACGCCCTCGGAGACGATTTGGCGGATGACGCGGATCGGAGAGCTAATATTCGGAATGTGGATACCATGAGAATTCAAGCGGGAACCGACTAACCTGAGGGCCGACTATGGGCAAGGCCACCATTTTCGCATCGATCGCGGTAGGTGTGTCACTTTCGATGGTATTTGGGATTGCCGAGATTGGACTCCGCGTCTGGAAGCATGATCTTGCCTTCCAACCCGACCCTGAGTTCGTTCGCTCACTTCGGCCGAACATCGACTACGAAGTCCTAAGCTATGAAACCGATGACAACTTGAATGGCAGAAGTTCCTCCATTCCCGATGAGCCTGTTGTCGTCGGAACATCGCGAACCAACAATCTGGGCTTGCGAATGTCGGAAGATATAGGCCCGAAGGGCGCCGACGAAAAACGTGTCTTGATTTTCGGAGACTCGTACACCGAAGCGATTCAGGTCGATGCGAACGTCCGTTTCTCGCATTTGGCGGATGAAATGCTCCAACAAGCAACCCAAGGAGAATGGCGCATCATCAACGGCGCAATCATGAACGGCAATCCTGACCAGTACCTCCTGATGCTCAGGAAGATGCGACTCACGATCGAGCCCGATCTCGTGATCATCGTGCTGGCCCCCAACGACACCGAAGACGGCATGGCTTGGGATGAACGATATGGCTTCGTCCGAGACGAAGCGGGCGTGCCCCTCCATCCTGAAACCCAAGGTTGGTTGGCGTTGACCAAGACTTCCTTCGTGGTTCGGTCCTTCTACGCGCTGCTGGAAGGACGCTGGCCCGCTGCGCTCGAGTTCGTATTTCCGAGCGCCAACCCCGGCAAAGGACGTCGGCAGTGGGAACAGTTCGTGTGCATCACGGACGATCGCTCGAAGGAGTTCTTTCGCACGATCACAGGTCGCACGTTGAAGATGTTGAGCGATATGTCAGCTGAGGTCGACGCCGACTTCGCCGTTATGGGGATCGACTATCAGTACTATTTTCCGAACGAACCCTATTATGAGAAGCGATTTCCGGGCCAAAAGGAACAGTTAGAAAGGTTTGGATGTGCAGAATCTCGTGGCGAAAAGTACCAAGCATTTCTTGTGAATTACATGGAGTCGAACTCGATTCCATTTGCTTCGACCTACCAGCGCTTCAGCGAAGCGAAAGCAAACAATCCAAAACGGAAGCTCTGGCAGTTCTACGATTACCACTTCTCTGCGGCCGGTCATCAACTCGCCGCTGCAGAACTCGTCCAACTCGTTCTCAGTCGAATCGGAATCGCGTCGGATCTCGAGTCTTCTTCACCTCCCGAGAGCAACCTGTAAGTCGTCAGACTCACTCGGGGAACCGACGGGAAATTTTTCTTGCCCTGGCCTCCTTGGGTTAAGGCCCAACGAAGACCAAGACGTGGCGCACCCTGCCCGCTCCAACCGAGCTCGTTGCATGGCTTGATGAGTCCTGCGAACGATCGGAGCTAGGCGCTCCGATGTTGGATTCTACGAGGGAACCCAGCATACGCGCGCTACAGGCTGACTCGCGAAGGGACAGTCCGAGCGACTGATTCAAGCTGCGCTCGGCCACAGCGACATTCAGTCCACTCACAAGTACGCGCGGCTCAAGCCCAGCGCGCTCGTTGAACTCATTGGAAACAAGAAGAGTTCGACTCAGTAGTGTGTCGCGTTTGTGTGCAGTTTGTGTGCACGCCGAAACCGCGTCTCTAACTACCTGAAAGTACAAGAGTGAATGGTATCCCCAACGGGATTTGAACCCGTGTCGCCGGCTTGAAAGGCCGGTGTCCTAACCACTAGACGATGGGGACCCATGACTTGGCGGCCGGAGTATTGCGCACGCGGCCGCGAACGCCACCTGCTTTTCGGGCTTCAGCGCCATGTTCATTGTAAGCTGGCCGTTGTGGACGAAGCCTTCAAGCGAACCGAACGCGCGCAAAACCTCTGGACAAGCTTCTTGCGCAGCGTGGATCCCATGGCGCAAGGCGCCAAGCTCACCGCCAATCCGGAGTTCACTTTTGATTCGATCGGCGGGCTCGCGGGCGCCAAAGAGGAAATTCTCACCTACGCCTGCGCGGCCACCAACCCGAGCTTCTACTCCGACTGGGGAACCTTCCCGCCATCAGGCGTCCTGCTCATCGGTGCGGACGGCGTTGGGAAGAGTCTTCTCGCACGTGCCCTTGCCACCCATACTGAAACGAGTTTTCTCGAGGTCGAGATCCCCAGGCTGGTGCTCGACGTGGTCCACGCCGGGGGAAAAGTCGGCGATTTGGTCTCGCAGTGGTCTGGAATTTTGGAAGAAATGCCGCCCCTAACCGTGTATTTCGATGAACTCGAATTTTCTCGCGCCCAGGCGATCGGCACCCAGCGACCGGATCTCCCGGTCGGCCCAATCATGGATTTTTTGCTCGAGATCGTCGATCGCACTATCGCGAACAAGCAACATCTGGTGATCGGAGCCACCTCGACTCCCGATACCCTGCGCCCGGCTTTCGTGGCGGCCAACCGCTTCGAGCGATTGGTCGAGGTCAACCCGCAATTTCCCGAAGACATGATCGCCGCGGTTCAGATCCACGCCGACGCGGCCGAAAAAAGAGCTGGGCATCGGCTGTTCAGCGAAATTGACTGGACCGCGGTGCTCGGCAATACCCGCGATTGCTCGCCCGGCGACTGGGTACGAATTCTTCACGCCGTACTCCGCCACAAGGCGAGCGAAGCCGCACGAGGCGAAGCAACCACTCAGGTCAATACCCAGGACCTCAAAAACGAAGTCGAACGCTTCAAGCATGCACAACGCCGAGTCCGCACCGCTGAAGGCGGGAACTATGTCTAAGGGAAGGTCTAGGGGAAGGTCTACGGGCAGAACTCAGGACAGCAGCCCGTTGCAGGGGGCTCGGCGCATGTCGCACGGCAAGATGTTGAATCGAGCCACGGCCGATCGCAAACGGATACAAGCATGACAGATACGTTGATCGTCACCGGCGGCGCCGGCTTCATCGGTTCGAACTACGTCCGCCTCGCCCTGGCGGAAACCGACGCCCAGGTCGTTGTCCTCGACAAGCTCACCTACGCAGGCAATCTCGAGAGCCTCGAAGAGGTCCGCACCCACCCGCGGTTTCATTTCGAAATGGTGGACATCTGTGATCGCGGCGCGATTGATCAGATCTTTCGTGCCTATTCACCGACCGCAGTGTTGAACTTTGCAGCCGAAAGCCATGTGGACCGCTCCATTGACTCCCCCGGAACGTTTGTCGAGACGAACCTCGTCGGCACATTCAATTTGCTCGACGTGTCGAAACGACATGTGGGCGAGCGATCCCATGCCGCGCGGGAAAGCTTTCGCTTCCTCCACGTTTCTACCGACGAGGTCTACGGAAGTCTGGGCGACACCGGTGCCTTCCTCGAGGACACGCCGTACGCACCCAACTCGCCCTATTCCGCATCCAAAGCAGGCGCCGACCACCTGGTGCGCTCGTACTTTGAAACCTTCGATCTTCCGTGTCTGATCACGAACTGCTCGAACAACTATGGGCCGTTCCATTTTCCGGAAAAACTGATCCCGTTGATGATCCTCAACGCACTAGACGGCAAGCCACTCCCGATCTACGGCGACGGCGGGAACATTCGCGACTGGCTCTATGTTGAAGATCACTGTCGAGGCATCCACCAGGTGCTCGAGAGCGGCCGGCCGGGCGAGAAATACAACATTGGAGGAAACAACGAGCGCACCAACTTGCAAATCGTCGACACGATCTGTGACGAGCTCGACGCCCGTGCGCCAGCCTCAAAGAATGCTGTCCTGATCGAACGTGGCATCGGGTCATACCGCGACCTGAAGACCTTCGTGGCCGACCGTCCGGGTCACGACCGCCGCTATGCGATCGACGCGACCAAAATCCGCAATGAACTCGGCTGGGAGCCCCTCCACAACCTGGAAACCGGGTTGGCCGCCACCGTGCAGTGGTTCCTCGATAACCGCGAATGGTGCGGCGCCGTGCAGGCAGGAAGCGACATGCGTCAGCGTCTCGGCCTCGCGGACGACGCCAAGTAGCACACGAGCCGGCCCTGCCTGTCTCGCCGGACCAACCTGCCTGAAACTCCACTGTAACCCGCGAGACGCTGGGCTCGCCCGCTATGGTGTTGAGGCACGGTCGCTTGTCCTCCGTGTGCAGAATGTGCGCACGACACATGCACGCCGCGCGCTGTCCTCCAAACCGATGACTCGCGCCCAACCCTTCAGTCAGAACTTAGTAAATCTGCATTTTTACTAGGCTTACACATAGAAGGCAAAGGGCATTCACGCGTCGCGCCGATACGAGCACAGGTCTTGATGCCTCGTTGTGCTCGCAAGCGGCTTCTCTCAACTGACCGGAGATATAAACGTGACCGAACACGCTGTCCTGTTCCTAGACGACGAACCCAACATTCTAAAGGCGATACAACGCCTTCTGCGCAATGAGCCCATGCGGGTCCTTACTGCGACGGACCCCAATGAAGCGCTCGACATCCTTCGCGAGACGCCAACCCAAGTCGTGGTCACGGACCAGCGCATGCCGAGCATGAGTGGCGTCGACTTCCTGTCAGCCGTGCGTGATCAACACGCGGATATGGTCCGCATCATGCTCACGGGTTACACCGAAATGAATATCGCTGTTGAGGCGATCAACAAAGGCGAGATCTACCGCCTGATCACGAAACCTTGGAACGACGACGAGCTGCGCGCCACGCTGCGCCAAGCCTTCGATCACCATGACCTCAAAACCGAGATCAAGCGCCTCAACACCGTCGCGCGCGAACAGAACTTCAAGCTCCAAGACATGAATCGAAATCTCGAGGGCAAGGTTCGCCAGCGCACGAAGCAACTGGCGCTGAAGAACCAGGAACTCAGCACCGCGTACATTCAAACGATCCGGGCGCTCGCCGAGGCGATCGATGCCAAGGACCACTACACCCGAGGCCATTCCGAGCGTGTGGCGGTTTATGCGTCGCGCATGGCTCGCCGGATGAACCTGCGCAAAGAACTGGTCGAACGCGTCTACTTTTCTGGCCTGCTTCACGATGTCGGCAAGATCGGTATTCCCGACGCCATCATCACCAAGCCTTCGCGTCTGAGCAAAGAAGAGTATCTCGAGATGCAGAAGCATCCGGAGATCGGGGCCAAGATCCTCGAGCCGGTGCAGTTCTTGAAGCACATCATTCCGTGCGTGCGTCATCACCACGAATGGTTCGACGGCAGCTCTTCCGGGTATCCGATGCGACTTGCGGGAGATCAGATTCCGCAGCCGTCTCGTATCATCGTGGTGGCGGACACCGTCGAAGCGATGACGAGCGATCGCCCGTACCGCAAGGCTCTTCCACTCGAAGTTGTTGTGCGCGAGCTGCACAAATACTCGGGCACCCAGTTCGACCCCACATGCGTCGAGGCCTTCTTGAGTCTGCTCGAAGACGAAGGCGACGCATTTATCGCACGAGACCAAAAATTTAACATTCACGACTTCCTTGAGGGCTAGCAAGTGACGGCGACTTCAGAACTACCGACGGAAATGGCCATCCTCTCTGCACTCGGTTTCGGCCCCGAAACGCTTCTGCTGAGTGAACCAAAGATGTTCATGAACGGACGCTTCCTCGCATCGCTGCTGGTCGAACTCGAAGACGAGCTCGAATCGATCGGCGCCCAGAGGGCCTTGTTTCAGATCGGACTGTTGTTCGGTTTTCGCGACGCGTACCGCATGACCGCCATGGAAAACACCGAGCCCAGTCAGTCGGTCGCGAGATCAACGCTAGTCGCCCTTCAGTTCCGCCGGGGCGGAAGCGCTGCGGCCTCGGGCACCTTTCAAATGCAAGGAACGTGGCCCGACAAGTACGAGGCCTCTGCCCGCCTCTTAAAACTCGGCCCCGACACGACGCCAAGCTGCGCGATGAGCGCAGGGTATACGTCGGGCTGGCTTTCCGGGACTCTCGATACAGACGTGCTCGTCATTGAAGAGACGTGCACCGCGTGCGGTGACACCGCTTGTTCATTTACAGCGCACGAAGTCGCGACAGTCGCCGCGAGACGGTCGGAAGCAGAGCTGCGCCTGGTCCCCGAACTTTCTTACGATGCATTCCGCGAAATCAGTCGCAGGTTCGCGCAACCTCTCAAAGCCACCGCAAGCCCCACCGCCCAACCGGTAGACTTTGATCCGAGCATGGTGCACGTCTGGGGTCCCGTCATGGTGTTGCCCTTTATGAACATCGAAGAGAGTATGAATACCGTTAAGATGCTCGGGCACACCCCCGACACCTGCGACGTCCGCAGCATCGTTATCGACCTGCAAGGCGAAGGCCTCGACGAAGACTTTACCGCGGTGAGCCTCGAAAAAATTCTTGAAACCGTCGAGGCTTGGGGTGCAGAAGTGATCCTGACCAACGTGTCGCCACTCGCGGAGCCCATCGTGGCCGACCTTGAAGTCAAGCACTTACTGCTCCGCAAGAATTTACCCGAGGCCATCGCAACCGCGTTCCAGATCGCCGAAGCGCAACGTCATATCCTGTAGCCCGACACCGAAGCGACGCGCATGACAAGCCACTCAAGCAAGAGCGAATCCACCAAAGTGTCATACCGCACCCAGCCGGGCGAAGAGGGCCTCTTTGCGGACGTCGCCCTGCCCCGGCTCTTGGTTGACTTGTATCGCGTGCGCTTCAGCGGTGCGCTCGAGATCGAACGAGGCAACACGAAAAAACGCATCGTGTTCGAATGCGGCGCTCCCGTCTTGAGCGATTCGAATCTCGCAAACGAAACCCTCGGCATGCAGCTGTTAGACCAGGGCACCATCACGAAGGACGATCACGAGCGCGTGTCTTCGTACATGAAAAAGAAGAAGTGCAAAGAAGGCGTGGCCCTGCTCGCCCTCGAACTTTTGAAGCCGAAATCGTTGTTCCTCGCGCTCAAGGAACAAGTCCGCCGACGCGTGCTCGAAGCGTTTGCCTGGTCCGATGGGGGCTACCGACTGACAGGTCCCGACGAACAGGACACCGTCGTCGCGTCGATGCGCAGCGACCCGCTCGCGTTAATTCGCGAAGGGCTTATCAGTCATTGGACACCCGATCGACTCCTTACCGATCTCACCGAAGCCATCGAGCTCTTCCCGGTACGCACCAAGTACTTCGATGAAGCACAACGACGTCTAGCAGAAAGCGACGACATCACAGAAGTGTTCAACCGCATTGATGGGTCACGCACGCTCGGCGCGGCGATTGGCGACGGCTTTCATTCACTTCCGGTGCTGGCCTCGCTCTGGATCCTGCAAGCCGGCAAGTGGGTCCGCTTCGAGCAAACCGCGGCGGGAGACCAAGGGGCATCTGGCGACAGCGCCTTTGACCCCATCGAGATCGAAGTTGTCGCGCAGGCAGCGGCGCAAGGTACGACGAGTGCCGCAACAGACTCGAACATACAAAAAGGCGCCGGCTCCAAGTCCCCTTCCAACGTCGCGGCAGGTCAAATGCGAGAGCAGGTCCTCACACTGTTCGACGGGCTGGAAGCCCAAAGCCTTTACGAGTTGATCGGTGTTGGAATCGACGCGACTGACCGCGAGATCCGCAAAGCCTATTTTGCGGCGGCCAAGCGCTTTCATCCGGACGCGCTCACACACCTCGGCCTCACGGACATTAAAAACGAGGCGGCGACGGTTTTTGCGCGCATCGCCGAAGCCAACGATGTTCTCCGCGACCCCGCGAAACGCGCAGACTACGACGCGCGCGGCGACGGGAGTGGCCCGGACATCGACACTGCGGCGCTCGCCCGAGCGGAGACCTTCTTCCGCAAAGGCGAGATCCTCATTCGCATGGGCGACTTTCGCGGCGCTCTCGAGTACGTCCAATCCGCGGTGAAATTGTGGCCCGACGAATGCGCGTACCAATCTGGCCTTGGCTGGGCCCTGTACAAGCAGCCCCAATCCGACCCCGAGCGTGCTCTCGTTCACCTTGAGAAGGCAGTCGAGCTCGACGACAGCGATGCGGTCGCTCTGTTTCGACTCGGCATGGTGGTCCGTGCCGGCGGCGACAATGATCGCGGATCGGAATTCCTGGCTCGCGCCAACGCGCTCAATCCGAAGGCCCAATAACTAAGGCCCGGGCCCTTCCCCGCCCCACAATGCGTGAAGTTTTCTCCGCCAATTACAACCGCGGCGAAACGGCTCCGCTCTCTAGCGTTGCGTTTACTTCCGCCCCCTTAGCCCACCCCGTGCGGCCATTTCAGTTCGCTCATCATTCATTAACTCAACGTGACCATTGACGAAACCTAGCTAGTACTGCACCGTACTGATCGGTTCAAAAATATAGCCACGATCCACTACGCGATGCCGGAGGAAAGCCCCTAGATGAGCGAACAAAAAACTTCAAAGCGACTTACACCCCAAGGTGCGGAAAGTCGCGAGCGACTACTGCAGGGTGCGATTGATCTCATTTCCGAACGTGGTTATGCCGCGACCAGCGTCGACGCGATTTGTCGACACGCAGGCACCGCCAAAACCGCGCTCTACTGGCACTTCAAGAGCAAGGAAGGCTTGCTCAACGCCATCATCGAACGGGTCAATCAAGACTGGATCGCCGAAATTACCGAGAGCACCAAGTCGGTGGGCGAGCCGGCGGAACGCCTTAACCTTCTGATCGCACACTTGCGAACCATCGTCGAAGAGAAGCCGCATTTACTACGGCTCCTGCTGTCGATCTTGCTGGAACGCGGCGACGATTCCGATGACACTCGCCACTCCATTCTCCGCGTATTCGGCCGCACAGGCCAGGCGATGATGGATGGGATCAACCGTGATTTTGACCTTCCCCTCCCCCGGGTCGACATGGTGGCGCACACGATCCTCGGTCTTCTGCAGATGGCACTTGTACGAAAGCTCATTGATCCTGACGTCGACCTCGACATTGTGTTCGCTGACTTGCGTCGAACCATCATTTTGATGGTCGCAGATCGGGCGAACAATCCAGGGATTCACGGGGGGGGCCCTGACAGCAGTCCGGTCGCGGTGTCGAGCTCAGCCGCTGCGGAGCTTGCAATGGTGGGATCCTGCGAACCGTAGTTCCGTCTAGACTTCGATTGAAAGTGAAGTGCGTTGGTTTGTGCGGCTCGACTGACCGACCCCGCGAACCCCACATGGCGGCGCTTTAAAATTCGATCACTCGCATTCAGCACCGGCGCTTCCCTCGTTCTAGTCGCGAGGTTAGGATTCACTTCACGTGAGGATTGAGGCGCGTACACAAATCATTGATCGGATTCAGCACCAGGCCCCCCTGAGGCGAACCGTGCATGGCTGAACTGTCGACGGCGACGACGAGGTGGCTGCTCGAATGGCTTGAAAACCATTCGGTCGCGGGAGAGGAATGGGCGGAAGGCATTTGCGAGCCCGAAGCGCTCCAAGAGCCTGGCGGCATGATCGACTGGGAAACCTTTGCCGCCCTTTGCGACCGACTGGCTGAGTTTTCCGAAGCCCCCCCTCCCTCCGTTCCCCTGCTGCCGTCTCCCGCGGAAATTGGGCGCGAGATTGCGGAAGCAATTTTCCTGTCGTCCGTCACCCCTGCTCAGTCGAGCAACATCTCGCCGAAACGATTGTTCGTCAAAGAAGTACCCAAGGTCGCAAGCCAATTGTTTCCCGGGCTTGAAGTGCGGGCCGAGGTCGCGGCGGACGGCGAAGTCATCCTTTTTGAATTCGCTCTGCCCGACGCCGCCCATGAATGTCCCGCGTTCTTCGAGTTGATCAAGGGTGTGATCGAAGCCGCGCCGTTGTTGGTGAGCCTCGATGCCGCCGACGTCGCGTGCGAACTTCAACGCGGTGGCGCGCGCTTCGTCATGCGTATTCCAACCCGACTTGGAAACGTACTTCCCATGACGGGACGCATTGAAGCGAAATCAAACGAAGAGTTCGGCCACGAGTTTGAGGTCGACTTTGATCACAACATCGATCGCGGGAACTCCCCGGTCAGCTTCGATCGCAATGACGATGGCCCGACGGATGACGACGAGCCCTCCCGGTTCCTCGACCCGAGCTTCGCCGCATCCCTCGCCGACCTGCGAGACCCAGACCAAGTCGGATCACGTTTGTTCGAAATGCTTCGAAGTGAGTTCCAGAGCGACGCTGCGGGGGTTTGGATCGATTCCGGTTTTGCGGGGGCCTCCTTTCCAACCGACGATTCAGATCCAAGTTCAGCCCAAGACGAACAAGCGCTGCTTGAGTTCGGGGAGTCCGACAAGCCTCCCTCACATAGCCTTCAGCTCAGTGCTGCCGGCCAGTGCTTTGGACGGTTGGACATCTGGGACGGTGCGCCCCTGACCGACACGGACCTCGATCATCTCGATCAGATCATTCCTTGGTACGCGCTCACACTTCGATCGGTCTTGGCAGCACAACCCCAAGCCGAGCAGCCGGACAGCCGCCCGCAGATCGCCGACCTCGCGGAACAAGTCGAGGAACTCAACAACGCGCTGACCGAAAGCAAAGAGCGCTTCCACATGCTGGCCGAAAACCCCTTCGACCTCATTATGGAAATGGACGACCGCGCGCGGATCACGTTTGCGAGCACCACATTCGACTCGGTGCTCGGTTACGCGACGGACGCTTTGATCGGCATCCCCGGTCACATGCTGGTTCATCCGCAGGACCGTCAATCGGCGATCGAAAACTTCGCTCAGACGCTCGAGACCCTCGGCACGAGCCAGATCGCACTTCGAGTCGCCTGCGCCAACGAGGGTTACCGAAATTTCGAAACCACACTCAACGCCTACCGAAGTGCAAAGGGAAAGCGTGTCGTTTTTTTGATTTCCCGCGACACCACGGACCGAGTCGAGTCCAGCATCGCTCTCGAGCAGACAGAACAAAAGTTCCTTCAGTCTCAAAAGATGGAAGCCGTCGGCAGAATGGCAGGCGGCGTCGCGCATGACTTCAACAACCTGCTGACCGCAATCACCGGCTACTGCAATCTACTGCTCGAAGAACTTGGGCCCCAACACCGGGCGCGCGCAGACGCCGAGGAAATTCTGAAAGCCTCCGAACGAGCCGCAGGGCTCACCCACCAACTCCTCGCGTTCAGCCGCCGTCAGGTACTCCAGCCGCGCGTGCTCGACCCGAACAACCTCGTCGCGGACATGGACCGCATGCTGCGGCGCTTGATCGGAGAAGGCATTGAACTCATCACCACCCTCGGCGGTGGTGCCTGGCCGGTTTTAGCCGACCCGGGCCAAATTCAGCAGGTCATGCTCAACTTGGTCGTCAACGCGCGAGACGCGATGCCCGGCGGTGGGCGGATTTCCATCGAAACGGAAAACACCTCACTCGCCCAACCCAAGTCGACGGAGTTCGGCGAGATCCCTCCCGGCGAATACCTGACGCTGCGCGTGGCCGACACAGGCAGCGGCATGACGAAGGATCTGCTCCAAATGATCTTCGAGCCGTTCTTTACTACCAAGGAAAGCGGCAAGGGAACGGGGCTCGGTCTCAGTATGGTGATTGGGATCGTGCAGCAGAGCGGCGGCCATATTGACGTCGAATCCGTCTTGGAGCGCGGTTCAAGCTTCAGCATTTATCTCCCGAGAGCAGAAAACGTCGCGATGCTGCCGGAGCGCGATTCGGGCTCCAAGCAATTCCGTGGACGCGAGACGGTCCTGTTGGTCGAAGATTCGGAGCAAGTTCGAAGGCTCGTCATCCGGTGTCTCGAATCAAAGGGCTACACAGTTCTCGAAGCCAGTTCAGGGATCGATGCCCTCCGAGTCTGTAACCGCCACGAGGACCCGATCGACCTGCTGTTGACCGACGTGATTCTCCCCAAGATGGACGGCTTCGAAGTGGCGAAACGAGTGGTCTCGAGCCGTCCCGATACCAAGGTCATCTACATGTCCGGCTTTACCGACGACGCCCTCAAGCGCCACGGCTTAGAGAGCCGAGACATGGCCCTGCTCGAAAAGCCGTTTAGCCCTTCCACTCTTCTGCGGACCGTCCGCGAGTTCCTCGACGACGGGACCCACCCGGTGACACCGATGCGCACCGATCCGAGTGACGACTCTGGTGCTTAGCAGGCTGCGAAAGAGCCCCGGACCAAGCCAAGCGCCTGGATTTTCGGTTCGAGGGGTTTGCGACCAAAGGTCTGCCTAGCAAGCCAGCAGTGCTGGTCGTCGAGGCGCGAGAACGCCGCTTCCAAATACAACAATGAGCGAGCCGGCAAGACGGGCGCATGGTGACAGGAGTGAGTTCTTTCGGAGCCTGCTAAACGACCCACAACCGCCCCGACACTTTCAGGCGGGTTGCAAGTTTCGAGAAACATCGATTTCCCCTGAACTACCGGCAACTTACGTTTCACGGGGAACACTGCGGGCATCCCGGCCGGTATTACGCGCCCCGATCCTCGGTGCTTTTAGCGCGTTCTCAGGGTCAGGTTTCTGTGAGTGAGCTGCAATCTCTCGGTTGAGACAATTTACAGGACTAAAACAGTCCGATATGATGCCGAGGCTCAAATCGCGCCAACACGTCATCGGCGCATCGAACAAAGAACCCTCAAGAAGAACCCAGCACGTCGCGAGTCGCGCAGGGTCTAGCTGTCACCCGGCGCGCCCGCCGCGATATCCCGATCACACGTTCCAAACCGTCGCGCGTGCGAGCTCTCAGTACACCTTCCAAGCCTCCATACACCTGCCAGCTCCCAATTCACGTAACCCCTTCCAATTCAACAGAATGCGCGGTCCCAGCGATGTTTCGACTTAGCAAAATTACCGACTACGGAATTCTTCTGCTCGCCCACATGGCGAGCCACAACGCCGCCGCGTCGGACTCCGAAACCGGAGACCTGGCAACTGCCCGGGAACTTGCCGAACAAGTCGACCTTCCCTTGCCGATCGTAAGCAAGATTCTGAAGACTCTCGCCCGGGAAGGCATGATCGAATCGCATCGCGGCGCCAAGGGGGGCTACAGACTCCGCGCGGAGGCCGACCGCATCACCGTCACCGAAATGATCTCGGTGCTCGAGGGTCCCGTCGCGATGACGGAGTGCACCGCCTCCGCGGGTTTGTGCCTGCACGAAAGCTCCTGCTCCGTGCGTCAGCCTTGGCAGAAGATCAACAAGGTCGTGCAGGACGCCCTCGGCGACATCACCCTCGCCGACCTCGCGCGCCCTGGAGCCGCGGAACCCAATCCCCTGGATCGCTTCATGCTCGCCGGGGAATCCAAGGTTGAACTTACGAACACACGAGCGAGGAGAGCCGACCATGAGTGAAGAAGCGAACGGGCCGCTCGATACAAGTGACGCCACGGGCAACAACCTCGACAACAACCTCGACGACACCCTCGACAATGCCGAGCTGCGAAGTCTTGCCGAGCGCGACTACAAATACGGTTTCTCGACGGACATCGACACCGACGAGCTCCCGCCGGGTTTGAACGAGAATGTCGTGCGCGTGATCTCGGCCAAGAAAAACGAACCCGAATGGCTGCTCGACTTTCGCTTGAAGGCGCTCGAACGCTTCTACCAAATGCAGGCCGAATTTACGGAGCCCAAGTGGGCGATGGTTGACTACCCGGAGATCAACTACCAGGACATCGTCTACTACTCCGCCCCCAAACAAATGCCCGAACTCGACAGCCTCGACGAAGTCGATCCCGAGTTGCGCAAGACCTATGAGAAGCTTGGGATCTCGCTGCTGGAGCAAGAACGCATCGCAGGCGTAAAGCCTAGGGTGGCCGTCGATGCCGTGTTCGACAGCGTCTCCGTCGCGACGACCTACAAAGCCGAACTCGAAAAGCAGGGGATCATCTTTGGCTCCTTCGCGGACGGCGTCGCGAACCATCCGGACTTGATCAAAAAGTACCTCGGCTCGGTAGTGCCCTACTCCGACAACTTCTTTGCCTGCCTCAACTCAGCGGTTTTCACCGACGGCTCCTTCGCCTACATCCCGAAGGGCGTTCGCTGCCCGATGGAACTTTCGACGTACTTTAGAATCAACGCCGCGAATACCGGTCAGTTCGAACGCACCTTGATCATCGCCGACGATGATTCGT
This sequence comes from Myxococcales bacterium, assembly GCA_012960035.1. GTDB lineage: Bacteria > Myxococcota_A > UBA9160 > UBA9160 > UBA4427 > DUBZ01. Next base: position 21,047 of record DUBZ01000017.1, on the reverse strand, counting down.
ACGTAAGTTATCTTGAAGGCTGCACGGCTCCGCAACGTGACGAGAACCAACTGCACGCGGCAGTGGTTGAACTCGTGGCACTCGAGAACGCCGAAATCAAATATTCGACGGTGCAGAACTGGTACCCGGGCGACAAAGACGGCAAAGGCGGCATCTACAACTTTGTGACCAAGCGCGGTGCCTGTCGTGGCCGCAAGTCGAAAATCTCGTGGACCCAGGTTGAGACAGGGTCGTCGATCACGTGGAAGTACCCGAGTTGCTTGCTGCTCGGCGACGAATCGGTGGGCGAATTCTATTCGGTCGCGATGACGAACAACAAGCAGCAGGCCGACACCGGCACCAAGATGATCCACGTAGGCAAGAACACGAAGAGCACGATCATCTCGAAGGGCATCTCAGCCGGACGCGGCAACCAGTCGTATCGCGGCCTGGTGAAGGTCAGCCCCAAAGCCGAGGGGGCCCGCAACTATTCGCAGTGCGACTCATTGCTGCTGGGTGACCAGTGCGGGGCACACACGTTTCCTTACCTCGAAGTGAAGAACGACACCGCGACGGTTGAGCACGAAGCCACCACGTCGAAGATCAGCGACGAACAACTCTTCTTTTGCCGACAGCGCGGCCTTTCTGAAGAAGATGCGATCAGCATGATCGTGCACGGCTTCTGTCGTGAAGTCTTGCAAGAGCTTCCGATGGAGTTCGCGGTGGAAGCCCAAGCGCTCCTGGGCATTAGCCTCGAAGGCAGTGTCGGATAAGAAGCGCGCCCCAATGCGTTCGCCATCATCTGCCTATCCCGAACCCGAATCAAAACGAGACTCCAAAATGCTTGAAATCAAGGACCTTCACGTAAACGCCGGCGAGACGCCGATCCTCAAGGGGATCAACCTCAACATCCGGCCCGGTGAAGTGCACGCCATCATGGGCCCGAACGGCTCGGGCAAGAGCACGCTCACAAATGTGATCGCGGGCCGCCCGGGTTACGAAAAGACCCAAGGCACAATTCTCTTTGACGGCAAGAACCTCGAAGAGATGGAACCCGAAATTCGTGCGCGCGAAGGCATCTTCGTCGCGTTTCAGTACCCGGTCGAAATCCCCGGAGTCAAAAACAACTACTTCCTTAAGGCGTCAGTCAACGCGATTCGCACGCACCGCGGCTTGCCCGAACTCGACGCGATGGACTTCATCCAGCTGTCAAAAGAAAAGATGGCCTTGGTCGAGATGCCCCAGGACTTGATGGGGCGCTCGATCAACGAAGGCTTTTCTGGCGGCGAAAAGAAGCGCAACGAAGTGCTACAGATGCTCTTGCTCGAACCCAAGCTTTGTATCTTGGACGAAACGGATTCAGGGCTCGACATTGACGCCTTGCGTTTGGTTGCCCAGGGCGTGAATTCGATGCGCTCTGAACGCCGAAGCTTCCTGGTCATTACGCATTACCAGCGTTTGCTCGACTACATCGTGCCGGACGTGATCCACGTTCTGTCCGAAGGCCAGATCGTGCGGTCGGGCGGCAAGGAACTCGCGCTCGAACTCGAAGACAAGGGCTACGCCTGGATCGATGCCGACGGGAGCAGCGCAGCACCGTGAGCAAGCCCATCCAAAACGACGACTCAAACAGGGGTCACTACCAAGCGCAGTTCGCGAACTTCGATGCGGAGCGCGGCGGCAGTTGGCTTGCGCCGATTGCCCGCGATGCATTCGCGCAATTCGAAACGCTCGGCTTTCCCGCCCGCCACCTCGAAGAGTGGCGCTACACCAACGTGGCGCCAATTGCGCGGCAAGCATTCACCCCGGCATCTTGTGCCGGCGATGTCGAGCTCGACGCGCTTTCCTTCGAAAGCTTCGGGGGCAGCCGGGTCGTGTTCGTCGACGGCCACTACAGCGCTGAACTTTCGGACATTGTCGACTCTGCCGAGATCCAGTTCGAAACCCTCGCGCGCGTTGGCGAGACTGAGGCTGCATCGGCCAACACGGCAGCGGCGATCTACGGCACCCTCGCAAACTCGAAGGACGATGGCTTCGCTGCTTTCAACACCGCGTTCGCCCAGGACGGTGCGGTCATCACATTTCAGCGGGGCGACAACGCAGCTGCCCCAGTTCATCTCATTTTCGTTTCCCGAGGCGATACAGCGCCGGTCGCGTCACTGCCGCGGGTCACGATCGTTGCGAAGGCCGGGAGCCAGGGGCTCGTCGTTCAAGACCACATCTCACTTTCGGACAACACCGCCTTGACCTGCGCGGTCAGCGAGATCGTGACCGAGGCCGATTCGTCCCTCGATGTGGTGCTGGTACAACGTGAGTCCGATGCGACCTATCACATCGCCAAGCAGTGCGTGCGTCAGCACCGCAACAGCCGCTTCGGCATGCACACGGTCAACCTGGGTGGAGCCATCCTGCGCAACGACCTGCAGATCGTTCTCGCCGAAGAGCATTCGGAGTGCTCACTGAACGGTTTGTACCTGGCAACGGGTGGCCAGATCGTCGACAACCACACGCTTGTCGACCACGCGGTTCCCGACTGCACGAGCGACGAGTACTACAAAGGCATCATGGCCGAACGATCGCGCGGTGTTTTCCGCGGCCGCGTTCTCGTCCGCCCCGACGCCCAGCGAACCGCCGCTACGCAACAAAACCGAAACCTTTTGCTTGCGCGTACCGCGGAAGTCGACACCAAGCCTCAGCTCGAAATCTATGCCGACGATGTGAAGTGCAACCACGGTTCAAGCATTGGCCAGCTCGATGCCGATGCACTGTTCTTTTTGCGCGCTCGCGGGCTCAACACTGCTGCGGCCCGCGTGCTCTTGACCATGGGCTTCGCGTCGCAAGTCACCCAAAGCATCGCCAACCCCGACATCCGCGCCTGGACCGCAGGGCTCGTCACGACCCAACTCGAAGCACTGTTCGACGCGGGAGGAGTGTCATGACCGAAGAGACAAACAAGGCCGCATTCAACGTAGAAGCGATTCGTCGGGACTTCCCCATCTTCGAACAGACGATGCGCGGCAAGCCCCTGGTGTTTCTCGACAGCGCTGCAAGCGCGCAAAAGCCCCAAGCCGTCATCGACCGCATGGCGAGTTTTTACCGCGACGAATACGCGAGCATTCACCGCGGGGTCTATCAGCTATCTGAAGTCGCCACCTTCGAATTCGAAAAGGCACGGGGTAAACTCGCGCGCTTCATCAACGCGGCCAACCCGCGCGAGATCATCATCACCCGCAATGCGACCGAGTCAATCAACCTCGTCGCGCAGACGTGGGGACGCAAGCACCTCAAACGTGACGATGAGATCTTGATCACCGAAATGGAGCATCACGCCAACATCGTGCCGTGGCAGATGCTCTGCGAAGAGACAGGCTCCAAGCTCGTGGTCGTGCCCCTCGAAGAAAACGGCAGCCTTGAGGAAGGTGCCTTCGAAGCTCTTCTGAGCGAACGCACCAAGCTAGTCGCGCTTAGCCACGTGTCCAACGCCCTTGGCACCATCAACCCGATTCGGGAAATGACCGCGGCCGCTCACGCACAGGGTGCCCCCGTGCTAATCGATGGTGCGCAGGCCGCGCCTCATCTCGCGATCGACGTCCAAGAACTCGACTGCGACTTCTATGCGGTTTCTGGACACAAGGTCTTTGGCCCCAGTGGCGTGGGTTTCTTGTACGGCAAACTCGACTTGCTCGACGCGATGCCGCCGTACCAAGGCGGTGGATCGATGATCCACACCGTAAGCTTTGCAAAGACGACGTACGCCGAAGTGCCAGCGCGCTTTGAGGCCGGGACGCCAGACATCGCGGGCGTGATTGGGCTCGGAGTCGCGGTCGACTACCTGACCCATGTCGGCATGGACGCCATCGCGGCTTGGGAGCATGAACTACTCCTTTACGCGACCGAAAAACTGAGCGCGATCGATGCGGTCCGCATTATTGGGACCGCGCCGGACAAGGCTGCAGTCATTTCCTTTCTGATCGAAGGCGCGCACCCCCACGACATCGGGAGCATCCTCGACCAACACGGGATCGCGATTCGCGCGGGACATCATTGCGCACAACCGGTGATGGAACGCTACGGCGTCCCCGCAACGGCGCGCGCGTCGTTTGCGTTTTACAACACGAAGCGGGACATCGACGTCCTGGAACAAGGCATTCATTCGGTATTGGAGTTGTTCGGCTAATGGACGATCTGCGCGACCTGTATCAGACAGTAATCCTCGACCATAACAAGGCGCCGCGAAACTTCGGCAGCCTCGAGGACCACGACCGAAGTGCGAATGGACACAACCCGTTGTGCGGAGACAAGCTCACGCTCGAACTCAAGCTCGATGCTGATGAGCGCGTGACCGACCTTCGCTTTAACGGCATGGGCTGCGCGATCTCCACTGCGTCCGCATCCCTCATGACCGAATTCGCGCGGGGCAAGACGAAGGATGAAATCCTTGCGACCAAGGAACGTTTTCACGAAATGTTGACCGGAAATCCGAATGAAGAATCGGACACCGACGATCTCGGCAAGCTGGCCGTCTTCGGAGGTGTGCGGGAATTCCCGGCGCGGGTGAAGTGCGCAACGCTTTCCTGGCACACGATGGAAGCCGCACTCGCCGACGGCGAATCGATGGCAACGACTGAGTAACGCAATTCTTACACCCGGTGTTCAACCGGGGAACCCCAACTTCAAAACCGACACCAACACATCAAGGAAACCAACCATGAGTGAAGGGACCAACAGCGTAGAAGCACCCCCCACCACGGGCGGCGATGCCGCGACGGAAGCCGTTCGCGAGCGAATCGTTGAAACCCTGAAGACCGTTTACGACCCGGAGATTCCCGTCGACATTTACGAGCTGGGCTTGATTTACCGCGTCGAGATCAAAGACGTCGACGACAACGCCAAGTACCCGGTCGACGTAGTCATGACGCTGACTTCGCCGATGTGTCCAGTTGCCGAGACACTGCCCCCCGAAGTTGAAACGAAGGTTCGCAGTGTCGAAGGCGTCGGTGACGTCCATCTCGACCTGGTGTGGGATCCGCCGTGGACACCGGACATGATGTCCGAGGTCGCCAAGCTCGCACTGAACATGTAGCGACCGCTGGCGTCTACGTGCCTTCTGACGCGCAGGCTCCTAGGCCGCGACTCCGCGCAGGGTCCCGATTCGCGCGCCCATCTTGACCTTCGTGCCCACCGGCTGAATGTCGAGTTCGCCCGAATCCCCGGAAATCAGTACCACCAACGTCGAGCCAAACTCGAAGCGTCCCCATTCTGCCCCCGCGGAGAAACGCGGCGCGCGGCCTCCGTCGGGTGAGTCCGAATACTCGCGAAGTTCGCTGGGAGCGCCCTTCACGTTGGTCGTGAGCGAGTCGAATTCGACCTTCACCTTTCCCACCATCGTTGCACCGACTGCGACGACACATACCCCGTCGAAAATCCCTCTGCCGGTGAGATCCATGAACGCGGCGACCCGCTCGTTCTGAGCGAACAAACCGTCGATCCCCGCGAGCCCCGCCCCATTCACGGGCCACAGCGTCCCTTCCAGATAGCGCGCCTTCGATATCTTGACGTCGCACGGTGCGTGAAAACGGTGATAGTCAGCGGGAGACAAATAGAGGGTCGCGAAGGATCCGCCTTCAAATCGCTTTGCGTCCGCATCGCTACCGAGCAGTGCGCCCAGCGAATAGCCCTGGCCTTTAACCTGTACGAGCTGGCCGTCTTCGACAACGCCCGCTTCTCCCCATGCCCCATCACATGGCGAAGCGATGGCGTTGGGGTCCTGGGCCAGGGGGCGCACCCCGGGCCTAAGCGCTCGAACGAAGAAGTCCTGAAAGCACGCAAAGGATTCGAGCGGGTCGCGCACTTCGCCCAAGTTGATGCCGAACCACCAGGCAGCCAACAAAATTTGCCAGCGCTGCAGGGGCTGCGGCAGGCGCAGCGAAACAAACCGGCCAGCAAGTCGGGACATTGCGTTCTTGGGTAAAGCGCGAAGCGCAGAAATGAGAAGCGCGCCGGATGCCGTTTGCGTCATGGGAAAACCTCGCGGCAAAGATAGCCGGGGTCAGGAGCCTGACGAAGATTTCTTGCTCGCGGCTTTCCCTTTTGTTCCGGCTTACTTCTTGGCGGCCGATTTCTTTTTACTCGCAGCCTTCTTTTTGCCCGCAGCCTTCTTCTTCGCAGCGGATTTCTTTTTTGCGGCCTTTTTCTTGGCAGCCGACTTCTTCTTGGCCGGCTTGGCTGCGAGTTGTTCGACCCACTTTCCGTCGTTGTAAACCGCGCGCCAACCCGTTGCCTTCTTTTCGATCTCGGTCATCACGTACTGCTCTTTGGTCTTGCGCAAAAAACGAACGACCGCGGCATTGCCGTCGGGATCATGGGTCGGTGCGTCGGCGAGAAAGCGGTATTTTTCGTCGAGTTGATCCTTCACGGGAAGGATCTCGATGACGAGAGGCGCACGGGTTTCACGGTGCTTTGGGAACTGGCTGGCGGCGAGAAATACCCCCGCCGCGCCATCGCGAAGCAAGTAGAAGTCGTCGCACTTTTCACACGCCAAGTCGGGCATTGGGATCGGATCGACCTTGGGCGGCGCCGGCTCTCCACTGCGCAATAGCTTGCGCGTATTTTTGCACTCTTCCGCCATGCAACCGAAGTACTTGCCGAAGCGACCGCTCTTGAGCTGCATCTCGTCGCCGCATTTGTCGCATTCGAGAGACGGGCCGTCGTACCCCTTGATGACGAACTTTCCTTCTTCGATTTCGTATCCCACGCAGTCAGGATTGTTGCCGCAAACGTGCAGTTTGCGGTCTTCGTCGATCAGGTAGTTGCTCATCGAGGTCTTGCACTTGGGGCAACGTCGCCGCTCTAGCAACAGTCGCGCCTCGGACTCTTCATCCTCGGCTTCGTCGGCGCTCATCACGTCGTCGCCGCGCACCAGGTTAATCGTCGACTTGCAGCGCTCCTTCGGAGGCAAACCGTACCCCGAGCAACCTAGGAAGACTCCCGTGCTGGCTGTCCGAATCTGCATCCCGCGACCACACTTGGGACAAGCGACAGAAATGTCCGTGGGATCGTTCTGGCGCATGCCACCCTTCTCGCCCTGGGCGATTTCCACGTTCTTCTTGAACGCCTTATAGAATATGTCGAGTGTTGCTTTCCAGTCGGAATTGCCCTCCGCGACTTCGTCGAGGGTTTTTTCCATCTGCGCGGTAAAACCAAAGTCCATCAGGTCGCCGAAGTTCTCGACCAGGCGCTCCGTCACGATGTCGCCCATCTTTTCAGCAAAGAATCGGCGGGCTTCAACCCGGGCATAGCCTCGGTCTTGAATCGTCGAAATAATAGACGCGTAAGTCGACGGCCGGCCGATCCCGCGCTTTTCGAGTTCGCGTACCAAACTGGCTTCGGTAAATCGTGCCGGTGGCTTGGTGAAGTGCTGAGAAGGGTCGAGCTGCTGCAAGTCGAGGATCGCACCTACAGCAACGTCGGGCAGCGCCACGTCTTCTTTCTTTTTCGACGTCGGCGGCATCACTTTCGTATAGCCATCAAACACCAGGATGCGGCCACGGATGCGGAGTTCAAAGTCGCCGGACTCCACCATAAGGCTCGTGCTCAAATACTCTGCGGCCAGCATTTGGCAGGCCACGTACTGGCGCCAGATCAATTCATACAGACGCTCTTGATCGCGCTCAAGACCCGTGACGTCCGAGGGATGCAAGTAGACGTCCGAAGGACGGATCGCCTCATGGGCTTCCTGTGCGCTTTCTTTCGAGCTGTAGCTAAGCGGAGCTTCGGGCAAGTAGCGATCACCAAACTTCGAACCGATGTAGTCGCGACAATGCCCGACCGCTTCCGCACTCAGGTTCGTCGAATCGGTACGCATGTAGGTAATGTGACCGGCTTCGTATAGGCGCTGGGCCAACATCATCGTCTTCTTCACGCTGAAGCTCAGTCGCGTGCTCGCAGCCTGCTGCAGGGTAGACGTAATGAACGGCGCAGTCGGCTTGCTCTTGGTCGGCTTGTCTTCACGGCTCTTCACTTCGAACGGCCTGACCAAAAGTGCGTCGACCGCAGCCTGGGTTTCCTGTTCGCTCGTTGGACGGAAGGTTTCGCCAGCCTGCTTCATGACCTGCATGCGCAGGTCGTGCTTCGGTTTGTCCTGCGTCTGAAGATCGGCGTAGATTTCCCAATACTCTTCCGGAATGAACGCGCGGATCTCTTGCTCGCGCTCGACCAACAGTCGCACTGCGACCGACTGAACGCGTCCCGCTGAAATACCACGGGCTACCTTCGACCACAAAAGCGGCGAAACCGTGTAACCCACCACGCGGTCGAGGAAACGACGCGCCTGCTGAGCGTTAACCCTGTTGATGTCCAACTCACCCGGGCTCTTGAAGGCTTCTTGGATCGAACTCTTGGTGATCTCGTTGAAGACGACACGTTTGAAACGCTTTGCCGGACCGCCGATGACCTCGCGCAAATGCCAGGCGATTGCCTCCCCTTCGCGGTCGAGGTCTGTTGCGAGATAAATGGTGTCGGCGGTCGCGGCGAGCTTCGTCAGTTCCGCGACGACCTTCTCTTTGCCGGGCAAAATTTCGTAGTTCGCCTTCCAACCCTTGTCCGGGTCGATGCCCATGCGGGCGATCAACGCCTTATGAGACTTCTTCTTTTTATGCTCGGCACGCTTTTCGAGTGGAAGCTTGCGAGTAATCGCAGCCGCCTTGGCACGAGCCACTGGATCGACGCGATTTTTTCCCGAGCCGCTGACCGGAAGGTCGCGCACGTGACCTACGCTCGACTTTACGACGTAGTCTTTACCCAGGTATTTATTGATCGTCCGCGCCTTGGCTGGCGATTCGACGATTACGAGTGACTTTCCCATCTAACCTCTGATTGGCGGAATTTCGGTTCCGAACCCTGAACTAAGCGACACAATGGCCAGCTGACTTTCGAATCAAATTCACTCGGTCGCACAAAACCGACCAACGACGGACCTGAATTGAACGACTTTGCTTGTGCTGGAAGCCGCCAAGAATTACAGCGCTTTTTAGATCGGCGCCAGCAACACGGTTTTGAATCGCTCCGGCCCCGCGGGAAACCCGACTCGAATCGGGGATGAGTACGGTCGCCTCAATGCGACCAACACTCCGCTTTCGGGTGCCATCCGCGAATATCGACCGTTTTCAAGAGGGTGTTCAACCCCACAACTACGGCCCCCACCTCACCGGTCCAAAAAATTGCCGCCCCGGCATCTTCGAGTCGATTGAGTGCGTCGCGGTTGGGGAGCCCACCCCGGCCGTAACAAGGTGCCGATACAACCGCGACGCTCGGAGCGACCGATGCGAGAAAGTTCCGCGTCGACGAACCGGCGCTTCCGTGATGCCCGACTTTGACGACGTCGGCACCAATGTCGAGACCGCGACTTAGCAATTCACCCTCGCCTGCCGCGCCCAAATCTCCAGTGAGGAGGATTCGTGTCGACGCCCCGGACGAAATCTCGACGTCGACGCGAACCACGAGCGATTTCTCATTGCGTCCCACAGGCCCACCGCGCCGGGGTGGCCAAAGGGGCTGCACCCGAAGGTCGCCCGCCAAAAATGCTGGGTCACCGAGCCCACGTTCTTGCACACGAACCCCGCGTCGCTTGGCCACTTCAAGCAGTGTGTCGAAGTCGCGCAGCGCGAGTCCGCCGTGGGGCAGCCAGAGTTCACCCACTGCCATGTGTTCGAGAACGCTCTCGAGGCCGCCCCGGTGATCGAGATCGCCGTGGCTCACAATGACGAGGTCCAGTCTTTCAACACCGAGCGCCACCAATCCCGGCACCACCACGCGCTCGCCCATATCGAACGCACCTTCGATGGCCCGCCCACCATCCACCAACAGCGTTGCGGCGTGGCCTTGGATCAAAGTGGCGTCCCCCTGGCCTACGTCGAAAACAACCATGCGCGGAACGCCAGGATCAATGCTTTGTGTGGGAGCCGCTGCAAGCAGTAGGCACTGTGTGAGCGCGAGAAACAATCGAGACCGCGTCGCACGCAGGGAGAGCGCCAGGATCGAAATTCCCGCGGTCCCCCCGACCACATAGAGCTCGGGCGCGTGACCAGACACCCGCAAGGTCGGCAGCATCGCCGCCGTACCGATTGCCCAGTCCACCGTCAGCCCCGCGACCGTCGTCGTCCATTCGAGCACGAATTGCGAAGGCGGGTTTTCAGGCAATGCCGCCAACGTCGATGCAACAAGTGACGCCGGAAGCAAAACGCCTCCGACCCAAGGCACCGCGACTAAATTGGCCACAAGCCCGTACACCCCACCCGCGCCGCCATGCCATGCGACGATCGGAGCTGTTGCCACGATTGCCGTCGTCGAGGTGCGAAGTAGCGACCTTACGCCCGTCGATCGAACCGGACCTTCTGAACGGCCGAGCAACAGCGCAGCACTCGCCACGAATGAAAGCTGTGCGCCCATTTCGAACAGAGCGTTGGGCTCCAGCATCAGGATCGGCAGTGCGGCCAACGACAAAAGCTGCACTCCGTTGACTGAGCGTCCGCTCGCAACCGACGCCGAAAGGACGAATAGGAACAGGACCGCACGACGCACCGGGATTCCCCAGCCCGACATCGCGGCATAAACGACTGCGCACAGGAATGCCGCAACGAGTGCCACGTCGCGCGGGTCCAGCCGGGCCGCGACCCGGTGCCAGTGGAGCGTCAACCGGCGCGCGGCGGCAAAGACCAACCCTGCAACGAGCGCGACGTGGAGCCCCGACACAGCGAGGAGGTGTCCGACCCCGAGTATCGCAAAAGCGTCACGCGCTTCATCGGGAAGCCCAGCACGATCTCCAATGGCCAGTGCGCGGACGAGCCCCCCACCCGCACCCCACTTCGAAAGACGCGTCCCAATTTTCTGTCGCAGAACATCGACGCGACGCGCAATGGGTTCGCTTCGTTCGAGCGTTGAGCCTTTGGGCGCGATTCGAATCAACATTGCGGGATCGCGCAGGTTCGCGTGGGCCCCAATCCCAAGTCGAACATATCGATCGAACTGGCTATTTACGCCCGGATTCGATGGCGGACGTACTGGCGAGAGTCGCAGCCATGCACGGATGCGCTCGCCTTGTTTCAAACGATCGAGCACCTGTCTCGATGCGCCGTCGAGTGATTCGAATAATCGAATTTTGCTGGGTACCGGAAAACCGCTGGTGTCCGCCGACACGCAATCACACAGGTCGATGCTCAACGAATTCGTGCGAAGGGCCACGCCGCAGACGGTGGCTTGGACGATCATGTCGCGCGGTTCGCCCATCAGCACCGCCGCGCCATCTCCACGAACGGCCAACATCGCCAGCACGCCCGCACAGCCAACCCCCAACAGGGCACAAACACTGCGGAGCCTGGGGCGACTTCCGGCAAAGAGACCGCCGACAAGACTCGCGAGCGCCAAAAGGGAAACGCCGTGCGTGCTCATCCCACCGCGATCGGCGATCACAATGCCTAACGCGTACGCGAGCGTCGCCAGCGGTATGAGGATTGACAATCAATGGACCCGGGACCGGGTCTAGGGAAAACTTCGGGCAAGCGGCTTGGACGGCGGCCCTACCCCGCTTTGCGGGTGATCGTAGCTTTATCTTAGTGGAGCGTCTGCCTGCCGACGCTGCGCGGCTTGACCGCCGGTTGTTCGCGCATGCGTCGAACGTACGCGGACAGGACCTCGAGGGATTCGTCGAGCTTCGCCAGTTCGCCGGCGAACGCCTGCATCATGCGCTCGATCTCGCGAACCTGTTCGACGTTTTCTTCGCCCGTCGGCGCGACGCCTGGTTCCGGGGCCGCGGTGACGGACGCACCGTCGAGCAGTGCTTCATACTGCCCGGTCGATAGCCTTTTCCAGCTTCTTCCTTGACTCAGCTGAGAGGCCAATTGAACCGCACGTTCTGGAGAAACGCCGCGCGCTTCAAGATCCGCAGACACGCGGTCGAGACAATGTCCCTCCCGCTCTTCGGGTTCTACCTCTTCTAGGACTTGTCCGGCGAGGATCAAGCCCTCGACCTGTCTCTTTGATCGCATGCTGACACGGCTCCTCGCGGCGAGCGCGATGGTCTGCTTCGGCCGCGTTTCAATCGATTCTAATGTCTAATAAAGCAATATCGGTGCCAGCGGAATCTATGCACCCAATAAAGACGTAAGTTCGCATTCGCCCACGGTTATTCAGAAGAGAACGCTAGATGATTGCCGCGCCATCTGGGCGCGAGAGATCGCGTTTGGGTAGCGGCGTACCCTCTATGGACGTCTAGCCGGACACGACATGCGCGATCTAAAACTGAATACGACTCAATTTCGGTTGCAATGGGGATCGGTTCAGTTGCGCCAGCGAAACGGCACGCGTGCATCGTCTGCTTCGTCTTCGAGCAACCGCAGTCGTTCGACCGCTTGCTCGTGCCTCGCCTCGGCTTTCACTCGGTCGCGACCAAACGGAGCCGACTTCGCGAGAGATTCGGTGGACGAAATCTGATGATACGCCGATTGGAATTGCAATTTCCAGCGGCTCTCATTGCGTCCGCCCCGCAACACGCCTTCTGCCGCGAGATCATTTTCGGTCAGGGACACGACGCCACGGGAGGTATCGATGCTGTAGGTGAAGTGGTTGAAGAACGAGAGACCGAGCAGCCCTTCGTCCATGCCCGGGAGCGCCAGACTGGAAACTGTTTCCACCCTCGCCGAACCGAGCACGACCGAATCAAGCATCAACACCGCAGCTTGGGTCAAACCGTTCGCCGTCTGGACTGTCGTCATTCGCACGTCGGGCCCATCGACCGCGAGGCCAAGCTGCTTTGCAGCGGACATCGGAAGCACAACGTCCGTCGCCCCTGTATCAATGATGAAGGGCACGTCCAACTCGCCATTGATCCTCACCATCACGCGCATGCTCGCTCCGGCCCGTTGGACGCGGATATGATGGGTCTTCATCTTTTCGGCAGCATCGGGCTGCTTCCTTCGCCCGCTTAGGCTCGCGGGCGGCAACGACGGGGTGTAGTGCTGAACGGGAGAATCCGCTTTGGGCGCATCGGCACGCGCCTTAGAGTCTGCGCGATAGCGCATCGGCACTTTTGCGAGGTCTTGAGTGAAATGCATCTTTCCCGAAGCATCGACCCAACGGTAGATCTCGGCCGATACCGGCAGCGTTGCTGCGAGTACAGCGAAGACGACCAGCCAGCGAGCGGTTTTCTGCGTCCAACCCATGCGGGGGCTCCCCGATCACATTGCTGCGCGAATTTTTCGCGGTAGTTCCGGCCCTGATTTATCGGCGAGAAAGTCCAATTGCTTGAAAAGAAACCGTTATTTTGGTGCCCTTCAGGCGTCCAGCACGGAATCGGGAGTGACGTTCATTAGATCGCGCGCATGGTCGGTCGAGGAGTGAGGCAGGGCTGACAAAGAAGTGTTGCCTTCCCGCATGGATGTCACGAAAACAGCGTTGCAAGGCTCCCTCGCAGCGACGGGGTCCCCGCCAGCCAGTACGCCTCGCACACGATGTCTGCACATTCCTATGGAAGGTGGAATGTGGCCTGTCGCACCAGATTGCAAAGCTTCACCTTCACTTTGCCGGTGACTTGCGCGATGTGCTCGAGCGCAGGATGTGCACCCCGCTATTGGGGTGCAGCGTCTTGCTCAGCCTCTTTGTCATCTTCGTCTTCGCTGGCATTTTTTTCGGTGGCGAGTTCGTCGACTTGTTCGCTCACGGGGGCGGACGCGGCTTCCGTTTCGATCTCTTCATCAACATTCGGCATCGGTGCCGCGGTCAATGCCGCGAAGAAGTCTGCGATCGCAAGCGCATCGTTTTCCGAGAGCGCCGATATATTCCGCAGCTCATCGAGAGACGCTTCGCGGATTCGTTTGAGCGAACCCAGGGCCTTGAGCAACGCGTTGCGTTTGACTGGACCAATCCCTGGCAACTCTTCAAGAATCGAAGTGAAGTTCACCTTACGGCGAAGCTTGCGCTGAAAGTCGATCGCGAAGCGATGGGATTCATCGCGAACGCGTTGCAGAAGCAACAGACCGCGCGAGCCTGGGTGCAGCATGATGGGATTCGCTCGCCCGGGCCGAAACACGCGCTCGGCCTTGAGCCCCCCTCCGCGCTTCACGCGCGCTTTGGGCCCCTCTCCGTCTCGTTCTTTTGATAACCCGAGGGTGTCAATCACAGCACCGACGTCGCTCAGCACCGCGGTCAGCACGCCGAGTTGCCCTCGCCCACCGTCGACCATCAACAGGTCTGGGAGCGGCTCGGCCTCCGTTCGGACGACGCGACGTTGAAGAACCTCGCGAAGACAGTCGTAGTCGTCTCCTGCTTTGGCTTGATGAATGCGATAGCGCCGGTAGTCGGCCTTGACCGCAACACCGTCTTCAAACACGACGCGGCTCGCAACGGCGAGCGTGCCCTGAAGGTGCGACACGTCGTAGCACTCGATACGCCGCGGGAGCGTTGTCAGATTGCAGCGTTTTCGAATTTCTTCGAGGGTGCTCGCCACGCTGGTTCGCGCACGAAGACGCCTTTCTAGAGAGGACATTGCGTTTTCGGTCGCCATCTGAACGAGCTTGGTGAGATCGCCGCGCTTCGGGGTCTTGAGTCGTACAGGGCGTTCGGCGCGGTCGCACAGCATGCCCACAAGCGGGGCGCTGTCGACAATCGCGACTGGAGACAGCACTTCTGCAGGAACACGGCGTCCGAACTCTTCCCCGTAGTACTGACCGAGAAACGAACTCATGACCACGCCGACGTCGAGCTGCACTTCGGAAAACTCGAAGCCTTCGGCCCCGACGACCCGCCCTTCGCGGACGTGCAGGACCTGCACCTCGCAGTCGTCTCCCTCTTGCGCGAAGCCAAATACGTCGCGATCCACAGGTTGCTCGACGATGATGCGCTGTCGCTCGATTGTGCGTTCAACCCCCGCGATCCGGTCCCGTACCCGCGCCGCTTCTTCGTAATTTTCCGCCGCGCTTGCACGGTCCATCCGGTCGCGGAGTGACGTCACGAGCTCAGCCGACCGCCCTCGCAAGAACAACAGGGTGCCTTGCACGAGTTCGTCATACCCCTGCGTATCGACCCGGTCGCAACACGGTGCGGCGCAACGCTTCATTTCGAATTCGATGCAGGGTCGGCCTCGCCGTCGATAATCGCGCAGCACCGCGTCGCTGCAGGATCGCAGCGGAAAGATGCGACGCAGATCGCCGAGGGATTCTTTGAGCTCAATACTCGACGTATACGGGCCAAAATACTCAGAACCGTCACGTCGAAACTTCCGCACCATACGCAAGCGCGGCCACTCTTCTTTGGGGTCGAGCCGCAGTGCTAGGTACTGCTTGTCGTCGCGCAAGCGCACGTTGAACACGGGCTTGTACTGCTTGATCAATTCGTTTTCGAGCAAGAGTGCGTCTTTGACGTTTTCGGTGATCAAAACGTCGACGTCGGCTGCACGTTCAACGAGCGCAGGAATCTGAACGCGACCGTCGCCCCCCGAAAGGTATTGACGCACGCGACTCTTGAGATTCTGCGCCTTCCCCACATAGAGCACAGAGCCATCCGCAGCCTTGAATAGGTAGACACCCGGCCCCGTCGGCAGCGAAGCCGCGCTTTCCTCGATGGGGCTCAGGGCCTCTTCACTCATGACGTCAACCGAGCCGGAGGCGGCGTTCTTCGAGTTCGTTGATGCGATCACGCAACGCGCCGGCTTCTTCGAACTCGAGGTTATTCGCTGCAGCTTTCATATCTTTGCGCAGGGCCTTGATGAGCCCGGGCAGCTCGTGAGCCGGCACGCTCGGTTCGGCGTTGTCTTCGGAGCGCGGGACCGTCACGTAATCCGATTCCCAGATCGACTCGTGAAGGCTTGTGATCTTCTTCGCGATCGTCGTCGGTGTAATCCCATGCTTCATGTTGTACGCCGCCTGAACTTCCCGCCGCCGGTCCGTTTCTTCGAGGGTCTGATTGATCGAGTTGGTGCGCTTGTCCGCGTAGAGGATCACCTCGCCACCCGCATTGCGGGCCGCGCGACCGATCGTCTGAATCAACGAGCGTGTCGAACGCAGAAAGCCTTCCTTGTCTGCGTCGAGAACGGCCACGAGGGACACCTCGGGGATGTCGAGGCCTTCACGCAAAAGGTTGATCCCGACCAGCACGTCGTAAACGCCTTCGCGCAATTCTCGGATGATCTCCATCCGCTCAAGCGTTTTAACGTCGCTGTGCAAGTAGCGAATCCGGATTCCCAACTCGGCGTAGTACTCGGTGAGTTCTTCGGACATGCGCTTGGTCAACGTCGTAACAAGAACACGTTCCCCGCGTTCGACACGCAGTCGAATCGCTTCGAGGAGATCGTCGACCTGCCCACTTGCGGGTCGGATCTCGATCTTTGGATCCATCAAGCCGGTCGGTCGAATGATCTGTTCGACCACGACTCCCTTGCAGCGCTCCAATTCGTAATCGGCGGGAGTCGCGGAGACGTAGACACAACTCTTGGCGCGTTCGCGCCATTCGTCGAACCGCAGCGGGCGATTGTCGAGGGCCGATGGCAAACGCCAGCCGTATTCCACGAGAGTTTCTTTGCGTGCGCGGTCGCCTCGGTACATCCCGCCAATTTGAGGCAAACCGATGTGGCTCTCGTCGAGCACGACTAAGGTGTCGTCGGGCAAGTAGTCGTACAACGTGTACGGCGTCTGCCCCGCGTCGCGTCCGTCTAGCCAACGCGAATAGTTCTCGACTCCGTGGCAGAACCCCATTTCCTCGAGCATCTCAAGGTCGTACATCGTGCGCTGTTCTAGGCGTTGCGCTTCCAGCAATTTGCCTTCGCGCTCGAAGTGTTGGAGCCGTTCCTGGAGCTCTGTCCGAATCCCTTCGATGGCGCGCTTGATGCGACCCTGGGTCGCGACGTAGTGACTGGCGGGGTAGATCATCACGCGATGTGGACGAGACAAGACCTTGCCGCGCAGCGGGTCGATCTCAGCAAGGCTCTCGACTTCGTCTCCAAAGAATTCGACGCGAATCGCACGTTCGGATTCATACTGCGGGAAGATCTCGACGACATCGCCGCGAACGCGAAATGTCCCGCGGTGAAAGTCGTGATCGTTGCGGGTGTAAAGCAAGTCCACCAAGTTGCGAAGTAGATCGTCGCGCACCAGATGCATATTGGTTTCGAGGTACGCGTGCATCGCGCCGTAGTTGTCCGGCGCGCCCAGGCCGTAGATGCACGAAACACTGGCCACGACCAAGGTGTCCCGTCGCGTCAGAATCGAATGGGTAGCGGCATGACGCAGCTTGTCGATCTCGTCGTTGACCGAGGAGTCTTTCTCGATGTAGGTGTCGCTCGCCGCGATATAGGCTTCGGGCTGATAGTAGTCGTAGTACGAGACGAAGTACTCGACGGCATTGTCAGGAAAGAGTTCCTTGAACTCTGCGTAGAGCTGCGCAGCAAGGGTCTTATTGGGTGACATCACGATCGTTGGCTTATTGATCGCCTCGACCATGCACGCGATCGTAAACGTCTTGCCGCTGCCAGTGACGCCGAGAAGGGTCTGTTCGGGGTCTCCGCGCTCGTAGCCCGCGACCAATTCTTCGATCGCGCGAGGTTGATCGCCCGCCGGACTGTATTCAGAAACCAGCTCGAAGCGCCCCTCCTCCGGCGCGGGACGAGCGCTCACCCGCGGCTCCAGCGAGGGCCTTCGGGCGAATCGAGGATCGTAATGCCCTCGGCCGCCAACGCATCGCGAATGCGGTCCGATGTTGCGAAGTCCTTGTTCTTTCGAGCCGTCTCGCGCTCCGCAACCAAAGCGTCGATCCGCGGATCGAGTTCGCCCACCTCTTCGGCCACGACTGCATTCGCGAGATCGAGACCAAGCACTTCGTCGAAGGCCAGCAGCAAGTCGCGTTGATCAGCGGGGGCAAGCGCGTCACTGCGCGCAACTTCCCACGTGACCGCCAGCGCCTGAGGTGCATTGAGATCATCCGCCAGCGCGTCGCGAAAACGTTTGCGATACGGAGCTTGCACGTCCGGGTCCCCGGCAGCTTCTACGTCGCGCAATGCGATCGCCGCTTTGACGAGTCGTTGGTACCCCCTCGCGGCTGCCTCCATGGCTTCTTCGTTGTATGTCTGCTGCTGGCGGTAGTGCGCTTGAAGTACGAAGTATCGAAATGCCAGCGGGTCGATCCCGCGCTCAACGAGATCTTTGAGTTCTTTCACGTTCCCCACAGACTTGGACATCTTTTCGCCGCCAAAGTCGAGGAACTCGTTGTGGATCCAAACATTGACCCACGGCTCAACACCAAATGCACATTCACTCTGTGCAAGTTCGTTGGTGTGGTGCACGGTGGCGAGGTCGATGCCGCCGGTGTGGATGTCGATGCGTTCGCCGAGGTACTTGCTGCTCATCGCGGAGCATTCGAGATGCCAACCGGGGAAACCGCGTCCCCAGGGCGAGTCCCATTCTTGTAGGCGCTTCACGCCTTCGGCGGCGAACTTCCAAATCCCGAAGTCAGCCGCGTGGCGTTTGCCTTCCACTTTTTCGATGCGCTGCACAGCGCCCTGCCCTTCGAGGTCGAGCTTGGCGAGTTCCGTGTAGCGCGGGAACTTTGAAATATCGAAGTAGACGCCGTCTTCGAGTTGATAGAGATAGCCTCTTTCTTCCAAAGTCTTGGCGAGATCGATCTGCTCTTGAATATGATCAGTCGCCTTTGGGTTTTCCTCAAGAGGCTGGCAATTGAGCATGCGCCGGTCTTCGTGCCAAAGCGCCGTGTACTTTTCGGCGATCTCGGCCGCGGTCTGTCCGGTGCGTTGGGCGGCGAGCTCCATCTTGTCTTCGCCCTCGTCGCTGTCCGAAACGAGATGCCCTACGTCGGTGATGTTCACGACGTGGGTGACTTCGAAGCCTTCGCTGCGCAAGAAACGCTTGAGCAAGTCAGGCACCAGCTGCGAGCGCAAGTTGCCAATGTGGGACGGCCCGTAAACCGTTGGACCACAGGTGTAGATTCCAACGCGACCCGGCTCGATCGGCTCGAATTTCGCTTTCTCTCGAGTTCGGGTGTTATAGAAGACGATCTCACTCACCTGTGCTGTTCCTCATTCGGTTGAGGTTGGTCTATCCCAGGATGTCGGGACCGGCCCGTGCTACTTCGCACGGGTGTCGTTTTCGAGCAGCACCACCGCGATCGCCGCCATGCCTTCGCCGCGGCCGATCGCACCGAGATGATCCGTGCTCGTCACCTTCAAGTTGACCTTTTCCGGCGGCGCACCCAACAGCGAAGCAATATTGGCTTGCATTTTTTCTTGAACGGGGGAAAGGCGCGGAGCCTGGGCGATCAGCGTCGCGTCGAGGTTCCCGATGCCGAAGCCGCGGTCGCGCATGAGCCCGACAACCCGTTCGAGCAGAATCGCACTGTCGATGCCCCGCAGCGCTTCATCCGACGACGGAAAATGGCGTCCGAGGTCGCCCTCGCCCAGCGCACCGAGAATGGCGTCGCAGATTGCGTGGAGCAGGACGTCGCCATCCGAGTGACCCTCTAGCCCACGGTCAAACTCAATTTCGATTCCGCCCAAGACCAGGCGACGGTCGGTCACCAGTTGATGCGCGTCGATCCCCTGTCCGATTCTCACACTCACGCGATGTCCCCTTCCGCGATCCAACCTTCTGCCGCGAGTAGATCTTCGGGCAACGTAATTTTGATATTCCTCGCACTTCCTTCGACCACCGCGACAGGCACCCCCATGCGTTCGACGAGCTGGGCATCGTCGGTTCCGATGAACGCTTCAGTGCGCGCCTTTTCAAGCGCTTCAGTCAAGAGTTCGCGTCGAAACACCTGGGGGGTTTGAGCGGCCCAGCATTCGCTCCGATTCGGCGTATGAACAACGTGCCCGTCGACGACACGCTTGATCGTGTCCCGCGCTGGAGCGGCGAGCAGCGCCGCGCCTTCGCGATATGCAGCTTCGATCACACGACCGACATCGAGCGCAGTCACGAGGCAGCGCGCCGCGTCATGCACCGCCACCCACTCGACTGTCGATGGAAGCGCGGCCAGCCCGGCGGCCACAGAGTCTTGCCGTTCAGCACCGCCGGCAACCGGGTCGCGTCGTTTCTCGCTCGCCGCGAGTCCAAGGCCGGCGTAGGTAGCAAAATCATGGGCTCCGATCACGGGTTGGATCACCGCCACTTCGTCGACCGCTTCGAGCGCACACAAGGAGCGTTCGAGCAGCGTCTGCCCCCCCAATGTGACAAACGCCTTGGGGAGTCTATGCCCCAGGCGTTCGCCGCGCCCCGCTGCCAAAATCAATACCGCCAACGTCATGACACGAGATCCTAGCAGCCGCCCCCGGAAGCCGACCGCATCGATGAACACGAATCGAGGCGCAGAGAAATGACTCCGGCGGACGAAGCTCCTCGCGAAAGCGAGTCCCGCCGCTTGGCTACAGAATCGCGAATTTGCTACCTAATGGCCGCGACACGACGGTGCTTCGCGAAAAACCCAAAGTCCGACTATTTTTCCGCCTCTCTAGCAGCAGCGGCGCTATACCACTTTCGGCGCTGCGCTTGCAGCGCCGACGTTCTTGCAGCGGCGATCCAATCGCCTCGCGAAGTCCGAGACCCGTTCCGGAGGAACCCGATGCGCACCGCGAAGCCCACCCCCTTTTGCCTCACGATCATTTCTGCGCTCATGCTCGTATCTGCGCTCGAAGCACAGGCCGATCAGCACGCACAGGCACAAGTCGAAACGCCCGAGACCGAAGCGCCTCCCAACCCGAACGAGATTGGCCTCTCGTTGCGCGAAGCAGTCGACCTGGCGATCGAAAACAACCTCGGCGTCGAAGTCGCGCGACATGCGCCACTGATTGCGAGCGAAGACGTCGACATCGCGTGGGGCGTCTATGACCCTGTCCTGTCCGGCGGAATGTCCTACACCAACGCACGATCGCCCAATACGAGTCCCTTCAACACTGAAGATGCCAACCGCAACAAAAATCGAAACGGGAATGCTAAAATCACTGGCTTGGTTCCCCTGCTCGGCGCCACAGTATCAATGGACTACGTCGGCACGCGAACGGAGACCAACCTGGGCATCTC
>DUBZ01000016.1 GCA_012960035.1 Myxococcales bacterium | reverse complement strand
ACCTACCTGAACGTCGGTGTCGACTTTGACACTGGGGTGGACGACGACCCCTTCGCCGCGGCGGGGAGTCTCCTGCAGGCGGTTACGGGGTTTGCTTCGGGCCGCGTCGAAGCGGAACTCAATTGGTACTCCCAGGAGCGCGGGTATCCCTTGTCGTACCTTACTGGAAACCGACTCGTGTGGGAGCTGAAACGGGACGTTGAACGCGCGCACGAGGGCACGCTCTCCGGGCTCGATCTGGACCGCAAGTTTCACGAGGTCTATCTCCACGCGGGCAACATGCCGGTCAGTTTCTTGCGCAGAGTCTTCGCCGAGCGCGGGATGATTTGATCGCGAAAGACAATCGCGAACATACGAACGGGGCCTAGAACTTCGCCAAACGTCTCAACATAAAAGAGGCCCGGCGGAAATCCACCGGGCCTCTCTGAATCACACTCGCCTCTCTTCCACTCGCCTATGACGATGGCTAGTTGATCGCCACGCCTGCGATGTAGAGCAGAACCGTAAGCCCGAGGCCGGCATGGATCGTGCCGGAAACACTCGTGAGCGGCTTCTGGGTCGGAGCGCCGGGGCCGATCAACGCCTGTGCTTCAGCGAACAGGATCAGCGCGCCTGCAACGAGCCAGTAGACTGCGTCGTTCGTGCCGTTGTTGAACGTGGGCAAGTGGCTTGCTGAGCCCATAAAGAACAGCATCGGGATCGAAAACAGGGTGTTGGTGCGCGACGCCATGCCGGCGCGACCAGCTGCCGCTGCTGCTGCGGGGTTGGCTTCGCCACCGCCTGCGACCGTTTCGGCGTTTGCGATCACGACTTGTTGTGCGGGCCAAATAACGAACCAGACGTTTGCCCACATGAAGGTGCCCATCAATGCGCCGGTCAAGACGCGCGTCATGTACCCGTCACCCACGCCGACGCCGGCGCCCATTTTGAAACCGATGAGCAAGAGGCCAGACAGGAAGGTGAACATCGCGCCCCAGCGGAACCACCAGAGAGCATTGGGAACGAGGCCGCGGGTCATGGCGCCCTTGGCCTGGCCGCCGAGTTCGCTGCCGAAGAAGGGAGTCTGAATGAAGTTGAAGTACCAAAGCACGCCAATCCAGCAAACGCCTGACAAGAAGTGGACGTATCGAACGAGAAATTCCCAACCGGGCATGGTTGTGATGAGATCCATTTGTTTCTCCAGGGTGACCGATCGTTTGACGTGATCGGGTGGGGCGTTGAAAGAACCCCGTCTAATTTTCGGGCCGAAGAAGCAACGACCACCGGGTGCAAATTTGGCGCGATTATATCGGGGTTTTGTTGCAGAAAGAAATATCAACGACAACAAAGCGACAGCGAAATGGAGAATTATCTGTATCGGGGGATTGGAGCCGCGAATTTCGACGAAGCTTTCGCCTTAGCTTCCGTCGTCAGGGCGCTGCATCCCAGAAATCTTTCGGCTCCGAATCCAGACTGCGATGCGTCGGGCGAGTCGTTCGAAGGCGGACAGTCGCCGGCGTTCAGGTTCAGCCCCCGGTCGTAGAACGGTGGTCCATTCTCCCCTGACGCGATGTTCCTCGCCGTCGCCGAGCAACACCCGGTAGGGCCGGTCGGGGTCTAGGAAATTTCCGTATTCGACGACGCGAACGGGCATCGCGTCTCGGTACTGCGCCGAGATCTCCTGCAGACGCGGTGAACTGTCGAACGCGTTGGGAGTCGCTTCTTGAATGGATACGCGAGTCTCGGCGCCAACGGTCAGAATGTCTACGATCGCGCCGAGTGAATCGGGGCGGTCGTCGTCAGCCAGCCCACCCGAGAGCCACAGGCATTTGTAGGCACGACAAATGCCGGGCCGCGTCTCGTGGATCGCGCAGCCACCGCCTTCGCACTGGTGCTTGCACGACACGCCGCCGAGCTTCTTGAGCTCGTCTACCCGCAGCACGGTGCAACAAAGAGAACACGCCCCGCACGACCTTGTGTGCGGGGCGTGTTCGGAGTTCATAAGACGACTTGTCTCTTGGCTAGGTGATCTCGGTAAAAACGACCGCTGCCGGGACACTAGAAGTCGTAACCGAGTCGCAAGAAGTAAGTGAGGTCGTTCTTCTCGTTGTCTTCCGATCTGCCTTCGGCCGTCGTGTCGTATTCGTTGTTCAAGCCGACGCTTGCAGTGAGCCCACCTTCTTCTCCGATGTCTGCCTTGAGTTCGGCGTTGGAAATGACGCGAAGCTCGTCGGTGTCGTCGATGTTCGTATAGAAGGTGTGCGTCGTCGCGAAGTTCACGCCCTTGGTCACGTTGTAGTCCGCGCTGCCGCGGAGCACGCCTTCAGGGACGGTTTCTCCGTTTCGGTCCCAGGTGTGACTCAGACCCGTACCGATACTGGCGCGAATCGTGAGGTTCTCCGAGTCGTGAAGGTCCATCCCAACACCCGCTGAGGGCGCGATACGACTGTTCGCGCTCAATAAACGATCGTAGTCATAGCGAGCCGTGCCGATCAAATAGATTGAATTGTCGAACGGCTTGTAGTTCTCCTCGTATTCGACGAATGCTTTCCGGTCAGTCGGTTCGCTCGGAGAGTCCGGCTTCGAAATGTAAAGATTGGCTTGAAACTTGCGGCGGTGCTTTTCGTGGTTGTATTCGCCCTTGGCGTCCGCCGTGACTTTGACTTCGCTGGTGGTGCCGTCGGATCCACTGATCCCAGCGCCAATGTTCTTGGTCCAGCCCTCGAGGAACGTAGTTCCGAACACCCCGGGCTTCTCTGCCGCATGATTGTCCGCCTGGGCCGTGGCCCCAACAAAACAGCTGAAGGTGAGCATGAGCGCCACAATGAACGAATTCTGCATGTTGGAATATCCCTTGGATTGATTCTAGGGGTGCGATGCAGGCTGTCCGTCCACGACACACGCCAAGCCCTGAATCGCGGCGCACTCTAGCGATCCCAAAAGAGCACTGCACCAGAGACTTGATCTGTGAGCATGCGTCAGTCGGGCACGGTGCGCGTGACCGCGCCGCGGGGAATCGGGGACGAAAGCTGGCCAACCCGGCGTTTTCGTAACGCAGGATCAAGCGACTATGGGTTTGGGCGGTGAGCATGAGGAGCAAGGGCAGGGCGGGAGTAAAAGCCAAATCGGTTAGCCCCAGCTGCGGCACATCGATGGCGTGTATCACCGCCTTGGTGCCGCAGATCAGAAGGGTGTTGAAGATGTTCGAGCCGACAATGGCCCCATTGCAATTCCAACTTCACTGTGGCGCACCGCCGAAAGGGTCGCGGCAAGCGCGGGCAAGCTTGTTCCAACCGAAACTATCGTTCAGCCAACAATGACTTCTGAAACGCCCATCGCGCGCGCAATAGAAACGCTTCCGTCGACGGTGAGCACAGCTCCGATCAACAAACCGACGATGCCGATTACGAGAAATCCGAAGTCGCGAAACGGACGCTTGTCTTGGTCCGCTTCACGGTCGGCCTCAGCGGTGGCCTCGGTCGATGGGCAACCGTGTCACGCTGGGTGATGAGATCTGTAAGCGCCCACGGCCAGCGGTGAGACGTCGGCTGACCGGGCCAGTGATGACGCCCCGCGCACCATGAATTCATCGCCGACAAGCAGAGTCACCATGCCCGCGATGTTCTCCGAACGTCCATCAGCTACATCAGCGTTGAACGAGCCGATTTAGCGGTGCAGCCGGGATTGTACGACTCCACGTGCCGCGTTGGAGTGTGGGGAACGTAGGAAGATACTCAGTACTGGTATGACCAAAAGAGATCAAATCCCGAATTGTCGCCGTCCACATATTCGCTTCGCAGGCTTAAGTTTTTGTAGAACTTCCACTCGATCGTAACGCGGTCGCCTAAGCCGGTCTGTAGCGAGCGGTCATAGCGCACCATGATGTCGTCGCCGACACTCGTCTCGACGCCGACGCTCGAAACATTCAGGTCCTCGCCGACGTCAATGCTGATTTCGTTGATCGGCAGCTGATCTGAAATGGCCTTCGTGATCTCGGACAATGCCAGATTGCTCGCCAATTGTGCTGCTACCGCGTTGAGTTGTTGATCGTCACGGTCCCCGATCTCGCTAACGGGTTTGTCGAAGACGAGGTAGGACAAGATTTGGTTTTCGTCCATTGCGGGCACGCTGGTGAGTCTTGAGTGACGCTCCGACCATTGCCCGGTCAGTTCGATCCCCACCGTGACATCCCCAACATTTCGAGATGCGGAAACCTGAATCTCTGGGTCGGGGGGGATTTGCTCCTCGAAGGTCGCGCTCCCGCTCGTCACATCAAAGGTCCGCCCAAGGAAAGTGTATGTGCCTCCAGTTGTTTGCAGATTTCCCTGCAGCAGCGTCGGGGAGAGTCGCTTTTTTCTCAGCCGGAACTGTCCCTCGGCGACAATGTCGGCGCCACGCTCTTTGATCTTGGCTCCGGGGCGTAGATCGATGTCGATATTGGCGCGCATCGTTTGATACGCGGACGGGGTCGCGTTGCCAAGTCGTTGTTTCGCTTCAGCGTCATCGCCTTCGAGCCCCAGGATGCGAACTTCACGAAGGAGTGGGTCGTCGGGAGTCGGAAGGCTGATCTCGACTCTCGAAAACGCGAGATCTCCTTCAGCGTTGATCGCGTTCAAACTGCCACTGAGCCTGAGATCTCCACTCACCCGGGCGTCCAGAAGAGCGAAGTGCGTCAGCGCAAACTTTTTGAATTGAGCATGCACAGCAAGTTCATCTTGTCCGTGTGTTCCAAAGCGGTAGTGCCCCTTCACCACAGCGGGTCCCTTGCTCGAACCAATTTCGATTCGTTCGGCACGGACCTCGTCATTTGAAAAGACCAGGCGACCCACGATCGGTCCGATCCTTTCTTTCACCAGGGCGAGGGAGAGCTTTGCGTTATCGACGTTGAGCTCGCCGTTCAGTTGCGGGCCGGCTTCGCTTCCGTTGAAGGTAAGTTCGCCAGTCGCGTGGCCGCTCACTCGCTTGATCCGGCCGAGCCGACGTGCGGACGCGTTTGGGACTAGCCATGCGAGGTCGACGTCCTGAGCCGTAAGGTTCGCTCGGTTGCTGGGGTTCAAAAAAAGGCTCCGTGGGTCCTCGAGGAGGCTGTCAATGTCGAGCGACGCGTCGGCGACGAAGCCATTCTTGTTTGCGTTCGATATGCCGAGATCGATGCGCAGCGCGCGCCCTTCGGTTTGACAGGTGAGGTGGACGTGGTCCGCCACGCCAGTTCCGAATCGTGCGCCGGTCCAGGTCGCCGAACAATCGGCTTCGGGGCCAGCACGCGACCCGTTTACATGAAATGAGCCTGTAAGACTGCCTTCGAGAGACTGATCCGTGCGCTGATCTGGCGGCAAGAAGATGGCGAGGTCGCTTGCGGGCAAGTTTTCAAGAGAGAGCGTGACGTCGAGCGCCGGGTCCGATGCTAACCCCTGCAGCCCGGAAGTCAGTTTGTTGTTGGGAAGCTTGGCCATCACTTCGAGATAGCTCGTCGAGCCCCAGTCGACATTGCCATCGAGGTGAATGGTATTTTCTTCGGTCGTTGCTCGGACTTCGATCGTCTTGGCCGTGATGTTCGCGAATCTCGCCGCTTGCCATTTTGCGTCCGCATCGAGTTGCAGGCGGTTTGATTCGAGGGTGAACGCGATCGGGCCCGTGAGCAGACCCCCAACTTCAATCTCAGGGTCTATGTACGCGGCAAAACGCGTGAGGTCTAGCGCATCAACGTTGAGTTCAACGTGGTGCTTGCCGCGGCTGGTGACGGCTTTGGCGATCTGAATGTCGCCAGCCCCACCCACAAGTTGCAGGTCGGTCAGTGCCCATCCTTGATCCGTTTGTTTTAGGAATGCCGCGCCACTTGATTCGAGTTGGATGTTTGAAGGGTCATGGGTCGCGACGTTGAAGCGAACAATTTCGTATGTCCGCTGCCCATGAGCGGTGACAGCAATTGCAACGTCTAGCGGAACTCGTCCGTCAAACTCGACTTCACCCGCGATGAAGACATCCCCTTTCGGATCGTCTGCGATGCCGGAAAACCGCGTGGAAAGGTCAATTCGGCCGGCAAGTGGGAGATCTACGTCGAGGGCTTCGGCCAACCCCGCGATCGGGACGTTCGACGCATCGATTACGAGGGAGTCAATTGCATCTCGTGTACCCGACGCTGATCCTTCGAGTCTGCTGCGTTCTGAACTGACGACGAGTTCAGAGAAGGTCCACTGTTCGGTCGGAATGCTGTACCGCAACCGGCCGGTGGCCGAATCGAAGGCACGTTTGTCGATCTTGCTGGGATCGAACGTGAGGTCGAGTTTGATGATCTGTGCCTGAGGATCGGTGAGCTCCAGACGCAATTGTCCGTTGAGGTCGCTCGCCGGCAGCTGCAGCGTGCTTGACGCTTGTGCGACGATGGATTTGACATTCAAACGCGTGAAGGCGAGCTGTGCAGTAAATGCGCTCACGCTCGGCGTCGTCTTGGCGATGTCGACGGTTGCTTCTGCGCTCAGATGAAACCGACCCAAATCGGCGTCAGCTGCCGTCGTGCGTTCAAGCCGCAACTGCACACGGTCCTGGGTGCCGTTCACGCGAAGCCGCCCAGCGCTGAGCTTAAGTGGGCCGAGTTCGCCTTCGGTGATGCGAAAGTCACCTCCGAGCACTGAAGGCAAGAGATGGTCGCTTTCATTTGGCCACGAAAGGTCGCGTGTCGTGAGTGACCCGTTCGCCGTCAGGTATCCCGGCCCTTGTACGTCGAACCAGCGCGCAGTGAGTTCAGCGTTACGAATGACCACTTCTTGGAACTCGACGCGCCATGACGCGTTGTCTTCATCTGGGTTCTTCGGCTCACTTTGGTTTGGGGGCTGAGTCCGCGACAACCCCAATAGACGCCATCCGTGGTCTTCGTCTTGTTGTAGGCGAAGCGCGATCCCATCGACGGTGAGCGATTTTATAATCACGAGTCGTTCTTCGAACGCCTGAGACAAGTCGACAGCGAATTCCACGAACTCAGCAACAAAGGGAGTGTCCCCGGTCAAGCCCATGGCTGTACCGGTTGCCTCGGAGCCGGCCTTGATCACGATGCCCTTCAGTTTGAGGCCTTCAACCAAGGACCCGTCGGCACTGTGAATCTCTGCGTCGACCCCCATCGTACGGTCCAGCGTTTCAATGATGAGCCAACGTTGCAGCTGGGGATACCAACCGTTGAGCAGGCCAAAGGCCAACAGCCACGTGGTGCCCAGGAGCACCGCGATCGAAAGTATGACGGCGCGAATGGCGGGTCCCAAAGTCAAAACATATGTCCCAAAGATGCGCTGATCCGGAAATTGCCGCGCTTGCTGTCCGGGTTGAGTCGCCAAGCAAAGTCAACTCGAATCGGACCGGCGGGCGTTTTATAGCGGAGCCCGGGGCCCGCTGCGTAGCGGAGCTTGTCGAGTCTCCAGCTCCAAGCATCGGGGCCAAGGAAGGCGGCGTCGATAAAACCGACAATGCCGAGGTCGCGAAAAACCGGGATGCGCCATTCGATGCTCGATTCGACGAGGCTCGCGCCGCCGATCGAATTTCCGTCGATGTCTTCCGGGCCAAGTTCGCGGTAGCCAACCCCTCTCATCGAACTACTGCCACCGGAAAAGAACCGTTCTACGAGGGGAACGTCATCGGGTTGGGTGTTTGCAAGAGGTTGAATGGTGCCAAGTAAAACGCGGCTCGCGATCACGGT
>DUBZ01000015.1 GCA_012960035.1 Myxococcales bacterium | reverse complement strand
ATCGGTGTAGGCGTGACGTTCTCTCCCCCGCCCGACCAGACAGCGCCAGCCCGAATGGGCTCGAGCACGCTCTCGTCGTAGGCGTCGTGATCGGGACCCAGTTCGAGCAGCGTCACCGAGATACGAGGATCCTCACTCAGTCGCGCCGCGAGAACGGAGCCCGAGGTGCCTCCCCCAACCACGACAATGTGTCGTCCCTGCTCTGCCATATCTCTCCCGTTCTCTTGACTCGAACGACTTCGTCTTGGCAAGCGCCGGAATCGAAGTGCCGGCCACCGCGGGTCGAGTCACCTCTCTTGAATGCGCAGGGTGGCATTGTGGACGTGCGACACTCGTTCCCGCAGGTTGACAATAAAACTACAACACTGTATCAATTTGATACAATGTTGCAAGAAAATACTGACGAGAAGCAATCCCCGACCGGACGACGAGAGCGCAACGTCGAGGCGCGACGCCAGCAGATCCTGCAAGCCGCAAGGGTTCTGCTCAGCCGGGGCGGGCTCGGGGCGCTGTCGATGCGCAAGCTCGCAGAAGAGGCATCGCTCAGCGTCAATACGCTCTACAACCTCTGGGGCACGCGCGAAGAGATCCTGAAGGCGCTCACGCTCGACGCCAGGGATCGGATGGAGGCGTCGCTTCCAAAGAACGCGTCGCCGGATGATCCTCTCGACTACTGTCGGTCGCTCGTTCAGCACAACGTCCGGGGAATGTGCCGTCAGAGCGAACTCTTCCGGCCGATGATCCTCGCCTGGCTCGAGGGGGAGATTGCGGGTCATCCGGCGCCCGTCGAGCATATGGCTCACTCGATCGGCATCCTCTCGCAGGTCATCCGGATGGCGCGCAAGCGCGGCTTTCTGGATACCGCGTTGAAGTCCGAGCAGGTGGCCTGGCAGATTCAACATGGCGCCCAGTTCGCGCAGCTCCAATGGGCGCTTGGCCGGATCGACGATGCCCATTTCGAAGCACGGGCTCTCTACGGACTGAATCTCGCTTTTCTCGGCCTCGTTAAGGAAGAACGTCGGCCGGAGATCCAGGCCAAGCTCAAGGGGCTCGAGCGAAAGCTGCGGATGTCGCCAATGTCTGAAGAGGGGACCTCGTGACGAAGATCTTTCTACTCTTCCTGGTCGCGGGCATCGCGGGGGCGGTGATCGCCAGTATCTGGCAGCACCTCCGGTATCTGCGGGTCCGGCGTGAGCGCGTCGACGACCGACAGCCTCTTCTCTATCCCGGCTCCACGTTCCACACGGTCACCCTCCTCAAGGTCGAGGCGGCTCTGGGGCGCGAAGGAGAACTGGCAACGCTTCGCGCGCTGCGAGCCGCGATCGAAGCGCCGGGCGGTGGGCGCGTGGTCTACGCCGGCCTGGTCGGCGTGACCATGGCGGAATCGACGCAGCTCGCCAACGACTGGAGCGCGGTGGTGCTGGCGCAGTATCCGTCTCGAGACGCCTGCGACCGCTGGCACGAAAGCGCCGACGTCGGGCAGGTGCTCGGTGGCTGCGAGCGAAGCTATGTGCACGGCTTCAAGCGCTCGGCGCTCTTGAACCTGATGCTCCCGATCATGCTCGGCGCGGTGCGCCTGCGTGACATAGTCCTTCGCCGGAAGCCGATATTGCCCTTCGAGCCTCTAGCCGATGAGGATGCGCTGCCCCCGATCCAGATGAAGCGCAAGGAAATCCTGAAGCTCGACGACTATCGCGATCTCCGTGATGACGCGATCGTAATTGTCAACCTGATCCAGCCGGGCACGGCGCAGCAACGGGCGGCCGATAGCGCCTACACTCAGGAGATGATGCGCGGCATGGCCGAGGGCGGATACGGCCCGATGCACATGGGACGCGCGGTCGGAGTCGAGGGGAAAGACGACGAAAGAGGCGAGGGCGAGCACCGTTTCAAGCAGTTCGCGGCCGTCTATTATCCCGGCATCGATCACATGCATGCGATGATAGGCAGTGCGTTCATAAACCGGATCGGACCGGGCAAGCAGCTCGGGGATACACTGGCGGTCGCGACGATCCCAGTGCTCTCGAAGCTGGGTGGAGCGAATGAATGAACGACGAAGTCTTCTCGTCCGTTTCGCCGCAGCGTCCCGTCGCACTCATCGACCTCGTCGAGACGAAGACACCCGAGGCGAATCGCGCTTTCGTCACAAAGGCCACCCAGATCGCCAACGAGGTCGGTGGCCGCAGGGTGCTTGCGAACAAAGCGATCGTCCCGATGATCATCCCCGACCAGCGAGCCTCGAAGCCCGATCATGCCACGGGGCTGCTCGTTGTCACCCAGTACCCGACACCTGACGCCGGTCGTACCGCCCTCGCCAATCGGAAGGAAAGGGGGCCCGAGCTCTCCGCCGATCCGATTCGAACTTATACGCTCCGACCGTCGCGTGGAATCGAGTCATTCGTGCAACGAACTTTGCCTTCCGCGCTCGGTCTGCTGGGACGCACGCCCGTACCGAAGATCGATGACGAGCAGAAGCTCGAGTCACTCATCGATGGCGCACTCATTCTGGGCGAAGAGCCGGACGAAGCCCGCTGGGCCAGACTGGCCGAACGCGCGGGCGACCGACCAATCTGGATGCTGAATTTCCTCGAGTTCGCAGAGACCGCCGTCTACACACATGACACACAAGACGCCGCGCCTTTGACGAAGAACTCTGGCGACGCCGCATACCAACTCTACGGGCGTGGAATGATCGGCACGCTCGGCGCGGTGGGCGGACGCGTTTTCTGGTCGGGCCGAGGTGTCGGCGCGCTACCGGGAACCGACGATGGTAACTGGCATCAAGTCGCGATCGCGGTCTATCCGTCCCCGGCCGCGATGATGACGATGCTGGCCCAGCCGAAGTATCGGGCCGCCCACGTACATCGAGCCGCGGCTCTGGCTCGCACGCGCCTACTCGCGACGCAACCCATGGAAGGCTTTTAGAGAAAGCTCCTCGGAACGAAGCCATCGGACTGCCGGCTGCAGGCCCCTGGTCACGACCGGAAGAGCACACACTCAATGCAGGCCCCGACGAATGAAGGAGACCGGATCATGCCCCTAGTTGAAGAAATCATACCCGATGCGTTGGCTGCTGAAGCCGAGGCGGCTCGACTCTGGTTTGCTCGCGAACAGAGCGCAGAGTTCAAACTGACGGGCATCGTCGACCCGCAGGACGTTCTAGAGCACGACTCCGCCACTGGCGCACGTGAGCTACAGCTCATCCTGTGTGGCAATCAAGAGGGGCAGGAGGTGTGTCTGCGGGAGCGCTTCGCAATCAAGCGGGGTGGCGACGGCTTCGACGTGACGCATCTCGCCGATGATGCTGCAAATGCTACGGGCCCTTCGAAGATCGGATCGCCCGCGCCCCTGCTCGACCCTCCCCCCGGTGTGCGCGCGGGTTGGCTGGACGACGTTCTTCAGAAGCACTCGTTCGTCGTGCTCGTCTTCTACCGAGGCTTCTGGTGACCTCCTTGTCGCCTCGAGTTGCGGGGCTACAAGCACGATGGAGTCGTCGACAGCATCCGCGAAGCGGGGGGTGAGATCTTCGCCATGACGAGCGAACCCCAGTCCCTGGCGCGTAGCGCTCAAGCGGATTGGGATACAGGGTTTGAACATATCGGAGATCCCCATCAGGAGATCCTTGCCCAGTGCACGGAACGCGGCTGGCTCTCACTCTTCCGGAACGATTTTGGGGATGACTTCAAACCAGAGGGATCGGATTGGGTTTCCCATCCCAAGGGCTACTACCAGCCAGGTGTGCTTGCCCTTAGCCGGGAAGCCAGAGTGCTGTACCGATGGAGCTGTCGGCCAACGCGCAAGAACGTTGGCGGCGCTGCGGTGCGACCCACCGCACCGCACGTATGGACAAGCATCCAGTCCGCGCTGACAGAACCGTCAAACGCGCCAGACGTGCCCCATGACGACAACCCGGTTTACGATTCAACGGGCATTCCGTGGCCGTTGTTCGTATCCCTGCTGCTAGCCAACGGCTGGTTCCTGCGCCCCGTTCCTTTCAACCTGCAAAGCGGCGGAGGCGCTCGCATACAGGCGCGGTTGCTGAAGGCGGCGATACGGATTCCCATCTTTGCAGCAGCGTGGGGCGCAGCATTCTCCGTCTTGCCGACCTGGATCCCCACACTGGCTTTGGCAGGCTGGATCGCCAAGATCACTCCCGGGGTTCGCACAATAAACAGAAGATTCCAGAATGTCGGCCCGGGCGAGAACCCGGCCGGAGTCGCGAGCGATTAGCGAGCGCCGAGTATGCGCCTGATGAGCGCACGACGAAAGACAAGACTCCCCGCGGCTCACTCTTCATCTCATCTCAAGTCATCGGATTCTCGACCAGGAGCAGCGCGTGGCCAAAGACGATCCATCAAGCAGCAAGGGACTCTCACGGAGCTGGGCAATCCTCGGGGTTGTCTACGCGGTCTTCTTCTATTGGTACACCTCGTTCGGTGGCCCGCTCAGCGACGAAGAAATCGCCCACTACACCAAGGTCCTCGCCAGCAATCCGGAGATGAGCGAGCACAGCGAGCGCTGGATCAGCTTCATGAAGAGCGATACGGGCGACGACTGGGCCATGTGGAATGCGGTCGACCTTTTCGATACGCCCAAGCTGGTGGAGGGCGTCGAACCCGGGGATACCACCGAAGAAGTCGTCAATCGTTACGCAGAACCCTTCTTTGCCAAGGCGCTGAGACGTGCTGCTCATCCCGTCATGGGGGGAACCGCTGCCAACACCGCCCTCGATATTTGGGGAATCGATGGCGGCGAAAATTGGGATTCGGGTCTCTTGGTTCGTTACCGAAGCCGGCGCGACATCATGGAGATCATCGAAGAGATGGCGACGTCCGATGAAGAGATTCACGCGTTCAAGGTGGCGGCAGTTCAGAAGACGATCGCATTTCCGATCGACCCCTGGTTTCATCCGGGAGACCCTCGCTTGTTGCTTGCCATGACCCTTATTCCTTTGGGACTAGCTTCGCAGCTACGCCACAACGCGCGCGCTTAGTCGCCGAACTTCATCCAAAACGCGTCGAGGACTTCGGTTCGATCTGGGGCGCAAGTCCCTGGGGCAAGCAACTGCTCGTTGACTTTTCTGGCCTGGCGATTGTGTTGGTGCTCTGGATGACCACCCATGCATACGAGACGGGGAACTGGCTCATTTACGGAATCTGCGTCGCCCGCCACGGGGCTCCCCTTGGGATTTAACATAACGCCCATACTCGGACGTTATGCCAGAACCTAGCTTGTATGTCCTATCCCCGAAGCGAGTCCTGGCTTGTGTGGCACAACCTCGACCAGCGGGACCGAGCCAGGCGATTGGGCGCACGCGGGACTGAAGAGCAGCTCGGCATCGGGGTGTTCGGGCGCGGACCCGGATGACCAACCTCGACAAGCGGGCGACAACCCGAGTGCGAGGATGTAGCGTTGGGCGCGCTCATGCGACTGCGTCTGCCTTCGATCAAAATTCGCGCACGGCTCTTACCCTGGTTGTTGCTCGTCGGCCTGTCGCTCACATCGCTACAGCTCACTCACGGCCAGGGCGCCGATTTCCGCCGCTACAACGAATGGGCTTCCGTCTTTGCGCGAAGCGACATCTTTGCACTTTCGGGGAACGTGGCCACTCCTACCGGGCTCCCCCTGACCCAATGGTCCTTTGGCCCGGGTCTGATCATCGCCTTTCCCGACGGACTTCAGTTGCCGAGCCTGCTGGGTACTTCTCGGCTGCGCATTGTGGGTGTGGTTTCATTCTTTCTGACTTGGTTGGGGGTGTTGCTGCTACTTCCGCCGAAATTCAAGCGATCGCCCTTCGCGATCACCGCCTCGTTACTGTTGATCTTCTATGGCTCACATGCTGGCTTCTACTCTCATCACCACTCCTCCGAATCGCTCTCCATTCTATTGATCGTCTGGCTCACGGTGTTTCTTCGAGACGGCGATTACGGCCGGCATTGGAAGGCCGCGGCCTTCTTCACCTTGGGTGGCCTGCTATGCCTCTGCCGATTGAAGCTCGCACCGGTTGCCGGACTGTATTTTCTCGTCTGGGCCTATCGGGGGCGCAAGGTCGTCGATGCAAGACATGGCTGGGCCGATGCGGCGATCGCGCTGACGCTCCTGCTGTTGGTTGGGGCAATGATTGGGACCGCCAACCAGTGGATGACAGGCTCCTTCTTCAGCTCCCCCTATGCGGTGGGTGACGAGGGGTTCCGGGCCGCAGAGCTACTGCGCCCGCGATTTCTGTCTGAAGTTCTCTTCCACCCCTGGCACGGCCTGCTCGTGTATCACCCGCTGTACGCTGTAGGTGCGGGGGTGTTGCTGCTACGGCTCTTCCAAAGAAGGCTCCGCCTGGAAGATGGCCTCGGCTTGATCGCGCTGGTGTCCCTTCTCTACTTGCACGCCGGGTGGTTCATTTGGTGGCTGGGGACGGGATCGTTCGGCATGCGCGGCCTCGCGCCGATCTGTCTGCTTCTAGTCTTGCCCGTGCTAGATGAACTGGCGGAGAGACGTTCTCATTGGTTGGCCTGGACGTTGATCCCGCCAGTTTTCTGGTCGTTCCTTCTCTACGAACAAGGCCACACCAACTTCTTTACATACGCCATGCTCTTCCAAGCACAGTGGCAAACATGGCTCAATCTCACGGGAGAGCTCTCGTACTACAGCCCGATCGTGATCGTTCCCGCGACATTGCTTCTGTCACGGATACTCGTACTGAGCGACACGGATCCCGCGGGCGAAGACCGGTTGCGATCCGCGATGCCCTACGCGGCGGCTAGTTTCGCGCTCTTGTTCCTGGTCTCGAGCCTGCTCTTTGCTCGGACTGCGGCGAGCACGCGGGAACTGATGGCGCAAGACGCGCAGTGGGGCCGCAGAAACTTTCGAGCCGTAAATAACTACAACCACGAAGATTTCATGCGGAACCTTCGAGGTTATCAGCGAGTCGACGGATATGAGTACGAAAAGGAAAGCATCCGAGCCTTCCTGGAACGCAATCCAAACATTCACTACAAAGCGTACTTGCGGGACCTCCATGGGGCGCGCATCTATCAGGCTCGCTTTGGTCGCTGAGATGAAGTTGAGGCGGGACGCCTTCGAGTCAATCGGAGCAGCCGACGGCCAGCGCGCGGCTACGCACGGGCTCGAAGGCTCGGACAGTTGGCGACGCGGTTCTTCGGCATGGAGATCGATAGTCCTCTGTGGGAAGAAACGACGTACATGGGCCAACCTGTGTATGAAAGCACAATCAATATCGGCGAGTTCAAGAACGTCTGGATGAAGAGAGAGATGAATTATTACAGGGAACTGCAGGCAGAAGGCAAGACCCATGAGCAAATCGCGAAGATCTCGGCTGATGGTTTTCTACCGACACCGAAGGCCTTTAACTATTACACGATGATCAAAAAAGGCTGGCTCAAGTACGAACCGGGTGTCGGCTTCAGCAGCGGCATGATGGACATCAAGGCCGCGGTGAAAGAACTGCCGGACCTGCCCAAGGTGCTGCACCTGACGCCGGGGGCAGAGTGGCAAAATGCACAGCCGACCAGTCGCGTCGATCCGGGTGGCGCCACGCCAGCCATCCACGAATACGGTTACGACGAGCTTCCCCTGGCAGCTTGATAGGCAACGCATCGAACCTGTAGCAAGGCATAGTCCCGTCGCGGGGTGGGTGTGCCGGCTTGATGGGGTGGCGCAAACGCGATCGCAAACGACGTGCCAGCGGGGGCAGGGTACGGCTACTCGCGACACCTATGCT
>DUBZ01000014.1 GCA_012960035.1 Myxococcales bacterium | reverse complement strand
CTCTGCCCTATGAAGTCTCGCTCGAACCCCGAAGGTTGAAACTTCGGCGCGGCTGTGCGCTAATCCTCTCTGAAGTCTTGGGGAGCATAGGCGCGGGTTCGTATTGGCGCGTCACTTGCATCTCTTCGGTTTCGAAACGGTGGGCATGTGGCTGCGAACGAGAGAATGTGTTTTAGCGGAGGGGGTTTCGTGATGACGCTTGCACGTTCGCGGCGGGCCGAGGCCAAGTACTTCCCGGCCACTTGTCCGCAACGCTTGCATTTGCAACCGACGACGATTGCGCGGTGAACACCAATTTTCGCACGTTCTAGGTGCGCGCGGAGGAGCAACCCTGCAACGACTTCCACCTGACTACGAGATCCGTGCTCCGGGACCGGAAGG
Organism: Myxococcales bacterium; assembly: GCA_012960035.1. Lineage (GTDB taxonomy): Bacteria > Myxococcota_A > UBA9160 > UBA9160 > UBA4427 > DUBZ01. The sequence goes on along the minus strand of DUBZ01000014.1, from coordinate 7,552 downwards.
GGTCGCTGCGCTTCCGAGCATCGAAGTCGCCGCAGCGCAGGTTGTGCCGCTGGAAGACTTGCCGATGCAAATGCGCGACGACGCGTCGTCTCTCGCCGAATTCCAGCAAGCTGCCGACGACGGTCGCCTGCTCGTCGCGGTTCACAAGCCATCACGAAAGCCGGTGGGTTTTGCGTTGTTGTCGGTCGTCGATGACAACGGACATCTCCACGAGATCGATGTCCATCCCGAACACGCGCGGCAGGGGTTGGGGGCGTCATTGGTCGAGGCGGTTGTCGCATGGGCACAGACAAACGAGTTCGCTTGGTTGACGCTCACGACGTTCCGTCATCTTCGCTGGAATGCCCCATTTTACGAGCGACACGGCTTTCGCGAATTTTCGAACGCATCGCTTGGTCCTGAACTCGTAGCGTTACGCGAAGAAGAGAGCGAAGCAGGGCTCGCGTATGAAAAGAGGCTTGCGATGCGGCTCGATGTGAACGCGACACGGTCGATCGAGTCGGCGCCCAGGTGTGGCGACGCATAGGGTGGCCGGGTAAACGAAACCGAGCATTTCTAAAACGGACGCATCGCGGCTGTTCGCACTTGTCGTGTTCCGAACCGCGCCGCACTTTGTGAAGCAAACACTTTTCTCGAAAGGACTCGGCTGGAGCGAAGCGCGATTCGGTCTGGAATCGTCGATCCCGCCGATGCCGCGCGCGTCCCTCGCGATTGCGAGCGCGTTTCGCAGTGGCGCGTTTGTCGAAGCCGCCAAGCCAAGTTTTAAGTTCGTTCACGACTTCTTTCCCAACTCGCCTTTCCGTCTCGACGCCAGATGCGAAGTGCTTGGCGACGTGGCGACCCAGGGAGCGGACGGCCGGGACCCATACCTTGCAACAAGCTCGGTGCGCCTTTCGGAGTCCACGGCTCGCTGAAGACCTCGGAAAACCCGACGCAGCTGCGCGATATCCCACGAACCATCGCGGAGGCTGTTGCGTCTCCGGCTCCCTACGAAGGCGTTTCGGTGTTTCGGGCACGCGAACCGCGGTCGCGTTCGTATCTTCACTACGTCTGGCAGCACCGGTATTGGGACGATGCCCATCTCCCGCCGCTGCGGGAATTCGTCATCGAAGGGCCTGTGCGCGATGTCGCGTCATGGCATCTCAAGCCGGAACGGTTGGTTCCCGCACCCAGCCCGATGCAACCCTGATTGCATTTTGATCGAAATCGGCTGAATCGACCCGAATATCGGTCGTGCCGCTACATTGTGTGACTCCATGAAGACGAATTTTTCCTTGAAAGGGTCGCGTGCCAGATACGTCGCGATTGCAATGGTTGTCTCGGTCCTCTCGGTGTTGTTGCTAGGGGGCGGTGCTTACGCAAACGGCGAGAGTTCGATCCACAAGATCTGTGTTTGGCGCTGGCCCAAGAACGTAAAAGCGCAGCAGCTGTGTCAAAAAAGCCAGTCGGCTTCGGCAAGCGAGTTGATGCGCGAAATTGAAAACGAAGTGGAGGGCTCTGCTGCCTTCCTGTTTGCAAAAGCGTGTATCGAGAAATCTCGCTTGTTGCCGCCCCAGGGCATCGACTGGGTCCAGGCCCTGAGCTGCTTTCGCGATCGGCTCGGCGAGCGCCAGTAGAAAGTCAGTCGTCAAAGTAGAGCGGGTCAAAGCGCGGCGTCGACGAACGCCGGCTGCGAGCACAAGTCGTCAATAAAGGTGGCGAGCACAAGTCGCCGAAAACGTGAGGAACGAAAGTGCGCGACTACGAAGACATTCGATTCGAGCTAAACGAGGGCATCGCGGTCATTACCCTGCATCGTCCCGAACAAATGAATTCGTTCAGCGGGAAAATGGGCGAGGAGCTTGGCGATGCCTATCGTCGATGCGATCAAGACGACGACATTCGCGTCGCGATCCTCACCGGTGCCGGTGTGGCCTTTTGTGCCGGCGCCGACATGACCGCGGGTGCAGAGACGTTTGCCAGCCAGGAAATTTCGAACTTCAGTGCATCCCCTGTCAGCCCAAAGGCGTGGGAAGTCCGAAAGCCCATCATCGCGGCGCTGAACGGGCACGCGGTTGGCCTCGGTCTCACGTTGGCGTTGCAGTGCGACATGCGGATCTGCGCGAACGAAGGCAAGTACGGTGTATTGCAGGTACGTCGGGGGGTCATGCCTGACGCGCATTGCCATTGGACGTTGCCTCGGCTCGTCGGCACCGAGCGCGCTGCATCACTGCTCCTGACCGGGCGCAAGATCCAAGGCCCAGAAGCCGAAGCCATGGGTCTCGTACTCAAGAGCGTGCCCGCCGCCGACGTTTTGGAAACCGCGATGGAAATCGCCCGCGACATCGCGACCAACACCGCACCGTTGTCGGTCGCGATCACAAAGAAGCTGTTGTGGGAAAGCACGGGCTTGAGTGCCGCGGAAGTCGAACGGGCCGAAACAGACCTTCACCATCACTTGATGGGCGCGTCGGACGCGATCGAGGGACCCGTTGCGTATCTCGAACGTCGCAAGCCCGAATGGAAGCTTACGGTGAGCAAGGACTGGCCTAAATGGCCCGGAGAAGACGAGGACTAGGGCGCGACATCGGTAGAGAACGTCAATGCCGGCACCGCATCAACACAACACCAGAACAACACCAGAACAAAACCAGAACAACACGGTCAAAACGACGGCCGACTTAGGAGTATGCACATGGCGGGCAACCACACTGTGACATCGGCGCTGATGTCGACCGCGGGGCTATTCGGGGGTGGCAAGGATTCACTGACCGTTGGCGATCCGGCGCCGGACTTCACGCTTTACGGTGCCGACGGCGCGTCGCATACCCTCGAACAGTACAAGGGAAAGCAAGCTGTCGTGCTCGCTTGGTTTCCTCGTGCGTTTACCCCTGGCTGAACGATCCAAGCCAAATCGCTGCGTGACAGCGAAGCCGCACTCGAAGAATTCGACGTTGCTTACTTTATGGTGAGCCTCGACGACGCAGCGAAGAACGACAAATTCGCGCGCTCGGTCGACGCCGACTTCGCAATTTTGAGTGACAAGGACAAGTCCACAGCCAAAGCTTACGGAGTACTCGGTCTGGCGGGTTTGTTCACCAAGCGTTGGACTTTTTATATCGACCGCGAAGGCATCTTGCGCGCAATCGATGATGGCGTTCGGGTCACGACGGCCGGCGAAGACATGACGAACCGGCTTCGCGAGCTTGGGTTTCCCCGTCGAAGCTGAGGGCAGAGACAGGCTACGCGCCTAGCAGCACCCGTAGATAGGGGTTCGCGAATTTTCCGCTCGGATCGAGACGGCTGCGGATCTTCAGGAAGTTGTCCCAATTGGGATAGAGGTCGCGCAGCTCGCGCGCTTCGAGAGTATGAAACTTGCCCCAATGGGGTCGCCCGCCGTAATTGGCGAACACCGCCTGAGCGTCCGCAAAGAGTTTGTCCGACGGCAAGTCGGCCGCCTGGTGGACGGAGAGGGTGACGCTGTCGCGTTCGAACGCGGGACTTAAGTCAATGTCGTCGGCGGCGAGGGTTCGTACTTCTACTGGCCAGAAGACTTCTTCGTGTCGCTCGCGCATCATCTTGCGAATTTCTTGAAAACACTCAACACCCTTGGCTGCGGGAACCGCAAACTCGAGTTCGTTGAACGGGTCCTCGCGAATCGAAGGGAAGACGTCAGCGCTGTGGCCAATCAATTCCCTCTTCTGATCGGGTAGGTCGCTTGGTTCGTCGTCGGTCGGGTTCAGACTCTTCAAGTAAACGACGTCGCGCGCCGGCGACCAGAAAAACTCGAGGTGCCGGTTCTGATTGCTGCGAGAGATAAACGACCGGGCGCCCGAGACCCCTTCTTTCCATTCGCGTTGATGCAGGCGGTAAGCGGGAACGAGCTGAAGCTCGACTTCGGAAATCACCCCGAAGGCGCCCAGCGAAACTCGGGCCGCCTTGAAGATTTCAGGCTCAACGTCGGACGAACATTCGAGTACGTCCCCCGACGCGAGTACGATCCGCATGCTTCGCACGGCGGTGGACATACTGCCCAGGCTTGGACCCGTACCATGGGTTCCCGTCGAAACGGCCCCGGCAATGCTCTGAACGTCCACGTCGCCCTGGTTGATCGTTGCAAGGCCGGCGTCGCGAAGGGTGGGGCCGAGGTCGTGGATCTTGCTGCCCCCACGGATCGTCGCGGTCTGCTTGTCTTTCGAAATGGCGACGATGCCCGCGATGTCGTCGAGGCAAACAAGCAGGCCGTCGGTTGCACACAGCGGTGTGCAGGAGTGACCGGTCCCCACCGCACGGACGTTTTCGCGCGTGTCGCGCACGAGCGTCTGGAGTTCCGTTTCACTTCTTGGGTAGCAGACGCGCGAAGGTTGAGCGTGTACGCGGCCCGAAAAGTTGCTCCACGTCCCGTGTCGGTCGACGATGTTGCGGTGGCCACTGTCCACGCCGTTAGTTCTCTGCCCCGATCGCTCTGGCGTCGAGGCGCTCCTGCTCTGCTCTCTTTCGCGCGTATTCGGCCTGCTGATCACGCACCTGTATTTCGCGGTTGCTCAGGACTTTTCCGTCGATCATGTCTCGGCAGGTTTGGGGGATCTTGTCCCGCTGTTCGTTGAGACACGCACTAATCTCAGGGACTTGGGCGTTGCGGCTGATGTGATCGCAGAGCTCAATAATTTCGTTCCGACACGCGATGTCATAAGCGCGCCCAACACGAACAAACATGATGGTGCGAATTTTGCTGCGACAAATCGGATCGATAGCGCTGCCCTTCGCATCCAAGCAGTTCGCTACGTCTTCGCGCGGGGAATAGGGCGCGATGTCGCCGCAGTGCTTTATGACGTCATCCCGGCAAGCGAGACCGAGCACCTTCTTCCATTTGTTCCGAGCTTTTTCGGCGTAGTCGCGGTTGAGTCTTTCGCTGCAGGCTGGGCTCAGTTGCGGCTTGTAGGTCTCGAGGCACCTCAGTACACGTGCCGGCTTGTCTTCCTCCGAGCAAAACTTGGCGGCATCTTCTGCGCATTCCCAGTCATCGGTCCCGCTGGAACAGCCCGCAAAAAGTGAAAAAACTCCAAGAATCGCCATAACTCGCCAGATTTGGGGCTCTTTTTTTGTAGTCATCGCGTTCGGTCTCCTGTACGATCATCAAAGAGCCGTGAGCGTACCCCGGTACCCATACAATTTTCGAGATGGGTGTTGCGGAAAGTTAATATTGGGATTATAATCCCAAAGATGGACCAACTCCTTCACAATGCCCTCGGCATTGCGGTGCGCAAGCTTCTCACGCCGCTGGTTCGCATCCTGCTGGGTGCGGGCGTGCCTTGCGGGGTATTCGTCGAGCAGGTAAAGCGGGTCTACGTCGATGTCGCTCGGTCGGATTTCAATCTGCCTCGCCGCAAACCCTCCATTTCGCGCGCCGCCGTACTCACCGGCCTCAACCGAAAAGAAGTTAGCCGACTGTGGAAGTCCCAGGCCGACGCGGATGAACCGGCGATCGACAAATACAACCGTGCGGCGCGAGTGATTTCAGCATGGCTCCGAACCGAGCGCTTCGCAGACGCGCGCGGCGGTCCGGCGTCCCTTCCTTTTCAGCTTGATGACTCAACCCAAGGGCCAAGCTTCAGCGAGCTTGTCACGCTGTATAGCGGTGATGTTCCCGCGCGTGCCGTGCTCGACGAATTGCTGCGGGTTGGCGCGGTCGAACATTTGAAGAACGGAAATCTTCGACTCATCGAACACGCATATGTTCCTGCAAAGGGAAAAGAAGAAAAGCTCGGCATCCTTGGTCGCGACGTCGCCGAGTTGCTCACGACCCTCGATCACAATCTGAACGCCAAGCCCGAAGATGCGTTGTTCCAACGCAAGGTTCTCTACGACAACTTGCCGATTGAATGTTTGTCCGGTCTACGCGAGCGGTCTTCCGTAGCTGCGCAAGAGTTGCTCGAGAATTTTGATAGGCAAATGTCGCAACTTGACCGCGATGAGACCTCAGTAAATGAGGGAACCGGTCGAGCGACTGTGTCGATCGGAATTTACTATTACGAAGATGTTTCCGATGATGGTTCGAGCGACACCACTTCGCGCAGCCGTGGAAAAGCAGGAGAAAGAACATGAGCCGATATTTTATCCTATTTGCCTTGCTCGCGTGCGCCTTCGCGTGCGGCGGTGGCAGCGGTGACTTGGCAGAAGGTGGTATCGGCGGAAGCGGTATTTCACAGGGCCCGATCACTGAATTTGGCAGCATCTTTGTGAACGACATCGAATGGGAGCTCGACGATGCCGAAATCGAATTCGATGGTGAGACGGTTGCAATCGCTGGTCTCAATGAGAGCGAGAAGACCGCCCTCTTTAACTTGGGCATGGTGGTTCGCGTCGAGGGCAATGCAGGCACGGGCCAGGCCGAACGTGTCTTCTTTGACGACGAAATCGAAGGACCGGTCAGCGATCTCGGGGATGAAATAGATGTGTTCGTGCCATTCCGAGAGTTTATGGTGCTTGGACAGCGGGTCCGGATCGAAGCGGGGGTAACGCGCTTCTTCGACGACAACCCCGTTGGCGGCGAGCCTGACTTTGGCTTCGACACGATTGTCGATGGCGACGTGGTTGAGATCAGCGGACTAATCGATGTAGATGTAGATGGAGTTGTGCGGGCAACCTACGTCGAGCGAAAAGGCGAATTCGTTCCTGGCCAAACCGAAGTTGAACTGAAGGGGACTGTGCCGGCGGATTTCGTGACCGGAACCATGACCTTCGTGCTCGGTAGCGTGACAGTTGAGTTTGATAACACGACAGACTTGTCAGGCTTGCCTAGGGAAGTGGTTGAACCCGAGATGTTCGTTGAAGTGAAGGGCACGCTATCCGGCGCCGACGTAATCACGGCTACGAAGATCGAACTCGAAGACGACTTCGGCGATGACGATGGCGATGCGGACGAGTTTTCGATGACAGGCTTCGTAAATGGTTTCACCGATATCGATGCGATCTTCTTCGTCGGCAATCAAAAAGTCGAACTCAAGGTCGACGTCGAATTCGAGCACGGCAATGCGTCCATGCTCGCAAACGGTCGCCGGATCGAAGTCGAAGGCGAACTCATTCTCGGTACCTTGATCGCCGAGGAGATCGAGTTCGAAGACCGGGAAGTCAGGGTCCACGCCGCGATCGCATTGGAGGCAGACCTTGCAGGCCGTGTACCCCCTGCCGAGGAAGACCCGTCGTTATTCATCCCGTCGTTCAAACTGCTTGGCATTGAAATACGAGTTTTCCCTTCAACCAGAATAGAATCCGGTCTTCTTGAGACTTTGGTGGTTGGTGATTTCCTCGAAGTCAGGGGAATTGTAAATGCCCAAGGTGTCATCACGGCATCTAGAGTCGAACTCAAGGGGGGAATCGACAAGATTCGCTTGGATGGGCCCGTTGAACAGTTTGATGAGACGACCGGCCAGTTCACGATCCTAGGCGTGCCCGTGTTCACGGACGGAACAACTACCTTCGAAATCGATGAGCCCATGGGGACGCCTGAAGGGGTCTCGGATTCGTGTTTCTTTGAAAATCTCAACGAAGGCGACTTCGTTGAGGTGAGAGG
>DUBZ01000013.1 GCA_012960035.1 Myxococcales bacterium | reverse complement strand
GGTCGGCTCTTTTACGGGGCGGTCCGCCCCTTCATCCCGCCGCCGATTGACGAAGTAGACCCGGTATCGTTGGCGCAGAACGTCGACGATACTCCCCCGACACCGAGTCCGGGGGAGCTCGCCATAGCAACCGTGCCCTGGAAACCCGTCGTGCAATCGGAACTCGAAAAATTGCTCGAGCGCGAGAAGGTCTACCCCACCGAAGAAGAGCTGCGACGTTTGAAAGACTACACACTTATCCCGCCGGGCGACAATCCGAATCCGTACGAGCGCCCATAAGTTTTGACACCCGGGCACCGTCCCAAACGACCAGGGCCCAACACCATCTCAACCCCCTAAGCTCCACCCCCAAGAAGGCAGTGGCTTGCTCCGCACGCACCTCATCACCGCCGCCAAGCTGCTATTTACGGTCGGCATCTTCGCCCTGCTGATCAGCCAAGACTTCCTTTCACTGGCTTCGATCGAGACCGCAATCTCGCGTTGGCCTTGGGTCGTCGCGGGTTGGGGGTGCATGACGTGCACCACCATGATCGCCGTCGTCCGCTGGCACACCTTAATTCGCGCACAGGGCGTTCCGATCCGCTTTCGAAAAACACTGCAGACTGCGTTGATTGGGATGTTCTTCAACATCTTCTTGCCGGGCTCTTTGAGTGGCGACCTCGTAAAAGGGTATTACGTGGTGCGAGCCGTTCCGGGCCATACCTCTGGCGTCGTAAGTTCGATTCTCTTCGATCGCGTTGTCGGCATGTCGGGGTTGATTGTTCTGGCGACCTTGGCGCTCGGCTTGGGCATGAGCACGGGCGGCGACTGGTCGGCAATGCTCGGCACCCCCATCATCGTGGCCGTGCTCGCTGTCGCGAGCTTCGTCACGGCCTTTTACATCGCGCTTCTTGCAATTCGCGAAGCTCACGACCCCATACTTCGCGTCCTTCGGTATTTCACCAGCCGCTTTTCTTTCGTCGGGGGACCACTGCGAATTTACGAAGGTGTTCGTGTCTATCACGACAAACGCAGGGTGACGCTTACAAGTATCGCGGTGTCGGTTGTCGCGCACGGCTTCTTGGTCGGCGCGTGGATTTGTTACGTGCAAGCCATTGCGCTCGATGGGATTCCCACTGCGGCGCTCTTTGTCGTGGTCCCAGTTGGCATGCTTGTCGCCGCCATTCCGATCGGGCCTGCGGGCATCGGAACTGGTCACGCCGCGTTTCTCGCGATCTTCACCCTATTGGGATCGGATCGTGGCGCCGACTTATTCAACCTCGTGCTCGTCTATCAATTTTTACAAGCTGGGGTCGGCGGCCTTGTTTACTTGTCAGTCAAGACGCACGACCCACTCTCGAAAGAAGACCTCATGCGCGAGATGGCCGAAGCCCCGGCCCGCAATCCTTAGGGCCCCGACGTACGATCCCGCCGTTCGGCTTCCCAGAGCTTCGCGTACTTGAGAAAGACGTGGAAGCCGGTCGCGACAGCGATGACAAACCCCGCGGTGCCATCCAGAAACCCGCGCTTCAAAAGATACGATCGCAAGAAGCGCAGTGGCGGACGCAGACACAGGTCCCAGATCCGAAACTTGCGACCGTCCGCGTGGAGCGCGGCTGCAGCATCGGTACTGAAGCGCTGGATCCGCTCTAGCTGGTCGGAAAGATCGCGGTAACTAAAGTGTTCGAGGTCACCGTCGAGTCGAGCCGTACCGCCCGCCACTTCGACACGGCCATGTGGGTTGAGTCCAACGACGTTCGCAGCCTGCTTCCGAAACAAGCGCAGCTTCCAGTCCGGGTAGAAGTCGCCGTGCCTGATCCAGCGCCCGAGGTGGAACGTGAGCCGGTTGACCTCGGCACCTGCCATTTCACCAGGGTCGGCTAGGAACGCGCCAATGCGATCCGCGAGGCCGGCGCTCACGACTTCATCCGAGTCGAGCAGCAGCACCCATTCGTTCTGGGCCAGCCCGATCGCATGGCGTTTTTGCTCGACATCGCCGACATAGCCGTGGACCGACACGGCGGTGGCCATTTCGCGCGCGATTTTTTCCGTGCCGTCGGTTGTCTTTGCATCGACGACCACGACAACTTCGTCCGCGAAGCCAAGCACGCCGAGACAACGTGCGAGAATGGCTTCGTCGTTATAAGCGAGGACACAGACGCTGAGGCGAACTGAATTTATGTTCGCCCCTGCATCGCTCATCCGCGAATGCGCTCGACGCTCGTAACACCTTTGAGTTTCGCGATCGACTTCATGACGGCGTTGAGTTCAGACACGTCTTGAACCCACAATTCGAAGCTCTGTACCGCGAGGTTTCCTTCTTCGGTCGTGATCGTCGCAGCGCCAATATTCACGCCGGCGGATGAAATCGTGTTGGTGATCTTCGCGAGAATTCCCTGCTTGTCCTTCGACTTCACACGGACCTTGATCTTGCGAGGCTCCCCGGACTCTTCGTCCCATTGGACGTCGATCCAGCGTTCGGGATCGATTTCGAACACTTTCGTGCATTCTCGAAGGTGAATCGTCACACCCCGGCCCCGGGTCACGTAGCCAATAATCTCGTCCCCGGGCAGCGGGTCACAACAACCTCCGAAACGGACCAATACGTCGGGCGAACCACTCACGACGATTCCGGAACTCGACGAACGACGCTCACGCCGAAACAAGCCTCGAATCTTGTCCGGCACCGGGAGCGCGCGGGCGGGCTTGGGTTCTTCCTCGCCCCTTAGTTTGCGCACCACCGAACTTGCCGCGACCTTGCCGTAGCTCACCGCGGCGAAGAGATCTTCAACCGTTCCCTTTCGTGCGTCTTGCTTCGCGACGGCTTCGAGTTGACCGTCGTCGAGTACTTGCTTGAGGCTCAAGTTGGCTCGCCGCAGTTCGCGTTCCAAAATGTCGCGGCCGAGCTTACGACTCCGGTCTCGCCCGTCCTGGCGGATCGAATGCCGGATGCGGCTTCGTGCTTTGCTCGAAACCGCGAAGTCGAGCCAGTCTTTGCGCGGGATCTGGCTGTTGCTGGTCTGGATTTCGACCGTGTCTCCGTCGGCCAACTTCGTCCGCAAAGGAACTTGCTTCCCGTTCACACGAGCCCCAGCGCAATGACTCCCGACTTCGCTGTGGATCGCGTAGGCGAAGTCGATCGGTGTCGATTTTGAAGGAAGATTGATGACCTCTCCCTCCGGCGTAAAGACAAACACCTGATCGGGAAACAGATCGACTTTGACCGCGTCGAGAAACTCGTGCGGATCATCGAGCTCACGCTGCCATTCGAGCAACTGTCGAAGCCAAGCGAACTTTCGATCATCTTCGTCGTCGGACTCGATGCGGCCTTCCTTGTACTTCCAATGCGCGGCGATGCCGAGTTCGGCGCTGCGGTGCATATCGCTGGTTCGGATCTGCACCTCCATCCGCTCGCCATAGGGCCCAATCACCGTGGTATGGAGCGACTGGTAACCGTTGGGTTTGGGTAGCGCGATGTAGTCCTTGAATCGTCCCGGAACCGGGCGCCAAATACTGTGCGCGATGCCGAGCGCCCCGTAACACTGCGACTCGCCCCCTGAGAGCAAGACCCGAAACGCAATGACGTCGTAGATCTCGTCGAGGCTCACACCCTGAGATTCCATCTTCGAATGGATCGAAGAAAGATCCTTCACACGCCCGGTCACTTCTGCGCGCATGCCCGCCTGAGACAATTGGTCCGCGAGGGTTTCGATCACTTCTTCGATGTACTTTTCGCGCTCGCCCCCTCCGACACTCAGCTGCTTCTCGAGTTCGGCAGCCTCTCGGGGATGCAGAATGCCAAAGCAAAGGTTTTCGAGTTCAGACTGAAGCCAGTGCATGCCGAGTCGGTTCGCCAGCGGCACATAAATTTCCATGGTCTCGATCGCGACTCGCTGCTGGGCGTCTTCAGCAAGAAAGTCGATCGTTCGCATGTTGTGCAAGCGATCGGCCAGCTTGATGAGCAAGATGCGGATGTCCTTCGACATCGCGATCAACATCTTGCGGAAGTTTTCGGCCTGTCGTTCGCGCACGGACGTGAACTCGATCTTCGCGATTTTGGTCAGGCCTTCGACGAGGAACGCGACTTGTTCCCCGCACAAACGTTGAATTTCTTCGCGCGTGGCAAGGGTGTCTTCGAGGGTGTCGTGGAGAAGGGCCGCGGCGACAGACACGTCGTCCATCCGCATGTCGACCAGGATGCCGGCGACTTCGAGAGGATGAACGAGATAGGGCTCGCCGCTTAGTCGCTCCTGCCCGTCGTGCACCTTCGCCGAAAACACGTAGGCGCGCTGAAGCAACTCGAGGTCGATACCCGGGTTGTATTCGAGCATCCGGTCGGCGATGTCATTGAAGCGAAGCATGGGCTGTACCAAGTCTTCCCCCGAATGCGGCTAGCGCAGCCTCGGGCCCATTTCGCTTTCTAGATCAATGGGTTGACGTGACTGCTCGGGGGCAGTTCGGAGAGTACCCGGCCGTACCCATTGCGGCAACGAAAAGCAATAGAAGCCCGTGTCCAGGTCGACCTGCCTTCTATAACAGCGCGAAATCAGTCGGCACCGAAACGCAATCAACCTCTCATCAAGCGTGAGAAGCGACGGTTTTCTCTTCCTGCGCAAGCCAGCTTGCCAGCACCCTTTCGATACCGTGCTTTGCTCGCGCCGAGGTTGCGTCGCCAGATCGTTCGGCTTCGACGATTTCTCGAACTTTGGCCACAGCGTCTCCCAAGTCGTCATTGATGACCGCGTAGTCAAACATGGACGCCATTGAAATCTCGGGATTGCCTTCGCGAAGCCGCCGCTGGATCACTTCATCGCTGTCGGTTCCGCGATCTCGCAACCGTTGATCGAGGGTCTTCATGGACGGAGGCAACAGAAAGATAAAGATCGCTTCGAAGTTACTCGCGCGGATCTTTGCCGCGCCTTGCACTTCGATCTCGAGCAGGATGTCGAAGCCATCTGCCAAGGAATCCTCAATTGCTGCGAAGCTCGTACCGTAGAGATTCCCCGCATAACGGGCGTATTCAAGGAACGCATCTTCGACGACCAATTTCTTGAAGCGATCTTCGTCGACAAAGTGGTAATCGTCACCGTCGCTCTCTCCCGTGCGCGGGAGGCGCGTGGTATGAGAAACTGAAAACCGGAGGTTCGCGTCCTGAGCCAGGAGCTTCCCGCACACCGTAGTCTTGCCTGTACCTGAAGGCGCTGAGATCACAAAGGTAAGGCCGCTCATGATGGATCTCCGTCGTGGCCCGGTGCGAGCCGGGCGGCGATGGTTTCGGGATTAATGGCTGAGAGAATGACATGGTCGCTGTCGGTGACGAGAATAGACCGAGTTCGCCTTCCCATGGTCGCGTCGACGAGTTTATTTCTTTCGCTGGCTTCTTCTCGCAGGCGACGCATCGGAGAAGCGGCCGGAGTCACGATCGCGACAACACGAGATGCCAGAACCAAGTTGCCGTAGCCGATATTCAACATCCGAACGATGCCGCTACCCGGTTCCTTCACGGGCTTGGCGCGCCCTTTTGCTCGCGATGAGGAAGCGTCGCTTCGAGCGTCCGCCTTACTCAATGTTCTGCACCTGCTCGCGGATCCTCTCGAGTTCAGTCTTCAGCTCGACGACGTCATGGGCGAGCGGCGCATCGTTGGCCTTGCTTCCCACAGTGTTCGCTTCTCGCCCAAGTTCCTGCAACAAGAAGTCGAGTCGGCGCCCCACCATGGTGTCCGGCCCAGCCGATGCCACAACGCTGTGAAATTGTTCGACATGGCTGCGCAACCGCGTAATTTCCTCGCTCACATCGAGACGGTCTGCGGCAATGACAATTTCTTGATGAAGTCGTGCCTCGTCGACGAGCCCTGTTTCAAGTTCGAGCTGCCCTGCTCGCTTGCGAAGCCTCTCTTTGGCCGCGGCGCGCACAAGGTCACTCCGGGCATCAAGACATTCTACGAGTTCGGCCACATGGACGAGGCGTGTGTTGAAGTCAGCCAAGGTGCTTGAGCCCTCGGCAAGTCGAGCCGTGTCGACCGCGGCAAGGGCGCGATCAACCGCGTCACATAGAACGCTCGACATTTCGTCTGTCTCGAGACCAGGCTCTACGACCCGTGTCACCCCGGGCATCCCAATCAACGTCGACACGTCGAGACTTCCCTGCAATTCGTACTTTTCCGACAAGAGCCGAGCCGCATCGACATATTGCTTGGCCACGATTTCGTCGATCTCGAGCTGAGTTGCGGTGCCTGCGCCTGCCGCAACATTCACGGACAGGTCGACCTTACCGCGACCGAGAAACAACGGAACGCGTGCGCGTACTGCGGCTTCGCAACTCGAAAATTGTCGGGGGAGCTTCAGGCGCAAGTCGAGATGACGATGATTGACGCAGCGAATCTCGACTTCGAAGCCGACCCCGCCTAGTTCGAACGCAGCGCCGCCGAAGCCCGTCATGCTTCTCAGTCCCTGCACTCGCGATGATTCGGTCATTGCCACCCTTTCCGAGCTGCTTCAATTGCCTGGGGCAACCGCGCCGCGATTTGTGCTCTGCTCGCCGTCGCCGTTCCGGCTTGTTCCACTACAACACTCGCACCCGCGTTGGCGAAGATCGCCGCCTCGAGCAAAGTCGCGCCGGCTGCCCGGGCCGTTGCGAGAATGGCAATCGTAGTATCTCCTGCGCCCTGCACATCAAAAACTTCTTGCCCAATTGTGGCAACGACACGCCCCGCGTCCGAGCCCTCAAATAGGGTCATTCCGTTGCCACCACGGGTGATCACCAGATCGCCGTCGCCAAATGCCTTGCGGAGTTTCTTCGCGATCGGGTCGAGCCCCCCCGTTTCGCTCGCACGGATCCCGGCAAGCTGCTCAGCCTCTCGAAGGTTTGGCTTCATGAGCGTCGCCCCCTTGTAGGCGCGCAATTCGGACTTGGGGTCGACCGAAACGGCGACTTTCGCTGCAACGCACGCCGCGATGAGTTTCCGAATCGAGGCCGGAACAAACAGGCCCTTGCCATAGTCTTCGAGGATCACGCCGCCGACACGTGGGAAGCTAGACTGCATGGTCTGCAAAAGCCTTCGGCTGATGGCGCTTGTCACGGGTGCATGAGATTCGCGATCGACACGAACGATTTGCTGCCCCCGTGCGACCACCCGAGTCTTTCTCGTCGTGGGCCGATCTTCGACGCGGATAACACCTGAAGTCGGAACGCCGAGTTCCTGCAACAGTTCGACGACGCGATCTCCGTCGAGGTCCTTGCCCACCACTGACGCAAACTCGCAGTCCACACCCAACGCGACGAGGTTTCGAACAACGTTGCCCGCACCGCCAAGTACAACCGATTCGGATTGAACATGGACGACCGGCACCGGCGCTTCGGGGCTGACGCGCTCCGCGTCGCCCACCAGGTATTCGTCGAGGATAACGTCCCCCACCACTGCGAGTCGAACTTGGGCAAAACGATCTAAAATTTTCTCGAACCGATGGGAGTCAAGTTTTGGTTTGCGTGCCTTGGTCACGTATTTCCTTTGCGCATACATGGCTGCGTCCGGGGACGTAGGGTAGCCGAACCCACTGCAATCTCAGCCCATTGCAGTGACGGATATGAATCTGTTTATCACGTATCGGCACTCCTGTGTTGAGGCGCAAGGTCGCCCACTTCGGAATGTTGATTCTCGGCGGGTGTGTCCACGTTTTCAGAGCGCGTTTGAGATTCGGAGCCGGCTTCTCCGTGTGTTGAACAGACCGCGGCGCTTCCCAGAGGTTTCGCATGAGCCCGAGCCTCAGTCCTGCGAGAGTCCCCAACTCGCCGGCTGTCCCGCAAGATGCCAATGCAGCAGACGTCCCACGCTGTGGCGCCGTGAGCGATAAACTGGCGACACGATTCCGAGTAATGCGAGCGGCACGAACGAAAGCAATTGCTTCACGACGCGCACAACCTTCACCGCGGCGGCACTCGCTGCGCCGCGATTCGTTCTCAAAAAATGATAGAGCGAGCGGTGATATTCGATCCGCGTCGCAATCGGATCGACGCGCTTGCTACTCGCACCCGAAAGGTGGACCGCACGTGCCCCCGGAACATGAAGCACGCCGATCCCGGCGCGCCGCATCTGCAGGCACCAATCGGTTTCTTCGAGAAAGAAGAAATACGCTTCGGGCAACGGACCGACTTTCTCGATCACGTCTCTCTTCACGAACAGCGCCGCGCCCAATACAGACTCCACTTCGATGGGGTGCGTGGGTGGGCGCCGCTTTGATGGAAAACGCGCGGGTGCGAGCAGTTCCAACAACCCTTTGGGTGTGAGTTCGCGAACAAGGCTTGGAAACGAATGAATCGAATTCTGAAGGCGACCGTCCGCGTGAAGTAGCTGAATGCCGGCGGCACCCGCCGCCGGGTTGGCGTGCAATGCTTCAAGTGCGGTTTCAATTGCGCCGTCTTCGAGAACGACGTCGGTATTGAGAAGCAAGACGACATTTCCCTTCGCTTCCGCGAGAGCCGCGTTGTTGCCTCGGGCGTAGCCAACGTTTTCATCGAGCGCGATGACGCGAATTTGCGAAGGACCTCGTCGCAGTGCGCCAGTTGATCCATCGGTAGACCCGTTGTCAACGACGATCACCTCTGACTGCAGTCCATCACTCAGCTTGTCGAGTTCGCCCTGTACCGACGCAACGCAGTCGAGCACGAGTTGTCGCGTATTGTAGTTGACGATGATGACGGAGAGATCGATCACGAAGCCACGCCCAGTGTTGCAAGGGATCGTTGAGTCACCCGCGCCGGTGTAATGCCCGTCATACAACGATGGTCGATGGGGCAGTCACGCTTGTAACAAGGACGGCAACTGTCGTCTGTTTCCAGAATTTGAACCGCATCGAGGTTCAGATTCGTTTTTTCCACGCTGGTGGGGCCAAAGAAAACGATCGACGGAACCGCGAAGGCTGCAGCAATGTGTCGCGCACCAGCGTCATTGCACACCAAGAGTGCCGAGCGCTTGATGAGGGCCTTCACCTCCCGAAGCGAGAACACTCCCGCGAAATCGAGGGGCGTGGTCTTCATGGCGGCCGCGACCGACTGGGTCAGATCGGCTTCTGACGCAGTCCCGAGTAACGCCACTCGCACTCCACGCGCCTGAAGCGCGTCCCCGACCTCGGCGAAAGACGCGGCGGGCCAACATTTTGAAGGTCCGTACGAAGCACCCGGGGCCAGGACAACAATGGGCTGCGCGGCGTCCCCGTCTTTGGCGAGTAGCGCTTCGACGCGCGCGTCGTCACCCGGTGCAGTTCCAAGTTCAATGTGGGTGCCCAATTCCTTGCACCCCACGGCATCCATCAACCCGAGGACGAAGCGTTCGCGCGCGACCATACGCCGCGCTCCCCATGCCACGGGAACGGGTACCCCCACGTCGATGAGTGGCGAACGGAGACCTTCGCCGTACCCGACGATCTGTTTGACACCCGCGAGCTTCATCAGCATTGCGGACGAAAATGATTCGGGGATGCAGATGCCAAGATCGAAACGCCCACGCTGACGCAGGCGCCTTCCTTCCCGCAGCATGGAACCAACGCCCTGGTGATACGAATCGACGCGCTGTACTTCGTCAACGTAGGAGCAGCTGTCTAGGACCCCTTCGAGTCCTGGTCTCACTTGAACCGCGATATGGGCGTCTTTGAAATGCGAGCGCAGTGCCCGCAAGCCTGGCGTGGCCATCACCACATCCCCGAGCCAGTTCGGCGCACGCACAAGAATCGTTTCGGGAGCGTTCAGTTCCACGACTGTGCCACCGGCTGTGCAGGTGAACTCACTCGCCCCGCCGACGCTTGCTTGCGTCTTTCGTGAAAAATCGTGAGGCAATCTAGCGTCGCAACAAGGACATGTTCATAGGGAATGACACTCATGCAAGTCGCTTCCGCGCAGCCCCGTCGACACGGGCTACACGGCATTGGGATGCGAACCTGCTTCCAGTGCGTGCCCCGACGAGGCTCGTTTTCAATGGGATCCGTCGGTCCCAAGATCTGAACCGCCGGTGTCCCGAGCGCAGTCGCGATATGAAGTGGACCACTATCACTGCCGACAAAGACTCCTGCACCGTCGATCAGTGCAATGAGGTCGCCGAGTTCTTGGGTATGCGGTGCCAACTCGGCAGCGCCCCGAGAAAGTTCGACAATCTCTTCTGCCAATGCCAGCTCTTCCGCTGACGTCCCCACAGTCACCACCGAAGTGACCCCTTTCTCGCGCTGCAACGCCCGAGCGAGATCTGCATAGCCCGACGCGCGGTAGCGCTTGTACGCGGCGCCTCCACTCGAACCAGGATGAATCACGACGGGGACTTCCTTACCCCCTAGAGCGTTCGCAATGCGTTCGCGCGCATCGGAGCGAGGTCGAATCGACGGCCCGCTCGCGCGCGTTTGGACACCCATAAATTCAACGAGACCCATGTTGCGGTCGTATCGACTGATTTTGTGAGGCAGCAGCCGCGCTCGATCGGTCGCGAAGAGCCAACTCCATTCGCGCCCAAACGGCGCCGCATATGAAATACGGGTGGGCGCACCGGTGAGCCGGGACAGCACGCCGCTTTTCAAGATCGAGTGAAAGTCAACGACCAAATCGAAGCGGTGGCTACGTAGCATCGATACGAATTGCGACAGTCGCACGCGCAGCGTTCGCAGTTCAAACCCGCGGAGAGCGGATGTCAATTCTTCGCGCGGAAAAGTGAGGACCTGATCGAGCTCGGGGCGGTCCCGTAGGACTTCTTCTGCCCCACGCTCAACGAGCCAACTGATTTGGGCATCCGGATAAGCGGACCGAAGCGCCCGCATCGCGGGCAGCGTGCGCACCACGTCCCCCATCGCACCCAGTCGAATGACAAGGATACGGTTCGCACGGGGCGGTGCGGCGAGTGGATTCTGACAGTGAGAGATAGGGGACCTCTAGAACGAGATGAAGGGGAGAGGGTACCTTGCACGAACCGAAGTCCGCCCCAAGTAGTTTCGTTGTATTGCTCGCGTGGGGCAAGCGAGAGGGCATCGCGGTCCAGGTTCTTCCCGGCCTCTAGCCGGCTGCGCAAAAAATCCGGACCGAGCAGCGTGCACGGCTTTTCGACGAACGCAAGGCGTGAAGCCGCGGCTGTGCGGGCACACAGCAAGGTTTCGCAACGCCGTGATCGACGCAAAGACGCGTGCGATGCGACGGGAGGGGTTCTTCCGCAGCCTGTTAGTCGACAAAATCGCGGATCGATAACGAGAAAGCGGCGCACAAGCACCGCTGTGAAGCGCGACGAGACAGATCGTGCTGCTCCGTGGTCAACGCTTGCCGGGATCGCGTCGGCTACCCTTTAGGCGTGCGCAGCGTGAGTCGAGGAGCGGCGTGAGGACAATGCGAATTCGATGACAGACCGGCATGCTCAAGATGGCGCTTTTTGCGACGGCTTCAAAGAATTGGAAGTGGGCCCATGGCGCGTCGTTGTGAGTGACCCGTTCACAGACGGCTTTAGACTGCTCGCGGACGCGGTCAACTTCGCGCAATGCAGCAGCGCCGAGGCCCTCGGCAAGTCGGACAGCAAGTCAGTCGGACGAGCACGCAACACAATCATTCAACTGCCGGGACACGACGTACGTTTTCAACTCCGACCGCTGTGCCACGGAGGAGTTCTCGCGCCGATCACCGGCAAGCGCTTCGCAGGTCTTGACCGGCCGCTACAGGAGCTTCGCGTCAACGCAGCACTCCGGAAGCGGGGAGCGCCAGTCGCAGTCCCCGCTTTCGTTGTGGGGCGTCGTACCGGATTTTTTTGGGAGGCGTCCTACGCCACCGTTCACATTGAAGACGCTCGTGACGGCGCAGCCTTCCTCGATACCGGTCCGAATCTCAATACACTCGAACGTGCCGCAGTCGCTGCGGGCGTCGCAATTCGAGACTTTCACGAGCTTGGTGGCTGGCACGCTGACCTTCACATCAAGAACCTTCTGATCGGCGGCGGTACGCCCAAGCCCGAGGTCACGATCATTGATCTCGACCGCGCGCGAATTACCGACGAAATCTCTGCGGGTAGGCGCATGCAAGAAATTATGCGGCTGCGCCGGTCGCTGATCAAACGCGGCTACACGAACGCGCTTTCACAATCGGTCGGTCGCGCATTTATGGACGGGTACGTGGGCCACGACGCCGAACTTCGAAGCCAACTCAATGCTCGTGTTCGGGCCGAGCGTGTCCGCGGGCGTGCACACGCGCTTTTCTATCGCGCTCCCTAATTCAGCTCGCCTATCAACCCAGGCCCCGTTTCGCCGCGCTCGCGGAGCGATACCATGGCGGCCGCCGCAGAGCGCACGCGGTCGGGTTGAAGGGACGGAATTCCCTTGATCATGAACGAACGTAACGAGGAACCGGAGTAAGGCATGACGTCCGTTTTGGGAATCATCGGTGGCAGCGGGGTCTACGAGATCGAAGGTCTCGAGCATGTCGAATGGCAGCAAGTGAAGTCGCCGTTTGGAGACCCGTCGGACGAAATCCTATTTGGCGAGCTAGGCGGCCAACGGCTCGTATTTCTTCCGCGCCACGGCAGAGGCCACACCCTTTCGCCAAGCGCGATCAACTACCGGGCCAACATCGACGCACTCAAGCGGGCCGGTGTTACCGAATTGCTGTCTCTCAGCGCAGTCGGATCCTTTAAAGAAGAATTGGCACCAGGCACCTTTGTCGTGATCGACCAGTTCATTGATCGAACGCGCGCGCGATCGCAATCGTTCTTCGAAACGGGGGTCGTCGCCCACGTATCGATGGCACACCCGACCTGCTCCCGACTCGCAGACACGGCCTACGCAGCGGCACAACATCTCGACCTCAACACCGTCCGCGGAGGAACTTATGTCGCGATGGAGGGGCCTCAGTTTTCGAGTCTCGCCGAATCGAAGCTCTACAAGAGTTGGGGTGCCGACGTGATCGGGATGACGAACCTACCCGAGGCCTACCTCGCCCGAGAAGCGGAGATCTGTTACGCGAGTGTGGGAATGGTGACCGACTACGACTGCTGGCATCCCGACCATGACGACGTACAAGTTGCCGACATCGTCCGGGTTTTGCTAGAAAACGCGGACAACGCTCGGAGCCTTGTAAAGCAGGTGACGCCGAGTGTCAGCAAGTTTGATCGGCCCTGCCCTGCTGGATGTCATCGCGTGCTCGATGACGCGATTATCACGGGCCCCGATTCCCGCGACCCCAAAGTTGTGCGCATGTTGGACGCCGTCGCCGGGCGCGTCCTACAATCTTGAATCGATGAAGGAGAACACGCCCTTGCAACTCGCCGACTACATCCGAACGATCCCCAATTTTCCTAAGCCGGGCATCCAATACCGCGACATCACGACGCTGCTCGGGAACCCAGAAGGTCTTGCACGAACCGTCGATGAAATTGCAGAGAAGGTTCAAGGACAAGGCATCACCTGTATCGCGGGCATCGAAGCACGCGGGTTTATCTTTGGCACTGCGGTCGCGTACAAGCTGGGCCTTGGTTTCATTCCCTTGCGCAAGCCGGGCAAACTCCCCGGCAAGGTCATCAGCATGGCGTACAAGCTCGAGTACGGAGAAGACGAACTACAGCTTCACGACGGTGCCCTCACCAATGATGACAAGGTGCTCTTGGTCGACGACTTGATCGCAACCGGTGGCACGGCGGAGGCCGCTTCGAAGCTGATTCAGCAGACCGGAGCCACCCTCAGTAGATGCGGTTTCGTCATCGACCTACCGGACCTTGGCGGAATGAAGCGCTTGCGCGATATGGGCCTTGATTGCTTCGCGCTGTGTGAATTCGAAGGGGGTTAGGACCTTGAAGCAGTTTCTTTTCGGAGGAGAGACTTCGGGATCGGCATTGGCGAACGCCGGCCTCGCGATCCTTCGGGTCGTGGTCGGGATCTCGATTGCATTCGGGCACGGGCTCGCCAAACTTCCGCCGCCCGCCGGCTTCACCAAGATCGTTGCTTCGCTCGGCTTCCCAGCGCCCGAACTCTTCGCATGGGCCGCGGGCATGAGCGAGTTCGTTGGTGGCCTCCTTCTCGCAGCGGGCTTGATGACGCGCCCCGCTGCTTTGACGCTCGCGATTACGATGACGGTCGCGTTGTTCGGCCATCACGCGGGCGACAGTTTCCGGGAGCGCGAGCTTGCGTTCTTGTACGGCGCAGCATCCCTCGCATTCGCCGGGATGGGGAGTGGTCGCTTTGGATTGGACCGCGTAGTCAGACGCATGTGAGTGCACGACTCTCTCAAGCTCCGTTTTTGAGTGAAAATGGCTCTTCCAAGGTTCTTCTGAAGCCCCAACCCCACGGTCTAAGCGGCTCGCGCCGGAAACTCCCCCATGGCTCATCGATCGAATTCCCTATTTTCGTTTTCTCGCATTTCAATTCAACATTCTTGCTTCATTTCGGCAGCAAATGAGCGATTATCTTTAGAGCACAAATTTCCTGGAGTAGGCAAATGCAAATTGACGGTCGAAAGTGGTTTCAAGTTATTTTGTTCGTTCTCGCGGCCCTCGCAACTGCGAGCAGTGCAGCGGCACTACCGAGCCAGGAAGTCAGCACCGTCGTGCGCCACGCCACAGAGCCTTCGACCGCCACCATGGTCGTCGCGGCCTTCCTCGTTGTCGCCACCGTGCGTCGCAAGAAGACGCGCAACCAGTAGGATTTTGCTTCCAATTTACCGGGAGCTGCGCGCATGACTACTTCGACCTTCCCCTTCCATGTTCCACACCCGCTCGTGTCATGAACTTCCGAAGCCTTGAAGTCGAACGCGAAGGGCCGGTACTTCGAGTCTGGCTCAACCGCCCGCAACGCTTGAACGCCATTTCGAGCATGATGCTCCAAGAAGTCGGCGACCTTTTCCTTTCCCTCGAAACCGACTTCGAGACCAAGGTGGTTGTCCTCGGCGGTCGCGGCCGAACTTTTTGCGCGGGCGCCGACCGCAAGCCCCCCGAACCCGACCAACAGGTTCCATCACCGCGAACCGACCGCGAACGACGTTGGCTAGATCAACTCGGTCGTCGTGCCTGCCAAGCGATTGAAAATTGCGATGTCGTCACCGTGGCTCGCATCCATGGACACGCTGTTGGCGGCGGATGCTGTTTTTCGATGGCTTGTGATTTTCGCGTCGCCGCGGAAGACGCCCTGATGCGCGTTCCGGAAGTCGAGCTGGGCATTCCACTCACCTGGGGCGCAACGTCCCGTTTGATTCACGAAATCGGTGCCGCCCGCACGCGCGAAATCTTGTTGCTGTGCGAAGACATCACAGCGTCCACCGCGCACGACTGGGGAATGGTGCACCGTGTCGCGGCTGCCGAAGACCTCGACAACGAAGTCGACGCACTCGTAGAGAAGCTACTGCAGAAGCCCGAGCTCGCGGTCTACATGACAAAGACTCAGCTTCGCGCGTATGCCCGTGCGGACGCACTAGGTGACGCCAGTGAAACCGATGGCGACATGTTGCAACGCGGCATGACAAGCAAAGACGCCGGGGCAAAGTTCGCTATGCCTGGTTCGTCCAAGTCCTAATTCCAGGCTACCGCGTCGCGCTGCCTTTAGTACGCCTTTTCTTCCAGCAGGATGTAGAGGCGCTCGCCAATATTGCGAATCGTGCCGATGCCTTCTTGGAGTTCCGTCAAGAAGGTACTCAGCTCGTAGGCATCAGCGTCGCCGTCGTCCCACGCTCCGGTCTCAAGCCAGAGTTCTGCGACATTGTCGATTTCGTCTTCCGAGTAACGTCCGATGGTGCGAACCACGGCCGGCTCAAACGAGAAAATCGGAAACGACTGGCAGGTTGCATCGCGTAGCGGCTGCATTGCCCCCTGCTCCTGTCCCAACACGACGGTCGCAAGCGCGGCGAGTGTTTTGGTGGAAGGAATACACAGCGGCTCGGCGACTGGATCAACCGGAAGGTCGTCGAAGTGCCGAACGCCCAATGCTTGTTGTTGTTTGGCGATAAAAAATGTGGCTTCCATGGATTCCCTAAAAAACTCGAGCAGATGGCGTTAAGAGTCAGACAAAACGTTTGGGGGGAAGCCGTTCTTGAGCTGCAACGACATTGGAACCTATCGGAAGCTTTGCGCTGATTCTGAAGCGCGTGCGCCTTCTGTCGCGCCGACGCCTAGCGCTGCGCTGGATCGTGGCAGCGTAAGTTCGCCAATAGTAAGCCAATTTTGGTCAGGCCCCCGCAGCGCGCACCCAATTGACCGTTGCGGCCTTTGAACTTTTATCGACTACGCCGGCGCAGGTCCAACGTCCGCAGTGGCCACACTCACGAGCCGGTTGTCCTTACCCTTGTCGTGAACTTCGACGCGTAGCTTGGCGCCATGCGACGATGTTTTGAGGATTCGTGCATGGCTCCGCAACGGCCCTGCCTTGCCCAGAGATAGGAAATGAACGATCAAATCATGCGTGACCCAGTCGCGCTCACCAACCGAACGTCCCGCACACTCCGCCGAATAGTCGAGCAGCATCGTGAGCACACCGCCTTGTAGTGCTCCCAGTGTGTTCCCCACATAGGGCGACAGCGCCAACTCAACTTCGCCTGCGCACTCGTCGACAACGGATGCGCCAATGCGATCGAGCACGGGTTGCACAAGCCCCGAGCCCTCGACCGCGAATTCGCTCCGCATAGAGTCTTCACTTGGATCCGTGCGCTGGAATTCGCTGCGCGATTCAAGAATCGAAAACGTCACCGTCCCCATCCCGATCAACCCATCGGGTTGCGACTCGCTCGTGACATCAACTTCGACCACGATGGTTGACTTTCCGTGACGTAATAAACGAGGACACGCCGCAATCACACCCGCATGTGGCGCAGCGAACTGATTCACAACCATGTCGCAGGTCGCGACCCAATTCGGCGCCACGGCTCGGGTCGCGTACGCCCCCGCTGCGACATCGATCAACATCCCCAGCGTACCGGCTCGCACACCCGAGACGTTCGAGCAAAGATGCGGCACGACTTCGAGGCTCGCCCGACAGTCGAGTGCCTGCATCTCGAACACAATGCCGAGATCGCGCAGGATGTGCGGTGTAGGGGGGTAGCTCGGTGAAAGATCGTTCGTGGTTGCGCTCTGATCGCTCAATTGAAAAATCGCCTCGAGAGTTAGGGCGAGTAATTATGAGCGATTGCGGACGGCGTCACAAACCCGACATGCGGCCGACTAATACGGGAGTGTTCCCTGACCGTTGTTCGCTGCTGTTGCAACGACACCTTCCGTCGCGGGCAGACCGTCTAGAAAGACCACCTCGCCGCCGCGTACCGCGGGGACGCGCGGACCGGGTGTAATGATGCCAACCAGGTTCAGCGGGTCACAGGCCGACAGTCGCACAACCTCTCCGTTGCGTTCTATCTTGCGCGTTCGACGAAGCGCATCGACCGCTCCCGGAAGCGCGTATTGCTCTCCAACGAACCCGCTCACGAACCTACCGCCGCGAATGCTGCCGCGTGCCTCCATGCGGCGGAACGCCCAGGCGATCTCCCGCCACGGGACCGCAAGTGTTTCCCGCGCAACCAGATCTCGAAACACGACGCCGTAACGCGCGAGCAATTGTTCAGCGATGGCTTCAGCAAGTTCGTCGGAGTCGACCTCTTTCACCTCGCCGGAGTTCGGCCCAGGAAACAATGACCACCGACCTTCCGCGCTTGCACTGCCACGCGTTCCACGGCGCAGCCCACGCTTTGCTCGGCGCTTTGAGGCCGTCCTCGCCCAGCGATCCCGCGAGCCGAGCAACGAGCGAACGGCTTGAAAGCCGTCCGCACTCACCAACCCGCGCGTAACCAGGTCCCAAAGTCCTTCTTCGATTTCTACCGGCAGCCGATTGGAAGACGAACCCAGTTCACTGTGAAAGAGTGCACCGCGTTCGCGCAAAGTCTCAAGCACCTCACTCGCCGCTCCGGCACCCGGGTCACTCGGCTCGACGTCACCTCTCGTTGCGGCCAGCATCCACGAAAGATCGCCGCGCAGAAGAAACGCAATTGGAGTCGCCTTCGAAGGCGCACTTCCCCCCCGGCTCGGCTTCGCGTCGGGGTCAGTGACCTTGGGGCTGAGTCGACCCCACGCAACTTCGCCCGACATACAGTGACCGTCGAGCCAACTCGCGCGATAGCCCTTCAAACGAGAAGGAAGGATCGAATCTTCCCATGCGCCCGCTGCAAGCTCAAACCCCTGCAACTGCTCGACCACCGACAGCACGCTGCGCGCCCCTTCGCGACGGGTGTCCGGTGTAACGCGATGCCAGCGCAACAAAAAACGCATGTAGTCCTGCGCGCTAACGGGCTCGATTTCTCGCCGCAGCCGTTCCTGGGTGCCAAGATGAATTCGAACCAACAGCCGCCGTGCACAAAATTGTTCGCCGCGCCCTTCGTCGAACTCGCCCCGTAGCGCGAAACCTTCGTTTTCCAGAGTGGCGAACGCGACCTCGACGTCCACCGACGCAAGGCCCGTGCGGTGCATCAATTCAACCGTCGTCGTCGGCCCTGAACAATCGAGATGTCCGCGGACAACTTCACGCATGATGATTTCGGGAGCACCCGGGTCGTGCGTCGCCATGGCCTCGGGCAGTGCCGTGCTGGGTTCAAACAGCGCACCGGGGAAGATGACTTCGGCGGCGCGGCGGCGTTCGGCCGCACACCACAAGCGAGTATCTCCGACGCGGACCGTGTAGGCGCGACCCATCTGCGTGAGCGCCTCAAAGTCTTCCCGCCACCCTGGCTCCGGTCGCGCGACGCCCAGGGAAAGCAACCAGTCGTGAACTTCGTCGGGATTGCGTGGCATCGGGTGCGCTTCTTCGCGCACCTGAGCGATTGCATCCGGCGAAAGTCTTCCAAGCTCTCGCGCTTCGACGGGCAAGCCGCGCCGCATCTTGACCGCTCGGGTCCGACGCTCTTCGAGCGGTGCATCGTCGAGGAAAGTGTATGGGCGGCTATTTAAAATTTCATGCGACAGCACAGAAGGCTCGGTGGTATCTACGCAATGCACCTTCACGTCACCAGAACGCAAGCCCTTCACGACCTCGATCACACCAGGAAGGTCCATCGCCTCATGCAGGCAGTCGTAGAGTGTCTGCCGAACCATCGGATGCTTTGGAATTTCGATCGGGCCCGCGTCCAGATTGTCCGCACACGCTGCGAGGCTCGGAAAGAGCGCTGCCATCCAGTCGTCCGCCTGCATGCGTTGGATCGGCGGCGGGTTTCGCCTTCCGCCCTGAAAGCGGAGCACAAGCAAGGCGCGATTCAAATTCCAACGCCATCGAGCGGTGAACATCGGCGAAGTCAAGACGGCCTGGGACAGTGCCTCTTCGACACTGTTCGGATGCAAAAATTTTGGGACATCTTCAAGAGGAAAGCTGTGCTGCGGGCCTAACGACAAGACGATGGCATCGTCGCTGGCCGCCGCTTGCAGTTCGAAGTCGAAGTTCACACAGAATTTTTTGCGCAGCGCGAGGCCGAGACCACGGTTGATACGCCCGCCGAGAGGTGAATGAACGACAAGCTGCATTCCGCCCGTATCGTCGAAGAAGCGTTCGATCACCATCTGCTTTCGGGTCGGCAACACCCCCAGATTCGTGCGCCCCACCGTCAAGTAGCGTGCGATCTGATCCGCGGCGTTTTCATCGAGACAGCAGGCTTCGCGCAACCAGCCGCGGCCGCCGTCCGGGTCATTCCGCTCGAGCCAGAGTGAAAACTCTTGCCGCAAGCTCGACACTTCATCCGAAAGTTCTTCGGTGCGAGCCGGGGCTTCACCGAACCAGAACGGAATGGTTGGCGGTGCACCTTCCGCATTGGTCACGCGTACAACACCCGCTTCGACCCGGCGAATACGCCACGACGTACTGCCGAGCAGGAAAATGTCCCCCGCCATGCTTTCGATCGCCCAGTCTTCGTCGACCGTGCCAATGAACGTTTCGTCGGGGTCCATGATGACCCGGTAGTCGGCGCGGTCGGGGATCGCACCGCCCGACGTCAGCGCCGCAAGGCGTGCGCCGCGACGTCCTTTAATGACGCCGTTGACTTGGTCGCGATGGAGATAAGCACCGCGGCGCCCCCGCGCGGTTACGACGCCGTCCGAAAGCATCGCGATCAGTTCGTCGTACTGCTCCCGAGTCACGTCTTTGAACGGTGACGCCTTGATGAGCAACTCAAAGAGCGCGTCTTCCTTCCACTCTTCGGCGCCACAGGCAGCGACAATGTGCTGAGCCAGGATGTCGATCGGTGCGACGGGAGGCAAGATCGCGTCGAGTCGGCCCGCGACGACGGCGCGAAGCAGCCCTGCACATTCGACAAGCTCGTCTCGCGTCATCGGATAGAGGCGACCCTTGGGCGTTCCACCGCGTGAATGCCCAGAACGCCCGACACGCTGCAAGAACGTTCCAATCGCGCGAGGAGAGCCGATCTGACAAACGAGATCGACCGGACCGATATCGATGCCCAATTCCAGCGACGCTGTTGCGACCAACACCTTGAGGTCGCCAGCGCGCAGTCTTGTCTCGACCCGATGCCGGCGGTCTTTCGACAAGCTGCCGTGATGTGCGGCAACACTTTCGGCGGGCAATCTGTCAACGAGTAGGTGGGCCAAGCGTTCAGCGAGGCGTCGTGTATTAACGAAGACCAGCGTCGTGGTGTGTTGCCCTACGAGGTTTGCGATTTGGTCGAGCACCTCTCCCATCTGCTCGCCCGAAGCCACCGCTTCGAGATCGCTTTCCGGAAGCCCGACCGCAAGATCGAGCGTGCGCTGGTGCCCGCAGTCGACCACCTGACAAGCGGGCGACAAGTCTGCGTTGGATCGCTCCGCGCCAGCTCCGACGAGCAACCGCGAGATCGTTTCGATCGGTCGCTGGGTTGCGGACAAACCGATCCGAGTCGGCCGCGTATCGCAAAGTGCTGCGAGCCGTTCGAGTGAAAGCGCGAGATGCGAACCGCGCTTGTCCCGGGCGACGGCATGAATTTCGTCGACGATCACCGTGTGGACACCGCGCAGGATCTCGCGACTCCGCTCGGCGGTAATCATCAGGTACAACGACTCGGGCGTTGTAATCAACAACTGCGGCGGGCGCTTCAACATGGAAGCGCGCTGACTCGCTGGCGTGTCTCCGCTGCGAACGCCAACGCGAATGTCCGGCGCAGCGCTGCCTAACTCTTTCGCGATCGTTGCAATTTCGGCGAGCGGCTCGTCGAGGTTCTTCTTGATGTCGACGCCGAGCGCCTTTAGCGGCGAGACATAAACGACCTGAGTTCCGTCCCGGTCGGCTTCGCCCAAGCGAAACCCTTCGGCTTCGCGGTACAAGCGATCGATGCAGACCATGAACGCGGAAAGGGTTTTGCCCGAACCGGTCGGCGCTGCGATGAGCGTGTCGACGTTGCGCGCGATCGCGGGCCAACCCGCGGCCTGGGGTTCCGTCGGCCCTTCGGGAAACTTGCGCTCGAACCAGGTTCGAACGGCGGGATGAAAGGCTTCAAGGACGGGATGGGTTGCGGGCATCGACATGGGTCGAGCCAAGTTAGCAGCGCCCGGGCCAGTATAAAATCAAACGGACGCGCCTTGCTGACAAACGGCTGACACAGACCCGCCCGCGACGCTCTTTAGGCCGGCGCAACCTGCACCACGATCCCGTTCGCGACGCTCGTGCCCGAGGGTACGTCCATCGTGTATTCGTCGAGGAGCTGGTTTGCGTTCGTTCCAGCCTGCTTTTCGTTCGCAACCGAGATCCGAGTGTTGTTGGTGTCGTGGCCATAACCGTGGGGCAGGCTCACGACGCCCTGCATCATTTCGTCGCTCAACACGACCGGCGCCGTCACGCTCCCGGCCCGCGCCGAAATCTTCGCGGTACCGCCATCGCTCAAGCCGAGGCGTGCCGCATCCCGTGGATTCACCAGCAAGGTGCAGCGTTCCGGCCCCTTGGCGAGATTGGGCAGGTTGTGGAGCCACGTGTTCATGTTGCGCAACTGACGTCGACCGATCAGCACCAGCCGATCGGCATCGCGACGTTCTTCCATGCTGGCCAGCAGCCGCTCGATGTCGGTTTCGAAGATCTCATGCACAAGTTTCAAACGGCCATGATCTTTGCGGATCATTTCGGGCAGACGCGGTTCTAGGGCACCGAGATCCACCGCCGCGTTCGCGTCGCGAAGTTGGGTGAGCGTGAGACCGTCCGATGCGTCATCAAACGCATCGCCGTAGGGACCCGACCGAATCATCAGATCGAGGAGCCGTTCAATCCCGCGCTCGGTGCCGAGCTTCGCCCGGGCATCGTCGATGGAAACGTTTTCGCACGGTGTCCCCGGTTTCCCGATGAACGTCGCGAGCATCCCCTCGAAGAGCATCGTATCGAGCACCGAACCTTCTGTGCCCGCAGTGTGCGCGGTGAGTTCTAGGAGAACATCACCTAGGTCTTGAAGACCCTCGGCGGGGTCGAAGATTTGCGGCGAGTAGCGCGCGAAGTTTCGAACCGCGGTACCGGCAAACAAGAAGTCGTAGTTCGAGCTCTCCATCTGGACCGTGGTCGGCAAGATCAAGTCGGCATGTCGCGTCGTCTCGTTCAAGTAGATGTCGACCGCGACCATGAAGTCAAGTTCTTCCATTGCCGCAGAAAGCCGAGCGCCATTCGGCGATGAAAGCACGGGGTTTCCGCAAACCGTGACGAGTGCGCGCGCCCGCCCCTCTCCCGCCGACGCCTCTTCCAACTCTTCCGCCATCACGGCAACCGGCAGCTGCGCTTCGTATTCGGGAATGCCCCGCACGCTCGACTTCCAGCGTCCGTAGTTGAGTTCAGCGCCGTCCCACAAGTAGGGCTCGGTCTGTCCCGTTGCCGGTCGCGTGAACATCGACCCGCCTTCACGGTCAAGGTTGCCGGTGAGCACGTTCACCACATCGACGAGCCAGCTCGCGAGGGTTCCGAACTCTTGGGTGCAGGTGCCGATGCGTCCGTAACAGACCGCACGATCCGCCCCGGCGAAATCGCGCGCAATCGTGCGAATGGCGGCGGCGGGAATACCGGTTGTTTCGGCAACCGTTTCTGGTGAAAAGGGTTGGGCGAGTTCCCGGACGCGATCGACCCCGTCCGTGAAGTCCGCGAGTCGGCCCAAGTTCACGAGGTCTTCGGCGAAGAAGACATTGACCAGTGCAAACAAGAAGAAGGCGTCTGTACCCGGCACGATGAAGTGATGGGCGTCGGCGGCTTCGGCCGTTTCGGTGCGGCGCGGGTCCATGACGATGAGACGTCCACCGCGGGCCTGCAGGTTTTGAATTTCTTTCTTGGCGTTGGGTGCGGACATCAAGCTGCCCTGCGACACAAGCTGATTGCCACCGAGTGAAAGCATGTACTGGGTGCGCTGAATGTCAGGGATCGAAATCGCCCACATATCGCCGTACATGATGCTGCTTGTCAGGTTCTTCGGCTGTTGGTCCATGCTGCCAGCCGAGAACAACCGCTCGCTGTCCATCGCTTGCAAATACATGGGAAAGTTCAGCATCCCCGAAGCGCTGTGTCCGATCGGGTTCCCGATATAGGTCGCGATCGCGTCTTTGCCGTGGGCTTCGCGAATCGAAGAGAGCCGTTCGCCCGCGTAGCGATACGCCTCGTCCCATGAGATTTCTTCCCAGCCGCTTTCGGTCTTTCGAAGTGGGCGCGTTAGGCGCTCTGGGTCTTCGTACAAACCCTTCACCGCGGTCGCTTTGGGGCAGACGTAGCCTTTGCTGCGCGGGTCATTGTCGTCACCGCGCACCGACAAGATCTTCTTCTGCACCCGATCGACTTTCAGTTCGAGACCGCAACACGCTTCGCAGATCGGACACGACCGCGTAATGGTTTCGGAGTTGGAAGGCGCGGTGGGGGTCGGGCTGGCCATCGGGGAATCCTCTCGCGGGTCATCGGGTTGTCCGTGAGTTTAACATGGGGCGATTTACGACATCGACTCGCGTACAGGCGCAGCCGCGCAACTCCGCCTCAGCGTCACGGGACAAACCGCACGCAACCCCCGATTCGAAACTGCAGCGCGAGAGTCCCCCCGTACGAGCGCCTGCTAGGGTACGCCACAACCATGGCCCGCCTCGCACCCAACTTCCCCTTCGCCCCCGAAAAGCTTCCCTTTTTCTATGGGTGGGCAATTGTCGCGGCGGCAACGGTAGGCGTCGTGATGAGCATCCCCGGTCAGACGATGGGGGTCAGTGTCTTCACCGACCACTTGATCGCCGCCACCGGGCTCACCCGACTTGAACTGACCTACACCTACCTCGGCGGCACGCTTGCGAGTAGTTTGTTGTTGCCGAGAGGGGGACTCTTTCTCGACCGTCACGGTTCGCGCATCACCGCCATATTCGCTTGCGCGGTGATTGCCCCAACACTCTGTGCCTTCGCACAACTCGACATCCTGGCCCACGCGGCTTCGGAGCTTGGCGGTTTCGAAAAAACATCTCTCGTAGCCGGATGCATCCTGACGCTGGGCTTCATGGTTCTGCGCTTTAGTGGCCAGGGCATGCTCACCATCGCATCGCGCACCATGATGGCCAAGTGGTTCGAACGACGGCGTGGCTTGGTTGGCGGCATTTCAGGTTTGTTTATCTCGGGCGGGTTTGCGATCGCGCCGGTTTTACTTCAGCTATTGATCGACTTCGCCGGCTGGAGAGGGGCATGGTTCATCCTCGCGGGTGTCGTGGGCTTCGGTATGGGAACGGTCGCCTTGATCTTCTTTCGCGAGAGCCCCGAAGAACATGGGCTTCTCATGGATGGCGACGCTGCGCCCAATCCAGACGCCGCCGCTGTAACCGAAGCGACGCAACCAGGCGAGCTGAGTTTCACCCGTGACGAAGCGCTTCGCACCGCGCGCTTCTGGTCCGTAACACTCGCACTCACCGTGCAGGCCATGGTGTTCACCGGCGTCACGTTTCACATCATGGACATTGGCATCGACACAGGCATCGGAGCACGCGACGCCGTCAAAATTTTTATCCCCAACGCGATCGTCAGCACATGCGTGGGTCTGTTCTCTGGGTGGCTCGCAGACCGTGTGTCGGTAAAATCGCTGGTCTTGGCTTTCACAAGTTTTCAGTGCCTCGCATACGTGGGCGCCGGACGCCTTGGCGAGCCCCCATTTCTCGTCATGATGATCGTGGGTTGGGGTTGCGCGGGCGGGCTATTCAGCACCCTGCTCAACGTCGCGATTCCGAATTTCTTCGGACGCGCACACCTCGGTGCAATTTCGAGCGTGCAGATGAGTTGCATGGTTGCAGGCAGCGCCCTCGGCCCCGCCCTCCTCGCCGCAGCAAAAACGTTCCTCGGTTCGTACCGGTTGGGGCTTCTATGGTGCTGCGCGATTTCGGCCGCGGTGTTCGTCTTCGCGCTGCTGTCGCCAGGGCCGCCGGCCAGGGAAGTAGGCATCGACGCTTAGTGAGTGCGACCCCGGTTCGAAGCGGCCGCTATGGACCAGAGCATGGGCCCGAGTGCTTGTTCCCGAAGTCGGTGCTCACCATCGGGACGAACGTTGCGAAGGCAACGAGGGAATACATTCCCAGGAAGCCACCACCGCCGATGACTCCGACGATGCCAGGCCTAGGTTTGACGCTGGAAAGAGCGATGTGCGTAGCAGCAAACAAGAGCCAGAATGCGACGATCATCAACGTAGGACTCATCAGGCGTTTTTCCTTTGGCGCGCCGAGGAGTCTACGCCTTACCTCGACACCGCCATCGGCATTGTCTCCACATGGGGTCACGTACACCTATTGCGGCGTAGACTCCTCGCTTAGCCTTACCTCGACACCGCCATCAACCACGCACACAGGAAAGGACTGCAGCCCTTTTCGTGCAGGCGGGCACATCACGGCCCCAGTGCGGACGTCAAAGCGGGCACCGTGTACCGGACATTCGATCTCGCCACCGATCAAGCGCCCCGAACTCAATAGCACCCGCGCATGGGTGCAGGAGTTTTCGATCGCGAACACTTCGCCATCGATGTTGCAGAGCAGAACCTTCTGCTCGTTTACCGTGATGGATCTCGTATTTCCAGGTTCGGGCACATCGGTTTCAACAAAGATCGCTTCCACATTTCCAGCCACCGACTACGAGCCCTCACTTTCGAGATATTGATCCATGTTGTGATGGAAGTGACGTATGCGGATTTCTTGGTTGCCAAGGTGCAAACCCGTAAAGCCCGCCGAATGCATCCCATTCTGAATGCGCGGCAGATTGTACGTGTCCTGGGCCAGAAGTTCGCCACCGCCGCCAACAGGCTGAAGCAGCAAGTCATCGCTTGCGACATGGAACTCCGGCTCAGGGCGGGGGATGTCTGCGTTGGGCAAGCGCACCAAGTTGTAGAAGTCGAAGAACATGCGGTCGGGATCCGTCGGGTGCGGACGATGGCGGAACAACCAGGCGCTGCGACCGAAGATATTGAATGTGATGTTGGGAAAGATGCTGTAGTGAAAATCGTCGACGAGCTGCGCGTCGTTGAGTTCTGAAAAGTCGGCCCCCATCGCGGGACCTTGAATCTCGCGCACCGCTTTCGCGATCGCGGGTCGAACATCAAGCGCACCACCGGTGAACGTCGCCGGGTCGATCCCCGCGCTGGTGAGGAAGTGTTCGCGAATGGTTTCGTTCACTTTGCCATGCTCGGGGTGTCGCGGGCTTGCAACGGCGAGCTGCAAAATCATTCGCGAGTGACGACCGAAGCAATCGTACACACAGTTCACGTCGTCGTTTACGTCGAGCGTGTCGGGGTGCGTTCCCATGATGTGATACGACTCGTGGAACGCGTCCATCGAAGTCTTCCAGTTGCAGGGGACCTCGATCGTGTACTCGTTGAGGATCTTCATCTCTTCGAAGTGATAGGGATCGAGGTGCTCGGGAATGTTCTCCAGGTAACTTTCGAGCGTGTCGGCATCGGGGTCGAGATTGATGAAGACGAAGCCAGCCCATTGATCGCAGTGCACGGGGCGCAATCCCAACTCGTCACTCGGACATCCCTGACTGAAGGTTTCTGCATCCACGGCGTGCTCGAGTGATCCATCGACCCCAAACCGCCACGCGTGGAACAAACACGTGAAGGACCCCGCGCGGCCACGCCCCGGTTCGACGAGTCGGTTTCCACGATGCGTGCACACGTTATGGAACGCCGCGATCCCGCCGTCGGCTTGCCGTACGACCAACACAGAATCACGGCCAACTTCGTATGTGAAGTAGCTACCCGGCTCAGCGAGATCGCTTTCGAAACCCGCCAACAGCCAGACCTTCGGCCAGAGTCGCTGGTCTTCGAGCGCCTTGTATTGCGGCGAGACGTAGCGCTCCTTCGGAATCGGCGCGGTTCCCAACTCGGGAACGGGCGACCTTTCCATTGGAGTCGGTGGAAGTTTCGCCGTCACGACGTCAATAGCCAAACGTGTCTCCTCGCTTTTGCCGCGCCCAGCTCACCCCGGCGATTGCGCCCCGCGAATCACCACACCCGGCCGCGCGCCGGTTTCTTCGCCGTTGCGGAAAGTCACTTCTCCACTCACGATCGTCGCCGTATAGCCCTCCGCCTTTTGGATCAGGCGCTTCGCCCCACCAGGCAAGTCGTTCACGAGGTACGGAAGGTCAAGTCGTAGTGTGTCGAAGTCGATCACGTTGAGATCGGCCTTGTAGCCTTCCTTCAACTGGCCGCGATCGTTGAGGCCGTAAAGTTCAGCCGTGTCTTTGGTCATCTTCTTGACCGCGAACTCGATCGAAAGCTTCGGGCCCCGCTTTCGGTCGCGGGCCCAGTGGGTGAGCAGGTACGTCGTCATCGACGCGTCACAGATCGCACCCGCGTGGGCACCGCCGTCGCCGAGTCCGAATGCGGAATCGGGATGTTCGATCATCTCGCGCATCGCTTCGAGATCGCCGTCGTGATAACCCACGAGTGCAACCATCAACAGCGCCTTGCCGTCGAGTTCGAGCATCTCGTCGTAGAGGACGTCATGGGGGTCGCGACCGCTTTGCTTTGCGATGGCCTCGATGCTGTTGTCAGACGTGGGCTCGTAATCGGGCACTTCGCCCAACACGAAGATCTTGTGCATGCCCGAAAGCACGAACGAGAGCAGCGGCTCTTCATCCACTGGCGCCTCGGTCAGGATCTTCGCCTTGACTTCGGGCTTACGCAGTTCGCGCACTCGCTCTTCGAGGGGCAGGTCCGCCAACGCGGCGAAGGTCGGGCGGAAGCTATAGGGTGAGAAGGTCTGCAGGCCAATCAACAACATGGTGGGCCGCGAGCCAACCTGCGGTCGCAGCATGGAACCTTCGTCTCTGCTTTCATCGACGATGTCTAGAATTTCTTTCCAGAGCCGCGGCTCCTGATCAATCTGCAGCAGCGCGAAGCTCACCGGGCGTCCGATTTCCTTCGAAAGCCTGCGCATCCATGCGACTTCTTTGTGAGGGAGCGATAGGTCTTCGCCCATCACGCCACCGGGCGCGAGTTCGAACACACCCATGTTCGTTTCTTTGAGCGCGCGACCAATGCCGAACAGTTCGTCGTCGGCTGCGAACGTGCCGGGGACCGGCTCGCCATCGACGGCCCGATGCACGAGTGTGCGAGAAGAAGAAAAACCAAGCGCTCCGGCTTCGAGTCCTTCCTTTACGATGCTCGCCATCGCTTCGATGTCTTCGGGAGTCGCGGGTTCGTTCTTCGCTCCCCGTTCACCCATGACGTAACCCCTGACTGCGCCGTGGGGGACCTGGGTTCCGAGGTCCATCACGTGCTTATGTTTTTCCAGGGCATCCAAGAATTCGGGGAAGGTCTCCCAATCCCAAACGATGCCTTCATTGAGCGCAGTGCCCGGGATGTCCTCGACGCCTTCCATCAACTCGACCAACCATTGCCGCTTCTCCGGCTTCACGGGAGCGAAGCCAACGCCGCAGTTCCCCATCACGACCGTCGTCACCCCATGCCAGCACGAGGGCGTAAGGAGTTCGTCCCATGTTGCTTGGCCGTCGAAGTGAGTGTGAATGTCGACCCAACCCGGCGTGACGAGCTGTCCCGTTGCGTCGATGGTTTCGGTCGCGGTCGCGTCGGCGATGTCTCCGATCGCGGCGATCTTGCCGTCGCGAACTGCAACGTCGCCCTTGAAGGGAGCATTCCCCGATCCGTCGACGATGGATCCGTTTTTGATGAGAAGGTCGTAAGACATGCTTCACTCCTGCGGCCCGAAATAGGGTACCGCTACGTGCCGCGGTGTTGGTTGGGGTTTCGCGCGGTCGCGCAACCATAGCGTTGTATGGCCGGGTCTAAGCTGCTCGCGTTTTGCACGGGTCGGTTGGATGTAACCGCGGAGGACTAGCGCTCGCGTGCGACGTGGCACCCGAGAACCTCCGCCACGCAGCAGGTGACGCGCTTGCCGGTCGAAATGTCGAGAAATTCGTTTGGTCCGTGAGCGTTCGAGCCGGGCCCAAGAACGCCGGTAATCAGAAACTGTGCGGCAGGAAATTTTTCGCCCAGCATCCCCATAAAGGGAATCGAGCCGCCCTCCCCCATGTAGACCGCGGGCGCACCAAAATAGTGAGTCGATGCTTCGTCAACCGCGCTGCCAAGCCAGCTCGCGAGCGCGGGAGCTTCCCAGCCTTGAGCGGGCTGGCCCAGTTCGAACGACACCGTCGCACCGTATGGCGGGTTGGCTTCTAGGATCTCTTTGAGTCGGAGGCTAGCGGCCTCGGCATTGACGGTCGGCGGCAATCTCAACGAGAGTTCGAGGGACGTGTATGGACGCAGCACGTTCCCAGCACTTTCGAGGGAAGGCATTCCCGCGACCCCCGTCACCGAGAGCGCCGGGCGCATCGTTCGGTTGAGAACCAACGCGGTGCGGTCTGGGTTCACGGGTTCGGTTCCACCGGTAAACGGAAACTTCGCGCTGACGCCGTCGCCGAGGACTTGGGCTGCAAGCGCGGCTTGATCACGCCTGGCTTGTGAGATCTCGGCGTGAAATTCGTCGCAGCGAATTTCGCCGGTCGCCGGGTCTTCGATGCGATCGAGTAGCGAACGCAAGATCCGAAAACTCGACGGCACGACACCGCTGGCGTCACCCGAATGAACACCCTCGTTCAACACATCAACGCGCAGCGTTCCCGTCACAAGACCGCGCAAACTCGTGGTGCTCCAGAGTTGGTCGTAGTTCCCACAGCCGCTGTCGAGACACACCACTAGGCTCGGCGACCCAATACGATCGGCAAGCCGGTCGATGTAGTACGGGAGATCGAAGCTGCCGCTTTCTTCGCAGGCTTCAATCAAAATCGAGCAACGGGCGTGGGAGCCTCCAAAAGTCTGGAGCGCGCGAATGGCGGTGAGGGATGCGAATGCCGCATAGCCGTCGTCCGCTCCACCGCGTCCGTAGAGGCGGTCCCCTTCGCGCTTCGGCTTCCAAGGACCGAGGTCCTCGCGCCATCCCGTCATCTCGGGCTGCTTATCGAGATGACCATACAGAAGGACGCAGTCGTCATCGTTGTCGTCGTCATCAACGCCGGAAGTCGCCGGCACCTCCATATAGATGACGGGCGTCCGCCCTTCGATCTGCACGACTTCGACCGTGAGCCCTTCTATGGCCTGCACGCGACACCAAGTTTCAATCAACCCAACCGCCTGGGCCATGTAGCCGTGGGCTTCCCAATCTTCGTCGAAGGCGGGGGATTGGTTGGGGATCGCGATGTAATCGATCAACTCGGGAACGATGCTCTCTTCCCAGATGTTCGCAACGAAGTTGGCAAGAGCGGGATGATCAAGGTCAGAGACTAAAGACGTGTCGGCCATTGGGCCATGATATGGAATGGGGCAACGGTTCGTCGACTACCGGACCGCTCGATCAAGCCCGTCGTTGAATACGCCAACAGTGAGCCCCCCTCGGCATCACGGTGACCCCAATGGCCGAGTGCGTCTTTTCTAGACATACGTCGCAGACCCCGTGACTCGGCCGGACCGTCGCCAGACTCTTCGCTCGCAGGTCACGCCGTGTCACGACCTGACACCACGCACACTTACGCTCCGTCATCGCTGTCGCCAGTTGAGTTCGTTGTTCCAACGGGGCCCAATTTCGCATCTACAGCGGAGTCGTCTGTGAAGCAGTTCACACTTGAGCGAAAATCAGGTAAGAGTTTTTGAAGCGCCCCAAAGGAGCGAAGATGGGCACAAATGCCGAGGCTCTGAAAGTTCGCGTCGCCGTCCACGAAGAGGCGGACGCCATCTCGAAACCTGCCATCGGGTCGAAAACGCATTGGAACTACACCCCAGAACAAATGCTCGTCTTTCGCGGCTTGGCGGCAAAACAGGACTCGAGCCGATCTAGCGACCGACGCAGTTTTGAACCCGCGCCCAACACCCACGAACTTGGAGGCGACATGATTGACCCCTACGCGATTTCGACCGAGGCACAGCTTCGAGAAATCCTCCCCGAACCGCACGCGATGCTCGAACAAAAGGTCTTCGACCACCTCGACTCGTTCGCGAGGGACTTTGTCAGTAAGACGCCATTGATCATGGTTGCAACGTCGAACACGAACGGAGACATGGACGTGTCGCCAAAGGGGGATGCACCCGGCTTCGTCGTGGTCGAAGACGAGAATACGATTTTGATTCCCGAGCGCCCCGGCAACAAGCTCGCGTACGGATTTCGAAACATCCTCGCGCACCCGCGCATTGGTCTCATTTTCGTCATTCCGGGCGTGAAAGAAACCCTGCGCATCAATGGCACGGCGGAAATCACACGCGAGCCTGAGTTGCTGAAGCGCCTGTCGGCCCGAAACAAACCTGCCATCCTCGCAACGCGAGTCACGGTGAGCGAGAGCTTTTTTCACTGCGGAAAAGCCTTCATTCGTTCCAAGACATGGAAGCCTGATTCTTGGCCCAAAGACGTGAAGGCCAACATCGGAAAACAAATTGCCGCCAAGGCGAATGCCGACGACACGGTGGCGGACAGCATCGACAATGCGATGCTCGAAGACTATGAGACTGGGCTCTACTAGCGGCTCGTTCCGTCACGGATCGGGCCGGTGATCGACAAGCGGAGATCGAATCGAACTATGAACTACGCACGCATCGCTTTGATTGTGTTGGCCATTGCAGTGACATCCCCACTCGGTTGCGGGTCCAACGACCGAGAAGCCTCTTCCGAAGCGAAGGAATCGCTCGAAAGAGGTTGGGCGGCATTCATCGAAGGGCTCGAAGAAGCCCGCGGTGAAATCGAAGACCCGTGGTTGGCGGGGCCCGACCCTTCCGAGCGAAACCTCGCAGACGGCTATCGCTACCTGCTTGGTCATGCCGTACGCATCGCCGAAACCGAATTCGGCCAACATGCCGACCTGCCCTACTTCCAGCGCAGCGTCCGCATGATGAGCAAGTGGACCATCGACAACCCGGACACCCTGTATCTGTCCGCGCCCATCGATCCGGCGGGCACTTACCGTATTCGCGCCCGTGCGGCGGACAGCCAGGACTGGCACACCAGCAAGCGAACGCGCATCTACCCCAAAGCCCCCCG
This sequence comes from Myxococcales bacterium, assembly GCA_012960035.1. Lineage (GTDB taxonomy): Bacteria > Myxococcota_A > UBA9160 > UBA9160 > UBA4427 > DUBZ01. The sequence continues at coordinate 138,696 of DUBZ01000013.1, read as the reverse complement.
GCTCGTCACGTTTCAAACGACGACCGCCACCATTGGCGACACGGGTGAACTGAACGAGTTTGCAACGTGCCGCAACCAGACCCTCGGTTTCGTACAAGGCTTCGAGATCTTTCCTGACCACGATGGCCGGTTCGAGATCCTCGTCGCACCGAGCAAGCCGGACAATTATCGCGGCCACTTTCTCCCAACCCGCGGTTCGGTCGAGTGCGCGCCTCGTGACAAAGAACCGTTCATGCTCGAACGCGAAGCGACCAACATCGCTGTGCGCGAAATTTTTTCGAACTGGGACACCGAAGTTCCGATGGATCTCGAAATCGAACGCATCGACACGCACACAAACATCCGTCCGTCGCTCAACGCTGAGGAAACCGCGCAACGGTTCGAGGCCATTGGCGCCAAGCTTCCCAACCAGATTCGATTTTGGAATGCGTTGCATGAGTTTGGGTTGGAGGTTCTCGGCGACCGCAACCTCGACGGGAAGCGCGCCCTCCCAGAAAACGCACTCAACCCCGCAGCGCCGCCATTTATCGCCGGGGGAACAGCCGGTGCACGCCAGCTTTATTCCGCGGGCACGTTCAACCTCGACGACGATCAAGCCCTGATCCTTCGTGTGGAAACGAAAGTCGACCCGCATTATGTCGGCTTTCAGCTCGCGAACTTCTGGGGCGAGTCTTTAGACCAGGCCAGCTACACGAGTAGTTTGACGGGCGGACAACTCCCGCGACAGCGCGATGGTGCGCGCTACTACGTCGTTACCGCGCGCGACCCGGGCGTACCGGGTTGGCTCGATCCAACCGGGCTTCCCGAGGGCGCCATGTCGATGCGCTTCGTTTACAACGAAGACCCGGCGGAAAAAGACTTCCCCGTCATCACGAGCACGCTTACGACATTCGATCAGATCCGTGAGCATTTCCCAGAAGGCACTGCAACGGTGTCTCCTGAAAAGCGGCGGACGCAGATCGCGCGTCGTCAGGCGCACATACGCAAGCGCTGGCGTCAGTACTAGATCTCCGGGCGCGCGCGAAAGACTCAAACTAGGATAAGCGCATGGCAAAAGACGAAAACCAAGTTCGCATCAAAGGCAGTTGCCTTTGCGGCGCTGTTCACTTCGAACTCGACCCGACACCCACGTGAGCGCACCACTGCCATTGTTCCACTTGAGTCGCTCACGTACACCAGTGGTGAAGAACACGTGAAACGCTGGAAGCTTTCCGAAGCCGATTCGCTTCGGTCACGTATTCTGCCAAGAATCCGGTTCGAGCCTGCATTTTGAGAGGCGACGTCGATTCATTTCGGATATTCAAGACGGGGCTCACAACACGAGTGCCTTACATGGTCTCTGCGCATTCGAGCGTGCGGGCCACGCAAGATAATCGGCGCGCCAACCAGACATCGATTCACGAAACACAACTCAACCAATCAGGAGGACAAAATGGGACTCGAAGGCGGATGCTATTGCAAGGCTGTGCGCTACAGCACGGAGGGTGAGGCGGTATTTAAGGGGCAGTGCCATTGTCGCGAATGCCAATATGGTTCGGGCGGCGGCGCCAACGTCATCATGGCCGTACCGGAAGCGGGTTTCAAATACACGGCCGGTGAGCCGAAGGGATTCAAGCGCAGCGATCTCGACAACCCCGTGACCCGGGAATTCTGCGCCGATTGCGGGACCCAGATCGTGAGCCGGGCGCCAAGCCTTCCCGGCACGGTGATCATCAAGGTCGGCACCCTCGACGATCCAAGCCAGTACGGCGACCCGCAAGTTGCGATTTATACGATAGACAAGCAGTCGTTCCATCACATCCCGGAAGGCTTGCCTTCGTTTGAGCGAACTCCGGGCTAGCTACAGCTAGCTTTCGCAACGCAGCCAGCGGCATTGGATCCGCGTTTGGGCGCGTGCGCCTTCTGCCGCGCAGACTCCTTTGTCGCGGAACCCTGTCGGGGGGGGGCGCTGAAAGCTCGCGCTTCCGCAACGATCACCCCGGTACTTCTCGATGTGGAGCCTCACATAAATGAAGAGCGCGCAATTGCGGATCGGCTCGCGGGCGACGGCGCGTCGAAGAGAGCGTCCGGAAAGGTCAAGAGTCGAGTGACAAGGTCAACCGTTTCCGTCGCAACTTTTACCCCGGGCGCTTGATCTTTGTCGGCGGCGTAACCGTGGCGATGACGACCCTGTCGTGGATCGCACTCGACTCGAGTTCGTGCACTACGCATTAGGTTCAGCCCGACGTTTCCGGCTCGTAAAATTCGCCGTCGAGATCGTCGAGTTTCGCCTGAAGGAACGATCGCGCGTCCCCGATCGCCTGGTTGTAAACCGGCGCACCAAGTTGGCGGAGAAAGAACTCGATCACACGCTCCGCCTGAAAGTCGCTTAGCGATGAATCGAGATCGTCGCTAAAGAATTGCCGCGTTGCATGAATAATGCGTTCGCTGGCTTCTTCAGAAAGCTTGATTTGCATCGGTCCCGATCCTGCTCGTGCCGCCACCGTGTTCTCCTCTATGAATCTGCAGATGCTAACACGGCCCGACGCTCTGGATGAGCTGGCCAACTCGTCGCGCTTCTTTCGCGACAGCATCAAGCCAAAGCCGGCGTGCAGCTGAAGCTAGGCGTCGGTCTCCGTGTCGAGTAGGATGGCTTCTCGTATGCGCGCTTTAGTGCGATCGGCATCCGTACCCCAAGCGCCGCACGGGCAAGCCGCGGGGCCACGGCGAAAGAGTGCCAGAGACGATCAAAGGAATTGCAGCGAACGAACGAAAGCGGGGGCCGCCAAAGACGACCCCCGCAGCGTTCAAATCAGACTTCGCATCGGATGCGAGCCCTACCGACTAACTCGCGCGTCGGCTTCCACGACGGGAACCGCGCCGAGCGTTGCTGTTATTGCTATTGCCCCTGCTGTTCCCAGAAGAACGCGAACCCCGGCCTCGACCCCCACCACCCGTTTTGGGTGGGGCAACGTCGTTGGGGTCGGACTCGAAGCCTTCGACTGTTTTGCACTTAATTTTCGAGCCGATCATGCGTTCGGTCGCCCGAATCCAGTCACGGTCTGCCGCGGTCACGAACGTGCAGGCAACGCCCTCTCGTTCTGATCGACCCGTGCGACCAATTCGGTGCGTGTAGGCTTCGGCCGTATTCGGCACGTCGTAGTTGATCACGTGCGAGACACCAGTCACATCGATACCGCGCGCTGCGATATCGGTGGCAACCAGGATGTCGTACTGACGCTTGCGAAAGCCAGCCATCGCTTTGTCACGCTGCGACTGTGACATATTTCCTTGCAGCGCGACCGCGCGATGTCCCGCTTGAGTGAGCCCCTTGGCCAGCTGTCGTGCCCGGTGCTTGGTTCGCGTGAACACGATCGCTGAATCACAATTATCGTTTTCGAGAACGTGATCAAGCAGTGCGCGCTTGCGCGATTCGCCGATATGGTAGAGCGCATGATCGATCGTCGATGCCGGCGCCTTGTCGGCAAGTTCAACAACGTGCGGCTCATAGAGCAGATTATCTGCGAGGTGTCGAATTTCCTTAGGCATCGTCGCCGAAAACAACAAGTTCTGTCGATCTTCGGGCAACGCCTTGAGGATGCGGCGAATGTCGGGCAAGAAGCCCATGTCGAACATATGGTCCGCTTCGTCGAGGACCAGGGTTTCGACCGCATTCAGACGCAGAACTTTTTGATTGATCAAGTCGAGCACTCGACCGGGGCAACCGACAATGATCTCGGGTCCAGAGCGAAGGGCGTTTATTTGCCCGCGCATCGAGACGCCACCGAAAATCGTGAGCACCTTGATTCGGGTGAACTTGGATAGTTCGCGCATCTCATCCGAGATCTGTGTCGCAAGTTCGCGAGTGGGTGCGAGGACGAGGAACCGCGGCCCTTTGCCGGGGACATCGAGAATTCGGTCGAGGATGGGCAGCGCAAAGGCTGCCGTTTTTCCGGTCCCCGTCTGAGCGAGGCCCAGTACGTCGCGACCATCGAGGCCGGCTGGGATCGTTTCGAGCTGGATGGGACGTGGATCTTCGAAGCCTGCGCTACGGATTCCGCGCGCAAGAGTTTCTGGAAAGCCAAACCGATCAAAGCCGGTGGCTGTAGGTTCTATTGATACTGACATGTTGAGAATTGGGACTCCGCCGTGCGCGCACGAATGCATAAGCGCTACGGCCTTACTTTTCCGACCTGTACAACAGTGAAAGGCAAGAGGTATTCGTTTGCGGCGCGACTTTCGAAGGTGATCGCGCCAGGACTGGAAGGTCGAGGCGAATGATCTAGGGGGAGTTCGAAAGTCCTGTTGTCTTTACGTAGCTGCCGCTGAAGAGCAGATCGCTCGTTCGGGTAAGTTAATTAGCCCGTTTGGCTATCGCACGCCACCCCTCTGTTTTTGCAAGAGCTTTCGCCCACGGTAATGAACCGGGACGGATTTCTTGGAAAAGTCCGCAGCCAATGGGAACTGCCAGAGAGTTGCGGTGTGCAATGGTTCAAACGCAACCTTCCATCGACCGACGCCAACCATTCTGAACATTCATTTGCAGCCGAGCTGCACCGCCGAATCAACTCCAGCGGACTTTCTCCTGTTCCGATGAAGCGATACGCACTTCGGTTGCACATAGGACGATTCGCTGCGCATCACGACCATGCGCGCGCCGAACACGGGCCTCTGGCTAGGGTCATCTTCAGCGTACCCCACCGAGTTTGGGCGTTGAGAATGCCCCCGAGCTGACAACTCACAATCGCAGCGAAGCCTCTATCTCTCAGCATGGGGACGATTCATCGTCCGCAACCGTTGGGCGACCGTCATTGTGTCTGCCGTCGTCACCGTATTTTGTATGTCGGCTTTGCCGCAGCGGGTACTCGACAACTCGACCGAGGATTTTCTCCATCCGGACGACCCGGCGAGCATTCAGTACCGCGCCTTTCGAGACCAATTCGATCGAGACGAACTCGATGGCGAACGCGCACCAACCGGGCATCGCTGAGAGTCCTGGGGTTTGCGCACGAAACCCTGCTTCAGTGAGTTCCGCTGGTGGGAAGTGGTAATCGAACAACTTCCGTGTCGCGGCGGACGCCAAGTCTGCCGCATGGCGCACGTCGAGCGGTTCGAGGCGGACGACGCGTCCTTTAACAACAAATGGGTTCAACCTGCATGTTGTACGCTCCACGTTGCGACGTTGGTCACGGAGCCGACCCCATTCATTTGTGATGGTTCGAACCAAACGAGTGTGAATTGATGCCGAAACAGAAATCGACAGACGATCCGCAAAGCTTTGCCGACGCGATGTCGAAGCATGACGATCTTAAAAAACTCGATCGTGGTCAACTTGCAAAGCACGCACCGCCCGCCGGACCTCAACGCGAGGCATCACCCTCTTCGCCAGCCCCACCAACATCAACAACATCACCCACAACATCGCAAGGTGCGGCGCCGGATGCATCTGGACCAAACCGGAACTCAGGCGCCACTTTGGCTTTGGCATCCCGCGCCGAATTAAAAAAACTGCGCGCAGGAAAAATCCGACCTCAACAAACGATCGACTTGCACGGATTCACGCGAGACAACGCTTATCGACGCCTGTGCCATGAAGTCGCGCGCGCAGCCACTGCCGACTTTCGTTGTCTCCTTGTGATTCATGGCAAGGGTCAGCACTCGAGCATCGGCGCAGTGACGATCAGAGATGTGCTCAGCGATTGGCTCACGCAACCGCCACTCGCGCAACACGTCGCGGGCTGCACGCTCGCCCAACCAAAGGATGGGGGCAGCGGCGCGTCGTATCTACTGCTGCGCCGACTGCGGTAATCCCGAGCCATCAACGACGACAGCACGCAGAGAGTCGATCCGATATCGACCACGAGGCTGCCGGTCGAGCGACCCCGGCGCGGATTACCCTCCGGGGGTGCATCACGTTGAGCGCGAATTCAGCGCACTGCGGCATTTTCTGCGTCCGCCCGCGTACTTATTTCTACGACTCCGAGCGAAGCACGAAAAATCTTCTATTCTCGCTCCGCGGTTTGGGCACCGTGCAACAGACTTTCTGATCGTGATGCGTCGAGCGGGTTCAAGTGACGCGTACTGCCAGGAAGGGAAGGAATGCAACGAGATGCCCACTCCCCACGCGCATGCCACAACTCTTGGCACAGCGACCGACTCCGAAGCGAAAGTCAGCACTTCTCCGACACCCGTTTCCACAAGTCCGACCGATGCGGCAAGTCTTACACCCCGGCGCATCCGGAATGCGAAGTCCGCAGTCAAAGCGGTACCGAAGAAGGGCACCGCCACCATGCGGCGCGTGCCTCGTCAAGAACGGTCGAAGGTCCTCGTTGAATGCATCCGCATCGCGGCCCGGGACATCCTGGAGAAGAAAGGGCCCAAGGCCCTCACCACGAACAACATCGCGGCGCGCGCCGGGGTCAGCATCGGCTCCCTCTACCAATACTTCGCAAACAAAGAAGAGATCCTGGAAGAGGTATTTCGCGAGCAGGCCGACCAGTCGCTTAAAGATTCACACCAATGGGCGGGCTGGGTAAAAGACCTCCCTGTGCGTGACGTCATCCGATTAGTCGTCGAAGGAACGGTGCGACGACATCGCGATTTTCATTCATTCCATCCGGATTTCTACCAGAACCATCATCGCGAACTGCACATCGGACTCCGCAACAGCAAGGACGACGTCACCGATGACGGCGAACCCCATGCGGTCGCATGGCTCCGGGATGTCTTTTCGGGCCACGCGAATGAGTTGCGCGTGACCGACCCCAACCTTGCAGCTGTCACCATGGCACACGGCATGGCGGCGTCTTTGAGTGGTCTCGTCGACCAGGACGCGACACGTCTCTATGACGAATCTCTCGGCGGCAAACTCGCCGAAATGTTCATCGGGATGTTGCTCAAAGAAAGCAGCTAAGCGGACGAGTCTTCAGCAGCGACGGTGACGGTGTAGCCGTCAACCGAAACAACTCGAACCTCGGTCCCGCAGCCGAGAGGCGTTGCGGAATCTGCGGCGATGGCGGACCAGTGTTCGGATCCTATTCGCACCGACCCCTTCGGTGCGAGTTCGTCCACCACGACTGCGCGTAAGCCAACGAGCGCGTCGGTGCCGTGAGACGGCCCCGGCTCGTACGCCTTGCGCAGGAAACGAAACATCACCGCGTCCTTGACCAACCAACCTACAAAGAGCAGCAGGCCCATGCTCGGGGTGATGTAGCCCGAATAGTGGAAGACGACCAGGAGCACAGCGACCATGAACGCGCCGGGGATCTGAAGCACGATGTACTTCTGCACGGTCTTGCGAAAGTCCGCCTCGCTCTGTGACACCGTTTCTTCCAAGTTCATCATCCATCGAGTGAATGCCGCGCGGCGCACTTTCATTTTGGGTGCGCAACCGGCTGCCGCGTAACGCTATCGCGTCCCATCCGAGCGGGCTCATCGGTTCGCACAATATGATCGTGCGGGCCCTTCGATCGACCGTGCGGGCTTTGTCTCACGCTGGTTGTTGCTAAGGTTGCGCGTGACCATCCCCGAGCCCCAGCACCCTTAAAACGCTTCGGCGGGAGAGCTATAATTGAAGGCACTGATCTTCGATACCGAAACCACGGGCATGGTGAAATGGAAGCAGCCGCCCGAACATCCGGGTCAGCCCGACCTCGTGCAGCTCGCCATGCTGCTTGTCGAACGCGACACGTGGACCGTGATGACCCGCGCCTCGTTCATTCTGCAGCTCGCCGACGGCGTAAAGATCGAGCCCGAAGCCGAAGCCACGCACGGGATCTCGGCAGCGAATTGCGAGACGTATGGCGTTCCACCGATTGTCGCCGTTTCACTCTTCAACCAACTTTGCATGCAAGCGGACACCATCGTCGCCCACAACATCAGCTTCGATCAGTCCATCATGCTGACGGCTCTTCATCGGCTCGGGAACAAACCGAACCGGATGGAAGGCAAGTCGCTCGTATGTACCAAGGAGGCCACGACCGACGTGCTGAAGCTTCCGGGAAAATATGGCAGCTACAAATGGCCCACCCTTGCCGAAGCCTATCGTCACTACACGGGCAAGGAAGTCGAAGGCGCGCATGACGCACTTGCGGATACCCTCGCGTGCCTCGAGGTGTATCGCGCGTTGGTTTCGGAAGGCGTCATCCCTTAGCAAGCCTTTGCATTTTTCAGGGCTGGCTTCGCCTTGTTTGCCGGTGGCGTTTTTAGAACCGCCGCTCAGGCAGCCGTCGAAGACCCAACCTGGCGTGCACCGATAAGTGCACCCACCGCGTCCGAAATGCCATCGACGCTGAGCGGGTACATCGGGAACATGTCGGCCACGACGCGAGCCGTACGCGTGCTGCGCCAGATCTTCTCCGGGTCGGGGTTCACCCAAACCACGCGTTGAAAGTGATCATTGATCCGCTTCAACCATTCGATGCCAGGCGTCTTGGATTCGAGCCGCGGGTTGATGTTGCCGCGGGGCGAAAGCAGCTCGGCCGGGTGCATCGATGCATCGCCCACGATCACCACCTTCCAACGTTCGTCGAGTTTGCGCAGCATGTCGCCGGTTGGGATGGAGTCCTTACGCGCGAGGGTGGCGTTCTTGCAAAGCAGCTCGTACGGGCAGTTGTGAAAGTAGTAAGCCTTGAACTCGCGAAGGCCTCGCTCCTCGTGGAGTGCTGTGAGCAAGCGGCTCATGGGTTCGTAATACGGGTCCATCGTACCGCCGACGTCCATCAGCAAGAGCAAGCGCACGTTGTTCTTGCGCTCGGGCCGGAATACGAGTTCGATTTCGCCCGCGTTCTTGCAGGTTTCGTCGATGGTTTCGTCGAGATCGAGTTCGCTGATGGGTCCGGTTCGCGTGAGCTGTCGCAAGCGCTTGAGCGCCAGCTTCATGTTGCGAAGGTCGAGTGTTTGGTCGCTGCGGTATTCCTGAAATTTGCGGTCTTCGGCCACCTTCATCGCGGAGCGGTTTTTCGAAGGCCCGCCGACACGAATGCCGGTGGGGTGTTCACCACCGTGACCGAATGGAGAACGGCCGCCCGTGCCAACCCATTTGCCGCCGCCATCGTGGCGCTCGTCTTGCTCCGCGAGCGTGTCGAGAAAGCGCTGCATCAACTCGTCGGCATCGAGGTGCTCGAGCATCTCGCGCTGTTCGTCGGTCAGCTCTTCGAAGTTCTTCGGGTCGTTCAACCAGTCGAGGACTTCGTCTTCGATCGAAAGTGAGCCCTCAACGCCCTTGAATACCTTGGCGAAGACTTGGTCAAACTGATCGAAGTACGTTTCACTCTTGATGAGGCACGCGCGCGAAAGATTATAGAAGCGCAAGAGGCTCGAGCCGTGGATCCCTTTCTCAAGGGCCTCCATCAACATTCGCCATTCTTGGAGCCCCACCGGAACACCGGCCTCGCGCAGTCCATAGAAGAGATCGAGGAACATCTCTACGCCTCCCTACTGATTACTGATTGTATTTCGGTCCCAGTTCTTTCCAGTCCGTCGGAAACGCCCCGCCCTCTTCCTTGTACCGGACCAGAGCTTCGGTGTCCTGCTCGTTCTTGAGCAACGCACCGAGGAAGGGGATCGATTCGGAGATTTGCGCTTCGGTAATCCCCGCGCGCAGTAGCGCCGAGATCCAATCGACGAGTTCTGATGTCGACGGCTTCTTGCGCAGCTCACTCTGCTCGCGCAGCCAGTAGAACTTCACCAGCACCTGGTCGAGCAGCTGGTGGTCGAGGTTGGGGTGATGCACGTCGATGATCTTCTTCATGAGATCGCGTTCGGGGAACTCGATGAAGTGGAACACGCAACGTCGCAAGAATGCGTCCGGAAGTTCTTTTTCGTTGTTCGAAGTAATGATGATGACGGGGCGCTCGGCGGCTTTGATCTCGTCGCCCGTTTCCATCACATTGAACCGCATTTCGTCGAGTTCAAGCAGGATGTCGTTCGGGAACTCGAGGTCGGCCTTGTCGATCTCGTCGATCAAGAGCACCTGGCGCTTGCCCGAGGAAAACACGCGTCCGACCGGGCCGAGCTTGATGTACTTGCGGATGTCGTTGACATCGCCGTCGCCAAAGCGCGCGTCATTCAAGCGCTGAACCGTGTCATATACATAGAGGCCGTCAGACGTCTTGGACGTCGACTTGATGTGCCACGACTCCATCGGCAGGCCAAGCCCTTCGGCGACGTGTCGCGCGAGCAAAGTCTTCCCTGTTCCGGGCTCACCCTTGATCAACAAAGGACGCTCGAGGGCGATCGAACAGTTGACGGCGTCAACCAATGGCCCACTGACCACGTAGCCGTCTGTGCCTGTGAACTGGTTGAATTTGATATCCGAGGACATTCCATTCCCTTTCTTTTCTACGTTCGCTTGTTGAGTGATCGCTTATCTGCTTGGCCGCTTCTGATTCCCTCGCCTGCCCTGGTTGCCGCTCCATCGTTGAGAAGAGGCTTGGTGCGAAGGGGATGTCGAAGGCCGGTTCCGATGCGCAAAGCGCTGCCATAATCCCTGCGTACGGGACCAAAAGAGCGCGGCATCCGAAATCTGGGAACTCGAACGCGTTGGCGCCGAGCGGGCATAGGTTAGCGATACCCGACCAACCCGGCTGCCGATTGCAGCGCGGAAAGCCGAAAATTTGGCAGATCTAGTGCAAAATTATTAAACGCGAGCACCGGTACGAGGTCCGGAGATCGACGCGTAATCTCGTGACGACTGCTGATTCGCCTTCATGAATGCCGCGAGACCCGGGCTTCGACGACGAGCAACGTCGCGCCTTCTTTTCTAGTTTCGCCCACCACGTCGTACTGCTCGAGTGCTTCGTCAAACTCGCCGACGCTGGCATCGAGATCACCCGCGCGAAGCGCGTCGGGCGATCGAACGACCCGTCTCGCGCCGAGGCGCTGATCGATCATCTCAAGGGCTTGTTCGGTTTCGTAGACAAGAGACTTTGCAGGGGCATCCAACAGCCACCATCACTCAGCCTTCGTGACCCCTTCGCAGAGTCGGAAGTCGGCTTCGATGCGGCAACAAGAAAATGCGACAAACACCGAGAGAACGGTGAAAAGAATTCAGGGCTTCGTCACCGGGTTTTTCCCTGCGCAAGGTATAAGAAAGACTCCATCTTCCATTGGAATCCCGATCGTCGAGCATGAGAATCAGCCGCAGCGATCGCCGACCCAGAGTCCCCAATTGTCACGTGCCAAAAGCGACTCAAATCGCCTGTTCATGCGCGCGACAGTTGACTTCCAACTTCTCGATTTGCGCCCGGGTTCGACCTCGATTTCCGAACCCGGGCAAACTAACCTCGAACCCCGCGATGCCCGCCCCCGACTCGGGCAATCCCCTCATACACTCAATTTTTCGGAAAAACCTGAGTGACCACGATCAGCAGGAGCCTCAATCGCACCGAAGAGAACGCCCGCAAGCGCGCGGCGTGGCTGGCCCTCTATGGCGGCGTGCTCGTCTTCGCGGGCAAGGCGGTCGCCTACCTGGCCACCGATTCAACTGCGATCTTGTCCGACGCGCTCGAATCGATCGTGAACGTGGTCACGGCCACGTTCCTCGTTTACAGCATTCGACTCGCCGCCACCCCCGCCGATCGAAATCACCCCTACGGCCATGGCAAGATCGAGTTTTTCGCCGCGGGAGTCGAAGGGACTCTGATCGTCGTCGCGGGAGCGGTGATCCTCGTTGCCGCACTGCAAGCCTTTATTCTCGGATCAAAGGTCCATTCGATTGACCTCGGGATACAATTGCTAATCGGCTTCACGGTCATCAACGGGATCATTGGCTGGCGCCTTGTTTGGGTCGGAACGCAATTGAATTCGGTGGCCTTGCGCGCCGATGGTCTTCATCTTTTGACCGACGTGTTGACCACAGTTGGAGTCATGATTGGCTTGCTGGGCGTTCGATTTACGGGCTACTTGTGGATCGACCCGCTCGCGGCCACGATCGTCGCGTTGAATATCCTGCGAATGGGCTGGCATCTTTCGCGCGAAGCCGTGCGCGGCTTAATGGACGAGGCCGACGACTCACTGCTCGACATGATCATCACGCGCTTAGAAGAAAGCCGAGTCTCGAGTTGCATCGACCTTCATTCGTTACGGGTGTGGAGTTCGGGGGCTCTGCATCATGTGGATTTTCATCTCACGGTGCCCCGCTACTACGACGCCGAACAACTTCACGAACTCGACGAGACCTACACCGAAGCTGCCTTTACGACAGGCGATTCGAACTGGGACGTCATCATTCATTTCGACCCCTGCCGTCCCCGCCACTGCGGCGGCTGCGAGATGGAGTCATGTCCGGTAAGGTCGGAACCCTTCGCTGAACGTGCTTCGTTCGAGGCACTCGACCCCACCCGCGAAGACGAAAGCCTTGACGAAGGCATCCCGCTCGGCATCGATACGAGGGTCAATTCGTGACATCCAAATCATCCGACAAGAAGACCTACGAGCGACCCAACATCACCCCCGAGATGTCCCTCGCCGCGCAGGCCGCGTTGATCGACCGACTCGAACTCGAAGAGCTCGACCAAGATCTCTATCGCGGATACAACGAACCCAACCGCACCGGGCGAATATTTGGGGGTCAGGTCGCAGCGCAGAGCTTGATGGCAGCAGGGCGTACGGTTGACGATTTGCTCGCCCACTCCCTTCACGGCTACTTCTTGCGAGCGGGCGACCCCGACATCCCGGTCATCTACACCGTGGACCGGATCCGCGACGGCCGCTCCTTTGTGACTCGCCGAGTCGTTGCCACCCAGCGGGGCAAGGCGATCTTCAACATGGCTTGTTCGTTTCACAAGTTTGAAGAGGGCCTCAGCCATCAGATGGACATGCCCGACGCGCCGCCGCCGGAATCCATCCCGCAATGGGCAGAGCGCATGATTCCGTTGTGGGAAAAGATGCCGGACCGCATTAAGAAGGTGTGGCGTCCGGGTGCTCGCCCGATCGACATGCGCGAGATTGATGTCCCGGTCTACATGGGCGGCGAAGCGACGGGCGGCAACAACAAGATCTGGTTGAAAACACCCGGGCCCGTAATCGACGACCCGTTTCTTCACCAGTGCATCCTCGCCTACGCGACCGACTTTTCTTTGATCGACACCATGCTCAGGCAACACAAAGAGCGCGGTCCGTTTGGATCGCTCATGACCGCTAGCCTCGACCACGCGATCTGGTTTCACGCGCCGCTTCGGATCGACGACTGGCTGTTGTACGTGCAAGACAGCCCGGTGACCGGCGGAGCCCGGGGCTTCGCTCGCGGCAGCATCTATACCCGCGACGGCCAGCTGGTCGCGAGTGCGGTGCAAGAAGGCCTGATGCGTATCGTGAAACCCACCGAGGCCGAAGATCGCTCTATCTAACGGCCAAGCCCAAGCGGGGTGGCTGGAACGAATTCGCGATCGCGACCACACGCAGGGGAGTCTCTATGGCTCGCTCCTTGTGCTGTCCGTGCCCATGCTCGCTACGAGTTTGTTTGGTGGCGTCATCTTTCAGATCGGCGACCTGAAGCTTATCAGCGGTCTCGGCACCGACGCGATGACCGCCGTGATCATCACCAACCAGACGATCCGCCAAGTCTTCATCATGCTTGTCATGGGGGCCAGCTTCGGCGCCCAAGGGATGGTTGCCCGGGCGATCGGGAACGGCGATCAAGAAGGTGCCGATCACGTTGCCGGGCAGGTCATCTTGCTCGGCGCATTGCTCTCGCTCTTCATGGCGGGCCTGGGGTTTTGGTTTCCGGGTGAGATGCTCACCGCCATGCACGTGTCGGACGAGGTGCTCGAAGTCGGCGTGCCCTATGTCCGCTACGTGATGGTGTTGAACTTCGGAATGATCTTCGTCTTCTTGACGAACTCGATCCTCACCGGCGCTGGAGATGCCACGACCCCCTTCATCGTTTCGGTCGTGCAGTCGATCGTGGGGCTCTTTCTCGAATACGCGTTGATCTTCGGAAAGTTCGGCTTTCCAGAAATGGGCATTCGCGGCGCGGCGTTGGGCTTCATCATCGCTCAATTCGTGTCGGCGCTCATCATCGCTTCTGCGATCTTGCGTGGCACAACGCGCATTCACTTGCGCGCGCGGCACCTTACGCCGGACCTCGCGGCCCTAAAGAGAATCATCTCCCAGTCGTGGCCACCCGCGATTCAGATGGTCTCGGGCTTTGTCGTCACCATCTATTTCGTTCGCATGATGGGAAGCTTCGGGGACACCGCCCAGGCCGCCTATTCGATCGGGCTACGCCTGGGCATGGTGGGGCCGATGCTCGCCTTCCCACTCGCGGGCGCAACCGCAACCTTGGTCGCGCAGAACCTCGGCGCCGGCAATGTATCCCGGGCGTGGAAGTCGCTGTGGTCCGGATTGTCGGTCCACGCATCGCTCATGATCAGCATGGCGATCGCGCTCTTCTTCTACCGCGTACCCTTCTTGCAGGCGTTTAGTTCCGACGCGGCGGTCGTCGAACTCGGCGACGAAATGCTTTTCTACCAGTCGCTGACCTTCGTCGCACTGGCATTTCAATTCGTCTTTTTCCGCGCACTCCAAGGCGCCGGCGACGTCATGTTCGCGATGGTGACGTCGGTGGCCAACTCGCTGTTCAACGTTGCGTTGGGTACCTACCTCGCAATCAACCTCGACTACGGCCCCACCGGCATCTTCATCTCCGGCCTCGTGAGCAGCGCACTGGTCACGACCGTCACCGCGGCTTGGATTGCCACCGGACGTTGGACACGCAAATTTCCGCAGGCGCCGCGCGCCTAAACTGCCCCTAAACAGGGACAAAGCAGTCAGCGGCGGCGCTCGGACGTGATCCGATACTCTCTCTCGACTGAACTCTCTAGTTCGGTCGTTCACCAATATGCATGAGCGGCAGCGGCTGCGCCGCATTCGAGTCCATGAAGTAGAGCTTCGCGGCCGGGTCCTTTGACATCGCCTTCAACGTCTCAAGAGACTGAAGCTGGATGTAGGCAGGATTACTCGCGATCGCGTCGTTGATCAAGCGAATCTCGTCAGCACGTGCCTTCGCGAGCACCCGAATCTGCAATGCTTCTTGTTCAGCCGCCTGCTTCCTCGCCTCGGCTTCCGCGACTTGCTGCAGCTGTTCGGTTCGAAAACGTTCGAGCTCGGCCTTCTGCCTTTCGACCGCCTGCTCTCGTTCCTTCTTCTGTTCAATGGCCTTGGTCAGAACCGCTGGAAGGTTGATGTCGCGAATCAACACGGCCTGCACTTGGATTCCAAGGGGAGTCAGATATTCAACGAGCCCTGATTTCAATGTGGACTCAAGTCGATCGCGTGTCTCGGCCTGAAAGAAGTCCTCCGCCTTATCGATACTGGTTCCGATTTCGCGAATGAGCGAGCGCACCTTCGGCACGAGATAAACCGCCACGGCTTGCTCGCGCGTACCGACTTCTCCGAAAATCTGCGCCGCCATCGCGGGGTTGATGCGCCACTGAATGCTGACGTCGATCTTGGTCTGCAGTTGATCACGCGTCGGAACCTGAGCTGCTTCCTTGTGCGTATTTTCTCGCACATCAAAGTCGTGCCAGCTGAGCATCGGGTTCACCATGTGAAAGCCAGCTTCAACAGGCTCGATATTGATTTCACCGAAAAGATCGGAAACCGAAACATGTCCGGGCGGCACGATCTTCACAAAGCGCGGCGCAAACATGACGAGAAACAACACGATTGCGATAGAAACGATTGAATTGGTGGACATGAGATCCCCCCCTCTTTTTGAATTCGCTGTACTCTAGTCGCACAGCACCCCGGTTGCGAGCGATTAACCATGATTCGCAACGATGGTTTCACTCGAGCAAGCCCGGTTCGCTTGCACCTACGAACGAACTCGTTGTGACAGGAGCTTCGCGACCATTGGTGACAAGAGCTTCGCGACCATGAGCGCTGATTCATCCGCGAGGGGCCGCATCCGCCTACTCGCCCTCGATGCAGATGGAACCCTCGTGGGCCCCGACGGAGTGGTCAGACCAGCCGTCAAGGAAGCGGTCGCAATGGCCCAGGACCAAGGCCTGCTCGTTGTCGTGTGCACGGGTCGTCGCTACCGCACCGCGCGCCCGATCCTCGAAGAACTCGATCTCGATGGGCCCGTCGTGGTCCACAACGGTGTCGTGGTAAAGAACGCCCGAACGGGCGAAACCACTGAACAGCACTTTCTACCGGATGAGTTCTTTGCCCCAGTAATGGAAATCATGGGAGACCTCGGCCCCCCGCTCGTCTACGTCGATCGCTACTTCGATGGCATCGACCTGTACGCGGAACCAAGTGATCGCTGCCACGAATTTCAAGCTGAGTATCTAGAGAGCAATCCCAATGTTGTTCACGAAGTCGAGTCGGTGGCGGCGCTCCCCACCGGCTCCGTGGTCATGATCAGCTCGATGGCCGACTCCGAGTCGCTCCTGACGCTAAAAGGTCGGATCGAGGGCCAGTTCGGAGATCGCGTTCAGACCAACTACATCATGAACACGAACTATCGGGGCCACATCCTCGAAGTGACCCGCGCCGGGGTGAGCAAGTGGACTGCGCTCGCAAAAATTTGCGAAGGCCTCGGCATTGCACCCTCCGAAATCGCCGCAATTGGCGACGACACCAACGACATCGAAATGATCATTAACGCCGGCATGGGGATCGCGATGGGCAATGCGGTCGACGAAGTCAAGCGCGTGGCGGACTACGAGACCGAGAGCAACGCGCGGGACGGCGTCGCAAGGGCCATCGAGCGATTGCTCCGCTAGCCCACCGCATCGTTCCGACTGCTCGACGCACGTCTCAAGCGATCGCGTTGGCGTCCTTTAATTTGGCGATTTCCTCGTCACCGAAGCCCCATTCGCCGAGCACCTCGCTCGTGTGCTGCCCCGAGTAGGCGGGAGATCGCTGAATTTCGGGCGCAGTTCGGCTGAACCGAGGCGCCGGAGCCGGTTGGGTGACACCATCGCGAACCGCAAAAGTATTGCGAACCTGGTTATGGGGGTGCTCGGGCGCTTCAGCAAGAGAAAGCACCGGCGCAAAACAAACGTCGGTCCCCTCCATGATGTCGCACCACTCGTCACGCGTTTTCCCCTTGAATATCGCGGCGACGTCCTCTTTCAAAGCGGGCCACTCCTTACGATCCATTTGGTGCGGAAGCTCGCGCCCTTCTCCGAGCCCCGAGTGCTGAAGCAGCAGCGCATAAAACTGGGGCTCAATTGACCCGATCGAAACGTACTTGCCATCCTTCGTTTCGTAGACGTCGTAGAAGTGAGCGCCGGTGTCGAGCAGGTTGGTGCCACGTTCGTCATTCCACGCGCCCATACCCCTGAAAGCATGAAACATGGTCATCAGGAGAGCCGCGCCATCCACCATCGCGGCGTCGATCACTTGGCCCTTGCCCGAGAAGCCTCGCTCCACCAAACCGCACACGACACCGTACGCGAGCAGCATGCCCCCGCCGCCGAAGTCGCCGACCAAGTTCAGCGGGGGTGAAGGCGCTTCGCCTTTTCGTCCGATGGCTTCGAGTGCACCTGCAACAGCGATGTAATTGATGTCATGCCCAGCCACGTTTGCGAGCGGCCCTTCTTGGCCGAAGCCCGTCATGCGCCCGTAGATCAAGCGTTGGTTGCGTGCGAGACACTCGTCCGGGCCAAGGCCGAGACGTTCCATTACACCGGGGCGAAAGCCTTCGATAAGAACATCGGCTTGCTCAACCAGGCGAAGGACGGTTTCGACGCCTTCGCTGCTCTTGAGGTTGACGCCAATGTTGCGTCGGCCTCGGTTAAGCAAGTCCCCATGAGGTTGGTCGGGAAATGCTTCGGGCACGCGATCGGCGCGATCGATTCGCACGACTTCCGCGCCCATATCCGAGAGCATCATGGCGCCAAACGGCCCGGGGCCGATACCTGCAATTTCGAGAACTTTGACACCGCCGAGGGGACCGGCCATGACGACTCCTGTACTGCTCAGCCGAGCAGTTTCTTTGTGGTGGATTTTTTGCGTGCTGCAATGTCAGCCGCGGACTCTTCAACGATGCGCTCATCGGGTTCGATCTTGAAGATCGTCTGTCCCTTGACCACGATCGTGCCGTCCGAGTCTTTCATTCGGTTTTCGGTCACGGTGCCGGAACACGGCGCCAACACCTTGTTGAACATCTTCATGACTTCGATAATGAACAGCGGCTGCCCGGCTTCGAAGTGCTCGCCTTCCTCAACAAGCAGGTCGAGGTGCGGGGCTTCTCGCGCGTAGAACGAACCGCCGGTGGGCGCCACGATTTCGTCGGGGCTTGCCTTCGGCGCCGGCGCAAGCACGCGGGCCAGCCGTCCGGCCGCTTCGGCATCGAGGAACCTCTCCGGGAACTTAACCGTGAAGTCTTCACCAATTTCGATCCCACTGAATCCCGACTCAATTCCGATCGATGGGATGATCAGCAAGATCTCGAGCCCAACCTGAAAACCGCGATGGGCGGCTTGGCATGCGGCCCAGAGTTCTGCGTCACCCGAAGCAACCTTGTCGTGCATGTCGCCTTCGAGAACTGCTTGAACCTTTTTCCAATCTGTCGTACCGGCTAATTCGCGTACGCGATCGTAGAACGTGATCGCTCGCTCCATGATGACTTCGTCGTGATTCCAGATCACATCACACGGCGCTTTGTCACGCGCGTTTTCAATATTGAGATAGTGATAGATCTCGCGAAGGAAGCGGATCGGGTTTTCTCGGAACTTAAGTCCCTCTTGGGTGTTCTCCCACAGGACGCCGTCGTAGCGACCAATAAAGCCTGCGAGGACATGCGGGCTTTCGAGAAGTTTTTCGAGCGGGCGAAGAAGAAGCGTCTGTTTTGTGCGGAACGCCTTCTGCGCTGACGGGTCATCGAGGTCCTTGAAGATCTCGGTCGCGGCAAAGTTCAAGTCAACGTCGCTCACGACCTTTTGCAGCGAGCCGACCGCCGCCAAGTACGAAAGCATGAAGCCGGTGTCGGGCTTGCCCATCGGAGCCTTGCCTACGAACCAATTGCAAAGGCCGTAGTGGAGGTCCATGTTGGTTTTGAGGTCTTCACCGCGGAGTTCCGTACGGCGCAAAATCTCAGCCATCGACTGCAAGTTGTCATCGCGATTTTCGCCGCTCGAAAGCACCAACGCGATGTTCGAGTCGTAGGCCCCCGCCAAGTTGTAAAAGACGAACGCGCCGGTATCCGGGTTGCGCGTCCCGATCCCTTGATCGAAACGAATCTCGCCTTCGATCGGGCTCGACCAACCCTTGATGATGCCGCCCGCGTGGGGCTGCAGGGCGTCGTTGGTTGCGTTGATGCGAACTTCGATTCCCGAACCAAAACGCGGCACGCGTTCCGGCTTCGGCAGTCGACTTCCATGCACGGCCAACAGCACCATGGCCTCGATCAACTCTTCCACGTAAAAACACTGAGCCGAATTGTCTGGGTTTGTGAACTTGAGCGCGTAGGCGAGTTCGGTCACACCGTGCTCAACTTGGATGCGCGTGTTCATTTCCATGAAAAAGTGATTTGTGCCGTCCACGATGCACTCGAACGTCGACACACTGTTGAGCCCGGTCGCGACGCCGAAGCGCTCGGACTCCGCTTCCATGCGTGCAAGCGTTTCGATGTCACCCTTCACTGTCTCGGCGGCCACACCCTTGAGGCCAACAAGCGCGTCCTCAAGTAGCTCCTTCGTGAGCGAAACTTCGAGGAGCTTCTGTTCGTGCATCTGCACCGAGCAGTCGCGTCCGCCAAGAGACAAGCTCCAGTCGCCGTTGCCGATCAACTGAATCTCGTTGTGGCGCGATGTTTCGATGTTGAGCTCGACGAGGAAGTTGCGGTTGGCACCCGGCGCCGTCATTTTGACTTCGGCCAAGACGTCCATCACCGCGCTGGCGACGTCCTCCGGCTTCTCGACAACACGCTGTCCCTTACCGCCACCGCCCGCGATGTGCTTGAAGCGAATGCGATGTGACGGGTAGTCGTCCCACATTTCTCCGGCGACCACACCCGCGGCTTCCTGCAAGTCTTCGATGGTGACGAGCTCGATTGTGGCGCGGTAACCCGCGAGCAAGAGCTGCTCCGCGTTCTCCGCCAGCTCGACTGCGTCGTTGTACTTGTATTCGAGGCTATTGGCCTTGGCCAAGGCTTCGAGGGCCTTTCGGTCTGCGGCCTTCTTCAGCAACGCCCGCGCCGAAATGTCGTCGACACCCGGAATCACGGCATTGCCAAGACCGCGCGCCAGCTTCTTCGCTTCGTCTTTGGCGCCGGCAATGCGGCACACGCTCGACGAGGGGCCAATGAATGAGAGCCCCGCATTTTCGACGGTTTCAATGAAGTCCGCGTCTTCGGCCATGAATCCGTATCCCGCAAAGACATGGGTGTAGCTGTTCGAAATTGCAATCTGAATGATCTCTTCGATCCGCTCGACCTTCTCTTCTTGCCCCGAGCCCATGTAGTCCTGGATGCGGTGCACGGTGTGCACGTCTTCGATGCTACGAAGCTCAGGCGCAAGACTACGTGGGTAAACGATCGAATCCTTCTCCGAAAGCAAAATACCTGCGGCCTCGATGCCCATGCTCTCAAAAATGTCGAGCGCTTCTTTGCGCACGGGTCCACGACAGACGACAAGGCACTTGACGTCGTCGACGGCGAACGACTGGAGCCATTCGTTTGTTGCGTCGTGGAACTTTCCGGGTTGCCTCTTGTCGTCCAGCACTACTCGAACTCCCTCTGAACGCCACTCATGGCGCTGGGTGTATAGGTACGCATCAGGAAGTCGAGGTTCTTGGCGAGCACCTTGCGACTATTGCCCGGCATCACGACCTTCGAAACTGAGCCCAATGCGAGGGCTTCTTTCGGGTTCATCAGTTCATCTTCATAACGCTTCGAAAGCTCAGCGAGAACTGCGTCACGAACCTTCGCCGCGTCGGCTTCAGACTGCCCCCCTGCGACAGCCTTTTGATACGTCGAAGCAGCGGCGCGCATTTCGTCCTTGTAGACGAAGTCTTTGCCCGCGGTGCCCATGACCGCAATGCGCGCCATCGGGAACGTGAAGACCATGTCGGCGCCGACAAAGTGCGAGTTGTAACTCGCGTAGGCGCCACCAAAGGCGTTGCGAATGATCATCGTCAGGCTCGGTGTCCTGAGGTCGATGATCGAATCGAGCAAGCGTCGCCCTTCCAACAAGATGCCGCCCGATTCCTGCTCGACACCTGGCTTAAAGCCTGTCGTGTCTTCGAGGAAGATCATCGGGATGTTGTAGAGGTTGCAGAAGCGAATGAAGCGCACCGCCTTGCGGGCCGCGCCGATGTCGATCTGCCCAGAACCCACCGCGGAGTTGTTCGCGACGTAACCCACTACATGGCCACCAAGGCGCGCAAAGGCCGTGATCATGTTGCGCGACCGTTGGGGTTGCAGTTCGAAGTATTCGCCGTGATCGCTGATCAATTGGATCAACAACGAAATATCCATCGGTGCGTTCATGCCCGCCGGTGAGTTGAATGTCTTGCGAAAGAGCAAGTCTTCTTCTGGGATAAAGCGGTCCATCGGATCCGACGTTTCCCAAAACGGCGCGGCGGTGTGGCTGTTGTCGGGCAAGTAACCGAGCAATCGAATCGCGGTGCGGAGTGAACCGAGTTCGTCCGGCGTAATGAGATCGCACACGCCGTTCATCCCGTGCACGCCGGGGCCCCCGAGATCATCGGCAGTGACGTCCTCCCCAAGAACACTCTTCACGACACCCGGGCCCGTAATGCCGATGAACGTTTCTTCGGACTGAATCATGAACGAGCCCTGACGCGGCAAGTACGAACCGCCGCCGGCGTTGAAGCCAAACATCAAGCTAATGCTGGGCACCACGCCGCTGATCCGGCGCAAGGCAGTGAAGGCTTCGCTGTAGCCATCGAGGCCACCGACGCCTGCCGGTACGAACGCGCCCGCGGAGTCGTTCATGCCGATTAGCGGAATTCCGCGTTCGCCGGCCATGTAGATCAAGCGTGCGAGTTTGGCGCCGTTGGTGGCGTCCATCGAACCGGCGCGCAGCGTAAAGTCGTGTCCGTAGACCGCGACGTCGCGTCCGCCAATGTCCAAGATGCCGGTTACGATTGAGGCGCCGTCCAGGTTCGGGCCCCAGTTTTCCCACATGAAGTTCGGCTCTTTGTCCGTCAGCACTTTGATGCGTTCGAACACCGTCATGCGCTGCTTCATGTGCTGGACGCGGATGCGATCCGGTCCGCCGCCGGCAACAGGCCGCTGCTTCAGATCTGTGCCGAGATCGAGGGCATCGTCGTAAGCGCCGCCCACTTTGCCGGCACTCGATGCGGCGGTGTCCTTCGGAGTATCGAAAGGATTTTCGAGGGTATGGCTCGCTTGTGTCATGGGTCCCATTCGTCGTTCAAAGTTGATTCGAACTCAGTTGTGTCGAATATCTCAGGTCAGGTTACTTTTGAATCGCATGCGGGGCGGTGTCGCTGTTCCCAGACTCGACCGGAACTCTCACCCCCAACGGGCCTCGTCGTCGGCGCTCCAAACTGGTGCAGCACGCCCCAACAAGGGCCGGTCAAGATCGGGTATGGATGACTTTTTTATGACTCTCGGAATCTTGGCCGGGTCGGGCTTCGATTGGCTCAAGGGTGGCTTTCAAGTGGGCTTGGTTGATCGTGCGTCACCACAGTCGCCGCTGGGAGGTCTTTTTGCGCGACCGATTCTAGCCAAAATCGCATAGCCACCCATGTGAAAGTATCAGTTTCCCCCGTGGGGCCCGATCGCTTTCCGAGAGCCAAACAGCCTGGGTAACGAGAACCTGTCCGGGGGCGAGTTTTCACGCCAGACTTGCGCGACATTCGCACTTCGTGCGGACACGGGACGATTGAGGCTTCCAGCCAAAGGTGGATCGCAAGTTGAACGTGGTGGTGATCGGAGCGGGAGCCGTCGGGCTCGGTGTCGGATGCGGCCTCGCGACCCGGGGCGTCGGGCTGCACATCATCGCGAATCGGGAGGGGCAACGTCGAGCACTTCTTGAAGAAGGCATCTCGCGCAGTGGACTCTTTGGTGATCTCCACGCGCCGCCGGGCAGCTTCGATGTCTCGACGTCTATTGATTCGCTCGCAACCGAGCGAGCCGACGTCTGGCTTGTCTGCGTAAAAGCCACCGAGTCGGAGCGCCTTGCCCAAACCCTCGGCGCCGTGTGGCAAAAACTCGACCACTCGCCAGCCGTTGTTCTGTGTCAGAACGGTTGGGGAAACGCGGAAACCTTCAGTCGTTTTCTGCCCAGCGACCGCGTCTTTAACGCACGCGTTATCACGGGCTTCGAACGCATGGGCGAGACCCATGTTCGCATCACCGCTCACGCAGATGCGATCCATATCGGCAGCCTTTACGGGGCGAAGACCGAAGAACTGCGCGGCTTGTCCGACGCGATCCAAGCCGGCGGTGTGCCGTGCGCCCTTTCCGAATCCATTGAAAAAGATCTCTGGGCGAAGGTCCTCTATAACGGTCTATTGAATCCCTTGGGCGCGTTAGTGGGTGTTCCCTATGGCGCACTCGGCGAACGTAAAGAAACCCGGGCCATCATGGAATCGATCGCCGAAGAAACGTTTCGCGTGATGCATGTCGCTGGCTACTCGTCCCACTGGGACTCTCCCAGCGAATATCTCGACACCTTCTACGAACAACTCTTGCCGCCAACAGCCGAGCATCAGTCGTCGATGCTCCAAGACTTGCACGCCGGTCGACCCACGGAGATCGACCCGCTGTGCGGAGCAATCTGCACCCTCGCGGAAAAGCACGGCATCGAAGCCCCGCTTAATCGCGCCCTTCACACCTTGATCCGCGTGGCGGAACAGCGCCATTAAGGCTGCGGAAAACGCTCGATGATTTCCGGCCAGCTGTGGCAGCGGATGAGACGATCGCGCACGTGCGAAGACAGATGCTCCGTCGCGCGGTTCCAAGGGTGATCGACCAGGGCAACGTCGATATCGAGGTTCTCAGCGATGAAGGCCGCCACCTCGAGAGAATCTTCGACCGCGAGACAGAAATCCAGCTTCGCGATGTCGCTTAGCGCGAGTGTCGGGATGTCTTCGGTCCAGCCGCCCGCGCGTCCGTACTTGTCTACGAATGCAAGACTTGCATGGGGCACGCCGTGGGTCTCTAGCCAATGGCGCGTTGCGGCTTCGGTCGTAGGTGGACGCCCAGTGACGAGCCTCACCTCATAACCTGCCTTCGACCAATGTTCGAGCCCAGCCACCGCGCCTTCGACGGGCGAAATGGCCTTGATGGTTTGAGGCTCGTGAGCGAGAGCCAAGAAGGTGCGAAGCTCGTCGGCCTTCAGGTCGAACGAAATGCCAAGATCAAAATGCTTAATCGATTCATACGGAACGCGACGGTCATGGTGTTGATGCAGCAGGTCATCCAGCGCAGCGATGGTGTGCGAAAGGACGTCGTCGATATCGATGTAAATTGCGCGGGAACGGGGCGAAGACTTTTCCTGGATCATTCTCGGACGCCGACCACCCATAGCAACGCGCGTATTTTGTCGATGGCTTCGCGGTATTCGTCGGCTGGAACTGAATCGCTCACCACCGCACCGCCGCTGTGAATATGCATGGTGCCGTCGCGCACAAGCAGAGTCCGAATCACCACCGACAGGTCGAGCCCGCCTGCCGCGTCGAAGTAGCCAATCGCGCCTGAATAGATGCCACGGCGAACAGGCTCGATGCGGTCGATCAACTGCATCGCCGCGATTTTGGGCGCGCCCGTCATCGAGCCCGGTGGGAAGGTTGCGCGCAGCACGTCGTCGACGCCGCAATCGGGACGCAGCTTGCCGCGCACCGTCGACACCATCTGAAATACGGACGCGTACGGTTCGATCGCCATTAGTTCCGGAACCTCGATCGAGCCGGTTTCGCATATGCGTCCAAGGTCGTTGCGCACGAGGTCGACGATCATCAAGTTTTCGGCCCGGTCCTTCACCGAGCGGTCGAGTTCCTTCGCGAGCAGCGCGTCCTCTTCTTGCGAACTCCCGCGTCGACGCGTGCCCTTGATGGGCCGGCTTTCAATAACACCGTTGCGAGCAACGCTCAAGAACCGCTCGGGCGAGCTACTCACGATCGTGACTTCGGGAAGCGCGATGAACGCCGCAAAGGGCGCCGGGTTGATAGAACGCAAGGCGCAGTAGGTTCGAAAGCCAACGTCGGCGTCCGATTCACCCGGGACGCTTCGGCTGGGCAGATCAATACGTTGGGTCAAGTTCGCCTGATAAACGTTGCCGGCGGCGATCTCATCGCGAATCAAGTCCACTGCTTCGCCGTAAGCTTCGGCAGAGAAGCCCACCACTGCGTCGCTCGGCAAGCAAAGGTCGAGCGATTGTCTCTGCCGCAGCCAATCGCGGGATCCGACGCTGCGCGCCGAAGTGGTTTGAGTCGAAGCGCACTGCACCTGCTGTTCAATCCCGCGAGATGCCAATTGCGCGCGCTCGCGTGGAGTGTCCACAGCGTCTTCATCTTCGAAACCCAGCCCGACCGCATAGGCGCGCTCTTCGATGTGATCGATGACGAGGAGACGATCTACGTATAGAAGCACGAGGTCTGGGAGATCGAAGTCGTCCCTGGCACTCAGTGCCACCGGCTCACACACGGCCCCAAGTTCGTACCCTAGATAGCCGACCGCTCCGCCCAACAAGGGAAGCCCACTCGCGACAGGGTCGAGATCATTCGTAAGCTCGGGAAGAAAACTGGGGAGAAAGGAACGCGCGATTTCGAGTGGATCGCCATTCACTGTCGAGCGACCCACTTCGGTTGCCGAGGGTACGCCGCGGCGCGATTCCACTTCACACGTCTCCCCGCGCGCGCGAACGACAAGATAAGGATCGGCTCCCATCATGGAGTACCGCGACACGGCCGGCGTCGGAACTCCGGGCGTGGCACCACTGTCGAGCAGCCAGGGATACGCACTCATACGAAACGCCTCGAAGCATGCGAGCACGTCGAGCGACAAAGTCAATTCGCGGATATCGAGCGCACTGACCTGTGTCATTTGGGGGAGACCTTTCGGCAAAGGCCAAAACTACCAGACCCCAACATCGCTGGCACTTGCACCGGCACTGCGCGCCCGATTCATGAGAGCCGCGATACGCGTCACCGTACTTGCGGACTCCCGCGTGAATCGCAGCATTACTTGTCGGAATGCGTCCCTGTAAGCAGCCGGGCATACGCCTATTGGGTATGTTCCGACGATGAAAAGGGTTTGTTTCTATCACGCCGGCTGTCCGGACGGCTTCGGTGCAGTTTGGTCCGTGCGACGTTCCTGGGGTTCCGAGGGTCGCTACATCGCGCGGTCTCACGACGACCCGCTGCCCCTCGAAGAGCTCGAAGACGCACTGGTCGCGTTCGTCGACATTTCTCCGAGCAATGAAGCCCTCGTCGAGTTGGCCGAAGTTGCGAGCCACATCGTCGTGCTCGACCATCATGTGTCGGCCCAGCTCCGCTACGACTCCGACCTGCCTACCGTGAACCGGATCGAAGAAGATGGACACGAGATCCACTACAACCTCGACCATTCGGGTGCGGTTCTCGCTTGGCAATACTTTCATCCCGACGAAGCCGCCCCGGCCCTTCTCGAATACGTCGAAGATCAGGACCTTTGGAACTGGAAGCTCGTCGGCTCGGAAGAGATCAACGCAGCCATCGCGTCGTACCCCCGCGACTTCGAAACTTGGGACGCATTGGCGCAGCGCAGCACCGAAGAACTCATGCGCGAGGGTGAGCCGATCGTGCGCGCGAACCGCATGGAAGTCCAGCGCGCGATCGCGCGCCCCGAATCGCTTTTCATCGGAAATGATCGCGTGGAGGCGGTAAACGCGACCGTGAACCGCAGCCAAATCGGGCACGAACTCGCGAAGCGCCGGACCTTTGACCGCGCGTGGGGGTGCGTGTACCGGATTTCGGGCGCGACCGTTCATGCGACGCTCTATTCGATCGGAGACGTCAACGTTTCGGTGATCGCAGCCGGCCTCGGCGGTGGCGGCCACCGCAATGCGGCGGGCTTCACCATGCCGCTAAACGAGTGGGTTACAAAGTTCCACTAGCTACAGCTAGCTTTCGCAACGCAGCCAGCGGCATTGGATCCGCGTTTGGGCGCGTGCGCCTTCTGCCGCACAGACTCCTAACAGGCCTTCCGAAAGACTAGAGCCGCACCACCGCGATCAACGCGACGATCGAACCGATCGATGCGATCAGGTAGAGCACCGCGCCAACCGCTGTATCGCGATCGCCACCGTGGAAGTCGACCGAAACCGAGCGAACGTGATGCGCGCCCTTCCAGAGCGGCAACACGAGAAGTGCACCGAGCAGCAAGCGGCCAATGATGTTCGATCCGAGCATGTGTGCGCGCTCGTAGCTGAGCGCCTCGGCGGAAACGATGTCGAGCGGGATCAACAGACCCACAACCAGCACCCAGCCCGTGAGCAAGATGGTGCCGATCATGATGCCCTGGCCAAACATGAACCAGATCAACGGCTCGATACGAAGAAGAAAAGTCTTCATTAGAAAATCCCTCCGGCCAGAATTGCGCTGAGAAGAACGGTCACTCCGATCCATGCGACGTAGAGCATGCCCTTGATCACGCCTTCGGGAGGCATCGGGAGCCCTGTATCCCGCGGCTGCGCCTTCGGGAACAAACTGAAGAAGCGAATCCCAACGAAGATCACTGCCACGAAAGAAAGCGCGTGAAAGCCGATGTAGAGCGGGTTCGAAAAGGACGCGAATACTTCGCTGTAGCGTTCTGGCCCTTCGCCGAGCGCCCAAACCAGACGAATCGCGACGAAGGCCAACAATAGGTAAATGACGCCCGTAAGATCGAACAGCAAGTAGGTGCGGATGCGCGGTGCGCTCCACCAAGTGCTCGGCATTTCAGGCGGCGCTGTGCGGGTGCGACCCGGCTTCGGCGGGTGCATCGCGTCGGGATGTGCGGGAATCGACATCGCTAGTTCCCCCCCCTCGGTACGACGAAGCCCTTCGCCCAATCGATCACGGCGCCGAACTTGGCCTGGTTGACTGCTGCCGCGGGGTCCACGCCCTTCGGGCAAACGGCGCTGCACTCGTTGGCGTAGGAACATGAAAACACAGTCCCTTCGTCGCGGAAGATGTCATTGCGCTCGTCGTTACCTTCGTCGCGGCTGTCTAGGTTGTAGCGGTGGCCGAGTGCGATCGCGGCGGGCCCTAGGAAGTCAGGCTCGTTCGCCACAACCGGGCAAGCCGAGTAACAGAGCATGCAGTTGATGCACATACTGAACTGCTTGAACGTGGCGAGCTGCTCCGGCGACTGCGAGTACGTGCCCTTCGAATTAAATTCTTCGCTCGCCGCCTCTTCCTTGGCCTTCATGATCCAAGGCTTCACGCTCTTGACTTTGTCCATGAAGCCGTCGAGGTCAACGACCAGGTCACGTACGACCGGGAAGTTCGCGAGCGGCTCAACCACGATGCGCTCACCGTAGTTCGTGAGTGCCGTCTTGCAGGTCAGTGTCGGCTCGCCGTTCACCATCATCCCGCAACTGCCACATACGGCCATGCGGCACGACCAGCGGTGCGAAACCGTGGGGTCCACTTCGTCTTTGATGTAGTTGATCGCGTCCAGGATTTTCCAGTCGTCTTCAACCGGGATCGTATATTCCTGGGTTCGCCGCCCTTCGTCCTTGTCGGGATCGAAGCGGGTAATCACGATGGTCTTCATCACTTTTTTGACTTCTACGGATGCTTCGGCACTCATTAGTACTTGCGCTCCTCAGGTACCCAATGGCCCAGGGTGACTTCCTTCTTTTCGATTCGGGGTCGAGCACCCTCTTCGCGGAAGGCCACTGAGTGGTGTAGAAAGTTCTCATCGTCGCGGGTCGGAAAGTCTCGGCAGGTATGCGCACCGCGCGATTCCTTGCGAGCCACTGCGGCGTTCACCAGCGATTCAGCGACGTCGATCATTGCGGTCAACTCAAGCGCTGCGATGAGTTCGGTGTTGAACACCTTGCTCGGGTCATCGAGCTTGAGATGCTGCGAGCGCTGCTTGAGGGCGTCAACTTCTTCGACACACGTCTGCATGGTCTCCTGCTCGCGGTACACGCCGCAGCCGCTTTCCATTGAAAGATTGAGTTCCTTGCGGATCCCCGAAATCTTCTCTTCCCCGCGTTGACTACCACGAAAAGACTCGATGCGGCCCGCTTCTTCTTCGGCCTGGGCGGTGAGCGCGGCTTCGTTGCCCGCATCGCTCCCCTTGGCAAAGTCCAGT
The DNA here is from genome assembly GCA_012960035.1 of Myxococcales bacterium. Taxonomy (GTDB): domain Bacteria; phylum Myxococcota_A; class UBA9160; order UBA9160; family UBA4427; genus DUBZ01. The sequence goes on along the minus strand of DUBZ01000013.1, from coordinate 109,484 downwards.
GCGTTGCGACCCGCCGACGCTCCGAAGACCAGACATTCGGTCAGCGAGTTCGAGCCGAGGCGGTTTGCACCGTTGAGCGAAGCACATGCGGTTTCGCCCGCGGCGTAGAGCCCCGGCATGCTGGTCGCCGCGGTCACATCGGTGTCGATGCCGCCCATCATGTAATGAACCACGGGGCGAATCGGGATAGGCTCGTGCACCGGGTCGACGCCCACGTAGGTCTTCGCAAGCTCACGCACGAACGGGAGCTTGAACATGATGGCTTCTTCTCCGAGATGCGTGAGGTCGAGGTTCGCGTGCTCGCCGTGCTTGTCCGGAATGCCGCGACCGGCTTCGAACTCCTGGATGATCGCCCGCGAGATCATGTCGCGCGGCCCAAGCTCAGCCTTGTTCCCGACGCCGTAGTCGTAGTCGACGAGGAAGCGGGAACCTTCGCTGTTGCGCAGATAGCCGCCCTCACCGCGAGTCGCTTCGGTGATGAGGATGCCCGTGCCCGGCAAACCCGTCGGGTGATACTGGACAAATTCCATGTCTTTCAGACCCACGCCCGCGCGATAAGCCAACGACATCCCGTCGCCGGTCTTGATCATGCCGTTGGTCGTAAACGGGAAAACCTTGCCGGCTCCACCGGAAGCGATCACAACCGCTCCTGCGAGCGCAGCCTTCATCTCACCGGTGCGAATGTCGAGCATGGCAACGCCACAGGCGCGCCCGTTCTCGACTAGAAGCTTGGTGACGAAGTACTCGTCGTAGCGGACGATGTTGTCGAACCGCATCGAATGCTGGAACAGGCTGTGGAGCATGTGGAAGCCGACTTTGTCCGCCGCGTACCACGTGCGCTTGACCGTCATACCGCCGAATGCGCGGGTTGCCACAGTGCCGTCGTCGTTGCGGCTCCAAGGGCAGCCCCAGTTTTCGAGCAGGGCCAGTTCCTTCGGAGCTTCTTCAACGAAGTAATCGATGACGTTTTGATCCCCAAGAAAGTCGGAACCCTTAACGGTGTCCCAGCCGTGCATTTCCTGGTTGTCGTCGTCACGGGCAACCGCTGCTGCGCCGCCCTCCGCGGAAACCGTGTGGCTTCGCATCGGATAGACCTTCGAGATCATCGCGATCGATGCACTCGGGTCCTTTTCGGCGGCGGCAATCGCGGCGCGAATGCCCGCGGCACCGGCGCCTACAATAATAATGTCGTGTCGGGAGACTTCGACCACGCGATCTCCAAAATTGGGTTCGATGAAAGGTTCAGTTCAGTTGACAGGACTTGACTTGGATTGTGTCACGGTCGAGGGTTGCCCCGAGATGACATCTTGGCGGCCGACAGTGGGCTGCGGGAGAGAAACTGCGCCCAATCAGTACTGCCGCGGAAGCAGCTTACACGATTCACCCCAGAGTGGGGAACTCCCGAGCCTGCAATTTCGGGGAATTTGAAGCGCGCCGCACCCCGACCGTTCAGTGCAGGCCGCTAGCGCGGGAGCTGTTGCGTCAGGCAGTGAATCGCGCCCAAGCCAAAGACGAGATCGCGGCTGTCGATCGCAATGACCTCACGGCCAGGCAGACAGTCCCGTAGAACGTCAATTGCGCGGGTGTCGTTGGGAACTTCGAAGGTCGGAACGAGGGCGACATTGTTCGCGAGATAGAAATTGGCGTAGCTCGCGGGGCATCGTTGCCCATCCAAGACAAGTGGAGGCGGCATCGGCAAGGCAACCACATCGAACGCTTGCCCCTGCGCTCCGCGAAACGCCTGCAAGCACTCGAAATTTTTCTGAAGTGGGCGGTGGTTGATGTCGCTTGCGTCGTCTTCGACTGCAGCGACGACGCGGTCGAGTGCCACGAACCGCGCGATGTCGTCAATATGCCCATCGGTATCGTCCCCCGCAATGCCTTCGGCGAGCCAGACCACGTCGGTCGCGCCAAGGGTGTCCGCGAGCACTTGCTCGACGTCTTCGCGCGTTACAGCGCGCCCGTCGTCTCCACGATTCCGGTTGGGATTCAGCAGGCACGATTCGGTCGTGAGGATGCATCCGTCGCCGTTGCCATCGATCGAGCCGCCCTCGAGAACCCAACCGGTCTCGAAGCGCTGCAGCTTCGCAAGCTCGGCGATTTTTGCGGGAACCGCATTGTCTCGGTCCCACGGCGGGTACTTGCCGCCCCAGGCATTGAAGCCGAAATCATGGAGTGCAACCTCGCGCTCGCCCGGCGGACCTTCACCGACGACGAAGATCGGTCCGTGGTCGCGGACCCAGGCATCATCGGTTGGGATCTGAAAGAAGCGCACCGCACGGTCTACTTCGACGCCACGCGCGGCGAGTCGCGCTCTGACCCGGTCTTCCATTGGCCCCCCGACCACGTTAATGCGAACTTCTTCGTGAGGACTAAGCGCGGCGACGATCTCTACAAACGCGCGCTCGGCTTGTTCCAAGCGACCGGGCCACGTTTCGAGGTTATGCGGCCAGGAAAGCCAAGTGGCGGCATGGGGCTCCCATTCCGCTGGCCAGCGAAAGCCCGCCGCAGCGGGGCCCGCATCGATCGGCCGCTCCGCGCTCACTCGTCGCGCAATCGCTTGGTGAGGTCACCGTAGGCATCGATGCGCCGGTCGCGCAGGAAGGGCCAGTCGCGTCGCACTTTTTCGATCAAGCCGAGATCGCATTCGACCAGCAGGGTTTCTTCCTTTTCTGAAGACGCGCGGGCGAGAACCCGACCAAAGGGATCGGCGACGAATGACTGCCCCCAAAAGCGAATGCCGTCTTCTTGGCCGACTCGATTGATGGACGCCACGAAAACACCATTCGCGATCGCATGAGCGCGCTGCACGGTTTCCCACGCGTCATGTTGCGCAGCGTCTTCTTCCGGGGTTTCGTCGAACTGCCAGCCGATCGCAGTCGGGTATACGAGTACTTGGGCGCCCGCCAGGCTTGCTAGCCGCGCCGCTTCTGGAAACCACTGATCCCAGCACACCAGGGGCCCAACGTTTGCGAAGCGAGTCGGAATTGAAACGAAACCGGTGTCACCAGGAGTGAAGTAGTACTTCTCTTGATACAGCGGGTCGTCGGGGATGTGCATTTTGCGGTAGCGGCCCACGATCTCGCCGCCCGCGTCGATCACGACCACCGTGTTGTGGTACAGGCCCTTCGCGCGCTCTTCGAAGACCGAGCCGACGATCGCAATGTTTTTGGAAGCCGCGAGTTTGCAGAGCGCCTCGCTTGTGGGTCCAGGGATCGGCTCGGCCCAGTCAAATCGCTCGGCGACTTCGCCCTGGCATGGATATGGCGCAACGAAGAGTTCCTGAAGACACACCAATTCAGCCCCGTCCGACGCGGCCTGCTCGATCCGCGCGCAGGCCTTCGTGAGATTTGCGGCGATATCGCTTGTCGCGCTCGACTGGATTAGGGCCAGGGCCATTTTGTCCTGGGCAGCGTTGTTGAGGTCGCGACTCATCGATTTTGGGTCCTTGCTGGGGATCACTCAGATTTTGGATCTGAATAGGGGGCGAACGTCGATTTTCCTGGCTGACGTGACCCGTTCTGTCACGGCCGGCATGGACACTGGCCTCAACCCGATAAACCGAGTCTAGCTCTTGCTGTAGGGGCGCGAGCAATGGCGAAATTGCCGCAGGATCGAGCTCAAACATCGTAAGGCCCGCAGATCACCGAACTCAGACCCCGTAGGTCAGACCCTCTCAGACTTCAGACCCTCTCAATAAACGCTGAACAGACAGGCAAACAGGTGGGTGGGCTGGGCTGGGGCTGCCTAGTGCCCAGTGCTTAATCAGACAGATAGACAGATAGAAAGATGGATAGATAAATAAATAAATAGACAGCCAGATAGAAGGAGATCAGACGATGGCCCAGGGAAACATCAGGAAGAATCGCCGGAACAGCCCGAACACGAGATCCATCTCGACGCGCCCGAAGTGGGATGCGTACATCGCAGTTCGGGAGGCAACCGCCGGGGCGCTCCAAGCGCTCGGCGTAATGGCCAGTTTTGTCATCTTTGGGCTGACCTTTGGGCTGAGTTGGGCACTCATTGCAGGGGCGAGTCCCTATGATGGTCCGGACGTCAGGGGCCACCACTCAGCCAGCCATGCAGCCAGCCACGCAGCCAGCCATGCCCTCGATCACGGGCGTGCTGGGGCCGGTTTGGTCGAGAGCACTTGGACCTCAAATCGCAGTATCCACTCGGGAAACCATGATTCACGAGCAAAAACAGAATCCTTCAGCACCCAGCTCGCATCCTCAGACCGAGGGCAACGCTGATGGGGGCGGCGATTTCGCGGCGCAAGATCGTGGGAGCGACGACGCGGATGCCAACGACCTCGACGGGTATGACCTCTATGGGCATAACCTCGATGGGCATAACCTCGATGAGCTCGAGCCACTCCCCCGAGCGCGGGTCTGGCTGGTTGACGGATATAACGTTCTCCATTGTGCCCCGTTTCGAAAGCAAACTGGCGGACCCGACGCTCTGCCGGGCGACCCGCGAACCAGCCAAAAACCCTTCTGGTCCGGAAGCATGCGCGAGCGCCTGGTCGCGGTCGCCGGGGGCTTCCCCGATCGTGACGCTGAGATCTGGCTCGTGTTCGATGGCAGTCATGCGCCCGAAACCCCGGTAAGGGGCACGGCGCCGCGCCTAATCGTTGAATTCGCACCTTCGGCCGACGACTGGATCGTTCGTCGAGTTCGCGATGCCGAGGATACGGACGAGATCGCGGTTGTGTCCGGAGACCGTCGCCTAACGGGGAAGACTCGTCATCGCGGTGCGGCGGTCGTTTCACCACGACACTTCTTGCAGCACTGCTTCGCGGGGGTGCAATCGCGTGGCGTCGACCCGGGTGATGCCGTCCACGTCTACAAATACAAGGACAGCGACTGACTGCACGTCAGTTCGCTCGTTTTCTTGCGCGTAGGCAAAAAATCTTCGGCCTTCGCTTGACCAGAACCCCTGGTAACAAATAACGTTTGCGCGGCATTCGAAAAATTTACGCTGCGGCCGCGCCTCCGTTTGGCTACCCCCTTCCTTACAAGCACGATTTCTTCTGCTTGGGTCGAAGCCGGTGTCTTCAACATCGGCGTCTCCGCGCACACGTCTCCACAAAAAACACGCAAGTACGTCGCCTAATGAGCGTAGAGCCCGCAAGTTGGAGCGCTGCATCAGCGAACTGCGTCTAAACCTGCTGTAACCCGCGAACAAGATAAAGAGGAAACCATGGCCGGAGCATCCGCCAACGAATCAACGACCCTCCGCTTTGCGAAGATGGTCGTGCGCCGCCGCGGCATCATTGCGGTTCTACTCTTTCTTTCGACCGGGTTCTTCTTCTACCCGATCCTCAATTCAGCGACGACCGCCCTGGGGTATCCGCTGCCAGGGCCCGCGGTGAAGATCGACACGATCGCGCGTTCCCAGTGGCCCGACCATCCTTACATCCGCGCACAGGACAAGTTTTCGGGGATCTTCGGCGGCTCCTCTACGGTCGCGATGGCACTCGTCGTGAAGGACGGGGACATCTTCAACCCCGAGACGATCGCCAAGATTCACAAGATGACCATGGCCCTGGACGGCAAGGGCTACACGAGCCACACCGACGAGCGCGACGCGCTACGCGACGAGCTCGACGAACAGGGGATGGAATACGACGACGTCCAGAAGAAACTCGACGAGCTTTACCCTCCCTATCCGGTCAACCATTACGAGATCCGCTCGGTTACGGCGAACAACACGCGCGTGATCCAGATCGAAGCCTCCGGCGACATCGAAACCAACGTGTTGATGGAAAACTTGCCGGAAACCCAAGAAGAAGCCGACGCCCTCGGCGCACTGGTCCGGCAAAATCCGCCCTACATCTACGGCCGCCTGGTGTCGCTCGACCAAAAGGGTGCGCTCGTCACCGCAGGTTTCGTCACCGACCGGTTAAGTGGCAGACCCACCGTGATGGCGGTCTTCGATTGGGTTCAGCAGATCAAGGCCGAAATCGAAGACGAAAACCACGAGGTCTACGTATCCGGTGTCCCGATCCTCGTCGGCTGGATCCTCAAACACGCCTTTGAGATCGTGCTGTTCTTGATGCTCACGATCGGCATGATCTTCTTCTTGCTGTGGGCGTACTTCCGGCGCTGGCACGGCGTGTTCATTCCCTTTATCGCCGCCCTCGCGACTGCGATCTGGGGGCTCGGCTTTACGGGCTGGGTCGGAATCGTCTTCGATCCCCTCATCCTCGTGATCCCGTCAATCATTACTGCGCGCGCAATTTCCCACACCGTGCAGATGGCCGAGCGGTTCTTCGAGGACTATGAAATTTTGCTGCCCAGAATGGGGGATCCCGAAGCGGCGAAGATCGAAGCCGCCACGGTCGCGATGAGTGAGCTCATCGTGCCCGGCACCCTCGGCATCATTACCGACGTCGCGGGTCTACTCGTGATTCTCTTGACCTCGATTCCGCAGATGCAGGACCTCGGAACCTTTGGTGCGTTTTGGGTGATCTCGATCATCGTGACGGTCGAGATCCTTCACCCGGTGTTGATCTGTTTCTTGCCGGCACCCACCGAGCACGAGCACTTCTTGCCAGGCTTCATGGTTCGCTTCACGCGCTTCCTCGGCGACGTGACCACCCACCCCCGCTACAAGTGGTACATCGCGGTCACCACCGTCGTGCTGCTACTTGGGTCCACGTACATCACCCTGATGCATTCAAAGATCGGCGAGGCGAGTCCCGGCACGCCGCTCTTGTTCCCTGACCATGAATGGAACGTAGCAACGGCCAAGATCGCCGAACGCTTCGGCGGCGTAGACACGATTCAGATCTACCTCGAAGGGGACACCCCGAAGGCCGCCGAAGATGCGACGCCCGTGCTTCGCATCGAAGAGTTCGAGCGCTGGATGGACAAGTACACCAACCTTGGAGCGAGCCTTTCGATCGTTCCCATCTTGCGCGGCTCGTGGCGGATCAATCACTACGGCGACCCGAAGTGGGACTTCATCGCAAACGATCAAGCGACCATTCGACAGCAGGTCTTCCAGCTCCGTACGAATGGTGCGCCAGGCGCACTCAAACCCTTTATGACCGATGACGGCAAAGATGCGGTCATCAACTTCTTCTATCGCGATCACAAGGGCGAAACGATCCTCAAGACGATCCACGCCGCGAACGAATTCATCAAGCGGAATCCGCTTGGCGAAGTCATCGTCCGCCTCGACATGGACAAAGCCCATGAAGACGCGGGCTTGCTCGACGGCGAAGCCTTGACGGACGTCTGGTTCTACATGCTCGGCCCACTGCTTCCATCGCGTCACCACACCATGACAGTACAAATCCGCCAGGACAATGATTCTTATGTCCAAGTGCCCGTAAACGAGTTTACGTCGGTGGAGGAACTCCCCGAATGGATGGAAGAGTTCCGAGTCAATGCGGTTGAAGACTACGAGTCGGCGCTTTTCGACGCAGACGAAGACGAATACTTCGCCTGGCCCGACGACCTCGCCGAATGGGAACTCGATGACGTTGACTTCTGGTGGGAAGACAAAGAGCTAGGCATCCGCGCCGTGTCGATGAAGACGACCAACTTGATCGTCGAAGACATCAAGGCTGTTGACGCACACCCCGCGTATCAGGCCACCAACTCATGGACGCGTGGTGTGCAGTTCGTGATGGCCGGCGGCTTGATGGGCATCCTGGCGGCCGTCAACGACGAGGTAGAACGCAGCCATGTCGCCAACATCATCCTGATCTTCGTTGTGATCTTCGTGCTGCATTCCATCACGTATCAGTCGATATCGAGTGGAGCGATCATCTTGCTCCAGATCATGACGGCGACCATGCTTTCGTTGGCCTACATGGCCGTCAAGGGGATGGGGCTCAACATCAATACGCTGCCCGTGCAGTCGGTGGGTGTTGGGATCGGCGTCGATTACGCGATCTATATCGTGGACCGCATCCGCCACGAGGTGGTGGACACTGCGGACATCGACGAAGCAGTGCGACGTGCGGTGCGGACCACCGGTATGGCGGTTTCGTTTACTGCGACCACGATCGTGGGTGGCATTTTCTTGTGGACGTTCTCTAGCTTGCGCTTCCAGGCCGACATGGCGCAGTTGCTCAGCATTTTGATGGTGATCAATATGTTTGGTGCGCTTACAGTTGTTCCGGCCTTCTATTCCATCGCGCGACCCAAGGTGGCTACGGCGCTGCTTTCTGAGGAGCAGTTGGAGTCGCTTCAGAGGCAGAAGGAGATGGAGCGCAAGAAGGGGCTGCGGGACGACTGACCTTGGGTTGGTCGGATTGCGAGTGAATTGGTTGCTGTGGTTTGGGTTGCTTCGCGCCCCTTGACGGAGAGGGTTCGGTCAAACGTCCCTTGGTTTCCGGTGCGCTGTCTCGCGGCGGTGCTTGGGCGAGGCCAAGTGAGGGCCATCAAGGTGTCGCCGGGATGGAGAGAAAGGACACTCCACGATGGCTCGTGACCTGGGAGTCAGCGCGCCAGAAGCACGCTCGGGCGTGGGGTTGCTAGAGCGAACTGGCTTTTGCCTTGAGGTAGGTCTTTAGGCGGTCGCTTATTGGGGGGTCGGATAGGGCGTATTCGATGTTGGCGATCAGGAGTTGGTAGTGGTCGCCGGTGGTGTACCAGGTGCCTTCGACTTTTTGGACGAGGACGCGGTCGTCTTTGCTTAGGCGGGCGATGGCGTCGGTGAGCCACAGTTCGTTGCCTTTGCCTAGGGCGGTCTGTTCGAGGACTTCGACGGTTTTGTAGGAAAGCACGAAGCGGCCGAATTGGGCGAGGTTGGAAGGGGCTTCTTCTTTTGTTGGCTTTTCGATGATGGAGTCCAATTCCATCGGGTCGGTGCCGGGTTTGAGGGCCACCATTCCGTAGGCCGAAAGCATGTCGTCGGGAACTTCTTGTACTGCGATTACGGCGGCGGGGTTGTGGGCGTCGTAGGTGTCGACCAACTGCTTCACGGCTGGGACGTCGGACAGGACGAGGTCATCTCCGAACATGTAGACGAAGCCTTCACCGGGCTCGAGATGGTCTTTGGCCGCGAGAATCGGCGAGCCGTTTCCGTACGGGAGGTCGGCGCTCTGAATGACGGACGTCACGTTGGCGAGGGACGACACCGCCCTTACCGTTTCGAGCAACTTGTCTTTGCCCTGTTCGACCAAGTGGGCTTCGAGTGCGGGGGACGAGGCGAAGTGTTGGTCGATCGCTTCGGAGCCAGGTCGCGTCACCAAGATGACGTCGGTGATGCCCGACTTGGCAGCTTCCTCAACAAGATGTTGGATGCACGGACGATCGACGATCGTGAGCATTTCTTTTGGGACGGCTTTGGTCGCCGGAAGGAGACGGGTGCCGTAACCGGCGACTGCGATGACGGCTTTTGTGATGGTCATGTTGTGTTCTCCCGCGCGGCTCGTGTACCGCGCATCGTGAGAAGGGAGTAAGCAGTCGTTGAATGCTTGCTTTGCGGTAGATCGGGGCGAACCAGTCTATTCCCCATCGCCCCCGACCAAGCCAGCACCTTTCTTTAAACTGTTAGACCGCCGCCGTGATTTGCATTCAGTTGATCTGCGCGTGGTAGAGGTCGAGCACCCGCGCGGCGGTCTCTTCGACGGCGCGTCCGGTGATGTCGATCACCCGCCACCTTCGTTCGCGAAAAACTTTGCGTGCCCGACGCAATTCGAGTTCAACCGCATCCGAATCGGTGTACGAGCTGTGCGGCGATGCGCGCAGCACCTTCAAGCGGTTGATGCGCAACGTGAGAAGCGTCGCGTGATCGACGATCAAACCGAAGACCCGCCGCGGATCGATTTCGCCGAGTGCGGACGAGGGCTCAAGCCCAGACACCAGGGGCACGTTGCCGGTCTTGAACCCGCGCTGAGCGAGATACATCGAAAGTGGCGTCTTCGACGTTCGCGACACCCCAACCAACACGATGTCGGCTTCGAAAAGAGTTTCGAGGCTCGCGCCATCGTCGTGCCGCACTGCGAATTCAACGGCGTCGATACGCTCGAAGTATTCGTCGGAAAAACCGTGAAGCAGACCGGGCTCATGTCGCGGCTCAGCGTGGAGGTGCTGTGCAACTTTGGCGATCAGAGCCCCGAGCAGGTCGACGGTGGGCACCCCACGACTGCCCGCCTCGCGAATCAACGCGCCGGCCACGCGCTTGTCCACCAGGCTAAAGACCACGAGTGCGTTCGAACCCTCGGCTTGGTCGATCACTCTGCGGATTTCGGACTCGTGGCGAATGCCGCCAAAGACGCGCAGCTTCCATTCGGAGTGGAACTGCAGCATCACGGCCTTGACGGCGGAAGTTGCAGTGTCGCCAGTGCCGTCGGAGACGACGATCACCTCGGAGTCAGCGCGTTCAAGTTGTTCGGGCGAAAGCATGCGGCAAGTTTAGCGCCGCGCACGCGCTTGCCCCATTGAGTGCGGGTCAAAGGTTCGGCACTCTCCCGGTCCCATGGCCTACGACCACAAAAGCATTGAAGCGCGCTGGCAAGCGTACTGGCTCGAAAACCACACATTTCGCGCCGAAATCGATCACGACAAACCCAAGTACTACGCCCTCGACATGTTTCCCTATCCGTCGGGCGACGGTTTACACGTGGGCCATCCTGAAGGCTACACCGCGACCGACATCATCAGTCGCTACAAGCGCATGTGTGGCTTCAACGTGCTTCACCCCATGGGCTGGGACGCGTTCGGCCTTCCCGCCGAGCAGTACGCGATCAAGACCGGAACACACCCTCGCGTCACGACCCAACAGAATATCGACAATTTTCGTCGTCAGATCCGTTCGCTCGGCTTCAGTTACGACTGGTCGCGCGAAATCGACACGACGTCGCCCGACTATGTGCGCTGGACGCAGTGGATCTTCTGCAAGCTGTACGAAAACGATCTCGCGTACCTAGCCGAAGTTCCGGTGAACTGGTGCCCCGCGTTGGGGACCGTGCTTTCGAACGAAGAAGTGATCGACGGCAAGAGCGAAATCGGAAGCCACCCGGTGAAGCGCGTTCCGATGCGACAGTGGATGCTTCGCATTACGAAGTTCGCCGATCGCTTGATCGAAGACCTCGAAGAACTCGACTGGCCCGAACCGATCAAAAAGATGCAGCGCGACTGGATCGGTCGCTCCGAAGGCGCGGAAGTTCGCTTCCCCCTCGCGGCGAACCCTGAGCAGTCGGTCGAAATTTTCACGACACGCCCCGACACACTCTTTGGCGCGACCTATATGGTGCTGGCGCCTGAGCATGCCCTCGTTTCTGAAATCACCACCGATGGGCAGCGCGACGCGGTGACGAGCTACGTCGAAGCGAGTCAGCGAAAGAGTGAACGCGCACGCATTTCCGATACCCTTGAAAAGACCGGCGTGTTCACCGGCGCGTTCGCGCGCAACCCCGTCAACGACGAAGAGATCCCAATTTGGATCGCCGACTACGTACTCGCGGGCTACGGCACCGGGGCCATCATGGCCGTGCCCGGACACGACGAGCGCGACTATGCATTCGCGAAGACGTTCGACCTCCCGATCGCGCAAGTCGTCGAAGGCGGTGACATCAGCGAAGCCGCATTCACCGGCAAAGGAAACGCGATCAACTCGCGCTTTCTCGATGGCCTCGACACTCAGACTGCGAAGACCCGCATCAATGAATGGCTCGAAGAACAGGGCATCGGCAAGGCGACCATCACGTACAAGCTGCGTGATTGGCTCTTTAGTCGACAGCGCTACTGGGGCGAGCCCTTCCCTGTCGTTCATCACGAAAACGGCGACATCAACTTGGTTCCGGAAAGCGCGCTGCCCATCACACTTCCCGAACTCGACGACTTCAAGCCGTCCGGCAAGGATTTCCAGTCGCCCCTCGCACGAGTAGACGATTGGATTCAGTTCGAAGACACAACAACCGGCGAAACCTTGATGCGCGACCCAAACACCATGCCGCAGTGGGCAGGCAGTTGTTGGTACTTCCTTCGCTTCCTCGACCCGCGCAACGAACAAGAACCGTGGTCGAAAGAAGCGGCTGACTACTGGATGCCCGTCGATCTTTATATCGGCGGTGCGGAACACGCCGTGCTGCACCTTCTGTACGCGCGCTTCTGGCACAAATTCTTTTACGATCTGGGCCTCGTGAAGACGAAGGAACCGTTCCACAAGCTCGTCAATCAAGGCATGATTCTCGGCAACAGCTACCGGTTCTACGATGACAATGCGAGCGACACAGAAGGCGTCGACGCCAAGATCTATCCGTCGAGCGACGTGAAGGTCGAAGCGGAATCCATCACCGCGGTAAACGACGGCCGAGAAGTGAAGGCACGTTGGGTCGCGCTGAAGGATGTCGTCTTTAAAGAAGACAAGTCCGCATGGCATTCTGAGCACGAAGGTCTCGAACTCGAACTCGTGGTCGAAAAGATGTCGAAAAGCCGTGGCAATGTGATCAGCCCCGACGACGTCGTCGGACAATTTGGCGCAGACTCGATGCGGCTCTACGAAATGTTCTTGGGTCCCCTCGAAAAAGCGGCCCCGTGGTCAACCGAAGGCATCATGGGGATCTTCCGTTTCTTGCAGCGGTCCTGGCGTCTCGTGATGCAGGAAGATGACGCGGGCAACGACACGGTGCGCGAATTTCCGTCGGGCGGAAGCTCAAAGGAAGAAGCGAAGCTCGTCGCGAGAGCGATCCACGGCGTAACACGAGATATCGACGAGCTGCGCTTCAACACCGCCATCTCGAAGCTGATGGTCTTGGTGCGCGAACTCAGCAAAGATGGAGCGGTTACCTGCAGTCGCGAGTCTGTCGAAGCGTTGATCTTGCTCCTGTCTCCAATGGCTCCCCATATCGCCGAAGACTTGTGGCGAGCGCTCGGCCACGCCGACACGCTTTGCTACGAAGCGTGGCCCACCGCCGACGCGTCACTCCTCGCAGACGACACCATCAAGCTGGTGCTTCAGATCAACGGCAAGAAGCGGGACGAGCTCACCATCGCTGCAGACCTCCCGAAGGAAGAGATCGAAGCGCTCGCATTGGCATCTGAGAAGGTGCAGAGCCACCTCGCGGGTCGGGATCCAAAGAAGGTCATCGTCGTCCCCGGACGACTCGTCAACATCGTGGGTTGAGCGATGTCGAGATCGCGCCTTCGTAAAGCGATCTTCGAAAGCGAGTTTGCGACGAGAGCGCTTGGTTTTGCTGCCGCTTTCTTCTTGCGAGCGCTCGGCGCCACGTGGCGCATTTCCACCGAAGGACCTGACCCGTTCAGAACGAACGCGGGGCCGCACTTGGGCGCGATGTGGCATCGCAACGCGATCGTTGGGGCGTACTACTTTCGCGACCGGAACATCGGCGCGGCAGTCAGTCGAAGTCGCGACGGCGAACTGATTACGCGACTGCTCCTCCGCTTGGGCTTTCGCATGCCAAGCCGCGGGTCGAGTTCACGCGGTGGGGCGGCGGCGCTTCTGGGACTCGTGCGGTTGGTCGAAGCAGGAACCACGATCACAATTCAGACCGACGGCCCACGCGGCCCAGCCCGGATATCGAAGGTCGGCATTGTGAGCCTGGCGCGACAGACCGACCAGCCCATTACGCCACTTACTTTTTCTGCGCGTCCTTGTATTCAGTTCAAGAGCTGGGATGGAACGCTGCTCCCGTTGCCGTTTGCGCGAGTCCTTTGCAGCTACGGCGAGCCACTTGCACCCCCTCAAGACATGGATGCTGAGGAAAGCGTGCGCGTCGCGCTAGACGACGAACTTAACCGGTCGGCCGACGAAGCGGATGCGCGGTTCGACTTGGTAGACCCAAACCGCGAAACCACCTGAGGGCTATCGGCCCAACACAAAACGATCGCGATACGCTGCAAAGTCGCGTTCGATCCCGGCTTGGGTAAGTCCAAACTCTTCAAGGGTGTAGTGATGCGCTTCGCGCTTGTCCCGGGAGTTATCCACGGCCCACGTCTTCATCGAGTCAATCGCGGCGTCGGTCAACTTCCAGCCCGCGAACTCATAGCTTTTGCGAATTTCCGTCAGCGGGTCTTTGAGAACGTCGGCAAAGAAAACGTCGATGAATTGGTCCTGGTGCTTTTCCCGAACTTTCATGCACCGGCTCATGGCCCGACTCATGCGATCACTCCATTGTTGGCCGGTCACATGGGGGTCTGCATCGTCGCTCCCCATCGCGCGTATCGCCTGGATCAGGCTTGCAAGCGACGGGATGGTCTGTGCGGGGTCGCGATGGGTCTGGATCACCCGCGCGTCCGGAAAGACTTTGAAGAGCAGGTCCATGAAACCGAGGTGATGTGGAGACTTCAAAACCCAACGACGCGCGACTTCTCCGCGCTGTTTTTTCTGCCACTGGAGAAACTTCAGTAGGCGCTCGAGATAGCGATAGCCCGAGGTCTGGTCCTGATCGTCCTGCCACGCACCAAACTCCGCAACGTTTACAAATGCCTCGGGGTTGGTCGAAAAGAATGCATGCTCGAGCAACATGATCTCTTCGTCGGGTCCCTCGGCTTCCAGTGGATGCATGGCCATCAAGTCTGGCGCGCCTTCGAGCATCGCAGCGACTTCGGCTTCCGCGTCGAGGATGCGGGGATCGCGTTCTTTGCTTCCGAGCCAATCTTCCGGCGCGGCGAACGGCGCGGGGTTACGCGATTCCCACCAAAGGAGCGAATAGTTTTCGGGGTCTGCGGCGATCATGCGGTGCAACATCGTTGTGCCCGTACGCGGCAGGCCCACGATGACGATCGGTTCGCAAATTTCTTCGTCGAGAATCTCTGGGTGTCGCGCGATATAGGCCTCGGTGCGCAGACGGTTGACGATCAAGCCCACGATTCGAGCGCGTTGCATGCCGCGCCCAACGGCGTTCAGCTTTGCCTCTCCGTCTAAAGCAGCAACGAGTCTTTCAAAGGGCTCGCGAAACGCTTTGTCACCGAAATCACTTGAGCCGGCCGTACGCATCGCCTCATCGAGAATCGAATCGCGATCAAGGCTCAGCGGATCAAAGGTGGAAATGCCGGTCATGTTGTTCTCCTTGCTGCCACTCTCATTTCCTACGGGCCGGGCTACTCGTTCGCTCTGCCATTATAGAAGCGTGCCGGATTCTCGCGATTGATTCACATGAAAGCGAGTGATGGACGGCGCCTCTTCTCCTCGATTAGACTCGGCGCCATGATCTCTTCCTCGATTCGCACGATCGCTTCCGCCCGCCTTGCACCGTTATTCGTCATTCCGTTGGCCGTTGTCTCGGCGGGATGTGCGACGCCCCCCGAAATTGATTTCGACTTGAGTGACGCGTGTTTTCAAGACGTTGCATCGGCGCTCTCGGACGACGCGATGGAAGGGCGCGGCATCGGAACAGCGGGACTGCGCAAAGCCGCGAACTACCTAAACCGCGCCTACGCGGGGTTGGAGCTTGAGCCAGTGCGGAGCGATGGCGTCTTCGCGAGCTACCGCCAGCGCTTCAGTGCTGTGACGGGCGTGCAGGCTGGGAGCGACAACCGGCTGAGCTTCATCGGCCCCGAGGATACCGAAGCAACCCCGATCCGCGATGCGGCATTCAAAACTGAATTTCGGCCATTCGGTTTTTCGTCGAGCGGTGCGTTCGCAGGAGAGATGGTCTTCGCGGGTTATGGCATCACGGCGACCGCGCTCGACTACAACGACTACGCCGGCCTCGACGTCCGCGGCAAAGTCGTGCTCGCCATGCGTTACGAACCGGGCGAGAAGGACCCGGACAGCATCTTCGATGGCAAACGCCCGAGTCGCTATTCCGACCTCCGCTACAAAGCCCTTAAAGCGAGGGAAGCCGGTGCCGCGGCGCTGATCTTCACATCTCCTCCCGGCGATGGCGACAGCGACGGAGATCGACTTCCCCGCATGGTGCGCAGCGGTCCGTTAAGTGACGCGGGCATACCGGTGCTGCAGATCAAGCGTAGTCTCGCGAAAGCACTGCTCGCCTCCACGGGCCAAGACTTCGCAGCACTACACGCGGCGATTGAAACCGATGTCAAACCGCATTCACAACCGCTCGCCGGCCTCCATGCAAAAGGCAGGGTCGACGTGATGAAACGGCGCACCGATCTCGAGAACATCGTGGGCATCATCCCCGGGCGAGGTTCACTCGCGGACGAAGCCATCGTGGTCGGAGCGCACTTCGATCATCTCGGATACGGAGGCTCCGGGTCTCTCAACCCCGATGTCGACCAGATCCACAACGGTGCGGACGACAACGCGTCTGGAGTCGCCGCGATGATCTGCGGCGTTGCAAATATTCAGAGTCGATTGCAACAGAGCAATCTTGCTCGACGCGCTCTGGTCATGGTGGCGTTTGGCGGTGAAGAGTCCGGACTGCTCGGCTCGGCTTGGTACGTCGACAACGCGGTGATCCCGATAGAGCAAACCACCGCGATGGTGAACCTCGACATGGTCGGCCGAATGCGGGACCGCAAACTCAGCGCGATGGGAACCGACTCGTCTTCAGGCTGGCGCCCCATCCTCGACCCCCTCGCGACATTGCACGAGATCGACGTGTCAGCGGGTGGCGACGGTTATGGCCCCTCGGACCACATGTCTTTTTACGGCAAGGGTGTTCCGGTAACGCACTTCTTTACGGGCTCTCATTCCGAATACCACACGGCCAAAGACGACTTTCACCTTCTCAACACCGAGGGCGGTGCCAAGATTACGCGTTTCTTGGCCGACGTACTCGACCAGTTGCTCCACGAACCCGTTCGACTCGCCTACACCGCGTCCGAAAACTCATCCACCATGGCGGGAGATGCCCGGGGCTTCGGCGCTTACCTCGGCACGATCCCGGATTACTCCGAGATGATGAATCGCGAAGGCGGCGTACTGCTTTCGGGTGTACGGGAAACTGGGCCGGCGGGCTTGGCCGGGATCACAGGCGGTGATCGCATTATTTCGATGGCCGGCACTGAGATCCATAACCTGCACGACATGACGTTTGTACTGCGCGACCACCGCCCCGGTGAAGTCATCGAAATTCAGTACTTGCGAGACGAGCAACCCCACACCGTGCTCGTCACCCTCGGCAAACGCGGACAGCACGCAAAACCGAAGAAAGGCGCAAACCCGCACGGGATAGAGCAAAGCTCGGACCCGCACGCAATCGATTGATCCCTCGCGTCTCGCTGTAGTTAGATCGCATCAAGCTCGCGCAGATGCCGCTCCGCTCGTTCCACGTAGCGACCCATGCGGCGCTGGATCCCCATCGCGCGAAGCCTGCGCCAAGCCTCGATCGCTTCGTCGCGGTGGGTTCCGCTCTTCTCAAGTGAAATGGCGAGGTTGTTGTGTGCAGAAATGTAGTGGACGTTGATCGCGAGACTGCGACGGTACTGATCGATCGCCTTTTCATGGTCGTTCGCAAGACGGTACTTGTTTCCGAGGTTGTAGTACGCGACCGAAAGATCGTCGTGGCGTAACTCCTGATTGACTACAAACCCAGCAGCGACGAGCCCGACCAGTGCAATTGCAATCGTGGCCCGTCTTTCAAGCAGCGCATCGTAGAGCCACACCAATGCGGCCGCGGCGAACATGACAAACACCGGAACCGCCGGGATGCGATAGCGAGACAGAACAAAGAACACCACACACGTCGCGAGGTATACGCCAACCACACCATAGAGAGGAAAGAGTCGCCGCCAATCGCGAAACGTCACAGCAAGGCCGAGCATTGCGAGAGGACCCACGACCGCAAAGCCCAAGAGCGGCAGCCTCAGCACCCAAGAAAACTGCTGGCTCAGCGAAAAAGATCGGTTGTTCCACATCTCGTGCGCATTCACGAACAACATGAACTTCAACCCGAGTAGCTGCAACCATTCACCCGGGTTCTCGCCCACGTATTCAAACCCGCGTCCCATCCAATAGCTGGAAACTTCAGACGCCTTTAGGGTTCGGCCGAGCTTTTCTTCCGCGTACGCTTTGTAGACCCTGTTCTGCTCGGACGGATGATCCGCCATCGAGCGATCGAAGATACTTGGAACGTTGTGAATGCCATTCGCGTCGGGGTTATTTCCGTTGTAGAAGTTCATGCCCCCAGACGCCGAGATCAAAACCGGATCTCCCGCGACCGCATAGTTGCGAAGTGTGGCTGGCGAAACCGCGACGGCGACGCCGAAAAACAGACAGCCCCCGAGTCGTGCCGTCTGACGAAAGTCTCGCAGTGGCGGCGTCGACACGAATAAAATGAGGACCGCGAATGGTGCGAAGAGCAACATGTTCGGGCGCGCTAACGCGGCCACGCCGACCATGACTCCCAGGGCGAGCCAGCGGGAAACGCTCCTGTCTTCCAATGCGCGAATCGATAGCCATGCGACCCCAAGGCTCAGAGGCAATAACAGGTTCGAAATGAGCAAGCTGCCTTCGTAAAAGATCGCCATCCCATACACCGCATACATTGCGGCGGCGATCAGCGCGGTCCTTCGGTCGAACAACTCGCGCGCAACGCGCCAGATCATCACGCAGACCACGGCGCCGATCACTGCGTTGAAAAATCGCGATAAGAAAAAGTCTGGACCCGCAACAGAATACAGAAGCGAAAGCAGGTATGGATACAGCGGGCCCTGCAAGAAGACGCCCTCGCCTATCACGTCACCATTTGCGATCCGCACGGCCCATTCGTGGTAGAAGGTTGGATCTACCGCAGGGTTTCGAAAGAACGGGTCGTTGTTCCGAATTTCCCAGAGGTGTGCGAAGCGCAGCAGGAAAGCCACGAACCAAATTCCTGCGATGGCGAGGAGTTCGCTCTGCTCGATCGACGGCGTGCCACCAGAGGGTTCTCCCTCAAGCGGTCCGTCTAAACGCCCTGCGACGTCTTCGACGGTTGGGTTCCTTGCCGCTGCCTTTGGTTCCGTCTCCATGAGCGAGCGAGGGTAACGGATTCGCATGCCATCCCAACACAGCAGCGAACGGTTCAACCCGCTGGCGTACTTCGATGCATCAATCGCTCGAACGCTCAGTCGACTCATCACTCAACGCGGTGATGAGCGATCCCAGAACTACTGCGCCAGCCCCTGCGAAACTCAGCGCAGAAAGCGAGACGCGCGGGACAAGGTCGGGGACCACAGAACTCAGCAGATAACTCGAAGCAAGAGTACCGAGTGGTACCAGGGCAATGAGCGCGCTTACCCGGGATGCCTCGACGTGTTCAAGGGCCGCGGAAAAGCAGCCGTAAGCACCCGCCGTCGCGAGGCCCGCAATCACCAACCCGGTAAGACCCGTCGCGTCGAGTTCTCCCACCGCGCGAAGATCGGTCGCGGGAAAAAACAACACCGTGCAGCCCAAGAACAGACACAACATCAAAGGCTGGGATGGAATTGATACGAGCAACTGCTTTTGCGCCAACCCATATGCCGCCCAGAAAATGCCGGCCGCAACGATGGCCATCGCTCCGAGGCGGTACTGCTCAGCTTCACTCACCTTCCCCGCAAGTTCAGAGAGTTGACTCCGAAAGAAGACGACCAGCCCAAGCACTAGGATCGCAAAGCCTAACCATTGGGTCTTCGTGAAGTGCTCACGAAAAATTAAGATCGCGCCCAACGCAAGCAACACAGGGCCGATCTGAATGAGAACCTGTGAAGTCGCGGGGGACGTCAGGTCGAGCCCGATGAGAAAACAAATGTAATTTGCGGCTAGCCCCAAGATTGCGATGAGCAGCAAAACGAAATCGCGCCTTCCCAACTCACCCCGCTTCGGGAGTGCGCCCTGGCATTTGAGGAGGAGCGCGAAGCCAACGCTCGCGATCGCGAAGCGATACCAAGTGAGGGTATAGGGATCGATGTGCGAGAGCAGGTACTTCAGCAAGTTGGGCAGGAACGACCAGATCACCATGGTGATGGTTGCCAGGAGGAGCCCGAGCCTGTGATTTCCCGACGAGCGATGGAGTGACATTTCTACCTAAAGATTTTTCCGAACGGGACTCTTCCGAAACCGCCTACCCGTACAAACCTGTACATCACGGATCTTCGAACGAGTGTCGATCGCTTCTTCTGTGAGGCGCTAGCTCCAGCAAGTTTTCGCTACGAAGAGCGAGCCGGAAAGACGGGCGCATGGCGACGGGAGTGAGTTCTTCGGCAGCCTGCTAGAGCAAATACATCATGACGTAGACGATCACGCCGGTCAGCCCGACGTACAGCCAAACTGGATACGCAAAGCGAACAATCTTCTTATGATCGCTGTAGCGCCCTTGGATCCCAAGATATGCGGAGCGCAATACCAAAGGCAGCACTGCAACCGCTGCGATCGTGTGCGTCAGGAGAAGCCCCAGAAAGACCTGTTTATAGAGCCCTTCGCCGGGTGCCTTGCCGTGACCAACAGTTAAAATTTGAAGCGCGTATGAAACCAGAAAAACCGCGCCGGTGGCGAGCGCAGCCTTCATCAACTTTGGATGCAGCTCTCGGTCGCCAGCACGGATCGCAATAAAGGCCCACACGATCAGAACCAAAATGGTCAAGTTACAAAGTGCGCCGAAGTGGGGAAGAAGAGTGAGCATCTACGTCACGGTACCTTAGTCGCGGCCGCGGAAGGGAGCCGCGGAGCTTCAGCTAGCTTGGTTCGAATCACCGACGCCATCTCTTCTGGCTGGGTGTTGTGTCTGAAGATCGCGCGCGCTTCGCCATGCGGCCCGATCAAAAACGTCTTGGAGGTGTGCCCGATTTCACCGCTGAGCTCGGAGCTGCCCTCTTTCTTGACCAATTCGAAGTACACCCCATACGCGCTTGTGGCCGCTTCGATTTCGGCGGGAGATCCGGTCAGCCCAATCAGGCGAGGGCTGAAGTGTGCGACGTAGTTCTTGAGCATTTCCGGGTTGTCTCGCGCGGGGTCAAAACTTATGAAAAGCGGCTGAATGCTTGCTGCCTGTTCGCCTAACAGGTCAAGCGCGCGGCCCATCACGACGAGGTTGCCGGGACATACATCGGGGCAGCTCGCATAACCAAAGAAGATCAACGCATGGCGACCCCGAAACTCGAGTTCGCTCGTCGCGTTTCCGTCGTGGTCAACAAATGACAGTGGAACATCACTGGCGCGGGGAGGCAATACGGCCGCGCTTACCGTGCCCTTCGAGGAGACACTTTCGACCACCCCGCTACGCCCAGCCGAATCGTTCTTCAGGTTGTAAAAGCCAACCAGCATCGCGATCAGAATGATACCGGTGGCGACGTGAATGAGATAGAAGCCTCTCATCGCGAAGCTTCGAGACGTTCAGACTCATATTGATCGGGCACGACAAAAGCTCCGGGGTGGGCGGGCGCGCGGCAGCATAACGCACGCCGTTCCCGCGAGATCATATTCAGCAAAGCGCGCGAATTTATTGAATGACGAGTGCGTCGAACGCACAACTTCAGAGACAACATCATCGAAGACCGCCAAACCCCGCGGGGCTCGCAACGCCAAAAGCAGATCGATGGGGGAAGCACTAGACTGGCCTCCGCCGCCCCCGAACAACCCACTCGGCACCTGCTGTGGTTTCCATTGCTGATCGGGAAGCGCTTCTTCCCACAACGCTCGCTCCGGTTCGCCGGGAAGAGAGGTACGAGTTTCGTGCGTTTATTTATTACGACTTCACTGTTTGTACTTGCTGCCTGCCTAACGCTTTCGAGCAGCACCGCGACGGCCTCCACCGCAACCGCGTCGGTCGAGAACCTCCACGAGACGCTGACCGAAGCGATGAAACAGGCCGATGCCCTTGGCTATCAGGGCCGCTTCGATCTGATCGCTCCCGCAGTGAACGCTCACATTGATCAGAAATTCATGGCGTCGAAATCGATTGGGCGAGCGTGGAAGAAACTCTCCGAAGCCGAGCAAGAGCTTTGGCTTCAATCGTTTTCCAACCTCACCGTGGCCAACTACGCGGGTCGCTTCAAAGGTTATTCAGGCGAGCACTTCGTCACAAACGCAGAGCAGGACGCCCCGCACAAAACCAAGTTGGTCAGCACTACGCTGGTCCTTCCCAACGACGATGATGTCAAGCTTAACTACCGCCTTCATGAGACTGAAGCCGGCTGGAAGATCATCGACGTGTATATGAACGGCACCGTGAGTGAGTTGTCGCTTCGCCGCTCAGAGTATTCGTCAACTTTGAAACGCAAGGGGTTCGACTCGCTCCTCACCGCGGTCTCCGAGAAGCTTTCCAAGTTTGCCGCAGGCAATGTGGCAAACGATGGGACGCAGATTACGACCGGAAAAGCGGACGCACCCTGATTCCCGTAATAACGTGAATCCTCAACGCGCACTCCGTTCCTTCGCCGGTCTCTCCGACCCCGTCGCAACCCTCATCACCACGGGGTTGATTCACGCGACATTCGACGTGCGAGACGCTGGGGGGGATCGTTTCATCCTTCAGCGGATGAGCCCGGTGTTCTCACCTCGGGTGATCGACAACATCCAAAACGTGACGCAGCACCTTCGCGCCCGTGGGGTGACGACATTCGAACTCGCCATCAGTGATGGGAAACCCTACGCGGACCTCGGCGAAGACGGTTTGTGGCGGCTGATGACGTGTCTTCCGGGAATCTCGTTCGACATTCCTAAAAACGCGGACCAGCTCAACGCGGCGGGCAACCTCGTCGCGACATTCCACCGGGCGCTACTCGACTACGATGCACCACTGCATTCGATTGGCTTCCCGTTTCACGACACCCAGCAACACATTAAAGATTTACAACTCGCGCTTCGCGAATGCGAAGGACACCCGTGTTATCCCGCAGTCAAATTGCTGTCCGAAGGCCTGCTCGCAGAAGCCGACTTGCTTCCATCGCTCAGTTCAGCACCCGACCGAGTCATCCACGGTGATCTCAAGCTCAACAATTTGCTCTTCGAACCCGCAGGAGACGAAACATCGCCCTCCCCGGTTGCATTGATTGACCTCGACACGCTCGCCCGTATGCCGCTCGCGTACGACTGGGGCGATGCGCTTCGCTCGTGGTGCAACCGTCTACCCGAAGACGCACCAGAGGCGGAACTCGACATTACGTTTGCCGAAGCCGCAGTCGACGGGTTGATGTCGACGTTCGATGCCACGCCCGATGCCGCTGAGCTTAATTCACTGACCTTTGGGCTCGAAGTCGTATCGCTCGAACTCAGCATCCGATTCGCAACCGATGCACTAAGGGAGACTCACTGGGCGTGGGACCCGAAGCGCTTCGAACGCGCGGGAGAGCACAACATGAGTCGCGCGCGCGGACAGTTCGATCTGTACAGGCAAGCCAAGGCTTCCCACGGCGAGCGTGCTCGTCACATGGGCAGCGGCTGAAAGCGGTTCGCTTGTCGGGTGGGTCCAAGTTGGCGACACTGCGGCGATTCAAGTCGAGGGGGTGAAGGATGAACCTGAAAGACCGAGAACAACGGACTCAGACCCTTTGCCTGTTGGTGCTCAGCACCATCGCCGTTGCCGCTGCACTCTTTTGGCTTCGTCCCGTTTTGATTCCGTTTGTGCTTTCGATTTTCTTCTCACTGGGCCTTGCTCCGCTTGTGGAAGCCCAAACGCGATGGGTGCGGATCCCGCGCGGGTTGGCGGTGCTTTCGACGCTTGTCTTGATGAGCGTGGTCTTATTCTTGATCAGCGGTTTGATTTCATCTTCCGTGCGCGACCTCTCCGCGAACTCTGCCGCGTATCAAGAACAAATTGCGACGATGATCGAACGCGGTCGAGAAGCCCTAACCGTCCCGCTCGACCTGCTCGGCGTCGATCAAACGGACATGCAGTTCGACCCCGCTTCGGTGATCCCGGCAGATTCAGTCGGACGCATCTTGGCCGGGACGACCCAAGCGCTCGTCGACCTTTTTTCCCAAGGCTTCATTGTATTGATCTTTACGTTCTTCTTGCTCGCCGGGGGTTCGAGTGCCGCCCGCGATCAAAAGGGGGTACGCAGCCAAATCGAATCCCGAGTGAAGGGCTACATCGTAAATCAAACGCTGATGTCCGCGGCGACAGGCTTGTTGGTTTGGTTGATCCTCGCAGCGCTCGGAGTCGACCTCGCGCTTGTCTTTGGCCTCTTCACCTTCTTGCTCAACTTCATCCCAAGCATCGGGTCGATCATTGCGGTCTTGCTCCCGCTCCCCGTCGTGCTGTTTAGCCCCGAGCTTTCGTCCACGCAGGCGGTCCTTGCGATCGCGCTCCCAGCCACGGTTCAGTTTCTGATTGGCAATGTCCTCACTCCAAAAATCATGGGCGATGCACTCGATCTACACCCCGTCACGATCTTGCTCGCCTTGATGTTCTGGGGAGCACTCTGGGGAGTCGTTGGAATGCTACTCGCGACGCCCATCACCGCGATCTTGAAGATCCTCATGGAGCGGTTCGACGTCACGGAGCCTCTCGCCCGGGTGCTCGCGGGCCGTCTCGACGCGACCGAGAAACAGGAATCCGCCGCGCAGTAGTGATATCCTGCGCAGCAGCCAAACTCCACCGCGGCTTCGTCCGCCAACCCAGTGTGTCTATCGTGCCAATCGAAGTCGTGCAAAACGAAAGTACTGAAATGGAAACTCTGAGATTTCTCGACGCCGCCCGCGTGATCGAACTCCAACGCGAATTCGGAACCCCCTTCTACGTTTATGACGAGCAGACGCTGCTCGATCGAGCGAATGACGTTCTCGCATTCCCGAACCCGTATGGGCTGATCGGCCGGTACGCGATGAAGGCCCTGCCGACTGCCGAAGTACTTCGCATCTTGACCGCCACGGGTTTGCACATTGACGCAAGCAGTGGCTTCGAAGCCGAACGCGCGATGCGCGCTGGTGTTGAACCCGAAAGAATCCAGATCACCGCGCAGGAGCTCCCGCGAAACCTCGCCGCGTTGATCGCCAAAGGCGTTCGTTTCAACGCATGCTCCTTGTTGCAGCTCGAAAAGTTCGGCGAAGCGAACCCGGGTGGTGAGCTTTCGGTCCGAATCAACCCGGGCCTGGGTTCGGGGCACAGCAACCGCACCAACGTCGGCGGCCCGTCGGCGAGCTTCGGCATCTGGCACGAGCAGCTCGATCAGGTCCTCGAAACTGCCGCGCGACACAATCTCCACATCACGCGCATGCACACCCACATTGGGTCGGGCTCTGATCCGGACAAGTGGGTGGTCTGTGCGAAAATGTCTTTGACGATCGCCGCAAAGCTTCCCGAAGTCACGAGCCTGAGCTTGGGCGGTGGATTCAAAGTGGGGCGCATGGCGAACGAAGATTCGACCGATTTGATCGCAGTCGGGCAGAAGATCGTTCCCGAAATAGAGAACTTTGCACGCGAGCATGGCCGCGAACTTTCGCTCGAGGTTGAACCCGGCACGTTTTTGGCGGCCAACTGCGGCGCACTCGTCTGCACCGTAACGGACGTCGTCGAAACGAGCGCCGAAGGCGGTTATCGCTTTGTGAAGATCGATGCAGGCATGTCCGAAATCGTGCGGCCGAGTCTGTACGGAGGACAGCATCCGATCATCGTCGTGCCCGGCACCGACGAAACCCGTGGCACGGGCGACTTCCTCGTTGCCGGACACTGCTGCGAGAGCGGCGACATCCTCACGCCTGAGCCCGGAAACCCGGAAGCACTGCAGACCCGCGAGCTTGCCGACCCACGCGTCGGTGATGCTCTGGTGATCGAAGGCGTCGGCGCTTATTGCTCCGGGATGTCGGCCAAGAACTACAATGCGTTTCCCGAATGCGCCGAGATCCTGCTTCGTGTCGACGGTTCGTCAGAATTAATCCGTCGCCGACAGACCTTGGACCAAATGCTGCAAAACGAGATCTAGTCGTGGCTCCCCGATTCGCCAGCGCAACCCTCATCGTCTTTGTGTTTCTATCGGTCGTGTGTGCTGCTGCGATCGCGGACGCTGAGAAGAGCAAGGTCAAACGGTCGAAGTCGGAGCTCATGGGCACGTGGTTTGTCCTGGTTCACTACAAGGACTCCGCGACCAAGAACAGTGATGCCGACCGTTGGCTCGACAAAATATGGACCTTCGAACCACGCGGTAGCCGCATCTATTGGGTCGAGTACCCCATCGTCGTCATCGAAAACCAAGACGGTCGATTCGAGTCGTACAAAGGGAACCCGCGCAGCCGCGTGCTCGCCAAGTGGGAACCCAGCGATAGCCAGCTTGAAGAGCTGATGGATGGGCCACGGGTCAATTCACGGGGCTCAAAGTCGAAGTCGCTACGCGGGTCGGACGGGAAAGGTTGGGCATCAACGGGGGCGAACCGAGTCGCCGGCATCAATGTGGTCGGCTTTCACGAAAATTGGGAAATTGAGCGCGGCGGCGAGAACCTGACGTTCAAAATTACCGAAGTCATGGGGAACGCCGCGCGCGGTGGCGAAGAAGGTGTCACGGCCTACACGGTCGAGCGCGGAGACCCGAGCGGCCAAGAGATGCTGGGTCGCTTCAATCGCGACGGGACCCGCATTGGAACGTTTCGCATGTTTCGAACCCAACCGATTCGCAATCTGATTAGCAGCGAAGAAGATGACTCGGTGAACAAGCGCAACCGAATGAAAGGCTTCGACGCGCTCAAGCGAATCTCAGACCCGAACTGACCCGGTTCTCGATCGGGGTAGTTCTGGGTTCGCGTTCTGGATTCCCTCCAGTCGGTCCGCGCTACTATGCCCCGTCGCCTGCGCCTCAGCAGAAAGCGCACCAACCGAAGGAGTTCAAAACGTGAGTGAAGCCACGAGCAGTATCAAAGGTGAGAAGATCCTGATCACGGGTCCAACCGGCCAAGTCGCGTTCCCCGTCGCGGCAGCACTCGCCGAAGACAACGACGTCTACGGGCTCGCGCGTTTTGGCAAAGACAAAGATCGAAAAAGAGTCGAAGCCATCGGTGTAACGCCAATTCCTGCCGACCTCGCCGACTCCGCGCTCGAAGACGTGCCCACCGATTTCTCGATTGTCCTCCACTACGCGGTCGTGAAGACCGGCGAATTTGACTATGACCTCGCCGCGAATGCAGAAGGCGTTGGACGCTTGATGGAACGCTGCCGGCCAAGTAAGGCGTTCATGCATTGTTCAACTGCCGGCGTCTACGAATACGCGGGCCACAAAGCACTCAAAGAGACGGACGCCCTTGGCGACAACCACCGCGCCATGATGCCGACCTACAGCATTTGCAAGATCGCAGCGGAGACGATGGTTCGGTTCGCGTCGAAGCAGTGGAACATCCCAACCGTCATTGCTCGGCTCAGCGTCCCTTATGGAGACAACGGCGGCTGGCCGTGGTTCCACTTGATGATGATGAAGGCGGGGGTGCCGATCCCGGTCTACAAGGAAACGCCCAGCGTCTATAACTTGCTGCATCAGGACGACTACATTGGCATGCTCCCGAAGCTGCTCGAAAACGTGGGTGTCCCCCCGGTGACCCTCAATTGGGGCGGGAGCGAGCCGACGAGTATCGAAGAGTGGTGCGCCTATATCGGAGAGCTCACGGGACTCGAACCCAAGTTCAACCCGACGGACACGACCATCGGGAGCGTTACGCTTGACCCCGCGAAGATGCACGAGCTCGTGGGTCGGACTCAGATCGACTGGCGAGATGGCATCAAGCGCATGGTCACCGCGCTAAACCCAGAGTTGCTACGCGACTGATCCAGACGCGCGGTTTGCTCGGCGGCGCGACGAAGGTCACTTCGTCGATCACGATCTTGAAAATGATTATTGGAGAAGGCTCTGGCGCTTCAAGCGGCGCGAGCGTTCAATTTTATTCGTCGAGCAAGCGAACTTTGAAGTTCCCCCGTCTCTCGTCATAGTCGAGAGAGACGTAGCCGCGGTCTTCTGCGTCGTGGAGCAGGTCGGCAAAGTTTTTGTAGCCGGAATTTTGCTCATTGAATTCGGGGTATACGCGTCGGATCGTCTGCTTGATCATCGAACCCCAGAGCGGGTCGTAGTCTTGCTCAAGGGAGCCGACAATTTCCACCAATTGATCAAGAATCGCCGGTTCTTCTGCGGCGGGCTTGTCCTTGTCAGCGGGTGCCGCGCTCTTGGCGCGAGACGCGGGCTTCTTCTTCACCTTGGGTTTTTCGGCGACGCGCACGAGATCGTCGTAGTAGATAAATTCATCGCAACAATTGATCAGCAGATTTGAGGTTGAACTCTTCACCCCGCACCCGATCACGCGTTTGTTGTTCTCTTTTAGCTTTGAGGCCAGGGGCGAAAAATCACTGTCGCCGGTGAGCAGAGCGAACATGTCGATGTGGTCTTTGGAATGGCTGAGATCGAGGGCGTCAACCACCATGTGAATGTCGGCGCTGTTCTTCCCGCTCATCTTGGTGCGCGGGATGTCGATCATCTCGATGCCGTGGCTGTGAAACTCGCGCACTTCATTGCGGTACTGACTCCAGTCGCAATACGCGCGCTTATAGACGATGCGCCCTTTTTCGAGCAAACGCTTGAGGATCAAGCTGACCTGAAAGGCGCCCATTTTTTCGTCACGCACACCGAGGGCGAGGTTTTCATAGTCCACGAAAACCGCAATCAATTTTTCATCTGCCACCTTGACTCCCAGTGGTTCGGTGCGACGAGAAACGGATCGTCCCCGTCGGTTTATTGTGTCCTAGTACGTGAAGCGTCAATGTGACGCCGCGACGCTATGAAAGCCAGCGACCGAGCGACGTCCCAAACAAAAAGCGCGCGGCCTTCTGCACGCCTTCGTCCTTCTTTCTGCCGTAGGGATAAAAGTCGCGAGAGTTCTTTCCCTTCCAGCGATCGACGATCACGGGAAGTTGATAGCAGTAGCCTAAGATCCCGTTGTCGCCGTTCAC
The DNA here is from genome assembly GCA_012960035.1 of Myxococcales bacterium. Taxonomy (GTDB): domain Bacteria; phylum Myxococcota_A; class UBA9160; order UBA9160; family UBA4427; genus DUBZ01. The sequence continues at coordinate 80,776 of DUBZ01000013.1, read as the reverse complement.
CTGACCAACCCCGCTTGACTTGCGGCCGCCGAATGGGGCTTCGATCACACCATACGTGACCGTCATGTCGTTGATGCAAACGCTTCCCGATTCGAGTTGTTTGGCAATGCTGGTCGCCTTGAATTCGTCGTTGCTCCAAACCGTCGCCCCAAGGCCGTAGCGCGTGTCATTGGCGAGACGCAGCGCTTCGTCTTCGTCGGCAACGCGCATGATCGGGAGAATCGGACCGAAGGTTTCATCCACCATAATCTGCATGTCGTGGTTGACGTCGGTCAGCACGGTCGGTTCAAAGTAGAGACCTTCGAGATCGGGGTTTCTCCGGCCGCCAACTCGAACGACTGCGCCCTTTTCGATTGCATCGGCCATGTGGGTTTCGATGATTTCCATTTGCCGCGGCCAGAAGATCGGACCCACGTCGCTTTCACCCTTGTCACCTTGGCGCAACTTTGAGGCGCGCTTCACCACTTCTTCGATGAACGCGTCTGCGACCGAATCCACGACGTAGACTCGTTCGGTGCCACAGCAGTACTGGCCTGTATTCATATACGCACCCGCTAGTGCGCCCGCCGCCGCGCTTTCGATGTCGGCGTCGGTGCAAACGATCATCGGGTCCTTCCCTCCTAGTTCGAGGGTGCATGGGATGAGTTGCCGCGCGCAGGACTCGCCAACCTTGCGCCCGGTTTCAACGCTGCCGGTAAACGAGATCTTGTCGACCCCCGACTCGCAAAGCGCTGCACCGGTTTCGCCGTCTCCCACCAAGACTTGCAACACGCCTTCGGGAAGCCCCGCTTCCCGGAACATCTCGGCGAACAGTTGCGCTGAAAAGGGTGTGACTTCCGATGGTTTGAGGAGAACCGCATTGCCCGCCACAAGCGCTTGTGCAGTTGGGTTGAGCGAAAGAATAAACGGGCCATTCCACGGCGTGATGATCCCGACAACGCCGAGCGGCACCTGGTGGATCGTGACCTTCTTCATGAATCGCATGACACCGTGAAGTGATCGCGGCTTCGGAGCAAGCAGTTTTGCAGCGCGCTTGCTGTAGTACGAAAGTGCATCCGCCGAGGCGAACACTTCCATCGTGATCGCTTCGCTGCGCGTCTTGCCCGTTTCACGGATGACGGTTTCGATCACATCTTCCTGGCGATCAAGCAGAATCTTGAGCACACCCTTGAGATAGCCAGCGCGCTTTTCAACAGAAAGCGCCGCCCAGGCGGGTTGCGCCTTGCGCGCCCGTTCGAGGGCTGCCCTTACTTCGGAAGCAGGTTGAACTTCAATCTCTCCGATTTCTTCGAGGTCGACCACACTGCGCAATCGCAGGCGCCTCGGCTCATCAGGGGAGTTGGATGGGATGGGTTCGACGATCGCCATGTTGTGGAGTCTCCAGTTTTCGAATCGATAGCTTGGGCCCCGAAGTCTACCACCGGACTTCCACCGCCACCCCAAAACGCGACTCTCCGGTCGTCTTCCGCGCCCCGGCGATGGGCCTGCGGGCGCACTACAATCGTGGGTCATGGCGGCCGATAAAGACGAAATCACGGTTCTCCTCAACCAGAGCCACAAGACCGACAGCCCGGCGGATCAGCTTTGGGATCTCGTGTATCCCGAACTGCGCCGACGCGCGCGCAATTTATTCAAGAACGAGCGGGTGGACCATACGCTTTCCGCGACCGCGATCATCAATGAAGTCTTCGTGCGCTTGACCACGGCCTCGGCCAGGGAATGGCAGGACCGAACACATTTCTATTCGGCCGCGTCGGGCATCATGCGTCACGTTCTGATCGATCACGCCCGCGCACGAACGACCGACAAGCGCGGCGGAGACAGAGTGCGCGAGACCTTGGACGAAAACGTCTTCCCGGCCGTGACGGTTTCGGAAGAAGGCTTCCAAGAGGCACGGGACTCTCTGGATCGATTGGCCCTCGAAAACGATCGCGCCGCCCTCGTTGTCGCACTTCGGGTCTTTGGTGGGCTGACGGTGGGAGAAGTGGCCCAGGAACTCTCCATTTCCGAGCGAACGGTCAAGAGTGATTGGGTCACCGCGCGTGTGCGCCTAAAGGCAATCCTAGAAAGCCGAACGCCCTAGCGCCGCTCCTGCGCGCCTCAAAGTTCGATGACGGCGACTTGTGACCGAAGTGCTGCCCAAAACGTGAAATCGCCCCCTGCGCGAATTAACAGGGAGCGATTTCGTAGGCGTCCACTCTGGGACTCTTTTAGCGCACTTACTTCTTCAGTAGATCGATCTCTTTCCGACTTCCCCCGTTTGCACCTGGGTGCTTAAGCGCTCAGCACCGAGGACAACTTGCGATTGTTCTCCGCCAAGGTGCGCCGCGTGCGGAAGAGACTGATCTTGACCGCCTGCGGCGACCTGCCCAATTTCTGCGCGATCTCTCGCGTAGATTTATTTTCGAGATACCGCAACTCGAATGTTTCTCGCTGCTGGTCTGGCACCTTCTCCTCGAGTACCCGGCTGCAGTTGCGCAGAATGCGAACAAAGTCAGTTCGCTGGTCAGCGGGAGTCTCGCCTGAGTCGAGAGCGTTTACCTCGTCGCTCTGGAGCGATTGAATCTTCACGTTGCGCTTTCGATAGCGTCGGCAAATTTGGTTGTGCGCGATGCCGAACATCCAGCTCAGCATGGACGAGCGTCCTTCGAACTTGGCCAGGCCACGGAAGACCTGGAGAAATACTTCTTGAGTCACGTCTTCTGCGTCAGACGGATCGCGCATCCGCTTGAGTGCGAAGAAGTAGATCCGTCGCTCGTAGAGTTCGTGAAGTTCGACGAATGCGGCGTCGTTGCCAGCAAGAATCTCACGCATGAGTCGCGCTTCGTTTTCGGGGTTGGTCGGGGTTCGTTCCATCGCCATTTTTTCTCCTCTTCTCGCCTTCTGCTAGCGGCTTGGTTGATGTCGAGAACTCACTGTTTTGCCGCTCCTATAGAGAGGCGTGCTCTGGGCGAAAAGCGGGCAATCAAATGGACCCTTTTTTGAGTCTTAGTCAAGAAAATGTAAAATCTTTAGCGTTTTCAGCTACTTGAGAATGAGGCCGTGGAGCCGACATGAACGAACCCAGAAAGCTCGGATTGGCGTTGATCCTTCTCGGCGTGATCGTGTTGCGCGGCAATACGACGGAGGCTCTCCCGCCGGAAGGGTTCTTCGCCGGGCTCTTTCTGTATCCCGTTGGTGGAGATCTATTCTTCAAGGGAAGTCGCCAAGCGATCAATCGCACCGAAGTGCGGGTCGCAACCCTGCGCGCACCGAAGCTCAAGAACGAATCCGCCGAGCGGTTCGCGCAACAGCAGCGATCGACACTCGATGCCCACGGATCGGTTGAAGCACGGATTCGCAAGCGCAAGCAAAAGGCTCCGGACGCGAATCGCGATTCGAAATTTTCTCGCAGTAGCGACGAACGATTGCTCCTCGATGCAGATTCCTTCAAAGACGAAGAAGACTCTTCTGTCTCGTCCTACGTGTCGTTCGCGCTCGAAGTTCAGGAACATGATTCGCTCGCAGACCAAATCATGAAACTGCAGAAGCTCGGTGAAGACGGGATCATCAGCGACGACGAAATCGCCGTGGCGAAGAGCAAGCGGCTCGGCTGATCGCACGCGGCGAAGGGGCTGGGCGGTTTCCTCTTCACGCGTGCCCAGCGCGTCAACTTCGATCGAATGCTAGGGTGTTGCGCTTCGCATGAACGCGCCCCGGAGCAATCGAATTTGCCGCGTCAAAGCTCGCAGAACACGTCGAAGCGCCTCAGCCAATATGCCGACCGCTATAGGCTGACCATTCCCGAAGCGCAGATCGAGCTTCCGTCATTTGCGGAAGAAGTGAGCACGGGCCTTTCCGCTGCTGAGCGAAGCCTTCCCTGCCGCTTCTTTTACGACGAGATCGGCTCAAAGATCTTCGAGGAGATCTGCGACCTCGAGGAGTACTACCTCACCCGCGTCGAACGCATGCTACTGCGGGAGCGCGCCGCCGACATTGCAGGTCACTTCGATCAAGGCGCAACCCTTGTCGAATTTGGGAGTGGTAGCGCGGGAAAAACGCGAGTCTTGTTAGAAGCGCTGCTCGCCGCGCAAGCGTCTCTGGTCTACGTCCCCATCGACATTTCTCGCAGCGCCATCGAGGAGAGCGCGGAGGCGCTCCTACGCGAACATCCGCGGCTCAGCGTGCATGCGGTTTGTGGTGAATACGAAACCGCGCTGACCGTGCTAGGGAACCACGATTCAACCCCACGCCTGGTTCTTTGGCTGGGCTCGTCCGTCGGCAATCTCCACAAGCCGCAAGCCGCCGACTTTTTGATGAAAGTCCGTGCGGGCATGGCAGCGTCGGATCGCCTTTTGATTGGCATCGATCTCCGCAAGAACCGAGAGCGTCTCGAACGCGCATATGACGACTCCCTCGGCGTCACGGCACGCTTCAACAAGAACCTACTCACTCGGATCAACCGAGAACTCGGCGCTGATTTTTCACCGGAGCAGTTTGAGTTTAGAGCGCATTACCACGAAGATTCGGGCTGCGTCGAGAGTTCACTCGTGAGCCTTCGCGATCAAAGCGTACAAGTCGCGGAGCTGGGCCAGTCGTTCGCATTCCAACAGGGCGACAAGATCCACACCGAGAACTCGTACAAGTACTCTCTTCAGGAGATCGACGAGCTCGCAGCGCTCTCGCAGATGCGTTGCGAAACCCGCTGGCTCGATGACGACGACGAATACAGCGTCAACCTATTCGCGCCGGTCTGACACTGCGGCTGTAGTGGCGGCAGTAGTGGCGGCTCTAGTGAGCGATGCGCCAGTTTTTGCCGTAACCCAAGTCGACAACGAGCGGAACCTCAAGCGGATAAACACCTTCCATCTTGTCCCGCACGAGCGCGCTCAACGCGTCAACGTCTTTTTCAGACGTCTCGAAGACCAGTTCATCGTGGACTTGCATGATCATGGTCGCACCGAGCCCGGACTCCGTGAGCGCCGAATCGACGTCGATCATCGCCTTCTTGATCAAGTCTGCCGCCGTTCCCTGGATGACAGAGTTGACCGCCATTCGCTCCGCAGCTTGTTTGAGCATGCGGTTCTTCGAAGAGAGATCTGGCAGGTAGCGCCGCCGGCCAAGCAGGGTCGAAACGAACCCGTCCGTTTTGGCATTCTTTGTGGTTTCGTCGAGGAAACGGCGCACTCCGATATATCGCGCGAAATAGGCGTCGACGATACCCTGTGCCTCCGCGGTGGCGATCCCCAATGTATTCGCGAGTCCGAACGCCGACGATCCGTAGATAATTCCAAAGTTGACGGCCTTTGCGTGCGCGCGCTGGTCATCGTCGACTTCGTCGACCGAGATCCCTGCCACTTCCGCGGCCGTCCGTCGGTGAATGTCGTCTCCCTTTAAAAACGCATCGACCAGACTCTCGTCTCCCGAGTAGTGCGCGAGCACGCGGAGCTCAACTTGCGAATAGTCCGCGGCAAGCATGACCTGCTTACTTGCCGGAATGAACGTCTCGCGAATCCGAACCCCCTGAGCGGTTCGAATCGGAATGTTCTGCACGTTGGGTTCCGACGCGGAAAGCCGTCCCGTCGCCGCGCCCAATTGATTGAACGTGGGATGAATGCGTCCGGTCTTTTCGCTGATCAGCTTCGGCAGCGCGTCGACGTAGGTACTTTTCAATTTCGCGAGCTGCCGCCATTCGAGGATCTTACCCGGCATCGGGTGTTCGTCGGTCAACTGTTCGAGCACGCTCTCCGCTGTGGAATAGCCAGTCTTCGTCTTCTTGATCGGGGTAAGCCGCAGTTTTTCAAACAAGATGACCTGCAGCTGTTTGGGCGAGCTCACCAAAAACTCTTCGCCCGCGAGTTTATGAATTTCCTTTTCCAAGGTTGCCAACGTGGACTCGTACTCTTCGGAGAGGCTCGCGAGCATCGTCTCGTCAACTCGAACGCCATTGCGTTCAATCCGCGCAAGTACCCGGGTGAGTGGGAGCTCGACGTCGACGAACAAACTCGTCAGCCCGTCTCGATCCAAGCCCTCTTGGATCTTCGGCCGCATCGCAACGACGGCCGATATGTGATCGGCAAGCCAACTTGCGAGGTCTTCCACTGGAACTTCGGCGGCGGGCGTTGCTTTCGCGCCGCGCCCGGCAAGATCTTCCCAACTCTTGACTGACCGCCCCAGTAGCTGCATCGCCAACGGCGCCAAGTCGTTGGAGCCAGCAGGATCGAGCAAGAACGCAGCGATGCGAGCGTCGAATGTCGGGACCGGGATTTCGAGCCCCTGCTCGCCCAACAACGCTTGCAATCGTTTCGTCGACCAGCCGAACCACGGCTTGGGGGACGGAACATCAAAGAGCGGCTGGAGCGCAGCGACCACTTCTGCCATCGTAAGCTGTGCTTCTTCGGCTCCGCCGAGGGGGAGATCCGTCTGCCCGTTGCTCAAGCGAACGAGCGGTAGATAGGCCGCGTCGTTTCCTTCTGCGGAGGCCAACGCCAAGCCGACAACCGGAGCGTCGACGACGCTGCCGGCACCTTCAACCGCGAGCATGACAAGTTCGTCACATTTAAAGAGCTTTGCGAACGCCTTCGTGAGGGCTTTGCCGTCGCGAACAATGTCGATTGAAAGCTCTTCAACGGGGCTTTGGCTGTCGACGCTGGACGGTTCCGCGTCATCGCTGTCGGGCTCGAGGTTTTCGAGGAGTCGCGTGAAGCCGAGCCGCTTGTACAACTCGCGAAGCGAATCGACGTCAGCCTCGGGAAGTGCGAGCTCTTCGAGCTCGACACCCAGGTCAACATCACAGCGCAGAGTCGAAAGCTCTCGCGACAGCAACGCCATATCCGCGTGTTCGGTGAGCCCTTCCCTTGCGCGCTTGGCTGTAATCTCTTCGGCGTGGGCGAGCATATTGTCGAGGCTCCCCCACTCTTCCATCAGCTTCGCGGCGCCTTTCACGCCGATCCCCTTTACGCCCGGGATGTTGTCACTCGGGTCTCCAACGAGCGCGCGCAGATCGAGCATCTGCTCTGGGGGTACGCCGAACTTCTCCTGCACTTCGGCGGGGCCAAACCGACGATCCTTGATGCCGTCTACAAGCTCGACGCGGTCGGTGCACAACTGCATCAAGTCCTTGTCTGTCGAAATGATCGAAACGGCGACGTCGTCGGGTGCATGCGTGGCGAGCGTTGCGATCACGTCATCGGCTTCGAAGCCCGGGATCTCGATACGCTGAATTCCATGCGCGTCGATCAATTCTTTAACCAACGGGAACTGCACGATCAGGTCTTCGGGCGTCGCGTCGCGATTCGCTTTGTACTCTTTGTAGATCTCGTTGCGAAACGAACCGCCTTTGGGATCCATCGCAACTGCGATGTAGTCGGGCGATTCTTCCCGAATGATCTTGTGCAAGATGTTGGTAAACCCAAGAACGGCATTCGTTGGCGAACCGTCTGGCCCGCGCAACCCGGGGATCCCGAAGAACGCGCGAAAGATCGCGTTGGCTCCATCGATCACAACGAGGCGCTTCAGTCCCTTCTTACCCTTGCTCTTTTTGTTCGTTGCCGCGCTCTTCCGTTTTTCCGCCACGGCGCACCTCGTTGTCGATGGGGTTCGGTCTCTCGTGCCCTGCTGAGTCGGGCCAGACTAGCTCGAATTTACAGGTCGCAGGAACAGCGTGCGGTCTGTAGGGTTCGGCCGTGTCGAACGAAGCCGAACAGAAGCGGGTAACCAACCGAACTAGGCCCCAGTTTCGGCCGGTCGCGATTTTAGGGCTGCTCTACTTCGCCGCGTTCTTTTGTCTATTTGGCTTACTGTTGGTCGTCCCCGAAATGGCGAGGGTTCTCGAAGACACGCCAGGAAGCCCCGAGGAGCAGAAAGCCGCGGCGAAGGCGAGCGTGCACGCGGCATTTCGTCCCCGCATGCCGTTCGCGATTTTCTTTGCACTTCTCGGGACGGGCGCCGGGGCTCACTTCAAATTACTTCCAGGGTTTCGTTTCTAGGCTGATTTCGCCCAATGGCGGCGGCATGGGGCCGAATTCAAGCCGCGACACGCCCGACCACAAACGCTTCGACGTCACCGACCGTGCGAAGAACTTCGGCTTCTTCATCCGAGACTTCGATATCGAAGGTTTCTTCGATCGCCATCACGAGCTCCACGACGTCGAGCGAGTCGGCACCCAGGTCGTCAATGATGTTGGCTTCGGACTTCATCTTCGAAACGTCAACACCAAGCTGGTCTGATACCAGCTGACGCAATCGCTCAACGACACTTGCACTCATCGTACGTTCCTCATGGGCTCTTCACCAGGCGGCTCATCATGACCAAGAAAATCGATCGGTCTCAACCCGGGTTGGACGTTTTCTGACGAGACAGTCCCAAGACCAACAACTCGATCGCGTCTGCGAAAACATCTTGCAGCGGTCGGCGGCGGAGTTCCTTGCGCGGGGCGGTGTACTCAGACTGGATCAAGCCGTTCGCCATCGTCCACATGATGTACGAAACCTCCCAAGTATCACATTCGGCCAATTCGCCTTCAGCCACGCCATGATCGAGAACGTCCTTCAAGATCGAAAGACTTCCCTCCCACAAGTTTGCGACTTCACGCACGGCGTCTTCGGGGAGGCCACCAATGAGCGATTCGTTGTCGACGGCCCAAAAGATCTGGAAGTACTCGATGTGCTCGGTCCAATGGGACAGATAGAAATCACCAAGCCGGTTCAGTCGATCGCGCACGGGCCCCGTGAACTCAGCGACTTCACGCATTTTATTGACAAAGCCCGCACCATTTTCGGCCAGCACCGCGACGTACAAATCGGCCTTACTCTCGAAGTATCGGTACAGGGTCCCTTTTGCGACGCCAGCCTTCGTTGCAACTTCGTCCAGGTTGGCAAGCATGAACCCGTCGCGGAAAAAGACGTCTCTCGCGGAATCGAGGATGCGACGTCGCGACTGCTGCTTCTTCTCTTCGCGCGAAACGCGCCCGCCCGAATGTTTCATTTGCATTCCGTCCTCGCCCTGGGCTCGCAATGAACGCGACGCAGGGTCGCTAGAGACGTTAGTCAAGATCATCGCTCCCTTCGTATCGATACGCTTCAAAGAGCGCGGTTTGAATGTACCGTTCACCATAATCGCAAACGATCGTAACGATGAATTTATTTTCGTTACCGGGTCTTTTCGCGTATTCAATTGCCGCTTTGACATTCGCGCCGGATGAAATGCCACAGAGCATGCCCTCTTCTCTCGCGAGCCTGAGCGACATCTCGATGGCGTCTTTGTTCGACACGGCCATCACGCCACTCGGGAGCGTGGGGTCCATGACTTCGGGAATGAACCCGGCGCCGATCCCCTGAATCTTGTGCGGCCCAGGCGAGCCCCCGGCGAGCACCGGGCTGGCTTCGGGTTCGACGGCAATCGTTTCGAACGACGACTTGCGTTTCATCAACGCTTGCCCAACGCCGGTAATCGTGCCCCCCGTCCCCACGCCTGCGATCAGCGTGTCGACCTTGCCCTCCGTGTCTTCCCAAATCTCCTCGGCTGTTGTGCGTCGATGGACCTCCGGATTCGCGGGGTTTCGAAACTGTTGCGGAATGAATGCTTCGGGGATTTGGTCGGCGATTTCATTTGCCCGTTCGACGGCACCCGTCATTCCCTTTGCACCTTCAGTGACGACCAAGCGCGCTCCAAACGCGCGCAGCGTGACGCGTCGTTCAAGACTGAACGTATCAGGCATGACAAGGATGCAGTCGTACCCCTTGACCGCAGAAATCATCGCGAGGGCGATGCCCGTGTTTCCGCTTGTCGGTTCGACGATGACGGTCTTGCCGGGGGTAATCAATCCGTCTCGCTCGGCCGCTTCAATCATTGCGATGCCAAGCCGGTCTTTGACGCTGTTGCCCGGGTTGGCCGATTCGAGCTTCACATGAATTTCGGCAGTGATGCCCTCGGTCACACGGTTCAGTCGAACCAATGGAGTCTTGCCGATCAATTCGATGACGCTGCCGTAACTCCCCATCTCGCCTCCCGTCGTGCAGTGGTCTGGCCGACTTGCAGCAGCCCGCCGCCGCTGTCAGTCGAGAATACCCTCTCCATCGAGAATCACATCCGCCCCCTCGTGAAGTGGGCCGAAGACTTCCTCAAGCAGGACCGTCGCATAGCTTCCGCTCGGCAGAGTGACGCTGATTTTCATCGCATCGGCATCAACTTGGTGGACGAATTCGATGGGAAGCACGCGCAAAGACCTGCGCGCACCTTTCAGCGAAACGCCGCGAGGCGCTTTTAGATCCTGCTGATTGGGGACGCCGTATTCGGTCAGGATCTTGGCCTCGCGTTGGGCGGGCGCCCCAAGGGGCTGCGCGACTTTGGTGCCGAACATCGGCCCGGTCGGGCTGATCTCGAAATTGCGAGCGCGCGCGTTGTCCGCCTCAACATCTTCGACACAGAACACGCCACCGGACTCATGCTTGACCGCAAGGTCGCCCACTTCAAGTTGTCCGATCTCGAGCGGCCGCTCGTCGAGAACGCGATTGAATACTTCCGCCTGAAGCGCAGAAAGAAGAAAGCGCGCGCGTCTACGGTCTTTGGGCGCTGCTCCGCGGTGCAAGATCACAAGCGCCCGACGCACGTTGTCGCCATCGCGTCCGAAGCGCTGCGCTCCGTATCGGTTCGCGAAGCCCAACTGTTTCACGGTCTCAAGCCTTGCGACCGCCGCTTCTGTTTCCGCTTCGGTGAGTCCGCGCACCCACATTTCAAATTTATTGCCGCGCAAATGTCCCGTACGCAATTTATTCTGATGTCGAACGGCTTCGAGGACTTTGGCGTCGGGAAGAACTGTGGCCGTGACGCGCTCAGGATCAATGTCGGGTAAAGAAAACCACTGACGCGTCACCCCAACCCGATCCTTCCGCCCCGCGTAGCCGATGTCTCGGCGCTTCAGCCCGAACGCTTGGGCAAGATCTTCGGCGACTTCTTCGGTGGTTCGCAACCGCTTCTCGATCCGCGCAAATGTGTGCGGGCCGCTTCCGATCGCCGGATACAGCGCAATCTCATCCACCAAGAAGTCTTCAGGGGAAGCTTTGAAGTACGCCACGTCTATCGGATCGACGCAGTACCGCGCATCACGGCAGCGACCGGCCCAAACGACCGGCGGTGAATCGGACAAGCGCCCAGACGTTCGAGCGCTTCAAGGTGCTGCGCTGTGCCGTAGCCCATGTGTCGTCCGAATCCGTAGCCGGGATATTGGACGTCGAAGTCTTGCATCAGCCGATCGCGAAACACCTTGGCGACGATCGATGCCGACGCGATGGAAGCATCGATCGCATCACCGTGGATCAAACCTTGTTGCGCGACCGTGACGCGGGGAATCGTGCGCGCATCCACCAAGCAGTAGTCGGGCGCGGGGTTGAGCCCCTCGACGGCGCGACGCATCGCTTCGAGCGAGGCCTGGAAGATATTGCGCGAGTCGATTCCTTCAGGAGAAACGCTGCCGATGGAAACCGCAACGGCTTGTGCGTGGATCGCAAGCGACAGTTTTTCGCGCTGCGCCGGTTTCAACTTCTTCGAGTCATTCACGAGCGGGAGGTTGACTTCTTCGGGCAAAATCACCGCGGCAGCTACGACGGGACCCGCCAGCGGGCCCACTCCAACTTCGTCGACACCTGCGATCGCCTTAAACCCCTGGACGTAGAGACCGCTTCGAAGTTCGAACATCTTCGCAACGCGTTCGCGCTCGGACCGCATGGCGCCCACGCGCGTCGTCGCCGAACGAACCAGTACCTGAACTCCGCGCCTGGGGTCGCTACCGAGCTTTTCAGCAAAGTCGACAAGCGAGGCTTCGTCTTCGAGTTCGACCGCGGAGCGGAGGTGGCTTCGCAGCACGGTGATCGGCTGGGTCGTCGCAAGCGGGGGCTTGGGGTCGGTCACCTTCACTCCGTTGGATCGTTGTCGCGCATGCCGAGTTTCCGCTCGACGGCGCGCAGTCGTTTCAGCATTTCGGGAAGCCGCTTGAGGGCCGCCATCACGCGGTGCCAGCGTCGCTCTTCCAGCTGCGGTGTTCCGTAAACTCGGGCATGGTCGGCAACGTCTTTGTGGAGGCCTGCCCGAGCACCGAGAAACGCTCGACTGCCAATCTCGAGATGCCCGGCTACGCCCACCTGTGCCATCACGATCGTGCCGCGACCAATTTTCGTACTGCCACTGAAACCGGATTGCGCAGCAACAGCGACATCTGGCCCGAGTTCACAGCCGTGAGCGATCTGAATCAAGTTGTCGAGCTTTACGCGGTCACCAATTTTGGTCTGCGTCAGGGACGCGCGGTCGATCGTGGTGTTGGCGCCGACTTCGACGTCGTCGCCCACGATCACAACGCCCACCTGTGGAACTTTGTGAAGCGCGCCCGTGGCTTCGGGTACGAACCCAAAACCATCTCCTCCGATCACCGCTCCAGGTTGCAACACAACACGGTCGCCGAGAACGCACCGTTCGCGAACCACCACGCCGGCATGCACGACACAGCTTTTACCGACAACAACGTCAGCGTAGAGCGTGGAATTGGGATGAAGCTTCGTGCCCGCGCCCACTTTGCACCGCGCGCCGACAACAGCGCCCGCCGCGACCCAAGCACTTTCATGCACTTCGGCGTCCGCACTGATATGGGCTCCCGCCTCGATGCCGGCCGGTTGAACTTTCGGTGCGCAGACCAGTTCGACTGCACGTGCAAAATCGAGCGACGGGTTTGAAGAATAAAGCGCCGCACGACCCGAAGCGTCAAAATCAGCCGGGACAATGACGGCACCTGCGCGGCTACTCTCCATGGCGTCCAAGTGACGGGCGTCGCGCATAAACCCCAGATCCTCTGAGCCTGCTTCCTCTAGAGAAGCAACGCCGCGAACAATCAATGCTGCATCGCCGCTAAACCTAAGATCGAGTAAGCGAGCGAGTTCGTCTAGGCGCAGCGCTCTGCCCGGAGTCCCGTTGCTCAACGCGCGAGCAGTACCGGAACAGCCGACGTGCGAACGACCGCCGCCGCGTTGCTCCCGATGAAGTAGTCGGTGATGCGATTGCGACCGAAGGCCCCCATCACGATCATGCCCGCGTTTGCGTCCCGCGCAGCATCGACCAGTTTAACGTCCGGTCGTCCGAGGGTCGAAGACGTCTCGCGGATCGGGCTTGCGAGTCCGCTTACAAGTTTACGAACGTCGTCAAAGCGCGTGACTGCACGCCCTTTGTCCTTTGAGTCGACAAACACGTGGACCTGTTCGCCCAGGTCGTTTGCGAGATAGACGGTGAGTTTGGCAGCAAGCTTCGAACCGGGTGAACCGTCGAAGCCGAGCACGATAGGTCCTGTGACTTGCGCACCGGCTGGCACGATCAGAATCGGCCGCGTGGTTTTGCGCGTCACCGCTTCTGCAGTCGATCCGAAGAGTCCACCGCGGCCGCCATCAGAGCGGCTGTCGCGACCCAAAACAGTGAGACTCGAAGCGAGCGAGCGTTCTGCAATGCGGTCGTCGGCGCTGCCGTTGGCGACATCGCAACTGACTTCGAGACCGGCTGCTCGAGCCCGCTCGCTGAACCGTCGTAATATCGCGTCGCCGCGAGCCCGGTAATAGGCAGAAGCTTCTGCTTCTGGAAACGGGGGCAAGTTCAAACCCTCGCTGCTCGGTGCGCGCACCAAGTGATCTTCAACGACAGTGATACCCGATAGCGACGCGCCAAGTTTTGACGCCAGGGCGATTGCACAAATCTCTGCGGCGATCGCGCATTCCGACCCATCCGACGCGACCAAAATTGATTCAATCATTCTTAGGCTCCCACCATTTCATGTCTGTCTGAAACTGAGGTCACAGACCTTCCAGGTACGTGTGCGATGTGCTTTGCCCTGCGCGCCCCAGCGAACCCAAGAGTCCCTGTGGGAAAAGTCGGTCTCCACACGGGTGCCCGGGGGGTGACCACTAAGTTACGATACCCCCGAGGGACACGCAAACCTTTGATGTGGGTCGAGTCCCAAAAACACACGTCTCACTCAACTCTCTGAAATGAAAAGATTTTTATCCTTATCACGTCTGGGCCGATCAGACGTGTGGGATCTGGCCGGACAGTTCTCGGTCCGCACGTGATCTCGCCTACCCACCGTCGAGCGGCCTTTGGATCCCCTCGCTGCCCGGAACTTAGAGCCGGATCCACCGGCGCGAATCGAAGACGATCACTGCACACCCAAGCGATGTTTCGGGCAAGCGATCGTCCGTCCTGCGCTTGCGCATTCACCGTTCACACCGCCGCGCCTGCAGCGAAGGCCACAATGATGGGGCACGATCCGCGAATGGGACCGGCACAACAAAAATCATCGACGACAGACTCGCGCCCCGTCCACACACCAGTGGGTTGGTTGAGCGTTGCACTCAACTTCGCATTTTCGGCTTACGGGTACTACGGGTTCGCTCCGCCACCCGACGGAATGCCCACCGATTGGTGGCATGGTCGTACATACATCCTCGACTATGAGACGATGGGCGGTTTCGTCGACGACCCGGTTAGCGGCGCGCTGCTGTTCGGAATCCCGGCGGTCCTTCTATTTATTACGACCGTGCTCACCACACGCTCGGCCATCGCGCGCACCCTTTCGCTCGGGTTCGGTTTGACCTCCGTGCTGTTTGCACTCGGCGGCTTTGCGGGAGCAGGCCCTTGGGTTTTGTTCAGCTGGCGATTCACCGTAGTGATGACCAGTATCGGTTGCGCGGTCGCGGCCGCGTGCATGGCCCCACTACTCGTTGAACGCTGGCTGCGCTTTTCATCGCCAGCGCGCATCGCGATCTACTTCCCGATATTCTTCGGCTTGATGGCCGCGGTTCGAGGTGCCACGGGAACCAGTGAGCACATGGCCTTCATGGTGTCTCCGTGGCCGATCTTTACCACGTACGGCCTCGTGACTTTGGCATTGCTGGTGAGCGTTGTGCTGTTCGCGGTCGCAACTGGCCTCGTATCCCTCGCGAGCGGAAAGATGAGCGGGGCAGCGGGCGCTGGAATGTTGACCGCGTTTGCGATCCCGATCGGCTGGATCGCCTGCGCGGGGACTGAACTTCCGATCGAAACCGGTTTGATTCCGGCCTTGGTCGCCATGGCGCTTATCGGCGTCAGCGTCAGTCGACCCGGCGCAGGCTCTCGCGAAAACAACTTGCTTCAGCGCGGATACAAGATGGGGCTCGGAGCGGCACTGACCTTCGTTCCGATCTTTGCGGGCCAGGCCCTCGCTACAGGGGACTACGCGAGCAATCGCAACGTGCGCGCGCCCCTGGTCATCGAAGCGCTTCAAAACCATATCAAGGTCGAAGAGTTTTATCCGGAGACGCTCAACGGACTCGTCGAAACGGGGTACCTCGACGAAATGCCGAAGCCCCGGGTGGGCTTCCAGTTTTTCGAACTCATCGGCCTCGCCGACGAAATGAAGTACCGATACAACGAATACGGGAGCAGCTTCATTCTCGAGTTCGACGCAAGCCTTTGGACCCAGTGCTCGTATAGCGGGAACTACTACTTCGACGAAGAAGAGGAAGAAGAGTTCGAAGAAGAAGAGCCCGAATGGTCGTGTCTCAACAAGAGCCCCGCCTTGTTTGGAGGTGGTGACGCCGAAGGCGAAGACGAGTATGAGGACGAATACGACTACGAAGATGAGGAGTAGTCGGTCGCGACTCGTCCCGGCAGCTTATTCGTTTTCGTCGTTTCTAGAAAACGTGATGAACGCCATCGCGGGTCGCTTCGATGAGTCGCGCATTGCGAACTGCGTGTTCTCGAAGGTCCAGCCAAGGGCGGTCCATTCATTCAGCGCGTTTTCGATGTCTTCTGCGGACACCATGCTCAACTCAACGATTTTGTACCTAACAGCCACGCAAACTCCCGATCGGTTCGAGGCGCTCTGCGCGCGCAAGAAATTGCAACTCCGACTAGCTCTTTAGTCGCGCCGCCATGTCCGCGGCGGCGTAGGTCAGGATCCAGTCTGCGCCCGCGCGCTTGATCGAGATCAAGGCCTCTTCCATTGCGCGTTCGCCGTCAATCCATCCGTTCTGTGCCGCGGCATGGATCATCGCGTATTCACCGGACACTTGATACGCGGCAAGCGGCACGTCGAACTCGCGGCGGGCATCAGCCAGGATGTCGAGATACGGCATCGCGGGCTTCACCATCAAGACGTCAGCGCCTTCTTCTAGATCGAGTCGCATTTCGCGCAGGGCTTCGCGTCGGTTGGGCGGGTCCATCTGGTACGACCGCCGGTCGCCGAATTGAGGCGTCGATTCAGCCGCGTCACGGAACGGACCGTAGAAGGCGCTCGCAAACTTTGCCGCGTAGGCGACGATTGCGATCTCTTCAAAGCCATTCGCGTCGAGCGCGGTTCGAATCGCGGCGACGCGACCATCCATCATGTCCGATGGCGCCACAATGTCGGCGCCTGCCCGTGCATGAGAAAGTGCGGTTGAAGCAAGCCGCTCAACCGAAGGATCGTTGAGCACTTCTTCGCCTTCAATGATGCCGCAGTGACCATGGTCGGTGTACTCACAGAGACAGACGTCGGTCATGACGCAAAGATCGGGAACACTTCGCTTGATCGCAGACACCGCGCGCTGGACGATGCCATTCGCGGCGTCGGCTCCAGTCCCGACTGGATCTTTGTCCTCAGGAATCCCAAATAGAATCACGGCCGGAACACCGAGATCGGAAACCCGCTTGGCTTCATCGACGACCTGGTCAACTGAAAACCGAAGCACGCCAGGCATCGATGGGACCGGCTCGCGCACACCACCGCCTTCAACCACGAACAGCGGCAAGATCAGGTTGTCCCGGGACAGTCGCGTTTCCGCCGACATGCGCCGCAGGGTTTCGGTGCGCCGCAGTCGACGCATTCGCTGGCTCGGAAAACTCATTTCCTATTCTCCACGTTCTTGAGTTTGGGCCATATGGTCGGCGAGCGCCGCAACCAACTCGGGGCCGCCCGGGCGATCGGGCACCACGTCGGGGGTTACGCCCACGCGTACGAGAGCACGGCTGGTCGTTCTACCCACGGCCGCAATCACGAGCCCCTCGGCCGCGGCTTTCGCTTCTGGGTCAAGCAGCGCAAAGAAGTTGTCGACCGACGACGGGCTCGCAAACGTCAACACGTCGAGCCTTCCGGCGAGCAAGTCATCACGCAGGGCCGCGACGTCAACGGGGGCGGGCACATTGCGATACGCCTCCACGGCATCAACTTCCGCGCCGGCAGCGCGCAGTCCGTCAGGCACAACGTCGCGACCAATGTCGGACCGGGGCAGCAGAAAGCGCCGCCCCTTTGGCGGAAGAATGTCGATGAGCTCGCGAAGGAACGACTCTGAGTCTCCGCGCCCCGATCCCGTCAGGTGAACCGGCAAGCCTTCTTCAAGTGCGGCCCGCGCCGACTGGGGCCCCACGCAGAGCACGCGAGAATTGAGCTTCGAAAACCCGCCCGCAACACCCTGCCCTCTCGCTCGCGCGGCGAAGAACCGGACGGCATTTGCGCTCGTAAAAAGCAGGCCGTCGTAACTTTCGAGTTGGGCGAGGGCTGTGTCGAGTGGACCCAGCTTGTCGGAGGCGACGAGGTCAATCATCGGAAGCAGCACGGGCTCAGCGCCACCTGCGCGTAGAGCGCTCGCCATTTCACCGGCCTGGGCACCGGTCCGTGTTACAAGCACTCTCTTTCCGAACATGGGCAAGCGTTCCCACCACGCCAGTTGATCACGCAGTTTCACAACGTCACCAATGACAACAACCGCGGGCGATTTCAAACCCGCTTCGACGACTCTAGCGGACAGTTCCGAGAGCGGCGCTTCGACGACCCGCTGCTTTGCCAAGGTTCCGTTCATGACCGCAGCGGAGGGTGTCGTCGGCGCACGGCCGCCTTCAATGATCTTCGCAACGAGTTCGTCGAGCTTCTTCATCCCCATGAGGATAACGAGGGTATCGACCGCACTGCCGAGTTCTCGCCAACGGGTTTGTTCCGCCGGGAGCGTTGGATCTTTGTGGCCCGTCACCACTGCGAACGACGCTGCGTATCGACGGTCCGTCACGGGGATGCCCGCGTACGCGAGCGCTCCAACCATTGAGCTCACACCCGGGATCACTTCGAAGGGAACATCATTCTCGGCACAGAAACAGGCCTCTTCACCGCCGCGCCCGAAGACAAAAGGGTCGCCACCCTTGAGACGCACAACGGTTTGTCCCGCTTTGGCCCGCTCCACGATTAAGGCGTTGATGTCTTCCTGGCTTCGCGTCGGCGCATCGTGTCCGCGCTTGCCGACGTTGATTTTTTCTGCCCGTTCCGGTGCAAGGTGAAGCAACTCATCTGTCGCGAGTTCGTCGAATAGCACGACGTCTGCTCGGCCAAGCGCGGACGCACCGCGCAACGTAATCAAGTCAGGATCGCCCGGGCCGGCGCCGACAAGAATGGCGCGTCCCATCGTTTGGGACTTGGACGTTGATGACTTGGGCTCACTCGCCATCAGGGCTACCTGCTGCCCTGCAAGCTGCGCAGAATTTCCGCTCCACCGCGATTCAGTATTTCTTCGGCAAGGCGCTCGCCCGCTGCCTGGGCTTCCGAGGCGTCGGTGGTCAGTTCCGCCCGCACGATCCTCGTGCCATCGAGGCTCGCCACCAACCCCCGTAGCCAGATTTTGCCATCATCTTGTTCGATCAGATGGACCGCCATCGGGACCGTGCAGTCCCCCTCGATGCGGGCCAAAAATCCGCGCTCACCCGCAACCGTCAGCGCGACAACAGGATCGTTCAACTTTGCGATTTCGGGCGTCGCGTCGTCGCCTTCTCTTGTTTCAAGTGCGAGCGTGCCTTGGCAAACTGCGGGAAGCATAACTTCCTTTGCAATGCGTTCGCTGATCCGGTCATCGAGGCCGAGTCGCTCGAGACCCGCGCAAGCGAGGACGACGGCGTCGAGCCCATCGCTATCGATCTTGCCGATGCGGGTTGGGACGTTTCCGCGCAACGGAATGATCTCGAGGTCGGGGCGCGCCGCCAGGAGCAGTGCTGTGCGCCGGGTGCTCCCGGTTCCAACCCGCGCTTTCTGGGGTAGCGACTCGATCGTCATCGACTTGTCGTGCGCCACGAGCGCGTCTCTTGCATCGACACGCTCGGGAAACGCGGTAAGCACGAGCCCCGGTTCGAGTTTGGCCGGCAGATCCTTTGCGCTGTGAACTGCGACGTCGGCGCGTCCGTCGAGAAGCGCGTCCTCGATCTCTTTTACGAAGAGCCCTTTACCGCCAATTTCGGCGAGAGGCATGTCGAGAATCTTGTCTCCCTTGGTCTTCAAAATGACCAGCTCAGTTTCGTGGCCGAGTTCGCCTTCGATTCTTCCGGCGATGTAGCGCGCCTGGGCGAGGGCGAGATCACTTCCCCGAGTTGCAATGCGGATCAGGCTCATCGTTCGTCCTCTTCGTCGCATTGGTTCGAAAGTGCGTCGTCGTCCGCAACCGAATCTGCCAAGCGCACGCGCTCCATTTCTTCGCGCAGAGCGGCGTCGGCTTCGGCGCCCGGCGCCGCATCGTCGTCGAGGGCGAACATCGTCCGCGCTAAGTCGAGCGATTCGGTTCGGGCTTCGCCGTCGATTTCGTTTCTCAAGTGTGCGACGGGCGCATGCAGGAGCTTGTTCACGATCGCTCGGGTGATGGCGGCGACGCCTTCGCGCTGATCGGAGTCGAGGGCCAATCGACCCGCCATGCGATCGAGTTCTCTTTCGCGAATCGCTTCGGCGCGTGCGCGCAGATGCCGAATCGTCGGAACCGCCTCCAATGCGTTCAACCAGTTTTCGAACTGCAGTTGCTCCTCGCTTACAATCCCTTCACCAAAATCGGATTCGCGTCGTCGTTCGTTTGAGTTCGCGTCGGCCACGGACTGAAGATCGTCCATGTCATAGACGTAGGCGTTGTCGAGGGTTTCGACCCGGGGCGCGACGTTACGCGGTACACCCATGTCGATAAAAAACACGGGACGACTACGACGCGAGTTGAGTGCTTTCTTTACAAGCGAGTAGCTGAGAATAGGTTGCTCACCGCCAACGCAGGCCAATACAACGTCTGCGCCGGAGAGAAGCTGCGAAAGATCGCTCAGGGGATGAGGCGTTGCATCAAAGCGCGCGGCAAGAGTCTCCGCGTTGGCGACTGTCCGGTTCACTACCGCGACATCGCGCAAGCCTTCTCGATGCAACGCAAAAAGGGAGAGTTCAATCATTTCCCCAGCACCGAGCAAGAGTGCTCGTTTGTCGTGCAAGTCTTCAAAAATTTGACGTGCGATGTCTACCGCGACCCGGGCAACGGAAACCGGTCGCTGTGCAATGCGCGTTTCGTTCTTCACGCGCTTCGCGGTAGCAAACGCACGCTGAAACAAGCGCGCAAGGACCGGACCGCAGGTTTCGTGTTCCACTGCGAGGCGGTAGGCAACCTTCATTTGCCCGAGGATCTGCGGCTCACCGACCACCATCGAATCGAGTGACGACGCCACCCGGAACACATGCCGCACGGCATCACCGCAGCGGTGCTCATACGTGATCTCTTCAATTCGGGGCATCCCTACGTCGTCGCCGTTACCAAGGTCCGTTCGGAAGAAGCGATGCAGTCGTAGGACGGCGGCGTCCACACGGTGGGTTGTCACGACGAGATCGACGCGATTGCACGTCGACACCAGCACGGCTTCTTCAATTTCTTCAGCGGCAATCAGTTTGCGCAGCGCCGGGCCCGGATCTTGTGCGGCGTACCGTTCGCGTAAGTCCAGCGGTGCCGTGCGATGGTTCATGCCGATCAAAAGGATCTTCACGCCATCACCCCAACGACAACGACTCCGACCAACAAGAACGCAAAACCCGCGAGTGCGCTCGCCGCGGCTTGACGTGCACCTTGCCTACCCGCATACCGCGCAAGCACGAGTCCCGCGTACAAAATCCACGAAACGACCATCCAGGCTTCGTGGCTTGTCCCCATCCAAACCACGCCCTCGCTTTTTTGCAGCCACACGACACCCGTCATAATGCCGAGGGTCAGCAGCACAAAACCAACTGCGGTCGTCACCACGTTGACTCGGTCTAGGGCTTCGAGGGATGGAAGCGAAATCCTGGTGGCCATGGGTCGTTTGGCTTTGAGTCTTCGATGCTCGAGTAGAAAGAACAGCCCCGCCAACCCCGATATTCCAAACAGTGCAAGACCCGCGCTCGCGAGCAGCACATGCATGTGCGGCCAGGTTCCGGTTGCGTTCGCCGCGTCGGTCGTCTGCCAACCCGCAGAAGCGACGACCACGGAAAGAAACGCCAGCGGACCGATAATGGCCGCGATCCCCGGAAGGCGAACGCGCCACGTGAGCAGTATCGCGAATACGACGGTCATCCATGCGCTAGAAGAAAGAACCACCGGGAGTGATGTAATGGCGGACGCCTCCGCCCGGTGAAGGGTCGCAAATGCGATTGCCTGCAAGACCCCACCGAGGATCAACCCCCACACGCCCCCACGGATCAGTTTCGGCGCGGGGAGGACCACGCCGACCAATGCGACGATGCCTGACGCGAGATAGATCGCAGCTGCGAGTTGGAGGAACAGGGCCAACGAAGTGCTCCGTAAAAATGTCTTGAAGTTGTGGACCCGCACCGTTGCGGCTTGCAAAGGGGGCCTAGGGATTTACCCGAGCGCAGTATAGGACCGCGGCGCCGGAAGCGCCGCGCAAGGGCGCGTCAGTCCCGTTCTCGCATCTTCGCGAGTCGTTCCATCTGCGCGGCGACCTTTGCGGCGTCGTTCACCATTTCGAAGAGCCTAAAAGCGGGTTCGCCGTACAAAACAAAGCGAATCTCTTCGAGACTCGTCCCATCGCCCGTGTAGGCCCTGGCCTCTTCTAGAGACACCTCAGCGCAGCGCTGCAACGATAAGCCTCCGACCCCGGTTCCGATGGCCGGGATCGCGATGGTCGTGAGGTTTTCGCGGGCCGCAATTTCGAGTGACGCGCGAAGCGACTTCCGCACGCTCTGCTCATCCGCAACACCGCCGGGCGCCATGCCCGCGGCATGGATGACATGCTTGGCCGGCAACTCACCGGCATCGGTGATCGCTGCCGCGCCAACTTCAATTCGGCCAATTTCGTCGCACTGCTGCTGAATCGTAGGGCCGCCTTTTTCTCGAATCACACCCGCAACACCCGCACCCAGAATCAAGTGGCTGTTCGCCGCGTTGACAATCGCGTCGACCTCTTGTTCAGAAATATCGCCTTCGACCAACGTGATCCTGGCCACAGAGTTTCCCTTGATTCAGTGCGAGTCCATTCGGCGCTGCGACTATTTTGCCCCCACTTTGGGCTTGCGTGCCTTCTTCGTTTTTCGTGCAGCCTGGGCTTCAACGACGCCAGCAGAAAGTAGCGGCACCAACAGTTCGTGCTGCCCCACGATCGAATAGCCTTTGCCACCGAGTCGCGTCGGCCGATCGACCACGTTCATTTGCGGCCTGTAGTGGCGGATAAAATCGAGATTGACCGCGGTTATCCGACGCACGGGGTTGCCGAGGTTTCGCGCAAGCGAAAGTGCCTTCAAGAACACTTCGGGCAAGATCACGGCCGAACCGACGTTGAACACAACCCCGCGGTCGAGCCCGGCTACCACCGACGCAAGAATTTCAAAGTCCCGGTAGCTCGTCGCACCGAGTGACGCGCCGTCCGCGCTGGGATGCATGTGATGGATATCGCTCCCGATCGCAACATGGACTGTCGCGGGGATTCCGAGTCGCGCGGCACACGCAAGCACCGAACGTTCTTTGTGTCGGTCGTTGCCGTCGGCAATTGCGCGACCGATCGCCTCGCCCATCCCCAAGCCGGCAGCCGCCCCCGCGTTGATGGCTTCGTTGAGTCTTGCGCCTGTTTCCTTCGCCATGCCAAAGCTGCCGTCGTCGAGCGCCGCCCCAACTTCCTCGCTGGTGCGTCCCATCATGGCGAGTTCGAGGTCGTGTACGCACCCGGCACCGTTCATGAAGATCGCCGAGATCGCACCGCGCTCCATCAGGTCAACCACCACCGGGGCGAGCCCCACCTTGATGAGATGTGCTCCAAGGCCCCAGAGAACGGTCTTATTTCCACTCCAGGCCTTTTCCCACGCGGCGACAACTTCGCGGTAGTCGCGCGCGCCGAGTACGTCGGGCAAGTTCGCGACGAAATCATTGAACGACCCACCCGGTTGGTGAGGCACGGCCTCCTGCGCAACGGCCACCTTGCTATGACGGCGACGTGCGGGGACGGTATGCACCTTGGAGCGATCGATCGGCTTCTTTCGGGCAGTCACCGGTTCGACATCTCGGGAAACAACGCCTCTTCGACCAGCGCACACAAGACGTGCCCGATGGTGATGTGAGTCTCCTGAATACGCGGTGTTTCTTCACTCGGCACGATGATGGCCTGATCGACAAGAAGCTGAAGCTTGCCGCCGCCTTTGCCAAGCAAGCCGATCGTGGTGAGCCCGTGGTCCTTCGCGGCGTGAATGGCTTCGACAAGGTTCCCACTGTTGCCCGACGTCGAAACCGCGATCGCAACATCGCCGGCGCGGCCGTGGGCCTCGATCCCCCGCGCAAAGACATGATCAAAGCCATAGTCGTTGCCGATCGCGGTGTATTCGGAACTGTTGGCCGTGAGTGCGATGGCGGGAAGCGCCGGTCGGTCGTGGACGTAGCGTCCGACAAACTCGCTGGCGATATGCTGAGCATCCGCGGCCGAACCGCCATTGCCGAAGATCAGCAGTTTGCCCCCGGCTCGAAAGCACTCGGCAAGGGTCACCGCTGCCGCAGCGATCTCGTCACTGCAAGCTTCTGCGGTTGCCTGTTTGACCCGAATGCTCTCCGCAAAGGTCTGTCGCACTCGTTCGTTCGCGTTGGCCATGTCGTCCTCAACCCCGCGCCGATAATGTTCTCCATCGTTTTGACGGCGGTCACCTTGGGGGGAGAATACAGAGACCCAGTACTTGTATCGAGTCATTTTCGCAATCGGGGGAAACGGGTATAGCCCGGAGGCAAGCACCGAGAATGCGGGCTATAAAGATACGACCCGATTCCAGTGGAGCGAGAAGCTTGACGGATTGAGAATCGCGCCGATCAAATCCGCTGCAACAGACCGCCATACCCGAAATAGCGCGCTCGACAGAACACGAAAAGCGCAGTCCAAGCACCCCCAAACGAAGAGCAATGAGAAGCATCTTCAAGGAGACATCCGATGGCCGTAATCGTCGACGCAACTGATGCCACTTTCCAAGCCGAAGTGATCGATTCTGATATCCCGGTGATCGTCGACTTCTGGGCAGAATGGTGTGGCCCGTGCAAGCAGATTGCTCCGGTCATCAAGGAGCTCGCCGACCAGTTTGACGGCCGCGTGAAGATCGTGAAGGTCGACATCGACAGCTCGCCCGGCGCACCCGGGCAGTACGGCGTACGCGCCGTGCCGACGGTTCTCGCGTTTCAGGCTGGCCAGGTTGTGCAACAGCTTCAGGGCGCTCGCCCCAAGGCTGACTTTGTCGAGATGGCTGAAAAGCTGGTTTAATTCACTTGGGTTGGATGTCGCGCAAGCGTGACACCCTCTCAGTTCCCTACTCACCGAATCACCCGATCATTCCGGGACTAGGTTTCCATGTTGATCCCCGATCAAAGCCTGACCGAAGCCGTCTGCGTCACGCAGCTGCGTCGTCGTTCGCGTACACAGCCGGCGGCCGCGCGGATTTTGATCATCTCCTAGTTCTTCGGGTCCTCGATCCACCTAGGACCCTCTTCTCAAAAGCTTCCGCGGCACCGCCCCATCATCGCGTTGGGGAGGCGACCTCGTCGGAAGTGCCGGCGATCCCCCCCCCGCGTGTGTCGCGCCTTGGCGCGAACTGGAGATCGCAATGAGCCCTATCGATACGACCCACCTTTTGGCCCCTACACCTCGACCCGATGTCGTCATGACCCGGGGCGAAGGAAGCTGGCTCTATGATGAAACCGGCAATCGCTACTTGGATTTTGTCCAAGGTTGGGCGGTGAACTGCCTCGGCCATTCTTCGGACGTGATTCGCAAGTCGCTGGTCCACCAAGCCGACCAGCTTCTCAACCCGAGCCCCGCCTACTACAACCGGCCCCAACTCGACCTTGCGGCACTACTCTGCGAAAAGAGCGGACTCGACCGGGTCTTCTTCTGCAATAGCGGAGCCGAAGCCAACGAAGGCGCGATCAAGCTCGCGCGAAAATGGGGCAAGCAAAACCGCGGCGGTGCTACCGAAATCATCACGTTCACCGGGGCGTTCCACGGCAGAACCCTCGCCACGATGGCCGCGACGGACAAGCCGGGTTGGGACACGTTGTTCGCCCCCGGTGTCGACGGCTTTTGCCGAGTCGAGTTTGGAAACCTCGCCGCGGTGAAGGCCGCGATCGGGAGTCAAACCGTCGGCATCATGCTGGAACCCGTTCAAGGTGAAGCCGGCGTAGTCGAGCCCCCGCAAGGCTTTCTCGCGTCACTCCGCAGACTCTGCGATGAGCATGGCTTGCTCTTGATCTTCGACGAAATCCAAACAGGCATGAGTCGCACGGGGCCACTATTCGCGTACCAGAGCAGCACCATCGCCCCCGACATCATGACCTTGGGCAAAGGGCTTGGGGGCGGAGTTCCGATCGCCGCGGTATTGGCCAGTGAAAAGGCGTCGTGCTTCGAACCCGGCGATCAAGGCGGGACCTTCAACGGAAACCCGCTGATGTGCGCGGTGGGTTTGGCGGTCCTTCACACACTGTGTGATGCCGACTTTGCCCATGCTGCTTCACAGGCGAGCGATCACCTGCGATCGACTCTCGAAAACACCGCGCAAAAGTACTCGGCGAGTGTGAGGGGCCAAGGACATCTGCTGGCGATGGTCTTACCCAAACCCGTTGCGAGCGAGGTTGCTGCACGCTGCTTCGAAGCGGGCTTGCTCATCAATACGCCGCGCCCAGACGTCCTGCGCTTTATGCCGTCCCTGACAACAAGCCCAAGTGAGATCGACGACATGATCGCGATCCTGTCACCGATCCTGGATGAAGCCCTTCAATAAACGATGAAGGTCAGGCCTTCACATCGAACAACCTCACAGGCCAACCTCGACGAACCGCGGTGCGGTACAGCCGTGGGTCGGGGTTGGTCGCGATGGGGTGACCAACAAGCTCGAGCACAGGGAGATCAGTGATCGAGTCCGTATAAAACCAACTGCGCGCAAGATCGATGTCGTGTTCTTCGATAAAGCCTTCAAGCCAATGCACCTTGCCCTCTTCTAGGCAAGCAGGCTCGATACAACGACCTGTAAGAACGCCGTCGACCGATTCGAGTTCGGTACAGAGCACATGCGCAACGTCGAGCGACTTTGCGAGCGGTTCAACCAAGTAGCGAATCGACCCGGACACGATCGCGACGACATGCCCATCCGCGAGATGTTCCGCGACGAGGCGCGCGGCTTCGGGATAGATCTTCGCTTTCACGCGACGTTCGAAGAGTGCCCGACCTTCGTCGTACATGAACGCTTCGCGTTGGCCGGCGAGATCGCCGAGCATGCGCTCGGTCCAGCGCGTGATGTCGAGGGTCCCGAGTTTGTATTGCAGATAAGCCCCGACGCCACGAGCAACGTCAAGCGTCTTGATCTCACCGCGCTCCCAAGCTTCGCGGAAGTAAATCGACCCCGAATTTTCGGCGATGAGCGTTTTGTCCATGTCGAAGAACGCACCGATCTTCGATTGGCTCAAAATAGATATCGACGCATCGAGATATTGAGCAGTAAGCCAAGCGTGATAAACGCGGAAAGCATGGCGGAGCCGCCGTACGAAAAGAGCGGGAGCGGCACACCGATCACCGGTGCCAAACCGAGCACCATCGCGATATTGATCACCGCCGGCCAAAAGAGCGTACCCACCAACCCGACTGCGAGCATCACGCCGAAACCATCTTTCGAGTTCGTTGCGATCCAAAGTCCCCAGAGCAGCATCGATAAAAACAGAGTGAGGACGAACACGCTGCCCACAAAGCCCCATTCTTCGGCGAGCACAGAAAAAATGAAGTCGGTGTGTTGAGTCGGGAGAAAACGCAGCTGGGTCTGGGTGCCTTCCATCCAACCGCTGCCGAAGAGACCACCGGCTCCCACTGCGATGCGGGACTGCATGGCCTGGTAGCCCGACGAAAGCGGATCGCGCTCGGGATCGATGAAGTCGAGAATACGCTGCTGCTGATACGGCCTAAGGCCATAAGTCCAGAGCGCGGTGAGTGCAGCCACGCCCGCCATTGCGATCCCACCCCACGCTCGACCGCTCAAGCGAACGAACGGCAAGAATGTCAGCGCCACGAGCAGTGTTAGCAGTGCCACACCCATGTCCTTCTGCGCGACAATCAAGCCGACCGGCGGCGCCGCGATCAAGGCCGGTCGAATGAGTTGGCGCAACCCCGCGTTGGCCTCGGGAGGGTTGCGATGAAAGTGGCGAGCCATCACGAGGACCAACGTGATCTTCGCGAACTCAGACGGTTGGAAGCGGCCTTCAAACAACCACGCGCGTGCACCCCGGATTTCGGGCGCGATTGCCAACGTCGCGATCAAGAGCAGCAAGCTGGCACCGTAGAGCAGCAGTGCAAAGCGCTCGAAATGTCGATAGTCGATCATCAAGATCACCATCATCACCAGCGTACAGAAGCCGACCACCAACCCCTGTCTTCGCACGATGTCCGACACGCCACCCTCGACACCTGCGTTGGTCGCCGACGTCAAGTTGACGAATGCCAGTGCGATCAAGACCGCCGCAATGACGAACAACACCCAGTCGAAGTATTGAAAAGAACGACGATCGACTTTCATTCTGCGGCCTCTCGCACTTGGGCGAATTGCGAAGCGCGCGCAGCCGCGGCGTCTGTCACGCGCGTGTCGATCTCGGCATCATCCGCCGGCTCGGCTGGAAGCTGCGGTGCGAGGGGGTCGTCGACCTTCGGCTCTGGCGGACGCGTCTTTTCGAAGTAACGCGCGAGCACCTTCTGCACAATCGGCGCAGCCACGGTTCCGCCGCCTGCTCCGGCGTGCTGAACCAAAGCGACCACAACGATCTCCGGGGCTCCGGCGGGGGCAAACGCTGCAAACAGCGCATGGTCGCGGTAGCGAACCGGAACCTCTTCGGGCTCCATGTCTTTTACGAGGTCAAGACTGACGACTTGGGTGGTTCCGCTCTTGCCCGCGACGGTAATACCGGGAACACGCGCACGCCCCCCAGTACCCTCTTCGCCCTGCACAACCGCAATCAACCCGTCGGTCACAACCTGAAGAATTTCGCGAGACACGGGAACCCGTGAAATCTCTTGGGGCGTTTCGATCGAAATGACTTGGCCATCCCAAGTTTCATAACGCCTCACCAGCTGCGGCCGCAGCACCCGACCGCCGTTGGCGATCGCCGAATAGGCAACCGCCAATTGAATCGGCGTCGTGAGGTTGTATCCCTGTCCGATCGCTGCGGATACCGTCTCTCCCTTGATCCAGTCTTCCTTCTTCGCCTTCTTCTTCCATGCGCGAGTTGGGATCAGGCCTGACCTTTCTCCAGAGAGCCCGATCCCCGTCGCTCTCCCCAAGCCGAACCCGAACGCGTATCGCGCGATGCGATCGATTCCGAGCCGCACACCTAGGTCATAGAAGTAAACGTCGCAGGACCCTTTGAGCGCCGCGGCCATGTTCACGTCGCCGTGTCCGCCGCGTTTCCAACATCGATAGACCCGGCGGCCCAATCGGTAGTGCCCCGGACAATAGATCTGCTCTTGACGATCAATTACTTTTTCGGCGAGGCCCGCCGCGGCGACCACGGCTTTATAGGTTGAACCCGGGGAGTACTCGCCCGAGATCGCGCGGTTGCTCAGTGGCTTCCACGGGTCGGAAGTCAGCTGGTCCCATGTCGCGGAATCGATGCCGCCCGCGAAGGAGTTCGGGTTGAAACTCGGGAGCGAAACCAAAGCGAGGACTTCGCCGTTATTCGGGTCCATGGCGATGAGCGAACCCATGTGGTCGGGCACTTCGGGGTCGAGGGATCGATAGGCTTGTTCGGCGACACGCTGCAGATCGGCATCGAGGTTGAGCACGACCCGCCCGCCCGGAACGGGTTTGATCTCTTCGAGGAGTTCGATTTCGCGCCCCGCGACGTCGACCACCATGTTGCGACCGCCCGCACGCCCGCGGAGATGCGCTTCGAGTTTGGCCTCGAGACCGAACTGGCCCACCACTTCGCCCGAGACGTAATCGCTGAACTGAGGAAGCGCGAGCTGTCGGGTTCCAACTTGGCCAATTGTGCCCAAAAGGTGTGCAGCCATCGCCTCTTCGGCATAAAGCCTGCGCGGACCGATCGTGGTCACCACGCCGGGCAGCGCGTAACGGTGGGACTCGACCTGGGCGAACCGTTCATACTCGAGGTCGCCGCGCAAAAGCACCGGTTGGAAACGTTTGCGTCCGCGAGGTGCGCCGACCTTGGTGCTGAGTTCGCTTGCGGGCTCGGCAAGGATCTGACCAAGCGCTCGAAAGGTCGTGTCGCCATCGTGGATCTCGTTCGGGATCACTTCGACACGGTACGCCGGGCGGGTCGTCGCGAGCATTCGACCTTCGCGGTCAACAATGTCGCCCCGCGGTGCTTCGAGCCGTACGGTGCGCACGAAGTTTTGCTCGGAGCGACTTCGAAGGTCTGCACCTTCAACGATCTGCAGTTGAAACAACCGACCGATGAAGATCAGAAAGGCAACGATCACCAGGAAGGCAATGATGCCAATGCGACTCTCAACGCCGTGAGGACCACCTGGGGAAAGTCTGCCGTCGTTGAAGCCGCTATTCATGATCGCGCCCTACTCGCGTCGATCTGCAGCCCGGGTCGGCTCGCTTCTCCGTCGGCCCATTCTGACAACCGACTCACCAAACTCGAAATCACCGGGGCGGCAATTGCCGTCACAACGGCATGAGGGAGCATGCCCCCAATTCCCGTCCAAGCCGCTTTTTGTCCCGGGCCATCGACGATCGACATCAGCCCAAGCAACCCCATCGCGTATGCAACTGTGAGCCCACCGGCGAACAATGCGAGGGCGAGGCCGCTGCGCAGATCCATTTGGCTACGCCCAACCGTCGTCATCGCGTAAGCGACTACACGCAATAAAGCGTGAGCACCAAAGAGTGAACTCGAAAGAAAGTCCGCCGCGAAACCAAGTGCTGAAGCGACGATCAACCCGCGCGTCGTTTCTTGCCAGTGCAACCCAATTGCGATCACGACCAAGAGACCAAGGTCAGGACACAATTCTCGGGGAAGAATTTTCGCGAGCCCACCTTGTACGCCGAGTGCGATCAAGCCGAGCGCAAAAATGACAAGCACCCGCTTCATGAATTCACCGCTCGAAACGGCGGGCGCTTCATGACGCGGGCTTCAAGTTTTCGGGGCCGAAAGCCACGTCGCCCGCCGCGGGCTTGGGCGCCACTTTGTCTGAACTCAAGTCGGCATCGTCTTCGACGGCGTTGCCATACAAGAGTTCCATCGTGGGGCCTTGATGGAACATCACGAAGACTTGTTCGAGTCGTTCGAAGTCAACTGCCGGCGCAAGGGTCGCGGCCTGGATCAAGTCGCTCCCGCGGTCGCGAACCATTTGCACTTCACCGATGCGAAGACCCTTGGGATAGATCGCGTCGAGTCCAGAAGTCAGAACAATGTCCCCGGACTGAACGTCTCCGTCGCGCGCAACAAATTCGAACTCGAGCGCACCGGAACCATTGCCACGAACAACTCCACGGGTTCGGCTTCGCTGCACCACACCGTCGACCGCACTTTGGCGATCGACCAACAACATGGCCTTTGCCGCATGCCCCGACGCCGCAGTGACGAGTCCCGCCACACCGCTGTTGGTAATGATGGGGTTGCCCGCGCTCACGCCGTGAGCTCGTCCGCGGTCAATGACGACCGAGCGAAACCAAAGAGAGATGTCGAGCCCGACAACCTGCGCGGGCAGCATCGGAACTTCGAAGTCGTCGCGCATCGCGGCAATGCGTTGCAAGTGGCCGCTCGCAACCAACGCCTCGCGGTACTGCAGGTTGACTTCTTCGAGATCGGCGACGCGCTCGGCGAGGCGTTCGTTCTCTTCACCAACTGCAATCAAGTTGATGTAGCGATTCCATACATCGCTCACCGCGGTGGCGGGGACTGAAACCAACTGCTGAACCGGCGCCACAACTTCGAGCACGAGTTCTCGCCACCAAGGCAATTGCTCACCTGGCGCGCGCTCTTCGCGCGAGTCGCCAATCATCGCGACCGCCGCCAGCAGGAGCAGGCAGACGAACGCAATCGGTGCGGAAAATCGCTTCAGGAACTCGAACATGGCCCCTCGCAGCGACCGGCGATCACGCAAAAACCCCTGGTTTCACGGGCAGCTACAGAGATCTGCCGTGCGAAATCCCGGTCTAGGTGCGTATCGTAACTTCCTTGAGCAAATGCAGTTCTTCGAGGCAGCGGCCCGTCCCCATAGCAACGGCCGTCAGCGGATCCTCGGCCAGCATCACGGGCAACCCCGTGACCTCGCGCAAGAGGACGTCGAGGTTTGCCAACATCGACCCACCACCAACGAGCACGATTCCCTTGTCAACGATATCTGCAGAGAGTTCCGGGGGGGTTTTCTCAAGCGCCATCTTCACCGATTCAACAATCGCGTTGATGGGCTCGGCAAGTGCTTCGCGAATTTCTTCAGACTTGATCTCTAGGGTCTTCGGAATACCCTGAACAAGATCGCGTCCCTTCACTTCCATCGAAAGTATTTCGTCGACCGGGTACGCGGTACCGATCGTTATCTTGATCTGCTCGGCCGTACGTTCACCGATCAACAAGTTGTACTTACGCTTGACGAAGTTGATGATGGCTTCGTCCATCTTGTCGCCGCCGACACGCGTCGAGTTGGAATAGACCACACCCGAAAGCGAAATGACTGCAACCTCAGTCGTCCCCCCGCCGATGTCGATAATCATGTTTCCCGAAGGCTCGGTGATGGGCAGGCCGGCACCGATCGCGGCAGCCATGGGCTCTTCGATCAAGTAAACCTCACGAGCACCGGCGAGCATCGCGCTGTCTTTTACTGCGCGCTTTTCAACTTCGGTGATGCCCGACGGAACGGCGATAACAATTCGCGGCCTGACCAATCGCTTGCGATCATGGACGCGGGTAATGAAGTAACGAAGCATGGCTTCGGTGATTTCGAAGTCGGCGATCACGCCGTCCTTCATAGGACGAATCGCAACGATGTTGCCAGGCGTGCGGCCCAACATTTCTTTTGCGCGGGTTCCGACGGCTCGGACTTTGTCCGGACCACGCCCGTCTTTGCAAATGGCCACGACGCTCGGTTCGGAAACAACGATCCCTCGACCCTTCACCGATACCAACGTGTTCGCAGTACCGAGGTCAATCGCCAGATCACTTGAAAAGAAACCCAAGATCCTGTCTAGAATCATTTCGCTTGCCCCTGTGTGTGTGGCCTTGCTCTTTTTTGCCCGAACGTCTCGACTACACTGTCTGACGTTCTTGTTTGGCGGGTCGTTCTATATTTGGCGTCGTGGTTCATTTTCCGTGCTGACGAACTGTGATTCGAAGCGCCGGTCGATCTTTTAACGGTCTGTCAAGTTTGTTGTCGATCCTGGTCCTGGAATTAACATTGCTGGATCTTCCGGGCACCCACTTGCTCTGGACTTCGAGCCCAAAGCCATTCGCATCGCTCGTACCTAAGTGCTCGAATTCGCGGATGTTTGGTTGGCGCCCTCAAGCGGGCACAATACCAATCGCCCCCTTCGATCACAAGCGAAGAAGCACCTCTGGCGCCGCTTCATTCGCAATCTGGGTCGGCGAAGGCCAACACGTTTGGCGCGCGACTCGCCGAAGTACGAAGAAAGGCTTGGCTTGCTCCGGGTAAAACTCGTCACTACTGTCCGCGCCCTAGGATGTTGTTCTCATTCATTTGGGGCCGGTCATCGGCCCCGTCGTTCTTCGTACGCGATTTAAAAGGAGGTCCTGTGCTCGATAAATTTCGCAAGAGCTCAAGATGGCTTACCGCAATCTTCATTTTTGCCATCGGAATC
This sequence comes from Myxococcales bacterium, assembly GCA_012960035.1. Lineage (GTDB taxonomy): Bacteria > Myxococcota_A > UBA9160 > UBA9160 > UBA4427 > DUBZ01. The sequence continues at coordinate 47,705 of DUBZ01000013.1, read as the reverse complement.
GTTTTCGTCTTTTTCCTCGGTCTCGACGGACAAGTTCCCGGCGGTGGCTCAGGGCCGGGTGCGTCGGATGACACGGTCGCATCACTCGACGACCAACTCATTCTCGTTTCGGACTTTCGTAGGGTGCGGGAACAACAACAACAACGCATGCAGGCCGCCCTCGGCGCTCAGTTCGACCCGGACGCGCTGGCTTCCTTCCTCGACTCTCAGACGCTTCAGTCCTTGGTCAATTCCCTCGTGCTCGCCCAGTCCGCCAAGGAGGTGGGGCTTGTCGTCAGTGCCGAAGAGGTCAAGAACCTCTTGCGAAACAACCCCAACCTTCGCGACGAAGACGGGCGTTTCGACCAGGCAACTTTCGATTCAAACGTGAGATACACGTACGGCAGCCAGGCGAATTACCTCAGCACCATGCAACGCGACCTTTTACAGCAGAAAATGTTCGAATTGATCATGACCCAGAGTCGCGTGAGCGACGAGGAAGCATTGAGGTCGGCGCGATACAAGGCCGAAGAAGTCCAGATCGCGTACGTCGCTCTCGATACGGGAAACCTTCCCGAAAACAAGCGACCTAGCGACGAAGACGCCAAGGCCTACTTCGAAGCCAATCGAGAAGCCCTGCAGGCCGCATACGACGTTGAATCCAGTCGTTTCGATTCCCCTGAACAGGTCGTGCTGCGCCACATCCTGTTCAGAGCAACTGACGGTGACGCCACCGCCAATCGCACCCGGGCCGACGAAGCACTGGCACGGCTCCAGGCAGGTGAAGACTTCGCCCTCCTCGCCGAAGAGCTTTCGGACGACACGAGTTCCAGCGAGAATGGCGGCGATCTTGGGCCGATCGGGCGCGGTGATGTTGCACCCGCGATTGAAGCTGCCGCCTTTGACCTCGTGGCCGGAACCCACAGCGAAATCATTGAGGGTCCCGAAGGTCTGCACATCGTTCGCGTCGACTCGAAGATCGAAGCGAGCAAGCAGAGTTTCGACGAAGCGGGCCTCGTCCTCGCAGCTGAAGGAGCAAGTGCCGAAGCTGCAGCGAAGCTTGCAAGCGACCTTTCCACTTCGGTAGATGGAGGACAGTCCCTCGAAGACGCCGCGCGCGCTGCCGGCCTGACGCTCGAACGCACGAGCTTCTTTACACGACGACGTGATGGCTTCGTTCCCGGCTTGACGCTGCCCTCTCCCGAGGTCATCGCGACAGCGTTTACGTTGACCGCCGACGCGCCGAGTTCATCGACCGTGTTCGACGTGGGAACGCAAAAGGTTTTGATCCAGTTGCTCGAACGCCAAGAGCCCGACCCCAGCACCCTCGATGCTGCGGTGGCTTCAGCAAAGCAGAGCCTCGACGCGCAGCGACAAAACCAGATCCTCGAAGCCTGGATTAACGATCGCCGGGCAGCGTTCGAGAGTCAGGGACGTTTGCAGGTCAATGCTGCAGTGGTGGTGGGTCGCTAAGGAGCGTTGACCACCGGCTTACGCCGGACGTTTGGACTTCTCTTTTCGCTCAGCCGCTGCGTTGCGCAGCTGTGCAAATTTTTCGTTTGGAATTGTGATGAGCAGGCCCGTGGCTTCGGCGACAAGGGTGTCTCCGGCCATGAGTTCGGCCGATGTCATGATCTTTCGACCTGTGAAATCGTCCATGCGCGCCGAGATGCGCAGCGGCGTTTCAAGGGGCGTAGGGCTGCGATACGAAACTTTGATCCAACCCGTCATGCCCGGTTGACCCGAAAAGATCGTCGCCATGCCGAGGGCTTCGTCGAAGAGCGCCGCAACGAAGCCACCGTGGACGCAACCCGGTGCACCTTGATAGGCCGCTCCAAAAAAAACGTCGCCAGTGACGGTCTTCTCGTCGAGATCGACCACCAGTTCAGCGGGCGGAGCGAGCGGGTTCGCCATGCCGACCACCGGACTGCGGTCGCGAAAGACCTCCATGCCCGCAGCGAGCGACATTTCTGCAACACCCGGCGGGTTGTCCATCACCGGCTGCACCGCGAAACGACGAGCGCTTTCGCGCACCTGTTCGGCGATCGAAAGCAGCTCTTCTTCGGGCGCGTCTGTGGCAGCCAAGTTGTGCATCAGCTCACGCACGGCGTCGGCGAGTTCGCGCTTCGCCGGCCAGGTGCCTGGCGCCTCGGCGTACTTTTCTCGCGCAAGCCGAATTTGTTCGAGCAGAGAATCAGATTCGCTCACGACGTGAAACCCATGGCCTAAACGAACGAGTCTGAACGTTGGCGGATCAGTTCCATGAACTCGGAGCGAGTCTTCGAGTCCGAGTTAAACACACCTCGCATCGAACTCGTGATCGCCGAAGAGTTCTGTTTTTCGACACCGCGCATCACCATGCAGAGATGCTTGGCTTCAACCACGACCGCGACGCCCTTGGGCTTCAGGACTTCTTCAATGATGCCCGCGACCTGCATTGTGAAGCGCTCTTGAACCTGAAGCCTGCGCGCGAACATCTCAACGAGACGCGGGATCTTCGAGAGTCCGACCACCTTGCCGTCTGGGATGTACCCCACGTGTGCGCGTCCAAAGAACGGAACCATGTGGTGCTCGCAAAGGCTGTAAAAGTCGATGTCCTTCACTACGACCATCTCGTCATAGTCGACATCGAACAAAGCGTTGTTCAACGTTTCGGCCGGGTCTTGCTGATAGCCCTTAGTAAAGAAACGCATGGCGGCCGCCACGCGGGCAGGCGTGCGCGACAATCCATCGCGCTCGGGCTCTTCGCCGAGTTCGTTCAGAATTTCAGTGATCGATTTTTCGATCGGGTCGCTCATCTGGGGTCTCCATATTCAAAAAAATTGCGCGGGGTTTCGGTGAGACGAACCCGGACGAGCCGGACCGAACCCTCACGCGCGAGGGCGGGCGCGAGATCTTGGTAAACAATTTGAGCGAAGTTTTCTGTTGTGGGAACGAGCGCATCAAAGGCTTCGCATTCATTCAAGAGACGGTGCGAATAGCGCTCGGCGATCGATTCGCCAAAAATTTCGTCGAGACGATCACTCGATAGGATCTGGCCCGTTTTCAAATCCACCGGCCCGGCGATCGTCACTTCAAACTCGTAGTTATGGCCGTGGCCGTTTTCGTTCGAACACTTGCCGAAAATTTCGGTGTTCTCGGCGTCAGAAAGACGCGGGTTCGCGAGCACGTGCGCGGCTGGGAGTTTGTATCGGTGAGTCACTTCAAGCATCACGACCTAGCCCACCACGTCGACGTAGAGGTCGGCGTCCTGAAAAAGTCGCAGCCGATCGAACATGCCGTCGGGAAGTGCCGCCACAAGAACTTCGTGGATGACGGACGCAAGATTTTCCGGCGTCGGCGGCGCTTCCTTGAAAAAGTCGGTATCGCGGTTCAAGTCTTTGTGGTCGAAGCGCGACATCACCTCGCGTTCGAGAATGGCCTTGAGGTTGACGAGGTTCATCACCATGCCGGTCCGCGGATCGGGGTCGCCTTTCACGGTGACTTCGAGGCGGTAGTTGTGGCCGTGTTGGTGGGCGGCGAGTCCAAACAGCTCGGCGTTTTCGGCGTCGGTTAGGCGGCCGTTTTGGTAACGCAGAGATGCGGAGAATTCTATCGCTTTTGTGACGCGGACCACGGGGGTGTGTCCTCTAGGTGTTCGGGGAAAACGGCGTCACAGTAGCGTACTGGGGTGCGTCGAATCGGCATGCCGCGGCCAGTGCCGAGAGAGGGTCTGTTCGCGCGTCCGACGCGTCCAATGAGTCAAATACGGGCAAGCGGGAAGAAGAGTGGCTTCGAAATTCTTTGGCGGAGAAGGTGAGTTGCAAGGCGGAGTCTCGGCGTGGCGCGTCTAGGGGGTCAGGCAGGCGCCCTCGCAATTCGGGCGCACATGCCCAATCCATCCACCTTAAAGACGTGACACTAGGAAAGCCGGAGCGCAGCGGAGGCGCTCAAGGAATCAGAACGACCGCATCAAGCCGCGGACGATGCCTCGGATGGTGACTTGTTCGGCGTTGACTTCGATGGGGTCCATCGTGTGGTTGGCGGGGACGAGTTTGACTTGGCTGCCGTTTTGGTAGAAGCGCTTTAGGGTGGCGTCGGAGCCGTCTATGAGGGCGACGACGGTTTGGCCATTGCGCGCCTGATCTCGTTTTTCGATGACGACGAGGTCGCCGTTGCAGATCTGGTCCTCGATCATGGAGTCGCCGCGAACGCGGAGGACGAAGCACTCGCCTGGGCGGCCAGCCATGTCGGCTGGGACGGCAATGCGCTCGTGGACTTCGATGGCTTCGATCGGGGCACCCGCGGCAACCGTGCCGACGAGGGGGAGCATGGTGAGGCCCGGTTCATCTTCTTCTTGCGGAACGGGTTCTAGGGAGCGCGACCGGTTCCAGGCTTTGCGGAGCAGACCTTTTTCGACGAGGTGCTGGACGTGGCGATGAACCGTGGCCACGGAGGACAGACCGAACTGGGTCGCGATCTCCTCGAGACTGGGGGAGTACCCCTGCTCTTCGACAAAGGCCGAAATGAAGTCAAAGATCTCTCGCTGTCGCCGAGTGAGTGCCATCGGATACGCCACCTTCGTGTTAGTTTCGGGCGCAGAGTTCACGAAAATGTGGCGAAAGTCAAGGGTCGACTAGAAAAAGTTGAGGAAGTACGGGCGCTCGCGGTTCAACTTGCGAGTTTCATCGCGGACGACGAGCGGGAGTAACGACGAAGTTCACGTGCCAACCCTGCGGTGTGACCCCGTGGTCCGAACGCCTGGACAAGACCGTGGCAGTAGCGATGAGGCGACTCCCAGCGATCTCGTACCGGGCTTCGTAGCGCCGATTCACCCAGTCGTAGATCCGACCCGCTTCGGAGCGCGAGAAGCCCAAGTAACTGAAATCGTGGGAGAAATAAAGGAATCGATCCACTTCCGACTGAAACTCGAGGACGAGTTGCGAGACGGGTAGATCGTTTGCGGCTTGCCAGACGAGATGACTCGTTTCTTCTACTTATGCGAACGAGTTCGCCTGATTGTCAGGGTCGAGATTCACGCCGAGCTTGAGTTCGTCCTCTTCTTCGATCGCGAGAACGCCAGTGCGCGAAAAGGTTCGGGAAGAAGTGAGCGAGAGAGAACAGGCGAGACGAAATAGTCGTGATCGTCTACGTCGAGCCCCATGCCATAACGTTCGCAGACAATGCGACCGACCCGGGTGATCGCGCGGGCGGGATCATCGTTTTTTCGTCGCTAAGTGTTTGATATTTCGAGGCTTTCATAGTACGTGGCCCCGTGAGCGTACGTCCCGCTCTCTTCGAACCCTCGGTAAATCTGGGGTGGCGGCTGAAGGGTCGAAGCGACGTGTCGGTCCCAAAATCTCGACATCTCAAAAATTCTTCGCGACATCGACTTGACGCTGCCGCGTGAGGGCATACGTTGGCGCGCCACTTGGCAGTCGAGTGGTTCGACTGCCAAAGACCCAACCCGCCATCAATTCGAGCCAGGCCACCCGGCCCGGCGCTGAATCGGCGAGGGGCATCACAAGCACGAACCCTCCGTGGCGGGCACCTCAAGATCATCCCCAGTCCCACTCTTCATGTTTCCCAGGTTGGTGATGTGGACGGGACTTTAGAAGCAGAGAGAAGGAATTCGGACTCATGAAAATTCGTCCACTCCAAGATCGCATTCTCGTCAAGCGCATCGACGAGGAAGAACAGACGAAAGGCGGGATCATCATTCCCGACAGCGCCAAAGAGAAGCCTCAGGAAGGCAAGGTCGTTGCAGTAGGCAACGGTCGCATCGCCGAAGACGGCACGGTACGCCCCCTGGACGTAAAGAAGGGTGACGTGGTTCTGTTCGGCAAGTACGGCGGGACGGAAGTCGCCGTCGACGGTGGAGAGCACCTGATCATCCGCGAAGACGACGTCCTCGGAATCATGGAATAACTCGTCGATTTTGCGACGGCTTTCTTTTGAGAGCCGGTCGGAAAAAACGACTAGTAGGAGAAAATTGAATCATGCCTAAAGAAGTCAAGTACGATCAAGATGCACGCACCAAGCTGCTCGCCGGAGTAGATGGTCTTGCAAACGCAGTAAAAGTGACCCTCGGCCCGCAAGGTCGAAACGTCATCATCGAAAAGAGCTTCGGTTCTCCGACGGTCACGAAGGACGGTGTGACGGTCGCCAAGGAAATCGAGTTCGAAGACAGGTTCGAAAACATGGGCGCCCAGATGGTGAAGGAAGTTGCCAGCAAGACGTCCGACGTCGCTGGTGACGGAACCACGACAGCAACCGTGCTTGCCCAGGCGATCTATCGTGAAGGTGCGAAGCTTGTTGTCGCTGGCATGAACCCGATGGAGCTCAAGCGCGGCATCGACCTCGCGGTTGGCACCATCTCGAAGACGTTGAGCAAGCTCAGCAAGCCCACCCGCGACACCTCAGAAATTGCACAGGTGGGCACCATCTCGGCAAACAATGACGAGACCATTGGCGCCATCATCGCGGAAGCGATGAACAAGGTTGGCCGCGAAGGCGTAATCACGGTTGAAGAAGGTAAGAGTCTTGAGACCGAACTCGACGTCGTCGAAGGAATGCAGTTCGATCGCGGTTACCTCTCGCCCTACTTCGTGACGAACCCGGAAGCCATGGAAGTCTCCCTCGAAGAGCCGCTGATCCTCCTTCACGAGAAGAAGATCTCGAACATGAAGGATCTCCTTCCGCTGCTTGAGCAGGTTGCCCGCCAGGGTCGCCCGCTTCTGATCGTGGCCGAGGACATCGACGGCGAGGCTTTGGCCACGCTCGTGGTGAACAAGATCCGTGGCACGCTGAACGTCGCCGCCGTCAAGGCGCCCGGCTTCGGTGACCGCCGCAAGGCGATGCTCCAGGACATGGCGATCCTCACGGGTGGCCAGGTCATTGCTGAAGAACTCGGCCTCAAGCTTGAGAACGTGACGGTCAAGGACCTCGGCAAAGCAAAGAGCATCGTGATCGACAAGGACAACACCACCGTAATCGACGGCGCTGGTGCCAAGAAGGAGATCGAGGGTCGCTGCCAAGAGATACGAGCCCAGGTCGAAGAGACCAGCTCGGACTACGACCGCGAAAAGCTCAGCGAACGACTCGCCAAGCTCGTCGGCGGTGTTGCAGTTGTGAAGGTCGGTGCAGCCACCGAGTCCGAAATGAAGGAAAAGAAGGCCCGCGTCGAAGACGCACTTCACGCAACCCGCGCCGCCGTTGAAGAAGGCATTGTGCCTGGCGGTGGTGTGGCGTTGATCCGCGCGCAGTCTGCCCTCGACAAGCTCGACGTCGAAGGTGAGCAGAAGGCTGGTGTGAGTATCGTGCGCAAGGCCATCGAAGCTCCGCTGCGATACATCGCCGAGAACGCGGGTGTCGAAGGTTCGATCGTTGTAGACAAGGTGAAGGGGTTGAAGGGCGCCAATGGCTTCAACGCACGCACCGAGGTTTACGAGGACCTCATCAAGGCCGGCGTCATCGACCCGACCAAGGTGGTACGCGCGTCGTTGCAGAACGCAGCCAGTGTCTCTGGCCTGCTTCTCACCACGGAAGCCATGATCGCCGACACGCCCGAAGACGGCGGAGGCGGCGGTGGCATGCCCGGCGGGATGCCCGGCGGCATGGGCGGAATGCCCGGCATGATGTAAGTCCGTTGCTCGTTCCGTTCTGAACGGAACTTGTGGCAAGTTTTGCGGCCTCGAAGCTTTCGCTTCGGGGCCGCTTTCTTTTTTTCACCACTTCGGGGTGACCGAGTACCACCGCGCTTAACCGGCGTTCTTCTCGGCAGCCCGTTCTGCAGCCCGTACCACATCGCGCAACGCAACCTTGTGCTTGCGCGCGGCTCGCTTGCAATCGTCGTATTCCGCAGAATAGTCGAGCCGACCGTCGGGAGTCTCCGTGACCTTCACCGCGATGCGGCCGTAGTCCGTCGCAACCTTGCGGCGGGTCCGCGGCAGAACCACTCGCTCCCAATCGGTTGTTCGCACCCCCAGCGTTGTCGACTCGCTCATCAACACTTGAGACAAGCGCACCCGTTGGTCAGGGCGTGCAAGGACCCGCACCAGGAAGCCAGGGCGGTTCTTCTTCATCTGGATATTTTGCAAGGAAACGTCGAGGGCACCCTCGTCGAACAAACGCTCCATCAGGTAGTCGAAGTGTTCGGGGTTGAAGTCGTCAAGATTGCATTCGAGGCAGCTAATCCGATCTGACGACGTTTGCCCGGTGGAACCCAGCACCGCGCGCAAAATGTTGGGCATCTCGCCTGCGCGGTCGTTGCCTGCGCCATGGCCGATCTTGTCGATCGTCATCGCGGGAAGCGGCGAAAATTCGTCGACGATGTTGCGAAGGATTGCCGCGCCAGTCGGCGTCACAGTTTCCCAGGCGACGTGGGCCGGGACCGTGGGCATCCCGCGCAGAAGTTCCATCGTGGCAGGCGCCGGGAGCGGGAGAAGTCCGTGTTCGGTTTGCACCGTGCCGTGTCCGAGTGCAACCGGCGACGATGTCACGCGTTCCACCCCGAGCAGGTGCAGGCCAACCGCCGCCCCGGTGACGTCGATGATCGCGTCGATGGCGCCGACTTCATGAAAGTGGACATCGTCTGGGGCGACACCGTGAACCTTGCCTTCTGCAACGGCGAGCCCTTCAAAGATCGCAAGCGCGCGCTCTCGAACGGCTGCCGCCAGCTTCGCCTTTTCGACGATCGCGCGTACCTGTTTGTAGCTCTTGCCGTGGCTGTGCTGGGCGTGGGGGTGCGCATGGGGATGCGTGTGGGGATGGGGATGGACGTGGGTGTGATCATCGCGCGTGTGCGGATGGTGGTCAGTGTGCGCCCTACTCGCGGCCTTCTTCTTTTTCGCAGGTGCCTTTTTCGACGCTCGCTTTGCGCCGGGCATCAACACGTCCACATACTTCGCGGCAATCGCACCTCGCGCGACCTTCGACACCTTCAGTTTGTAGTCGACGCCAAGGCCCGCAAGTTCTGCGTCGAGTTCTTTGCGTGAAAGCCCGAGGTCGAGCAGCGCGCCGAGAAACATGTTCCCCGAAATACCGGAGAAACAATCAAGATGAAGAACCCGCCCAGCCGCAATCGTTCTAGGGGCGGACGTTCGTCTTGCCTTGCGCGGAGACTTTGGCCTTGCGGTCACGGATACAGCCTTAGAGCCGGTTGATGAGCGTCGCGACATACGCGGCGCCATACCCGTTATCAATATTGACCACCGTCACATTGGACGCGCAACTGGTCAACATGCCGAGCAACGCAGTGACACCTCCGAATGAGGCGCCGTACCCCACGCTCGTCGGCACGGCGATGACGGGCTTGTCGACAAGCCCTCCCACGACGGACGGCAGCGCGCCTTCCATTCCGGCGATGACAATCAAGACCCGCGCGTTCTGCAAAACGTCGTGGGACGCAAGCAAGCGATGAATACCCGCAACACCCACGTCGATCAGCATCTCGACCTTATTGCCGAAGCGGCGAGCAACCGCCGATGCTTCAGCGGCGACGGGCAGGTCACTCGTCCCTGCGCACACGATCATGATCGTGCCCTTTCCAATCACAGGGACTTCGGCAGGGCCGAACCAGAGCGTGCGTGCGACTTCGTCGTACTCGCCAGCTGGAAACGCCTGTAAAACATCTTGTGCTGCGGACGGTTCGACCCTTGTTACGAGCACGCTTTGTTCAGCTTCGCGAAGCGCTGTGACGACTTCGACGATTTGTCCCGGCGTCTTGCCCGGTCCGTACACAACTTCGGGGATCCCCATCCGCAACGAACGCTGGGTATCGACCCGAGCGTTCGGCGTGTCGATAAACGGCAGGCTCGACAGCGACTTCATCGCACCGTCGATGTCGACGTCGCCGTCTTTCACTTTTTCGAGAAGTTGCCTGATCCGATCGCGTTCCATCTCACACCCTTCGCCGAAGGGGATGCACGGTATCAAATACAGATCGCGGCTGCCGTTGCGGCCCCGGGAGATTGGGCCGAGCGATCGCGCGGAGTTCAGGCCGTCTCACGGTCCGGGATCATCACAACCAGTCCGCCGAGATTGCCGTCGCCATCGAGCAACTCGCTTTCGATCCAGACTTGGCCCGCACCAGGATGCGTCGCCGCCAACGCTTCGAGTTGCGGAATTGCATCGTGAACCGAAAGCATGGGGATCGAAGGCAAGAGCCGTGCACCGAGGGTGTCGGCGATCGCGGACGCAACGTGGGACGCAAGAACATTGCCCAATTCCATCAACGCACTCTCGATCGTTTCCGGAGGCAAGAAACCTTCTGACTGCCCAGTCAAATTGCGCACCACCGCGTCACACATTGGGCGCCGAAAAAGAATCGCGAGAATCGCGTGCAAGCAACCATCGAACTCAAAGATGACTCCTGACTCCCAACCGCGGTCGGCAGTCGCCAGGCTCACGAATTCGAGCGGGTCGTCCGGTGCCGGCTCATTTGCGGTCAAGGCAGAGGTCAATCGAACGCGCGGCACAGCCATCCTGATCGTATGACCGGTAAGAAGAGAGAACGCACCCGCAGCGTGGCCCGCACCAATATTGGCGAGTTCGCTCAAGCGGTCGATCTGTTCTTCCATGGCGGCCGTCACACGGGACTCCGACTTAGACCAGGTGGTTGAGATCGAGTAAGAAAACGGGACTTCCGTCTTCGAGGATCGTCATGCCCGCAAGCGCCTTCACTCCAGCAAGGAGTTCGGGCACGGGTTTCACGTAGACTTCTTGTTGTCCGGCAAATTTGTTGACGCTGAGCGCAACGATTTCACCGCGCACGTCCGTCACGGCGAGGGGGACCGGGTCGGGCATTTCGGTGCGATCCATTTGCATGCACTCTGCGAGATCGATCACCAAGATGGGCTCGTCGTCGACGAGCGTAAACATCTCGCCGCCACTGTCTTCGATCGAAGCCCGGGGTACTTCGACAATGCGTTCAACCTTGGCGATCGGCAGCGCGATGCGCTCGCCCGACACCTCGACCAACAGCACACGCTGAACGGCAGCGGTAATCGGGACTTCCAGTCGAGTCGTCGTCCCCTGTCCTTCGGTGCTCGCAAGGTTGACCGAACCGCCGAGCGCTTCGACTGTCGCTTTGACGGCATCCATTCCCACACCGCGGCCCGACACATCACTCAACTGCGCCGCGGTCGAGAGACCCGGCTGAAAGATCAAATTTAGATTTTCTTCTTTTGGCAGATCGTCGGCAAGGTCCGGGTGCAGCAGACCCACTTGGATGGCGCGGGTGCGCACCGCCGCAAGATCGATCCCCTTGCCGTCGTCGGTCACCTCAATGACGATCGAATTACGTTCGCGTCGCGCCTCGATCACCACCTGGCCGACTTCGGGTTTCCCCTTGCGAATCCGTTCCTCGATCACTTCGAGCCCGTGATCGACGGCGTTGCGAATAATGTGGAGCAGGGGTTCGCTGAGTCTGTCGAGGATCGAGCGATCGAGTTCGAGCTCCGTACCGAGCAACTGAACGTCAACCCGCTTGCCCTGGGCTTCGGCAACCTTACGGGCGACCCGGGGCAAATTTTCCATCACGCGCAAGAGCGGGGTCGTGCGCAAGTCGAGCACGCGTCGCTGGAGCTCGTTGACCCGGCGTTCGACGCGATCAAAGCGCTCGGCGCGTTCGGCACCGCTCACACCCGATTGTGCAGCGCCACGTAGCTGCCGCGAGCTGAGAATCACTTCGCCCACGGCACCGAGAAATTTGTCGAGCGTCTGCGTGCGAACGCGGACGGTAGGCGCGGGTACGGGCAGACTCTGCCCAGGACCCGTTACGGCGGCGCCGTTCTCTTGACCCGCCCCGGAGGCAAAAGCCCCATCGTCGTGAGCGACGACCGGAGTCAGTTCAAGAGTTTTTTTTTTGCTCCCGCCTCGGCCTCAAGGGCAGCCATCACCGCGGCGAGTTCAACGTCGAGTTCAGCAGCGTCAGGAGGCTCGGGCAAACTTTCGGGGGGTGGGGTTGATTCGGATTCAACGCACATTGAAGTCACCGGAGTCGCTTCAATGGGCACCGACAGTTCCGAAACGAGATCGGGGCGTTCCGGGGGCGCTTCACCGGTTTCGCTGACGATCGCGACCATCTGTTCGAGGCCTTCGAGCCCCCGGAACAACAAGCTCAACGAATCGCCGGGCGGAACACAGCCAGCACTGCGAATGGTTTCCATGCGGTCTTCGAGCGCATGCGACACTTCCATCACCGGGTCGTAGCCAACCGAGGCCGCCATCGACTTGATGCTGTGGGCCATCCGAAAGATCACGTCGATCGACTCGGCTGACGCCGTGTCCTTTTCGAGATCGAGCAGAGCCTTGCCCATGTCGGCAAGGTGTTCTGCGGCCTCTTCGAGGAAGAGGACCCGGTATTTGGCCATATCGAGTGCCACTGACTATTCGCCCGCCATGTCTTCTTTTTCAAGAAGGCGGTCGAGGGTCGAAAGCACTGCGTCGGGCTTGAAGGGCTTCACGATGAAGTTCTTCGCACCGGCATGAAGGGCTTCCATGACCAACGTCTCTTGGCCGAGCGCACTGCACATCACGACCTGTGCGAGCGGGTCTTCGGCAAGAATGCCGCGAACCGCCTCGATCCCACTGCGCTTGGGCATCACGATGTCCATCGTGACGAGGTCGGGCTGCAGTTTGAGGTAAAGCTCCACGGCCTCCATTCCATTCGTTGCTTCTCCAACGACTTCGTAACCTTCGGGCTCGATGATCTCGCGAATCATCTGCCGCATGAAAGAAGCGTCATCAGCAATTAGAACTCGAGCTTTCATGTTTCCTCCAACTTGGCTGCAATACCGCTAGGCAACAGCACCTTCTATGATTTTTGCCGCTCGCGCCACAAGGCGCTGCGGGTTGATCACACTGACAACACGGTCATCCACCGTTCTGCGTTCGACGACGACGTCTTCGCCCCGCGCGCGGCCCGGCTCTCCATCAACCAACCCAGAGACAAAATCGATCGGCAATCCCAACTGGGCGACAACATCCAAGCCATCGGTCACGACGAGAAACTGCTGCGGAGTTCCCGACTCGCGTGCAACTACAGGAGATCCACCCAGCAACAAATGCGGCGCCACCACCGGCAGCGCTTCGCCGTGCCAGTTCATCACGCCACCCAATTCCCGCGGCAGGGTCGGGACGCAGCTAAAACCCGACTGCTCCACCACTTCGAGAATTTCGGAAATCGGTAGTCCGTAAACGTTGCCGCCCACCTCAAACGTCATGAGACGATTGCCTGAAACGCTGTCATCGGGAACGGGAAGCTCGCTCATGCTCCTCCCTCCCCTTCGCTTCCGCCACCCGCGGTTCGGTAGTGGCTCAGCAGTTCGCGCAATTCTTCGGCGGCGGTCGATAGCGCAAGTGACCCACCCACCATTTTTGAAACGGCACCAAGCTGGCCCGAAGCCATGCGGGCAACTTCGCTGTGGGTACTGTCACTTTCTTCAGTGCTGCCCTTGAGCTCGCTCATCGCGGCCACCATGCGCTCGGCACTGATGGCGTGCTCGTCGGCATCGTGAAAAATCGCTTCGGAACGTGCGGCGGCTTCGCCAACCGCCATGCTGATCTCACCGAGTGAGTCCACGATCGTATTGACGTCCTCGCGACCTTCCGTGATTACTTCGCTCGACTGTCGCATTTCGTCGGCGACTTCACTGGTGTCCGACTGAATTTCGTTGATCAGTTTTGAGATCTCGTCTGCGCTACGCGTGGCGCTTTCCGAGAGCTTGCGAATCTCGTCCGCCACAACCGAAAAGCCGCGGCCCGCTTCACCCGCTCGTGCGGCTTCGATCGAAGCGTTGAGCGACAGCAAGTTCGTTCTGTGCGCAACGCTCGTAATGATTTCGGTGATCTGGTGGACGTGGCCGGTCTTGGCTTCGAGGTCGAACACCATTTGCCCCGTTTTTTCAACGCGCTCGAATACGGCCCTCATCTTGTCGATCGCGAGCCCCGACACTTCAACACCGTTGCTTGCCTTCTGGTTCGCTTCCGCAGCAAAGCCAAATGCTTCCCGCGCACGACCCGCGTTCACTTCGATGTCGCTTGAGATCCGTCCAATCAACTTGGTCGCGCGATCGAGAAGCTCTCGCTTTCGGGCATTGCCTTCGGTCCCGGTAGAGACTGTGTTCGAAATGCCTTCATTGACTTCGCGCACGTTTTCGATCTCTCGAGTCAGGTCGTGTGCGGCAGTGGTCACCAAGTCTGCGTTGTCTTGCACGCGGTGTACGAACGTATTGAGCTGGCTCAACATGCCCTTCACGCTAACGGCGAGTTCGTCAGTCTCGTCCGCAAAAAACTCGCGGTCCGAAACCTTCAACTGCACGGTCAAGTCACCCGCTTGAATTCTGTCAGTCGCCTCGCGCAACACCTCGAGCTTGCGACCCAGACTTCGCGACAAAGCAAAGCCGAGCCCACCGCCGACACCGAGTGCAATGAACATCGATCCCCACTCGGAAAACTCGAGTCCGAGGGTTCGGAAGCCCCAAGGCAGGATCCCGCCAGACGCCGCTACGAGTAGCGATCCCGAAAGGAATTTGTGGGTCAGAGCGATTCTCACTCACAATCTATCGGCGCTACCGACGTGCACCTTGATGGCGTATGAGATGCGAATTAGACGAGTCGCAGGACACCGTCACGAACGTGCAACTTCAGAAGTGACGAAAGCCAGCAGCCGAGCTTGACGCACCGAGCCCGCGCAAACCGCGCGCCTTTTCGACGCGCCCCACTTCCGTAACTTGAACGCCCAGCCGCTTCGAGAGAGCCGCTTCGCTCGGTCGACGTACTCCGTTGAGCGAGCGGAGCGTAAAGAGAAGCTCGTAGTCTTCCCCCGCGTGAAGCGCGATTTTGGTGGCATCAAGTCCGAGTTGTTCACAACCGCGAGCGAATGCCCGCGGAGTTGGAATGCGAGAGAGATCGATCTCTGCCCCGACTCCCGACGCCTTGAGGACGTGGCCCAGGTCGGACACAAACCCGTCAGAAATATCGATGCACGCGCCCGCGTTTTTCAACCGTGCGAGGGCCCGACCCGCGGCGACGCGCGCCTTTGGGAGATGTCGCAGGGCGGAACCTGAGTCGCCGCTCTTGCGGAGGGCCAAGCCCGCACCGCCGAGCGTGCCGGTGACGCAGATGGCATCGCCTGGCTGTGCAGTGTCGCGCCGTAGAGCGCGCCCCCGCTGGACAGCCCCCAGCACGGTAATCGCCATCGTGGTCTGCTTGGCGCGGCTCAGATTCCCGCCGATCAGGGGACACCCGTAAGCCTTTGCTTCGCGTAGCAAACCGCCGAGCATTCCGTCGATCCGGGTAAGCGTCAGAGACGTGGGAGCGGAGAGCGCCAGGGTGAAGCCAACCGGGCGAGCGCCCATTGCGGCGAGATCGGAAAGATTCGCGAGCAGCGCACGACGCCCGAGACTTGCAGGCGACTGATTGTCCCAACGGAAGTGAACGTCTTCGACGAGGGCATCGGTTGAAACGACGAGGTCCTCGTTCGCACGCGGCCTAAGAACCGCGGCATCATCCCCAATGCCAACAACGACATCGCGACTATGCAAGCGACTTGCCCGCGCCTTGATGCGGGCAATGAGGTCGAACTCGCCAAGCTCTGCCAGGGTGGTCATCGCGCCGAGTCTAGCTTGCTAATCGGCTTCGCGAGCCGATTGATCGGCGGACTAACGAAAGGCTATCGACCCTTTACCGAAGCCACCGGCCTAGGAGCGTGGGTCACCATCGGGGGCTGCGCTGCTTTGTCGCGCCACGACAGGGGTTGCGACAGTACCGCGTCGAGAACCTCTCGCATGGTCTCGACCGGAACGAACTTGAGCTTGCGCCTCAGTTTCTTCGGAATCTCGTCGACTTCGGCCATGCACGACTTCGGAACGATCACAGTATCGATCCCGCAGCGCAGCGCAGCGAGCGCCTTCTCGCGAATGCCACCCACCGGAAGCACACGGCCTCGCAAAGTAACTTCGCCCGTCATCGCAACGTCGCCGCGAATCGGGTTGTGGGTCGCGAGAGAGAGCAACGTTGTCGCCATGGTGACGCCTGCGGACGGACCGTCCTTTGGCGTGGCACCTGCCGGGACATGAACATGAATCTGGTTGCCGGTCAGCGCGCGATCGTCGACTCCCAGGTCGAACAAGATCGAGCGGGCATAGCTCAATGCCGTCTGCACCGATTCCTTCATCACGTCGCCCAACTGCCCCGTGAGGAGTAACCCGTCACCTCTGGTCAGGGACGCTTCGATGGTAAGGACTTCACCGCCCGCCTCCGTCCACGCAAGGCCATTGGCCACGCCGATTTGATTTTGCTTCGAGTGCACTTCGCTTTCGAAGCGTGCGATGCCAAGATAGTTCTTGAGGTTCCGGCACGTCACGCGGACGACGTCCGAATTGCCCTCTGCGGTGCGGCGCGCAACCTTGCGGCAAACCTGGGCCACCTGACGTTCGAGGCTACGGACACCGGCTTCGTGGGTGTACCCCGTGCAGATCTTGTCGACCGCACTCGGCGCCCATTCGATGCTGGTCTCAGGCAAGCCGTGTTCGGCCAGCTGTCGCGGAATCAAGAACCGGTTGGCAATCGAAGACTTCTCTTCCGGCGTGTAGCCCGAGAGTTGAATCACTTCCATACGGTCCCGCAGCGGCGCTGGGATCGTGTCCATCGTGTTGGCGGTCGCGATGAACATCACCTTCGAGAGATCAAAGGGGACGTTCAAAAAGTGGTCATCAAAATTCGAGTTCTGCTCTGGATCAAGAACTTCGAGTAGCGCGGAAGACGGGTCGCCGCGGAAGTCGGAACCGAGCTTGTCGAGTTCGTCGAGCATGAAGACCGGGTTGTTCGTGCCCGCAGACTTCAGGCTCTGGATGATCCGTCCGGGAAGCGCACCGACGTATGTCCGTCGGTGACCGCGGATCTCGGCTTCGTCCCGCACGCCACCAAGAGACACGCGAACGAATTCGCGTCCCATCGAGCGGGCAATCGAGCGACCCAGCGACGTCTTTCCAACGCCGGGCGGGCCTACGAAACACAGGATCGGACCCCGCGAGTCAGCGCGGAGCTTGCGAACGCCCAAGAACTCGAGGATGCGCTCCTTGACTTCGTGCAAGTACGCGTGGTCGGCGTCGAGGATCGCACGCGCGTTCATCAGGTCGAGTTGATCTGGCGAAGTATTGGACCATGGCAGGGCTACAATCCAGTCGAGATAGTTGCGTGCAACCTGCGCTTCGGGCCCGTCGGGGTGCATCCGCTCGAGTCGTCGCAGCTGCTTCAGCGCTTCCTCGTGTGCTTCGGGATCGAGCCCGGCTTCTTCGATCTTGTGCCTGTATTCGTCAGTCTCTTCACCACCACGCGAATCGACTTCACCCAATTCGTTCTGGATCGCGCTCAATTGTTCGCGGAGAAAGACTTCGCGCTGTCCGCGAGACATCTCTTCTTTCGCTTGATGCTGGATTTCGGCCTGCATCGTGGTGACTTCGAGCTCGCGTCGCACCAATGCATCGACTTTGCGAAGTCGAGAAAGCGAATCTTCGACTTCGAGCACTTCCTGCGCTTCGGTGAGTCGCAAACGCAAATTCGTGGCGACGATGTCCGCGAGACGCCCGGGTTCGTCGATGTTGGTCATAATCGACAGCACTTCGGGGGGTAAATCCTTAAGCGGCAGTAGCTCTTCCACTCGGGTGCGAACCGCACGCACGAGTGCTTCGCTCTCGACGCACCAGACGCCTGTCTCGTCGCTCGGAATCGAGGAGACACTTGCCCAGGTACTACTCGACTCGCGATCTACAAAGGCGTCGATACGGGCCTTGCTCAACCCCTGGAACATCACCTTCAGGCGACCATCAGGCATACGCAGGCTACGCATCACCATGGCAATGGTGCCAACGCTGTAGAGGTCTTCGTTCCCTGGTTCCTGGGTCTCGGGATCGCGCTGCGCCACGAGCAAGATCCGCCCGCCTGACGCAAGCGCGTCCTCTACTGCGGCGATCGAGCTTTGCCGCGAAACGAAGAGCGGGAGAACCATATAGGGAAAAAGAACGAACTCACGAAGTGGAAGAATCGGAAGTTCTTCTTGCGCAACTTTGTCAGAAGGAGATTCAATCATTAAAGCCCGTTTCGTCCGGGCGCCGAAGCGACTTGAGAGGCCGAGATCGATCAACTGGAATTCTCGTGAGGAGAAAACACTCGCGTGAATGCGGGCGTCGGCAACCAAACGGCGACTCGGAAATTTCGTCCCCATCGCAACCGTAAACCGCGGCCAATGAGCCGAGAAAAGTGATCCAGGTCACACAGCGAAGTACCGCACTAGGGTCAGAACGCTCCGCAGAATTTCAAAACACAACTCGACTTGAAAGCGAAAATACTCGCGTAAAAACGCTCAATCGAGGGAAACGAATTTGCCGCCCCGCACCTTCAAGAGGAACGGCCGCTTCCTCGCATTCCCGTCGGGCGCCATGTTGATCACCCCGGACGCACCGGGAAAACCCTGGGTGCGCAAGATACCGTTGCGAACCTCTTCGCGATCGTTCGCCCCGGCAATTAACTGGGCCATCACGAGACGCGCAGCATCGAAACCGTGTGCCGCGAATACGTCGGGAGTTTCTCCGAAGGTTTCCGTGTAGTGCCGAACAAAATCGGAGACGAACTCGAACCGGCTTTCCTCGTGAAACAATGCGCTGATCACTGCACCCCGCACATGCTTGCGACCGATCGAAACAAGTTCAGGATGATTCCATCCACTCGGTCCCATGAGATTGACGTCATCGATTTCATGGAACGTAAGCTGGGGCGAGATCAAGATGATCTTGTCGTGCGAGTCGGGAATAAAGAGAACGTCAAAATCGACCTGAGGCGGTAGCGGGTCACCTTCGGGTCCCGCGAGGGCATTGGCAACGTCCCGTACCAAGCGCTGCTCCTCTGGGTCGAGTCTGCGAGAGCGCCGGAGAACCGTCTCTCTACGTTCAAGCGCTGCCTTTTCTTTTTGAGTGAGAAGCTTGTACCCGACCATGTCACGGATCGGGCGCGCAAAGTCCGTGGCGTCGGTTTCGTACCCCGAAGACGCCACCACCATGCCGCCCTCCGCCGATACGGCTTCCCAAAAGTGATCGCGCATGCCTCGCCCATAGTTGTCTTTGGGGTAGAGAATCGCATAGCGCTTGGCGCCGAGTTCACTCGACGCGTAGTCGACCAACGCGCGGATTTCATCTCGGGGTGACGTGCGAAGGCGAAAGACGTACGACCGGTTCTGTGGCACTTCTTCGCGGGACGTCAGTGAGATAAGCGGGATCCCAAGCTGGTCCGCAACAGGCGCTGCGGCCTCGGCCGTGTCGCCGAGCAGCGGGCCAATGATCGCAATGAGATCGTCTTCAGCCGCGAGAGACACAACCGCCAACGC
The DNA here is from genome assembly GCA_012960035.1 of Myxococcales bacterium. Taxonomy (GTDB): domain Bacteria; phylum Myxococcota_A; class UBA9160; order UBA9160; family UBA4427; genus DUBZ01. The sequence continues at coordinate 28,363 of DUBZ01000013.1, read as the reverse complement.
GGCCGTTTCCGGCAGGCCTTCGCTGTCGCGAACGACTAGGCGCAGCCGGTTCTCGTCTCTGCCCTCATTGCCCTCATTACGAGGCTCGCTTTTCTGTTCGTTTGCGATGTCGATCGTGGACGAAATCTCGGCTTCGATGCCAAAGATCCGTGCGGCGGCGACGATACCGTTGAGGCTCTGTTCACCGTACTTCGCAAAGCGACCACTCAAAGGAAGCACAACCCCGATCACGCCTCCAACGTTGGAATAGTCGGGGCGGGGAATCGCCGCGACGTCGGCAAAGCTCGGCATCGTTCCACCGTCTTCAACGATGCGTTCTCGCAGTTCGAGTGCCAGCACGACTTCGTCGAACAACGCTTTGTCCGAGGACATAAAATCGTGTCCATCAGCGCGCTCGAAGTAGTTGTTCGCCGCTTCAAAGTCACCCCGTTGCAAAGCGCGACGGGACAGAAGCAATAGGATTCGCCCGGCCGGAAGGTCTCGGCGCAATAAACGCGACGCGCGGTTCAGGTCTTCATCCGCAAAACTGTCGACCAAGGTGATGATCTCGCGCTCTAGATCTTCGAGCCCGCCGCCCAACACCGGGGATTCGTAGTCGGCGTTCTTGAGCTCTTCGACCACGGCGAAACGCTCTCGCACTTGCCAGTTCAATCGATCAACGGGGTCGTCGCTCAAGCCCGCGAACAACCGATAGGCGAGCCGCGCCTCTGCGGGATTCAGTCTTTCGAAACGAACCTTCGTGAGGAGTCGGCGCGCTTCGACGACACGACCGTTGCGCGCTTCCATTCCCGCGAGCAATACCCTGGCGCGATCGGCGTTGGCCTCATCCGGGTAGTCGCGCACGATCAATTGCAACCAGCCGGCTGCGCCCTGCTCATCTGCACCCTGAAGCGAAAGGTCGGCGAGCTGCGCCGCGGCGTCATCGGCGAGTGGGCTCGTCGGGTTTTGATCGAGGAACTCCATAAAGAGTCGCTTGCCCTCTTCCGCGTCTTGCTTCGCTACTTGAGCCGCCACCTGGTACTGCTTGCTTTCCGCGTCGTTGGCCTCGCGCGAAGTCCCGGCACAAGAAAGTGCGAACCAGGCAAGGCACGCAGTCGCAATCAGAGCGAGCCGGTTGGGTTTGCTCGCTCGGTTGAATTTCATGGCGCTGGTTTCCCCACTTGGCATCAATGTTCGCGAAAGGTGATTAGAGGCGTTGCCTCGGGCGAACCGTCGCATTCGCGACCGCCGGCGGCAATGGTCCGAATGGGTCGAGTTTTACAAAATCGCCGCGGCTGTTTTCAGGGGTGTAGTTCAGGGGCGTCGCACAGTGTGGGGAAAACCGAAGCTGGGCAGCATCGTGCAGTGGCCGACACTACTTGCTGCCAACGCGCGGCGAAAACTGGGCTCAATGTCGCGGAAAGCGACAAATCAATCGAAGAAGTCCTTCAATCGGTCCAGGAAACCCGATGTCGCGGGCGACACCTCAGTTCCACTTTCGGCTGCAAACTGCTCTAGCAATGCACGCTGGCGCTCATTGAGCTTGGAGGGAACTTCGACAAAGATGCGAGCGTAAAAATTGCCGCGCATCTTCTTGAGCTGCTCTGTGGATAGACGGGGTTCGAGGGGTGGGAGCCCCTTGCCGCGCAATCGCAACATTTTTCCCGATTGCGTGCCCTCGGGAATGCTGGTTTTGACCTTCCCTTCGAGGGTCGGAACTTCAATTTCACCACCGAGCGCCGCGGTGACAAAAGGAACCGGGATTTCGCAGTGAAGGTCGGTGCCCTCGCGTTCGAACAGTGGATGAGCCTTGATGCTGAGCACGACATAGAGGTCGCCTGGGCCTCCGCCCGAGAGCCCTGCCTCGCCTTCTCCCGTTAGCCGCAAGCGCGAGCCTTCCTCGACGCCGGGTGGGACCGAGACCTGAATCGACTGCACGGTTTCGACGCGACCCGCCCCTCGGCAGTCGCGACAATGTTCTTCGATGACTTCGCCCGCACCGTGGCAAGCGTCGCACGGACGGTTCACACGAAAGAAGCCCTGCTGGAAGGCGAGCTGACCCCGACCCTCACAGCGTCCGCAACGCTTCCTGCTCGTCCCGGGACGCGCGCCCGACCCCTCGCATGTGTCGCACGCTTTCGTTTTGGGGATGTCGAGACTGGGCTTCGTACCGTTCAGGACATCGTCGAGATCGATTTCGAGGTTGTAACGAAGATCGGCACCACGCTGTCCACGACCTCGACCGCCGCGGCTCCCGCCGAACATGTCTCCGAATAGATCACCGAAGATGTCCGCGAAGCCACCGAGATCGCCGAAGTCTTGGGCGCCTCCCGCACCCGAAACGCCGGCGTGCCCGTACTGGTCGTAGGCCTGGCGCTTCTGAGCGTCCGAGAGCACCGCGTAGGCTTCAGAAAGTACCTTGAACTTGTCCTCGGCCACGGAGTCACCCGGATTTCGGTCCGGGTGAAATTCCATCGCGAGCTTGCGATAGGACTTTTTCAGGTCGCCCTCGGAGACCTGTCGGTCCACCCCGAGTATTTCGTAGTAGTCGCGCTTGCTCACAACGTCGCCCTAAGCCTTCGGAATCATTTCAGAAAAATAGTTGCATGTGCACATCCACCAAGCGGCGGGACACGGCGTCGGACTCTAGACACATGGACTGATCGCGCAAGGCGACTGCCGGAGGAACCTGAGCTTTCGGCCGATTATTCGGCGTCGTCCTCGGACTCGATTTCCTCATCCGTGATCTCGATCGCGGCGGCGGGCGGGGGGGAGCCATCGTCGTCTCCACCCAACGCGGCGTAGAGCTTTTCGGTCATGCCGTATGAAAGGATCGAGAGCGCCTCGACGGACTCCTTGAGGACTTCGTAGTCACCCGACGCAATCAGCTCGGACGTGTTCTCAACCGCTTTGCGAACGGCCTCGGAGTCGTCGGAAGTGATGTCGGCACCGAATTCGTCGAGGGTGCGCTCAGTCGAGTACACAAGACCCGTCGCCTTGTTCTTGAGCTCGATCAGGCCACGACGATTGCGATCGTCGTCCGCATGTTCTTCCGCCTCAGACACGAGGGCCTTAACCTGCTCTTCGCTCAAGCCACTCTGGGCCATGACGCGGATGCCCTGTGACTTGCCCGTACCGAGATCCTTTGCCCCCACGCTCGTCACACCATCGGTGTCGATCGCGAAGGTCACTTCAATCTGCGGAACACCGCGGGGTACCGGTGGAATCCCGAGCAACTCGAATCGGCCGAGGCTCATGTTGTCTGACGCCATGTCGCGCTCGCCCTGGAGCACGTGAATCCGTACGACGTCCTGGTTGTCTTCGGTGGTCGAGAAGACCTGGCTCTTCGTCGTCGGGATCGTTGTATTTTTCTCGATGATCTTGGTGGAGACGCCGCCCTGGGTTTCGACACCTAACGAAAGAGGCGTGACATCAAGGAGCAACACGTCTTCGACTTCGCCGTTGAGCACCGCACCTTGAATCGCGGCGCCAACCGCAACGACTTCGTCAGGGTTCACGGTCTTGTTCGGCGCGCGACCAAAAATTTCTTCAACCTTCGCCTGTACCCGCGGCATGCGCGTCATGCCGCCAACCAGGATCACGTCGTCGATGTCGGCCGTCGTGAATCCCGCATCTTCGAGTGCCGTCACGCAAGGAGCCTCGAGACGGTCAATGAACTCAGAAATCAATTCTTCGAGGGACGCGCGCGAAAGCGACAGCGCGAGATGCTTCGGCCCGTCATCCGTTGCGCTGATGAAGGGCAAGTTGATGTCCGTCTCTTCCGCGGACGAAAGTTCGTGCTTGGCACGCTCCGCAGCTTCTTTGAGTCTCTGGAGCGCCATCGAATCATTCGAAAGGTCGATGCCGTTTTCGTCTTCGAAGAGCTTCGCCAAGTGACCGACGATCTGATTGTCGAAGTCCTCACCGCCGAGGAACGTGTCGCCGTGGGTGCTCTTCACTTCGAATACGCCGTCACCAATTTCGAGAACCGAGACATCGAAGGTGCCGCCGCCGAGGTCGAACACCACGATCTTCTTGTTGTCGTCGTCCTTCAACCCGTAAGCGAGTGCCGCCGCGGTGGGCTCGTTGATGATGCGCTGAACGTTGAGCCCCGCGATGGTGCCGGCTTCTTTCGTTGCCTGGCGCTGCGCGTCGTTGAAGTACGCCGGAACGGTCACAACAGCGTCGGTCACGGGTTCGCCGATGTATTCAGACGCGGTGTCTTTCATCTTGGCGAGAATCAACGCCGATATCTCTTGGGGTGATCGATGGCTGTCGGCAACGTCGACCCACGCGTCATCGTTCTCAGCCGCGACGATCGGAAACGGCGCCACCTTTGCGAAGCTCTCGACTTCGGGGCACGTCATCGTGCGTCCGATCAAGCGCTTGCAGGCGAAAATGGTTCGTTCGGGGTTGGTCACGGCTTGACGCTTGGCGATCTGACCGACGAGCTTTTCACCCGCGCCCGTGTAGGCGACCATCGAAGGCGTTGTACGAGAGCCCTCGGCGTTGGCGATGACTTCAACCGTACCCCCAACCATCACTGAAACACACGAGTTGGTGGTACCGAGATCGATCCCGATGACCTTGCCCATCAACGACTCCCCTTATGGCTCGGGGAAGTGTTGACTCGCCCCAAACGCTACGACTCGCCGTCTCCGGGAGTCTCACCTTGCTCAACTTCTGTACTGCCTTGCTGCTCCGTGCCTTCGTCTGCGGCTTTGGAAAACACCACTCTGGCTGGGCGAAGCATGCGATCGCGCAGCATGTAACCCGTTTGTAGTACTTCAATCACTGTGTTTTCGGGATGGTCGGGACTGGGAATTTGTGCCATGGCCTCATGCACGTTCGGATCGAATAGTTGCCCTTCCGCCTCGATATTTTCAACGCCGTGCTTGGTCAAAACACCCAAAAGCTCTCGCTGCACAAGCTCAACGCCCTGCAACAAACTCTGGAAGTCCCCGTCCTTATTTCCCTCAACGTGCACGACGGCTCGTTCCAAGTTATCGACCGTAGCCAGGAGATCCTTGACGAGATTCTGGTGGCCGTACTTGAAGGTGTCCTGCTTCTCTTTGAGGGTGCGGCGCCGGAAGTTCTCGAATTCTGCTGTCAGGCGAAGCAGCTTGTCGTCTTCCTCGACTTTCGCGGCAAGTGCCGTGTCGTAATCGGCTTTCAGGCTCTGCAATTCCTGAGAAAGCAGCTCAATCGTCATTTTGTCGGCGCTGTTTCCATCCTCGGCATCAATCGGGCCTGCAGCACGGTCGGCAGCGCGTTGGTCTACCGCCTCCTCGGCTTCGCGTAACGCGGCTTCGAGCTCGTCGCCCGCCTGGATGCTTTCGAGGCCTTCTTCTTCGGTGCCGATCGTTTCTGAATCTTTTGCTTCGTCGTTCTCAATCTCAATCAACGGTTCATCTCTTCGTTAGTCGCGTTCTCATTGAATTTTTCGGCCACCAGTTGAGAGCAATAACTCACCAACGGAATAATACGTGGGTAATCCATCCGACTCGGACCGATGACACCTACAAGGCCCTGCGCACCGATATCGACATCATGGGCCCGATACGGCGCAGAGACTAGGGCACAATGCCGCAACCCCGGTGCCTCGAGTTCGTCGCCGATCGCGACACTCGGCCGATCACTTTCAAGCAACCCACCCATCAGCGACATGAGCCTCTCGTTGTCTTCCATCGCGGCGAATAAATCGCGCAAGCGTTCGGTGTCGTTGAATTCAGGTTGATCGAGCAGTGCGAGTCGAGTTGCAACCACAAGATCCATGGGTTCTGCTACGTCGCCGGCCAGTTCGAGCCCGCGCTGGCCGAGATTCACCGCTCTTGCGAGCAGGCTCCCAGCTTGGTTGCGCAAGCCAAGCGCTTCTTCGGCCATCGCCTCACGCACTTCAGTAAGTGTTCGCCCCGCAATTCGCTGATTCAAAAGCGTTGCAATGCGGTCGAGTTCGAGCTGTGCCCCGCTCTCCCGGTCGTCCATTTCGCGGTGAAATGTGCGACCAGACCGGGTAACGAGGACAACGAGCAAACGTTCCGTTGAAAGTCGAATAAAAGAGATGTGCTGCAACCGCACGCGTTCGAGCCTGGGCATCAGAACAAACCCAAGTTGACGCGTGTTGTCGGACAGAAACTGGGACACCGCATGCATGGCACCGTCGATGTCGGTGTTGCCAAAGCTGTGGTGCAGTTGGCGACGTTGCTCCGCTGCAACTTCCCTGGGCTGGAGCAGATGGTCCACGAACAACCGGAGTCCCATTTCGGTGGGAATTCGGCCGGCAGACGAGTGCGGCTTTTCGATCAACCCAAATGCCGCGAGCTCGCTCATGGTGTTGCGAATGCTCGCGCTCGAAAGTGGTGTGGCCAACAAGTTTGAAATTGTCGAGGAACCCACCGGCGCCGCACCGCCAACATAAGCGGCGACGACAGCACGAAGAACCCGCGCCTGGCGATCTCCGAGCAGGTTGGAACTCAATGTATTCAGATCTTCGGACACGTCTGTATCCCTTGATTGACCTGCGGCCTTAGTTGCCCCGTCTAGGCCGACTCAAATCCGAGCAGCCGGTCTAGCGATGACGCGATCATACAAAATCAGTGAAGACGGTGTCGGACAGGAGCACGCCTCGATCCGTCAGACACAGGCCTCCGTCATTCGTTTCGGTCATGAGCCCCTGGGCCATGAGGCGCTCGATCTGCTCCGCATAGAACGTTCGAGGTGGGCTGCCAAACTCCGTTTCGAACGCCCGAGCGTTGAGTCCTTTTCGGGTACGAAGACCGAGAAATACGGCCTCACCTCGTGCCTGTTCTTCGTTTAGGCAGTCGATCACACGGAAGTCGCTCTCCTCTTCCTCGATTGCGGCGAGATAGCTGAGCAGATCGCGCGGATTCATGAGGCGACCCCCGTATGGCATGTCGCCGCCGCGCACTTCTGCCGACCACGCTCCCATGCCGAGGCCCAACACCGGGCTACGCGCCCAGTAGCGGCGGTTATGGACCGATTCGAAACCGGGCTTCGCAAAGTTTGAGACTTCGTAGCGTTCGACACCTGCCGCAGCACCAGACAGAACGGTGTGTTCGAGCATTTCTGAGGCTAGGTCCTCGTCGGGACGGTCGAGTTGGCCGCGTTCATTTGCAAGCGCAAAGGGAGTCCCACTTTCGATCGTGAGTTCGTAGACGGAAAGATGTTCCGGGGAATGCGCGAGCGCAGCGTCGAGGTCCCGTTCAAAACTCGCAAAGGTCTGCCCGGGGCAAGCAAGAATGAGGTCGAGGGAGAGGTTTTCGAAACCCGCCGAACGAGCGGCTTCGATCATTGCGTGACTCTCGTGAGCCTTGTGGGCACGCCCAAGTTTTTTGAGGGTGGTGTCGTCGAAGCTCTGGATCCCCATCGAAAGCCGGTTGATCCCGACCGAACGAAAAGCGGCGAGCCGAGCGCGCTCGGTCGTACTGGGGTTCATCTCCAGGGTCACTTCGCCAGGCTCAGCCCCGCTCGCAAAGGCAGCGCGCGCGGCGGCGACGATTCGACCCAATGAGTCTGGGCTAAATAAAGACGGCGTCCCGCCCCCGAAGTACACCGTCGCAAGCTGCCGGTCCGCAAAGACGTGCCTTCGCGTTTCGAGCTCGCGAAGCAGCGCGTCGACATACCGCTCCTCAACCCCAGGATCGATCTGCCGCGCCGCGACCACCGCGAAATCGCAATACGGACAAACGCGCTCGCAAAATGGGATATGGACGTAGACGCCAACACCGTGGTCGGCGTCGGTTGCGCCCGAAGGGATTTTACGAATTTTTTGCGTCTGCGAGTCGGAAGAGGTCACGCGGTTTCCGCACCTTTTGTTTCAAACGATCGTTTCGTTGCCCGGTGCCACACCGGGTCACCCGTAAAAGAAGCAGGCATCCGTCCCACCCGTTGGTTACGTTCGGCCCCTATGACGATGTTTTCGGGCCCGTTCAGCACGTTTGGCAATCACTCTTCGATTATTGGATCTAGTGCAACATCCACCGTGCAGACGACGACCCGCAGCCCCCGAAGAAAGCGCTCAAAAGCCGCGCTGACTCCGCTTGAACAGAGCGTACATCACGAAGTCCTGCCCAACGGCTTGACGCTTCTGTTGCGCGAAAGCCATTTTGCCCCGGTCGTCGACTTGCAGATCTGGGCCAAAGTCGGGAGCGCGGACGAGCGCGCAAACGAAGCTGGGCTCGCGCACTTTCACGAGCACATGCTTTTCAAGGGCACGGACCGCCGCGGAGTTGGCGAGGTTGCCGGAGAAATCGAAGGCGCGGGCGGGCGCATCAACGCCTACACCTCCTTCGACGTCACGGTCTATTACGCAACCCTTCCCAGCGACGCACTTGGCACCGGGCTCGACGTGCTGGTGGACGCGGTTCGCAACTCAACATTCGATCCGGTTGAGATCGACCGCGAGATCGAAGTGGTGCTCGAAGAAATTCGCCGGGGCGAAGACTCTCCCGGACACGTTTTGAGTGACGCTGTGTTTCGCGAGCACTTCCAGAAGCATCGCTACGGCCTGCCGATCTTGGGCCCCGCCGAAAGTGTTGCAAGCTTCAACCGCAAGAAGGTCACGACGTTCTGGAAGAGCTGGTACACCCCGGACAACATGGTGATCGTCGCCGCGGGCGACTTCAATGCAAAAAAGCTCGCGAAGCAGATCAAAGTGCAGTTCGCGGACGCGGAAGCGGGGACGAAGCAACGCGGACGGCGGCGCGAGCCCAAACAAAAAACGATGCGCAGTGTAATTCTGCATCGCCAGTTCGAACGCACCAAGCTCGACCTCACCTGGCCAAGCGCCGCCTTCCACGAAGAAGACGCCACCTACCTCGACCTGCTTTCTTTCGTCCTCGGCGAATGCGAATCGAGTCGGCTGGTGCGACGGATACGCGAAGACGAAGGACTCGCCGACCGCATTGACAGCTCGTCCTATACCCCGCTCGACCCCGGTGTCTTTTCGATCAATATGGACGTTGAGCAGAGCAAGGCCCATGCGGCCATCGCAGCGAGCCTGCGTGAGGTCGAACGCATTCGTTCGCGTCCGGTGAGCAATGAAGAACTCGAACGTGCCCGCGCCAACTTCTTGGCGAGTGAGCACTTTGAACGCGAAAGCGTTTCGGGGCTCGCGAGCAAGCTTGGCAATTTTCATGTCATCGGTGGAGATTGGCGCAGCGAAGACACCTACTTCGAGACACTCAAACGCGCGACGCCGGAAGACTTGCAACGTGTCGCACAGAAGTATCTCGCGCCAGAACAACTCACCGCAGGCGTGTTGCTGCCCGAAAGCGCGAACGGCTCGCTCACCGAAAAGTCCGTGCTGGCGGCAGTCAATGCGGGCATCGAGATCTCGAAACAAGAATCGACGGTGCCACGGCGCACGGACGGCAAGGCCAAAGGTGCTGCGCGCAAAACCAAGAAGACCAAGGCACGCTCAAAGAAGGCTGACGAAGTCGTCAGCTACACCCTCGACAATGGCGCCCAGCTCTTCGTCAAACCTCGGCACGACATACCGGTGGTGGCAGTACGCGCCGCGTTTTTCGGTGGGCTTCTCGCGCAGACGCCCGACAACGCCGGCATCTCGCATTTTCTCTCGTCCGCTTGGACCCGGGGAACCGAATCACGCTCGGCCGCCGACCTTGCACGCACGATGGAAGACATGGCCTCCGAGATCGATGGCTTTAGCGGACGAAGCAGTCTCGGTCTCACGTTGGACGTTGCGACCGACCAACTCGAACCTTCCCTCGACTTGTTTGCCGAGATCATGCTCGAACCCGCACTCGCACCCGAAGAGATCGAAAAGGAAAGACGCGAAACCCTCGCAACGATCGAGCGAATGGAAGATCAACTTTCCCAACAGGCGTTCGCCCTCTTCTCACGCACGCATTTCGACGCGCATCCTTATCGCTTGCCAATGATCGGAACACGAGACTCGATCAAGAATCTCAGCCTCGAACATCTGCGCGCGCATCAGGACCGCTTTATCGTCGGGAACAACTTGTCGATCGGCGTCGCGGGAGACGTCGACCCCGACGCCATCGCGGCCGGCCTGTCCCGCCGCCTAAGCGCGCTGCCGGCCGGCAAGAGCTTCGGTGGCGAACTCCCGACCGTAGATCCGATCCCCCAAGAGATCCGACGGGCTTCATTGCAAAAAGACCGGGCACAGGCACATCTCGTGATGGGCTTTCGCGGCCTCAGCATTCTCGACGACGACCGCTACACCCTCGACGTCATCTCCCAATTGCTCGCGGGGCAAAGCGGCAGGTTGTTCCTCGAGCTGCGCGACAAGAAGAGCCTCGCTTATACCGTGAGTGCGATGAGCGTCGAAGGCTACGCGCCGGGTTTCTTCGTCGTCTATATCGCAACGGCCCCCGAAAAAGTCGAAGAGGCGCGCGCGGGCATGCTCGAAGAACTTTCGAAGTTACTCAGCGAACCGCCGGGTGCTGAAGAGTTGAAGCACGCCAAGCGCAACCTCACGGGCAACCACGTCATTGGTCAGCAGCGGAACTCGGGACACGCAGGACACCTGGCCCTCGATGGACTCTACGGCCTCGGCCCGTTGCACAGTCAGCAGTTCACCGAGCGCGTAGAAGCCGTCGATCAAGAGGACATCATGCGTGTGGCGACCCGCATTGTGACTCTCGACGCCTATACCGAAGCGCTCGTTCAACCGTAAGCACAGCAATAAGGCCCCGGCCTACGCCGACCTAATAGGGAACGGCTTCGCCATCGGCTCGCGGATCACTGCCTCCAGTGATGAGACCCGTTTCGGGGTCGATCACAATACTCTGCGCGGATGACCATCGTCGACCAGAGATGTCTACGGTATGCCCTCTCGCTTCGAGGGCGCGCACCACGTCTTTAGAAAACTCTGGTTCCAAGAACAACTTGTCGGGAACCCACTGATGGTGGAAGCGCGGCGCCGCCACGGCTTCTTGGACGTTCATCCCGAAGTCGACCACGTTTAAGATCGTGAGCAATGTCGTCGTGATAATGCGCGGTCCGCCGGGGCTGCCGCTCACCATCATGGGCTTGCCGTCTTTGACGACGATCGTGGGCGTCATGCTCGAAAGCGGTCGTTTTAGCGGTGCGATCGCGTTCGAGCCTCGCGTGTCGACCAGCCCGTAAGCGTTCGGCGTGTCCGGCGCGACCGCGAAGTCGTCCATCTCGTTGTTGAGGATGACGCCGGTACCCGGGACGGTGATGCCCGAACCAAAGGGGGTGTTGATCGTCTTCGTGATCGAGACCGCGTTGCCGGCTCCGTCGACGACCGACAAATGCGCAGTTCCCGAATCATTGTTCGGCAAGCCCGGGCCCTCGACGGTGATCGCCATCTCTTTGTCGAAGCCGGTGCCGAGGGCGCGATCGGCATTCGGTGCATTGATGCGAGCGCGCTGCTTCTTCGCGTATTCCTTTGAGATCAACTTCGCAACAGGCACATCCACGAAGTCGGCGTCCCCCATGTAGGCCGCACGGTCCGCGAAGGCGAGCTTCATGGCTTCGCCGATCAGATGAACGCTCGCGCTACTGCCCGCACCGTGTTGCGCCAGGTCGTAGCCCTCGAGGATGTTCAGCACTTCGAGTAGAACCACCCCGCCCGAAGAAGGCGGCGGATAACTATGAATTTCAAGGCCGCGATAGTTGCCGCTAACCGCTTCGCGCAAGACAGGCTTGTAGGCCTTGAGGTCCGCGAGGGTCAGGATGCCGCCCCGCTTTGCTACCTCGCTCGCGATCGCCTTGCCGACCGAACCGGAGTACATCGCTTTGGGACCTTTCTTCGCGATGGCCTTCATGGTCTTTGCAAGATCTTTTTGGACGAGACGCCATCCGACTTCGACGGCCCCGCCCCCGTTAAATTGAATGCGTGCAGTCTCTGGAAATCGTTCGGCGTCCAAGTATTTGCGCATTCGTGAAACCATCCGCGCGTGGTAAGGGCCGATTTCGAAACCGTCCTTCGCGAGTTTGATGGCCGGTGCGATCACAGTCGCAAGCGGCAGGGTCCCCCATCGATCAAGTGCCAGCGCGAGTCCCTGCACGAGGCCCGGAGTTGCAACCGCGAGTGGTCCCGACCGCGACGCAAACTTCGGCACTCCTTCTTCTATATACATATCGCGATGGGCTTTGGCGGGCGCCGTTTCGCGCGCGTCGATCGCGATCGTTTCGCCGTCTGCGGTTCGAATCAAAACGAACGCGCCACCACCGAGACCCGACGAAAACGGTTGCGTGACACTCAGTGCAAAAGCCGTCGCCACCGCGGCGTCAACCGCGTTGCCTCCCTTCGCGAGCATTTCGCGTCCAACGTTGGCAGCGTCGACTTGGGACGTCACCACCATGCCGCGTTGACTCTGCTGGGGCGTCTTACTCGCCGCCTGTGCGTAGGGAGCGAGCAACAGCGCGGGCAGCATTGCCACAAACAACCACCGCGTTACCGGCGCGAACACACGATAGACTGAAAAGTTCAACAACCCCTGCCGATGAGAAAGAGGCGAGGTCAAAGATGAAGTGACGTGCGCGTGCGGTTGTTTTGACATGCGATCAAAATTATCACACCCACGCCCGCACCGAGCCGAGTACGGAGCCCACAACTCAAGACCATGAAATCATGAAGTATTCTTCCGACATTGCGAAGCAGCACCTTGAACCCGCACCCGCTCGTGCGCGGTTGTGGCTCGTCGCATTCGCGGCGATCCTGGGCTCGTGGGTCGCCGTGGCGTGCGACGAAAAGGGCCCTCCGTCGAGCCGAAACCAGGTCCATCAAGTGGACGGTTTCGCCGAGCAAGCAGCCGCCTTCGCTTGGCCAGGCGAACCGAGTCACGTGGTCGCCCTCGAATTCGCGGACCGCGGAACGGTCCGCATCGGCCTCTACGATCAAGTCTCCCCGACGACCGTGGCACACTTTGTCGACTGCGTGACCCGCGGCGTTTACGACGACACGCTTTTCCACCGGGTCATCAAAGGCTTCATGATCCAGGGTGGCGACCCCAGCACGCGCAAGCGCGGTCCCGACTCGACCCAAGGAGACTGGGGCGACCTATCGGTTGAAGACGAATACCAGCCGATCCATCACGACCGCGGCGTCGTGTCCCTTGCGAATCGAGGTCGTCCCGGCAGCGCCGGTAGCCAGTTTTTCATTGTCCACCAAGACAGTCCCCACCTCGACGGGAAGTACACCGCCTTCGGTCGCGTGATCTCGGGCATTGAAGTCGTCGATGGGATCACGGAAATCGAAACCGATACGGTCGGACGCTGGGGAAGCAAAGACACCCCCCTCGAAAACGTCGTGCTCACGCGCGCACTCCTCGAACGCGGAGTGATGGCGAAGGGGACTCGGACTTTCGAGGAGCCGTCTCGCGACGAATCAGGAATCAACCCTTCGCTGCCGGCGACCGAAGAAGAAACCAGCCATTAGCAGGGAGTTGCCTTTCAAGTGCCGAAATGGGCAATTGAAGACGACGGCAAGATTATCGAAGCGGCTAGCCCCCTACCCAGGGAATAGCTAGAGTCCGCGCCGCGTGGCCTGGTAGCTCAGTTGGTAGAGCACTCGACTGAAAATCGAGGTGTCAGTGGTTCAAGTCCACTCCGGGCCACCACCAAATTGTTTACCCACTTCAGAGGGTTGGAGTGGGTTTTGTTTTTTGTGGGAAGAGCACGATTTGGGCCGCGTAAGCACGCGAACCGGGAATGTTTGAGTGATCTCGGCTTTGGGGATTTGGAACAAGGCCCCGCAGTCGGTACACGATGAAGAAAAGTGAAGAGGGAGTACCTGGCTGCAAGGGCGGCCTCGGCAAAACTAAAACCGCCTATGCTCAAAATCGTTCTTCTGTCCGAAATGGTCTGACGACATACACCGGCTCTACGTCGGTGCCCAACCCGCGAACACAGCTCCAGACGCGCCAGATTCCGATCGCGAATCGTCACCGCAACGAGCCAGGCTCCTAGTTGGCTCGAAAGTGCGGCATCACCGTTTCCGCGAATAGTTCTGCGGGCACCTTTGTATCTCGTCCGAAGAACTCGATCACAAAGCTCGAGCAGCCCAGAGCGCGGTGACGTTCGATGCACTCGATGACACGGTCGGGCGTTCCCCAGATGCCGTGCTCTTCGATGCCGGCACCCATGTGCCCCCCATAGACTTTGCTCGCCTTCGCGAGGGATGCACGCGCGGCTTCTTCGGTTTCTTCGATAATCACAACGGTCTGCTGACTCACTGTGAGCGTGCCGAAGTCGCGCCCTTCTTCCCCGCAGCGTCGCTCGAGGACTTCGACCTTGTTGCCGAGCTGTGCCTGCGTGATCGCCATGTTGTTCCAGATGTCAGCATGTCGCGCGACGATGCCCATCAAGACCTTCTCGCCCGTTCCCCCGATGAGAATCGGCGGCGTACGCACGGGCTTGGGTTCGCAGACAGCGTCCTTCAAATGAACGTGCTCGCCGTCCAGCGTGACGCTCGGTTCGGTCCAAAGTGCGCGCAGTGCTTGCGCAGTTTCGTCGAGGCCCCGCATGCGCTGGCCGAGGGTCGGAAAGGGATTGCCATAGGCTTCGAACTCGGGCGGGAACCATCCCGCTCCAAGACCCATGATGGTTCGCCCCGAAGAAACGTGGTCGATCGTCGCGACCTGCTTTGCCAGGACGCCCACGTTGCGAAAAAATGGCGGCGTGACCAACGTACCGAGTTCAACGTGCTCGGTGATGGCCGCAATCGCGGCAAGCTGGCTCCAGGCTTCAAAGATCGGTAGCGCGGGGTTGGGAACACCGTACATGTGGTCGCAAACCCAAACCGAGTCGTACTTCAGCGCGTCGATCGCTAGCGCGGTGTCGCGCGCTTCTTGCCAAGTTCGTTTGATCTGCGGAAGCGTCACACCAAAGTGACTCGGTCGTGTGGTTGCGGGCATGGGAGGTCTCCTCGAACTCAATAAGACAAAAAGTAGAAAACGAGTCTCGCGGAGAATTCGCCCGCTGACCAGTGGGGGCGTCGCGGTCTAGTGGTTTAGTGGTTGAATCGTTTCGTGGTGTGCCGAGGATCAGACGGGTTTGGCGGGCAGGAACACGGCCCAGTCTTCAGGGAGCCGGTAACCGCGAAAGAGTTCGCGCCCTCTTCATGAAGGACTCCAACATTAATCCCGCCCCAAGATCGCGATCCCACAGACGGTCGGATGACCGCCAAGGTTGTGGGACAACGCGAGTTTGGGTTCAGCGACTTGGCGCGCACCGGCGCGGCCTTGAAGCTGCAACGTGTTTTCGTAAAGCATGCGCACACCCGTCGCACCTGTTGGGTGTCCGAAAGTCTTGAGACCGCCATCGGTGTTCACCGGAAGCTCGCCGGTCAATTCGAACGTCCCCGCGGCGATGTGTTCTTTTGCACTGCCCTTTTCGCAAAACCCCAGATCTTCGTAGGCGAGCAATTCGGTGAGCGAGAAGCAGTCGTGTACCTGCGCCACACCGATTTGACTGCGCGGGTCGGTAATGCCAGCTTGTTCGTAGACATCGCGTGCCGCCCAGCCATTCGGCTTCCAGGAAAGAAAATCGTTCCCCGGGTCCTTTTGTGGGTTCGGACCCGACCGGATCCCTACAGCCTTGACCTTCACGGCGTCGTCGCGGAAGCTACGGGCCAAGTCGCTACGCGTAAGCACCACCGCCGCTGCTCCGTCTGTCTGGGCCGCGCAGTCGTAGAGCCCAAACGGCCAGGAGATCATGCGCGCGTTCAGTGCATCATCCACCGTAATTTCGCGCTTCAAAAAACTTTTCGGAGCGAGCGTCCCGTTGTGATGATTTTTGACCGCGATCTTTGCAAGGTCTTCCCGACCGGCGCCGTACTTTTCAAAGTACGTCGCGGCGCAAAGTGAAAACCAACCCGCCGGAGTTTTTGGCAGGTCTCGCACACCGTCCATCATCACGCTTGGGCCGGACACGCCTCGGTCTTTGGGCTTGTCGTACCCGACGACCAACACCGTGTCGTACATGCCGGCCGCAATGCTCATGACGCCATAGCGAAACACGTCGGTTCCGGTTGCGCAGTAGTTCGACACCATGCTCACCGGTTTATCGAACATCTTGAGTGCGTCCGCACATTCATGGGGACCGGCGTTGGAATAGATGCTGCCGGTAAAGACCGCTTCGATCTGTTTTTGGGGTTCGTCGATGCCCGCGTCGGCGTAGGCCTCGTAAGCGGCGTCAACAATCATGTCCGAAGGACTTTGGTCCCAGTTCTCGCCGAACTGACAACACCCGACCCCAACGATCGAAACTTTGTCGCGAATGCCTTCGCGTGCCATCGGACCTCCTTGCGCACGAAAGGGGGCTCCGCGCGGCGTAATTAATGATCGTAATCAACGATCGCGATCAGCTATCTCAATCAACTATCGCAATCAACTATCTCAATCAACTACAGGTGACTATACGAGATAAGCACACGACGACCATGCGCTTAGCTGCGCGGACCCAAGATAACCGGCAGTGAATCAACGCCTCGGAAGACGCCGGTGTGGTGCCAAGACAATGCGGCGTCGTGCAAGCGAATTTTCGGAAATGTTTGGAGCAGAATTTCGAGCATGACACCGACTTCGAGTCGAGCAAGGCTCGCCCCGACACAGAAATGGGCACCGAGAGCAAATGAAAGCGGCGCCGGCGGCTCGGGCTTGCGGGTCCATCGCCATGGGTCGAAATCGTTGGGGCGGTCATAAGCTTCGGGGTCTCGATTCGCCGCCGCAAGCAGCACGCCAATGTATTGCCCAGGCTCGATCTTGTGTCCCCCGACTTCGAGCGGTTCGGTCAGCATGCGTCCGATCATATGGGTCGGCGTTTCGTAACGAAGAAACTCTTCGACGACCGCCGCGACGGGGAGTTCACCGCCTTGGATCGCCGCGATGAAGTCCGGGCGCGGGAGCAGTGCGGTGAGTCCGTTTGAGAACAGGTCGCGCGTGGTGCGATGACCCGCTGAATACAGTGTCGCGGCCAACGAAAGCAGTTCGGTTTCCGAAAGCTTTTCGCGCTCGTCTTCAGCGGCGAGCAGCGCGCTCAACAAATCGTCTTTGGGCTGCGCGCGCCGTTCGGCAAGAAGCGCGCGAAGTGTCTCATGCATTTCTTCTGCACCGACGATCGCATTGGACATCTCGTCTTCGGTGTTGTCGGTACCGAGCAAACGCGAAACCTGATCCGACAACTGTGTCAGGCGGTCGCGATCCCTTACGGGCACACCGAGTAACTCGGATATGACGAGAGACGGAACTTCGTGCGCGAAGTCGTGCACAAAATCGACGGGCTCGTCTTCGGGAAACTTCGCGAGCAAGTCTCGAACGATGGTTTCCACGAAGGGGCGTAAGCTGGCGGTCAGACGCGGCGTAAAAGCCTTTCCGACGAGGCGGCGAACCCGGGTGTGATCGGGAGGGTCGAGAAAGTTAATCCGATGCGCCATTTCGTCTTGCGCAGCCCCCGCCGGCAAGCGCCGACGAAAGCCGTCGGCGATGAAGCCCGAACGCGTCGACGAGTTGCGCAAGACTTCCGTTCCTTCGGCGTGGCCAAAAATCAACCAGCTTCCGCCCGCATCAAAGACCGCGCCGCTCTTCGCCCGCGCGGCTTCAAGGATCGCGTAGGGGTCTTGGGAATTCTTCAAGTCTCCGAGTTGAAACCCTGCAGTTTCAGGCATTTGTGGTCTCGCCTCTTCGCAGCCTCGGCAGGAGCGCCGGAACCGTTTCGATCCTCGCTCTGTAGCCTGGACGGCGCGCCAGCATCCGATCGTCGATGAGCTTCAGACTGACAAAGCGAAATAGCAACGTGATCGCAAGCGCCGGCCATAGCGCGGTGCATCCTGCGAAGACGAGCAGAGTCGGCATCATGTGAAGACCCACGAAACTTACGCCCCAATAGAGTGAGCCTGTGTTTTCGCGTTGATCGACATAACGCCAGTCTTCGTGATCGAGCCCGGTCCAGCCACGCGCCCAGTTGTAGGTAAGCCGCAAAGCCCATGCGGTGACCAACGTTGCGACGACCAGCTGCCGCAAACCGTCCGCTGCAGCGGCTTCGGGGAGCAGCATCCAGTAGATCGCGATCGGGACCGGTGCGACGCTCCAGTACGCGTCGTAAAAACTCGAGTTATTGAATTTGAAGCTGAAGCCGAAGACCACGCAGGTTGCGACGACATCCGCCCAGAAGGCGCGGACCAAGGGACTCTCGCTCGACAACACAGCAACCGTGATTGCGGCGGCGGCGAAAGCGACAACGTAGGAGAGCGCAGTCAGTGAAAAGGCGCGAGTGCGCATCGGGGACTCCGTAATTTGAAGCGCGGTGAATGCCGGCGCCGGGGACGCCCGGGGGCCGGGGTACGCTACCAGAACCGGCTTGTTAGACCGAGTTTGAACTCGAGCATGTCGCGGCCGTCTACATCGCCTCGGGTAAAGAGATAAGCCCCCCCGACGGACACGGCGAGCGTTTCGGTGTAGTGCAGATCTACCCCCGCGCCGAGGCGAAACACGTTGCCCCACTGTGAATCTTTTGCGCGCGCCGCCTCCACCTGAAAGCGACCCACACCCATCCCAGCAAAAGCGTACGGCTCGATCTGACCTGTGACCGGGTAAACCTTCAAGTTTGCAGTGAAGGCTTCATATTCGACTTCGGCCTTCTTCCTATTGTCGTCGAGCCCCTGCATATAGACGAAGTGCGCTTCGACCGAAGCGTTGCGGTGCCAGCGGTAACCGAACGCCAAGTCCAAACCAATGCCCTCGTTGGCATCCAGCTTGATGCGATTGGATCCATTGAGGTCAACTGGATCGAAGCGGCTGAATTGATCGACGCCGATCGCCAGCCCCAGCGAGCCATATTTTGAGGGCTCGAAGGGCTCAGCTTCGCCGGTCGACGCTTCGCTGCCGCCGTCTTCACCGACAGGTTCGTCCGCCGCCATCGCGAGATCCGTGAGCCCCAGCACAAGCGCGATCAGTACGATGCGGATCATCATCAAACTCCAGCGGAAGAACGTCACATCAGGTGGCGACGCCGGGCTATTGTACTGTCAAACGACTCGGGCAGGAGGCACAAATGGCGAAGATGACGATCGACAAAGGTCACTTCAGCGACCGCGCCGGTGCGATGCAAGACATCCAGCAGACAGGTTACTGGCCGCACACGTTCGTTTCGGGTGCATCGCCTGAACTCCCCATTCACCGACACGACCACGACGTGATCGGCTATGTGGTCGAAGGTGAGACCTACATGGTCGACGAAGACGGCGAGCATATCCCGGTCGAAGCGGGCGACCGCATGGTGATTCCCAAGGGCGCCTGGCACGCCGAAGGCGCAGTCGTGGGTCGCGTCGTATACATCGTGTCGTTCAAGGAGCCGGTCGCCCTCAAGGAAGGCATCATTCCTCGCGACGCCAAGGGCCCGTTTCCGACTGCCAAGTTGTAGCGACAGCTACAAGAGCCCTTTGGGTTCTTGGCCGAGCATCGCCTTGCCTAGCCGCTCCAGGTTCTGATCGAGATCGAACACCACGTGGCACGCCATCGTGTTGACGTCCCGCACGGCCCGTTGCAACGGGTGCGATTGAAAGTGCGCATGCGCCCCACTCGCCTCTGCGATCGACTGCAAGACACGCTTGCTCTGATCGACCGCGTATGCGAATGACGCGACCCATCGCGCTCGGTCGTCGACAGTCGCGTCCGTTCGAAGTTCCATGACTTCTCGCACGACGTCACGCAACAAGAGTTCGGCTTGTTTTGCTTCGATGTCCGCGCGGGCGAGACGGATCTGCGCCGCGGGTTTGTCTGCCTGCTTGTCCGCGCTGCCGTACAAGATGCGTTCCTGCATCGTGTCTCGAAAGCGCTTCACTGCGGCGCGTGCTTGCCCTACTGCGGGCATCGAAGCCGCAAGCGCCAAGATGGGAATCATTGGAGTGCTGTAGAGCGGCCCGGAATAAAGTTTCGCGCCGTGCCCTTTCCCCGAGAGCATGTCCATCATCGATGTCGAATGCGTTTCGGGAACGAAGAGATCTTTAATCACGATGTCATTGCTCCCGGTGCCCTGCATGCCGTCGACGTACCAGGTGTCATCGATCGTGACGTCTTCGGGCGGCATCACGAGAAATCGAAAATCCAGGGCGTCGTCTTCACGAAGCACGCGAGCCCCCACGATGATCCAGTGCGCGTGCATGGCCCCGGTGCCCCATTGCCAACGACCGTTCAAGCGAAAGCCGCCGTCCACAGGCTCTGCGGTTCCGTTTGGTGCGATGACAGCCGGCGCCAACGCATAGCTACGCTCGGCGAAGATTTGTTTCTGCGTCGCTTCTGGAAAGTGGCAGAACATCCAGCAATGCTCGATGTAGAAGGTCGTCACCCAGGCCATTGACGCGTCGCCTTCGGCGAGTGTGAGCCCCACTTCAAGAAACGTGTCGAGATCCAAGCCGAAGCCACCGTGCTCAGCGGGCACCATAAGCTTGAAAATTTCGGCTTCTTCAAGTGCAGCAATCACGTCGTCGTGAGGTTTGCGTTGGCGCTCAGCTTCCGCTGCGTGCTCGGCGAGCAGGGGTACGAGAGCCTGAGCGCGTTCGATCAATAGAGACGCAATGTCCGACATTCAGCCAAGATAACGGAAATTTTGGATAAAACTTTCCCGCTGCCAAACGTGTCCTCAATACGAGTGATCGACCGCTCTCGAAGGAGCGCGGATGCTGGGAACATCTCGCACCCAACGGTCCATTCGGCTCGCGCCCAAAGAGAACCCATGCGCCTAGAACACCTCACGCATGGCCGCCGGTGTAGGCGGGAAGTGCTGTGGTCGGAGTCGAACAGACACTCACCCCGGTGCCTGGAACCCAACACGACCTACAGGCTCCGGGCCGAAGTCGGAAACATCGGCAGTGGAACTGCGCTGCTCGGTCCGGGGTTTTTCCGCAGCCTGCTAGACTCCGATCTCGCTGGATCCCCCGCAACAACAGCCCAGAAGGTTCGCCCTGCCGTCCTCTTGTATCGCAACGATTCCCGAGACCCCGATCGACATCATCGGTGACATCCACGGGGAACTCGGTGCGCTCGTGTCCCTGTTAAAGAAACTCGGCTACGACCACGACGGCCGACACGCGCAGCAGCGCAAGCTCGTGTTCGTCGGTGACTTGATCGACCGAGGCCCCGACAGCCCGGGCGTCCTTCGCGCAGTCAAGCGCTTGGTGGATTCCGGCAACGCCCAGTGCATCACGGGCAACCACGAACTCAATGCCGTCCGGGACCAAGCGGATCAAAATCGCTCGGGAGAAGGCTGGTGGTACGGACGCGAGGAAGCCGGCTACAACAGCGTCGTGGTCGACGCCGACGAAAAGGCGCGGACATTTCTACCATTTCTTCGCAGCCTACCGGGTGCATTCGAACGCGAAGATCTACGGATCATCCACGCCTGCTGGCACGAACCCTCCGTTGAAAAATTGCGAGGGGCATCAAGTGTCATCGACGCGTTCGACGAAGAAGAGCAAGCATTGCGTCCCAGGCTCAAGACAATGGGCGAAAGCCTTCGAACCCTGTGGCGCGAGCGGGGACTCACGTCAGCAATCCTGAAGAACCCCGCACAAAAAGTGGACTTCTTCCCCGAACTTGCGGCGTTCGACGAAGCAAACCAGATGGGGAACGCGGTCAAGGTCGCGACCTCCGGCATGGAACGCGCCGCGGGCGAGAGTTTCTTTGCTTCCGGCAAGTGGCGCATGGTACGACGGGTGCCGTGGTGGGGGGAATACGACGGGCCGCCGGTTGTCATCGGTCACTACTGGCGCCGCTACTTCGCGGACCCACTGCCGTTGGCCGAACTCCGTGAATCCGACGTCTTCGGGTCTACGCCCCCCGAACAACCGCTGGGCCCGAAGCGCCGAGTGATGTGCATCGACTACTCGGTCGGACTGCGGTTCGCGGAACGAGGCGGCGGGGCCTACTCGAAGAACTTGATGAACCGCCCCGACCCTCGCCACGGCGTCGAATTCAACGGCTGTCTCGCCGCCCTTCGCATACCGGAATGGAAACTCGTCTTCGACGATCAGCGCAAACCTCTCCGCGTCGAAATGCAAACGCCCGCAACGTAAGCGATTGCGCTTCCTCGGTTCCGTCCCGCCGCGCAGCCATCTTCGGTAGGCTCCCAGGTTGATGACCAACCTCAACACCTTCGAGTCTGTGTTCAAAGCCGCGGACAAACCCGTCCACACCCACAGTTCTATTGACGTTCGCCGCCTCCTGTTCGTAACTGATCTCGCTGACGAAGCCGCAACGGGCCTGATCGACCAGGCGCTTTCGTTTTTGTCCGTGCTTGGCGAGAACGTTGAATGGCAGCACGTCGGCGGCGGTGATTTTAATTCTGTCGGTGCGCTGCTCGAAGTCGTCGAACGGGCGCAGCCAGACCTCATCGTCACCTATCGTCACTTGCATTCTCACGCATGGCAGTGGCCGCACAGTCTGGGCGAGTACCTCGACGTGCTCACCCAGGCGACGCATTACCCGGTCCTCGTCCTCCCTCACCCGGATGCAGACCGCGCCCTCCCCCATGCCTTTGCGAACACCAAACGCGTCATGGCGATCACCGATCACATTTTGGGCGACGCGCGGCTCGTTAATTTTGCCTTGCGGTTTACGGCAGCGGGCGAAACTTGCTGGCTTACCCACATCGAAAGCCGACTCCAGTTCAATCACTTCATCGCGGCAGTCGAGAAGGTCCCCGAAATCGAAACCGAAGACGCGCGCGAACTCGTCGAAGCACAGTTGTTGAAAGAACCCCGGGACTACATCGCGTCATGTCGAGAAGTTGCAGCTGCGGCGGGCGTCGAAGCCAACATTGAAACGCTCGTGTATATGGGGGATCGCATCTCTGCGTACCGGGGCCTCATCGAAGAGCACGAAATCAATCTGCTTGTCATGAACACCATGGATGGCGACCAGCTCGCGATGCACGGCCAGGCTTACCCTCTCGCAGTCGAACTGCGGGGCATCCCGTTGCTTTTGCTTTGATGGAGAATCCGGGCGTGCAACAAGTAAACGACGCGGCCCTCGCCACAGCGCATGGGGGCGGGCACGAAGTCGCCCTCGGCACCAGCATCTTCTTCGCGGCGCTCCTGGTCGCGATGATCCTTTGTCTCGCGTTCGAAGAGAAACTCCATGCAAAGAAGTCGGTGATCGTCGGCGTCTTTGCCGTTGCAACGCTCTTGCTCGGCGGTCTCTTCGGCCTACTTCCATTTTCTGCGATGGACATTCACATAGGCGATGCAGACATCCATCTGCCCGTATACATCCCGGCGATCGACTGGGGGGTGATATCGATCATCCTTGGCTCTTCGCTCTTTGTCGATGTCACGGCAAAGTCGGGGCTCTTCACCTGGATCGCGCTGCGCCTCACCAAAGCCTCGAAGGGCGACCCCCTCATTTTGCTGATCGCGTACGGCTGTATGACGGTGGTGTTTTCCGCGGTCCTGAACAACGTCACCGCGATGATCATCGTGGGTTCGCTCACCGGTGTCTCGCTGCGCAGACTTGGCATTTCGGACAAGCTTCTGGGGTTCTTGTTGATCGAAGGCTTCCTCACGAACGTCGGTGGCCTGCTTACCTTGATCAGCTCGGTCCCGAACATCATCGTGGGCAATGCGGCCGGGATCAGTTTCGCGAGCTTCTTTGTGACAGCGGCCCCTTATGTCGTCGTGACGACCGCCATCACGGTTGCGTTGGGGGCGAAGCTCTTCGGGATTCACCGGCTTTCGGGCGACGCCGAAGTTGAAGACGCGGCGCGACTCGTCGCGGGCTTCGACGAGAACGACGGCATTTCATCCAACTTTCAATTCTGGTTTGGTGGGGCCACGCTCGTGTTGTTCATCGCCGTCATTGCCTCGGCCTCGATCCCAGACACCCTGCTCAACGATCTCGGCATGGGGTACGTCGCGCTTTCGTTCGCGATCGTGGCACTCGTGCAACACAAGGCGACGGCCGACCGCTTCTACCGGGAAATAGACTGGGACCTGCTTGCCTTCTTTGCCGCACTCTTCATCGTCATTAACGTGATGGAGCACGCGCAGGTCCTTCACTTGATCGGCCTGGGTCTCGAACCGATCTTGAGTCTTGGCGAAACCGCCGGGCCCAGCGCGCTGCTCGTCGCAAGCGCGGTAGCGAGCAGCGTGACAGACAACATCCCGCTCGCCGCAATGCTGGCGAAGATCTTGGCTGGACTCGAACTGAGCGGGGACTCGCCCTACTGGTGGGCCGTCATCTTTGGCGCCAACCTCGGGGGCAACATCACCCCGATCGGCTCCGCCTCGACCCTCGTCGCCGTCACGATCATCCACAAAAACAAAATCGCACTTTCGTTCGCAGACTTCGTCAAGCGTGCGGTCCCCTACGCTGCAATGCAATTGGCGATAGCGGTCGTTTACTTATTGATCGCCTTGTAACCCCGCGCCAATCGATCGCTCCGCAGAACGAAATCGTTCAAGCTGACGTCATGCCGCCATCGATCGTGTGGACGCCGCCGTTCATGAACGACGCTTCATCGCTCATCAAGAACGCGACCAACGCTGCGACCTCAGCCGGCGTTCCGTAGCGACCGGCCGGGATCGACGCCTGCATGGCGGCCACCACATCAACGGGTTCCTCCGCATCGTCCATGTTTGCGCGCAAACCCTCTTCGAGCGAACGCATCATTCGCGTGTCGATCGGAGACGGGCAGACCGCGTTCACACGAATGCCTTCGGCCGCGTACGCCTGCGCGCCACAACGCGTCAAGCCGATCACCGCATGCTTGCTCGCCACGTAGGCCGAAATGACAGCGTTGCCCGTGAGCCCTGCGACGGACGACGTGTTCACGATCGCTCCGCCACCTCGGTTTCGCAGCACGGGTGCGATGTGCTTCATGCCAAGGAAGACGCCCTTCACATTGACGGACATGACCTTGTCAAAAACATCGTCGGGATATTCTTCGATGGGAGCCACCGCCCCTTCGATCCCCGCATTATTGAACAAGCCGTCGACGCCGCCGAAGCGCGAGACCGCTTCGCCGATGTAGCGCCGCACGTCAGCCGCGTCAGAAACATCGGCTCCAACCGCGATGGCGTCAACACCGGCAGTCTTTGCGAGCGCCAGCGCGTCCTCTAGCGGGCTCTGTTTCAAGTCCACCGCGACGATCTGTGCGCCTTCGCTCGCGAAGCGCTCGACCGCCGCCAGCCCGATCCCCCCTGCCGCACCTGTCACGATCACCGTCTTGCCGACGAAGCGCTCCGACATATTCATTTACTCCACGATGTTTCTCATTGTTGGGTGGCAGACGTTACGCGATCGCCACGGTCAGTCTTTCCACAGGTTGGCCAGTCATGCTTTTTAACAAACTTCTTCAAGTTTGCGGGCGATACTTTTTGCGCATCGCCGCCTCCCAGCGCTCTCTCACGCTCGCATGGATCTGCGTGCTCTTGGGGACCTTGCGCTGTCGCTCGCCCATCAATCGCATCAGAACTTCGTACGATTCGGTTGGCTTCACGGGCGCGCCTCCTTGCCATCCACTCTTCCACACCTCACGGTTGCCCAAATGGGTTCCGATGCGACCGGGATTCATGAGCCTTTGCTTCTGTTCACGAGACCTGGCTTCGCCGCGCCTCCATCGCAAACTCTTCTTCCGGTGAAAGGGTGATGCGGTGCCGGGCGTAGAGTGCGAAGTAGACAAGTGAAAGTGAAAACCATCCCGCAACGCCATAAACACCAGGGCGGTAGTCCGGATTGATAAACAGAAAGATCAGCGTCAGGGCAGCGATCCCACCTGCGACGGCGGCGCCCGTTCTTCCAAGTGGACTCAAGTAGGGACGCGCGAGCTGGGTCATCGATTTAATGCGCCAGTATGCCGCCATCTGCATCACGTAGGCGATCACCGCGCCAAAGACCGCCATGTTGAGAAGCACGCCACCGACCGGCACACCGCCGAACCACGCTTCTCCATATTCGATCACGAGCGCGACCGCATAGCCTGTGACTGCCCCAACAACGAGCGCAACGTGAGGGGTCTTGCGTGTGGGATGTGTGATCGACATCCAGCGCGGAAAGTAACCGGCGCGAGACAGCGAATAGATGTTGCGACCGTAGGCGTAGATAATCGCATGAAAACTTGCGACGAGACCCACGACGGCGGCCAGCGAAAGCACAGTCGTCCCGACCCCGTCTCCGAATATCGTCCGAAAAGCAAGGAAGAGAGGCTCTTCGGAAGCTCCGACCTTCGCCGCGCCGGGCGCGATGCCCGCATTGAGGAACAGCGTAAGCACTGACGCCACGATCAAGGTCGCGATGCCCCACAACAACGCACGCGGCATATCGCGCTTAGGGTCATGGCTTTCTTCTGCAGCCAAGGGAAGTTGTTCGATTGCGAGATAGAACCAGATCGCGAAGGGGAGCGATGCCGTAATGCCCGACAACCCGTTCGGGAACCAAAGCGACCCCCCCTCTTTCGGAGCGATATCCAGGGCGTGCTCCCAACGAAAGTGCGGGATGGCTCCGATCCAGAAAACGACGAGGACTGCGAGCGCGAGAATCGTGATCGCCACTGTTAATCGAAAGGTGAGTTCAACGCCCGAGATGTTGATCCCAACGAACAGCGCGTAGAACACAGCCCACCAAACCGGCGCCGGAATTACGACACCAAATGATGCTTCTGCAATCGTGCCCATATAACCCGCAATGCCTACAACGATTACGGCGGGAGTCAGTACGTATTCGATGCTCTCGGCGAGCCCCGTAATGAACCCACCCCAGGGTCCGAAGGCCGTGCGCCCAAACGAATAAGCGCCGCCGGTGTGGGGGAGCGCGGGACTCAATTCAGCAATCGAGTAACACAGGCCGACATACATGACGGCCACGATTGCGGTCGCGACCAAGAGGCCGCCAAAGCCTCCGGCTAACAAGCCGAAGTTCCAACCAAAAAAATCGCCGGAAATGACGGCGCCTACGCCCAGCGCCCACAACGACCACACCCCGGCGAATCGGCGTAGCCCGCGCTTTTCGAAGTAGCCGGGTTCTGCAGCTGCGTAGCTTACGCTCTCACTCGGTTCGTTGGACATGGACCCCGATCGCGGAATGCCAGGTCGGATTTTCACCGACGGATTGACCTCAGTGTTTTACATTGCAGCGCCGTAGAGGGCGCTCGGATCGAAACGCGAGCCGGATCCGTGATTGAATCCAAGGCCTTCGGCGTACAATTGTACATCAAGGAGCAATCAAATGAAGATCGGGTACTTCGGACTCAACATGGGTGTCTTCACCAACCGCGAGGCAATCTTGCGCTTGGCCCGGACCGCGGAAGACGCGGGCTTCGAATCCCTTTGGACCGGGGAACACCTGGTCGTCGTTGACCCGCAGGTGCCTCCGTCGCCCATCCCTCCCGAAACTCCGATGGTCGACACGATCGCAACCCTTGCCTTTGCCGCCGCGGCAACCGAACGGATCAAGCTCGGCAGCGGCATCATCTTGCTCGCTCAACGCAACCCTGTTGTTCTTGCAAAAGAACTCGCGGGCATCGACGTCCTGTCGAACGGCCGTTTGCTGTTCGGCATTGGCGTTGGTTACGTCAAACAAGAGTTCGACGTGATTGGCGTTCCGTACGAAGAACGTGGCGCGAGAGTGTCGGAACACATCG
This sequence comes from Myxococcales bacterium, assembly GCA_012960035.1. GTDB lineage: Bacteria > Myxococcota_A > UBA9160 > UBA9160 > UBA4427 > DUBZ01. The sequence goes on along the minus strand of DUBZ01000013.1, from coordinate 778 downwards.
AAGCCATTCGCGCACTCTGGACCCAGGACAAGCCGGAGTTCGAAGGACAGTTCACCCAGATCTCTGGCGTGCAGTCAAACCCGCGCCCGATACAACAACCTCATCCACCCTTCGTGATCGGCGGCATGTCGCCCCCTGCTTTTCGGCGCGCCGTCGCACAAGGAGACGAGTGGTACGGGTTCTTCCAAGACCTCGACGCCACAGCGAACTGCATCGAGGGACTTCGTGAAGCGGCAAAGCGCGTCGAGCGGCCCGCGTCATTGGGCGAGCTTGACATCAGCATCACGCCACCGGGGCCAGTCGATCTAGACATGGTCAAGCGATACGCAGACCTTGGCGTGTCGAGGCTCGTCCTGATGCGTGGATTCACGGCGCCGGAACTCGCGCCCGGCGTGTCACCTGTGGACGACGGGCTCGCGTTCATTACTCAAATCGCGGAAGACTTGAAGCTGGGCTGACTTCAGGTGGGGGGACATCCTTCTGCCGTGACGAGTGTGACATCCTTTGCCGGGTTATCTTCGGAAAAGATCTCGGAGTCGAACCCTCTCACCTCAACGAAGTCGCCTTCGTTGAGAATTTCAAAGAAACACGAAGGTTGGATGGTGGTAGGTGGAACGTCCGTGAACACGGGCACGCCCAGGATCGTGAACTGGCCGACCGTCGTCTCGTCAGGCAGTTCAACGGGCCCATCCAAGCGAATGGGGTCGTCGTTGGTGTTCTTGCCGCGGTTGCGGACTCTAAATGCCGTGATGACACCTGGGGCATTTACAATTCCCCT
>DUBZ01000012.1 GCA_012960035.1 Myxococcales bacterium | reverse complement strand
CGGAATCACGGGCGAAGGGCCCAACGCGGGCGAATAGACCCCCTCTGGACTAAAAGGGCGGCTGTTTGCACTATCCTCTCAGCACGTTTGGCGAAAACGGGGCTTGTTTATCCTATGCGCCGACACCCGCCCCTTCGGCTAACTCCAGAATATTCGGTCAACGCAAAAGCGAGGCGGTCAGGTCGGCTTTCTAGAGCGTGTTGAAGCCGGGAATGAAGTGCCCGGCGTGTGCCCCGCCGTCGACCGGCAGGTCCACGCCGGTGCAGCTTGCGCTGGCGTCGCTGGCGAAGAAGCACACTGCGTCCGCAATTTTATCGAGAGGTACGCCGCCCGGAATGGCGCGGTTCTCGGTGTATGCCAGTGTTTCATCCATGAAGTTCGCGAGCTGCGACATCCAGGGGCCGTACATTTCGGCATTCCCGCCCCCCGGACAGACCGAGTTCACACGGATGGCGTCCCGTCCCAACTCCAGTGCGGCCGCTTTGCTCAGACCCCGAAGGCCCCATTTCGAGGCGCAGTACGACGTGATCCCGTTCATTCCGATGAGCGAGTCCACCGAGCCGACGTTGACGATCGATCCGCCGCCCTGTTTGCGCATCACGGGCACGACGGCCCGCATTCCCAGATAGGGACCCACTGTGTTGACTTCCAGGACTCTTCGAAGAACGTCTTCGGGGGTATTCATAATGGTGCCCAGGTGGAGAAGCGCTGCATTGTTGACCAGCACATCGATGCGGTCGCCCAACTCGAGTGCCCGCGCCACCACTTGATCCCAGTCGGCCGGTTGGGTGACATCGTGTGGGAAAAAATGGGCGCCATCACCAATTTTCGCTGCGGTGTCTTCTGCCTCCTCGTGCAGGATATCTCCGAGCAGGACCGTGGCCCCTTGTTCCACGAAGCGCCGGGCGATCACGGCACCTGTGCCGCGGGCCGCTCCGGTGACGATGGCCATTCGTCCTTCGAGATTCGTCATTCGATTCTCTTGCCTCCGTGGTTTGGCGGCGCTCGTCCAGGCGTCTAGCTCTGCGCGCCTTCGTCCGCAATTTTCAGGGTCACTTTGATCCACTTGAGTTCATGACCCTGATCGGAGGATAGGGATTTTAACGGGGCTTTTCAGTTCCGCCGATAAGTAACCGAATGACAAATCGCTCGGAATCACGGGCGAAGGGTCCAACGCGGGGCGATTTCAAGGCCCCCTGCATTCCCGCCATCGGACTTCCCTCTCCGCGGCCCTTGATTTGGCATCGCGTCCCTGATCAGCACGTTTGGCGAAAAGGGGGCTTGTTTTTCCTATGCGCATACCAGTACGAGATGGTGAGTGCCTTTACGCAGTTTTTGAAGGAGCGGCACATCAAAGGCAAGGGCGAACTCAGCATTCAGTTCGAACTCGAGTCGCTATGAGGGAACGGCGAACATCGCCTCGATGCCACCGTCGACCGGCAGCACCACGCCATTCACGAAACCAGCGAACTCCGAAGCGAGAAAGACGGCGACCGAAGCAACATCCTCCGGCGTCCCGAGTCTTCCCATCGGCTGTTTGGATAAGTAGCCCTCGAGCCCACCGGGCCGCGACTTCACCCAGTCGACCATCCCCGGACTCGCGGCCGAGGGTGCGATTGCGTTTGCCCGGATCCCCCGTTGGCCGTACTCCACGGCGATACTGCGCATCAGGCTATTCACCCCAGCTTTGGCCGCGCCGTAGACAGCCAACCCGTTCACCGCGCCGCTCCCCGCGCCAGAGGTCGTCGACAGGATGACGCCGCCGCCATTCGAGACCATGACGGGCAGCGCTTCCATCGATGCGTGGTACACAGCATCGAAGTTCAGCGAGCGGATGCGATGGAACTGTTCTCGGTCGATCCGTTCCATCGGAGTTGGCAGTGACCCGCCTGCATTGTTGAACAAGACGTCGAGTCGACCGAACTTGCTGCAGGCGAACTTCACGATTCCGGCGGCTTCGTCTGCATCGGTCACGTCGGCGACAATGGACTCCACAGAGCCGCCTTCTTTCAGGATTGACTGCGCCGTTTCGCGCAGACTTTCTTCGTTCATATCACTGGCCACCACGGACGCGCCTAGCTGAGCGAAGAGAATCGCGCTGGCACGGCCAATGACGCCTCCTGCACCCGTGACCACGACGCTCTTTCCTGAGTAGTCGATTTTCATGGCAAATGTTCCCTTGTCACTTCGTTCATTTCGGCCGATGCAAGCGGGCAGCGCCCGGACGCTCGAGTTCATCATACAGAGCCAGGCCTACGAGTGGATCACAGATTCGGCAACTGTCCATACCGGTGAAGTACGTGAGCGAAATCAACCAGCGGTACTTGTCCTACGTGCTGCTCGGGGTCAAGTAGGCTCGGTCTATGGATCGACGGGTGCATTTGCGAAGTAATCTTCGAGCACCCGTTGCTTTTTCAATCGACGGTGAAGAACCTTGGCTTCCAGAATGTGCCCTTGAAGGGTCGGGTGTACGGCATCGCTAAGCGCAAAGAGTCGTTCGTCACTCGTCTTTCGGTACAGCGCATCGAGGTCGATCAGTGGGACCTTGGCTTCGCGCGCGGCGTCCCGGGTAGCTTCGATGTAATCGTTATGAACGCTCCGCATCTGTGAGAAAGAATCCATTGCGTTGAGCGTGAGTAGCTTGCGCGCCTTGGCGTCTTCGGGCAGCGCACTGAATCGCTCCAAGTCCCCTTCGCTCGAAAAACCTTGGGGTGCGGTCAGGAGCCAGACGCGCGCACCCATGGCATGACCCAATGCTGCAATTTGCCGCAGCGCGTTTTGATAGTCCGGGATCGACATATTGGGTGTCCACGCGGAACGCAGTGGGGGCTTTTGAGCTTCGTCGCGACCCAACCAAGCCTGCGATTCGAGCCGCAGCCGAATGGCGAAAGGGTAAAGGGCGGTTCGAAGTAGGGCGTTGCCGAGACTGCGAACGATTGGATTTGTGGAGTCGCGAAATGCGCCCTCATCGCGGCCAGAAGACGACATGAGATGGTCGTTCCAGCCGAACCGCACGGTGACGAGGTCGGGCTTCAGCGAACGTAGCTTGGTCCGTAACAGGAGCAGGCCCTGGTAACTGTTGTAACCAATGCTTCCGGCATTGAGCACTTCGACGCGAGCGGGCCCATACACTTGCCCCAGCATGTGTTCGAGCAACCGGGGGTACGGCTCTCTCACATAGAAACCTTCGTCACTCTCTGCCAGACCAAACGTAGAGGAGTCGCCGAGTGCAATGACGCGAAAGACACCGGGTTTCTTGGGCAAGAACTCTCGTCCCCGAAAGCCGGCGGCATTGAGCGATTTGCCCATGACCTTTAGATCGGGATTGTTCTTGAAGTAGAGCAGCGGGTCGCAGGCCCAGAACGAATCCGCCGCATGCATCGTCGGGAGACAGGTTTCCGCTACACCCGTAAAGCGGACGACGGTTTCGACGAGTCCCAGGAAAACGATCGCGGGCAGGAACATGAATACGAGCATTCGAATCGCGCTGGGTCTTCGGGGGTTCGCGTCCGGCATCGGGGCATTCTAGTTGGCCGGCCCGGGGGTTGGGGAGAAACTTTTTATGCTTTCACCCTTTTAGAGCCCGCTCTGTTTTCGCCGCGCCTCTGAGAAACTAGAGCTTGCCGCTCGGACCGAAGCTGCCTCGCATGTGTTCACTCCATGCGGAGAGCATCGGCGTTGCCGTCTCGAGGCCGAGGGCACGCAGTTCCTCTGCGATTTCATGATCGCCAAGTTCAAGGACGACGCCGTCGCCCCCGCCCACGGTTTGCTCACCTTCGCCCCCGCGAGTGAAATCGTTGGTATGCGGGACGCCTTCGATCAAGGTGTATCCCACTGCGCGGGTATCGGGCGTCGAGCCATCGCCGCCTCGCGGCACCGTAAGGGTAAGCACGTGCTTTCCGCCCATCGTCAACTTGCACGTTGCCGACGCGTCCGCGTATGCGAAGTCGATCTCTTCGACCGTTTTCGGGAAGCCCCAGATCTTGAAGCCGGCCTCGCACGTGAAACTCTGATTGACGGGGAGTTTGTAAATGTAGGAACCGAGTTCGGCTTCTGGATTTCCGGCCGGTCGCACGAAGAACACGATGCCGACTTCGTCGTAATCCCCGAGGTCGTTGTCGCGGTAGTCGACGATCACGATCGTGAGTTGTGTTTGGCCGGGTGCGGCTTGAACGACTTCGAAGGCATCGGGGACAAGCTTCTGAGCTGCTGTGGCATCGACCATGTACATCGCGGTACCCGACGACGCATCGCGAACGACGGCTGGCATCGCGACGGTTTGACCTTGAATCACGTGAGGGGAGTTGTTGCTCATTTTGGGGGCTCCGGAAACGGCGCGAGTTTGTGCGCTTCGGGTTGATTGTCGGGCGGGCTCGTATTGTAGGTCCTTGCGACCTCAGGGCGCCAAAATCTGTGTCGGATTACAACGTTCCTGAATTCGGATCCAACGCCTTCGCGATGCCTCTTTCCTTTCGCGCCTCAGCCGTGCGTCCGAGCCGCATTCCCACGTGCTCGTCGCGGCTGATGTCTGCCGGCCCGAGTTGTTGTGTGAAGCCGAAGTGCTGGCGGTGTTGCCGAGCGCGGGTTGAGCGCGCCCGACGATGTTCGGTCTGCATCCCAACACCCGAATATTGACGGACCGGTTGTTCCATGTTTTTCCGGCCGGTAAAATATTCGACGCCCGCGCGGCATGAAGCTGCGTTGGCTGTTGGCTTGATGGTGAGAAACTCGAACTGCGCCATGTTCGGTGCACGGGAGAACGACAATGGGTACGGCAGTAGTGACAGGTGCGGCGTCCGGCATCGGACGCAACGTTCGTGAGCAGCTCGAAGCGAACGGAGATCGAGTCGTAGGGATCGATCTCAAAGACGTCGAAGTCTGCGCAGATCTCTCCACGCCCGCAGGTCGCCAGGCCGCGATCTCCGAAACCCTCGAAGCAACCGGTGGAACGATCGACAGGTTGGTCGTCGCCGCAGGTTTGGGCGGACACGTGGTGGATGGACAACTTGTCGCAGCAGTCAACTACTTTGGTGCAGTTGAGGTCTTGGACGGACTGCGCTCCGCACTCGCCGGGCGCCCGGGGGCCTCGGCGGTTGCCGTTTGTTCGAACTCTGCTCAGATGGGCGAGCCCACCGATAACCCCATCGTGTTAAAGCTGCTCGAGCACGACGAAGCGGGGGCGAAAGAATTGATCGGAGAGCAACCCGGCGCTGTGGTTTACGGACTCACAAAGCACGCGCTCTCTCGCGCGGTGCGAAGACGCGCAAACGAATGGGCCGAGGCGGGTGTGCGGCTTAACGGGATCGCTCCCGGGCAAACTCGGACAGCGCTTTTCGAAGGAAGTGAAAAAGACCCGGTGCTTGGCAAGTTCGTCGACCGCATCCCGATCCCACTGGGTCGCAAGGCAACCCCGGAAGAAATGGCTGCGCTGATCCTGTTCTTGCTCAGCGATACCGCGGCCTATGTCCACGGCTCAATACTCTGGGCCGACGGCGGAACCGACGCGGTACTGCGACCCGACGGGTTCTAGTCTTCAAGCTCTTCGTTACGGAAGCGCGGGTCGAGTTCCCGGCGCAGTACGAGCCCCTGCGCAACGTCCCGAGCCTGAACCCCAACAGGGTCACCCACTAGCGAGTCAGGACCAAGACGACCTGGTGTACCCACACGGGGATGAGGCTTGCCCAATAGGCGACCATCCAAGTGAGCCCGACGGCGCCGCCCCACGAATCGGCGTCGGTCGCTCGCGTTCGCTGGTGCAGCGAATCGCCAAGACGGCCCTTGATGCTGCTCCAGCTGACGGGGTTGCGCTTGTCGTTCGTCGCAGCATCGGCGTGAAGGGCGCGCACGTGAATGAGCTGCCATGGCAGGTAGAAAAGGCCGAACAACAAGTTCAACTGAAGCAGGATCTCCGTTTCGCCTAGTCCTTCGGCGGTCGAATATAGATATGCACTCGCGACCGTGTTGGCTGCAAAGATGACACCCCAGCCGAGTTCTTCGTAGAAGTAATAAGAAAGACGCCCGGTGACGATCGCGCCCCAGACAAAGGCTTGCGAAATCAAGACTTGGATCAGCATCAACCAGGACAGCGCATCGACCCAGCCGACATGGGCTTCGTTTTGTAGTCGGATCAGGTGAGAAAACTGATAGATCCACGCCACTTCGACAAATGTGGCAAGCACTCGTGTCACGAGCGTCGAAGACAGGACGGTGTCGTGGAGTACGACGTTGTCTTTGTATCGATTGGGGAACAGGCAGCGGTAGGCCGAGACGGCAAAGAGGATCTGCGCAGGAATCACGACATGTGGGTCGGCGACGTCTGCGGACAACCCAAGCGTTGTCATCAGGAAGTAGACGTTGATCAGTGCGCCCAGCTTGAGCAGCCAAAGGGGCATTCGATAGTCGGTCGGCATGGCCTTGGAGGCTATCGGATTTGTCTCGTTGAGATCGAACTGGAACTCCAAAAGAAGTTGTCACGCCCCTCGATTTCAATCTATCGCGATCCACCGTCCATGCTGAATACCGGTGCATCCTGTTCAGTTTCGATGACGTGAACCAGGGCCCGCTCGCCGTCGCCCGAGCGGACGATGTCGACCACGACGAAGCCCGCGTGGCCGTGTGCGAAGAGAGAGCCTTCGATGTTCGTGACATGCCCGCCGCGAACACGTTTTGTCGCACCGGCGCCACTGACCACCTGGTAGCCCGCGTGATCTCCGCCCTCGAGGATCTGAAGGTTGTGATCATGTCCCGCGACATAGAACGCTGGGGGATTTGCTGCGAGGGACGCTTCAATCGGAGTCATGATCTCGCGATAGCCGTCTTCGTAAGTGTCTTGAAGCGTTCCGAAGATCAAAAAGATGGCGCCGGTAATGAAGTCTGCGACTGCACCGCGTGAAAACCCACCGTGAGGCCCCCCGGTACGAAGCGGGTGGTGGGCGCCAACGAAAAGCCATTGGTCTCGATTGGCGGCGAGCAATTCGTCGAGTTCCGCGGCCAAGGCTTCGGGCGTTGTGTTGCCGGGGCAGTCCGAGACTTCGTCTTTGTTGAAGTACCACGGGTCAATGTCGAAGACGATCGTGCGAATGCCGCGGGTGAGTCCTGCAGTGGGCGGAACCAATGTGCGAAGCGCGGGGCCGGGGCAACCATCGCGCGGGATAAATTCGATTTGTCTGCCATCGAGGTACGCTTGCTGACGCAGGAGTCGATCGTCGCCCTTGTGTCCCCAGTCATGGTTGCCGGGAATAAAGATACGCGTCGCGTTCGTGGCGTCGACTTGCTTGCGCAGGATCTCTTCGCCTTCCGCAACGGCGTCTTCTTCGATTCCGGCGGGGTATACGTTGTCACCGAGAAAGAGAACCGTGGTCATGTCGGGATAGACGTCCGCCCAACGACCCAGGGATTCGAGCACGGGTTCACTGTCCATGGGGACTCCCGCGTCGCCGACAAGGACGACCCGGTGAATGAGACCCGCTTGCTCCGGGAGCGCCGCATTCGATTCGATCTGAGGTGCGCTGTCTGCGATGAACGGTGCGTCTTCTGCCGCGAAGTTCGTGCCCTCGATTCGCGAGTGCAATGCGAAGCAACCGGTCGAAAGCGAAACGTGAGCAACAAGAGCGATGAGAGTCGCCAAATGAGATCGGTTCATGGTGGGTGGATCCCTAACGTAAGAGAAAACGGCGGGTCCCCCGCTTGCGTGACAGGTGCCCGTGACAAGTAGAGCAGTAGCGAATTCGACGGACGAATAGTTAGATTGGTTTTCATGCTGGCGTTCGTACGACCGCTCGACTCGATCCATTTCGAATCAAGAACATTTTGCGTGGGAACGCTTGTCGGGGCGGGGCTTACTCGTCTGCGAAGACGATCTCGAAGCCTCGCTTCGTGAGCCGATGCCGTGGCTTATGGGCGAGCACGCGTTCCCAGCCCGTGCCTGCGATGGCGCTGTCTACGGTCTTGCGCGCCTCCGCATCGAGTGCGCTGTAGTCGTCCAAGACGCGCTGTGCCAAGAACGGCAAATAAATCCCAACGAATCGCCCGACAGGCAGACCGCGAAGCGACGATTCAACCTGCCCAATGGTGCGCGGCAAGCGTTCTTGGTCACGCGGCGCCGTGTCGGCCCAGTTCTCGAAGACTTCGAGGCATGCCATCAGAAGGGGTACCGCATCCTCGCCCATCACTTTGAGGACTGCGCTTAGGGTGGGTGCCAATGAATCGTTGGCCAACCATGTTCCTTGTTCAGGTGAGTTGGGCTGATTGCAGCGTTCGATCCAACCGACCACCGGGCGTGCGGTTTCGAGTAGGAGCTTGCGGGAAACGAGATCGGTGAAAAAGTGACCGTCGATCGGGCCCATGAGCGCGCAGTCTGCGAACGACATTCGTTCCCCCAGCAAGTACGGGTGGTTCTCGAAGTGCGCGTTCAACGCGTCGAGAAGGTCGCGCGTGTGTGCTTCGATGGCCGGAGCGTTGTTATCGTTTGCACCGAGAGCCAAGCGTGCCTGCGCCATTCGTTTCGCAGCCTGCGTGCCGATCTCTTCGTCTCCGATCATTGCGATAAACCGCGCGCGCGCAGAGGACTCGCCGAGTTCGCTGCCCCAGCGGTAATGCATGGCCGGGATCAGTGCGAACTCGTCGGTGTAGAGCTCGATCAAGTGGGCAGCGATGCGCTGCAATGGTGTGGCGGGGAAGAGGGGCGGCTCGGGATGACGGGCTTCGAGTCGATCATAGATGTCGGTTGAGTCCTGCCACGCTTCGTCGTCCGGTGTGATCAACATGGGGATGAAGGCGAGGCCGGTGCGTTGCTTGATGTAACGCACGTCGGCTCGAATCTCGTCATACCAAACGCGCTTGTACCGCAACGCCGGGCGCACCTTCGCGGAAAAGTAAGAGACGTCGAAAGCGTGAAATTCGTAAGGTCGGTCTGAGGGAACAGTCACGGGAGCTCCAGGAGGTGACGCGAGAGTCGGTGAGGTGTTGGCACTGATTGTGACAGAACTTTAGGCCGATGCACTCCCTCATCCTGTTCTAGGACGGCCGCATACCCAAACTGTCGACGGTCGCAATCGACAAAACGAAGCGGCGGCACGATGAACCGCGCTTCTGTTTATTGCGAAGCGCTATCCCGGCAGTCCCAACAACTCGGCCATGTTGCCGTAGTAGAAGCGGTCGAGGGTCTCGGGGGAGCAATGGTCCATCGTCGCTTCAAACTTTCCAATCGGATCCGACGTGCCTTCGGGATGGGTGTAGTCGGACGCGAAGACGAGCAGCTCTGGGCCGACATTGTCGATGATCCATCCAACAGGCTCTCCGGCGAATGGTGAGAACTTCAGGTGCGTACGCACGACTTCCGATGGGCGGCGATCGAACTTTCGAACGCGCTTCAAAGAGTCCGCTGCAAAGTCGAGACCGCGCAGCCATGATGGAACCCAGAAGGCGCCATGTTCCATGGAAATGCCGCGCAAACCGGGGTGCCGATCGAAGACGCCATCAAAGATCATGGCCGACAAAAAGAGTTCAGCACTGTTCTTGATCGTGACGAAGCCGACGGGGGTCGCGGGAGCATCCCCCCCGAGTTGAATTTGCTCCTGGCCGTTATTCATAAAACTTGGAGGCACGGCATCGTAGTGACCGTTCACGGCAACGTGGACCACGAACGGGTGATTGAGCGCTTCGAAGCGCGCCCAGATCGGATCGAAGTCAGGGTGAGTGAACGAACGCGCCTTCGGGTCGGGTTCGTTGGTGTCGATCATGAAACTGAAGCATCCATTCGCGACGCCTTCATCCATGATCGTGCCTGCCAGCTCAGGTCCAAGGCTCAGAGGCAGGTAACCGATCGCACGCAGTCGGTCGTCATGGGCGCAGAAGCCTGCGAGTCCTCGATTAAGAGCCCTCGCACCCGCGGCCATGACCTTGGGGTCTTTAACGTGCGCGATTTGGTGAAAAGAGAAAGTTGGCAATATCCACTGCTGCATGAATCCCATGAGGTCGAGGGCGTGCGACCGCTCCGTTGGATCGAAGGCGCCGAGTCGGCTCCAGCCGTTACCGCGTGCGTTCATCAAATTGGCTTCGAACTTTGCCATCGTGGCGGGGTCGTTCTGACGCTTTTCGTATAGCTGTCGTCCACGTTCGAGTCCGGCTTGTACCAATGGCAGTTCGCTTTGATCGGACATGCTGGGAAGCAACGCTCTTTCATCTGACGTAGCGGCTTCGTACAAAAAGTCTTCGAGTTCGATGACGTGGCTGTCGACGTCGATGATGCGGCGGTGGGCGGCGTAAGTCATGCGGGGTTCTTCTCCTGCTCTCGGGGCCAAACGATCAAGTCTAGTTTAGAACGTCGCGCTCTGGACGTCTTTCTCGATGGGTGAAACAGTGGAGGCGTCAGTGGGTGGCGTGATCGCAACAACGTCTTGACCACGGGGTACGTTTCGCATTTTTGCCACCATTCGAGCATGTCACGTCGCTTGGGATCTTCGAGGTCCCAGTATAGGAGTGCGGTTCTTTAGGCCTCTTCGTACTCTGCGAATGTAAACGACGCTTGGGCGGGGAACTGATCCGAACGCAGGGAAACTTGGCGGTAGCACTTGTATCCCTCGAGGCCGTCTCCGTAGTCGAGATCAACTACGACTTCGAGGCCATTGTTTCTTGCCATCTCAACGACAGCATCTGCTGAGTCCACCCGAAACACGATCGTGAGCAAACCTTCGCCCTCGCGATCGAGGATGTCGTTCATCACTGAATCGGCCTTGGTGGGTCCCGCAAGTTCGAGCCCCATTCCGAAACTGGTCCGTGAAAGCACGCCGTGTTCTTCGGTGACGGAGCGATCAAATTCAACGCCCAGCAATCCGCCAAGTGCGGCGGCCTCTTGGTCGGGATCGCGAACGACCAGTTCAACGCGGTTGATGCCTAAGATTTTCATGATGCACTCCATGAAGTTCGGTTACTTCGACTTTCGTGCCAACAATCAAACTGCACTCGCGCCTACGGCGAAAGTTCGTTCGAATGCTTAACCGTGTCCGAAGATCAGTCCGGTCATGCCCGATGAGAATGCGACGTGCTCGACATTGGCGATTTGATTGATCGCAGTGCCGCGAATCTGCCGCACGCCTTCGGCAGCGCTATTCAGACCATGGATGTAGGCCTCGCCGATTAACCCACCGTTCGGGTTTACGGGGAGGCTGCCGTCGAGTTCGCAGTGGCCGTCTTTTACGAAGTCCATCGCTTCGCCTTTCGCGCAAAAGCCCCAACCTTCCAGATGCTGGAGGATGATGGGCGAAAAGTGGTCGTAGAGCATCGCGACTTGAATGTCCGCAGGCCCGACCCCCGACCGTTCGTAGAGTTGCTTCGCCATCCCGACGGTAGAAAGCATGTCGGTAAAGTCGTCTTGATAGAAGTTGGTGATCGCATCGATGGGGTAGGGCACGGACTGCGCGCCAGCGGTGATTCGGACGGGTGGCTGCTGCAAGTCCCGTGCGCGTTCGAGCGAGGTCAAGACGAAGGCTTGTCCGCCGTCACTCTCCTGGCAGCAATCAAGCAATCGCAACACGGGCTCAATAATCCAACGTGAGTTCTGGTGGTCGTCGATGGTGATCGGGCTTTGATAACCGAAGGCATTTGGATTGTTGACGGCGTGCTTCCGCATCAGCACCGAAATGTGCGCGAGGTCTTCGTTTGTGACGCCGTACTCCGTCATGTAGCGATGCGAAAACATGGCTTGCCAACATGCGGGTGTCGCCGCGCCCCACGGTACGGCCCATTCCATACCCGTGGCGCCGCCTCCCGGTGCCACGGCACCGGGGTTGGTGGCTTGGCCAAAGCGATATTCCGAGCGCTCGTTCATGGCGCGCCATACCACCACGGTGTCGGCGAGGCCTGCAGCAATTGCGCCAGCCGCATGCACGATGGACCCACCCGATCCACCCCCGCCGTGCGGGATGCGTGACGAATAGCTGAGCTCTTTGACACCGAGGTTTCGCACGAGGGCGACGTCCTCGTTGTTGTCGATCGTAAACGTCACCATGCCATCGACGTCCGCCGGGCTCAGACCGGCGTCGTCGAGAGCCGCCTTGACGCACTCCGCGGCGAGCTGCATTTCGCTTCGCCCCGAGTTCTTCGAAAACTCAGTGCTGCCGATGCCAGCGATTGCAACCTTGTCGAGCGGATGTGCCATGGGTGTTCGAGCCTTTCTTGGTTGTGGGTCTAAACGGAAGCGGGTCGAAAGAGCGGAATCTTGAAGCCGTCTTGTGCTTCTTCGAAGAACACCTCAACGCACATTTCGCGGGTGACGTCCTCGTATGCGATGTCGCACAGATTCGAAACCATGCGGATGCCTTCGGCGAGGTCGATGACGACCACGATCCGACCGTCTTCAAAACCGGGGATCACGGGATAGCGCGGCATTACCCAGGTATAGACGGTCCCCTTGCCCGAGAGCACTTGTTCTTCGCGTTCAACGCTATTGCAAAAGGGGCACATGGGGCGGGGTGGCTGACGCAACTTGCCGCAGCCCGTGCAGCGTTGGGCGACCAGCTCGCAGCGTTTGGCCGCTTCCCAAAAGAAAGACGAATCCCGTGTGATCCAGGGTGCCGGGCGAAGCTCGCTCATCGCTTCGCTCACTTTTTCGCCGCCCACGGTGAATCCACAGTGGCCGCACCGGGGTCCGCGAGGGCCGGATAGACGCGCTGGTCGTTGACCGCGCCAGACTCGAAGAGTTTGTCGATCGCATTGTCGTCATAGCCGATGTCGGAAAGAATCTGCCTCGTGTCTTCTCCGACCATCAACGGGCGTCGCTGGATCTGTGCAGGGGTGTCGGATAGCGAAAACGCAAGGCCCACCTGACCAAGCTCCTTCGTCATGGGGTGCGGATACTTCACGATCCATTGGCGATCAATGGCTTCGCGGTCGTTCCACAGTGCAACTCCGGCGTGTTCCGAAGAAATTTCGCATGGAACTCCGGCCGCATCGAGCACTGCGAATGCATCTGAAGCGGTTCGGGTTGAAAGGGCGTGTTCGATCGCCTTGGCGACTTCGTCATCGTTCGATGATCGTGCGGCGTGATCAGCGAAGCGCCCCTCGGCTTGCAACTCCGGAAGTGCCAGGGCATCAGCGAGTGCGTTCCAGTGTGCATTCGTGACAAGTGAAAGACACAGCCACTCGTCGGTCGTTGGGTAAAGCCGAACGCCAGCTGAAAAACCGGTCTGCATTGCGTCTGTTTTGGGGCGGTCGAAACCAGTGCCGTCCGCGCGCGCCACGGTGTGGGATGCATTCAACAACTGTGCATTGACGATGGCCGTCTCGGCCCACTGTCCCTTGCCCGTTTTCTCGCGTTCGTAAAGCGCTTGGCAGATCGCGATTGCGGCGAGAAAGCCGTTGCCCGTGTCGCCCATGTTCGTGAGCGACCACATCGGGCGCCCGCCGCGCCCACATCCACCGTCTTCCCATTCGACACCCGCGAGACAAGCTCCAGTCTGATCATTGCCGGGAAGGTTTTCTCGAGGGCCACGCTCGTGGCCGCGGGTGTGGCAATAGACGAGCCGCGGATGTTGCTCGCGAAGCGTCTCGTAGTCGATGCCGAGTTTGATCGCGGCCGGATAGCGCATGTTGTGAATGATCACGTCTGCTGACGCGATGAGTTTCACGATTGCCTCTTTGGCGTCGGGGTGCTTGAGGTTCACCGCAATGCTGCGCTTTCCCCGGTTGCAGCACATGGCGATCTGGTTCGAATGCCAATACCAGTCGTGAAGTGCGTTGATCTTGATGACTTCGGCGCCGAGATCGGAAAGCACCTGTGCGCCATAGGGCCCGGCGACGGCGAGCCCGAAGTCGAGCACGCGAATGCCTTCGAGGGGCCCGCCACGCAACGTTGTGCTCTTGTCAGAATCGGGCTGCGACACGAGTTGTTCGCTCTCTTTGCGCACAGCATCGGTGTGCGCGCCCACAGCCGGTTGTCCTTCGCCGATCGTGCCGGGGCTGTTGCCGAGCTTGTACGTGATCCCGACCGCGCGAATCGATCCGAGCGCAGGGTCTTGAATGTCAGCCACGCAGCCGTCGGCGACGAGCAGCGGATCTGCGAGCGCTTCTTCGGGAGAACGAATTTTTTGGATACAGACTCCAGCGTCGGCTCCCGCTTGAGTCCATGCGTCGGCTGTGAATTTCTTGACGGTCTTGGCCATCGGCTCCCAGTAGTGATGGAGCACAAAGAGTTCTTCGGGACCGAGGCCGATGCGGTCGGGATCTTCGCGCGCAGACAGGTCCGCCGTCGCCTGAAGCGTGTCCCCTTCCCCCGCGCCCAGGATAAACCGCGGACTTGGCGGCCAAGCATGAACCCAGCGTCCGTCAGATCCTTCGAAGAGACCCTTGGGCGCGCGGCTGTCGGCGACCCACGTCATGTAGTGCTCGGCTTCGATGTCCTCGGCCACGCCGTAAGACATGACGCCAGCTGCAAGCGCGCCCTGCATCAGTGAAGTTTCGACGTGTTGTCCGCGTCCAGTGACTTCGCGCGCCCGCAGTGCCGCACTGATCGCGACGGTTGCCGCGTAGGCAGCACCCATACTCGGAAAGCGCGAAGCGGGGAAGACGGGTCCATCGCGAGGGGGTCCCTGTTGTGCTTCATGCGGCACTTCGTAATCGGGCGAGAAGGGCGCCTTGCCCGAGAGCACCGTCGCCGAACCTCCAACGCGTCCGCGCTGTTCCCAGTGGAGACCCATGCGCGCTGCGACGAGTGCATCGTAACCGGGGCGATCAGAATGAGAATTATTTCGCCCGTAGCCGGTAATCGAGCAATAGATCAGACGCGGGTTGTCGTCAGAGAGGGACGCGAAGTCGATGTTCAGTCGTTCCGTGACGCCGGGTCGAAAACTTTCGACGAGAACATCGGCAGCGGCGGCCAGTTTGCGAAAGGTCGCGAGGTCGGCCTCTTGCTTTAGGTCCAACACCGCGCTGCGCTTGCCGCGATTCCAGGCGTGGTACCCCAACTGCGAGCGAAACGGATCGCCGCCCGGGGGCTCAATCTTTGTGACGTTGGCGCCGTGATCGGCGAGCAGCATGGTCGCCATCGGGCCCGCTGTGCCCCACGAAAGGTCGAGTACGCGCAATCCCTCGAGTACACCAGCCATGGTCCGTACCTCCATCGAATAAAAACGGGTCAGCGCGCGCAGCGCTTACAAAACGCCGTACATCCTTGCGCCGTTGCCCCACGTGATCTGTTGAATTTCGTCTTCCGGAACCCCTGCAAAGAGCGCGTCGACCTTGTCCACCGCGTTGGGCCAATTGCATACAGGGTGAGGGAAGTCGGTCGACCACATGACATTGTCCATCCCGATCTGGTGCCGCAACTCAACGCCCTCGGGTTCAGCGACGAAGGTGACGGCCATTTGGTTCTTGAAGTAGGTCGAAGGTTTTTCCTTCATCCCCGGGAAGTCGTAGTGGGCGTCCATGCGGCTGTCGAGAAAACGGATGTATCCGGGCACCCAGAAGAGACCGGGTTCAACGAAGACGACGCGCAACTTCGGATGCCGCTCGAGAACGCCGGTCAAGATGTACCAGTTCATGGTTTCGGCAATGGCGAAGCCGGGGAGTGCGGTGAAGATGCCTTTCTGCGGTGTGGGGTCACGCCGGAAGACGTCCCAAAGAGATTCCTTCAACGTCAAGTGATTGGCGACCACGACGCCCGTTTCTTCGAAGGCGTGCCAGAGCTTTTCGTAACAGGGATCGTGATAGTCGGGCATTCCGTTTTCGCTCGGAAAGTTCGGAACTTGTATCGATCGCGCGCCGAGTCCCGCAAGTCGATAGATCTCGGAGGCGGCGTAGTCGATGTCAATGAGTGGAAGCTGGTAGGTGATGAGGATGCGCTTCGGGTCGACCGATGCGAACTCGCAGAGCGTGTCGTTGTACGCGGATGCACACGCCTGCCAATGCTCGCCGATCTCATAGACCTTGCTTGTGAAGTCGAACTCCGAATACATCACCTCACATTCCACGCCGTCGGCGTCCATGGCTTTGAGGCGTTCGGTGGAATTGAAGTAGCCGGGGTGTCGCGCGGCTTCGAGGTCGACGAAGTCTTCGAGTTCAAGGGTTTCGCCGGCTTGGAGGATGTCACGTTTGGCATCTGCCTTCGCCATACCGGTGTCCCAGGCGTCGTGGTACTTCGCGGGCAAGTGTTTCTTGACCGCGTCGGTGGTGATGACGCAGTGCGAATCAGCAGAAAAGAGTCTTCGAGCCATGTCGTGTCTCCTCGCGGGTCGTTTCCCGCAGTCACTAGATTCAGGCGTGTGGGGGGAGCGCAGCGTCGATCCAACTGGCGACACGCGTAAAGAGTGTGTCGCGTGTATTCGCGACAAAATGGCAGTGCCAACAGTCTTCGAGCATGAATGTGTCCAGTGTGGCGTTCGGAAGGGACTCGTTGGCTCCTCGTTCCGATCCTGGAAGATCGTGTTCACCGTACGCGACCAATGTCGGGACACGCACCTGTTTTGCCCACGGCGCATAACCTCCAGGGATCATCGAGAGCAGGGCGGGGATCGGCAGAACCCTCGTGGCCGCCTCGTCTAATGCCGCTGCGGTTTCGCTGGGGGCGGTGCCGACGCTGAACGCCGGGTGAGTTGCATCGAGTTCATCGCTTAGGGTCGCGGAAGTGAAGCGCTCCTTGGCGAGTTCGACGATGCGCGATCGAATCGCGTCCTCGTCGTTTGCAACTTCGGCCTCTCGCCCCTGAAGAAACGAGCGGAGCCCAAGGGTCGAAAACGAAAAGAGCACGAGGCCTGAGTAAGGGGCGTGATTTGCCTGTTGGACGACTGCCATGCATGAGCCCATTGAATGACCAATGCCGATCACCGGAACTTTGGGTGTGCCATCACGTTGCAATCGTTCGAGTGCGGCTTCGAGTGCGCATTGATTGGCGCGGGCGAGGGCGTCTGCATCCAGCATCCAGCCGTCGTCCGGTTTCGAGCTTTCCCCGATGCCGAGGTGGTCGAGCGCAAGAGAGGCAAACCCGCTCGCGGCCATGGCTTCGGCGAAGCTGTAGCTGCGGTCGCCCGCTACGCAAAGGTCGAAGTAGCCCCGCGAAAGGAACCCACCGGGCAGGCAAACGAGTAAGGCCCGGGCAGGCACGCCGGTGGGCGCTACGAACGTTGCAGCGACTTCGAGACGTGCCGCGTTCTGGAAAGCTTGGCTCACGTCGAAGCGCCATTCTTGGCGCGTCACTTCTGCGTATTGCGGGGGGCTCTCGGGATTCGTTGCCGGGGGCATGGCATTTAGTAAAGCCTATTTGGTAGTTTCTTGTCAACGGTTCAACCGCTGGAGATCCGCGGTCGAAGGAAGGAACATTGGATGAGTCGGCGACGAGCCACCGAAAGCGACCCAGCACCGAGTTCGACCCATCAGGCCTTCGAGATGAGCCGTCATCTGATGGCGCTCGCGACGTCGGCACGTCAACGCGTGCGCGACCGACTTTCGGAGCGGGGCCACGAGCTTGGGCCCGCGAGCACGCAGGTCTTTCCAAACTTGCCACGCGAAGGCCTCGGGATGACGGAGCTTGCGGCGCGTCTTCGCATCACACTGCAAAGGACCGGTCAGCTGGTGCAACAACTCGAAGAAGCCGGTTATGTCGAACGTGTCCCGGACGAGAAAGATGGACGTGCGAAACGTGTCGTCTATTCGCGTAAGGGACGTCGGTTGCTTGCAGACATCGACGAGGCCATGGACGAACTCAGCGAAGAACTTGCGGCCGTCGTGGGCAAGCGACGCTTCGATCAGCTCTGCGGCACGCTCGAAGAGCTAGACCGGGCGTTGAACGGAGAAGACGCACCGCTGCGATTGTTTGGTGGATAAGCGCTAGGAGTCTGCGCGGCAGAAGGCGCACGCGCCCAAACGCGGATCCAATGCCGCTGGCTGCGTAAGCTAGCTGTAGCCAGCTAGAGCGGCGCTTTCGCGCCTTGCCATCGACATCGTCTCCACATCGGGTCACGCACACCTTCCACCGCGCAGACTCCTAGCGATTTCCAGTGAAACAAGGGTCAGGGTCTTCTCGATGATCCGGCCTTAGCCTTCGATCAACTTGACTGCGCCGGAAGCATTCACGGCTCGGCGCAGTTCGAGCTCTGCACCCGCGCGCTCGCCATGGGCTGTAGAGACGTCGCAGGTTTCATACCACGACGTAGACGTGCGAACGTTTCCGCCTTGGGCACCGCGGCCTGCCCATTCGAGCTTGTTTTGCAGCCTTACGAGGGCGCGTTGATCGTGAGGCGAGTGCTGCGCCTTCGTGCCCCGTAATTTCGCAACATAGGTTTCCGCCACTGCGGCCATGAAGGGTTTCTCACGGAGGCGGGCACCGGTGTTGTCTTCACGCGCCCGCTTCCATGACGCCCTCAACGCACGGTCGAGAGTCTTGGCGATGTACTCCGCTTGCTCGACGTTTGCCCGGGTTCCCGTGACCTCGAGCCCGGCGCTTGCTTGTACCGGGTAGACGAAGAACTCGCTGAGGATCTCCGCGATCGCGCTCACCCGTGGACTGCTGCGCTTACACGGGATCACGACACTGACGCAGTATTCAACTTCCCCGGCGTTGTCGTTTGTCGCCGCAGCCGAATTGAGGTTGTGCCGTGTAATGAGTTCGTTGGCCCGGACGACCGCGAGCGCCGCCTCATGTTCATTGTCGCTTCCAGCAAGGGATAAGAGCCGCTGGATCTTTCGCAAGATCCCCTCGTTCGCGAGTTCGCCGGTGATCGCGTCGTTCTCTGCCGCCACGTCGCAAGTCGCTTGCCTCACGTCTGCGTCGAGTCCGTAACGCTCGCAAGTCTGTTGAAACTGGGGACCGTGAGGACGGTCGTCCAAACCGGTTTCGTGGTGCGCGATGTAAGTGAAGTAGTGCGCCAGCTCGTGCCGCAACACGTTCTTGATCACGCGATCTTTGGCGGTGTACATCATGCGTTTGTGCACTGCGATCGTGCAGGAAGCCGCATCGAAGTAGCCGAGTCGGTCGGCGTCATCGATGGCAACGAGACGAACCGGCCAGGTCCAACCGTTCGGTGTCTCAAAGCGCGTGCGCCCGACGCTTGCGCCGAAATCTTCGCGGAGAATTTGTCGCGTCATTGCCGTGAGTCGCTTGAGAAACGATTCGATGCTGGCAGAGAAGACACGCAACTGCGGAGGCCCCCGGGTTGGCGGTGCAATGTGGCGCTGACCATACAACGATATCAGCGTGTTTCGGAAATGCCTGTTGTGAAGCGACAAGTTCTCGATTCTTCGAAGCGCCGTGCATTCGTTGACGACTCGTCCGGGCCACGGCTTCGCCTCGCCACGCGAGGCAGGTTAAGAGCAAGTCCTCGATCGGGGAATCAATCGGTGTGCGGCGAGCCCGCGCGCGTTCGATCGCGCCGGCTGCTTCGGCTTGAAAGACCGCCGCGATCAAATCCACGAGAGATGCAAAGTGGTGATACAGAGCACCGCGGCGGATGCCGGCTTCTTCGGTGAGATTCCGGCCATGGAAGGCTAGTCGCGCTGCACCGGATGAACGTCGTGTGCACGAGGCGCGTCGCTCGATCTAACGAGCAAAAGCGGGCGGTTGAAGTTGGGCGATGGCTTTGATGCGACGCGCGTTTTGTTTTTGCATCACCGAAAACTGTCCACCCACCAAGTCCGCGCCCAACAAGCCGTACGCAAGCAACTGGTTGTCGTCCGTGATCACACTGCCTTTGGCTGCGAAGGTCTTGAGGCCGTGGATGTCGAGGATCGCGGCCTGGGCGATCACGGGAGCGGGTAGGGGCCGTGCGATATCACGCTCGAACCCCGGCCATTCTTTGCCGAGCGGTGCTGTCTGTTCGCCTTTGCGGCCGAGCAGAATTCCAGTGGAGTCTGCCGGGCTGATCCAGAGGATCGCATCGGGAAACACGTCGATGAAGGCCGCGACGATCGACGATGCGTAAAAGGGCGGTACCAAATGGATGGGTAGCCACTGCGCCACGACTCCGTCGTCCGAAAGACGAGACGCGGCAATTTTGTAGAACTCCCGCGAATAGAGCGCGTTCACTCCGGCAAAGTGGGGTGGCATGGGTTCGAGGGTGATGATGTCGTACTTCTTTTGCGTTCGCCGAAGCCAAGCTCGCCCGTCCATCGCGATCGGGGTCACACTCGGGTCCTCGAGCACGCCTTCGTTCGAAAGAAAGTGCGGCGCCATGCCCAGGACGGTCTGGCTCACGTCTACGACGTCGAGATGTCGACTTTCTTCACGCCTAACGGCATTGGCGGTTTGACCCGTGCCGAAACAAATGACGAGAGCTTCTTGCGGGTCGGGGTGAAGCATCATGGGAAGTCGGCCCATCCACTGCATGTAGGTCGCGTTCTTCATGTCTTCGCTCGTCGCAACAAAACCGTCGATGAGCAAGCGCCTCACGCCAACGGGGCCTTGTAGGACGGCGACGGTTGAGTCGGGTCCTTCGGCGTAGTCCACCACCTTGTGTTCTTGTAAACGGCTTGGTCCTTGAACCCGGCTCGTTCCCAAGCCTGAAGTTGTGGCGACCGCAACGCTGAGGGCGATTGCGGTGGCGACTCCCCCTGGCCAGACACGTTGTGTACCGGGCGCGGCCAACGCTGCGACGATGGTCACACCACCGAGCAACCAAGCGCATTGAGCGAATCCGATTGCCGGGAGTAGCAGCCACGCGCATACGAGTGACCCGAATACGGCGCCCAGCGTGTTGAATCCATACAGCCGGCCCATCGCATCGGGCTCGGCGAACTCTTCCAGATACCACGGCAGTGTGAAGCCGAGACAAAGAATCGACGGACCCATGACGACAATTGATGTGCCAAGCCACGCGAGCATCAGCCAGGTGTAGTTCAACGCGGGGGCGGTGGAACTCGCGGCGGCTCCGGATGCCGACACCGACACGATGTAGAAACGAATGATTAGGTCCATGCGTTCGATGAGCGGAGTCGCAAGCAGGATTGCAATACCGGCAGCCATGAGAGCTTGGCTGGGGGTAATGCCTCGAGCTCGTAATTTGGGAACCAGACGTGCGGCGATGGCGAGCGGGATCAACACCGACGCGAGAATGATCGCGAAGCTCTCAGTGGTGGATTGAAACGCGGCGCGCAAAGAACGGAACCAAGCGACCTCAAGGCCAAAGGTGACGAACCCGGTGGCGAACACAACGAACAGTGCGGCGCGAGTGGGAAGCGGTGAGTCTGCAGCCACGATACGTGTCGCGGCGGCTTGATGTTCTGCCCCTCGGCTTTGCTGATTCAACGCGACCGTAAGACCGGTGACCGAAAAGTTGATGATCGCGACGGTGATGCAGGTCCATGCGACTCCGAGCGCCGGGATCAGGACGAACGAAAAAAGCATCACCCCGGCGGCCGCCCCAGCGGTGTTGATGCCGTAAAGGCGCGCGACGGATGTCCCTGTCGCCCGGCCGATCAATTCAAATACCGGAATCGTCGCGCCCATCGCGATCGTCGGTGGGCCCAACAGCAACGCAATTGAAACCATATGCGCGGCCGGCGCGAGGCCGGGCGAAAACCCATAAATGACGGCATCGAGCCGCTCGACGAGGCCGAAACCAGCTTGGAGCAAAAGACCCGAAACGCCAATCACAGCTTCGAGTGCCGCATACACGAGCAGTGGCTGTTCAACCGTGCGGCCTTTTAGCGCGCGCCCCATCAGGAACGCGCCGACCGTCATGCCCGCCATCGTCACAGCAAGGGTGATCGCGGTTCCGATCGCGGATACACCGAGAGACAACGATGCACCCAGCTGCCATAGGACTTCCCATGACAGTGCCGCCACGCCGCCCAGCGCAACTGTGGACTGAATACCAATGCGTACGGCCTGCTTTTCCACGCCGGGAAGTTTAGCCGGATTTCATCGTTGCAGGGGGGCGTACGAATTGAAGCGCTGGCAGTGTGGATTCGTTGCGCAGAATGGCGATCACCGCATATCGTTGACTGCTAGAGGACGGGGATCGGAATCACTTCCCCGGCCCACGACTCGAAAACAGAAAATCCCAGTTCGTGCTCGGATTGAGTCCGTGGACGTGTTTCCCAACGCGAGACAGCCAGGCCATTTCATCTGCGTCGAGAGGGCCTTGCTCAAGCGCCTTCACATTCGCGACGAGCTGCGCTTCGGTCGCGGGTGCCGTGAGGACCATGTCGACGTCCGGGTGCGTAAGGGCGTGACGATAAAGATGCGTCGACTCGGGAGTGCGTTCTCCATCGGGCATCCACTTCGGATCGAATAGATGTCCCCAGCGCGTCGAGTTGTAGACAATCACGCTCGGACGCGGAGACGTTTGTTCGAGCAGAGGGAATACCTCGTGCTCGGCTCCGGCATGCGCGCAGTTGTAGCGAACCATGATGATGTCGTAGAGACCGCTTTCGAGGTGCGCGCGATAGTGGCTGCGATCATGGGCGCTGATGCAAAGATGCTTTACGAGCCCAGCATCTTTCAGCGCCAGAGCGCTGTCTTGCGCGCGACGCGATACGGGGCCGTCGCGCTTTCCCAAGATCAAGACGTCGGCGTAGTCGATGTTCAACTGACGCAGTCCGCGATGAAACGTATGCGCTGACGCAAGCCCGGTGACGTCGTAGGTCTGAAGCGCGATCACCATCTCGTCACGTTTGCTGGGCGCCAGGTTTCGGATCGCCTGCTTCATGCCGGGGCTTCGGCGCGTTCCCCAATAGAAGTAGTTGAGCCCTCGCTCGAACGCCCACTCGAGAGGACGGGCGCCAATGCCCGCGTCAGCGCCGATGCCCATGCGCCGCGTCGCCAGATTCCCCGCAAGCTTGATCGTCTCGTTGAGGTTCGTCATGTGATCACGTTAGCGCCGACTGCCAACGGAGGTTGCTTTATCCGCTAACTGCCAGTTGGCGTGTACCAGATCGGGGATGTCCAGGCGCGTTCTTGAATGGTCGCCTTGTGGCTTTCCGAGCAGCAAGCGGACAAGCCTTCCGGGACGGATGCGGGGTCATTGCAATCGACACCGGCCGCATTGCACGTGTACTGGCTCCAGCGGCACGACGGGTTCTCAAGGACCCGAGCGTAGTACCATGCAGGCGTGCTCGCATCGAAGTCGGGGTCAGACCAGACGCTGCAGAGGTTTGCGGCGCCCTGACCCTTGGGCTCGCAGGTCGCGAGGTCGACCGATGCCCCGTTGTCCCCGCCCGCGACTTCGAAAACGGTTTCGTGGTGCTCGCCATCCTTGAGCGAACCTTTCACAATCTGAATTCGCTGGAGCGGCAGGCCGCGCACGGTTGCAGATCCTGCATCTTTCATTGCGGCCACAACGAAACGCGGCGCGTCTGCATTTTCGGTTTTCGCAGGAAGGTCACCGCCCATCGGCACGCCCGCCGCATAGCCTTGGGCGACCATCTCGGGGCTATCGCATAGCGTCTCGGGGTAGTCCCAACCGCCGAAGAAGCGCACGGTCGGCCGAGTACCGCTCGTGCCGTAGACCTCACGTCGGAGCATGGCTTCGAAGATTGAGTCGCGGGTGTTTTCTTCAGCCCAAGCCACCGCGAGGCCTCCTGGCCCGAATTCAATGTTGTCGGCGAACTCGTTCGTGGTCGCGGCGCCTTCGCCTTTGCCGAACCCGCCGTGCCCGGGGTGTGCTGCGTCTTCGGTGGTCAGTCCGGGTGCCGCGATGTGGGTGTCGGTTGAGGCGATGATCCCATACTTGAGTCCGTTTACGCCGAGGGTCTGTTGTTGGCGAAGGCCTTCGGTGAGCGCCCAGCGGACGAAGTTGTTTGCTGCCGGCAACTGCGCCGGGGGCGTAAACATCGAAGGCCGTCCGCCGCCAAACGAGTCGTAGGCAAGGGTTTCAAAGCCGCAGGTCTCGTCGTTTGACCAACCTGCGACGACGTCGCATTCCGAAGAACCCTTGTGCTGCATGATCTCGATAATGGGCTCCATCCGCTGTCGTCGTTTCGCTTCCGCGGCATCGACTTCGGGGTGGGGCGCGGCAGACTCTTCGATCTTCGCAGAGCGGAACATCAACCCACTACTGATGTTGGAGTTGTGGGGGATCGTGAGGACGTCGCATCCTTCTCCGGCGTCGAGGCAATCGCGGTCAAGGTGATCCCACAGCGCCGAGGCAGAAGGCGTTTCGATCCAGCTACTCGGAAGCTTCGGTACGCGTTCGTTTCGAAACACGACGTTGCGATGCAAGTTCTTGCCTTCGTCCATCGACGCCGTCCACTCGTAACCAACGAAGCTCGTGAAGCGGCACGAAGACGATCGGTCGTACGCTTCTTCTGCCGACCGCTTGATTTCTTCCCACACGCTCCCGGCTTTGCCGAGACAGTGCTCCCCTTTGTCGCCACAGAAGCCCCAGCGACTACGGAAGCCAAGGGAGCGTCCAGCGAGCAGGATCATGCTGAGGGTCCCGGATGATCGATGCGCGACGCACACCGGGTGCCAATACGTCCAAGTGCCAGGCGTCGTGCACAAGTTGACTTCACCCAGCAGCTCGGCGTGGTCGCTCAAAGAAACAAAGTCGAGTGGGCGGTCCAGTTGGATGAAGCGCTGCGGATTGTCTTCGTCGTCATAGGGTTGGATCCCCATGCGTTCGCCCATCGCGAAGCGGTACGCGTCGGCGGGGCGGTTGCGCGTGTTCTGACCATTGGCGTCAAAGGACAGAGATGTGTGGACGTGAGTGTCGCCAAATAGAGGCTGCTTCAGGGGAGTGAAGTTTGAGCACGGTTCACGCTCTTCGGTGATTTCATAAGGGCGTGCAGTGGAGGTACTCGGATCGTCCGCGGCGGTGGCGAGCATTGGCGCAATCACGGCAGCAGTGAAAAGAAAGAAGGGCCGGCAGGTGGTCATGGGGAGCTCCGTTGAAGTCGTCGCGTTGGGTGGGGCGCGAGATCGAGTTCGAAATGGATTACATGGGCGGGCGCGAGACTAGGGAATATCGAGTGCTCTCGTAATGTCGAGGTCGCTTGGCCCCAGCGCTCGGTGCCATTCATGGTTCCCCTTCGACGAATTGGACGCTCGAAACGCTTTGGCAAAAACGGGGATGAGTTGCAGCGCATTCGTTCCAAGGTTCAACGCCAACTCCGGCGTCTCGCCGATGCGCTACCTCACGTAGTGGCGAATGAGTCGCGCACGCTTCATGCTCGCGCAATCCGAATCGTCGGCGCGCGAAGTCGCAGGCCGCGTGGGATACGCGTCTGACGCCGCATTCAACCGCACCTTCAAAGAACAGTTCGGCGCATTGCCAGCGACGTTTCGAAAACAAGCGCGAGCGATCGCGGACTAGGACTGCTTTCCTGCGTCTGAAATCATGAGGTCGATGTTCTCAGACGTTGGTCCATTCGCGATGAGCGTGTTGCCGGGAATCTGATCGGGCTTGCGTCCGATCGCGATTTCCGGAGGCAGAGTGTCGGGGAGCCCGTCGATCATTTCAGGGTTGGCGTAGTAGCCGAGCGCATAGTTTCCCATCGTATAACCCAGTAGATCGGTGAGCTCGGAGTCAAGGTCTTTTGCGATCTCGGGTGGGCAAGACAGGTACTGGTTTTCTTCTTGACGCAACCAACCCAGGCAATACGTGATGTTTAGACCTACGCGTGGAGCCTCTGAATTGTTCGCGCCACCGCCATGGATCACAGTGCCGCTATAACAAAGGACCGAGCCGCGAGGCATGACGGCTTGGATGCTCTCGTTCTCCGATTCCGGGTTGCGATCCAACGGCCAGTCCTGGCTGCCCTTGACGACGTGGGTCGCACCACTCTCGGCGGTGAAGTCCGTCAGCGCCCAAAGGGTGTTGAACTGGGGCTCGATCGGTTTCGGGATGTATCCGCCCCAAGCAAGACGGTCCCGGTGCAATATCTGTCGACCCTGTCCGGGAAAGATGTCGATCGCCTGGGTGAGGTGAAGTTGAATCCGTTCGCAGTGCGGTTCGAGGAAGGCGTTCGCAGCTTCGAGAATAAGTGGATGGGTAACCACTGGGCGAATCTCGGGACAACGTGCGACGAGGGCACCGGTGCGCTTCGTGAGTTTTCCGATAAAGTCGTCGGACCCCATTTCCGAGCGATCGATCCAGGGCGAAACGTCGCTGTCGATTCGCGCCAGTTCTTCTTCTGAAAGCACGTCGCGCACAATGCACGCACCGTCTTTCTGCATCGCGGCGACGATCTCACTGGCTTTGCAATCCGGGGCAAGAATTTGAAGACTCATGCCGTTTTCTCCTGCGCTTGTGCGTTGGGCGTAAATGTTCCGCCGTTGCGTGCGCAGCGCAGCAGCGGGTCCAGTTGATACGTGAGCATCCAGCGCAAGCGTTCGCTCGCCATTTATCGGGTTCGAGGCTGGCGCAAAGTCCAAGGCCGTCGAAAGACGCAAACGCCACGGTAGCAAGTTGCTGAGCATCGGTGCCAGGCTCCCCGACGGTCGGCGGTGGGCGAACACAGCCGAGGCGGATGCAATCTCCGCCTTCGCAGTGAAATCGGAGTTTGTCGTTGCTTTCGTAGCCGCGTGAATCGGTGCAGCGTCGTGCGCCTGCGAAGCGGTCGTAACCTCACTTCGAATTTCCCCGCGCGCGTTCTGCATGACGGGTGTTTCGAGGTGGTTTCCGAGGATCCCGAACATGCGGCGAAGGATTTCTGGATCGTTTGCGTCGATCCCCCGAAGAATCACAAAGCCACGCCCGATCGCGGTCAACGGGTTCACCCAATACATCGTAGGTGGATCGCGTTTCGCTGGGTGCGGACATGGCGGCCTTGATGTTTGTTCGAGATTTCCGTACTAATGTCAGCCCCAGTGACATTACAGGATGAAGACATGGGCGCAACAGATGGTCGACATGCGCGTTCTGATCGCACGCGGAGCGCGGTAGCGGAGGGCATGCTCGATTGTCTTCAGGAGGGCATCCTGCGTCCTTCGGCGAAACAGGTCGCTGAGCGTGCCGGGGTTTCGACCCGCGCGGTATTCCGACACTTCGACAATATGGAGTCGTTGTTCGAGGAAGTTTGTGAACTCCAAATCGAACGTGTTGATCGACAGCTCCCTCTAGTCGTCGAAGAGGGGACACTCGACCAGCGAATCCAATCGCTCGTGGCCAACTCGGTTGCACGCAACCAAATTACTTCCCCAGTCCGGCGGGCTGCGATCTTGACCGAGCCGTTTTCGAAACAGCTTCGCGACCGGTACGCATGGTTTCGATCGGTACTGCGTCGACAAGTGCGTGCTTCGTTCGCGTCTGAACTCGATGCTCTGAATGAGACGGCACGTCGTGACAAGGTGGCGGCCGTCGCTGCGCTGCTTTCATTTGGCTATTGGGAAGAACTGAGGACCCACGAAAGACTTTCGACCGCGGCGACCGGTCGTGTTCTTTGCAGCGCAATCAAGGCGTTACTTCAGCAGTAGCCGTGTGTGACCCTTCCACTATTCAAAATCGGAGAAAAGAAAACAGCATGAAGGCTCATCAGACGGTTACGCGCGTCGTACTTTGGATCGGCATTGTTTCGCTGGTTGCATCACTCGGATGTGAAGCCATGGTCGGTCGTATTGTGAAAAGTGCCGCAAACAGACAAGCGAGTTCTGCAGCGCAGGCGACACTCGAAGACGACGCGTTGCACGTGTTCCTCTGCGGGACGGGCTCGCCGCTTCCCGATGCAGACAGCGCGGCAGCTTGTACGTTGGTTGTCGCCGGCGGCAAAGTCTATGTCGTTGACGTGGGGCCGGGGTCTCAAGAAGTGGCGCAGATTGCCGGCTATCCGACCCGGGCGGTCGCGGGAATCTTCCTGACGCACTTTCACTCCGACCACATCGGCGAATTGGGCGAATGGGCCATGCAGAGTTGGGCCAACGGCCGAACCGGCCCGCTCAACGTGTATGGGCCGGAAGGGGTCGACCGTGTCGTACGTGGGTTTAAAGAAGCGTACGCATTGGACGACGGGTATCGGATTGCGCACCACAGCGCGGAAGTCATGCCGCCCGGTGCGACCGAGTGGCTGGCTCACAGCGTGCCGTACACAAACGGTCCGGGTACGAAGATCCTCGAAGATGGCGATCTGGTTGTGACCGCATTTGCGGTGGACCACGAACCGATTGAACCCGCGGTTGGATATCGCTTCGACTACAAAGGTCGGTCCGTCGTAGTCAGCGGGGATACCGACAAGTCCACCAATCTAGAGCTGAACGCAAAGGGTGCGGATCTGCTGATCCACGAAGTCTTGATCAAGAGCGTGATGACGCAGGTCAGCCACGCGATGGGGGAAAGGGGGAGTAGTCGGCTTCAGAAGATTACGCTGGACGTCACCGACTATCATACGAGTCCGAACGAAGCGGCTCAGTCGGCGAATGCGGCGGGCGTCCAGACCTTAGTCTTCACGCATCTGGTCCCACCGCTGCCGGGTGCGATCCGGAAGTGGCTCTTTATGCGAGATGTCGACCAGGGGGATGTCGACGTGATGCTGGGCGAAGACGGCATGACGTTTCGCCTGCCGCCGGGAAGCGACGTCATCGAAATCGACTAGCGGGTCAGAAGGCCAGGCGAACATCGACAATGGCGATTCAATTTGCCGCACCGGTCGCGCTCGAGAGAATTCGATCGTTTGTGCCTCCCGGGTTGAACTCGGAAGCCTTTATATCGACGCCATTCGATCGATGGTCGTTTGCCCACTCCATTGCCAGCCCGGCGATCGCCGAGCTTATACGTTTGGAACGTTCTGAAACTGATCGTTGAAGAACCGGACTTTGGGTGTCAACCATGTGGCCCACCCCACGAGTCCGACTCCAACCCACAGCGTCGGCAAGGTTGCAAAGGCGATTGCCCAAGCTCCGACAAAAAATAGAATGCGGATCGCGGCGTTCGAAAGTTTCTGATTCGTGGACGGACCCCCGGGTTGATAGCCGAACGTTTGCGGCTTGGTGAACCAGCCATTTGCCACGAGAAGCGACATGAAGAGAGGCCACGGGATGCCTCGCGAGTCGAGTTCGGGGTTGGTGTCGAGTTCTGCATCCGCTGCGGCTGTGTCCGATGTTGCGGACGCGAGCGCCTTGGACACCAAGTCGAAAACATAATGCGCGGTAGGTCGTGCAACGGCGCCGCCGATGTTGTTTCGCGTCGGTATGCTGCGCCAGCGGTAGAGTACGCGCGCGTTCGAATCCAAAGCCAACACGCCGGGCTGGAAGTATCCCTTTGGATGACTGAATTTCGTGCCTTTTGGCGCCGTGAGCTCCGTCTTGGTGTTGACGATCAATTCAAGCAATCCGCGCTCGACGCAGGTGCTCGAAATTTCGTGATGCGGATCGCCGACCGATTCGAAGCCGAAGTCCCAATCTTTTTCGGCTGCATCGGCAAGACGCTGTGGTTCGCTCGTGATGGCGTAGATCTCGCCACCTGCTGCGCGGATATTCTCGACCACACCACTATTTCTGTAGCCCCGTAACTCGGAGCGACAGGGAGGTCACCAGAAGCCGCGGTAAAAGACGAGCACGACGAAGGAGTGTTTGGTGAGGACCGAGTCGAGCCATGCGCGACGCGGGCCGGGCGGCGGGTCGAGTTCGGGTTGAAGTTCAGTCGTCGTTTCGTTTGTGCTTGCCTCGGCCTCGGCAAATTGAATGTCGAAGCCGGAGTCCGCCGTCGCAACCTTGAAGCTCTTCTGCTGACAGGTGTCTCCGCTGCAAAGGACGAGTCGAAGCTCGAGGGGTTCGGCGGCTGTGAGTGCAGAGTCCGCGTTGAGGATCCCGGTTACCTTGAATTCGTCTTCTTGTGTGCTGTTGAACCAGCGAAGTGCCGCGTCGACTTGCGGCTGTAGCCCGCTGGGGATCGTCTCGCTTACGGTTGTCATCTCGAAACTCCCGAGGATTCGTGTGATTGCGAATGCTGGCGCGGTCTCGACTGCACGCGCCTTGTTGCAGGAAACATTGTGACATAGTTTGTGTCACAACAAGGGCATCCGAGCCGATCTCGACGAGAATCCCTAACAGTCTGCGCCTTCTGACGCGCAGACTCCTTAGGGCGCACCATTAAATCGGGGACAACATGATCGACCTCAAGCGCGACGGTAACGTTTTCACCCTCATCATGACCGACGGGCAAAACCGATGGAACACGACGTTCGTCCGGGCATTTACCGAAGTGATCGATGAGGTCGAAGCCTCCGACGGGCCGGCGGCGCTGGTCACGACGTCAGCGGACGAGAAGTTCTTTTCAAACGGCCTCGATCTTGATTGGATCTCGTCCAAGAACCCAACTGACGACGACCCGGGTGGTGACCGCAAAGTCTTTGGCGCTGAGTTCATGACGTTGATGAGCCGAATCATCACGCTGTCGGTTCCGAGTGTCGCCGCGATCAATGGACACGCGTTTGGTGCCGGCTTGATGTCGGCTTTGTGTCACGACCAGCGCGTGATGCGCGAAGACCGTGGGTTCGCCTGCGCGAATGAAATGCAACTCGGCATGGTGATCCCACGCCCCGAACTTGCGCTCTTCAAACACAAGCTTCCGGCGAACACGTTTTTCGAAACTGTTCAGCTCGCGCGACGTTGGGCCGGACCCGAAGCGCTCGAAGCCGGCATTGTTCAAGAGATCGCGAGTGCGGAATCCCTTTTGGACGTTGCGCGCGCCCGCGCGGAAGCTCTCGCACCGCTGGGCGCCAATCGAAAAGAGTTCAAGGCACAAAAAGAAAGCATCTACGGCGAAAACGCTTCGATCAACGTTGAACATGGCCCGGCGTACATGCTTCGCAACAGCGAAAAGTATCCGCACTAGGAGCGTGCGTGGGGCGGCGTGGTCGCCGCACTGCCTCTCCGTACTGCCTACCTCGCCGCACTACCTTGCAACGAGGCGATACAGGTAGACCTCGGCGACATTCAGGTTGCGCGGCGGGTTGCCGTACTTCTCTTCATATGGCGCGCTGTATCGGTCGAATTCTTCTTGGCTCGTGACGCGAGTTGCCGCGAGTTCGTAAATCGTATCCCCGGTCTGCAGCCGCACGTTCGGATCGGCGTCCATGTTTTCAATCCATGTCGCGCGATTGGCACCTGCGTGGACATACAGCGCGTTGCCCATTCCGATGACCCAGATGTTTACCGAGTACGGATCAGCCGGGTTGGTTTCTAGTTGGATCGTGTCGATGGCGTCCGTAAATGCCCAACTCTGTGGCGCGGGCGCGGATTGACCGTGGAGCGCACCGCCAGGAAAAACGACGAATGGGCCGCTGCACGCGGTAAAGAATAGCGCTGCAAATACCGCGGCGAGAAAATGGCTCTTCGTGATCATGAAACCTCCAGCTCGGTAGCGCGGGGACCGGTCGAGTATCGATTCTGGGGCGCCGTTAACGAATGGAGGAGACACTACCGGTTTGG
Organism: Myxococcales bacterium; assembly: GCA_012960035.1. Classification (GTDB taxonomy): domain Bacteria; phylum Myxococcota_A; class UBA9160; order UBA9160; family UBA4427; genus DUBZ01. Next base: position 16,018 of record DUBZ01000012.1, on the reverse strand, counting down.
GCACAGTGTGGGCCGCACGCCCGGCGTTTCGTGAAAATGGATCGACGACGAACGCGGATCACGACAGACTGCAGCGAAGCGTCGGAGAGTCCCCCTCCCAAGCGGATGTTGTCGTGTCGTCACGCCTCCTTGCGGGGCGGCGATTGACATTCGGCGCCGACTCGAAGAGCATGATGAATGGATGAGCACGCGTGAAGGCGTGACGTCCAAGAGTCGATCGCACCGCAAGGTCGCGATCAAAAGAAGGAGCCGAACATGGCCGAAGCCACGATGGATGCGAATGAACTCGCTGCCTTGAAGGACGCCGCAAAGGCTTTCGATCGCGCGCGCATGAAGCAGATCGGGAGTTTTCATTTTGCGATGGTGATGGGCGCGCTCACCATGTGGGGTGCAGCCGAAACTTGGGCGCAAGTGACAGGCTGGGCAGTCGCCAACTTCGTCGCGGTAGCAAACGCGGTCGTTGCGGGCGTTGTGATCTCGTCGACGATTCACGAATGGGGGCACTTTACGGGCGCTCGCTTGTCGGGCTCAGAGTCGCCGGTTTTCGAAAAACCGAAGGGTCATTTCTTCATGTTCAACTTCCCGATCGACCAGAACGACAAAGAACAGTTCGCCTGGATGAGTTGGGGTGGCATCCTTGCGCCGTGGGTCCCGGTGATCCTTGCGTTGATTTTGCTGCCGTTTGGCACGCTCAGTGGCCAAGTGCTGTTCGCAACGCTCGTGACTCGGGCTGTTGGGGCGGGTGCATTCGAAGTGCCCATCGTTCGCGCGGTTGCCGAAGGTGGCGAGCCCAGCGCAGAACTCGGCAAGGCAACCACGACGGGCAGGCTTCCTTGGAGCCGGAACGTCGGCAACGTGGCCGGTGCTGCGTGCTTTGCGTTGGTGTGGCTGATCGTCTGATCCCTGCGGCGTTTTGACGCGCCGAGTTCGACCGTTTCAGGATTCGTCATTCGAAAGCGCGGCTGTGGGGTCGTTTAGCGCTCTTGCGGACGCATGTCCGAAGCGCTCACGCCTGCGACCGAAACCGGCTTCTTCATTGCGTCCCGACGGAAGGGCTCGCCCAGTTCTTGGTTGAGCAAGACTTCGAGGAACGTCGTCACGCCATTCGACTGTTCTTTGCATGCGATCTTGAGGGCTTCGGACATCTCGGCCCGAGTCTGCACCGTGACACCCTTCAGGCCGCAAGCCTCGGCGATGCCCGCGTAACTCACTTGGGGATCGAGTTCGGTGCCCACGAAGTTGTCGTCGAACCAGAGCGTCGTGTTTCGTTTTTCCGCGCCCCATTGGTAGTTGCGGAAAATGACCATGGTGATGGCCGGCCAGTTCTCTCGGCCGATCGAGCTCATCTCGCTCATCGAAATGCCAAAGGCGCCGTCGCCCGCAAAGCCAACCACCGGAACATCGGGGCAGCCGATTTTTGCACCCACGATCGACGGGAAGCCGTAACCGCAGGGGCCGAACAAGCCTGGCGCCAAGTATTTGCGACCGACCTCGAAGGACGGGTACGCGTTGCCGATCGCGCAGTTGTTTCCGATGTCCGACGAAATGATGGCGTCCTTCGGCAGCGCTTCCTGAATGGCGCGCCACGCGTGGCGCGGCGCCATGCGGTCCGCGTCGCGGTCCCGCGCTCGTGCGTTCCAGGTTGTGCCCGGGTCGTCGTCTTCGTGGTCCATTTCGGAAAGTGTCTTTTCCCAATTCGTCTTTGTCGTGGCGATCAACGCTTCGCGTTCGCCGCGACCTGCGTCGCCGGCCGTCGCTGTGAGCTGGTTGAGGATCTGTTCAGCAACCTGCTTCGCATCGCCTTCGATTCCGACGGTGACCTTCTTGGTGAGGCCGATGCGGTCGGCATTGATGTCAACCTGAATGATCTTGGCGTCATTGGGCCAGTAGTCGATGCCATAGCCAGGGAGGGTGGAAAACGGGTTGAGTCGTGTTCCCAATGCGAGTACGACGTCGGCTTGAGCGATTAACTCCATTGCAGCCTTCGAGCCGTTGTAGCCGAGGGGGCCGCATGCCAAGGGATGGCTGCCCGGAAACGCGTCGTTGTGTTGGTAGTTACAGCAGACCGGCGCGCTCAGTTTTTCAGCCAGCGCCCGCGAGGCGGGGATGCCGTCGCTGAGGATGACGCCCGCGCCATTGAGGACGACGGGGAAGCGCGCTTGCGAGAGAAGTGCTGCGGCTTCGGCGATGGCGTTCTTGCCGCCGGAAGGACGTTCGAAGCGAACCATCTGCGGGAGCTCGATGTCGATCACCTGGGTCCAAAGATCCCGCGGCACGTTGATCTGCGCCGGCGCGGAGCCCCGCCATGCCTTCAAGATGACGCGGTTGAGAACTTCGGCGATGCGTGACGCGTCACGCACCTCTTCCTGATAACAAACCATGTCGCGGAACATCGCCATCTGTTCGACTTCCTGAAAGCCGCCCTGTCCGATGGTCTTGTTCGCGGCTTGGGGCGTAACGAGCAACATCGGCGTGTGGTTCCAGTACGCCGTCTTCATCGCCGTGACGAAGCCCGTGACGCCGGGACCGTTCTGCGCGATCGCCATACCCATTTTACCGCTGGCTCGCGTGTAGCCGTCGCAGATGTAGCCGCCGTTGGTTTCGTGGGCCACGTCCCAAAATGTGATTCCCGCTTTCGGAAACAAGTCTGAAATCGGCATGAAGGCAGAGCCGATGATGCCGAAAGAATGTTCGATGCCGTGCATCTGCAAAACCTTCACGAAGGCTTCTTCGGTGGTCATCTTCATAGTTTCATCTCCTGGTGGAACGGGCGGCGAGGCCGATTGAAGGTCGCGCTTGATGGAATGCCGAGGGATTGTTCGGCGAGGGAGGGGCCGCGCGGCGACGCGGGTTATCAGAAAAACGGGTCGTCACGATAGCCGTTCTTGCGCGAAGACACGATCGCATCGGCTCTGGGCGTTGGCCGCCGATGTGCAGCGGTGTTCCGACTTCTGGACCGTCCGGACTGTTTGTTGCCGATGGTGAAGTTCGCGGACTCGATCAAGGACAAGGTCTCGTCGCGGGGTTGGGTGGGCTGAGAAGATGACACGTTGCGTGCTAATACTTGTCGCCAAGAAAAAATACGCGAAGTCGCGGATTTAGCCATTTAAAGGGATTGAACATGACACGAACCCATTGGATCTGGGCAATTTTGGTAAGCCTCTACGTGCTCTTCTTCAGCTGGTACACCTCGTTTGGAGGCCCGCTGACCGAAGAAGAGATCGCGCACTACATCTCCCTGGCGGAATCCGGTGAGCCCGCCGCGCCGCCCGAGCGCATCGCGCGGATTCGCAAATTCATGGAAGAAGACACGGGCGACGACTTCGTGATGATCAACGTGATCGACATGTACGACACCCCGTTGCAGGTCGCAGGCGTCTCCCCCGGAGAATCGAGCGAGGATGTCCTCGCAAAGTACATGGAGTACATGTTCCCCCAGTTGTTCAAGCGCGCGTGTCATCCCGTGCTCTTTGGCACAGCGGCGGCCAACGCGATGGACATCATGAATGCCGACGGCATGGAACGTTGGAGTACTGGAGCGGGTATGCGATATCGCAGTCGCCGAGACATGCTCGACATCGCAATGAATCCCGAATTCGTAGCCTCGCATGACTTCAAGATCGCAGCGATGGCGAAGACCATCGCGTTCCCCATCGACCCGTGGATCCAAGGTGGAGATCCACGATTCGTGCTGGCCTTGATCTTGGCGGCGCTGGGGTGCGGTCTCAGTTGGCGTGAAGCGCTGAAGTCCCGTGTCGAGGACTGATCTCAGCGTCAATGCTGGCTTCGGGAAGAGTGACGACGGAACACACGCGGTCGTTGTTGACTTCGTAGTCGGCACTCGCCTGTGCAAGCCGTGCGCTGTGGAAACGTCTTCATTTTTCGTCGCACTTCGGGCGTGGGACGGCGCTTCTTCTCATCGTGGTGACGCTACGACGCCGCGAACAACGCATCGCACCCTGTCCCTGCCAGTGTCGCGTCTACCGTCTCTCGCGACGCGTTGGGCAGCGTGGCGTACTGCTCGCGAAGCCATCTGAGACACTTGGCCTGGTAGGGAAACGGATCTTGAACCCACGGTCGTCCATCAATTTCGCACTCGACCTGCTCGAGGCCCTGTTCAACGGAAGCGGCGTTTGCGAGCAGGAAGGGCGCATACACACGCCCGACCTCGTCCAACAGTTTGCGCAGTGTCGCGGGTGGATGATTTAGGTCGATCCAATCTGAGTCGCTCACTTCCAAACCCGAGATGTCGTCCAGTTTTTCGGTCCACGCGTAAGCGCGCGGTGAGATGTCGAGGGCGATCTGCATCGGAGTCGGGTCGGTGATGACCAACATCGTCATCTGTCCGTAACAGCCAAAGTCGCCGGCGCCGGGTCGGTTGCCCAGCAAATAAGCCTGGCTTTGGATATGTTCGTCGAAGAGGCTTACGAAGCGCGACCAGCTTGCTTCGATCACGGGAGCGGTGGTCTCGTTCGAACCCACAACGCCGATACGCGAAATCTGCCGCTCGGCGATCGACTTTTCGAACTGCATGCCCGCAGAGGGTGGCATTGAGATCATGTGCCCGTACGGCATGTAGGACGAAGCCTTCTTCGTGTCCGGCGCAAATGCCCAGCGGTAATGAAACATGCACTTGCTGAGCCATTCGTCGCCATAGTCTTCGATGAGTGCGTCGATCAATCGAAGCGCGGGGTCGGCGGGCCGAAGAGAGCGCTCGGGGAAATCGTCTTCGAGTCGATTCAGGATCGGGGTCGTGTCCGACATCGGGTCGGTGGGTTCGCCGTCTGCGTCAGGGAAAACGAGACAGGGCATCAGAGGCAGTGGCCTCTCGGGCAATGCCTTTTGTTCTTCGCTTCCCGCGACCACAAAGCGATAGGGAATGCGTCGATATCTCAGCGCGGCTCGAAGTTTGCGCGTATAAGGGGATGATCCGCTTCCGATCAGTCTGAGGTCTGTCTGCATCATGGTGTCTCGGTGGTCAGGGTTTGGATTTCGTTCGCTCGTGAGTGTATCGATCTCGCCCGAATCGCAAGCGAGGGTTGACCGAGGTTTTGGTACTGATCTCGAGCCTCGCGAGTCGCAGAGGGTGTCAGGTAGTGTGGTGGGGGCGCTACCTGAAAAGTTTGGAGGAACAGCATGTTCGGATTGAAAAAATTCCTGCACGACATCGCGATCGCAGTTGCGGGAGTGCTCGCGAAATTGCTTCCCGACAAAATTCCGGTCACGTTTGTTGGCCCGGGCGCATCAACGGAACTTTGTGAGTCGATCGCGCATTTGAGTTCGGACAAAGTGCTGATCGTGACGGACGCTGTGCTGGTCGAAATCGGCTTGGTCGGTCGCATTGCCGAAGCCCTTGACGCCGTAGGTCTTCCTTGGTCTATCTACGCGGGCGTTGAACCTGACCCCACCACGGTGCAGGTCGAGGCCGGCTTGGCGCAGCTTGTGAGCGAGCAGTGCAAGGTCGTGCTCGCAGTTGGGGGCGGGTCTTCCATGGACGCCGCGAAAGTGATTGCCGCTGCGGCAACGAATCCGGGACCTCCTGAAAAGCTCGAAGGCATCATGAAGGTGAAGCACGCGCCAATGCCACTGTTCGCGATTCCGACCACTGCGGGGACCGGGTCGGAAGTAACCCTGGCGGCGGTGGTCTCCGATCCGAAGACGCACGCGAAGAAGTTCTTCACCGATCCAAAGTTGATTCCCCTTATGACGGCCCTCGACCCGACGCTGATGACGGGCCTTCCCGTCCCCATCACTGCAGCCACGGGGATGGATGCTCTGACTCACGCAGTCGAATCCTATTTGTCCAAAATGTCCAACGAAACGACTGAGATGTACGCAAAGATCAGCGTTCGGCTGATCTTTCGACATCTTCAGACCGCCTGTACCGACGGAAATAACCTCGAAGCTCGCAAGGCGATGGCGCTCGCGTCGTATTACGCAGGCTTGGCCTTTACCCGCACGAGCGTGGGATACGTCCACGCAATCGCCCATACCTTTGGTGCCTACTATCGAACACCACACGGGCTCGCGAACGCCATCGCGCTGCCTCACGTGTTGGAGTTTTCGAAACCCGTCGCGGCGAAGCGGCTTGCAAGCTTGGCTGACCTCATCGGTTGTGAGGGCAGCAACGATCTCGAGAAGGCTGACCGCTTCATCGACGCGGTGCGTGATCTCATGACCAAGATCGAGATTCCGTTCAAGCTCGATGCACTCGCGAGCGACGACGTCACGCCGATCGCCACCCAGGCCCTAGACGAAGCCCACCTCAACTACCCCGTCCCGCGCTATATGAGTCAAGCGCAGTGCGAAGCGTTGCTGAGGCAGATGCTCGTCTAGTTTCAGCCGGTTGAACGATGCTTTCTCGTTCCTAACGATTGTCGAGTTTAACCCACGGACGTGCGGTTTCGCCGGTGTAGATCTGGCGCGGCCGGTTGATCCGAGTGCCCGGTGCGTTTCGCTGTTCGAGCCAGTGCGCGATCCATCCCGGTAGCCGTCCCAATGCGAACATCACGGTAAACATGTCCGTCGGGATTCCCATTGCGCGGTAGATAATGCCGCTATAGAAATCGATGTTGGGATAGAGCTTACGTTCAACGAAGTAACTGTCGGCGAGCGCGACTTCTTCAAGGCGCTGCGCGATTTCAAGCAGTGGATCATCGACCCCGAGACTCGCGAGCACATTATCCGATGCTTCCTTAAGGATGCGTGCGCGTGGGTCAAAGTTCTTATAGACCCGATGACCAAAGCCCATCAACTTGAAGTCGCTGTCCTTCGATTTTGTGAGGTCAACGTACTTCTGGTAGTTGGCGCCGTCAGCCTGGATCATTTCGAGCATTTCGATGACGGCCTGGTTTGCACCACCGTGCAGCGGTCCCCATAGCGCGCTTACGCCCGCGGAAATTGAGGCGAACAGGTTTGCGCCCCCGCTCCCGACGACACGAACCGCGGTGGTGCTGCAGTTTTGTTCGTGGTCGGCGTGCAAGATCAAAAGCTTGTTCAGCGCGTGTCGCACCACCTGGTTGACTTCGTATTTCTCCGCAGGGACGCCAAACATCATCATCAAGAAATTCTCGAGATAGGTGCGGTCGTTCTGGGGGTACATGAACGGCTGGCCGATCGATTTCTTGTAGGAGTACGAAGCCAACGTCTTGGCCTTCGAAAGCAGCCGAATGATGTTGAGGTCGATCTCTTCCGCAGTGTCGTCTCCGGGGTAGAAGGCCGAGAGCGACGCGATCATCGAAGACAAGACGACCATCGGATGCGTGGTCGGAGGAAAGCCTTCGAAGAACTTCTTCATGTCTTCGTGGACGAGTGAATGGCGAGTGAGCCGCCCGCGGAAGTCTTCTCGCTCGGGGCGAGTCGGTAGGCGTCCGTAGATCAACAGGTGACAGACTTCGGGGAAGCTCGCGTGCTCGGCGAGGTCTGCAATGTCGTAGCCGCGATAGCGAAGAATCCCTTTTTCGCCGTTGATATAGGTGATGGCACTCTCGCAGGCGCCGGAATTTGCAAACGACGGATCGAGGGTGATCGCGCCGGTCTGCCCGCGAAGCTTCGAGATGTCGATCCCGACTTCGCCTTCGCTTCCTACGATGACAGGAAGGTCAATATTTTGGTCGTTGAGAGATAGTTTGGCTGTTTTGGTCATGGGGCGGAGGATGCCACTCGGGGCCGGGTTGCGCGAGCGGTGATTCCCGGATGGGCTCACCGTTTTTCGAAGTTCTCAGCGTCAGAATAGAGTCAATCGTCGCAACGAGTTGGCTCCAGACAATTGTAGTGCTCGCCAGAACTCGCCGTTCCCCGTCGTTCGAGCCCTTCTAGCCGAAGGTCGAGGCTGTATTGAAAGTCGGAATCGACCCCGAGGCTCGCGACTTCGTTGGACATGACCGAAACGTTGGGGAAGCTGTCCGCCGAAACCGCGGCGTAGCTTGCGCGACATCGATCAAGGCCATCGAAGAAGAAAAGCGCCGCCATTCGGGGCTCGATCGCGAGGCGGCGTAGGTGGAGTCCCCGCGCGACGCGCGGGGCGAGGAGCCCGATTCCTAATTCGGAATCAACTTCATCGGTAACGCATCGAAACCGTGCAACGTGTTGTTGTTCGAAATTTTGGGTCTGCCGGTTTCGATTCTCTCGGTGCGATCGAGGATCGCTTCCAGGAGCGCTTCCATTTCCATGCGCGCGAGTCTTGTTCCGGCACACGCGTGGGAGCCGTGGCCGAAGGCCATGTGATCCCGTGCGTCGCGGGTGATGTCGAAAGCGGTTGGGTTGGGGAAGTGTCGTTCGTCGAGATTCGCGCCTCCGAAGACAACCAGGATGCGTTCGCCAGCCGGGATAGAGAACCCTTCGAATTCGACGTCCCGCGCGGTGACGCGAGTAAACGCGCGAACGACGGAATCAATGCGAAGGGATTCGTTCACGGCATTTGCAACCAGGCTTCGGTCCTCCCGCAACTTGTTCCATTGGTCCGGGTGTTTCGCCAAGCGGTGCAGCATGTTGCCGGTCGCGAAGATTGTGGTGTCGAGGCTCGGTGCGATGTAGTCGAGCACCATACCGATCGCTTCGCTGTGGCGGATCTCGCCTTTGTCGCGCAATTCGAACAGGCGGTGAACCCATGTGCCGGGCTCGACTTGGCTGGCCTTGAGTCGTCGTTGGAACGAGAACATGCTCGCGGCGGATGGCAATGTCCGCAGCGATCGGAGATTGAAGGGGCCAATGGTATTGAAGGTGGCCTTCGACCAATGAACCATTTTTGCGCGCTCTGTCGGCGGCAGGCCGACTAGCTCCGCCACGATGTGGACGGGTAGGTGACTGGCGAGTTCACTCATTCCCTCGAAGTGTCCACGACCGACGAGTTCATCGACTTTCTCGTCGGCCGTTTGCCGAACACGCCCGACGATCGCTTCCAATTCTCGTGGTCGCATTGGGGCCATTAAAATGCGGCGCAAACGGTTGTGCTTTTCGCCGTCAGTCACAAGCACAGTGTCCGAATTCGCAGACATCTTATTCAGGAAGCTGTTCATCGTGACGCCCTTTGAACTCACGAAGTCACTGTCGTTCTTAAGCAAACTTCGCAACGGGGCAAAGCGCGTTACGGCCAAAGCCTTTTGTTTCGTGAGGCGGACGATCGGTCCCGCGTCGAGTAGCGCTCGGTAAGTCGCATGGGGCTCGTGAATGGCGGATCGACTGTAAAAGTCAGCAGGACAAGCGGGAATGTCTTCGAAATTCTGCGACAACAGTCTCACCTTCAAGGTCGAGTGGCTTGCTGATCAAGTCTAGCGGCTGTATTCCCGCATCGATGGGCGACAGGGCGTTGCCGCCGTAAGGGACTCTATTCTTCCCGCCACCCGGCTTCTCTCCCCACACCCTGATTTGACATAGCGTCCCTTATCAGCACGTTTGGCGAAAACGGGGCTTGTTTTTCCTATGCGCCTCGACTTGCCCCAGATGGGACTCGGTCATGTAGCCCCGAGCACGGCCCCGCTTCTGCTGGGCGGCTGGCTCAATGCCCCGCTCTTTGGCGGCAGCGGTGAGATCGTCCTTCCCTTCATCGCGCCGCAAGGCAGCTACGCGACCCAGGTGCCGTACCTCATCAGCAACAACTACCACGTCGCGTTCGACTACAACGGCCTCCATGTTGTCGAGACCATCGCAATCGCGCCCCTCAACGTGCCGGTGTATATCCTCGCGCCGCCGCTGCCTCCGGTTCCCGGGCTATTCGGTCCCGGACTCGCGGGGCTGGTGATGATGTTGGCGGGCAGTGGATTCTTCAGGCGGCGTCGCGGGGCGGTGTGAGCCTCCGGCAATCCGGGAGCCCTCTACAGGGTTGCTCCTGACAATCGGATTGATCGGTCTCGCATCACCGCTCCGCGAGGTTAGTCACTCCGTCGACAGCGTAACGACCATCCGCATCTCGACCGACTTGCGAACAACTACGTCCATCGCTGCGCGTGCGCGCGAGAGCCAGTGCTCGTCCAACGCGGAGATCTCGCTTGCCTGCGTTTCGGCCTCCGCCAGCAATTCCGTCATGCACTGCCATGCGTCGCGGATCGCTTCGGTCGTGATCTCGGGAAGTGCGAGTGACGGTGCCGCCGTGGCTTCGCGCAGCGCGCTTGCATCGCCCTTTGCCACGGCCTCGCACGCGCGGCCGATCTGCAAGTGGAGTTGCTCGAGCGCCTCCTCCCCAGGCAGGATGCATGCGCCGTGGGCTTGGCCGAGAGTGTCGAACACGTAGCCTTGGTCGGAGCCCATCACCGAACGGAAGTACCATTCTTGTGCGGGGTCGGGCAGGAACTTCCAGATATCGTTGACGCTCGCCTCGTCATCCCGGTCGAGGAAGCTCGTCACCGGCAAGCCGTAGCGAAGCTGGTGGCACTGCGGTTGTAGAGTTCGACGGTCCATCAACACCAGCGGGCGAGTGATCTGCTGGATCGGGATCCACAAGTTCAAGAGGAAGAGAGACGAGTCGTCGTTGCGCGCATCGGGTGTCTGGTGTCGGAAGAGTGTTGGCGCCGCCCCGTCCATCATCTGCTTGAGTGGGGTTCCGAGTACGTCCTGGTCGCCGTGGATCCCCGGCGCGCCTCCGTGGCCGTTCGCGCCGTCCATGCCGTCGGGGTTCACGTCGAGCCCGTTGGGTCCCGCGCGACGATGGATCATCCCCTCGTCCGCGACGTGCTCGATCCGGAGGGATCTTCCATTGGCCAGCCGGATCGGCGTGCCATTCAAACTCAATCGCAGCGCATCAGCCGCCGCAGTCGAAAGCCGGTCTTCGCGGCGCACCGTTTCGATCGCCTGCTGCAATGCGACGTTGCTCGAAAGATCGATCGTCTCGAACCCTGCCTCATCGACGAGGAGCTCAGTGTTCTCGAGTTTCGTGCAGTCGTTCAGCACGCAAGACCGGAAATCGAGTGCCCCGTACGGATCAACGCCGAACGGAAGCGTCCGGGCGCGCAGCATCCCCTCGCGTTCGTGGTCAGGAGATACGTCCTCGGCTCGGGTGAAACCGAGCGGCGCTCGTAGTTCGGAGATGTGTTGATCCATGCTCGAAGCATAATAGAGGACTGGGGTGACCTGCCCCATAATCCGGATTCAAGCTTGGTTCCGCCGCTTTACGGCAAAGCCCATTCCATCACGCTGGCCAGACACCTCGCTGGAGGGTGTCCTCCGAGCTAGGAGTGCAGCCGGATCTCAATGTAGTCCGTTCTCCAGTTTTCGAGCTGAATTCTTGCGCCTTCCAATGTCGTCAACGACGTTTTTGGTGCGGTGCTCTGGGTGAAGGACCGCATCCGCCGCTACAAAGGGGACGGCGACCGGGTCGCCGTCACGGGAGACAGCGCGGGCGGACACTTGTCGGCCATGGTCGTGAACCTCGGAGACCGTCTCAGCTCGAGACCCTTCGCGGGCACGTCACTCAACTTCCAACCCAGCTACTTGCCTGCAGGGAAGACGGCTGAACAGGTTGCGCAGGAGCACGGGCTGGAAGTCCAGGCGGCCATCCTCAGCTACGGCGCCTTCGACATCTTCCAAGGCGCAACCGACGGATTCGAGAGCGTGCTGAACCCGTTCTGGCTCGCCAGCGGTTCGCTGCCAAGAGGCGTCTTCGGGAGCGATCGCAATGTGACCGAGCATCCCGAGCTGTATCGAGCTCTGTCTCCTGCGCATAACATTCCGCCTTCGAGAGAGCGGCGGCTTCCCCCGCAGTTGCTGACCATCGGAACCGACGACCCGGTGGTCTCCCCGGCGTCGGTCAACGCTTACCTCGAGAAACTGCGCTCAGCGGGCCATCCCGCCGAGTACTGGGCCTACGATGGGAGGTCCCACGCGTTCTTGGATTCAGGGTCGAATGCCCTTCTCGGGAGCAGCTTCGAAGCCGACGCACCCCCGGCCCGCCCGGACCCCACCGGGCAATGCCCGGCGGATTTCTTCGATTTCCCGAGCGAGAAACTTCAGGTCGCGGGCGGGGAGTTCGGGGCTTCGGGTCACCACGCGGTTGCAGGCACAGAAATGGCAGAGATTCCGGCAGACGGGATCATGCACGTAGATCGCGTAGGGGTGGAGCCGGGTCCGGGCAGGTCGGCGGCAAAAGGCATCATGCGTCGATCGACATCACTCAGCCGGGCGGCTGCAGAACCGCCGCCTGCAACGCGAGGTGGGAATCCAGCATCGATCTCGCGAGATCGGGAAGATTCGGGATCTGGTCCCGATCCGCCGAAAGGCCCAGATCGACCCGATCGCAATAGCTCGCGACGGCAACACCGAGACCCTGGTTCTGCATCAGGGGTACGAAGGGCACGATGGTCTGCAGTTTCGCGCCCAGCAGATAGAGGGGTACGGATGGCCCACGCACGTTGGTCACGACCAGGTTGAAGGGGCTCAAGCCCATTGCGAGCCGGCGACCCAGCCGGGTCATCCAATCGGCACCCATCAGGTTGTTCATCTCGACCAGCAGTTCGGTGCCATGAGCGGCCCCCGATTTCTTGAGCTTGTCTGTCTGGTTCCGGATCGACAGCAGGCACGTGAGAGGATCCGGTTCGTCCACCGGAAGGTCGGCGAAGAGCGCCGAAACGCAATTTGCGCGCTGGAAATCGTCATCGGGAGGCCGGCAATCGACGGGCAGGCATACCCGCAACGCGAGTCCTTCGTCCGGGTATCCGTTCCCTTTAATGAAGCCCCGCAGTCCGCCGGCCACCACTGCGAGCAGTACATCGTTGACGGTGGTCTGCGTGGCGCTGCCAATCGCCTTGACGGAATTCAGCGAAAGGCTCACGCGCTCGATCCGGCGATGTCGCCCCAGCGGCGCATTCAGGGGCGAGTGCGTGTGAGGCATCAATGCTCCACCGACGGCCTGGCCGATATCATGGATGGATCTTCGCACTTGCCGCATTGCCTGCTGGGGATGACGAACGGCACCGGCGACCAGGGAGGCCAACTCGGCCGAACGCGAAGCCTGTTCATCCAACTCCTCTGCCAGCAGGGTCAGGCGGCTACGCCGGGGCCTGGCCGACCAGTGAGAACCGAACTCGACTTTCTCGTCAGCGCAGAGGCTGAACAGGGAGAAGAGGAGGTGCATCCCCGACGCTCCGTCGACCATGCAGTGATGGACCTTGAAGAGCAGAGCGAATTCGCCGTCTTCGAGCCCTTCGATCAGCCACATCTCCCACAGAGGACGCTTCCGATCCAGGGGCTGTTCGATGACGCGGCCCACCAACTCATTGAGAGCGGTTCGATTGCCGGGTTGCGGAAGAGCGGTATGCCGGACGTGGTAGTCGAGATCGAACCCCTCCGCATCCATCCAGACTGGTTCATCCGAAAGGGGGCGATGAACGAGACGCTGTCGGTAGCGCGGAATATCGTCCAGACGTGTCTCAACGAGGTCGCGGATGCGCTGGAAATCGAGACCTCCTTCCCTTGTCTGCAATTTTTCGATCGAGAAGCTCAGCAGGGCCGCGACGTGCATGGGCGTTTCGGGTGATTCGAAGAGAAGGAAACCCTTGTCGAGCCCACTCAAGGCAGTCGAGTGACGGATCATCGTTTGTACCTCAATTCAACCCCTCGTCCGAGGGAGGAAATTTTCAGGGCGCGACACCAGTACATGCAAGAACCGTGCAAACTTGCGAGAGCCAACCAGATGGAGATCCGAGCACACTCGGGACGCTGCGATCGACCGAGTTGGGGCGAAGCGCCGCAGCCGCCGCGCGCACTGTCGCGGCCCGGTCCCGCGTTCCACACGAGTACCGGGGGTTTCGTTGGCTGCAGGCTTCCTGAATCACGGCGGCCTGAGCAAATCGCGTGGACGCGAACTGTCGAGCCGCACAGCAACGACAAGTCCTCGGCTTGCGTTTACTTGTCGCAACCTGAGGCAAGGGGGTGTGGCAGATCGTCCTCCAGTGAACCAAAGCCCGGCCGACGACTGCCTGAGTCGCCGGAGGCGTTGGCACGCAGCTTGCTCAATATCGCAATAGAACCCGGCGTTGCATGGTTGGCAAGCGATGCGACGCGACGGTCTGATCGCTCGCAGCGAACCGATGGACCGGGAAGGAGCAGGATCGAATGACACGCTACACACCGACGGTCGAAATCGGCCTGGACCGCATGCGGGAAATGGCCCGGGGGAATTTTGATCTCTCCTGGATGGACTCCAACCCGGAGGGTTGGGGCCACGAAGTCCAGCGCAGCAAGGCAGGTCTCAAGCTCACGGACGTCGATCACGGTTTCTACGGCGAGGTTCCGGAGCACGGTTCCATCCACGGCACCATGGCGCCGCGTGGTTGCCACGTGCCCGAGGGAACGATTTCCCTGGACCAATATACGATCAACGAGATGACGGAGATCTGGGCCGACAACGCAGCGGCGCTGTACGACGAAGCCGTCGTGCGCCAATGGAATTCCGTCACGGACGTGCCCTGGGAGAAGCTGGAAACGCTGCCCGAAGACATGGAGAAGGCGGTCTGCCAGATGTGCACAGGCCTCGCCGAGGTCGAGTTCGTGGCCGGCGACATGCCGGCCAAGTGGCTCTGTCGCATCAACCACGACTTCCACGAGGTCAAGCTGTTTCTTGCGACCCAGATCATGGACGAAGCCCGGCACTTGGATGTTTTCCGGAAGCGCGCGCTGGCGAACGGGGGAGGCCTGCTTACAGCATCGCCCGGCCAGGAGGAATTGCTCGCCGCAATCCTCAACGCCCCTGACTACGCGACCGCAAGTGCCCTGATGCACATCTTCGGAGAGGGATTCGTGCTCACCCTCTTCCGACAGGGCGAATTCCTGGCGCCCACCGAGGTCGAGAAAACCATCTTCGGGCTCTGCATGCAGGACGAAGCACGGCACGTCGCCTATGGGGTCAAGCACCTCAAGTTCCTGCTCGAGCGGCACCCGGAACGCGAGGAAGATATCCACGCGATCCTCGAGGTGGGTGAACAGGCCATCTTCTCGCTGACCCTCGAACCCCAGACGTCGGAGCCGCGGGCCATTCTCGCGGGAGGCGGACTTGAAAACATCGAACTCGGTATGGCCAGGATGGCGTTCATCTACGAGAAACAGGTACGCGAGTACCTACAGCGGCTGAAGGTCGCAGGGATCGATCGGGAGAGTCGTCTCTCGATCCCGACCGAGATCCCCTACAAGGAGATCGCAACCTGAGGAGGGAAGCAAGATGGAGGAACAGATCTTTCCGTCGCAAGAGTGGTTCCAGCAACTGGCGGCCCGCATGCAAGCGCAGGAGGACGAATATCGCCGGCTGGGTCCCATGGATTGCACGATGATCGTGCGGGTTTCGAGTCCCGGAACAGTGGACCAGAACTTCGAAGTCGTCTTCGAAGCGCTCCGCGTGAAATCGATCCGGGAAGTCGAAGACCTCGCGGACATCCCGCCCCAGCACTTCGTGATCGAGGCGTCGCTGTCGATTTGGCGGGAAATGATCGAAAACATTCGCGCACACCAGGGTCCGGACCTACAGCACACCTTGAACTACCTGACCTTTCCCGACGATCCCATGCAGATCAATGGGCCCGATCAACTCGAGACCGACAACTTCTACCGCTACAACCGGAGCATCCAGAAGTTCTTCAACGGAGCCACTGAGATTCCGACGGCCTACGGGTAGCCCCCGGTCGACGAACTCGACGCGGTAGCGCATAGGAAAAACAAGTCCCCCTATCCGCACGTTTGGCGAAAAGGGGGCTTGTTTTTCCTATGCGCGCATTGAGGTTGACTCACGGCGCCAGTTGTGGCAATCATTCGCCAATTGGCATGTAACTGCCAAACGGGAGCAAGGTGCCGGAGCCCACAGCCAATCTCAACCTCAGCGAAGACACGACGCCAAGTCGCGTGGATCGGCGCGTCCATGAGTTTCGGGCACGGGTGCTCGAGACCGCCGAAGCACTGTTCGCCGAGCGTGGCGTCGAAGCCACCAAGGTCGACGACATCTGCGAGGCCGCGGATGTCGCGAAGCGAACCCTCTGCAACCACTTCCCGACCAAGGCCCATATCGTACAGAGCTTGTCGCACGAGGCCGTTTCGCGGTTCG
>DUBZ01000011.1 GCA_012960035.1 Myxococcales bacterium | reverse complement strand
TCGTAATCCCCTTTAAAACTGTCGTCGACGATTCCAAGTGTGGGTCCGATCTGGGCGTAGTAGTAAAGGGGCTGAGCCCAGCTCGACGCCGGCAAGACAACGATAAGCAAGGCGGCAAGTAGAAGAGTGTTTGTGAATCGTTGGTCGAACACGGGGCCCTCGGCTGTTTGCACGATCCTCTCCCGAGTCTCTACATCTGGTGCTCGGGCATGGGTTCGCACCCTTCTTGGGCGGGCTGATCGTTCTGACCTTAGCATCGATCTTCTTCGCCCTGCGGCAAGGCAGTGACTCCGGCGCAAGCGCCTAGTCGAGATCCGGTTCGGGCGAATTCAAGCGAATCGTTGCAGCGGCGATCGCTGCGAAGAGCAACGCGGGTACCACGCCGAACGTGAGTCGATAGATGGATGTCTTCACCAACCAGTTGATGTCGTACGGCGGTGGGATGTGGATCAAGGCCTGGATCGCGATCACCGCGGCGAGGTAGATCCCAGGCAACGAAAGCAAGATCAAGCTGGTCCTGATCCGCACTGCGGCTGCACCCGGAACGAGGTACGGAACAGCCGCGATGAACAAGGGAATGCAGATCACGTTGGGTCCAACGTACAGCGTGGATGCGATCGACCCGATGACGATCGGGATTCGCACGAAGAACTCGGTCGTTTCGAGAGGGACCGAGGTTGCAACCCCGAGGTGCCTGCACGTTGCGTCCCACGCCACGAAGACGAACAGGCTCGGGGCCACGACCAAGCTGACCGTGCGGATCCACTGAGCGATCGAATAGCGGAGATGGATCCCGAGAAGCGCAATGCAACCCGCGCATGCCGCAACCCAGAACGCGCCCTCGGTCTTCACCGCGACGGAACTCGCCAGCGCCAAGCTTCCGACGATGAGCAAAGGGCGATCTCGTCGAAGCATGGCGAGGATCGCTGCCGCGTATCCCGTCATGGCGGCCATCACTAGCAGCGGGTCGGCGAAGACCTGATGGTGGGAATGCAGGAACCCTCTCGCGGTGAGCGGCGCGAGGGCAAGCGAAGCCGCCAGGAGCGGTGAGATGCGCCGGGAAAGAATCGAAAAAGTCGCGACCGGGACGACTGCAACCAGGATGCTTGCGGCGAGATGCAGTTCTCGAACGCCCAGTGATCCATGCTTCATGAACCAGGCCAGCGTCACTGGAAGCAACAGGGGATACTGCCACTGCGATCGCGTGAGTTGCGGTTCCGAAAACAACTCGGCCGGAAAGACGCTCCCCGTCGCCAACACCTTGGTGTGCACCAACCACATCTGGTACGCGTCCCAAGAATAGGTCGGCGGGCCGCTCGAGAGTGTGTGGCCGACATACACGTTGTAGATTCCAAACCCAACGAGCGGAGTGAGCGATATCAGTGTGATGGTGAGCGTCGACGAACTTTCGACCTGTTCATCGGGCTCGCTACCTCGCGCAATGAAGTGCGCGATTCCCGCGAGGAACGCGGATGCAAGCAGCGCTTTCCACCACTGTCCCGCGAGCGAGCCACCTGTCCAGCCACTGATCACGACTGGAATTAACAGGGCAAGACTTCCGGCAAACGGAAGCACCCCGAGGCACAACTCAATGCGGCCAAGCCTCAGGAATACCAGGCCCACGGGTAAGCCCAGTAGCAGCCATGATGTAACTGCCCAAGCAAGCTCCATCTCAGGCGCTACTCCTCACCACGATGAACCAGAGTAAGAAGTCGTCCCGTCAAGACCGGGACATGGCTCTCGTCCGTCTCGCACTTGAGGTTGGGGCAAATCACGTATCGACCGTCGCTCGAAATCGGATACTCGGGGAGCAACGCGAGCCAGAGCCGTGTGACTCTGCGCAAAACGTAATTGTGATAACTGTCATCGAAGTAGATCGAGATCTTCTCTCCAGGGGGAAGATTCGTTCTGATCCAGTCGTAAATGACGAACTCGGGTCCCAACATTTCTTGATGGCGAAACAATTCGTCGTCGCTTTGAATGTTGGCTTTCTGGGATGCTCTCGATGTAGAGATCTGGATTCGATAGGCGGAATGAAGGGTCCACCCGACGACGAGTGCGAAGACCGCGGAACAGGCAATCGTGTGAAAATTCCATTCGGCCAGTCGCTCGGGGTTCCGGCTCACAAGATCTCCAGTCGATGTTCCGCAGTGTTGTTTCGTCGAGAATTGCGATTGCGGGCTTCAAGCAGTACGTCGAATCCGTCGCTTGAGAGTAGCGGCCGGTCGCGAAACTGCATCGCGGACGGTGCGGGGTGAAGGGCTGCTAGAGTCGATCGTCGCCGCCGGAACTTGAAGGAGCGCGTCGTGGAGTCGTCTGTCGTGAAGGGGTTGTTCGTTCGCAGCACGTTGGGCGCGGCGTCGCTGATTGCACTCACACTTTTGATCTTCAGTGCGCGCGGGGACACCCCGCCTGCATCGGCTTCAAAGCAAGTCATCGTCATTGGGATCGATGGGGCGACGTGGGAAATCATCGATGCGCTTCGGTCGCAAGGAAAGCTGCCAACCTTCGACAGATTGATTCGGGCAGGTTCCCGGGGCGAACTCACGGTCCCTCTTCCATCTATCCAACAGCCAGGCAAGCTTTCGCGTTTTGGGATGCCGGTGGTCAAGTCCACGACGCTGCTCGAACACCTTCATTTGAAGGGAGAGCTCCACGCAACCAATATTGGCGACCTTGTATTCTTGCGACCACGAGACCGGTCACGCGACCTCGGCGGTGCGAAAGAGTCCCTTGAAAGCGTCGTATGGGCCGAGGGAGGTGGCTCCGACGGTCCTTACGCTGCTGGGGTTGCCGGTCGGACGCGACATGCCAGGACAAGTCATGCGCGACGCTTTTCGTCCACAGTCGGCGGATCGATTGAAGGCCGACTACATCGACTCTCACGGCCCCGCTTTGCGATCGGGCGATGAGCCGGAACTCGACGAAGACACGCGCAAGAGGCTCAGGTCACTCGGTTATATCCAGTGAGGTTTCTTGCCCAGCGGTTTGCGATCGCCGCTTGGCCACCGTGTAACACGGTCGTTCGATCACGGTTTCGTATTCAGGTGCTTCGAATAGCGCCGACACCACGTCACCTTCCGGAAGCTTCATCCAGGTAAACGGGCGCGCGGGGATACAGATCATCTTTACGACGAGGTCGGGTAGGGCATCGTGGCTCTGCAACCTCTTGGCGTAGACGTCACGAAGCTGCGCGGTTCCCTGAAAGATTCGACTGTTCGGGAAGAGCCAAAGCCCTGGGGTTCGCGGTTTGAGGTCGCTCATCAAGTATCCCGCCGGGAAGTAGTCGAAGAAGATCACCGTTTCGGCGTCTCCTCGCGCCCGTTCCAGATCGGTCTCCAACTCCTTCATGAACAAGATCTTCAAGGAAGTTGTCTTAATTCCCTTGAAGGCCCCGCGGTCAACCGTTTCCTCGAGCTCGCTCGGAACGAACTCGCGGTACGCGTGGGTCCAAAGCTGATGAACTTGGAAGAACAAGAGTGACACGACCACCACCGTGAAGGGCAACATCGTATTCCAGCCCGGCGTTGCATTGCGGTCCTGTTGATTCGTGTGGCCCCACTTGTGAGCCCCCCAGATCGCAAGACACGAGAGCGCAGCCAACGCGGCGGGGGTGAGTCCAAGAGAGGCGTTGCGCAGCCCGTTCGCGGTTGACCAGAGAATTCCCATGGTCGCCAGTATCGAAGTCGAGGTGATGAGCGTGATGCCAATTCGTTCTGGCCGAGCGATCTGCTTTCGCACGAGGAATACGAGGAACGGAGCTCCGAGCCCGATGATCGACAAGACGTAGGGAACCGTGGTGAAGGGAGCGTGGAACTCGCGGTAGGTCGTCGACGCGAAAGCAAGCGCGGGCCACAAGAGGGCGGCCGCGATCGCTGAAATTCTGGAGGTGGGACTCCCGATGACCCCCGCAGCAACCGTCGCGAGCGCGAGTGCGACGAACACGAAGAGCCGCACTTGGAACCAAAATTCGAGCCGTACCGCCTTCAATTTCGCGGCACCGCCGCCTTGCGCGCCTTGCGCTTGGCTGAACTCGAGCATGGCGTCGAGCGCACCAGGCAGATCGAGCATCAACAAGGTGATCACGCCGACGACAAGACTTCCAACGGCTGCCGCTGCGGCCCAAATCAAAGCGGTTCGTATGGCTTCTTTATGACCGGTCGCGAATACGCCTGCGAGCCCCGCCGCGATCGCGAACGCTCCAACGGGCAACATCGTCGGATAGGCGAAGGAGACGCCCGCCATGCAAAGCGTTCCAAAGAACATGTTTCGCGCCGTGCCGTGCCCGAGTGCGGCGGATGCGAGAAGCGCACTCCCGGCGAGCAATCCGAAGTACGTCAAGCTGTTGTAGCTCAAGCTGATGACGCAAAGCGGAACATACGCAATGGCGACCGCGGCGAGAAGGTTTCCGACGCGCTCGCCTATCGCGCGAGTCCAGAAGTTTCGAACCGCCCACACCGACAACAATCCGCAAGCGAGGTACAGATGCCGCCCGAAGAGAACCACGCCTTCGATCGATCCCGTGACGAACAGGTAGGCGTTGATAAAGGGCTGGGTCATCAACGCTGCAAGTTGATGAACCGCGTTTTCCTCAAGGAAGGGCTGAAAGCCGAGAGAAAACGAAACGGGCAGCGCGAGGTAGTACGCCTCGTCGAAGAACTCCAGGCCGAAATACAGCCTTGAGTACACCGCAGCGACTGTAAGGAAAAGGACAGCCCGACTCAGAATGTCTGGCGCCCGAGAGTTCGGCATCAGTGTTTCAACTCGATCGGTTTAGTACTCGGGTGTATAGATTTCGCAGGCGAGCTTGTCGCCGCCCGCCACTACGAGCAGTCGACCCAATGCGATGTATTGGTTGATCATGAAACCCAGCTCAGCGATTTCTTTGTCTTCGAAGTGCTCGCGAAGTTCGGTTTTGAATGCCCGGTCTACGCTGCGAAAGTCGATGGCAAGCCTTTCGGCGAATCGCACCGCGAGCCCTTCCCGGGGATCGAGTTTGCGATCTGCTTCGGGTAGGTGGATCTGCGCGACCATCTCTTCGGTGAGTCCCTGACGCGTCGCCGACGCGTACCGTGCGAACAGTCAGGTGTCGCATTGATTGAGAGCAGCGATCTTGAGTCGCGCCAACTCTTTTATGCGAGGAGGAACAACGCCTTCGGTGTGACCCGGCTTGAAGAATTCGAAGAAGCGGGCGAAATGCTCGGGGATCAACGCGCCGAGATTGAGCGAGTCGTCGTGTGCACTGGCCTCTGCGTTCGTTTCACTGGTGGACATGCGATTTCCTTCCGCCTTTGGGTATCGGTGGGAAACCGTATCAAGCCCTTGGGTCAACTGCTCGCGTCGATCTGCGTCTCGCAATGAGCCAGGTTCCCAGGGCCACGAGCCAACTCGTGGCCGATACCACCACGGCAATCTGGGTTGCGGCTGACGGGGTATGAGCAAAACGGACTTGTGCCTGGCCAGCCGTGACCGCAACGCCCTGAAATGCGTGGTTGAACCGCAGGGACGGACCCCGTGCTCCGTTCACACTGACCTGCCAATCTGGAAACCAGGCTTCGGCGATCACCAATGTGCCGTCCACCGAGAAATCGCAATTGAGTTCGATCGAGGCACTCCTGCGCGCAACCGTTTCGCAGGGCGCCCGATTTTCGGGTACGCCCCCGGTTTGAGGCGAAGCACGAAACGGCGCCGAGTCTCCCAATAACTTCGCGCTCGGTGGTGCATGTTCTCTCGCCGCGTTCCCGCGCCAGTAGTCGAAGTGCAACGAAGCATCGGGGGCTCCGTCTTCGAGGGTGAGCGATGCGATTCCTTCCTGGGCGAGGGCGCCGATTAGAGGGACGGTCTCGTTCACGGAGCCGATCAACAAGGCGCGCTCGGGGTAGAACTGCACATACGAGAGCACTTTTCGATTCTCGTACATCTCGACGAACTCGTTCTGCTCAATCGGAATGAAATCGTCGGACTCGGGCATGGTTGGGCTGATCCCAGCCAGCCGCGACACAAAGCGGACGTTTGCGAGGGCCGAGAGTTCGGCGGCAAGCTGAGTATTCGATTCGCGCACATCCGCGCGTGCTCGCGCGATGCGCATCGAGTCGAAGAAGCCTGTCTTGACGATGTCTCCAACAAAGCGCGTGCTGGTCCAGCTCAACCAGCCCCAGGCCATGTCGCGTCCCGCGGTGTCCACCGTCAACATGTCCGCGATTGGATTGTAATGGTGGGTGTCGAGCATCCGACCGGGTGCTTGATCTTCGAGCCGAGCGAACGCGGCCTCCCAGCTTTCAACGCGCTCGTCCGGATAGCTCCAGTCGCTCTGGAAGCGGTACGGAGACACGTCGAAGAGAATCAACGTGGCGACCGCAACGACAAATGGAATGCGCCACTTGGTACCCATCGCACGCATCCAGACGGGAATCACGAGGCTCACCGCCGTGGCGACCAAGAAGGGAAGTGCGGGAAAGGCAAAGTGACTTGGCGCGCGAAGATGGGCGTAGATGAAGATCGTCTTCGAGATCAGAACGAAGGGTTTGGCGAAGAGAAAAGCAAGAACCCCTAAGCCAAGCACCGTTAACACGAGCCCGCGGTTGCGGGGTTGCCGATGGGTCAGCGAGTGATAAAACAGGTAGACGGCCGATCCTAAAAACGACGCAACAAATGAAGCCAGAAGAAAGAGTGTTCCAGTCAGCGTTGCGCCCAAAGGACGATCGATCAGTCCACCAAACAGAGACCCATGTTTCGGCGCGATCGCGTGGACCCCGAATGCGACCAGCAGAGCAGCGACGAATAAAAGCAACACAATCGCGAGTTGGTTGCGCGCGGCGCTCTCGGCTCGGTCTTTGGCGAGAAGCACGGCCCCGACAGTGATCAGGAACAACGCCACCGCGCCCTGATACCACTGCCCCGGAAGCGAGACGAACTCCTGCGCGATTTTTCCGCTGAGTTGCAAAGCGAGGATTCCGTCTCGGTCGACGAGCGCGAGAAGGTGCGGGAAAGAGTAGTAGCGGCGAAAAACATCAATGCTTTGGGAATCGTGCCACTGCAAGAGCGGTCGTTCGAAAACCCCGGGCAGCGTCGGGAAGGCGACCAGCAGCGTCATTCCAAGGCCAACCAACAGCGCGAGGCCCAGCCCGCGGCGAAGATGAACCGATCGATTCCCCGTTTCTGAGTGGCGCCAGACCACGGCGGCGTAGACCACGAGCGCGTGGGGGAGGATTAGCCAAAAGCGCTCCATGTCGTAGAACAAGAGTGCAGACGCGATCGCGGCGAGCAGGACATTCGACCGGTCTGCGGATTCGCCAAGTCGCGTCCACGCGAGAAAGAGCAAGGGAACGATCGCAAGTGAGATCGGTTGATGGACTTGCCCAACTTCACCGACGAAGGCGAAGACCGATGGATGCAGGGCATACACAAGAGCGCCAATGAACGCGCTGCTGGTGGAGCTTGTGAGATGTCGGCACCACGCGTACATCGAAAGGCCAGCGAGGGCGATAAAGAAGGTGTCGCCGATGCGCAGCCCGTCGATCAGCCCCCAATGCTCGGCGAACGGGAGCAGCACAAATGAAGAAATCAGAGGATGGAGATACCAGAAGACGAGCGAGGATCCGGCATTCCAATCCGACGTCCAAAAATGCAGTGTTGGCTGATCGCCAAACTGTTCGGCAAATGTCGCCATGAGCCCGACGTGCCCGGCGAAGTCCGACTTTCCGAGACCTGCGTGCCAGGAACCGCTCCACGCAGCAAAAACCAGTGCGACGATGAGCCCCGGGTAGAGCCAAGTCTTGAGCTGCGTCAGCATCCCGTATCCCTGCGCGCCCATGCCTTGGGCGGTTGCGCGACCGGCGAGCCGGCCTCCCCATACCGCAATTGCCTCTATGGCAAATCCCCATATCCATACATAGATCGAGTTACAGATAGAAAGGACGATCGTCTCGCTACGGGGTGTACCAGATGGGCGACGTCTAGGCTCGCCCCTGTAGCCCCGGCGAGTAGCAGGGCTCGGTTGCCGCATCGAGGCAACACGTCCCCCAGACATCCCCTTCGCCGCCGCGCTCGTGCGTCTTGGCGGTTGCTTCCGCGGCCTGTTCCTCGCAGTTTTCAGCAAATGGGCTTACGCCCGCTGCCTGACACTGAAGTGTCGACCAGCGGCAGGTCGGGTTTTCGAGAACCCGTGCATAGTAGAAGGCGCGCAGGGTCGGATCGAATTCAGGGTCGCGCCAAACGTGGCAAATGTCCGAAAGCTGCTGACGGGAAGCACGCGACCCAGCCATTCGACCCCGTAGCGGCCGGTTGGACACTCATTCTCGAGCCATCAACAGCAGTCCTTCTCAGCACCGGACTGTTAGGTTTTGCAGCCCCCCGCAGATCACTGCGCTCATGACTGGCTGACAGCGCCGAATCCCGGAAATACGGACCGAGTCTGGAGG
>DUBZ01000010.1 GCA_012960035.1 Myxococcales bacterium | reverse complement strand
CCGTCGTCCAACGCTCGAGTGGATCATGGCGATAGGCGCAGTGAAATCGTTCGTCCCGCTTCACGCTTTTGATCACTTCACAGGTTTTCATGTCGCTCGCGAACAGATCGCGACAGTCCTCAAGGCACTGGTAAACGCGCAACTCGCCCATTTCGAGATACGCCATAAACTTCCAACTGAATCCGCTGGGTGAACAGAGACAGGGACGAATCCTCTTTCGCTTTCAACGCTCTCAAACCGTTCGCCAAATGCGCGTACGTGGAGTCGCTCATCATCGTGCTACTCGGCGCCGCGACACCGATCGTCGCCAGCAACACGATCGCACTGTTGATCTACACGTTGCTCTAACCCGACGGATCAGCGCGACATGTTGGGGAGCGGTTCCTGCATTCGCTTAGATCAAACTCGCGCGATGCATTTCACTTCGATCATCAACCCCGGCATCGCGAGCCCGCCAACCTGAACGAGGGTCTGCGACACGTCAGGGTTTGCGACACCGTAGGCTTCTGCGCGTAGCGGCCAAACCGTTCCCATGCTGGCCATCACGTTCGAAATGTCGGTCACGAGCCACATTTCGTCAACGATGTTGTCCATGGTTGCATCGAAGTGGCTCAGGACTTCTTTGACGTTCTTGTAGGCTTGGACAACTTGTGCGGCGATATCGTCTTCGCCGACGACCGCACCCGAGGCATCAAGGCTGACCTGCCCCGACAGCGTGAGCAAGTCACCAGAACGCACACCTTCTGGAATAAACTGTTCCATCGGTCCATAGCGAACGACCTGTTTTTCGATTGCCATTTCAAACTTCCTTTATTGTGATCGCGCCAACAGCGCGAATCGGGTCAAGTACTTCGCAAGGATCTAACGCGCCTAGCTAGACGTCAACGCCCGCGTCTCTTAGCACTGCGATGAGCGTTCGCGCCACGATTGCACGCGAACGGGTGATGGAATGCTGACGACTCCGACGTAGGTATTCCCACTGCACCGCGCTCAGAGCTGCCGACAGCGACTCAACAACTTCGAAGTGATCTTGCGCAGGCAAGTCCCCGATTTCGCGTTGGAACAATCGCTCGATTTCCTGGCAGTTGATGCGAAGTGCGTCGCGTGAAACGCGAATCGCCTGATCCGCCGCGGTTCCAACAAGGGACTGGGCCGTTAGCGCGCGAGCAAACGATGACGTCGCTTCCAAAAACTTCGCCCGCACCTCGATCAGACGTTTAACTCGGTCATGCACCGGTGCGTCGTCGCTAATTTTCTCGAGCAGCGGCTCACACCGCTGCATCCCGACTTCCACGACGGCATCGTAGAGTTCGGCGAGGTCAGCGAAGTGATTAAACACCGAACGCCGAGAAACCCCAGCACGCGCAGCGATTTCGTCTGCACTGGGTTGCAGCGTGCCCTCTTGCACAAGATCCAAACACGCTTCACAGATCGCGAGCCGCGAACGCACCGTTCGCGACAGACGTCCATCGACTGTGGTCACCTGCGGCACGGCCTAACTGACTTCCAACCCGTCAAGCTCACCACTGTCCCGCCACGCGGACAGAATCTTAAAGAAGTCGATTGAGCCTCCACCATAGAAGCCGTTTTGGGTGCTCAACTCTGAAATCTTGCCTTCGTTGTTGTAGTAGCCAGGGGTGCAGCTCTCGAGAAAGTCCGCACGCGTCGTCGCCTGTTTAAGGCAATGCTGCACCCAAGCGTCTTCGCCTTTCTCACTCACTTCAACGCGGCGAAGAGATTTTTCGCCCGCGGTCTTGAGGATGTAAGCGATGTGTTGCGCTTGCTGATCAAGCAAGTGGGGATAATTCGCCGTAAAGCCCGCCTGCGAGTTACTCATGATGAAGCAGTTGGGAAAACCGTTGACGTGCATCCCGTGCAGGGTGCGAACTCCGTCCTCCCACTTTTCGGTCAACGTCTCGCCGTCGCGCCCCCGGAGATGGAAACCACCTCTGCGCGAATAGTCGGTACCCACCTCAAAGCCGCTCGCATAGATCAAACAGTCGAGTTCGTATTCCTTGCCGTCGGCGATAACACCCTTCTTCGTGATCTGGGTTACCCCCTGCCCCTTGGTGTCTACCAAGTTGACGTTGGGTCTGTTGAACGCTTCCAGGTATTCATTGTGGAAACACGGACGCTTGCAGAATTGCCGGTAGTACGGCTTGAGGGCTTCGGCGGTTTCCGGGTCGTCTACGACGGACTCGACCCTCGCACGGATCTCTTCCATTTTTTCGAAGTCAGCAACTTCAACTGCCTTCGCGATGCCCTCCGGCGTGAGGTCCTTGGATCGACCTGATTGAATTCCAGTCAAGAGCTTCCCGATGAGGTCAGTCCATCCGTCGTTGATCAGATCTACTGCCTGGGGAACACCAGACACTTGATTATTAAAGTTGTCCATCCGGTGCTGATGCCAGCCCGGCTTCAGCTCTTTTACCCATTCTGGGTCGGTCGCCGGATTCTGTTTGACGTCGATCGACGAAGGCGTCCGCTGAAAAACATGGAGTTCGTCTGCCCATTCGCCCAAGTGCGGAACGCTCTGCACCGAGGTCGCGCCGGTCCCGATGATGCCGACACGCTTTCCCTTGAGACCCGTAAGATTGCCTTCGGAATCGCCCCCGGTGTATTTGTAGTCCCAGCGACTTGCATGAAATGTGTGGCCTTCGAATTCTTCGATCCCGGGGATCCCCGGCAACTTCGGACGATTCAGTGGCCCGGTCGCGAGGCAAACGAAACGTGCCTTCATACGGTCGCCACGGTTGGTGGAGACGATCCAACAGCCTTCGTCTTCGTCCCAGTCGAACGATTCAACGCGCGTCTGAAAACAAACGTCGCGGTACAGATCAAAGTGTCGCGCGATCTCCTGGGAGTGATCCAAGATCTCGCGGCCAAACGAGTACTTCTCCTTGGGAACGAAGCCGAGTTCTTCTAGCAGAGGCAAGTACGTGTACGACTCGATATCACATGCGATGCCGGGGTATCGGTTCCAGTACCAGGTGCCACCAAAGTCGGCTGCAGGGTCGATGAAGCGAATGTCTTCGACACCCGCCTGACGCAGTCGCGCGCCGGCGAGCAAACCACCGAAACCGCCTCCCACGACCAGGACTTCAACGCTGTCCGTAAGCGGTTCGCGTTCGTAACCCGGCTCGGCGTACGGGTCGTCGAGGAAGTGTGCAAAGTCACCTTTGACTTCGACGTACTGTTCGTTGCCGTCTTCCCGCAAACGCTTTTCGCGCTCAAGTCGATACCTTTCGCGCAGTGCGTCCGGGTCGAACCCCAGCCCTGTGCCATCACGCGTTGCGTCGCCTTCGCCCTGCCCTGCAGTCGCCATCTCATTTGCTCCTTCAATGCGCGTTGCAACCATATTGCACTACTGGTGCAATTACTGCCAGACGCCGGAGCAAATGCGAGCGTCGCTGAGCGTCTCGCTTCGCTGGGGCAAAGCGAAGCATGTCGCCAGATCATCGCGCTGAGCAGGCACAACTCGAATGCACGAAAGATGCTGCCAATCATGATCGTCTCCACATTTGTCCGTGACCGTCATTGTTCACCGCCCACTGCGCCTGTCGATTGCGAGTTTGAACCGGTGCTGTGGCTGGTGTAATGCTCTTTTTCGACTCAATTCTGGCGCAGACGTGCAAACACCAACGCGCTGCCCCCATCATCCCTCAATCCAATTGGAGACACGCCATGGCCAATATCCTCGATTCATTCCGCCTCGATGGTCAAGTTGCAATTGTGACGGGCTCCGGCCGCGGCATCGGTGCTGGCACCGCACTCGCGTACGCCGATGCGGGCGCAGACGTTGTGGTTTCTGCGCGCACCGTTTCACAGCTAGAAGCGACCGCCGAAAAGATTCGCGAGCGCGGACAACGGGCGTTGGTTGTTCCTTGTGACGTGCTTCAAGCGGAGCAGCGCGAAGCCCTCGTCGCAAAGACGGTCGAGGAGTTCGGACGCGTCGATATCCTCGTAAACAACGCCGGGGGGTGGCCTCCTAAGGCGACCCTCGACACGACTGAATCTGAATTCGATGCCTGCTTTCGATTTAACGTCACGACTGCACTTGCGATGACACGGCTCTGCGTTCCCAAGATGGTCGAAACAGCAGGCGGCGGTGCCATTGTGAACATCTCGTCGGTTGCCGGTCGCTTCAACGCTCGTGGCTTCGCCGCCTACGGCGTGGCCAAAGCAGCGCTCTCATTCTTGACCAAGAACCTCGCGCAAGACTTTGCGCCCAAGGTTCGCGTGAATGGCATCGCGGTCGGCTCGATTCTCACCGAAGCCCTCAAGGGATTTATGACTGACGCCTTCGAGCAACAGATGCTGGCCAAGACCCCAATGAAGCGACTCGGCAAGGTCGAAGACATCGCAGCTTGCGCGTTGTACCTGGCTTCTCCGGCGGCAAGCTATGTCACCGGTGAAATCTATGGCGTCAACGGCGGGCTCACCCAGATCCAGGTCGAGATGCCAGAGGCGAACATCTAAACGGTCGGAAAACTCAATACAAGCCTTCGACCAGCTTCCCGCAGATCACGATGAGGTTTCCGGCGTCCTGGGTTCCGGGCTGAAGACCGTCCCCCAACATTTCATTGACCACCAAATCATCGATCCCGTCTCCGTCGTGGTCGGACGACGGCGCGCTGTAACACAGTACGTCTTCCGCTTTTACGCCTTGAATTTCTGTGAGCCGAATTTCGGAAGCGTCCGGTTCATTGCCGTCCCGTAGATCTACGAATTCGGGGAAGCCGTCTCCATCGAAGTCCCCCTGAAGCGCGGTGTCCGACGCGATGTCCCCCACTTCTGGGCCAATGAACGTCGTCATCTTAAAGCCTTCGGGAGGCGCATCCAAGGTAAACTCAGCGTTCTTCAGAGACACTGCGTTGTAGATCAGGTGCCCACTCCCCGATGCGCGACGCGTCCTCTAGCGCTCCAAAAAACGATGAACTTGTGGGCGGCATAAAATGCCCCGCAGCTCTAACCTCAGGCCTCACCACAACCCCGACACCAATCCATCCATTCGGACGAGAGGAAACATGATTAAACTCTACGGCCTGAAAATGAGTAACTACTACAGCCTTACGAAGGCTCTCCTGATCGAAAAGGGTCTTGAATTCGAAGAAGTCAAATCTCCCCCGTCACAGAAGGACGACTACCTGCAGCGTTCCCCGATGGGCAAGATGCCTTCGATCGAAGTCGACGGACAATTCATGTCGGAGTCGATGGCCATCGCCGCATACCTCGAACGGCTACAACCCGAACCCGCCATGTTGCCAAGTGATCCGTTCGCGGCGGGCAAGGTTCTCGAACTCTCGAACCACCTCAAGCTCGACATCGAGCTGGTGGCGCGACGCTGCCTCCCGGAACTGCTGTTCAACAAGCCGGTCAGCGACGAGACGAAGAGCCAGGTCAAAGCGGACCTCGCGAAGGGAATGGTTGCCGTCGAACGCCTCTTCGTCTGCAAGCCCTACGCAGCGGGGTCTGAATTCACATTGGCGGACCTCTACACCCACTACACCTTCGGCTTGGCGACCATGCTTGCAAAGAACGTCCTCGGCATGGACTTGCTCGCCGACCACCCACGCATTTCTGATTTGCTGGAGCGACTCGCCAAGCACCCGAGCATTGCGCGCGTGACTGCGGAAACCGCGAGCTAGCAGTCATTTTGATTGGGTCAGCGGCGCTTCGCCGCTGGCCCGGTCGATGAAACCGCGAAGCGATGAGCGCCCAAGCGCTACTGGCTCATGTGATCGCCGCCGTTTGGCGAGATCGTCTGTTCCGTCATGAACTTGGCCTCGTCACTCGCGAGATAGACCGCCGCCCAGGCGATGTCGTCCGGTTCGCCGAACTTCCCCATCGGCGTTGCCCCTTCGATCAGCGGCCGTGCCGCATCAATCGACGCCGTCATGTCCGTCTCGATAAACCCGGGTGCCAAAACGTTTACGCGGATGCCACGGGACACGACTTCGCAGACGGACGCAAGTAACCGCGTTTCGCTTAAATCGCAATGCTAGGTTTCTGAGACACGCAGGAGCACACGATGCCGAAGCCCAGCAAGTTCTATCAACGACTCGTCTTCCTCACGCTTTATCCCGCTTGTCTCCCAGTCGACAAAGCCTTGGTTCGCTTGACGGGTTATTCGCTCGTCAATCGCATCTATGCGAAGGCAGGAGGGATGCGGGAGCGACCGTGCCTTTTGATGACGACGCTGCATTGGAAGACCGGAGCGCCGAAAACCGTCGTCTTGCCGTACCACCAATTCGACCCTCAGTACGTCGTTCAAGGTTCGCTCGCTGGCAGACCGCAAGACCCTGTCTGGGCAACAAACGTCCGTGCGTATCCTTTTACGTGGCTGAAAGTCGATGGGGCTTGGAAGTTCTGCCGCGCTCACATCGCGCAAGGCGAAGAACGAGAGCGCATTTGGAAAGAGATCACGTCGGACGGCGCGTATGTTGGATACGCGAAGAAGGCCTACCCGCGGATCTTGCCGCTGGTCGTCCATACCCCGGTGGACCCGAACACGGTTACGAAACCCGACATCGATCGCGCCCAAGACTAACCCGCACTAACGCGCGCGGCCCAGTCACGGCTCGCCGACATGGCGGAGTCTCTTCGACGCGACCCGAGAGCATCGCCTATCTTCACGCCTTGGAACGACGACCCAGCCGAATGATGTGCCCTGCAGCGCGGAGGAAAGCGGAACCGTGAGCGAGCCAGACTACGATTATGTGATCGTTGGAGGAGGCTCTGCCGGCTGCGTTCTTGCCAATCGCCTGAGCGCCGATCCGAACCAGCGGGTCCTCGTCCTCGAAGCTGGCCGCCCCGATGCCTGGTGGGACGTGCTCATTCATATGCCGGCGGCACTTGCGCTCCCACTCGGCAGTCGCTTTTACGACTGGGGTTATCTCTCCGACCCCGAACCTCACATGAACGACCGCGAGGTCTATCACGCCCGCGGAAAACTGCTCGGCGGCTCGAGCAGCATTAACGGGATGATCTTTCAACGCGGCAATCGAGCGGACTACGACGGCTGGGCAACGCAAGCGGGGCTCGAGCGGTGGAGCTACGCCCATTGCCTACCGTACTTCAAGCGAATGGAAACGGCGGCAGATGGCGACGACCGCTATCGCGGGCGCGATGGCCCCCTATCGATTGAACGCGGGCGCGCCCAAGGTCCCCTCTTCGACGCACTCTTTGAAGCGGCGAAGCAGGCCGGTCACGGGATCACCGAAGACGTAAATGGAGCCCAGCAAGAAGGCTTCGGCCGCTTTGATCGAACCATCCGCAACGGCAAGCGCTGGAGCGCCGCACGCGCGTACTACCACCCGGTCAAGAGTCGGCCCAACCTCGAGGTTCGATTTCGAACCCACGCGACGCGCGTACTGTTTGAAGGAAACCGCGCCGTCGGCGTCGAGTACACGAAAGGCCGCAGCACTGCGAGCGTGCGCGGTCGAGAGGTCATCAGTTGCGGCGGTGCGATCAATTCCGCCCAACTGCTGCAGTTGTCTGGGATCGGGCCCGCCGAGTTGTTGCGCGACTGCGATATCCCTGTCGTTCAGGACCTCCCGGGTGTCGGCGAAAACCTGCAGGACCACCTCGAAGTCTACGTTCAACATCGTTGTGACAAGCCGGTTTCCATGGCGCCCAACATCAAGTGGCGATGGCGCCCATGGATCGGGTTACAGTGGCTCGCCGGAACCGGCCCCGGCATGACCAATCACTTTGAAGCCGGAGGCTTCGTTCGAGGCCATGCGTCGGCCGCTTACCCGAATTTGATGATTCACTTCCTCCCCCTCGCCATTCGCTACGACGGGACCACGGCGACGAGCGGGCATGGCTACCAAATTCACATTGGTCCGATGCTTTCGGACGCGCGA
Organism: Myxococcales bacterium; assembly: GCA_012960035.1. GTDB lineage: Bacteria > Myxococcota_A > UBA9160 > UBA9160 > UBA4427 > DUBZ01. The sequence continues at coordinate 40,166 of DUBZ01000010.1, read as the reverse complement.
GGCCGACTGCGCATTCGCTCAAAAAACGCGAAAGACATGCCGAGCCTGCAGTTCAACTACCTCTCGACAGAACGCGACCGGCGGGAATGGATCGAAGCCATTCACTGCGCGCGCGACTTGCTGAGCCAGCCCGCGTTTCAGGAGTTTGATGCCGGGGAAATTTCCCCTGGCCCGGATGTCAGGTCCGACGACGAGATCATCAATTGGGTCGCGCGAGACGGGGAAACAGCCCTGCATCCATCCTGCACCTGCCGCATGGGCGTCGATAAACTCGCGGTGGTCGACCCGGACACGTTTCGCGTGCACGGCGTCGAGGGTCTGCGCGTGGTCGACGCTGCCGTCATGCCGACCATCACCAATGCGAATATCTACGCTCCCGTGATGATGATCGCCGAGAAAGCCGCAGACGCGATCTTGGGAAATGAGCCGATGCAACCCTTGTCCATCGACATCGATGCCGCAGACGCTGCGCTTTTAAAGAGTTGTGCCCCGTGAGTTGGGTCGCGCTCGCACTGCTGGGTTCTCTGCTCGCACTCGCTGCGATCTCGATCGAAACAGCCAACGAAATCCTGACCCACACGAAAGACCTCGTGGTTCGAAACTTCGACTGGGCGTTCGTAGGCGTTGCAACTGCCGCGCTCGCTCTTGTTGCTCTCCTCGCTGTTCATCCCCGCGCCAACGTCAGACTCGGCGCCGAAGACAGCGAGCCCGAGTTCAGCCGCTTCTCATGGTTCTCAATGTTATTTTCTGCCGGCCTCGCTTCCGGACTTTTGTATTGGGCCGCCGCCGAACCGATCTTGCACTTTCAAGGCAACCCACTGCTCGCACAAGCCGGCATCACACCCAGCACCGAAGCCGCGGCGCAGACGGCGATCCGCATCACGATCTTTCATTGGGGCTTCCACGGTTGGGGGATGTACGTGCTCGGCGGCCTCGCGATCAGCGTGTACGCCTACCGACACGATCGCCCGCTCACAATTCGTACTGCGCTCTACCCCATTCTTGGCGATCGCTGGATCGATCGTTGGCCCGGGCACACCATCGACCTCATCGGCCTACTTGGCACCGTGTTCGGCGTCGCGACATCCATCGGGCTCGCTGCCACCGCACTGAACGCAACCATGTCTTCGCTCTTCGGTGTGGATGTCGCACTCAAAAACCAGATGCTGATCGTGGCCTTCGTCTGCGCTTTGGGGATTGCGTCCGCGGTGTCGGGCGTGGGTCGTGGCATCCGTCGCCTCAGTGAACTCAACGTTTGGATAAGCGCTGTGCTCTTCACCTCCGTCTTGGTGCTCGGCCCCTTCACCGAGCTACTCATGGGCATCGTCACATCGACCCTGGATTACCTCTGGACGTTCCTTCCCCTGGGCCTGTGGTTGGGCGAAACCGAAGAAGAGATCCGCTGGCAATCGTCGTGGACCATCTTCTACTGGGGTTGGTGGCTCGCCTGGATGCCCTTTGTCAGCCTCTTCATCGCGCGGATCTCAAAGGGAAGAACGATTCGCGAGTTCGTGCTCGCCGTAATGGGTGTGCCGACCGCGGTGATCATCATTTGGATGTCGGTCTTTGGAGGCACGGCCATCCACCAAGAACTTGCAAACCCGGGGTCGGTGACCGGCCCGGTGAATCAGGACTACAGCCTGGGCATCGTCGCGATCCTCGATCAGCTCGCGGCACCCGGCGTGTCGCTCGCCCTCACCGCAATCGCATTGTTCTTGCTCTTCACATGGCTCGTGACGTCGCTCGACTCCGCCACGCTCGTCATCTGTCATCTCATCGAACGACCGGATGCCAAGACGCAGCAAGTCCTTTGGGGCAGCATCCTCGCCGCGGTGACTGCGAGCTTGATTTGGATGGGCGGCGTCAGCGCGCTCCAAGCCGCCTCGATCATCATCGGCCTGCCGCTTGCGGGCGTAATGGTTCTCATCGGCGCGGGCCTACTCAAGGACTTGTTCAAGGGCGAGTTGTAGACCGCGCGACCGGTCGCACTTCCAAACTCGCGCTAATCGCGTCCCGTTCGATCAAGCTGAGCCTGTCGCGCTTCGGTCATGATGTCGAGGTACGCGAGGATCTCTTGCACGTTGCTGTCCTCGTGTTGGATCCGCGCGAGGTAGACATCGATCACGGCTTGCTGAACCAACGGATCATCGCGCCCCGCATCCCACGCCCAGTCAACGAGATGACTCGCCAACTTGACGTCCGAGCTTCTGAGGTCGAGGGCCTTGTTCACGATGGCGTCGATACCGCCGGCAAGCTCGACAATGGCTGCGGCTTCGTGCTCGCGCGGAACCGGGCTCCAATGCGACGGAATATCGTCCCACCAGCCGGTGTGTCGTTTCATCACCATCTTAGAAATATCTTGAGGCGTCACGTACTGAATGTTGAGCAGAGGATGGTTCTTATAACGATCCGGCCATTCAAGTTGCGCGGCGATCTGATCTTTCCGCAGCCCCTTGTTCAAACCCTCGATGGTTTGATCGACGATGTACTGCAACGCTTCCGCGTGAATCGAAAGCGCGGCCGTAATTTCGTTCGCGTTCGTCATCCCCGCGCCGTGCGCGGGCAACAAAACTGCGGGTTCAAGCGCCGCCATTTCTCGCAATGCGAACGCCCACTCTTCCACGTTGCGCTGGTATCGCTTGCCATTGCCCGCGTTCGGCAAAAAGCCCTGGTAGTAGTCCGCGCTCGCAAGCGCCCGTCGCCCTGGCACCCAGACGTACAACTGATCGTCGGTTTCGCCTTCGCGATGCTGCAGCACAAACGTTTCGCCGCCAATTTCGAGTTCGAGTCGATCCGCAAACGTGCGCGTCGGGTAAACGAGATCTTCAGGCTTCGCCGGCATTTGATGCTCGGGTTGGCTCATGTATCGCGAGATCGAACCCTTCAAGCGGATATACCGGTCGAAGCGTTCGGGCAATGCCTCGTGCGCAACGATTTCCGGGAGTCCCCCGTCCGGCCCGGCTTCGGTCAGCGCCCACGCTCCGTAGGCATGATCGACGTGGCCGTGGGTATAGATGATCGTATGAATCGGTTTGTCACTAACGGTCCGAATCACATCGAGGATCGCCGGACCTGCGGGCCCCATGCCTGTGTCAACAAGGACGAGTCCTTCGTCCGTTTCGAACATCACGGCATTTACGATCGGCAAGACGATCAGCCAACTTCGTGGCGCAAGCTCTTCGATGCGAACCCGTTCGCGGGCTTCCGCTACGGAAATGTCGTCATGCGAAAACATGTTCTGAGCGATCTGCTGAGACATCTCACCGCCGAAGCCACCCCCACGTTGTAGCGAGCGAATGATCTGAGGATTCTCGGCGATCACTTGGGTGCGCAAATCCATGTTGGTCCCGCGCGCAATGGCTCCGCCGACAGAGCGCGTGGCACTCTGGCGCGCTTGTTCACCGACTTCAGTTTGACCAAACAAGAGGCCGAGACCTGTGCCGACAACCAAGAATACAATCGCGACAATGAGGTCGCGGCCAAAACGTGAACCACCTGAACTCGCCATACGTTTCCTCGCGTAAAAAAGCCTACGCCGTCAAACGACCCGTCAGGCTTGTGCGGCGCGAATGTAGTACGTCCGAATCATGACGTCTTCATCCAACGAACCCGATGTACCGTTCGGTGCTGTTTGGCTAGCGGATCCGCTTCAACCAACGGTCTGCAGCTTCGAGACGCTTCTCCAGCTGGTTCGCTGTGGCTTCGGTTACCCGCCGAATCTTCACAGCACCGTTGAGCTCTGCGTTGACCTTGGCGTGGGTGAGGCGTGTGCGATGCACGAGTGAACGCACACGGGCACTGTTGAGTTCGCGGAGCTTTCGTTTGCGCGAGCGTGGGGACATCTCGGCCGTCGCATCTGGCATAGGCTCGGGTGTCGGAAGATCCCCTCCGAGTTCCGGAGACGTGAGTTCAAAAGCCGATGCCGGGTCGGGGGGCGGCGGTTCGTCTCCGACCAGACCTGGTATCTCGTCGTCTGCCGCGGGCGTGGGTTCCTCGTACACGTCACGGAGTGCGAGGGGTTGCCCCTTTTCGTCGAGGGGGACAGCGGCAATCGCGGAGAAGAGCGAAAGCTGGTCCTCGCCTTCGGACTCGCGCTCGTCTTCCTCTTCTTCGTTTCGAAACTCTCCGTCGTCTTCCTTTGCGTCAGGTTTCCGAAGGCTGTGGCGGCGTTGCTCCGCGATTCCGAATGCGAAGTTTCGCAGACGGGGATCGTCGGGAATGAACATGTATGCGCGCTGCGCGCGCGCGTTTCCGCTTACGCGAACGAGTCGTCCCACGGCTTGGCGAAAAAAAAGATCGGTGATGGTGTTCGTGGCGTAGACACCGACGCGCAGTCTCGGGATGTCGACGCCCTCGGAGACCATCCGAACTGCGACGATCCACGGAGAACTGTCTTCTCGAAATTCAGCGATCTTCTTCGAGGCGTCGGGGTCGTCCGAAGTCGCCACGGTGGCACGCACGCCGAGGCGCTCATGCAGGATCTTCGCAATCCCGCGCGCATGGTCCTGATCCATCGCGATCACCATTGCGGCCGAGGTCGGGTCGGCCTTTCGCAGGTGCATCACCTGGTGGTGTGCCTTCGAAAGAACGGCGGGAAGCCATTCGCCTTCGAGATCGAGTGCGGTGCGCAAACGTTGGCCGCTGAGCCCCCGACCCAGCTGGTCGTCGAAACTTGCGCTGTAGCTCGAACCGTCGGGCGCATTCCATTCCATGCGGCCGTTGATGCGGGGGAAGAATACCGGGCGCACAACTTTGCGATCGATTAACGCCTCGCCATAGCCATATTCATAGTCGGCCTGGGCTTCTTCGCCGACGTAGCGCACGAACGGAATTGCACTCTGGTCGGAGCGAAACGGAGTGCCCGAAAGACACAACCGCAGCGGCGCTTGGTCGAAAGCAATGCGAATCCCATCTCCCCAGCTCCGCGCGTCCGCGGCGTGATGAATTTCGTCGAGCACCACGAAGGTCTGAGAGACAAAGCGACGAATAGCCTCGGGGTTCGAGGCGACCTGCTGATAAGTCACCGCGACGCCATGGACATCTGAGGGAAGCGCGCCATCCGCGGCGGTCCACTCGGGATCGAGATGAATGTCGAACTGCTCTGCGGCGAGCGCCCATTGAAGCTTCAGGTGCTGGGTCGGAACCACGACCACGCAGCGGCGCATTTCACGTGCGACCAGCGCCCGGCGAATGGCGGCAAGTGCAAACGTGGTCTTCCCGGCTCCGGGCGTTGCCACTGCGAGAAAACTCGAATGAACACGAGCTTCCAATTTCCCAAGCGCTTCAACTTGCCACGCTCGGAACCTGATCGGCGCCGCCAAGCCAGAAATCCTTCACCATCGCTAGACGACATTGTGCAGTCGTCAATTTCGATCAGAGTCATCGCTTGGGGGGAAGACGACGAGGTCGAAACGGCCGGCGACTGTAGATCAAGCCCGACTCCAACCCTAGAGCTGCTGCGAAACTTTCAGTTTTTGAATGCGGGAGCGATAATGAAACGGCGGTTTCACTCGAAAGAAAGTGGCAAGTCGCGACCCCGATCGGGCTCGGGAGAGAATTCGTCGAGCAACCCATCGATCATCGCCCGAACTTTGGGTGACAAATGCCAACTCTCCGGGTATGCGGCGTAGAGTTTCGTTGAATCTCGCGATACACCTGTTAAGAGCGGGACGAGCGCGCCGTCTCTAAGGTCGTCACCCACGAAATAAGTTGGCAGGAAGACGATGCCCAAGCCGGCGAGTGCGGCGCAACGCAACGCGTCACCGAGCTCTGTTTACGGGGTCGCGTAATGCGCACCGAGAGGTCGAATTCTTCGCGCATTCGACGATGATGCTTCGGCGATTGCGCACGGGGTGGAGCCAGACCTATTTCTTAAGCGCGTGCCAAAGTTGAGCAGCGCCGAGATACGGGTCGATTTCGCGGCGCGTCACGGCGTCAAGTACTTGCTTTAAGTCTTCGCTCTGGGTGATCACATCAACGGCCTGTTCAAGGGCAAGATCACGAAGGCGTTCAAACAGGCTGTGACGCCCTCGAGCAGCACTGCGCAACGCGAACTCGTCGCTCCGACGCAGGTAGGTGTCGTGGGCGACGAGTGCATCGCAAAGTTCCGCGATCCCTTCGCCCTTTTCTGCCACCGTTCGGACAAGCCGACGCTGCCATTCGCGGTCATTCATCTCAAGGTGCAATAGCGTTTGCAAGTGTGACTCGGCTTCGTCTGCACCTGGCAAGTCTGCTTTGTTCAGGACGAATACGTCGGCAGCTTCCATTACCCCCGCTTTGATGGCCTGAACTTCGTCTCCCGTACCGGGCAGACATACGACCGCTGTTGAGTGAACAAGTTTGATGACGTCAACCTCGTCTTGCCCCACACCCACGGTTTCGATCACGATCACGTCGAACCCCATCGCGTCGAGCACGACCGTCGCATCGTCTGTCGCGCGGGCGAGGCCACCGAGTTGTCCACGCGTGGCCATTGAACGAATGAACACGCCGGAGTCGGCGGCGTGAGATTGCATCCGAATGCGATCGCCCAAAATGGCCCCGCCCGAAAAGGGGCTGGTGGGGTCGATCGCGATCACGCCGACACGCTTGTCTCTTTTGCGAAATGCCGAGATGAGACGGTCCACCAAAGTCGACTTCCCGGCACCCGGCGGACCCGTAACACCGATGATCTGCGCTTTACCGCTGTGGGGATACAACGCGGTGAGCGCGTCGCGCCCTTCTGCATCGCCATCTTCAAGACGGCGAATGACGCGTGCGGCAGACGGGACATGCCCGGCCAACACTTTGTCCGCTAACGCGTTGCCCACCAGTCCTCGATGTAGCGCACGATTGTGGCGGTTTCGGTTCCCATCGTGAACACCTCAGCCACTCCCTGTGCTTTGAGGGTTTCACCGTCTTCCTTCGGAATGACGCCGCCCGCGATGATCAACTTGTCGCCCACGCCTTCGGCTTTGAGCAATTCGATCACGCGCGGAAGGTGATTCATATGCGCTGCCGAAAGACTCGAAATACCGACGACGTCGACGTCTTCTTGAATCGCAGTCGCGACCACCATTTCAGGAGTTTGCTTCAGACCGCTGTAGATCACTTCCATGCCGGCATCACGCAACGACTTGGCGATCACGGTCACACCGATCGTGTGCGCGTCGAGTCCTAGCTTTGCGAGGAGCACGCGAATTGTGCGGGGACGATCTGATTGGGAAGATGAACTCATGAGCCGTCCTCTATACGCCGGACGTCAACGAGTCGGGGGTGTAGACACCAAATGCCTCTCGCAGCACATCGCAGATCTCACCCTGCGTCGCGAGCACCTTGACCGCTTCCAAGATACTCGGCATCAAATTCTCATCCGTCTCCGCCGCGGCGCGAACCCGCCCGAGAGCGGCGTCGACCTTCGTGTTGTCGCGCCGTTCACGCAGCGCTTCTAGGCGTTCAATTTGGCGCTGTTCGCTGCCGGGGTCGAGGGCGAAGAGTTCGATCTGTCGTTCTTCGTCGTCCTTCGCCAAATGGTTTACGCCAACGAGTTTTCGGCTGCCGTCTTCGATCTCTTTGTTGCGGTCGAACTGTTCCCGCGCGAGTTCGCGCTGGAAGTAGCCGGTCTTGATCGCTTCGAGCGCACCGCCCATCGCGTCGATCTTTTCGATCTCGGCCATCACGGCGTCTTCGATCCTGCGGGTCATGCTTTCGACATAGTAGGAACCCGCCAGTGGGTCGATGGTGTCCGCGGTACCCGATTCGTGAGCGACAATATTTTGAATCGCCGCGCCCACCGCGATAGCTTCTTCACTCGGGAGGGCGTGTGCCTCGTCGTGCAATGGGCTCGTCATCGTCTGTGCGCCGCCGCCAAGAACGCACGAGAGCATCTGCATTGAAAGCCGCGAAATGTTGTTAAGCGGCTGCTGTAACGTCATCGACATCGTCCCAGGTGAAGACATGAGCTTCAGGCGCAGTGAATCTTCGCCCTTGGCGCCGTAGCGCTCAGTCAGCAAACGGGCCCACACTTTGCGATACGCCCGGAGCTTCCCAATGGCTTCAAAAAAGTCCATGTCGACGCCGGTAATGAAGCTGAAGTACGGCGCCACTTCGTCGATCGTGAGTCCGCGCTTGAGCACACTGTCCAAGTACTCCATGGCGATCGAAAAGCCGAAAGCGAGTTCTTGCACCGGATTCGCGCGGGCGGCGTAGAGCTGAGCACTCACGACGGCAATCGGCACCCAGTGCGGTTGATTGCGAATCGTGTACTCGATGACATCGGTCGCGACTCGTAACCCATGCTCGGGCGGATAGATGTAGCGACCCACGCACGTGTACTCGATCAAGATCGCATTCGGCATCTGCAAGGTGAACGAAGCAGGATCGATGCCTTTCTTTTCGATCGCCGCGATAATCATCGCGAGGTTCACAGGCTGGGGCCCGTTGCAGACCGAAGTGAGATGTTTGAGTTTGCTGAAATCGAAGCTGAGTGTGCGCTCCATGTCTTCGAGGGAATCGATCGCGACCCCCGCACGCCCCACTTCGCCCGCCGCGAGTGGGTGATCGCTGTCGAGGCCGTTGGTCGTGGGGAGATCGTATTCGATGATCAGGCCGTCGAGGCCCTGCTCGAGCATGTAGTCGGCGCGGGTGGCCCAGTCTTCGCCGGTTCCAAAGCCGGTGACTTGCGCCATGGTCCACAAGCGACTCCGATAACCATTTGGATCGGTGCCGCGGGTATACGGAAACTCGCCAGGAAAGCCGACATCGCGATTGAAATCAAAGTCGATCGCTTCGAGGTCGCGCGGGGAGTAGAGCCGATTCACATCCCACTTGAGCGCTTGCGTGCGAAACTTTTCTTTTCGTTCGGGGGCGCTCTCTAACGCGGGGGCGAGGGTCTCGGTTTCCCAACGCTTGAAGTTGGCGTCGAGATCAGACCCACCGTCACTCGATGCACCCTGCTCTATTGGATCTCGTTTGCTCACGTAAGACTCCACACTCTTGCCGTCCGGCATGGGGCAACGGACACTCGCGCCGTGCCCGCACACGATACTAACCTGCGCAGCAACATAGAGCCGCATACGGGACTCCTTTCGCTACTCGCGATTGTGACGTTCTTCGAAGGTTTTGGCACCAAACTCGCCGGGCTCGTGCAGCCGCTGCTCGGCCGCGAATAGGGGGCCAGCACGGAAGAGTTAGGCCTTGTGCTTGGACTTTCGAGCCTCGGCATGGTGCTCGCTTTTTTTGTCATCCATCTCGCCGACTGGATTGGGCGCCGTCCAGTATTTCTCGGAGCACTCGCGGCCTACACCGTACAGCCCGCGTTCGTTGTCGCCATGCACGACGCACTCGACCAAGTTGATGCCGCCGGTGGCGGTGCGATTGTTTTGACCGGCAGTGGAAAGTCCTTCGACACAGGACTCGATGTCCCTGTAGTCATGCCGAGACCCTCATTCACAAGCGACTTGCGGGAATGCAGGCTGCGTAAGCAGTCGCATCACCAGCACGTACAGCCAAAGCGCGCGGGATCAAGCCAGTTGATCTCGCGCGCTTTTGTTTTTGCTTAAGCGAGTGGCGGGTTCGACTCGACGCGTGAGCAAATCGTCGGAACTTCGTTCGCCCCCACAAACCGCAGCGCGAGTGCACCCCGCTGATGCCCCGCAGTTTCGAGCCAATTCGCGGAACCGGGGTCTTTCGCAGCGATCACGATGCGCACACTGCCATCGTCTTCGAGCGTGGCGGTGTGGTGATTGACGTGGGTCCGGTAGGTCAGGAAGTCGAACGACTCGAGCCAATGGTTTCCGACCTGAAGGTTCCAGTATTCACAAACGGGTGGCTCGAACTCGATCACGAACGCTTCGTCGTCCGCGAGTTCCCAGTATGAATAGTTGTAACGGGTATTGGGGTCACCCTGCGCGAACTTGAGTAGCGATGGATCGATGGGCCGAATCTCATGGGGGTGTGCTTGGAACGATGCTGTCCAACCCAAGAACTGCCCGATGACGCCCCCCAGCATCCCGCCGGTTCGGGCGAGGCTTCCGTAAAAGCGTTCGGGGTCGAGCGGGTGCGGAGGTTCGCCGCCGTCGACCCGAATGAGCTCGAGCGTTGCGGGGCTTTGTCGCTGTCGTTCGAGCAGCGTCTGGCGAATTTGCAGCGAGTTGGTCTTCGCGGTCATCGGCAACCAATTGCCGCTGCGCTTTTCAGCGCAAATCGCGATTTCGAAACTGCCATCGTCGTTGATGGAGAGTGCCTCGCTCGTCAGATAGCCGTCGCGAATCAAACCTGCCGGCGTTCCCAACCCACCCGAAAACGCGCCGACACTCATCATCGATGCATCCCCCATCGTGCCTTTTAGCTGATACTCGAGCGAGCCCGAAAGTCTTGCGCCGCCGTAGACGTAGTCGGGGTTGTCGAGGCCGATCTTTGGAGAGGTGGTCGAGAGAATCGCCGCGCGCGGATCCGACTCTTCGATCGTCGAGTTCAGGAAGTGGCGTGCGAGACGTGTGACGTAACGCAGGCCCTCGGCGCGGTCGAAAGGATCGTTGGGGGCTGCGGCGAGCACCGTATGCCCTGCATTGCGAAGTTGATCGCAGAAGGCATCCCAGGTTGCGGCGTCACCGGCTTTGTCGACCATCAAGAGTTCCTTTGCTTCGTCGCTTTGATCAGCGTGTCGCCTAGCCTACCGCGAGCGCAGGGAGCGCCGCGCTGTACTTCGAGAAGAGTTTCTGCGACTCGCGAACGGGTTCCTTGAAGTGCAACGCGTTCACCATCACGAATTTTTTCCGCCGTCGGTATCGAAGAACCTGCGAAGGTTGTCGTACTGCTCCTCCGTCACCTCGGCGCGCTTCAGCGCCGTCAATACGCCCTCTCCTGTTTCCATGCCTCCAGTCCGATTTTCTTATGACACTTAGTATGTCATAGTGTTGGACAGCCGAATACGGCTCAGGTTTTAGGCGTACCGCGCGCCTGGGCAGGTCAACCTTCATCGTCACGGAGCTTCAATGGAAGTCATTAACCGAGTCATCCCCAATGAAGATCAGATCAAAGGCTTTCTCGAGCCCGGCCCCGATGGCCCGATCTACATGGTGAACCTGCTTCGCTTCAAAGACAAAGCCGAATACGCCGATGGACGCGAGAGCGACATAACCGGCGAGCAGGCCTACGCACTCTACGGCCAAGAAGTTACGAAGCTGCTTCCGAAATTTGGCGGCGGTGGAATGTTCAGCGTTTCCGTAGAGCGGTTGATGCTCGGAGAAGTTGAAGACCTTTGGGACAAAGTCGCGATCGCGATGTATCCATCTCGCGCCGCCATGTTCGACATGATGCGCTCCGAGGAGATGCAGGCCATAGGCCAGCATCGCGCGGCTGGCCTCGCAGGCCAACTCAATCTCGAAGGCGTCGACGCCAGCGGAATTTGGCTCGGTATCGACGGATATTCGTCGAGGGATTGATCCATGTTGGGATAGCGAGAAACCGTCCCGCTCCGCTTCGCAGCTTCTAGGCGCCGTGCCGTCAGAAGGTTCTCGATCCAACGTCCTTCCCCCGGCAGGCGACGGAAAGACCGACCGCAATATCGAAGCATGGCTTCAAGCTTCAGCAAAAACGGCGAAGCTTCGACGCCCCAAACGATATCGGTCCTGGCGGTCATCGAATCTGAAATCGAGACCTAAGCGAGGGGGGAATACGGAAGCGGGAAGTAGCGAACAACCCGCTCGTTTGGCGCGACCTCACGCAACGGATCCATGAACCCATTCAGGGCATCTGTCGTAGGGGCATAAGGTGAAACACTGCGTTCAACATCGCCCTTCCATAGATCGATCACGAGGTCCGGGTCCCCTGCCACCGGGCGCCACGACGTGAGAATCGGCAGCGAAGCCGCCGCGCCGCGGAGAAGCTTTTCGAAGTCATCCATGCGACCGGGCGCGACCTTTAACTGAGCCGCCGTGTAAATGCCCTGCGGTGTTTCGCGGGCAGCATCGATGCCTTTGTCGAGTGCATCGTCCGGAACGACACCGAGCGATTCCAACAACATCTCGTTTCGGATGGGAGCCAGTACCTCGGCTTGCTTTTGTGCATCACACGCCGCCGCGTCGTTGCGCATATCCCGACGCCAGGTCTCAAACGCGGCAAGGTCTGGGAATTCGAGAAAGTGCGTCACCCGCAAGAACCAGTCTTGATTGCCAAAGAAGGCGCCGACGAGGCGTCCCCCGTGTCGTTCGACCGCGGGAATCAAGGCGTTCCGGGCAAGTTCAATAAAGGCATCGCGCGTGCGCGGAGATGCGGGCTGGAGGTCATAGTCTTGCTGTAGACAAATCATCGTTCTTTCCTTCGTAGCGATAAGCGAAACTTCGACGCACGGGCCAGCGATCGTGTGGCGCGCACTTTCGGCACTAAGGATGCCACTTTGTGTGTCTGCCATCAATGAAGGCGGTCCGTCGCAGCTTCAGCGGTGTTCGTAAGATGGCGCTCTTTCCCTTGTTCGCGAATCCTCACGTGTTCATCAACACGATTGCGCAGCGCGACGTCGGTGTTTTTCGACCCACGATTTCCGCCAGCAGACCGACCCTGTTGAATCAAGCGTTGAATCGATCGAAGCAGCAGCTTCTCCCGCTACGCGTCGCAATCATCGCCAGGGTCATCATGGCTGGTGCGGGTCGCGGGGAAGAAGGTTCTGGTGATTTTGGATTCGCTTCACACCAAGGACCACGTACTCGACGAACTTCGTGCCTATTGGGAACCCGAATGCTTTTCTGAAGCGCTTTCGCTGACGCGCTTTCGGCAAGCCACTATCGATCGAGCACACTTCGAAGCATCGATTCGAGACTAGGGGCCGAAGTGGCATCTAACCGATCGCTCCGCCAGACGACGACGCCGTCGGGGCGCGTCACAAACGCGACCGCGGGGTCCAGCTGCGTTCCCGCGTCGTGGGTCGCAAAAGAATCAACGCCGATCGCCACCCCGACCTTGGACGACACGTCCTTGGCAATTGCGCGCCACGGTCCTTCTTCGACCGCAAAGAGCGTGAAGCCGTCATAACCACAGCGCCAGTGCACAGCGGCCGGGGCACCCGGGCCGCAAACCGGCGCGGGATAGCTTCCCTCCGATTCGAAGTGACTGCGTTGGCCGTCGATCATCGACTGCAGTTCAGTGCGTTCATCTTGGGTCATGTCTGCCAAGCGCTGTTCGAGCGCTTCGAGGCTGGGCTGCGCGCCGATGACATTCGTGATCGAAGACATGCTCGTTAAGTTGCCGAAGCTCTGATCCGCATTCGCAACGGCGGCCGGGCGACATTCCAGCTCATAGCTGTCGAGCAAGCCTTCTCCAGCAAGCCCAGCATCTACAAGCGCGAGCTTCCAGACGAGATTGTAAACGTCGAGGATCCCAGTGTTCAGGCCCAGCCCACCCGTGGGTGGAAAGCGGTGGGCAGCGTCACCCGCGAAAAAGGCTCGTCCGACTCGGTAGCGTTCAGCCACCTGGTTGAACGGAACCCAGGTTGCCATCGAAATAATTTCTGCTTCGACGGGCACGCCCAGCGCGGCGGCGAGGCGCGCCGGGATGTGAGCCGCATCTTCTTCCTCGTTCGCAGTCGGAGTCATGTAGACATAGGACTCATCCGGAGCATGCACGATGATCGTTCCCAATGATTCCGGATTGAGAATCCAGTAGAGCGGTCCCGACCGGTCTTTTGTCCAGGGTGAGAGTGGCGCCTTGAAGTGCACCATGAAGAACTTGCCAAGGGGACCAAAGCCAAGTGGCCCCGTCCCGACCATCTCAACCCCGAGCATGCTGCGAGTTGGACTCCCGGCTCCGTCCGCTGCGATGGCCCAGCGCGACCGAATGCGATGCTCACTTCCGTCTGCCAACCGAACGACGGCACTGACCGCCTCTGCATCTTGATCGATCTCGACGCACTCTGCGCCAAAGACGACTTCTGCGGCAGACGCGCGCGAAGCGGCTCGCGCGAGAATCGGTTCGAGCAAGTTCTGCGAAAGATTGACCCACGCGGACTCGAACGGGTCCTTGGCACCTCCCTTTCGATCGCGGATATCAAGCCGTCCAATTTCGGGTCCGCCCAATGTCGACACCCAAGTAATGAATTCCATCTCGAGCGGCGGGATCGCGTCGCGGATCTCCTGTTCGAGGCCCAGTTCTGCGAGTACGGAGAGCGGACGCTGTCGAATCACATGGGCGGCGGGCGCCTTCTGCGTTCCGGCACGCCGCTCCACCACCACATTCGAGACACCCAGCCGCGAAAGCAACTGCGACGCCACCAACCCGCTCGGGCCACCGCCGACAATCAGGACGGTTGTCTCTTCGGGAATCATGAGTGGCTCGACTCGTTCGCTTCAAACATCGCTTCGCCGAAGCGATCGGCGAAGACCGTCTCTTCTACAGGTCGACGTGATAGTGGACCGTGCCCACCCCCAACGGGCCAACCAATCGGCACGAAGGCATGCGTCGCCCAGGGCTTCGGGATCTCGAGAAGTTCGCAGACTTCCGTTTCGCGTTTGCACAAAAGTGTCGTCAACACGCAGCCCAGACCCTCGGCGCGACAAGCGAGCAACATGTTCTGTACCGCGGGATAAAGCGACGCACCTCCGACAACCGAAGCGCGATCGAGATCACCATCGGTGATGTAGAGCTGTTCGGGGTTGAAGCAAAACACATTCACGACCGGCGCTTCCCCCAAATGCTCCGCAAGGTAGTTGCCCGACGCGAGCATCTTTTCCGCCACGGGGAGAAAGTCTTTGGGAGCACTCGCGAGTCGCATCTCTGCATACTCCGACCACTCCTTTTGATAGAGCTCGGCAAGCCGCTGCTTCTTCTTTGGATCGCGCACCGCGATCACCCGCCACGGTTGTTGATTTGCCCCCGAAGGCGCCCAGGTCGCTGCCTCCAAAACCCGGCGAAGCGTCTCTTCGGGAATGGGATCAGGCTTCAAGCGCCGCACCGCTCGGGTCGTGCTCGCCGCATCGAACAAGTCGATCCCAGCGCGCTCAGGAGCCGGGGGCGGACCCACGACTTCGACGTCGGCAGCGGCGGGAGCCGGATGAAAGCTTTCGAGGATCCCCGACACCAATTGGTAAAAGCCAACGTTCGAAATGACCTCCACCAAGGCTCGTTCGCCGAGTACGGACTTCGCGTTTTCGATTGTCGCTTCGTCGATGCGACGTTTGTGCACAAGTTCGTAGGCCACGTCGTGGGCGGCCGCGCAGGCTTCGTCGTCAAACACGGGACGGCGATAGTTCGCGATCTCGTCGATCACCGACTGGGGCACTCCGGTCAACCGCGCCAGCATGCCGTGCACCCACCATTCAAAGTCCGCCGACCAAGCCCGGGCGACAACCATCACAGCCACTTCTCTTGGCGCCGCTTCTAGAACCGTGTCCGTCCGAAACGCCATACCGACAGCTTCGAGATGCGCGCCCAACACGGGCGTCCGAAGCCACGCATCGAACGGCCCCGACAGCGAGCCGTCTTCGCGAACCAAAAGTTTCCGCGTTGCCCCCTGCGCTCTCGGGCTCGCGAGCACTGCGTCGTACATGCGACGTTGTTCGTCGTTGAGTTCTTCGGGTTTGAGTGGGACGAGCGCGGGGGCGGTCACGCTTCGTCTCCCAACACTGCTGACAGATCCGGTGCTTCGCCCTTGTAGGTTTCGTCAAAGACCGTGCGATCCGCAGCCCCCTCAACGTGAAGCTTGTAGGCGAACTCGGGATCGAAGTTGTACCCGTAGAAGTTCTTCGCGAACTGGCCGTTCGTAAACCATTCGTTGAGCTCATCCCGGCTACCAAAGTTGTCGCATCCGAGTTCGACTTCGTTCTTGTCCGGATCGTGGTAGTAGAGCGAAAACTGGAAGCCGTGATTCACGCAGTATGTGGGCGCGATGCCTACGTCTCGCAAGCGGGCATACGTCGTCATCAGTTCCGTCAGCGAGTTGTAGAGATAAGCCCAGTGCGCGACGCCTTCGGCGGTGGCTTCCCGCGGCGTGACGTTTGGATCCTGGATGATCAGCAGTCTGTGATGCTCGTCGTCAAAGGTGAGGAACGTGCCGACCGGAATCTCGAACAGCGGTTCGGCGTGAAGCACGGTTTTGTACCAGTGCGCCATGTCTTGAAAGCGTCCGGTCTTCAGCACGATGTGCCCAAAGCGCGCGGGGCGAAGGGGCGAGTTCTGATCGAATTCAGGAAGTCGCGGATTGGCCATGAAGTTCTCCATTGGGCGTGTTCAATGATTGATTGGCATATAATGAATACTACTCATATTTATTGATTCGTAAATTTCGTGCAGTCGGAAGTGAATCGAAGAAGGACATCACCGATGTCGCCGACGTTGGGACGAGAACTCTCTACAACTTTTTCGATTCCAAGATGAACCTGCTTGGCGCAGTGCTCGAAGACGAGTTCGCCAATCTTGCAGTATCGGGACAAGCGATCGCCGCCGCTCCTGCAGTGGACATAGGAATTATAATAAACTTGCGTGCCGTCGAAGCTCCGGCGGGTGAAAGGGACTGAATAGACATGGATCAAATTCGAATGCGATGCCAATTGGCGCTTCGCCATGCCCGGGTTTCAGCGATTGCATCGATGTTGGTGATCGCGCTGGGGGCCCCGATGACGTTCGCGGACGAACCTCGCGCTCTGGACGAAGTCAAAGAGCGTGGATGGGATTTCAAACAGACCCAGGTTGAACTCCATCCCGTTGCCGACGGCGTGTGGCGGGCCACCGGCACAGCGAACGCGTACATCATCCAGACGAGTGCGGGTGCGGTTGTCATCGACACCGGCCTTCCCCACCAAGCGATGCAGGTTAAAGAGCGACTCGAAAGCGCGGTGAAAGGCCCGATCCAAAAACTGATCTTCACCCACGCGCACATGGACCATATTGGCGGCGCGAAGCTCTGGAAGCAGGCTTACCCGGACGCCGAAATCATTGCCCACGAAGACTTCTCGAAGGTGCAGCACGAACTCACGATCTTGTCCGAGTACTACTCGCGGCGAGGAGCAAAGATCCTTCCCGAACTCGTCGCGCTTTCTAAAAAGGCCCGATCGAGCAACCCGTTGTTTGAACCTGGCGGGCTCGTCCCCGATGTCGTCGTCGACAACGACGAGCCACTCGTTCTTCAGGTCGGCGACACCGAAATTCACGTCCTCGCTTTGCCTGCGGGCGAGGGGCGCGATGGGCTCGCGGTCTGGCTGCCAAAACAGAAGCTCCTGTTTACCGGCGATATGACGGGCCCCCACTTCCCGATGTTTCCCAACCTGTATTCCATCCGGGGCGAGCGCTACCGCGAATTTCTCGACTACATCCACGCAGTCGATCACGTCATCAGCCTCGGGCCCGAAATCATCGCGCATGGACACTTCGATGTGATTCGCGGCGCCGACTACATCGAACTGGCACTGACTCGAATGCGCGATGCCGTTCAATATGTCCACGACGAAGTCGTCGCCGGGATGAATGCAGGGAAGTCTCTCGAAGTCTTGATGCAGGAGATCAAACTGCCTGAACACCTGAAGCTTTCGGAAGGCTACGGGAAGGTGGCTTATTCGGTACGCGGGCTTTGGGAAACGTATACCGGTTGGTTTCAATTTCAGTCGACGACCGAGCTCTATCCCGTTCCCGCTCGCTCCGTGTACCAAGACCTTGTTGTCGCTGCGGGCGGTCCCGATACGATCCAGCAAATCGCACAGGCCAAGCTTGACGGGGGTGAGCCTGAAAAGGCACTGCATCTCGTCGAGGTCGCGCAGGCGGCAGGCAGCCCGTCGGCGAGCCTCATGGCCTTAAAGCGTGCGGTTCTTCAGAACCTTCGCGCTAGGGCGATCCGCCAGACGAACAACTTCATGGAAGTGAGCTGGCTGGACGCCCGCATCGCGGAACTCGCACCCGAAACAAAGGACTAAGCCCATGTCTGACACGACAACCGACGCGCTTCGAGAAATTACCGAGGCGCGGGCAATTGAGATCCTCAAGGCGAAGTACTTCCGGCTGCTCGACACCAAGCAGTGGGACGCCTGGCGCGCCTTATTTACCGACGATTTCGAGGGCACCTACGAAGGCCCTCATCCCGACATTCAGTTTTCGAGTGCCGACGAAATGGTCGCGATGAACCGTAAGATGCTCGCAGACGCCAGCACCGTGCATCACGGTCATACTCCCGAGATCGACCTCACAGGCGCCGACACGGCCACCGGCATCTGGGCCATGGTAGACATCGTGAAGCTCGGAGACGGCTTCACGGGGTACGGTCACTATCACGACGAGTACCGCAAGGTAAACGGCGAATGGAAGATTGCGAAGACCCACTTGCGGCGGACCGTGGTTGAACCCGGCACACCGCGCGAAGCATAAGCCGACCGGGACCGCGGCCTAGATCATCGACGTCACACCGCCGTCGACCACGATCTGCTCGCCGTTGATGTAAGACGCATCGTCGGACGCAAGAAACGTCACGACCCCCGCCACCTCTTCTGGCTTGCCGAACGGGATGAGGGGATTCGAGATCTTACGAATGTGGTTGAAGTCCATGTCTTCCGGCATGCGCAAGCCCACATTCATCGGAGTATCGATGCCGCCCGGGCATATCGCATTGCACCGGACGCCGTCGACGATGAACTCCTCCCGTCCAGTCTTCCCAACGTGCATTCCTCTAGCCGTTACTGGCCGTCTTTGTGAATCAGCCTAGAAAGACTGTGCAGCAGTTTCAGTTCGCCCTCACTTGGACGCGCTCTTCCAAAGAGTCGGCGAATTTTCATGATGCCCACTTCGCGCATCTCTCCTTCAAGAAATTCCCGCGAGTCGAGTGCCCGCACGAGGTGATTGAAGAAATGTTCCATGTCCTTCTCTCGCCCTGGGTATTCGGCGACGCGCTTCGGAAGTTCTAGCGCGGGACCGTCTGCCGCCATGAAGAGTTCGTAACAAACGAGCTGCACCGCAGAGGCAAGGTTCAACGAAGAAAACTTCTCATTTGCGGGGATGACAACTTGGTAGTTGCACCGATCGAGGTCATGATTCTCGAGCCCCGTGCGCTCGGTCCCAAACATCACGGCCGCCGGGTCGCCCGACGCCGTCTCACCAAGAAGCTGCGCAGCGCACTGTCGCGCATCGAACAACTCGTGGAGCACCCCGCGGTTGCGCGCCGAACATCCCACCACGAGCCGACAATCTCCAATGGCATCCCCGACATCGTCGACAACCTGCGCCGAGTTCAGAATGTCGTCTGCTCCTGCGGCCCGACGCTCAGCTTCAAAAGAGGGGAACTCCCGCGGCCGAACCAATACGAGCTGGCTTAGAGACATCGTCTTCATTGCGCGGGCTGCCGCGCCGATGTTTCCGGGGTGTTGGGGTTCGATGAGTACGATGCGAACGTGATCGAGCGACATGAAAGTCTCGGGGTACGGGTTGGCGTACAAGAGTAACGGCAAATAGACAGACCGAAACCGAGATGGCGCATACGACGGATGCACAACCCGCCGCAACTGTGGCACGGTCCGCACTATGTGGAACCTCGACTTTCGCGCACCTGGCCACGACCTCGACGTTCAAGAGCTTGTCGCGCGGGCCTGGCCCCAGGCGAGCCCCAAGCAACGGAACGCCGCGATCTCGGCCGGCGAAGTGCGTATCGCGGGCGAAGTTACGCGTGAAGCCAAAGCGCGCGTCGCTCCGGGAAGCCGAGTTCAAGTGGTTGCGCGGGAGGGCCAGCTCGTCTCATCACCGCCGGCGATCGAAATCCTGCAAAGAGGCCAAGACTTCTGCGTCGTCGACAAGCCAACCGGTTGGCCAAGCCATGCAGCGACAGCTGGGGGACCCGACGCGCGCGCGCTCGTCGCCGCTTCACTGGACTGCAGCATCGACGAAATTTGGCCGGTACATCGCCTCGATGCCGACGTCAGTGGCGCTTGGCTGATCGCACTCACGCAAGAGGCAGCGAGTCGCTTGTCAACTTCGTTCGCGCAGGATGTCGTCACGAAGGAATACCGGGCCCTTGCCCCAAGGCTCCCGTGGCGCGAAGGACGCTTTCGTGCGGGGGTAGACGGCAAGGCAGCCGAAACGATCTTTCGGGTGTTGTCCGGGGAGAGCGAAGACCCGCCCGCCCGCGATCCACACCCCGAAATCTGCGAGGTCTCCCTCACACTGGTGACGGGTCGAACGCATCAACTTCGACGACACCTTGCAGGCGCGCGTTGTCCAATACTCGGAGACAACCTCTACGGCGGCGCGATGGTGGCGGGCGGACTCCGTCTATATAGCCGTCGCATTGAGATCCAGGACGAAGACGTCAATGCGACCGCGCCTGAGCCTGCGGGCTACGCGGTTGAGGAGCCCATCTACTCGACTTCGGACGAACCCGCCGAGATCACCGTGTCTCACGCCACCGCGATGGCCCTTGAGCGCGGTCATCCATGGATCTTGACGGATACAGAAACAACCGACGTCGGGGGACTCCGCCCCGGCAGCATCGTGCATGCGCGAAGCGTGCGAGGCAAGGCCGTTGGCGAGTGTCGTATCGAAGGGCCGGGGAAAATCACCGCGCGCCTTTGGTCTCCACAGAGCAAACGTCAGACGGATTCGATGTCCGTTCCTTCGCGCGTCAAAGCCGCACTGGCACGTCGCCGCGATTTAATGGCTGGTTTTGCCAAGGATCAACGCACCACGTCCTACCGGTTGATACACGGGGAAGCAGACGCCCTACCCGGCCTGATGATCGACCGCGTCGGAAACGAACTTCGCGTTCTTTCAATGTGGCGGGGAAGCCAAGCGTTTGAGGCCTCGGCCATCGACGCACTCTTGGCTGAGCTCGAAGAGGACCTCCCCGTCGTGATGGTTCGTCACATCGTAGACCGGCCGAAGGGCCAGTTCTTGTCGACGGAAGCCTACCGTGGCACGCCGAGCGAGAAGACGTTCAGCGTCCGCGAGCGCGGGCTTACCTTTCAAGTCGACACCGGCCTTGGCGAACCCCTTCGCTCACGACCGGGCTTCGGCCTGTACATCGACCAACGCGCAAACCGCGACCGCATCGCAAAGCGAGTCCGCAAGGCACGGGGTGGGCGATGGCTCAACTTGTTCTGCCACACCGGCGCGTTCAGCGTAGCGGCCCTCGATGCTGGGGCAGAAGAAGTCACGAGCGTCGATCTATCGCGCCCGTATCTCGCAACCCTCGAACACAACCTTGAACGCAACGACATGGGATCAGACCGCCACCAGTCGATCAAAATGGATGTTCAACGATTCGTTGAAAAGTGGCCCGACCAAGACTGTTACCACGGCATCATCATCGACCCTCCTACCGCGGCCGCCGCGGGAAAACAATTTTGGTCGGTCCGCAAAGGCCAAGCGCGGCTCGTCGAGGAGTGCTTGCGTCACCTCGTGCCGGGTGGCTCGCTACTCGTCTGTCGCAACGACCAAGGCGCCAAGGACAAGTTGCAAGATCTTGTAAACGCCTCCGCGGTCAAAGCGGGGGCCCCGCTTCGGAGCATCCACGACGCGGGGCCCGGTGCAGACTTTCCGACGCTCAAGGGATTTCGCGAGGGAACTGCGTTCGAGGGCGTTCTGGCGACACGCAAGTGACATCATATTCAGAGCCTGCCGGTAACCTGCCTCCCAACCTCGCAAGCCATCTACACGCCCGGGTCACCGAGCGCATGAAACGGATTGCCGACTTCGCGATCGACCACCGCCCAACTTGGGACCTCTGCTGTGACCATGGCTTGATCGGCTTGTGGGCATGGCATACGCATTCGCTGCCCGAGCTGCACTTTGTCGATCGTGCACCCGGGCTCGTCGATGCGATCGAGCAGCGCTTGTCGAGTTCGTTGTCCGATGATCGCATTGCCTTTCACAGCCGCGACGCCTCGACACTTTCTTTCGGCGAAGCTCCGTCGAACATCTTTCTGTCCGGGGTCGGTTTCCGCGCTAGCCAACGAATCCTCGCCGCCACTTGCCAGTCGACCACGCCGCACCGGCTCGTCGTCAGCGTGCACGCCGAAGCCGAACGACTCCACGACGCCATGGAAGAAAAGGGTTGGCGACTGGCAGGCGAAACCCAAGTTGAAGAGCACGGCCGCGTCCGAAAGATCTCCGCATGGGATGGTCAAGGTGCCCTCGAACTCGTCCCCGGTAAGGATTTGCGGAATTCGCTGTAGGCCAGGTGCACACGATCGAGTCAGGGGGATAAACTGTCGACATGAGTAATGCCTCCGACTCCCCCCTCGCTGTCGTCGAAGCGCCGCTGGCGTACTTACTCGAAGCACCAGCCGCAAAGCCAGTTTTTTACGTCAACACGCCAATTCCCGAGAATCCGCGCAAAGGACCTCAACTCGGCCCGCGCACAATGTCGATTCACGATGCGCGCCAGCTTGAAGAGAAACCTCGACTCGAAGTCGAAGGCGTTGAACTCGTTCCCGCCGCGTCCGACTTTCGCAAGGCTCACGATTTTTACGATCCCGACGCGGTCCGTGCTCACTACTACCCCGAGATCGAAGCCCTTGTCGCACGAGAGACCGGAGCAAAGCGCGTGATCGCGTTCGACCACAATTTGCGCTCGCGCGCATTGGCCAAAGCGAAATTACACGAAGCACAACTACCCGTTGTCTTTGCCCACAACGACTACACCGAAACCTCAGGCCCGCAGCGCGTGCGTGACCTCGTCCCCGACGAAGCCGAAAGCCTGATCAAGAACCGTTTCGCCGTGATCAACGTTTGGCGTCCGACACGTGCCCCGGTCGAAGAATCGCCACTGGCCGTGCTCGACGCCCAAAGCATGGGACCCGACGATCTCGTCTCGATGGACTTGATCTACGTCGACCGCATCGGTGAAATTCAGTCGCTCAAGTACAACCCCAAGCATCGCTGGCTCTACTACGCACGAATGACGCCGGACGAAGCCATGCTGCTCAAGTGCTTCGACTCGTCTCGCGACGGACGAGCGCGCTTTACGGCGCATACGGCCTTCACGCTTCCCAACACACCCGAAGATGCGACGCCGCGCGAAAGTGTTGAAGTGCGTACGATGGCGTTCTTCTAACTAGGTTCTCACGTCTTCCCAATCGACCTGAACATGTTGGTTCTGATAAACGATGGGAACGGACGGACGTTTTCCACGAGTCGCCTCTGCCGCCGATGTGCAGCAGCGTGTTGTCGAAGTCAACGTCGCCGACGACGATGACATCTTGTGCGACGAACAACCTACGGACTACAAGACGTACATCGAAAAGTTCCAAGGCGCGGTCAAGTTCGAATGACCGCGCTACTTGCGGTTGCGCGTGGGGTCTGGCTTGGAGCCTTCAACGACTTCCGCTTGGCGAAGTGCTGCAATCCCATCGGCGTCATAGCCGAGTTCGGCGAGGATCTCGTCGGAGTGTTCGCCTCTGAGTGGCGCGATCGGCTGTTGCTCGGTGGTGGTTCCCGAAAATTGCGCTGCAGGGGCGCAGTCGCGCATGCGCCCAGCCGTTTCATGCTCACGCTCAGTCACCCGACCGTTGTGCAGGATCTGAGGGTTCTTGAAGACCTCATCGAGACTGAGCACCGGCCCACCGGGCACGTCTTCGTCGCCCATGCGCTCGATGATTTCCGCGCTCGTCACTTGTTGAAACTCGTCGTACAAGATGCGGCCAAGCTCTTCCATGTTGTCGACACGCTCGCGTGCGGTGGCGTAGCGCGGGTCATCGCACAACTCGGGTCGACCGACCGCCCGAAACAGCGCATGCCATTCATTGTCACCGCCGGTCCATGTGATGACGTGACCGTCAGAGGTTTCGGTGAGTCGATACCGATCGTAGAGCGCTGGGCCTTCAAGAATGCCGTCGCCCAAAAAAGTATGCTTCATCATCCCATCGGGAAAGAAGAAAGCGAGACCAACATCGAGCATCGGGACTGAAACCTTCTGACCACCGGCTCCACGCTCGCGCGCAAAGAGTGCGGCGGTGATGGCTTGCGCGGTTGTGTACGAAACCGCTTTGTCGATCAATGCGTGGCGAACCAAGTCGGGGATCGGAACTTCGGGGTTCTTCTGAATCGCAACGTGTCCACTCATACCTTGCAAAACCGGGTCGTACGCCCGACGCGTCGAATACGGTCCCGTTTCTCCGTAACCGCTGATCGAGCAATAGATGAGGTCGGGGTTGTGTTCGAGCATTGCGTCTGCCCCGAGGCCGAGGCGCTGCATCACGCCAGGGCGAAAGTTTTCGACCAGAACATCCGCACGGCCCACCAGGTCGAGCGCGATCTCGAGCCCTTTGTCTTGCTGGAGGTCGAGCACGATGCTGCGCTTGCCTCGGTTTACGTTTGCAAACATCGAGGTCAAGCCACCGCGGCGATACCACTCGTATCGGAGCAAGTCGCCGCGCCCTGGAGGTTCGACCTTAATGACGTCGGCACCTTGGTCTGCCAACATCATGGCCGCAAGCGGCCCCGAAATGACGGCCGAAAAGTCAACGACTCGAATTCCCGCCAGCGGCCCCGGCATACTCAAACAACTCGCTGGCGAAGAAGAGAAAGACCATCGACCGCGCTTTCGCGCGAGCCGTCCGCGAACCCGCGAACCGAAGCGTCGTCGTGAACGGAGCCGTCGTAAAGAACAACAGCGATGACGTCGCCGTGTTCGAGAAATGTGGTTTCGCCATATTCGGTGTAGCGAGTGGCTCCGATGCTGATGAGTGCACGTCCGGGCTGACCCGCAACCTCAAGCCATCGCGGGATGTCTTCGAGCGGACCCTCATCTTGTTGTTGGTTCATCTTTTCGATCAACCAACCCACGAGTTTGTCCCCGTAGTAGCTGTAACTCGTAAGCGCACTGTCATCGCCGTAATCGTGAAGTTCGCCATCGCGAAGCAAGAACGAAGCGAGCCGATATTTGTCCAGAAGTCCGCCAGAAAATTGATCAATCGCGATTCGTTGCGCTGAAGTGCCCTTGGTGTTCGCTCCCCAATTCTTCTTCTCGCTGATCTTGCGCGCGCCTTCACGTCGAATCGAACAGTCGTTGTGCGCCATCGCGAAGCGCGGGGTGAGCGCGCTCACCTTTCCGTCGTCATATGCGATGTCACATAGCAGCGCGACTTCAGGTTCAATCTGATGCTTTTCCTCTACCAAGCCAAGCGCCAATGTTTCGGACGAGACCGGCATCACGTGGAGAAAGTGCTCACCCTGGCCAGGCACATAGAACGGGAAGACACCTTTGGGCGCGGTCGCGTCTGCGATCTTCAAGTCCTTGAAGTCGCTCGCTTCACCCGCTTGCTCGAGGTGCCCGGCAAAATTGCCCGCCACACCGAGGCCGATGATGCCTGGCATCTCTTCGTTCCAATTTCCGCTTCCCTGCCCCATACCTGCTCCTTCGCCCATTTCGGGCGGCGGAGGTTAGCGTCTAGCAAGCGCTTACCAAAGCCATGGGTTGCGGACCCACACCAGGCATCCACAGCTGAGACTTAAGGCTGACAAAAGATGAGCGCTCTTCGCGACACCGACACGCCAAAGAAAAGCTAAGTTCCGCGCGAGCCTCCACCCAATGCCGCACCGGAGAACACTGTGAGCGAAGCCGCAAACAAAGACCAGGCGCCGAATCAAGACCACGCTAGCGACACGTCGCCAGGCTCACACGAACACGTCCACGGCCCGGACTGCACCCACGATCATGACCACACCCACGCACCGATCCGCCGAGAGACCGCCAAAATAGGCCGCAATGAACCGTGCAGTTGTGGCTCGGGGAAGAAGTTCAAAAAGTGCTGCGGCTAACGCACTGCCAAGCTAGGCAGGATTGGCCCGCGCAATGCACTCGATTTCCACAGTCGCATGAGAAAACTGTGGAAGACGACCGAGCCCCTCGATCACCACGCTGCGATTCGGTGCCCAACTCATCGGGACGCCTTCCTTTGGTTGATGGCCTTGCCCGCTTCGTTCGCAATCTCAAACGAACGCAGCCGCTTCTTGTGATCGAAGATCGAAGACACCAACATCAATTCATCGGCGCCAGTCTTCTCAACGAATGCCGCCATATCGTGCTTGACAACGTCGGGTGCCCCCACGGCTGAACAGCTACCGATCTGGTCGAGCATTGCGCGTTCTTGTGCATTCATCGTGCTTTCAAAATCTTCGACCGGAGGCGGAAGCTGCCCCGGCGTTCCTAAACGTAAACTAATGAAGGACTGCAACGATGATGAGCGCAGGTACTTGGCTTCGTCACCGGTGTCTGCCGCGCAAACATTAAAGCCGAGCATCACGTAGGGCTCCTGCAGTTGTTCCGAAGGCTCGAAGCGTTCGCGATAAACCGCGATCGCCTGCATCATTTGCGCGGGCGCGAAGTGTGACGCAAACGCGTACGGCAACCCCAACATCGCGGCAAGTTGCGCGCCGTAGAGGCTCGAACCGAGTATCCACAACGGGACGTTCGTCCCCTCGCCGGGCACCGCCCTCACCTTTTGCCCGGGTTCGGGGTCCGGGTCGGCAAAGTAATGCTGCAACTCGACGACGTCCCGAGGAAAGTCATCGACACTTCCCCCGAGTGTTCGGCGCAATGCACGAGACGTAAGTTGATCTGTCCCGGGTGCGCGCCCAAGACCAAGATCGATACGCCCCGGATAAAGCGAAGCCAGCGTGCCGAACTGTTCCGCAATCACGAGCGGTGAATGGTTGGGCAACATGATGCCGCCTGCCCCAAGCCGAATGCGCGAAGTGCCGCCGGCGATATAACCGATGACGACCGAGGTCGCGGCGCTCGCAATGCCCCTCATGTTATGGTGTTCAGCGAGCCAGTAACGACCATACCCCCAGGCCTCTGCATGCTGCGCCAGATCGAGTGAATTGTGCAGCGCGTCGGCAGGCGTGCTGCCCTGGGCAACAGGAGCCAAGTCGAGAATTGAAAACTGAGTCATTGGGTGTCCGTAGGGTTTGGCCCTGTGAAGTGGACCTGCAAGTATAACGCGAACGTCTCATGCAAGAGTCGTGTGTAGGGGCCAATGCATCCGCAGACCGCGCCCATGATCAACACGCCCCCCGGCCCGCACCACACAGCAGGAACCGAACGGTTCAGACCTGCGCCTCTATTGAATTCGTCGATCGATTTTTCAGGTCGAGCTACGAGTTTGGTGGTGGTGACTCCTTCTCAGAGGCCTCCACAGGCGTTAATCTTTCGTTGCTTGAGTTGACACCCGCCATTCACTATTCGATTGGGACCCGCGCGCGCCCGCGCACAAGGAGAAGCTCGCATGAGCTGCCCCCGCGCTATCGACGTCCGGTTCTTCCTTCTATTCCTAAGTCTGCCTGTGGTCCTCGGAGTCGCGGTGGGCTGTGGCGACTCCTTCGCGAATCTCGCACCGGAAACGACCGACGACGCGACCCCGACTGTCACTCGGCAGCGAGTTAAAACCGTTGTGGTACGAAGCGGCGCGCTCGAGGCAAAAGACAGGACCTCGGGCGTTGTGCACGCGTTCCACAAGGCGCGTGTTACGGCCGAGATCCAGGCTCGGGTCCTTCGACGCGCAGTCGAAAGTGGCGACCGGGTCGAAGCCGGCCAGGTTCTTGTTGAACTCGATGCCACCCGGCTCGAACTCGAAGTCCGGCACGCTGAAGCCACGCTTCGCGCGCAGTCGAACGACTTAAGCCATGCGCAGCGTGAATATGATCGCGGCGAAAAGCTCGTCTCGAATAACGCGATCAGCACACAGCAACGAGACGACCTCAGGCACAACCTCGACAGCGCAATCGCAGCGCGAGACCTCGCGCGCGTCATGCGCGACACCTCAAAGCGGAACCTCGAAGACGCCCAAATTCGAGCGCCATTCGCGGGCAGCGTTGATTCGCTCGCGGTCGACGTGGGCGACTACGTCTCTCGAGGATCCGCTGTCGCGACGGTCGTCGAACTTTCACGGGCCAGAGTCTTTGCTGGCGTCACTGCACAGGAAGCCGCGCGACTCACAGGCGCTACAGTTGCCTTGGTTCAGTTCACAGCGCTCGGCGGCAGCGAGGTCGAAGCAGAGCTGAAGAGCGTCGGGAACGTCGCGAGCATGCGCGACGGCACCTACAGCGTCGAGCTATGGGTCAACGAGCCGCCGGAAGGTTTGCGCGACGGGATGGTCGCGAGCGTGCGATTGCCGATTGGCAATCATGCCCCGCTCCCGCTCGCACCTCGCGCCGCACTGATGCGCAGGTCTGGCAACCCCGAAGTGTTCGTCGTCGAGCACAAAGGCGAGGAACAGATCGCCCGGCTGCGCATGCTGCGGACGGGTCGAAGTGCTGGTGACTGGATCGAAGTCCACCAAGGCTTGGCTGATGGGGACGAAGTCATCGTCAACGGACAATTCGCGCTGCGTGACGGAGTCGCGATCGTGGTCGACTCCCAGTCCGCTAGCGCGCGCTGAAACGACGAATTCATGGAAAGCCTGATTCGATTCTTTGTACAGCGCCACGTCGTGGTCAACGTCCTTACGATGGCGATCATTGCCATCGGTATTTTCACGGTGCTGACAACCCGGGTTGAAGGCTTCCCGGCGATGGACCTGCCGACGTTCTTGATTTCGGCCCAGCTCCCCGGCGCATCGGCACGCGACGTCGAAGCAAAGATTACGATTCCGCTCGAAGAAGCGATCTCTGAAGTCGACGGGGTGCTTCATTACACGAGCGTCATCACGCAGAACCGCAGCATGACGACGGTGGACCTTCACGACGACACCAAGACCGAAGACATCATGGAGGCCGATCGCGAATTGCGCGCGGCGCTCGACGGCATATCCGAGTTTCCGGCCGAAATGCGAAACAAGCCGCAGACGTTTCGCATGGACCCGTCCAAGCAGCCGATACTCGAAATTGCGATCGCGGGCTCTGCGCTAGTCCTGCCCGAGTTCGCCAAGAAACTCGAACGAAAGCTGCGTCAGCTAGAAGGTGTCGGCGATGTCGGCATTGTAGGTCTACCTGACCCGGAGCTGAGGGTCTTCGTCGATCCCGACCTCGCACGCACCCACGGCATCACCCTTCTCGACGTCGTTGGCAGTTTGGAAAAGCGCAACGTCTCCGCAACCGGCGGCTCTCTCGAAGTCTCGCGCGACCGACGACAGATCGTCATGTGGGGACGCTTCGATACCCCCGAGCAAGTCGGCAATGTGATTCTTCGATCCGACCCCAACGAAGGCGTCTTGCGCGTACGCGACGTCGCCCGCGTGGTATTGGGTCGCGAAGACACGGGACTGATCGTCGGCACCAACGGCCGCACGGGCATTTCGGTGATCCCGTCAAAGCTCAAAGACGCGGATCTATTAAAGACGCGCGACCGCGTCCTCAAAGCCATCGCGTCGACACCCTTCCCTCCCGGTGTTGATCATTCGATCGTCAACGACAGCTCTTACCAGATTCGCAACCGCCTCAGCATCATCGGAAACAATGGCGCCATTGGTCTCGCCCTCGTGGCACTCATCGTCTTTATCTTCCTAGCACCGTCCGCTGCCACCTGGGTCTGCCTCGGCGTCCCACTTGTGATCCTGGGTGTCGTGGTCGTAATGCCCGGCTTCAACGTGACGATCAACTTCATGTCGACGATTGCATTCGTCGTCGTACTGGGTTTGCTGGTCGACGACGCGGTGGTCGTCGCCGAAAAAATCCTACTCAAGCGACAGCAAGGCCTCTCGCCGGTCGATGCGGCGATTCAAGGTGCGACCGAAGTCGCAAGCCCCGTCATCACGTCGGCGTTGACCACCCTGGTCGCGTTCGCGCCCATCATGGCAATCGGCGGCTTTCCACAGCGGATCATGTGGCAGCTACCGGCGGTGGTCTGCATGGCCCTCGCGCTTTCGCTCGTTGAATCGTTTCTTATCTTGCCCGCGCATATGTCGATGGTGCGCGGCGATTCAATGCCGCGCCCAAAGCGAAAATTCATGCTCGACCTCGAGGACCGCTACCGGCGAGCTCTGCAAAAGGCGATGCCCAGACGCGGCCGAATCATTGCAGTCTTCGCAGTCGCCTGGCTCTTCGTGATGGTCGTGATCGCGCCGCGTATGCAGTTCGAGTTCTTCCCCCAGGACAGTGCCGTTGGCTACTTTTTGAAGGTCAACATGCCAGTCGGCACCCCGATTGAGCGCACCGAGGCAGTCCTCAACGCATTGCAAGTTCAGCTTCCGCCCCTCATGGGCAAAGACCTTCAAGGCATCACCGCGCGCGTGGGCCATCAGAACCCATTCGATCTTGGGCGGGACTACGGCTCGTCAGAGAATGAGGGAATGATCGCGGTCTACCTAGACTTGGACGCGCGGGAACACACTGCCGCGGGATGGATCGAAATCGTGCGCGACAAGCTCCGCATCCCCGAAGACGCCCACGTTGTCTTCGAACCCGCAATCGACGGGCCCCCCGGGCTCGAACCGATCAGCGTCTACGTGCTGTCGAACGACGACAATGCGCGACGTGAAGTCGCCCTCGAGATCCAAAGCTTCATCAGTGAAAATGGTGCGATCGACCTTTCGATCGATGAGCGCCCGGGCATGCGACAGATCGATCTCAACCTGGACTACGAAAAACTCGCCATGCGGGGCCTCGACGCCGCGGCCGTTGGCAACACATTACAAGCGGCTTTCTACGGCATTATTGCAACCGAAATTCGCGACCTCGACGACACGATCGACGTGCGCGTTCTCTTTGAACCCGCGGCGCGACAGTCCATCGACGCGTTGCTCGAAACCCAGGTCAGAAATTCGCGCGATGAACTCGTGCTGTTGCGCGACGTGGTCTCCCCCGAAGAAATGCCCGCGCTCGCGGCGATTCGACACCGCGACGGGATTCGTGCTGCCAATATAACCGGCGGGTTGGGGGAAAACAGCAAGCTCACCGCGACTTCGCTTGCTGTCCTGATGGAGAAAGAACTCTTTCCTCGTTACGCCGATCGCGACGACATCGAACTCGAGATCTCCGGTGAAGTCATCCAGACACGACAAGCCACCGGCGACTTGGGCATTGTCTTTATCCTGAGTGTCCTCGGCATCGGCTGCATCATCGCCATCATGCTCGGCTCGTTCCTCGAAGCTTTCTTCGTCGTCGCCGTGGTTCCGTTTTCGGTGGCCGGCGTCACCCTCACCTTCTTTCTTCATGGCATGCATTTTTCAATGCTTGCCATGATGGGCACCATTGGTCTTGCGGGTGTCGTCGTAAACGCATCCATCGTGATGATCGATGCCGTGCATCGGGAACAAAAGAAACTCGGCGACGCCGACGACATGACCCGGCTCGCGGCCGTCATCGACGCTCTCGTCGGGCGGCTACGCCCCATTCTCGTGACCACCCTCTCAACCCTCGGCGGGGTGCTCCCCACCGCTTACGGCCTCGGCGGTTACGACGCGGTGATGTCCCCGATGTCCTTGGCACTCGGATGGGGGCTCGCGATTTCGACCACCGTTACGCTGTTCTTGGTTCCTGCCCTCTACGTCACGGCGAACGACTGGACCCGCCGCATCGACGCGTGGCGCGGCCGAGACCATACCGTCGGCGCGACCTCAGTCGCGGCAGTCTAACCCCTCAGGCCGAGCCGACTTATTGCAGGTCGGCATAAGACCGCTCGGGATTAGTCGTTCATCACGTACGCACCGTCGAGCACCTTGACTTCGTCGTTCCAAACCCGCTCATAGCGCGCGGCATCGTGGTCCGGCTTTCGCATCATCTCACGGCACGCGGTGATTTGAACGTCATTGCTGGTCGACTGACTCATCAGCGTGAGCGCGTGCCCAGAAAGATCTTGCACCATAAACTCGAAGATTTGGTCGAGCAGATCGTCTCCGATCGCATAGCCGTCTCGGTTTTCGAGGATGAGCTGCGCGTACACCACCAACGCAAATATCTCGCCAGCCGCCAACAAGAAGTCAACATCCTTCATTTGATCCGGGCCGGGAGGCGCCTCGGCCAACATGCCGCGGAAGAGCTCAACCTGTTCCGCGAACACAAGCGCGTTCGGTACGTTGGTCGATTCGAAGGCAGGCTTGTAGTCATGGAACTGAATTTGGCCAAGACCGCGGGCTGACCCTTGATCGAATAGAAAGTCATCGTTTCGGTCTTGATCTTGCCGTGCGACCTCAGGGTATTCGGCCGGATTGAAGAAGAAGTTCGGCATGAACTTGGAGATCAACGCGATATTGACGTGCACGGTGCCTTCGAGCTTCGGCAACGCACGAATGTCGACGGCCGCTTGGCTGAAGTAAGTGTCTTTTTCAAACCCCTTGGCCGCGATGGCGTCCCAGATCAAGTTGATCACGGCTTCGCCTTGGGTGGTGACCTTCATCTTCACCATGGGGTTGTAGAGCAAGTAACGACGGTCTTCAGGAGACGCGACCCGCATGTAGTCCGAAGCGCGCAGGGCGAAGAGCTTCATCGCCACCAAGCGCGCGTAGCCTTCTACAAACATCCGACGAACATGAGACATGTCCGTCACGGGTGATCCGTAGAGAACTCGGTTGTTGGCGTGGGTAATGGCCTCGTAGAATGCGTGCGTGCTGATACCGATCGAGGCCCAGCCGAGGTTGTACTTGCCGATGTTCACCGTGTTGAGCGCGGCGTTCCATGCTTCGCGGTCGCGATGCAGAATATCAGCTTGGCTTATCGGGTAGTCGCGCAACTCAAACTCGGACACGTAGTTCTGGCTCGCAACCACGTTCTTCACGAGGTGGTAGTTCGGGTGTTTGGGATCCGCGGCAAAGAAGATGTATTCATCGCCGTCTTCCATCCGGCCGAAGGTCGACACGATGGCGGCTTCGTTTCCGTTTCCGATGTAGTACTTGCGACCGTTCGCGAGCCAACCGTCGCCATTCTTCGTAAGCACCATGTCGGTTGAATAGATGTCCGCGCCGTGCGTCTTTTCCGAAAGGCCAAAGGCGAAGATGCCCCCGTCTTCGAGAGCGGCTGCAGTCTTCTTCCGCAGCTCCTTGTTTGGGCTCATCCAGATCGGACCGAGACCCAGAACGGAAACCTGCCAGGTGTACCAGTACTGCAAGCCGTAGAAGCCCAAGATCTCGGCGAACTCACAATTGCGCCAGGTATCCCAACGCGTGTCAGCTGCGCCCTCTCCTTCGGGAGTGCACATGGATGCAAAGATCCGTTCTTCGCGAACGAAGTCGAGAAAGTCGGCGTACCAGGGGCGGTCGTAGTAGTCCTCGAGTAAGCGCGCCTTTCCCTTTTGTTCGAAGAACTCGACGGTTTTCCGCATAATTTCCGGAGTTCTTGCGTCGGAATAGGAACGATCGAGCTTCTTCGGGTTGAGTAGAACCATGGGAGGACTCCTTTTTAAAAGGGAGCGACACCACGCAACAAGGCAGTCAAAAAAACGCTTTTACTGCGGATTCGCGGCGCGCAGACGCCAATCGTACATTTTATCGATCAACGCTGTGGGCCCAATCGATCGAACTCTCAACAAATTTGAGTTTCGATTTGAATCGCCCCGGGTTCTTCGGAGGCTGTTTTAGTTGAGTCCGGCTTCCAGGGTCGGGCTTCCTTGCGCTGCTTGCGGTTGATCATACAACTGCTCGAACTCGGTCCGGGATCTGCGTGTCGGTCGTGCGTACTCTCGTTGGTCCACGCTGAGCGTCAATTGGTTTCGGCCAATTTTGAGGCTGGCCTCCCGCGATAGGCGTTTTCTACTTTCCGCGGCAATTCCCGAGCCTCTCCCGATCGTTTCGGGCAACGGATATCTTGCCTGCGCCGCCGCCCGCACAATGGGGCCACGTGGTACTTTTGAGAAAGCGCGCAACTCAGACCGGAGTTTGACATGACCGCTTTCTCGTCCGCCGTCGCCAACGTCGCCGCAGGCGGCGACCCCACAAAAGAAGCACGCGAAATTCTGACCCAAATGAGCGTCGAAGAAAAGCTCTGGTGCTTGGACGGAGACACGCGCTTTTGGCCCGGCACGTTTGACCTTGGGCAGGGTGGGTACTTCGAACACCCCTGGCCTGCAGCAAAAATCGAACGATTGGGCATTCCCGGGCTCAATTTTGCCGACGGACCGCGCGGGTGCGTAGTCGGTCCTTGCACCGCCTTCCCCGTCACCATGGCACGAGGAGCGACCTTCAACCCCGACCTCGAACGACGCATCGGTGAAGCGATTGGCAAAGAACTACGCGCCCAAGGCGCGAACTATACCGGCGCCGTTTGCGTCAACCTCTTGCGACACCCTGCCTGGGGCCGAGCGCAAGAAACCTACGGCGAAGACCCCCACCACGTGGGCGAACTTGGCGCGGCACTCACCGAGGGACTCCAACATCACGTCATGGCGTGCATGAAGCACTTCGCCGCCAACTCGATGGAAAACGCGCGATTCAAAGTCGACGTCTGCGCGGACGAACGCGCACTCCACGAAGTCTACCTTCCACACTTTAAGCGTATTCACGACGCGGGCGTTGCCAGCGTCATGAGCGCATACAACGCGCTCAACGGAGAATGGTGCGGCGACAGCAAAACCCTCTTGACCACTATTTTGCGCGACGAGTGGGGTTTCGAGGGCTTCGTCATCACCGACTTTGCTTTGGGGATGCGAGACCCCGTTCAGTCGGTCGCGGCCGGATGCAATATCGAGATGCCCTTTCGCCAGCAGCGCGCGACAACTCTTTCGGAAGCGATTGAATCGGGGGCTCTTTCGATCGATGCAGTCGACGCGCGGGTCACAGAAACCATCAGAACGTTCTTACGCTTCGCTCACGTCTACGAAAATGCGTCATCACCCGACGTCATCGCGTGCAATGAACATCGGGCACTCGCGCGCGAAGCGGCTTCCGCTTCGATGGTATTGCTGCAAAACAAAAACGAGATACTTCCACTGGAAGTTGGCTCGCTTCGACGCGTCGCGGTTCTCGGCAAGCTCGCCGACGTTCCCAATTTGGGCGATGGCGGAAGCAGCAACGTCCTCCAACCGCAAGTCACCACACCGCTCGCAGGGCTGCGCGCTGCACTCGAGGGCGTGGAAGTCGTCCACTCGAACTCCGACGCAACAATCGCCGAGGGTTCCGATGTCATTCTCGTCGTCGTCGGATACACCAAAGAAGACGAAGGTGAATTCGTTGATCCGAGCGGCATGACGTCGCTCGCGCATCTTTTCCCACCCATCGACGACCCTGATGCGGGTTTTCCAAATGGCGAAGTCCCGTCAGCACAAGCGGCTTCACCGGACGACCCACAAAAGATGGGCCTCGCGCCGGGTGGCGATCGGTCTTCCCTTCGACTCCGACCTGAAGATGAAGCACTGATTCAAGCCGCGACGCTTGCGAATACAAACGTGGTCGTCGCCGTGATGGCGGGAAGCGCGGTCGTGATGCCCTGGCTTGAAGACGTCTCCGCGGCTCTCATGCTCTGGTATCCGGGGATGGAAGGTGGTCATGCGCTTGCCGATGTCCTACTTGGAAAAGTCGAACCCGGCGGGCGACTCCCCTTCGCGATCCCACACGACGAAAGCGAACTCGTGCCGTTCAATCGGGAATCCACAAGTGAAACCTATGGACTGCTGCATGGGCAGTGGTGGCTCGATCACAAGGGCGTCCGGGCCCATCGTCCCTTTGGGTTTGGACTCGGCTATACGACGTTCGAAGTCAGCAACGTCAGTGTCACCCATGACCGGGTGCACGCCACCGTGCAAAACACAGGAGAGCGCCACGGTTCAACCGTTGTGCAGATCTACGGTGCGGTTCCCGATTCAGTGGTCGAGCGCCCTGTTAAGCGCCTCGTTGGGTTCGCGCGGGTTGAACTTGCGAGAGGCGACTCCGCAGAGGTCGACATTACGGTTGACCGGGAGGCGCTTGATATCCGGAGAGACGGCCAGTGGGTTCGGGAGCCCCTGCGTGTCGCTTACAGTATTGGATTCGATGCGAACTCGGCCGTTTCAATCGAATAGGAACTCCACGACGACTAAATCGCGCCGACCACGGGCGAACATCGTGACAACTGGCATCATCCGTCCGGATGTCTGCGCTCGCCCAACATGTACACGGGCACCAAGCGTTGACAACAAGACCCTATGATCGCCTCGACCTTCAGGTCGAGGCACACTGAGGCTACGTTCGAAATCATGAAAAGCTCTGTTCCGATCTACCGCCGACTCACTCTTGCACTACTTTTTGCTTCCGCCCTTTCATTGGCTGCATCGATCGCATTGGCCGCCGAGCCTGACCAACGTGCCCTCGACCCCGAAGTATTGAAGGACGTCGCGACGTACGAAAAAGCGATGGGCACCGACCATGGTTTGACGCCGGATAAGATCCGAAAATTTGCGAATGCCATGAACGAATCACCGGTGTTCAAGAACAAGTTTCTCGGGATCTGGACGGTGCAGACCCCGTCCGATGCTTGGATCATCATGGAAATCATGCACGAGGTGAAACCCGACTTGATCATCGAAGCGGGCACCTTCCATGGGGGCAGCAGCGCGTTGTGGGCCATCATCCTCGAGCACATCAACCCCGACGGTCGCATCGTGACGATCGACATCGAAGATCAACGGGAAAGAAAAGCCAAAGAACTCCCGATCGTAAAAGAGAAGGTCGACTTCTTGCTCGGAAGCTCAACCGATCCGAAAGTCGTCGCGCAAGCACGCAAGCACGCCGAGGGCAAAAAGCGCGTTCTCGTCTTGCTCGACTCGCTGCATTCCAAGAAGCACGTGGCCGCGGAACTCGAAGCGTACGCGCCGATGGTTTCGGTAGGGAGCTACATTATTGTTCAGGACACGCCGCTCGGCCCCAAAGCCGCAATCGACGACTTCCTCGAGACCAACAAGTCCTATATCGCCGATCGTAAGCGCGAACGATATCCGGACACGAATTCGGTTCGCGGCTATATCAAGCGCATCAAGCCCTAGCCGCAACGTGCGCGCTGCTTCAATTGCTTTGCAGTTCACGCTTGAGTTGAACACGTGACGGATGCGGAAGCAGAGGTGAATCGGTGTGCAAACGCGACGTCAAGTTTCCAATTTTCCCTTCCTGACGAAGACGATCGAGATCTTGGAAATGCGGCTGATCTAGCGGCTGCGCAGGGTCGCTGAATCGCAAGCGGATCGAAGCCCCCTGGTCGCGCGAGGCCGATCAGGCGATCGCATCACCCTTTGAATAGGATTGCGATACTTCCGACGCGCACCATAAGAGCAGCAGCAATGCAACGAGGCTCCCGACGCTGAAGTGGATGCGGGCGCTGATTGGATAAGCGATCGGGACGACATAAAAGGCCGATAGCGCTGCGATTCCCAAGCCCATGTTGTGGGCGCGCTTCTCCGCGATCCGGTAGCTGGCCCAGATCATCAACGGGAAGTAGAGCACGAGGTCGTAGTCGAGCAAATGCGGCGTCGCGAACGCGCACGCGCCGAGCAGTAGCGAAAGCGCCGGGAACGAGTGCGGCGCACTGGCGAGTGTTGGAGTGAGTTTCTGTCGGAACCAAATCGCAAGCATCACGGCAGCGACAGAGCCTAGAGCGCCAACCGGAAGCGCGACCGATGTCTCGCGAAACGGAACCGATACCAGGCTCCGAAAACTGAAATGGCGCTCCAAGCTCAACCATAACTGTTGAGTCAGATCTGGATTGCGCAGCATCATGTCTACATACCCGCGCCAGATCTCCACACCGTCGATCGAGATCGAAAACGCCAGAAGCAGACCGCCGCCGAGTGCGAAGCCCGCAATCACGCGCCACTGTGATGCCAGAACAAGTGCGAGGACAACCGGTGCAGCCAACGTGGGCTTGATGCAAAGAAGACTGAATGCGACGCCGGCGAGCAGTTTTTTCTCCCGCCTCCACAAGACAAAGCCCGCCGCTAAAAACGCGAGCCAGAATCCTGAGGACTGACCGGTCGAAACTCCGAGCAACGCCGCAGGTGCAGACCACAAAAGCAACCCGACCTCGACGCCATTCTTCACTTGGTAGCCAGCGCTTCGCAGCAGCAGTGCGATACCAAGACCGGCTGCGAGCAAGTAAAGCCAAAGCAGGAGTTTGGTAGCTCGGATTTGCCCGATGCCGTCGACGGCCCCAAACGCCTGATAGATCGGAGGCGGGTAGGTCGGCCCATAACCGCGACCCGCGTTCGCCGTAACAATGGAATCGAAAGCCCGCGCATAGGTGTCCGCGTCGTAGAGATCAGCGGGCGGCACACTCGATTCGAGCACCGCCGCACCGACCCAAAATTGAACCATGTCGTAACCGCGGGTGTAGCGCGGGTCCGGCCCAGCGGGGTCGTCGCCGCGATGAGCCATGTGAAACGTCAGCGCGACGGGGGCAAGGAGCAGCATCACCGCAATCGAGATCGCCGCACCGTCCCAGCCAGTCTTGTCGTCTCGAAAAATCACGCTGGCGAAAGCGTAGCCCGGTGCGGGCGAGGCGCAGCGGTGTGGGCTATGTCCTTCCAACGTCGAATCGCTTCGAGTGCGTTGCGCACCCGCGGCATTCGCCGATTCACAGGTGGACATGATTCTGGCCGATCATCCCCAATGGAAGCGCTTCGTGGGTCCGCTCGCGATTGTCATGCTCGGTCTATGGCCCGCGATCCGGTCGTATTCACTTGGACCGGATGTCCAGGTGGACTTCGGGCGCGAGCTCTACGCCCCGTGGCGCATCAGCGAGGGCGCGAGCCTGTACGGGGACGTCGCGTACTTCAACGGCCCACTCTCGGTCTATTGGCACGCCCTCTGGTTCAAGGTCGCGGGCGTTGGGCTCTCCACAATCAAAGTCGCCAACCTTTTCATCGTTGCCGGCATCGTGGTCTTCATCGTTAAGCTCGGACAACGTGCAGCCGGCAGCCTCGCGGCTTACGCCGCCGCCTGCTTCTTCGTCGGAGCCATGGCGTTCGGGCAAGTTCTGAACATTGGGAATTACGACTTTCTTACGCCCTACTCCCACGAACTCACTCACGGCATTGCGCTCTCACTTTGGGGGATCTACGAGTTCGCGCGTCGCAACGAGCCTGGGCGAGCGAAACGCAGCGCAATCCTTTGCGGCGCGATTCTGGGTCTTGTCTTCCTCACCAAACTCGAAGTCTTTTTCGCATTCGGCCTGTCCATATTCGTTGGGTTTGCGCTTGAGCTAAGGACCCGGACCGAAAGCAGCCCGCCTCCCGTACAAAGTGTGGGAATGGCGCTTGGAGCCTTTGCTCTCGTCATCGCAACCGCATTTGCGGGGCTCGCGGTAGGAACAGGCTTCGAAAACGCCACGGCCGGCCTGCTCGAGCCGATCCGCGCAGTCTTCGGCACGAATGTCATCGGGCTCACCTACTACCAGTGGGTCATGGGGACGCGAGACTTAGCCGACAGCATTTCGAAGATCGGCGTCGGATTCGGGGTCTACGCTGTCGCACTCGCGGTGCTTCTCTTGATCTCGATCGCATGGCGGCGTCTTGAACTCGATCGATTCACTCCGCTCGCGGGCCTCGTGTTTCTTGGAGCCTGCCTGTTGTTCCCGCTCGCGCCTGTTCACGCGGTTCACTCGATTCGGCCATTCGCCATCATTGTTCCGCTTGTACTGATTGCGCTCGTCTTTCGCGCCAGCGTCGACCGCAGGGCCGATCTGATTCTCCCCGCGACCGTGTTGGCTTTCGGTTTCGGACTGCAGATTAAAATGCTTCTGAACGCCCAGTTCGGTCACTATGGCTTTGCCCTGTTCATGCCGTCAACGCTCGCAATGATCGTGGCGCTCCTGGGCTACTTACCCAAGTGGATCGAAAAGCGCGGCGGCTCCGCACCGGTGTTTCAGCTAGCGGCACTCGCGTTGCTGCTCAGCGTTGGCCTTGGGCTCCATGACCGTGCGGAGATCAATGCGTCGCGACGCACCGAGCCGGTCGGGCAAGCTCCTGATGTCATGATGAGTGACTTCCGTGCAGACGATGTGTTGCGTGCGCTCTACTTTCTTGAAGGCACCGACCCGAGCGCCACTGTGGCGGTGCTTCCAGAAGGCATCATGCTCAACTACCTCGCTCGCCGGCAGAGCCCAACTCGGTACATCAACTTCATGCCGCCTGAGTTCAGCCTGTACGGAAGTGATGCGATCGTCGAGGCTTTTCGAAACAACCCGCCGGACTACATGTTGTTCGTCCACAAACGAACGGGGCTCTACGGCTTCCCGTTTTTTGGTAAAGACTACGGTCAAAACCTCTACCAGTGGGCAACGGACAACTACCAATTGGCGCGCCAAATTGGCGAGACTCCTTTCAACGAAGCCACTCGCTTCGGGATCACGATCCTCGAACGTCGAGACAAACAGGGGACGCGTCCGTAACGAAGTGT
>DUBZ01000009.1 GCA_012960035.1 Myxococcales bacterium | reverse complement strand
AATTTCGGCTTTGGATCGTGCGGCGAATATCGATCCTTCGTTGATCGGGGTGAATCTCTACCGCGGTATTTCTCTCTACCACCTCGAAGATTTTGACGCGGCGCGCGACGCGCTCGCCAACGCCCGAACGGTCGGCGATGACACGGCCCTACTCGACTTCTACAAAGGCCTCTTGTTGCTTCGCGAGGACCAAGCCCGCGAGTCGGCCTTGGCCTTTGAGCGTGCTGCGGCGCGCAGCCCCGAACGGGTTGAGCCGGTGGCTTCTTATTACGCAGCCTTGGCGTGGCAGAGCCTGAACGAGGACGAACCCTTGAACAGCGCAGTCGAGCGCCTAAGCGCGTACGACGGACAGGGCTCCTGGACGAGCGAAGCCAAAAAGCTCGTCGAGTTGCAGTCGCAGCGACATCGTGCGGGGCAGGTTGGCCTGCAGCGTTGGGCGAGTTTGAAAGCGGGGTTTGAGTACGACAGCAATGTTGTGTTCGCCGGCTCCGCGACCCTAGTGGATGTTGAAGGCTTGGGCGTTGTCAATTTTAGCTTTGACGGTGATCAGAGTGACTGGAGCGGCGTCTGGAGTGCAATGCTGGCTGCAGAACTTCTCGAAGTCGAAGACTGGACCTTTGGCGCGATGGTGCAGTACACCGGTTACGCGCACGAAGACCTCGACACGTTTGATCAGCACTACCTATCGCTGTCAGGATGGGTCGACAACGAAATTCGTCCGACGACGCTCGGCCGGTTTCAAGCGACATTCGGGTATGGCTTGATCGACGGCGATCCGTACCAAATCAATCTCGACCTTGCCGCGGTTGGTGAAGAACGCTGGGGACGCTGGGGCACAACGACTTGTCAGCTCGGCGTGAATCTCTACGACTTTCGTTACGACGGGCTTTCCTTGCGACAGTCCGGCGCTCTGTTTGCCGACGACCTCGATCAGGACGGCATCGATTTGCTAGCCGGTTGTGGTCATGAGCTGGCGCTGCAGAACTTCCTGCAGATCGACCCGACGCTGTATGGTGAATACCAATTCTCGAACTACTTCTCGAAGGGCTCCGAATGGGACCACTACGCAAACCGAGTTCATCTCGGCGTGCGTTTGGCGTTTCCTTTCGAAATTGACCTCGATGTTCGCGGTACGTACACGCGCCGCGACTTTCGCAATGGCTCGCACTTTACCGAGCTGTCGCGTCGAACCGGCGATCGCAACGACGATGCCCTTCAGGCCGACGTCGAACTTTCCAAAGAGTTGATGGACTTCGTCGTGGTGTCGGGCCGGTACCAGTATACTGACAACGGTTCGAACGTCGGCGTCTTTGATTACAAACGGCACGTGGCCGGCGGGTACGTCGAACTGAAGTTTCCGTAGGTTGGAGAGAGTTCGAATAGAGTTCTAAGCGAAATGGAAGAACGGCTCCGTGAATCGGAGCGCGAGTTGAAAATGACGTCGCTAAGTGGGGCGCGACGCAAGAACCAAGCGGAACATGAAAAATAAAGGCATCTCATCATGACTGATACCGCCCAGAAAAAGAACTTTGGCGCACGTATGCGTGTGACCTTGCTGACGTTCCTGATGACGTCGATGACACTTGCGTTCATTGCAGTCTCGCCATGGGTTGCGAGCGCCGCCATCACGATTGGCTATGTCGTTACCGCCGACGGTGAAGCGTACGCACAAGCGCCCGGTGAAGAGCCGCGGCTGCTCGAGTGCGACTCCGAAATCTATCGTCACGACTTGATCACGACGGTTGGTGACCCCGGTGTTGCCATCATGAGTGGTGACTCCTATGTGCGCCTTGCCGGGAATTCGACGATGACCTTCGGCAGCCTGAACAGCGGTCCGCCGGAACTGGGCCTCCAAAAGGGCCACGTTCGCATGATCGACATGGGCGACGGAAGCCGGACGGGGAGCATCAAGACCCCGGGGCTCGTTCTCGCTGATACGGGATCCACGAGCGAGGCGATCGTGTTCGCCGAAAAGATCTGGACGGTTTCGATGGTGTGCAGTCGCGAAGAAATTCTCAGCGTCGAAAGAAACGGCAACCCGGGCGAGCGGATGATCTCGAAGCCCGGTGAGTGCACGATCAGCAAGCCGAAAGAGCCGCTCTACACGGCGTTGGCGAATCATGATCAGCTCGGACTTCTCGCCCGGGGTCAGTGCGGCCCGATTGGCATTTCGTTGGCGCTGGCCGACCGTTTTACGCCGCGGGAACTACCGTCCGTAGGCGCGGGGCCCCCGCCGATGGCGCCACCGACTACGGTAGCCATGGTGGCCGTGTTTCCGGCCTGCACCGTTGGTGGCTTCTGCCCAGAGAACCTTCCGTTTTTGTCATCCGGTCCGCCGAACGGTCCTCCGGCTCCACCGATCTTTCCTCCGGCTCCTCCGGGTCCACCGGGTCCGTGATTCGGTTCTTCCGCCCGGACTGGGCTTCGAAGTGACGCTCACATGAGCCGCGCGCACTACCGCCACCACCACTACCACTACGACCATGTGGCCTGGTGTTACGAATGGATCGCTCGGGTGTTTTCATTCGGAGCGATTCCGCGTGTCAAAGCGTCGCAAACCTCGATGATGAAGGCTGGCCAGCGTGTGCTCTACGTAGGCGTTGGCACCGGCGAAGACGCGTTACTCGCGGCGCGCGAGGGAGTCCATGTGACTTGCCTTGATCTTTCCGGGGCGATGCTGCACCGGTTGCGGCGGCGCTTCGCAGAAGAGGGGATTCGGGCCGAGATCGTTGAAGCCGACATTGTCGACTACGACTCCGGTCGTCCGTTCGACGTCGTCGTCGCCAACTTCGTGCTGAACGTGTTTCCCGAAGCGGCGATGCGCGAAGCGCTTCGGCATATCGAGTCGTTGCTGTCGCCCGAAGGGGTCTTATTGATCGCAGACTTCACGCCACCAGGGCAGGGACTATTCGAGCGCGTAATCTTCCCGGCGTACTACAGGCCGATCAACATCGCCGCGTGGTTGCTGCGGCTGTGCGCGCTTCATCCGATCTATGACTACGCGCGAGAATTCCCTGATGCCGGGCTGGAACTCGTGACGCGGTTATCACAATCGTCGCAACGCCATGCGCGGACGGACGTGCATTCGTCTCGTTTCTACGAATGTATCGTGGCGAAACCGTTGCGCGATCGGCGCGAGTAGAACTACTGCGCGTCCCAGAATACGTCGCGGGGAACACTCGAAACATCGGGCAGCTCGTGCTGGGCTTCTTGCATCGTCGACTGTGGTTTGGCGGATTCCGCTTCGATCGCAGAGGCGTCTTCGGAAATCGGGCCGGCATCGATCTGCTCGATCTTGCGTCGAATCTCGAGGGCTTCACCGGATCGATTTTGATCGCGTAAAAAGCTCTCGTAGGACTCATACAAGATGCGTTGTTCTTCCGGGCTTGCCGACTTTGCGGACAACATGACCTTGTCGAAGATCTTTGCGGCTGAATCTGTTCGGCCTTCGGCAGCCAGAATTTGCGCCTTGGTGTCGAGGATCATGGCGCGATCGATTGCGCGGTGTTCCCTCTCGTCGAAGATCGCGAGTGACAGTTCGACGTTGAGCAGGGCTTCCTGGAGTCGCCCCGCTTCCAGGTGCAAATAGGCGAGGCCGTTTAGCGCCACCGCTTCGGTCAGCGTCGAGGCTTCAATTTCGCGCTGTGCCTCGATCGCGTGTTTGAATTGGGCTTCGGCCTCTCCCAGATTTCCGGCGTAGCGATTGGCGGAGGCGACCTGTAGTTCCGCGGCAATCATTTTTGAGGAATCGGCGCTGCTGTGATTTTCGGCGATGGCAAGGGCCCGTGTTGCGTGGGCGAGGGCTCGGTCAAAGCGTTCGCGCTTGATCTCAATGTTGGAAAGCTTGTGGTAGATCGGAATCAGCGTAGCTGAGTTCTGGCCGCGCTTCTCCGTCTGGAGTTCGAGGGCGCGTTCGTAGGCGTTGGCGGCATGATGAATCTTGCCGTCCATTTGTTGCAAGTCGCCAAGGTCGAGCATCAAGGCGCTCAACCCCGGGACGTCGAACTCGTTTGATCCAACCGAGGCATCCGCAACGGCTTGCAAAACTCTGGCGGCCGCCGCCTGGTTGCCTGTGACGCGGTAGTCCGCGGCAAGCTTTCGGAGGTTGCCGATACTTGCGCGTCGTCGCGCATCGCTGTTTCGAAAACTCTTCGCGATATCGAACGCTGCAAGTAGGTCTTGCTCGGCGGCGCCAAAGTCGTCATAGAGTTGATGTTCTCGTCCACTCTTGGTGAGTTGACTCCAGTTGCGAAGCTCAACGCGACCGTTACGTGAATCTTGTATCGCTGTGGCTTCGGCCGGAGTGGGTACCGGTGCCGGTTGCGAACCGTCGTATATCCCTACCGCGGCACAGCCCGAGCCGGCGAAAATCAAACTCGCGAGCGATCCGGCAGCAAACTTCGTAGCGACAGATATTTTATTTTCGCGCTTCAACGGTTGCACTCCAAAAGGCAATCGGATCTTAATTGATT
The DNA here is from genome assembly GCA_012960035.1 of Myxococcales bacterium. Lineage (GTDB taxonomy): Bacteria > Myxococcota_A > UBA9160 > UBA9160 > UBA4427 > DUBZ01. The sequence goes on along the minus strand of DUBZ01000009.1, from coordinate 44,004 downwards.
TGTGTGTCGTTGGTGTACTTGATGGTTCGATGGGGTGCCCCGAAGAGTGGCAGCCGTTCCGCTGGCTCTGCCTTCGAGTTGCACATGACTGAGCTTCTGTATCGGCAAATCAGTGCCTTGTGTTCACCTTTTGTCAGCCCGGCCGTGTCGATTCCGCGCCTTTCTTGGATATGACTCTCAGTTTCTGAACGATTTCCGCCTCGGTAGGAAAACGGCCTTCGGTGTGTTTCGAATAGACCAGTTCATTTGCTGCCATGACATTGAAAACGCCACCGCCCCCCGCAACAACTTCCACGTCGTGGCCGAATGCACTTCGAATGATGGCCGCCAAACTGGTGGCCCGAGGCAGATAGTTTCAACGCGAACAGTATTCGATGACGATCTTCACGGCGGATTTCCCCGTATGAGACGTTACGGCGTGCACTCGAGATGCCGGTTTCACGACTCGCGACGCCCTGTGATCTGGCTGGAGCTCACGGCCTCGATGTGGGTGGCCGCTACGATTCTCGCGCACCCTAGCACACGAGTCCCCCGGGGCGGCTGCGCGTTCGAATGCGGTCTTTCTGTGTCCGGTCGCGGCACAGCGATTCTTCGCTAACGTGCCGACGAATCGAGGCAATTTTGACTAAGGGCCCGTGTTCAACCACTGTTCGTGTAAGACCAGCGAGCCGTTTTCAACACCGAACCAAGTCCAGATAATAGATCGCCGTAACAAGGCCTAACCAGCGGCCGATGAGTCGCTGCAGGAGACCCATGATGTTTCGAGAAGAGATCAAGGTACTGGATTGCACGATCCGAGACGGAGGCCTGATCAACGACTATCAGTTCAAAGATGACTTGGTGAAAGCGACGTATCGCGCAGCTTGTGACGCCGCGGTTGACTTCTTTGAAATCGGGAAGCGCCTGTGCGAGAGCGAAGATTACCCGCGCGACAAGTTCGGCGCGTGGAACTTCTGCGACGACGACGACATCAAGCGCGTCGTCAATTCCTATGAGTCGGAAACGCGACCCAAGCTCGCGGTGATGTTTGACGTGGGGCGTGTCGACGTGTCGACGTTGCAGCCTCGCGACCAAACCGATCTCGACATGATTCGTACCGCTTGTTATGTCGCCGACGTCGACAAGGGACTCGAACTCGTAAAGCGCACCAAGGATCTCGGTTACATCACGTGCCTCAACATCATGGCACCGTCGGTGGCGATCGAAACCGAACTTGTCGAAGGCCTTCAGGCTGTCGAAGAGTCGGATGAGACCGACTACCTCTACCTCGTCGACAGCTTCGGTGCGTTTTACTCGGAGCAGGTCGCGCACTACATCGACCTCTACCGCAAGCACGCTCCTTCGAAGGAGCTTGGCTTCCACGCGCACAACAACCAACAGCTCGCGTTCTCGAACACCCAGGAAGCGATTATTCGTGGTGTGAACTTGCTCGACGCCACCGTGAACGGCATCGGCCGAGGTGCCGGCAATTGTAATATTGAGTTGTTGTTGAATTTCCTGAAGAACCCGAAGTTCGACGTAGAGCCCATTTACGAAGTGATTCAAGAATTCTTCGTACCGCTCCGCGAGGAAATCGAGTGGGGCTTCAACGACATCTACGGCATTAGCGGGAGCTTGAATCAGCACCCGCGTCTCGCGATGAAGCAGCGCGGCAACATGGGCAACCGCGACAACTGCTACGACTTCTACCGTGAGTGCCGCGAACTCGAATAGCGCCAGCGGCTGGTAAAACGCTTGCGGCGGGAACTACGTTTCCGCCCGCGATGGTGAACTGATCACTCGAATAGATCGCACTTCGGCGCGCTCTATTCGAAGATCGAAACGATTCGTTCGCAACGCTCGAGTCGCTCGACGTTGCCTGCTTCGATGCGGTTCGCCTCGGTTTCGAGGTCGAGCATTTTGCGGTTGACCCAACTTGCAGCAAGGTCTTCGCGTTCTGGTGCAACGTCGGCCTGGAGCAGCAGTTCGCTCCCGACGATGACGCCGATCACCATGTCGGCGAGTGGCCTCGAACAAAGCAGGGCGTAAGAGAAGTCGTTGAGGAGCGCGCTCGATGCCCCTTCGATCCTTTTGATGCCTTCACGTACTTTGTTGGCGTACTCCGCTAGTTCGGGCCGTTTCAAGCCGTCCAACTCCAGCCGCAGTTCGTCGAAGACGATTGCGAGGGCTCCTTTGCCGATCTCTTTGAGCGCAAAGCTCACCTGGATCTCCGACGTCCCTTCGTAGATCGTCGTGATGATGGCGTCGTTGTGCAGCTTGCCAACGGTAGACTCGGCCATGAAGCCGACGCCGCCATGGACCTGAATGGCCGCCCGGGTGATCCAGTCGGCGGATTCGGTTGCGAGGTACTTGGAAAGCGGTGTGAGCAGGCGGGTGCGCACGTTGTTGCGCTCCACGATGTGTTTCAATTCTGCGACTTCCGTTTCCGAAAGCTCCGGGTTGTTCTTGAGGTGTTGTTCGATCGAGTGATTCCGGTCGAGGAGGAGTAGGCAGCGATAGAGCAGGGCCCGGCTGCCTTCGAGGTCACGCACCATGCGCGATAGCAGGTTCTTCATGAGTGGCTGGTCGCCGATCGCCACGCCAAATTGTTTGCGCTGTTTGGCGTATTGGATGGCTTCTCCGACCGCGGCTTCGGCAATGCCGATTCCCTGCGCGGCGACGCCCACCCGAGCATTGTTCATCAAGTCGAGCATGGCCTTGAAGCCTTCGCCCTTGTCACCGATGCGGTATGCCTCGGCGTCTTCGAAGTGAACAGCCGCGGTAGGCGAACAGTGAATGCCCATCTTGTGTTCGAGTCGCTCAACGGTGACGCCGTTTTTGCTTCCGTCCCGTCGGGTGCGCGGGCAGATGAACAGCGAGAGGCCTTTCGTTGAACCCTTGGACGCTTCGTAGTTGTCGTCGTCGCGCGCGAGCACGAGATGAACTTCGGCCCCGCCGTTGGTAATGAAGATCTTGTCGCCCGTGATCTTCGAGATTTCACCTTCGTCTCGTGCACGAGTTTGGATGGCGCCAAGGTCGGAGCCGGCCTGAGGTTCAGTGAGGTCCATTGAGCCCAGGATTTCGCCGCTCGCGAAGCGTGGGAGGAACTCGTTGCGCAGTTCTTCGGACGCGTAGCGTTGTATGTCTTCGGCGGTTCCGGACTGCAGGCCGATGATCGTCATGAGCCCAGCGTTCGCTCGCGAAACCATTTGAATGACAACGTTGCTCGCGAAGCCCGGCAATTCGAAGCCGCCGTATTCTTCGCGGACTGAAAGACTGACGAGTCCCGCCTCTTTGAGCATCTCGTACGCCTTTTGAGTCGACTCGGGAAGAATGACTTCGCCATCGACGAGTTCTGCCGCCTGGTCCCAGGTCTCTCGGCAAGGTCCTTCGATCTTCTCGCAAATCGATGCTGCGGTTTCGAGGACGCCGCGCAGGGCATCGCGTTCGCTCTCAATGTCGCTGTCTTCGCCTTTTGTGAAGTTGAAGTACGACTCCCAGTCTGCGATGCGCTCGAGATAAAGAAGGATGCCGTCGTGTAGGTAGGAAGACATGGTGGACTCCGGTGGTCATGGGATTGCGGGGTGAAACAATCGGGGTCGAGCGATGCTTGGTCGGTGTTCGAATTGAGAAAGGTACTGTGCGACACATCGCGCTGTACGGCACGTTGCGTTGTGGCACGTCCAATTTATCGCAATTCCCATCCCCTGAGTTGTGAAAATTCCGCGTCAGGGGAAGCGCACCCCGTTGGTGAGCGAACGTCGCACGTCGCGCGAGGGACAACTCGACCCGTCTCAGCGATGACTTCGAGTCGGCTTTGAGACTTGCTTCACGTATCCCGCGATTCATGGCCCGAGCCCGCTAGGACCAATCGCGGTACGGGAGCATCGATAGCCTCGAGTTCTTGAAGCGTTTGTCGTGGGTGACTTCTTCGCCCAGCCAGGTGGGCTTGGCGAAGGTTTCGTCTTCGCTCTCGAGTTCGATCTCCGCGACAACGAGGCCCGCATTGTCGCCAAGGAACTCATCGACTTCCCAGGCGTGGCCTTCGTGCTCTACGCAGTGGCGAGTCTTCTCGATCAAGCCGCCTTCACAGTGTTCCAAGAGAAACTCGGCGTGGTCGGTTGGGATCTCATATTCGAACTCGGGTGATGTGATGCCCTTTGATCGTGTCTTGATCGTGAGGGTCGCGACGCCGTCGGTGATGCGGACCCGCACTGTTGTTGCGTTTGTTGCTGCGTTTGATGCTCGATCGTTCGTCGCTGCCGATCGGGCGAGGTAACCCTGCCGAATCGAAAGCGGCCGTGCGCCAACGCGCCAGCCGTCGTCGTGAACAAGAAACTTTCGTTCGATCTCTACAGGAATGTCGGGAGGTGTTTTCATTTCTTCGACGCGCCTGCGACGACGCGCAAGATCCTGCTTCCGTACTTTTTCGTGAGTGCGGGGCCAACACCTTTGACTTCCATCAGTTCGTCCGATGTGGCCGGCATGGCGTCGGAAAGGGCTTCGAGGACTTTGTCGTTGAAAATGCGAAAGGCTGGGATCCCCCGACGTTCGGCTTCGGTGAGGCGCAGGGCGCGAAGCTCTTGGGCGAGCGCGGAGGGTGAAGCTCCGGCGGTGCGGGGCGACGAGGCCGATTTTCGGGTCCGTACCTTCGGGATTGCCTTCGAGCGGGCCCCTGACTTCTTACGTGACGAACGGCGCTTCTTGCGCTGTCCAGACTTGCCCGACCATGGAATGCGCACGTTCGCAACGTCGTCCGCATTGGCGCGACGCCCGGACGTTGTGATCACGGGCCGCTGAAACTCGACCTTTCGGCCGTCGCTTTCAAACTGGTCTTCCTCGATGTGAACCAAACCTGCGCGGTGAAGGGCCGCCAAGAGAATTTCGAATTGGTCGCGATCGAGCTTTGTGCCAAACAGTTCGGAATGGAGCCGTCCGCTGCTCGGAGCGCGATCGGTCGCGAGGTTTTTCAAGATGCGCTCCATGGCCTCGATTTGTCCGGACGTCGCTTCAATGCTTTCTTGCGCAATGGTCTCGTTCGGCGCGCACGTGTCGCACTGGCCGCACGGTTTGCCGGAATCTGCCTGATCGCCGAAGTGACGCACGAGCCGCTGCATGCGGCAGCTGCGGGTGTCGGCAAAGCGCGCCATTTCTTCGAGTTGGCCGCGGCGATGTTCAATTTGTGCGCGGTACGGCTCTCGCCAGACGTCGGGGCCGCGGGTCGCGAACTCATTTGGCGTAACGATGGCACCGCCGTGGATCCAGAGTTTTTCGAGGGCCTTCTCGAAGGTGTCCCCGTCCATCTTGGCTTTTTTCTGGAGTTGGTCTCTCGAGATCGGTTTGTCACTCAGCAGGGAAAATAGCTTTGTGAGTAATTTGATGTCGGGATAGTCGCGTTCGAAGAACCATTCATGGGTGCGGCGATCTATGAAACCGTGCAGCAGAAACGCACGCGCGGGTTTTCCGTCCCGTCCCGATCGCCCGATCTCCTGGTAGTAATTTTCGACACTGGCGGGCAGGGCGAGATGTATGACCGTTCGAACGTTGGCTTTGTCGATCCCCATGCCGAATGCCACCGTGGCGACAATGACGTCGAGTGCGCCCGATAGAAAAGCACTTTGAACTTTGTCGCGTCGATCGGGTGTCATGCCCGCGTGATAGGCTGCGGTCGGGAATGCTTCCCCGAGTTCGTCGGCGAGCTGTTCGGCTTTCTTGCGTGTGGGTGCGTAGATGATGGCCGGTGTTCGCTCTTTTAAGGAGAGCAATCGCTTGGTGGTGTCGTTTCGAAGAGACGGCTTCATTTCGACGACTTCAATCGCGATGTTGTCCCGGCGAAAGCCGTGAATGAACCGGTGAGCCTTCGGAGCCGCGAGTTGTTCGATGATGTCGTTCTGGACCCGGGGCGTCGCGGTCGCGGTGAGAGCGACAATGGGTGCCGGGCGAAGAAGGGAGAGGCGTTCGTTCAACATCCGATAGTCGGGCCTGAAGTCGTGCCCCCACTGCGAAATGCAATGGGCTTCGTCGATCGCGATAAGGGTGGGCTTTCGCTTGCCGAGCATCTCGGGGAAGCCCGGCACGCTCAAGCGTTCAGGGGCAATGAATAGAAAGTCGAGGTTCCCCGAAAGATAGTCCCGGCAGACTTCACGCGATTGCTCTCGACTGCGTCCCGAATGAATGCGTTCGGCCGCGAAACCTTGCTGCTGCAGCTTGATGACCTGGTCTTCCATTAATGCGATCAGCGGACTTACAACCAGAGTGGTTCCCGCGCGCGCGATGCCTGGGAGCTGGTAGCAAAGAGACTTGCCCGCACCGGTTGGCATGACGAGCAAGATATCTTCGCCAGAACAGATCGTCCGGCACGCTTGCTCTTGATGCGGTCGAAATGCGTCGAAGCCAAATCGCGTGCTCAAGAGTTTCTCGAGGTCGTCGGGCGACGTTGGCTTTTGCGCCGTGCGGACCGGCCTCGGCGGCTCTGGTCGAATGGCGCGGCTTGCAATTGCGCTGTGGTTCGGCGGACGGGAAACTGCGGGCGACGGCCCAGTGCCGGTTCTCATGTCGATACTTTGTTGTCTGGCGGGGCGTTTCGGTGGAGGGCGCGGTGGCGGTTGCTGGTCACTCGCCACGACATCTCGTACGAACGCCTCGATCTCAGCGGTGAACTTGTTGAGGGTCCCCTTGCCGTCTTGAATCCGTTGAAGCTCGGCTTCCCACTGCCCCGTCATGGCCGGACTCTTTGCGTGGGGGTGCACCAGTTCAATCAACCGGATGCCTTTGTCCGTTGCGAGAAGCGCCTTCTTGTCGCGTTTGATGTACTCGCGCGCGAGAAGCGTTTCGATGGTGCCCGCTCGGGTCGCGGGTGTTCCGAGCCCACACTCGCGCATCGCTTGCGAAAGCTCTTTGTCGTCGACGGTCTTGCCCGCGGTTTCCATCGCGGTCAGGAGCGTGGCCTCGGTAAAGCGCCGCGGCGGTCGGGTCGCTTTGTCGTCGACGTGACTCTCAAGCACGTCCTGCGGCTGGTTCTCGCGCAGCTCTGTGGGAAGTTCCTGGTCAGCATTTGCCGGAGTACTCCGTGCCGGCGTGCCGCCGCGCGCTTCAGTCGAAGGGTGGGGCGCCTCCAGCATCCGCCAACCTTGCTGGTCGACCTTGGTGCCCGTACTGCGGTAGCGGTCGACGAGGCCTGACTCGGCTGGGGCGTGCGCGGGGTGTGTAATTTCGGTGATCACCGTGGTGGTCGAGTAGAGATGATTTTGATGCCATGCGGCGAGCAAGCGTCGGCAAACAAGATCGTAGATGCGCGCCTCGTCGCGAGTGAGCGAAGTGGGGCCAACCCGGTTCGCCGTTGGGATCAACGCGTGATGGTCCCCAACTTTTGAATCGTCGATGAAGCGACGGCCAAGCGGGCGCGATCCCGTTCCCGCTGCAAGCAAGTCGTTGAACGGTTCGCGAATGGTATCGACGACCTCGGGCAGGGTCTGCGCCATGTCTTCGGTCAACGCCCGACTGTCGGTTCGCGGGTAGCTTAAGAACTTCTTCTCGTAGAGCGTCTGGGCAACGTCGAGGGTCTTCTTGGCCGAGTTGCCGTAGAGCCGGTTTGCGTGACGTTGCAGTTCGGTGAGATCGTAAAGAAGCGGCGGCGGGATTTTGCGTTGGCGGCCCTCGATGGACGTCACGTTGGCGTTCCCCGCTAGCGCGCGCGCAGCGATCGCCGCAGCCTGCTCTCCGTCGGCGGGTAAGCGCGTTGCACGAGACGCGCTATCGCCTTCGTTCTCTTTCGTAGGCGACGTGGGCTTCGGCACCGCAGGTTCGTCCGCATCCCCGCAATACAGCCCCTGATAAGTCGGAGCTTTGGGGTTGGACGTCCCGGAGTCGAGCTGCGGACGAAAGATGACGCTGACTTCTTTGTAGTCTTCCGACACGAAGTTAAAAATCGCGAGTTCGCGTTCGACCACCATTGCAAGCGTCGGCGTCTGCACTCGCCCAACGGACAACACCTCGCGCGAGTTCGATTGGTGCAATGTGTAAAAGCGCGAGAGGTTCATGCCGACCAACCAGTCGGCCTGGCTGCGTCCGCGAGCCGCATCGGCTAGACCATCGAAATCACTCCCGGGTCGCAAGTTGGCAAACCCTTGCTCGATCGCTTGGTTGGTGAGCGAAGAAATCCACAGGCGTTGAACCGGCTTGTCGGCCCCGGCCGCTTCGTAAATGAAACGAAAGATCAGCTCTCCTTCGCGTCCGGCGTCCGTCGCGCAAACGATCCGCTCGGTGTCTGGCGCGCAGAGAATTTGTTGTACGACGTCGAATTGATCGCGGGTTTTGTCGTAGACGCGGACCGGCCACGCGTGGGGGATCATCGGCAGCTCGTTCAAGTTCCAGCGCTTCCAACGCGGCTGGATCTCGTGGGGCTGCGCGAGGGACGCGAGGTGTCCAACAGCCCACGTGACGACATAGCCATTGCCCGAGAACGACCCCTGGCCTCGGGATCGGGCACCGAGCACTTGGGCGATGTCGCGGGCGACGGACGGTTTTTCGGCGATGACTGCGACCGTCATCGCATCCCACCCAAGTCCGTGATGCTGGCCTGGATCACGTGTTCTTTATGCTCCGCCGTAACGATCGGTAATGGATCGCTCAAAATGGGGACTGCGCGGGGGGAGCGCGCTTCGAGGGTAGCGCGGTGTGGGGAAATGCGGGGATAAAGGTTGCTGGGTCGTCATCGGGCGCGCATTATCCGAACGCGCGGTGCGCCGCGAGAGGGGGGGAACATGAGTAAATTCGTGATCCACGGCGGGCAGCCCATCAAGGGGCATGTCCGCGTCAGTGGGAATAAGAACGCGTCGCTGCCGATGATCGCTGCGGCGATGTTGACCGACGAAGAAGTCGTGCTCGAAAACGTACCGGGCATTCGGGACGTCGCGTCGATGCTCGAAATTGCGCGTTATCTGGGGGCTGAAGTCGACCGCGAAGGTTCGACGGTTCGGATCCGAGCCCGGGAAATCGCGACCCACGAGATCCCCTGGGAGCTGTGCGAGAAAAACCGCACGAGCTTTTTGTTTGTCGCGCCACTGCTTCATCGCGTTGCGGTGGCGCACGTACATCAACCCGGCGGCGACATGATCGGGCGCCGCAGGCTCGACGCCCATTTTTACGGTTTCGAAAAGCTGGGGTGTCAGGTCGACCCCGAGACCTTCAAGCTTTCCGCAGAAGAAGGAATGCGGGGCAGCATCCTCTTCTTCGACGAGGCGAGTGTCACTGCCACCGAACACATCATGATGGCCGCAGTCCTCGCTGAGGGTGTCACCGAAATTCGGAACGCTGCGAGCGAACCTCACGTGCAGGACCTCGCCGCACTGCTGACGAAGATGGGTGCCGACATTTCTGGGGTGGGGACCAATACCCTGATCGTGACCGGTGTCGATCGATTGAATGGCACCCAACATCGCATCGAAGGCGATCACATCGAGGCAGGGAGCTATCTCGCCTTAGGCGCTGCGCTCGGTGGTGAGATGGTGGTTGAAGGCATCCGCGGGGGGCACTTCTGGATGATCAATCGGGTGTTCGAACGCTTCGGTCTCGTTCTCGAAGTCGGCCCCGACTCGATCTATCTCGCCGGGGATCAGGTACCGCGAATTCGTCAGGACGTCGGTGGCAAGACGCCCCAAGTCGATGACGGCCCGTGGCCGCAGTTTCCGTCAGACCTCATGAGCAGCATGCTCGTGCTCGCGACCCAAGCACAGGGCTCAGTGCTTTTCTTTGAGAAGCTCTTCGAAAGCCGGATGTACTTCGTCGATCCCCTGATTCAAATGGGCGCGAACATCATCGTGTGCGATCCACATCGCGTGATCGTGTCGGGCAGGACGCCGCTAGTCGGTCAGACGGTGCGCAGTCCCGACATCCGTGCAGGCATGGCCATGATCATCGCGGCCTTGTGCGCGAGCAATCGGCCGAGCGTGGTGCAGAACGCCGAGATCGTGGACCGTGGGTACGAGGATATCGTCGGGAAACTGCAGGCGCTCGGTGCGGGGATCGAACGCGAGGACGACTAGTAGGTCGCGTTTGGTGAAGCGCTTTGGACCCCGTTCAGTCGAGAAAGCCTTCGAGCAAATAGTAAGCAAGCGCTTCGCGGCCTAGGGTGCCTTCGTGCTTGAAGGGCAGGCCCGCCGGGAGCGAGGCCATCGTCGGCTCGGAAATCGCCATGCGGTTGGTCGGTGCCACCTTTTGCAAGTGCCCCGCCATGTCGAGAGTCGCGCTATAGGCAATGCCCTTTTTCAGATCGACGAGGGACTGCCCGGTGTGAACACCGATGCGAAAGCAAAAAGGTGAATCGAGGGTATTTTCGTTTTTATTGAAGTCTGCGAGTCGAGCGAAGACTGCGCTCCCCGCGCGCACCGCATTGTGACTCGACTCGAAGAAGCACATCAGTTCGTCGCCATTGCTGTTCAATACATGGCCTTCGAACTCGCTCACGATCCCCGCAATAAATGTTCTGAAGCGTTCGAAACTCAAGATGATGCGCACGGGCTCTTTGATGTTCGTCTTCATGCCCATGGAATTGACAACGTCGATGTCGACGAAACTTCCGAACACGGAAAAGTCTTCGGTGATTCGTCGTTCGAGTGCCGCCTTCTGCTCCATCGCACCTCGCAAACCGGACGGTTCGGGGGATGAGCCCCGGGCGACCGAAGAAACATTTGTCGTCTTCTTCGTCTTCTTTGCCGCCGCTTTGCGATGACTCGCTTCGAGGTGGAGTGTCATGGTGACCCGCCCGGCCAGCACGATCTCGTCGCCGTCCTGCAACACCATGCGGTCGGTCACGGCCTGTCTATTCACCATCGTGATGTTTGTGCCGCTCTTGTGGACGAGCACGAGGTTTTGGCCTTCCCACGTGATCTCAGCGTGCTGACGCGACACGCTGAGTTCTGCAACGCGCAGGTCGCATCCAGCGCTGCGGCCAATGACGGTGCGACCGGTTCGCAATGAGTGACGGACGGTGTCGTTGGATTCCGGATCTTCGCGAACTTCAACCCAGCCGATCTCACTGTCCGGGCGTGGGCCCTCCAACATGTCGCCAAGTTTGATTTCGGCGGTTGGAGGTTCGACAATCTCGGGCACAAACTGGGAGTCTGTTTTGTCGGGCTGTTTCAAAGGGACGGCCGGGGCGTATCGCTGCGTGAAGTCGGCCAAGCCGGTTCCGTCGTTTGCGCGCACGTCCAACACGACTCGACCGATTTGAATCCGCGACCCCGGAATCAGAATAGCGGAGTCCACCGCATCGCCATTCACCATCGTTGGGTTCGTGGCTTCTTGTAGATGGACGACGGTATAGTCCCCGTGTTCGTATCGGATGAGCGCCTGACGTGCCGACACCGTTGCGTCGCGCAAAAGGACTCCGCCGGTGAGCTCGCTGTCGTCGAGCACCCGACCGATCGTGACCTCGTCAGCGTCGATCGTAAACTTTTGTCCCGTGTCGACGCCTGCGAGCACAAGCAGCTCGATGCCGCGTCGATCTTCAGACTCCGCAGTCTTCTTAATCCGCGATCTGAGCCAGCGCTTCAAAGCCTGATCATCTCCGGTGCAAGTTTGAGAAAGGGGAGTGCGGTACCGAAAGAGTAGCGGGTGTGATGCGCAAGTTACCAGTTTGGCGCTGCCGGTGCGGGGAATGCCCACTGCGTGTGGGCGCCCCTCAGCCACGAAAGATGCATCGACGCTGATTTCGCGCCGTTGTGAAGGCCTGCGTCTTTTGAAGTGCGAGATCTCTCTTCGCCTGTATTCCGTGAGTGGGGAGCAACTATGAATCCAAACGTACGTTCTCACGCGGTTTTGATCATGGTGGCGGCGAAGCCCTTCGCCGAGTTGGAATCTGTGAGTTCAAGATCAAGTGCCGCGCGCCGTCGACACCGTGATATGTTTCGCTCGTGCAGCCAGCCTCATCACACTCTTCGCAAGACGATTCGAGTGAGAGCTTGATTTCGAATTTGCGGGACGGCTCGAGCGTCGCGCTCGTGAAGTCGACGCGCATGATCACAACGCTGCTCGTTGAATACCGTGCGTACGACTTCGGCGACCGGTGGGACGGGCTCGTCGAGGAGGTTTTGGGAGAACTGCTCGGCTCTCCTGCCGCCCACGACACGGAATTCGAAGCGAGACTGCGACGTGAAACTCTTGACGGCCTCAGCGACTCCCTGCGGGCAAAGACCGAATGGGACAACGACGGTGCGCTGCCATGGTGTGAAAGTAGTCGCATGGGAGAACGTTGGGCTCCCATGCGCAACCGTGACGTTGCGACCTATGAAGTCGAAGTCGGGAAGCTTCCAGAGCAACGATCTCAAGTCATTCGTGACGTCTACGGCGAGGGGCGCAGCTTCGATCAAGTTGCAGCCGAGCGGAAGCTTCCTTTGCGCATGGTGAAACGCTTTCTGCGCGAGAGCATTTGGGACTTAAGAGAACGTTGTTCGCAAGCCACTGGACCGCCTCGCGACAATGCGGACCAGCGGGTGAAGAGTTGTTTTAAATCTCTTGAGTTGGACTTGCCCGCGTTTCTCGTCGAGCCTCATCTCGATGCCTGGAGCGAATTTCGAGCCCACTATCCAGTGTGTCTCGACTGCTCGGTCGTGGTTTCGAACTGGTCGGCGGTCGAGCTGTTGGTGCGTGCAGCATGTGACGGCACGCATCGACATCCAAGCGCCGACGACCTGATCGCGTTGCACCGGGACGGGGAGGGGCTTGCATATTCTCAGTACGTGTTGCTGATGCGTCACCTGGATGGCTGCCCGCCTTGCGGTGAAGCGATGACGCTACTGGCCCGCTACGACGGGCGTTCGTTTGCTCAGGCGTTAATCAAAAAGGCGAGCGAAAGGCGGCGGGGTGCTGCTTCGAGCCGAAAGCCTCAGAGCCGACTCGCCCTGGTCGTGGCTCGGGTTCGCGCAAGACTCGGGCTTTAGCGCAACGAACACCGGCGCCTTATTTTGAATTTCCGGCTCAATGTTCCCGCACCCGCACGTCGCATCCATACCTGTACGCCAAAGTGCTCTACCCGTTGGCGACTTCGTCCCGGTACCAATGCCAAAGTTTTTCGAGTCCGGCTTCGACTTGTGTGCGAGGCGAATATCCCAGGAGCTGTTGCGCCTTATCGATGTTGGCAAAAGTGACCTTTGGCTCGCTTGGCGGCGCGTCGGGTGTCTCGAGGATGGCGGGTTTCCCGATCAAGCCTTCGACCACGGACACAAAGTCGCTCATGAGCACGGGCTCACCGCGGCCAAGGTTGATGATCTCAAACCCGAGTTCGGCTTCGAGGGCCAAGATTACGCCGGACACAATATCGTCGATGTATGTCCAGTCGCGCTTCATGCGGCCAGCATCGAATAGTATGATTGGTTCTCCCCGGTAAATTCGGTCCGTCACCATGAAGGGCATCATGTCCGGACGGCCGCGCGGACCGTACACGCTGAAGAATCGAACCGCAGTAAAATTCATGTCGTGCAGGTTCGTATAGGTGTGCCCCATGACTTCGATCGCCTTCTTCGAAGCCGGGTATGGCGCGAGGGGAAGGTTCGCGGGGTCAGTTTCGAGGAAGGGAAGTTGTTCGGTGTTGCCGTACGCCGACGATGTCGACGCGAACACGAACCGGTTGCAGTCGTTCTTGCGCGCGGCTTCGAGCACGTTAATCGAACCTACGATGTTGACGTCTGTGTAGAGCGGCGCCCGGCCGATGGAGTATCGGACGTTCCCATACGCGGCCAAATGCGCCGTCGCGTCTGGGCGGTGTGTTTCAAACAAGTTGGCAATGGTTTTCGCGTCGGTGATGTCTGCTTCTGCGAAGATGCAACTGGGATGCTCGCGGTAGCCTGCGACATTTGCATGTTTACGGCCGGGGTCATAGAAGTCGTTGAAATTGTCGACCGCGATGACTTCGTCTCCCCGGGCGAGCAGGGCTTCACACAGATTCGACCCAATGAAGCCCGCGGCTCCAGTTACCAAGACTTTCATCGCGCGCATTTCTCCCAGTTCCATGTTCTTTCGTTTGCTTCCGGTTGGCTACTCGTCTCGAGTGGTCCCTCGAAGGGAGCCAGTATATGCGCAATCGACGGGGGTGGCTCGGGGCACGCGTTACAAGTCGGCTGCTGGGGCCCAGGTCGCATGGGTTCCGCTTGCGATGCGCTCGGGCAGTCGAATTCGAGCGACTGGGTCCAGCGTGATGGCCTTTGCATCGAAGACCAGACATTCGGAGACGTCTCGTATCAGGTCGGTCGAAAAAGTCAGTACGTAGCCGTCGTCTTCGTGGCTCGCATTGTCTCGAGGTGCCATGACGGATTCGCTGATGAATACACCGTCCGGGAACGAGGCGACTTCTTCGTAGCCCGTGTCGACGTCGTGCTTGATCAAGCCATTGAAGGCGAACAAAGACGGAGCACAGACTGCGTTGTAGGTGAAACGATGACGGCGCCCCGCGTGGCGACCGTTGATCATTGGGAATTCGGCGCAGCGATCGCTAAGAGACCCTTCTTTCGTCTCGCCCGTTGTGAGGTTGAACCGCCAGCGATGTGCGCGGGCTTCGAGGACGTTCATGTCCAGGGTTTCGAAGCCTTTGAGTTCTGGCGGCGACCGCGGGATTCCTCGCGCGGTTGGATTGTGCTGGAAAAATCCATCCAACACGATTTCGTCACCGTCCTCGTAGGCGTTGGCGAAATGCAAAATAAAGGTAGGGTCTGCTTCGAACCAGCGTATGTCGGCGGTGCCACCATGGCGGGGGATCAGTGCGAAGCGGCTGGGTAGGTCTCGGTTGAAGCGATTGGAGTAGTGGCCGGCGGCCAGGGCCTCGGGATCCCAAAATAGTGGGAGGTCGTTTAGGATCGTCCAATTTTCGGTGAAGGCCATGTCGTGGGGCAGTCTTGGCCCGGGCAACGGGACGTCGACATAATTCGTAAGCGAGCCCTCGCGATTGACGACGCCGTACTTCATGAACGGGGCTTCCGTGCAGTAGTTGAAGAATAAAAGCTCACCCGTGTGCTCGTCGATCTTGGAATGGGCCGACACGCCTTCCTTCGGAAAGTGACCGCCGAAAGTGGCTCTTCCAAGGTCCTTCAGATCACGCGGGTCCAACTGATACAGCTCGCCGCATTGGTAAAAGCTCGCCAGCGCCTTGCCGCCGTGTACGATCACGTCGGTGCTTGCGGAATCCTTCAGAAATGTCCGTGCACCCCAACCTTTTTGGGCGATCGCGTTCGAGGGATGCTCGGTGATGCCGGCCCAAAGGCTGTGTCGCGCGTCTTGCTCGGCGAGGAAACCCTCCGTGCGTACGAAGCGGTTGGCATAGCGCGCGCTTCCTGCTTCGAACGACATCGCGTGCAGCATGCCGTCACCGTCGAAGGGATGGTATCGCTTGATGGGCTCGAAGAGTGGGTTTTCGGTGTTGCGCAAGTACACGCCGTTAAGATCGCTGGGGATCTCACCAACGACGTCGAGGTTCCAGGCGTCGTACTCCGTGTGCTGAGGACGCCAAGCGCCCGAGCGATACGGATGTACGTCCCCTTCCGGCAGGCCCGACGTAAACCTTTGATGAACCTTGACTTCCATGTGCGTTTCTCCGGCGTCCCACGTGAAGGGGAACACTCTATGTCGTAAGCAGGGTGCGTCAACGCGCTAGCGGGAGCTGTGGTCGTCGCAAAGCCGCGAAGCTGTCGCGGTCCATTGCCACAATTGACGGTCGGGAACCACATTGTTCTGTGTCGTAGGTGCAGCCGATGCACCGTGAAGCGACGAAGGAGCAAACGTGTGGGCGATTCTAGTTGTGATGGCGATGGTCTGGACTTTGGCTGGAGAGGCGTGTGCCGCCTGCACTTTTACATTGCAGGTTTCGAGTGTAAGTGAGGGCCTTACGAGCATTAACTCTTCCTAAGGCAACGTCCGAAACGTCGACCTTGCCGGGCCCGCACTTGCGGATTTCTTCGATGGCTTGCAGCTCAAAGAGTGGGTCGCTGACGAAACTGGCTTGATTCTCGAGGTCAACGCTCAGGAATTTGAGCGGCTCGATCGGGCTCGCTATCACCCGCCTCTCTTGCAACGCTACGCCAATCATTCGAGCGGCAGCATGTCGACCACAAACCCAGGCACCCTGAAATTGGTGGAGGTCGATGTTGGCGAGAAACCCACCACCGGGCTGGTCTTTGAGATCAGTGGGACCCCGGTTGTCACGACCGAGTCCGGAATCGGAATGCTGCCCGCCGTGGGTCTAGCACTGTTCGCATACCGTCGACGACGTAGCTCAGAGCGTGACTCTGGCTCAAGCTGAACGTCGCTGACGCTCAGGCGAACTGGCCGCTGACGGGTCGAATCCGCTTTTCGTGATACGTACTTTCGGACTCGAATATCGGTTTTCCGCTTTGCCGTGGACATCCACGATTGCAACGGCGTGCATGCGTGTGAACTCGACCCGCTCTTCTTGGCGGTCGCCGATCTTGACCTTGATCCCGCGGCCATGCGGGCTCGTCTTGCTGCGGACTTGCTTACATTTGCACGTTCGAGCGCTCGGCCGAGAGGAGTTCATGCTTTTCCGACCGAGCGCTCTACGAGCAGCTCGCGTGGTTCGGGGCGCGGTGAGTGAGCTTGGTTAGAGGCTGTACTTGGAGGCCCCAGTCAATCGACGCCCAGCCGTTTCATCTTCTTGTACAGCCCTTCGCGCGTAATCCCCAGCTCCCGCGCCGAGCGCGCTCTTCGTCCGCCGTTTTTTGCGAGGGTGCGACGAATGATCTGGGATTCGACCTGGGCCACGGTCTCGCGCAGCGTCTTGCCGATGTGTTCTTCGTTCGAGATGTGGGGTGATGGGGTGCAAATCGAGTCGGACAGATCTTCAGGTGTGATGATTTTCCCTTTGCCCGAAAGCATGGTCGCTCGCTGAATTTCGTTCTCGAGCTCACGCACGTTCCCGGGCCAGGAATATGTGAGCAGCAGGTCCGCTGCGGACTGTGACAGCTTGTTGAAGGGCGGTGTGCTGACTCTTTCGTTTGTTGATTTGCCGTACTTGCGAAGGAAATGTTGCGCGATCAGCAGGATGTCGCCTCCGCGTTTACGAAGCGGCGGAATCGAGATCGGAAATACGGCGAGTCGGTAATACAAGTCTTCTCGAAACGTGCCTTGGGTGGCTTCGACCCGGAGGTCGCGATTGCTCGCCGCGACGATTCGAACGTCGATCTTCTGATTGCCGCTGCCGCCGACCGGCCGAATCTCGCGTTCTTGAATGGCGCGCAGCAACTTGGCTTGAAGGGAGATTGAAGTCTCGCCAATTTCGTCCAGAAAGAGGGTGCCCCCGCGTGCCGTTTCGAAAAGCCCGGTCTTGTTCCCCGTTGCGCCGGTGAATGCCCCGCGCACGTGGCCGAACAATTCGCTTTCGAGCAAGGAGTCGGGGATGGCCGCACAATTGATCGCCACGAAAGGATGCCCGGCGCGGTCGCTCATGCCGTGAATCGCCTGGGCGAAAAGTTCCTTGCCGGTCCCGGTTTCGCCATGCAGCAGGACGGTCGTGATTCCTTCAGCCGCACGTTCGGCGAGCTCATACGCCGCGCGAATCGCTTCGCTTCGTCCAATGATTGCGCTCCCAGCAAGATGCACCGCCGCAACATGCTCCCGCCCAGACGTTGCGTTTGTCATGGCGGTTGTTTGTGTTGTTGTTTGTGTTGTTGCTTGTGCTGTAGTTTGATTTTTTGTTGACCTTGACCTTGACCTTGACCTTGACCTTGACCTTGGTTTTGTTGCTGTGTTTGAGGCTTTCGGTGCCGTCCTTCGCGTTTCACTTCGCAGCGCTTGGGACATCGCAGTGCGTTCCGCGATCACGGTTTCGATTCGATTGTGAAGTTCTGCGATGAACGGCGGGCCGTCGCTCAACGTTTCAGCGACGATGACTTCGCCGCCCCCGATAGGGAGGTGACGGCGAAGAGGCTCCGCGTCTTGCTGCGAGGCGAGGATCACGAGCGGTGGCATGCCCTGGTTGCCGGAGCATCGCGTCATGGCGTCTCGTTGTCGATCTGCCTTGTCGAGCGCGATTACAGCCGCTTCAAAGCTGGCGACCGGAAGCTCGAGTGCGGAATCGACGTCGGCTACCCACACCACGTCGAGGTGATTCGCTTGCATGATTCCGTTCTGGACGAGCCCGTCGTAGGGGCCGATCCAAAGTATTGATCGAATTGCGTTCATGAACTGTTCTCCATTCTCATTCCGAGATGTGCCTGGGGTGATTCCGTTTCTGGAGATTTATGAGAATGCAAAGGACATGCCTAGTTCAAGTTTACGATCGGCTCGCGTCTCTTGATCGCAGGCCGCAACAGCCGGCATTGATGAGTCCGCGAATATATTCGGGTATTTGGATCGGCGGCCGACGCCGCGCAATCCGTCACGTTTGCGAGGTAACCGGATGCGTGTGCGATTGTTCTCTTAGAAGACCAAGTCACTGCGACACCCGTGTGATGTCACTGTCGTCTTGTCGCAGTCACCGTGTTGTCAGCAGTCTTCCCGCGATGCCTTCCGGCCTTCGAGTTTGGGCGATACGCGCACGTTGCGAAGAACTCAGAGGTTTGGAGAATTCATAGCGAGCTGAAAACAAGCGGGATCTAAGAAAAGCGCCATATCAAGAAATCGTCAAAGAAGGTGCCGACAAAAGGTTCAGTGGCAAGGGAATCGTCGACAGGGGGCGGGGCGGCGACGATGGCTCCCGTCTGCTCAAGCGCCAAATGTTTCAACAGCAGAGCGGCCACGCCCTTGGCGGACTCGAAGCACGCGACGAGGATGTTCGCCTCGGCCAATAGAATTGTTTGCGGGTGATGTCTTCGCCCTGGGCTTCGAGCTTAAAGTGACCGCCTTGGCTGCGGTCGAGAATCGAACAAAAAGCAGCTGGGGAATCGAAGTGAGGAAGACAAAGCCAGTCGATCGATCCGTCGGTGCCCACCATTGCCGAGGTGTGCATGTTGCCGTTGATTCCGAGGTCGCCGATCGCCGGGGTATTCGGATATAAGTTTCGTTATTCCGTTGCCACGACGTTGCTGTTGCGTGTTGCGGGGTGGAGCAGCTTGCCTGCGGCCTGATCGATCAGGAATAGCAGCTTGCCATCTGAAGGCGCGACACCTTGGGAGGGCAGGCGGGATACGTCGGGCGGCCCGTCGAGAATTGCGGCCAAAGCGGGTGCCTTAGATTCGCCAGGAACCAGAAACACCACGCGCTCGGCGGCATTGATCAGTGGGTACGTGAACGTCATGCGTTGGACCCCGAGTTTGGGAACTTCATTGCCCACGACCCATCGTTTGCGCTCGAGCAGCGCTTCGGTTTCTGGAAAAAGCGATGCCGTATGCCCGTCTGCACCCATACCCAGCAAGATCAAGTCGAACCGGGGGGGAGTGCCGTCCCGCGTGACGTCAAACGTCGAGGCGATTTCTTCCTCGTAGCGGCGTGCCGCCCCCGTGAGGTCGCGGTGTTCAGCGTGCATACGATGAACCCGTTTGGGAGCGATGTCCAGCTCAGTGAGCAGGGTGTCTCGCGCCATTCGGTAGTTCGAGTCCGTGTGATCGGGATGCACTGTGCGTTCGTCGCCAAAAAAGAACTCGATCCGATCCCAGTTCATGTTTTCTCGATACGGCGCTTCAGTCAGGATCCGATGCAAGCGGTACGGAGTCGAACCGCCCGAAAGTGCGATGCGAAACACGCCGTGCGCTTCGATGGCCCGGCAACTTGCTGTCGTGAACTCGTCTGCAGCGGCTTCGCACACCGCCTGCGCGTCGTCCAGGCATCGCACTTCTCGCTGCGAAGACGGTGACGTCGAGCCACGGGTTCCGCTCACGAAGAAAATTCCTTTGCCAGAATCTGTGCATTCTTGAGCGCCTTTCGAAATTCGGGCTGACCGGTTCGATTGGCGAGCTGCCTTGCGAGCATCAACACCACGGGCTCGTTGGGGGTGGAGACAATGTTTTCGCTGACGCCCCCATCGCAGCCGCTCTGCGGATTGCCGATTCGAATCGCAACCCGATCTCCGTCCAGGGCTTCGAACTCAGCTTCGATTTTCGGTGCTGTCATGCCCAAGCCGCGCGTGATGATCTTCGCCTGGCGGAGTTCAGCGGGACCCTCGTCGCAGCGCGTAATGTCGATGGCGACCGGTCCCTTTGCCGACTGGAAATTCAGCTTGAGTTGTTTGTCCGAAGTGAACTTACCCCCAGTCGGTTTCCAATCGAGGCATTCTGCTAGCCAGCCGACAAAGAGCCACACCATCGGCAACGCATGAGGGCCATGTCGGAGCTGCAGTGATTCGATGTGCGGGAGTGCGCCCGGCAAGACATGAGGGGCCAGCGCTTCGGCGAACAATCGCCGCCACACCGCCGTCCGCATCCAAGCGAGGTCGGTAACAAGAGTTGGATGATTTCCGCCAAGTGCCCACGCCGCGGTCGACACCAGACCGGCTCTCGGATCTCTCCAGCCGCGGCTGTCGTAGACGATACTCGTCGCCATTCGCTCCAGTTCGGAAAATAGTTCACCGCCACTTCCCGGTGGTTTGTTTGCGTTCCACCAAAGGGCGGTGGGAAGGTCTCCAATGAGAAACGGCCGAGCCGCCGAGGGCAGTCGACCGTGGCCACCAAGTGGCGCACTTAAACGGATCTGTTCGCTGCTGATCTGAGGCCGCTTGCCGAGATGAGTCAAGCCTGCCGAAATCTGGGCGACGATCTCTTGGGACTGATCGGGGGTGTTGTCGACCAGCAATACGACGCGCGCTGGATGGTGGCGTGCCATCAGGCCAATTTGATCGGGGAGGGCGTCCGCCACTTTGGGGTCGTCGCAGTACACGATCAAGTTTGACATGCAGGCGCGAGTCATCGGCTGCTGTTCTTGGGCTACCGCAGCGGTGTCGGAAACCGAAACGATCGCTTCAAGACGAAGCCGGATCAACTCCTCTTCGACATGGGCAAGTGGTACCGCGCGCGGCGGGGCGAGGGTTTCGTACTCGAGTCGAACGCTCACAGGGTTCGCCACTTTCGACCGTCACCCTCAATCAAGCGGTCTGCTTCTACGGGCCCCCACGTTCCAGCGCGGTATTCAGGGAGCCAGCGTGCGCCGCTCGACTGCCAGGAGTCGAGGACGTTCATGACCCAGGACCATGAAGTTTCCACCGCATCGCGGCGCATAAAGAGTGTCGCGTCTCCCGCCATGACATCGAGCATCAACCGCTCATAGGCTTCGGGGGACTGACTGCCGAAGGTGCTTCCGTAGGAGAAGTCCATCTTGACCGGATAGATCTGCATCTTGCTGCCGGGCAGCTTGCTCGCGATGCGGAGCGACAGACCTTCGTCCGGCTGTATTCGCAGCACAAGGACGTTGGGCTCGAGCGCAACCGCGGGATCTACGTTGAACAACACATGGGGTACAGCCTTGAAGGTGACGGCAATCTCGCTCGCACGCTTCGCCATGCACTTGCCCGTTCGCAAATAGAAGGGGACGCCCGCCCATCGCCAATTGTCGATGTAGCACTTGAGGGCAATGAAGGTTTCGGTGGAGGAGTCCGGGGCAACATTCGCTTCGCGGCGGTAGCCGGGCACGTCGGCTCCACGTACGTACCCCGGCCCGTACTGGGCACGCACGACATGGTCGTCGACTTCGTGAGGCTGAATCGGTCGCAAGCAGTTGAGCACTTCTTGCTTGTGATCGCGCACCACTTCGTCTTTCAGGGACCACGGGGGTTCCATTGCCGTCAAACAGAGAAGCTGGAGGATATGGTTCTGAACCATGTCGCGGAGCGCTCCGGCCTCTTCGTAGTAGTTACCACGGGTGCCAACACCGACTTCTTCCGCCACCGTGATCTGTACGTGGTCGATGTACTTTTGATTCCAGAGGGGTTCGAAGATCGCGTTGGCGAATCGCATCGCCAAGATGTTTTGGACCGTCTCTTTGCCGAGGTAATGATCGATTCGGTAGATCTGGCTCTCGTCGCAAACCTTTGAAAGCGTCGCGTTGATACTCTGCGCGCTTTCGAGATCCTGGCCGATCGGCTTTTCGACAATGATGCGTGAGAATCGACTCGTGTCTGCCGGGTCGCTGATCAGGCCTGCACTCTTTAGGTTCTCAAGGCTGACTTCGATCAGGCTCGGAGCAATCGACAAGTAGAAGATGCGATTGCATGGGATGCCAAAGTTCGGCTCGAGTTCCTCTAGGCGATCGCGCAAGGACGCATACGCGTCGGGTTCATTGAATGGACCGGAGACCCAGTGCAGCCGACGAACGAAGTCCGTCCAGTAGGGTTCTTGAATGGGTCGTCTCGAAAATGTTTCGATCGACTCGCGCGCGAGTTCCCGATATTTTTCGTCATCGAGGGTCGTTCGGGCAAAGCCAATGACGCAGAAGTTGGCCGGGAGCACGCCATCGACGGCGAGATTGTAGAGACCCGCGAGTAGCTTTCGGCGTGAAAGATCTCCAGCGCCGCCGAAGATGACAAAGCTACAGGGTTGCGGCTGGAGGGACGCGGTTTGTCCCGCAAGCAGTGGGTTGTCGCGCGAGATTTCAGTGGGCTCTTGTTCGGTAGGGTCGCTCATCGTGTCGTCGCTCCTGTCCTGGCTCGCTTCGGACGTCTCGGTTCTTTAGCCTTGGTGGTGTTCGCCGTGCTTCCAACTACTTGTTTTCGACGTGCCCACCGAACTTGTGGCGCATGGCCGAGAGGATTTTTTCGGCGAAGGTGTGACTCTGGCGTGAGCGGAAGCGGGTGTAGAGCGCGGCGGTCAGGACGTCGGCGGGTACCGCTTGTTCGACGGCCGCATTGACTGTCCAGCGTCCTTCACCCGAGTCGGTCACGTAGCCCGAGTAGTCTTCGAGGTCGGGTTGTTCGACCAAGGCCTGCGCCGTGAGGTCGAGGAGCCAAGAACCTACGACGCTGCCGCGACGCCAGACTTCGGCGATTTCACCGATCTCGAGTTCGTAGCGATATTCTTTCGGAACTGACTCTTCGCGGGCCGTGTTCAAGATGTCGAAGCCTTCGGCGTATGACTGCATCAAACCGTATTCGATGCCGTTGTGGATCATCTTGACGTAATGGCCAGCACCGGCGGGGCCGCAGTGTAAATAACCCTCTTCGGCGGTGCCTTGGCCGGATTCGCGACCGGGGGTGCGTTCAACGTCTCCGCGGCCTGGTGCCAGGCATTTGAAGATCGGGTCGAGGTGAGTGACTGCATCCTTGTCGCCGCCGATCATCAAGCAGTAGCCGCGATCGATGCCCCAGACTCCGCCACTGGTTCCACAGTCGAGATAGTGGATGCCCTTGGGCGTAAGTTCGATCGCGCGACGGGCGTCGTCTTTGAACATTGAATTGCCGCCGTCGATCATCATGTCGCCTTTGGACATGAGGCCCGCGAGTTCCTGCACGACCCCCTCGGTGATCTCGCCGGCAGGAACCATGATCCAAATGGCCCGGGGCGCATCGAGTTTCGAAACCAGTTCTGCAAGGGACGTCGCACCGCGAGCCCCTTCGTTTTTAAGTGCCTCTACCGCTTCTGGCGACTGGTCGAAGACGACGCATTCGTGACCCGCACCCATAATGCGTCGTACCATGTTGGCGCCCATTTTCCCAAGACCGATCATGCCAAGCTGCATTGCTTTACTCCTGTCGTTCATGATTGGGCCTCGGGTCGCTTCCTTGCTTGCGGGGCGTGTGTGTTTGACGTGTTGTGATGCCTTTAACGTTCTCGGACTTCTACCGCGTCTCCATCCTGGATGATTACGGCGTCCGCCATTGCAATGAATAAACCGGTGCCCAAGACACCGGGGATATCGAGGATTGCGCGCTCGAGTTCGGGTGCATTTTCGATCGGGGCGATCTTGCAGTCCAGAATCAGGTTGCCGTTGTCGCTGATGACAGCGTTGCCGGCCTTGTCGATTCGGCGTGCTGGTTCGCAATCGAGGCGGCGTAGCGACTCCCGACACAGCGCTTCACCAAAGGGCAGCACTTCGACGGGCAATTTTCCGCGCGCGCCGAGCACGTCAACAACCTTCTCCACACCGACCAGAATAATCAATTTCGACGAACTGGCGGCAACGATCTTTTCGCGGACGTGCGCGCCGCCGTAGCCCTTGATGACGTCGAGGTTCGGGTCGACTTCGTCGGCGCCATCGAAGCAGACGTCGATGTGGCCGGCTTCTTCCAGAGTCAGTAGCGGGATGTTGAGTTCTTCAGCGAGCTTCGCCGTTCTCTCCGACGTGGGTACGCCCGAGACGTCGAGTCCGTCGCGTACCCGGTCTCCGAGTGCGCGCACAAATGCCTCGGCGGCGCGGCCCGTTCCCAAGCCGAGCGTCATGCCGTCCTTCACCCATTCGAGTGCCTTGTTCGCGGTGGCAACGGGTGCGTCCGCGATTGTGTTCTTTGTTGTGCTGCTCATGCTTCCTCCTGCGAGGTCTTCGCCTTGATGATCTTCGACCAAGCTTCGCCCTTGCGAAGTTGGTGTGGGGCAAGGGGCGAAGGCTGCGCTGCGGTGTTTGGCGACCCGCTAGGCGTCGCCCCCCTGTTTGCTGATCTGTTCTTTGGCCATGTTGGTAACGTGCTCTGCCGTGAAGCCGAACTTCTATTCGGCACTTTTGTGTTCGAAGAGTTCTCAAGAGGGGACGCGAACCACACGTACTTTCTTACCTTCGTTTTCGAGTGCTTCGCAGGCTTCGAGACACAGCGATACTTCGCTGCCGTTCGCCATCAGAATAACTTCGGGTTTTCCTCCACTTGGGTCCTTGAGAACATAGGCCCCTTTGGCGACTTCACTAGCGGGGGCCAGGTGAGTGCGATCCAGGGTCGGCATCGCATGGCGAGAGAAAATCAAGATGGCCGGTTCGTGCTTCATCGCCATTACGAAGCGGCACGATTGCGCGACTTCATTGGCGCCTCCCGGGCGCAGGTCCACAAGCCCCTTATTCCGCGCACGAGCGGAACCCTCCCGATGCCTCGGTTTCAAGCAGCGGGGCGCGTGTGGTGATGCACAACGAGGCGAGTCATTGTGTTCAGATTGCGAGCATCAACTCGAGAGGCAGCGACTTACCAGCGCAGAAAGATCGTTCAGTCCGGCGCGGACATCAGCGCCGAGGTGAATCCGCAGGGCGCGTCGTTCGCGCCGGGCAAGAACTTCGAAGTCACCCTGGGCCTGAGCGTCTTTGAGTACGCCGAAGCTATAGGGTGCGGCGGGGATCGCGAGGTCGTTTGCGTCGTCGGCAGTGATTTGCAGGAAGACGCCACGATTGGGTCCACCTTTGTGCAGCTGCCCCGTGGAGTGGAGGAAGCGCGGTCCGTAGCCCAAGGTTGTCGCGACCTTGCAGGCATCTCGAACCGCGTGTCGCATCGACTGGAGCGGTGCGGCGTTCTCGTCGTTCATCTCCACGTAGGCATTGATGGCGAAATAGTCGCCTCGGCCGATGCGTCCAAGGTGAGTCGTCACGATGTCTTTGAGACTTCCGCCGCCGACGGCTCCGGCGTTTCGCTCGTCTGCGTACACGGACACCCCGCCGGCTTCAAAGATCGGCGTTTCGGCCGGGAGTGAGCCTTTGGTTTCGAACGTGTTCATCAGGGTCTTGGCGGCGATCTTCGCAGCCTCGACGTCAGGCTGGTTGAAGGCATTAATTTCGAGGATCGCACCCGCCACCGCGGTCGCGACCTGCCAGCGATAGAACTCTTGGCCGAGGTCGCGTTTGTCGGCGAGGTCGATGCGAACCACTGGCTGTCCTGCAGCCTCGAGGGCTGCGATGGCCTTTTCCTGGTCCGCACACGGTTCGCCGGTGAGGCGAATGTAGACGAATAATCGGTCGTCACTGTAGTGGTCGGGGCTGGCGAGTTGTTCACCGTCCACGGGGACGATGCCTCGGTCGAGTTTGCCGGTGGATTCCGCGATCAACTGTTCGAGCCATGCTCCGAGGGTGCCGATCGCCGGCGAGGCAACGAGCGTGATCTTGTCTCGACCCTGTCGTGCGAGGGTTCCCATCATGACGCCGAGTTGGATGCCCGGGTTGTGTTTGGGCGGAACCGATCGCGAACACGAATCGGCCATGAGCTGGGTTCGGGCCAAGAAGTCGTCGGTGTCAATGCCGAGTGCGGCGGCCGGAAGCATGCCGAAAGCAGAAAGGGCAGAGAAGCGTCCACCGATCGACGGGATGCCGTAGGCGATCTGGGAGAAGTTCTCGCTCTGGGCCTGTTCATCCAACTTGGTGTTTGGGTCTGTGATTGCGACGAAACGCTTCGCAGCACTGCCCGCTCCGTGCGCGGCTTCAACCTTGTCCCAGAAATACGCTTTAAAGGTGTTGGGCTCAATCGTGCCGCCGCTCTTCGACGGAACGATGAACAGCGTCTTTGCCAGATCGATCTGCGCCTCGATGGCGGCGACCTGCGAGGGAACCGTCGAGTCGAGGACCAGAACTTTCGGGTGCCCCGGGGCTGCACCGAAGGTGCGGCTCAAAACATCGGGGCACAGACTGCTGCCCCCCATGCCCATGACGACAACGTGCTGTGTGCCTTCGTCGGCGACACGTTGACTGATCGCCTGTAGGGCATGGGTGTTGTCTTTCCAGCTGTCGAGGACGTCGAGCCAGCCGAGCCAGTCGGCTTCGTCGCCGCCACTCCACAGACTTGCGTCCCGGTCCCAAAGTCGGCGCACGTTGCCAGCGGAGCGCCAGCGATCCATTTCATTTTCAACAGCGTCAGCTGACGATCCGAGTTTCGCAGCGAGTTGAGTGAGGCGGTCGCCCAGAATCGCTTCGCGTTTCGCCGCGACGGTCGCGAGTAGCGTGTCGAAGGCATCACTGAAGAGTTGGCAGCCCTTCGGCAAGAGCCCGTCCGTGATCTCTTTCAAGTTAATGCCGAGCTCGGCGGTGTCACTTAAAATCTTTCGGGCATCGTTGACGGAACCCTCGGGGTTGGAGCCAAGGGCGTTGCTCGCCGTTCCAGATTCGCGAAACGAATCGAGGGTCGCGGTTGGCACCGTGTTGACCGTGTGCGGGCCGATCAAGGCGTCGACGTACAATGTGCTCGGGAGATCGGGGCTCTTCGTCCCGGTGCTGGCCCAGAGGACACGCTGGGGCATAGCATTCTTGGTCGCCAGCGCCTTCCAGCGGTCGCCGGCACAAACATCATTGAAGTGCGCGTAGGCGATCACTGCATTCGCGATCGCGACCTTGCTCTTTAAGCCTTCGAGAGTCGCGCGCTTTGTCGCATCGGTTTCAGTTTCGAGGCGCTGATCGATCTGGGCGTCTACGACTGCATCAATACGGCTAACAAAGAAACTCGCGACACTCGCGACGCGGCTTACGTCGCCGCCGTTGCGCTTGAGGGCTTCGAGGCCTTCGACGTAAGCCTCTGCCACAGCCGCATAGGCGTCGACTGCAAAGAGCAGGGTGACGTTTACGTTGATGCCGTCGCCGATGAGTGCGGCGATTGCCGGGATGCCAGCCGGCGTCGCCGGGACCTTGATCATCAGATTCTCTCGGTCGACGGCCTTCCAGAGTCGGCGTGCTTCTTCGAGGGTGCCCTCGGTATCGTTCGCGAGATACGGTGAAACTTCGAGGCTCACGTATCCATCGACAGCGTTCGTTCGGTCGTATGCCCCGCGCAGCGCGTCGCAGCCCATTCGGATGTCGGCGATCGCAAGGTGCTCGAAGAGCGCGACGGCCTCGCCAACGCCTTGTCCAACCAAGGCTGCGATCGACGCGTCGTAGTCAGCAGAACTTCCGATGGCCTTTTCGAAAATTGCAGGGTTCGACGTCACGCCGAGCACGCCGTCTTCGTCGACAAGCCGCGCGAGTTCTCCTGACGACACCAGACTGCGACTGATGTTGTCATACCAAATGCTTTGGCCAAACTCTTGGGCTTTGATAATCGGGTTGGTCATGTCGGGTGAATCCTCACGTTGCTGCGGCTGCCGCGAGGGCAGCGCAGGCCGATGGGTAAAAGGGTGAGATGCTCATTACTGGTTTTCGCACAGGGTACAGGTAGAAAGGGGCGGAAGATGCCGAACCGTGCGGGTGACGATATCGGTATGCCGGGTTTGAAGCTCAGCGAAGAAATCGAGGTCGGAAACAAAGGGGCGGACGTCTACGGGATCAGCCCCAGAAAGCGTTGAATTGCCCGCAGTCGAAGTTGGGGATTTGGGTCGGCGCAGGTAGCGTGTCTTTTAGCGGGATGGGTTTGCCTTCTTCAAAGCGAACGTCGATCTCGCCGTCGAAGTCGGTGTCCTCGTCCTGTCTGCTGACTTGTCCACCCGCGTAGTCCTGAGTGACGTCGGGGCGACCGTCACCGTTGGTGTCTGCTTCGACTCGAACTAGGGCGCCCGCTTCGTAGAACTCCCTACGGTCTGGCATACCTGAATTGTCGCTGTCGCTAGTGGCCATCCGTGCGACGCCGGATTCGAAGGCCATCTCGCTCTCGAAGTCGCCGTCGTGATCGTTGTCGGTGCACTGGCGCACGACGTCGCCCTCACTTGAGTAAAACGCCTTCTTCTCCGGTTTGTTCGACTTGGCGCCGGCAATTTCTTGGACTTGGACGTTGCCCTGTTTGTCGAACACATAGTAGAGGTGCCCGTAGCCTCGGCCTTCGGTGTCTCGGCCCTGGCCTCGCAATCGACCGCCGGTGAAATAATTCCAGGTGTCGTACTTGCAGTTGCCGTCGGTGTCTTTCTCTTCGGCCGTGACTTCGCTCTTCTTGTTCACCCATTGGCGGATGTCGACACAGTCACTGCCGTCGCTTCGCGTGTCGACGCGGGTTGCAGCTCCGTTTTTGTAGTAGACGGTGAGTTCGATCTCTCCGTCGCCATCAGCGTCGGCTTCACTGCGGACAAGGGCACCGTCTTTGAAGTAGCGCGTGGTTTCGAAGCGTCCATCGAAGTCTTTGTCGTCTTCGATGTGGGTCACGTTCTCGCCGTCTGTGTCAAAGAACGAGCGCAAGTCTTCCGCATCGTCGGCGTTGCGGTCTTCGACCTGACGTTCGCGGTTGCCCCCTTTGTATTCGACGCGCACGTTCCACGGCGAGTCGAGGTCTAGTTCATGAAGGGTCGTCGTTGCGAGGACACCCTGCTTGTAGACACTGGCGAGTTCAAAGCGTCCGTCGAAGTTTCGGTCGCTCTGTTCGCTTTCGACGATGCCATTCTTGTGAAATCGAACGACGTCAATTTTGCTGTCGGCGTTGGTGTCGAACTCTTCTTTGGAGGGCCGTTCCTTGGGGTCGAAGGTCACCCACACATCAACTTTTCCGTCGGCCTTTGTGTCTCGTTCCTGACGTGTTTGTATGCCGTCCGCAAAGAAGAGGGTTGAATCGATTTTGCCATCGGCTGTCGTGTCACGTTCCTGACGTACGCGTTCGCCGCCTTCGAAATGCGTGATGACGTCGAACTTCTGGTCCGCTCGGGTGTCGCGCTCTTCCCGGGACTTGGTTCCGAGGGTGAAGTGCTGGCGCAAGTCGAATTGGCCGTCGCCGGTGGTGTCGCGCTCGTCGAGGGTGACGTTGCCTTCGGCGTCGAGGCTGCCCTTGGTTTCGAACGTGCCGTCGTAGTCGTCGTCCCGTTCGTAGTGGGTCGCGACTTCGGGGGTCTGGCCCGCAGTTTTTTCGGCGCTGTTCTTGGAGCTGTAGAAAGTCTTGGAGCTGTAGAAAACGCGGTCGTCGAGTTTGCCGTCGAAATTGCGATCACGATCGACGCGTTGGGTTGCCCCCGCCGTGTCGTTCTGGCGAAAGGTGTCGGCTTTGCGGTCGCCGTTGGTGTCCGCGTCGACCTTTGCGGGTTTGCCCGTGGCGATGTCGAAGGCCACCCAGAGGTCAACGTGCTCGTCGTGGTCTTGGTCCTGCTCACGCCGGAGCAGGCTGCCTTTTGAGTCGTAGTAGTTCCAGCTGTCGACCTTGCCGTTGGCGTTCTCGTCGAGCTCGATGCGTGCGAGCAACCCGGCTTCGTAGAACTCAACGCGGTCTGGTTTGCCGCTTTGGTTTTGATCGATTGAGCGCCTTGTCAGGACGGCCGCTTCGAATAACGTCGTGGCCTCGAAAAATCCATCGTGGTCGGCATCCAGTTCTTCTTTGGCGATGCGTTCGTCCGGGTCGAATTCGTAGCGAACGTCGACTTCGCCATTCGCATTGCGGTCTTCCTCTTGTCGTGACTTGCGGCCGGCTTTGAAGGTGATCGTGGTGTCGAGATTTCCGTCGCCGTTTGAGTCGGCCCGCTGCTCACTTGGGAAATCGCCTTCGAACAACGTCACGAGATTGGATACGCCGTCGCCATCTGGGTCTTCGGTTTCCTTTGTCTTTTTCCCATGGGTGTAAAAACGAAACAGGTCAGCTGTGCCGCTGCTGTTGGTGTCAAGCTCTTCGCGTTCGAGTTCGCCGGCTTCGTCTAGGTGCGCGGTGATCTTTGACTTGCCGTCAAGATTGGGGTCGTGCGTTCGTGTTCGTTCCACACCGAGCACGTAGGCGATTTTAGTGTCGAAACGGCCATCGCCTGTGGTGTCCGCCTTGCGTGCGCTGACAAGCAGGCCGTTATAGTTCGTGATGACGTCTTTGCGACCATCGCCGGTTGTGTCTTCTTCGACGCGAATCTGCTTTCCGTCTCGGAAGAACAGAGAGACATTGAGGGCGCCGTCTTGGGTGTTGTCCTGATGCTCGAGCAGCTTGGTGCCGTCGAGGTCGAACTCGGCATGGAGATCGATGCGGCCGTCGCGGTCACGATCTTCTTCTAGGATGCTGGGCTTGCCACCGAGATAGGTCGTGAACCGATCGAACTTTCCGTCATGGTCCTGGTCTTCGTCACGCTTGCTGGCTTCGCCGTCGACGAATCGGGTTATGATGTCGACTTCACCGTCCGCGTTGTCGTCGTCACGCTGAAGGATCGGGACCTCGTCCTGATAAGTGATCGTGCTGTCGGGTTTACCGTCGCCCTTGGTGTCGAGTTCGCGCAGGTGAACCTGGCCGGCTTCGTTGTACTGACTCCACGAATCGAAGTCGCCGTTGTGGTCGCGGTCGCGCTGGGATCGCACGGCTTTGCCCCCTTCGTAGAAGACGAGTTCGTCGTGCGTGCAGTCTCGGTTGGTGTCGGTGCGGCGCTCGGCGAGTTCTTCGTTCTCGTCGTACAACAGGACGATCGGGATGCACTTGTTCTCGGCTGCGGATGCGGCAAGCGCATTGGTCGAGACGAGCAGGGCGGCAAACAGCAGTGTGTGGAACCGGTCCAAAATCATGAGGCGGGAAGCGTTAGTAAAAACGCGTGCTTACTCCGGGTAGTTGAAGGTCATTAGGAAGCTTTTGTCGGTCAGGCATCTGTTGTTGTCATTGAGCGGCGGAAAAGGTGACGCGCTTTTCAGCGCCTTCATGGCATTCTTCGTAAACTGCGGGTGGGTCGAGTCGATGAGTTCGAGTCGGACGATCGAGCCCGAATGATCGAGCGCGATTCGAACTTTGACGAAGTCTTCCGGCCCAGATGAGAGCGGCACTTCGAAGCGGTTGGTCGTGCGCACGTCGATTAGGTCGATATATCGGGAAACGTACGCGCTCTGTAGGCACGGAACCGTCCCCATTGCGTTCGGATCTCCTCCCGCAAACCCGGGTGCAAGGTATTCGGCTGCAACGCCTGTCGCGACGACTTCGCCTCCGGTCTCTATGCCGTCGCCTCCGGTCGGAACGGCGGTCACGGCGCCCTTGTACTGAGCGGCGTCGATGTTGGAAAGGTTTTCGAAGGCCTTTGGTGCCGCGAGGTCAGTTGCGGTGCGCTCCGCCGTTGCAGTTGGGCCACTGAGTTCAACCTTGGGTGCGACGAGGTCTGCCGCACTGATGTCGAGCGGCTGGACGTCGCTTATGTCTGCGGCGCTTGGCGTGGGACTAATGTCGGCGCTTGCCGCCAGGGCAGCACTGGTGAGCTGAGCGAGATCGAGAGTCTTGGGCGTGGTCGTGTCGATCTGTGGGGCCTGGATCACCGGGGCGGGAACTGCGGAGAGCGCGGCCGGGTCCATGGCCAATGGCACGGCGTTGGCCATGGGAGCGGAGAGCATCTTCGGCACAGGAAAACGAGCCGGTTCGTTTGAACCCGGCAGTTCGATCGGCTTGTTCAAAAGGGTGACGGGGATGATTTCTTCGACGACTTGTTTGGCTAGGTAGCCTACGAGCGCGATACCGCCGATGACGAGGACGTGGAGCAGAGCCGAGACCGCGCTCGACACCAGCAGGCCGCGGCGGTCGGCTGGCTCGGGCATCGAAAGCCCGGGGAGGCCGCTCTGGCCCGCGGCATGAACGAACTGTGCCCCCGCCTGAGGGTTCGAAAGCACGCCGCCCGGTGATGCGAGACGCAAGCGATTGCGATGATCGGGTCGCTGTTTCGAAAAGGGGCTCATGGTTGGAACGTGCTCTCCTGCGCTCTCTAAAGCAGCTGTCGCATGTGACGTGCTGTATCGGACTCGACTTTTGATCTCTAAATGGGTCGCTTCGTAATGCCGTTTGTCTGGTGGGAGGCTGGCGGGCCCGGGGTGAATCGATATGCGTCTTCATTATTCCGTTCGGCATTGCCGTCTTGGCGACCTATAACTCGCGCTGCCTCATCACTCCGCTGTACGGGATAGCGCAATCCCAGTCTGTTCGCGTATGACCCTGTGCCGGTTTGGTCGGTTCTAATTTGTCACACTGCGGCGTTGCGAAACGGCTCGGGAACCTATGCAGAGCCCACGGCCTCCGTTAATCTCCCCCACTTCCCCGCTGGATCAAAGGACACGCATGTTTTCGGCCGAACACTTCATTGACCTCATCATTATGGGGTGGCTCTCCAATGTGCCCCTCGCCATCGGCTCGATCGTCAGCATTTCGGTGTTTTGCGAACGCGTTTGGAGCTTTCGCGGGCTCGAAGCGGCGTCGCGTCAGCTTGCCGCCAAGGTGATCGATCAACTCGTACGGCGGGACCTCGAAGGTGCCAGACGCGCTTGCACGGATAACGCGCTTCCGATCGCCGGCATGTTCCAGGAAGCGCTCGGGTGGGAGAACGTTTCGGCTGACGATCTGGATCGCGTCTTCGCAACCCGGCGCGCCGAACTCGCCCGCGGTCTAAAGCGCGGTGTTTGGATGATCGGCACGGTGGGTTCGCTGGCGCCGTTCGTCGGTTTGTTCGGCACGGTGGTTGGCATTATTCGCGCGTTCGGCGTGATGAGCGAAAGCGGCGAGAGCGGCTTCGATGTGGTGTCCGCCAATTTGTCAGAAGCCCTGATCGCAACTGCCGCGGGGCTTGGCGTGGCGATCGTCGCACTCATCTTCTTCAATTATCTACAGACACGGATCGGTTCACTAAACGCCGTGTATGCGCGGTCTAGCGAGCGCGTGGTACAAGCGTTGATCTACGTCGAGTCAAACGCGGGTGAGATGCCCGCCGGCGACGAAGGTCCGCAGTAGCATGGGCGCAAGGCCGATCGGCGGAGACCCGGAAGGGGACGGCGACGACATCGTTGCCGAGATCAACGTTACGCCTCTCACCGACATCTTCTTGGTGCTGCTCATCATCTTCATGGTTACGAGTAGTGTGATCGTGGAGGAAGGGAAGAACATCGACCTTCCCGATGCGTCGATGTCCGAGCCTACCGAGCCCAAGGGCGTCACGGTGTCGATGAACTCTGAAGGCCAGATCACCGTCAACGACGTCATTGCGGTAGAGGGCACTGTCCTGCGATTGCTCGAAGTCGCGATCGAAAACGCGGAAGACAAGATTGTGATTTTACGCGGGGACACCAGCGTTGCGCTCGGGCGCGCGGTCAATGTCTTGGACTTGGCGCAGCAAGCCGGAGCCAAAGGCATCGCGATTTCCACCGAGCAACCCGCCGAGCCGCTCGAGATCCAGTAGCGGCTCGCGGCTCAGGCCTGTCGAGAGCGTAGCCAAGTGATCCCGCCGAGGATCACGAGGATTTCGGGAATCAAAAGTCCCACTCCGTAGAAGGCCTTCATGGAGTTCACGATTGGAACCGGGAACTGAATCAGGCCCGCGCTCTTGGGGCGAAGGGTGATGCGGTCGGTGCGGGCGACTGCCCAGTGGGCGGCGTTCATGACGAGGTCGAGGTTGTAAAGCGCGCGCAAGTAGCGATTCGAGGCAAAGTCTCGGTCGCCAAAGGCCACGATGCGTCCTTCGTGATCGCCGCGGGGATAGCGGGCTGAAACGACCAAGTGGTGGTAGTTGCCCTGGATGTCGTCCGGCATTTGGGGTGGTTCTCTTTCGCCGATCGGGAGCGCGCCAAAGTGGCGCCACGCGTAGGGGCTTGTATAGACGAGCGCCTTGAGTCGGTCTTCGGGCTTGGACTTTCGCAGGTCAAAACTGCGCGCCCGACGGAAGACGGTGTTGCGATTGGTTTTCAACCCTTCGGTCACGGGGTGCGTGGCGTAGTTGAAAACGATGGGGCTCACCCCGCCGATGTCTCCATCGACGGGGTCCGATACCGGGTCGATGATGAGCGCGTCGGGAGATCGCAAGCCGAAGTCCGCCAAGAGCGCTTCGAGACCTGACTCGACTCCGGGTTCAATGAAGGCGAGGAGGCTGCCGCCTCGGTTGACGTAGCGCGTCAATGCGTCGAGAGCGCCGTTACGCATTTTACGTTGGGGCCCGAGGACCACCACGACGTCAGCGTCTTCCGGGATCTCGCCCATCACCGCACTCGGAAGCACACGCACATCGAAGCCGTCGCTCTGAAACGCGACGGCGAGTCCGGAATACCCGGCATCGGTTCCGTCGTTGATGTCGCCCTCGCCGGTTCCCGTTGCGATGTAAAGAATAGAGTCTCGATGCTTGGCCAGTTCGGCCATGGCCTCAAAGAGCGCACCCTCGGTGGGGCGGTCGACTCTGCGCCAGTCGTCCCCATGCTGAATGACGACTGTATTCGAAGAGCCAATCGCGAAGCGGTCTTCAGCGTCGGGCGACTCTTCGATGCTGCGAGTCCCAATCGGGATGTCGCGTCCTACTGCGATGGTTTCGAGGAGCAGACGCGTGCGTCGAATGCGCGGGTCACCGGGGTCGAAGTAAAGCGTGAAGGCGACGGGTTGATCGAGTCGACCCAACGCTTCGGTGGTCGCTGGCGCGATGTTGTACTCACCTTCGAACGTCAGGTCAAAGCGCACGTTTGACGATGCTGCGATGCGCTCCGCGCCGATCGCGACGCTCACGGCTAACAGCCCCATGAGGGCAACGCGATAAACCGAACCCAAGCGAATTTGCCTCGTCGCCTTGCGAGCACTGCGAAGACTGACGATCAACCCATAAACGAGTGACACCGCCGCGATCCCCAGCTGCACGAATACGAAACCATCGGCTTCGCCTTGAAGCTGGTAGCTCGAAAGGCCGAACGCGAGGGCGACGACGCCTGTCAGCAGGGCTTCGCGATTCATGCGCCGACCCGCCTGAGCTCAATGGATAACCGGGTGAGCGCGCCTGAAAAGATCGCGAGGGCGACGAAGTACATGAAGTCCGAAAGGAACACGAGGCCCTCCGCCATGTGGGCGAAGCGCAGGTGTAGAGAAAGGGAGTCGAAAACAATCGCAACGGGCTCCGTCACGAAAGAGTGGGTCCAGCCCAGGTCGTAGAAGATGAACGCGATCGCGACGGTCGCCGCCGCCGCGACGATCTGGTTCGAGCAAAAGGCAGAGCATGCGAGACCAATCGACGCGATTCCGACGGCGAGCAGCGACAGGCCGATAAAAACCGACAACAGGTGCTTCATCCCGAGTCCGCCCTGTTCGATCGCCGTCACTGGGTAGACGAAACTCACGGCCATCATCAAAATGACGAAGGCGAATGTGACGCTGTACTTCGCAACGATCATCTGCATGGCGCTCAGACCGCTGGTGAGGAGCAGTTCGTCGGTGCCGCGTTCGCGCTC
Source organism: Myxococcales bacterium (assembly GCA_012960035.1). Classification (GTDB taxonomy): domain Bacteria; phylum Myxococcota_A; class UBA9160; order UBA9160; family UBA4427; genus DUBZ01. Next base: position 8,184 of record DUBZ01000009.1, on the reverse strand, counting down.
CTCGGCGAATACCCGCATCGTGACCAGGGGGATCGGAATGATGAGCAGGACCCCCAGTTGTTCCATCACCGGGTTGAACACGCTGTCGATCAAATTGACGTGGGTCGGGATGGTGTCCGACTCGAAGCCGCCCATGGTGTTACTCGCGAACACGAACAAGATCTGATTGTAGAGCCGCAGATGTTCGAAGAACGTGATGGCGGTAACGAGCGCCACCATAAAGAGCACGCCGTACGCGATCGGTGAGCCGAAGAGCACCGCGATCTCTTTGCGCATCAATGCAAGGATTCGCGTCATGGTTGATCGTCCGTTTGCGGGTGGCCGCGAAACAGGTCGAGGCTCTGTCCGTCGGCAAGGACTTCTTCGGTTGGCCCCAGAGCGACGAGTTGCCCCTGGTACAGGATGGCGGTGCGGTCGGTTAGCGCGCGCGCTTCGTCGAGATCATGAGTGCAAAGCAAGAGCGTGTGCTGGCCGCGCAGACTTTTGAGTTGAGCGTGTACGTCACTGCGTTGTAGAGGGTCGAGGCCGCCGGTCGGTTCGTCTGCGATCAAAAGGCCGGGCTGATGCAGAAACGCCTGAGCGAGAGAAACGCGTTGCTGGAAGCCCTTGGAGAGATTCCCGATGCGGCGAGTTCGAACGTCCGAGAGGTCGAATCGACCGAGTGCGTCATCGACCGCCCGGGTGAGTGATGTGCCAGAGAGGCCCCGGATGCCAGCGGCAAATTTTAAGTATCCGCGAACGCGAAGCTCGGGATAAAGCCGAGCGCTCTCCGAGACGAAGCCAATGCGCGCTTGTGCGGCGCGGGGATTGTCGGTTGGCGAAATAGCATCGACGGTAACTTCGCCTGCACTCGGGACGAGAAACCCGGTGACCAATCGAATAAAGGTGGTCTTTCCCGCGCCGTTTGCGCCGAGCAGCCCGAAACTTTCGCCGGGCTGAATCTCTAGGTCGATCCCCTTGAGCGCATGGTGGTCCCCGAACTGCCGCGCCAGGCCGCGCACGACGACGTGGGCGCCGGAGAGCGGTTCGCGTCCGGCAGAATTAGAGCTCGAATCGGGAGTGGGGCCAGTTTCGGGTGTCGACATCGGGACCGTTTACGCTGGATAGAGTGAAAAGGTTTCGAGGGTACCGGTAGCTAGAGTTCCTCGAGCATTTCAAAGAAGTTCGGCCATGTCTTCGAGACGCAGCCGGGGTCGCTGATGCGGATGCCCGGGACACGAAGGCCCGCAAGCGCGAAGGACATCGCCATGCGGTGATCGTCGTAAGTTTCGATCGTCGCGTCGTGGAGCGGGCCGGGCTGAATACGGAGCGAGTCGGGGCCCGCTTCTGCACGTCCGCCCATGCGCCGTAGCTCGGTCTCGAGGGCGGCGAGGCGATCGGTTTCCTTGATCTTGAGATTCCAGATGTCTTTGATGACGGTGGGGCCGTCGGCGAAGAGCGCGACCACCGCGTAGGCGAGGGCGGCGTCGGGCGAGTTGTTCATATTGACTTCGCCGAGGCTGCGCAGACCCTTCTTTGGGCCGACCAACTCGATCGAGTTTTCGTCCCGGCGAATGCGGCAGCCCATGGGTTCGAGCAGGTCCAAAATTGCGAGATCGGCCTGGATCGAATCGAGCGCGATCCCTTCGATCTTGACCCGGCCGCCGGTGATCGCGGCGGCGCACAGTGGGTAAACGGCGGACGATGCGTCGGGTTCGACGTGGTAGTTCTGCGGTTGATACTGCTGACCGCTCGGAACGAAAAGCGTGTTTTCGCCCGTTTCACCTTCGCCGGCGCCCCAGCTGGCTTCGACGCCGAACGATGCCATCACCTGGAGGGTGAGATCGATATAGGGTCGCGACACGATGGCGCCGAGAAAATGGATCTGCACATCTTGCCGCGCGTAAGGCGCGACCATGAGCACGGCGGAGACATATTGGCTCGACGCCGAGGCATCCATATAGACGCTGCCTCCCGGCAATCCGCCGCCCATCACGCGCACGGGCGGGCAATCGTTCTCACCTTCGATTTCGAGTCGCGCGCCCAAGCCTTCGAGGGCGTCGCGCAAATGTGAAATGGGGCGCTCGCGCATGCGTGGGTTGCCGTCGATCACTACGGGGCCTGCGCCCAAAGTCATCACGGCGGTCAAAAAACGCGCCGAGGTCCCCGAATTTCCAATATAGAGTGGCGCTTCGGCGGGTGGGAAGTTTGGCCCTACGCCGCTTATGCGAAAGGTCGTGTCATCGACGTCGACCGGGGCACCGAGGGCGGCCACCGCTTTGCACATCACCTCGGTGTCGTCGCTGCGCAGGCAGCCGGTCAGGACACTTTCGCCTTGGGCGAGGAAGGCCAGGGGCAAAGCGCGGTTCGTAATGCTCTTCGAGCCGGGGACTTGCACCGTGGCGTCGATGGGCCCGCCCGGTTGGACCGCCAGTGATTTGGCGTGCTTGCTCATGGTCCCGCCTGCTGCGCTGGGTACGGGGCCTCGATTGCGATCGCTTTCGAATGTGGGGCGGAAGGCTTCATCAACTCTCAATTCAAGGCGGTGTAACGTTGGTTTAGCAAGTCCCTTGCCACTTGGGTTGGCGCCGGCATTTGGGCAGGTTTTCGCCAGATGTCTGGGCTTTTTGGGGCTTCTACTTGTACGCATCGCGTTTCTGCATGCGCGGGTGATTGACACCCATTCCGGGCTCGGGCAAACTTCGCCACCGCACGAAAAAATCTTTGCGTCCACAAGGGTTTAGCATCAGATCGCTGGTTGGCCTTGGCTTTCTCCTGCGCGCGGCCGCGAAACCCAAACATAGAGTGGCGTCTCTTTGAGACGCTTACAAGCCACATCAATCGCCGGCTCTTAGACGTCTAGCCAATGCATGACGTCATGAGGCGGCGCGCGCATGCGCGAAAAAAGGAGACACCCGTTGGTCAAGGTATTGGTATCCGACAACCTCGCAGCCGAGGGGCTGGAAGTTCTTCGGCGCGCACGTGGGATCGAAGTCATCGAGCAGGTGGGCATGAGCCCCGAAGCGCTGCTGAAGATTGTTGGCGACATTGACGGTCTGGCGATTCGAAGTGGCACCAAGGTGACAGCTGAAGTGATCGCTGCTGCCGAAAAGCTCCGCGTTATCGGGCGTGCCGGGATCGGGGTCGACAACGTCGACGTCGCCGCGGCCACGCAGCGTGGTATCGCGGTGTTGAACACGCCAGAAGGCAACAACATTACGACCGCGGAGCACGCGATCGCACTGCTCGTTTCGCTTGCCCGACACATCCCGCAGGCCACGGCCTCGATGAAGGCGGGCAAGTGGGAAAAGAAGAAGTTCCAGGGCATCGAACTCTACAACCGCACACTGGCAGTTGTGGGGCTTGGCAATATTGGTCGCATTGTCGCGCTGCGTGGTAAGGCGCTCGGCATGAAGGTCATCGCATATGACCCCTTCACGACCCCAGAGCGCGCGCGTCAACTTGACATCGAATTGGTCGCCGACTTTGACGAAGTGATGTCCCGGGCAGACGCGATCACCGTCCACGTTCCCAAAACCAAGGACACGATCGGCCTGCTCAACAAAGCCACCTTCGAAAAGGCGCGACCCGGCCTGTTGGTCATTAATGCCGCGCGCGGTGGCATTGTCGACGAAGACGATCTCTTTGAGGCTCTTGAGTCCGGACAAGTTGGTGGAGCCGGGCTTGATGTCTTTGTCGAAGAGCCGCCGCCCGCAGACCATCGGTTGCTTTCGCACGCCCGCGTCATTTGCACGCCGCACCTCGGTGCTTCCACGGAGCAGGCGCAGATCAACGTGTCGGTCGCGGTTGCAGAACAGATCTGCGACTTCCTATTGAATGACGTTGTCCGCAACGCGGTCAACGTGCCCTCGATCTCTCCTGAGTTGATGGAAGAGGTTGGGCCGTTCCTGCGCCTTGGCGAAAAGATTGGACGCTTCCAAGGGCAGCTCTGCCCCACGTCGATTGACCAGGTTGAAGTCGAGTACTCCGGCGAAGTGGGCAATTTGAACGTGGCGCCGATTACGATCGCCGTACTCAAGGGCATCCTCGAGTCGGTGCGCGAAGGCGTAAACATGGTGAACGCACCTTCCATCGCCCAGGAGCTTGGCCTCAAGGTCATCGAGTCCAAGGTCTCGTTGCCGAGTGATTTTTCGAGTCTCGTCACCGTGCGCGTGCGCGGCTGCGAAGACCGCATGATCGCCGGCACGATCTTCCACGGGCGTCAGCCGCGGATCGTGCGGATCGACGACTTCATGCTTGAGGCCATTCCCGAAGGTCCGACGATCTTTATCCAGAACCACGACCAAGCCGGCGTCGTCGGCAACGTGGGCACGATCTTGGGAGAAGGGGGCCTGAATATTTCGCGTATGCAGCTCGCTCTCATTCCCGAAAAGAGTCAGGCCGCGATGCTCGTGAACGTCGACGGCAGTCCTACTGAGGAGATCATGGAGCGACTGCGCGGCAGTGCCCACATGATCACCGCGCAACTCGTGGAGCTATAACGCCATGACCACCGTAGTCGGAGTCGGCGCCCAATGGGGCGACGAAGGCAAGGGCAAGATCGTAGACTGGCTCGCGCCGCGTGCAGATCTGGTTGCGCGCTTTCAGGGCGGGAATAACGCGGGTCACACCCTCGTGGTGGACGGCGAGAAGACGGTGCTTCACATCGTTCCGTCCGGGATCTTGCACCCGGGAAGCATCAACCTCATCGGTCCCGGCGTTGTTGTCGATCCCGGCGCGTTGCTCGTTGAGCTTGCGGCGCTAACCGAACGCAAAGTCTTGAAAGATCCTTGGCGGCTTCGTGTTTCCGGGCGCGCGCACGTAATTTTGCCGTGGCACCTGGCGCTTGATCAGGCGCGAGAAAATGCTGCGGCCAAGGGAAAGAAGATCGGAACCACCGGACGTGGCATCGGCCCGGCTTATGAAGACAAGGCCGCGCGTCGGGGCATCCGCATGGCGGACCTGCTTCACCCAGAAGAACTCGCTCAAAAGATTCGCACGCTTGCGGACTGGAAGAACTTTGAGCTGGTGAACTACTTCAACGGCGACCCGGTTGACGTCGATGCGTTGATTGAAACCGCCGTTGGGTGGGGACGAGATCTCGAACCCTACATTGACCACACCGGACGCATCCTCGACAAGGCATTGCGCGACGGCAAAAGCGTCTTGTTCGAAGGCGCGCAGGGGACGTTCCTCGATATTGACCACGGCACGTATCCGTTCGTGACCTCGAGCAATTGTGTCGCGGGCGCGGTCTGCACCGGCTCCGGTGTTGGGCCGACGAAGATCGATCGCGTGCTCGGCATCACCAAGGCGTACACGACACGCGTCGGCGAGGGCCCGTTTCCCTCGGAGCTCCACGACGATCTCGGGGAACAGCTCCGCACGGCGGGTTCCGAATTTGGTGCGACGACCGGCCGGCCACGACGTTGCGGTTGGCTCGACTGCGTGATGCTTCGCGAGTCCGTTTGCGTGAACGGCATCACGGACCTGGCCATCAACAAGCTCGACATTCTCAGCGGTTTCCCCGAGCTGCAGATCGCCACGGCGTATCGCATCGACGGCAAGCTGCGACACGAGTTCCCGATGACGATGACGGACGTGGCCAACGCCGAGCCGGTATACGAAGCGATGCCGGGTTGGACCGAGGACGTCACGGGCGCACGGAACTTTGACGATCTGCCCGACAATGCGCGTCGCTATATCGATCGAATCGAAACTTTGGTCGAAGTGCAGGCGGCGTTCATCTCGGTGGGCCCAGGGCGGGACGAGACCATCATGCGCACGGATCTCTTCGCCACGAAATAGCCGCCCGCGAGCACGTCGTTCCAGGAACGAGAACGGCTCTCAACTCATCCGCGAAAGCAGCCGATGGGGGAGGGACAGTTTGAGCCGGGCGGGCCGTGGTTGCACGGTCTTGCGCTGGCTCAGGTTTCTTCGGAGTGTGATCAACATTGGGTCAGAACCTGCGCGTCATGTCCGCCAACCTGATGAATGGCGGCGCCCATTCCGACACACTCGTGCGTCTCGTCGAGTCGCTGGCGGTGGACGTGTTGGCGGTGCAGGAAGTTTCCCACGAACAGGCGGAGGCCCTTTCGCGGTTGTTTGATTACGGCGAGATCGATCCGGATCACAACTATGTCGGGATGGGTTTGCTCAGCCACTACCCGGTGACGGTCGAGCGGATTCCGTTTACATGGGGCTTTGGACAGACGGCGCGAATGCAGCCGAAGGACTTCGCTTCACTTTGTGAGCCGCTGGAGATCACGAACCTCCACGTCGCTGCGCCGCATATGGTTGCGCCGGCACCCGGCCCGTACTTGCGCTGGCGGCAGGCCGGTGAATTCAAGCGATACTTGCGCGCGTCAGATGCGCGCGAAGCGGATCGCGTACTAGAGCAGGGCGATCAACCGGTTCTAAGTCCAAACTGCAGCACGATCAACAGCACCAGCGCAATGGACGTGAACACGGGCGAGGGTTCGCCGCTGTGCCCCGGTGAAGACCTGCGCGAGGGCAAAGCCGCACCGACGAACCTCGCTGCCCCCAAGCGCCTGAAGAAGGACGCCGTACCGGGACCAGCGAGAGTTCTGGTGGGTGACTTCAATTCGACGCCCTACTGGCCGTGGTACTGGCGAATGGATTCCCAGTTCACGGACGCTGCGGTGACCGTCGCGAACATGTCGGGAGAGTCGCCCAAGCCAACTTGGGGCCCCTGGCCGGGTTCACCGAGGGTGCTTCGCATCGACCACGGGTTCTTGCGGCGCGTGGATGCGGAAGGCTTTGAAGTTGTCGACGTTGCAGGCTCTGACCATTGTGCTCTTGTCATGGATCTGGTTCTCCCGGTGTAGTGTTCTTTGGTTTCTGTATTTGTCTCTGTGTTTGTTTTTCTGCGTTTCGTCGTCGCGATTGAAGGCGCTCGTGGTCGATTCATATTTCGCGACGTGTAAATGGTGCGAGCGGGAAGTGAATTTGGGGGGAAGCATCTCCCCGCTCGGCTTTTTTGTTCTGTCTCGCGTTCGATTGTTCCGTGCTTGTTCAATGCCTCGTGCGTGTTGGACACGAGTGTCATCGCCGACCACTCTTCAGGTTTTATCTGCCCAGTTCCCTAAATAGACGGGTTCTCGATCGATAGGCGGAATGGCGTAGCCCTTACGTCACCCCAGATGGTGTTCGGCTGCGTGAGATATTGCGTGGCGGGCTCAAGGGCCTCGGCCTAGCCGCAGTATCTCGTGCTTCCTTCGAAGAGCCACCGGCAGTTGGCTCTTCAAGAGGACCGGCGTTGACACCCCCACCATACGCGAACAAAACACGAAAACAAGGGAAAGGCGAAAGAAACACGAAAAAAGATTTGAGCAATCGGCGTAAGGGGCAGTTCATCCCCGAATTCACTCGTGAAATCGCCTCGACACTTCGCAGGCTCGGTGTTAATTACTGCCCGGGCCCATAGCTCAGTTGGTAGAGCTGTGGACTTTTAATCCATCGGTCGCCGGTTCGAGTCCGGCTGGGCCCACCACATCGACTTCCGGCAAGGTCCGATAGGGTCCTTTTGACTAAAAAGGCGGCTGTTTGCACCATCCTCCCCAGAATTCATCACTCTGCGAAGGAGACAGCTACGATGATGTTTGCTCGCTCGATCCGACCTTGGCTGTTGACCATGGCGGCCTTTCTATTGCTCGCTCCAATGGCCTCGGCAGGTCAACCACACGCATCGCACCGTTGTTGAGACGCGCTTCATCAATCGCCAGCCACAAGGTGACCATGGACTGGGGCTACGACATCGTCATTTTCGGGCGACCAAGACCTTTTGCTCAAAACTCTGGTGATCGAGATGAGAGATGAACCTCGCCTCCGAAAATAGCTTGCCCCAATTCCTTTTGACCTACCCACGTGGGGTCAGAGCCTCGCCGTAGAACTCATTTAACATCCCGTCGCCCGCACTGGCCGGGTCGAAACAGAAATCGCCGGCGGTACATAGGAGAAACAAGCCCCCTTTTCGCCAAACGTGCTGATAAGAGGGACGATAGGTCAAGCAAGGGGCCGGGGAGACGGAAGCCCGGCGACGTGTAGATCGCGTGCTGCCGACACTTCTCGACCAGGAAGCGCGTGCTCAGTGACCGGCAGTTCGCTAAGCGGGTGCACGCAGTTCACGATCAATGTCCCGCGCTGATCGCGCGGGTGTTCACGTGCCCCGGACCTCACCCGCAC
>DUBZ01000008.1 GCA_012960035.1 Myxococcales bacterium | reverse complement strand
AGCGGATACAGAAACCTTCTCCGCTCCGAGCGCTACAACTCTACGCCTATGCGGCGTAGTGCTTCTACCAGCTCAGTACGCTTATAGGGTTTGCGAAGGACTTCGTAGTCACCTGTCAAGTTGCTGCCTTCCTCGTTTTCTGAGGGGGCGAGGTCTTGCTCTTTACTAAATCCGGTGGTGAGTAGCACTGCGGTCGACTCGAAGTTTTCGCCGACCCAGTCTGCGAGTTCGAAGCCACCTATCGGGCCAGGCATCAACAAATCAGAAAATACCACGTCGACTGGATCTCCCTCTGCAAGTACTTCCATCGCGTGTGTGCCATCACGAGCTTCGATTACATCAAACCCCAGTTGCTTCACCATCCTTAGAGACACACGTCGTACTCTGTCGTCGTCGTCCACAACCAACACCAATCCCTGACCATGAAAATCGGTTTCAGCCACTGACTCGCCTGGGGTTGTCATGACTTCAGATGTCACCGTTGGAATAAGTAGTGTTACCGAAGTGCCTAACCCTACTTCACTAGAAATGTCGCAACGCCCCCCAGCCTGATTCGCGAACCGGTACACCATCGCCAACCCGAGTCCGGTACCATCCCCCAAATTTTTGGTTGTAAAGAAAGGATCGAAGACCTGTGGCAATACGTCTTCAGGAATTCCTGCCCCATTGTCCGAGACCACAACTTTCAAGTAATCTCCTGGCTGCATACCGATATGGGCTGCGCTCGCAACGGACACGGAAATCTTTTCAGTTGCTACCCGAAGGACGCCATTGTTAGGCATTGCTTCCTTAGCGTTGAGCGCAAGATTAAGGATAGAATTCTCCAATAGTCCGGACTCAAGCTTGACCAAAATTGGGGCAGATGCGATCTCTAGCTGCAATTCAATGTGAGTCCCGATGGAGCGCTTTAGCAATTTAGAAAAGTCGCGTATCGCGTGGCTCGCATTAATTGTTCGTTCTCGAACCGGTGTCTTCCTCGCGAACGATAATAGGCGACGAGTAAGGTCAGCCCCGTCCTGAACTGCCGATTCTGCTTCGTTCACCAGTTCTTCAATGTCGGGGGTAACGAATTCCGCATCAGTACGAATGAACTCCAGATTCCCGCTTATCACACTTAAAAGATTATTAAAATCGTGCGCTATCCCACCGGTAAGATGCCCTATCGCTTCCATTTTTTGCGCCTGCGCCAATGCGTATTCCTGTTTGCGAAACGCGGTAATGTCCTGGCCGACCCCGAAGACGCCAACGATGTTGCCCTCTGCATCCCGACGCGATGACGCGTTCAGCATTAAATCAACCCGGGCGCTGTCCTTGGTGTAAAGCGGAAACTCATAGTTCGCGGTCTGCTCACCTTGTAGCGCTTTGTCCAGAACCTCTCGTACCGACGATTTGAAGCCTTCTGTGATGAACTGATCAACCAGCGGGTGGCCCATCACGTCAATCTTTGCAAATCCAGTGATACGGGCAGCTTTCTGATTCCATTCGTTGATTAGGCCGTTCGAGTCAATACCGAAGATGGGCGCGTTTGCTGTGTCGATCAGCGCCGCCAGGTCATCAGAGCGCACCAAGGCCGCCTTGGCGATACGAACAGACTCCGTGGCCTCCGCGTTGGCCGCTTCGAGCTCGTACCTGAAACGCTGAGACTCGGCGAACGCCTTCGCGAGAGCTCCTTGCACCTTGTGCCCGTACGCTGCGACGCCAAGCACCATGAAGACCACCAACCCGGCTATGCCGTACCCGTAGCGTTCAACGCGCTTCGCCTGGAGGAACTGTGCAGCAAAGTGATTGCTCTGGACTTCAAGGACCTTGGCATTTATCGCATCGAGCGAATGGGTGACCTTGGCGTACTTGTGATCCATGATCGCCATTTGCCCAGCGGCCTCGGCCCGTCGGTCCAGCTCAAAGAGCTCCAGGACTTGCCTCGCGTCTGCGACCATTTCGGCCATTGAGAGGTCAACGTCCTTGAGGTCTTGCAAGATCGAACCGGCCAGCGCTGGCTCGACGTTCGTTTCAAGGTCCTCGCGTGCTCGGACACTCAGGAGCTGATACGCCGCCATATCCTCTGCAAGTAGAGCAGACTCCAGGGACACGTCCTTAGAGTAAAAGATGTCGTTCCCGGGCGCATTCACCCTCTGAGCCTGGCGACTGATGTCCGAATAGAGAGCGAAACGAGCAGTCCACTCCTGATTTATGCTGACCGACTGATTGAAGAGCGCCAGCAAGTTAACGGTAAGGAACAGACCAAGGCACACCGTCAACACGTCGAAGCCCGCCAGCGCGAAATACAGCCGGTGCCACTTTGGCGGCTCGGTCCCTTCGCCCGGAGGGCGCTGCTCGGTAATGTCCTGGCCGACATCGAACATGCCAACGGTTTGCTTATTTGAGTCGTGAGAGTCTTTGGGATTCATTTTTGATCCAAGAACCTGAAACGAGTCGCTTGACTCACAACGGAACACCTTTGCGGTCGCCGTTGCGAATCACCACGGCGGTGTGGCGATTGTAGCTGACCTTGCACGCAAAAGTAGATTCACGGGAGGAAGTGAGTCTTTCTAGGGGAGAACACGCTGAGCAATCAGAAGCGAACACGTAGACGTTTCACGCCGTAGTTCAAAGCCGAGATCGTGAAACTGGTGAAGCAAAGCGAACGGACGATGGCCGACCTCGCGCTGGAGTTGGGGATCAGCGCGAAGGCGATTGGGGAATACATCGAGTTGTTTTACAACCGAATTCATGAATGCACTCGACGATCGGCAACATCAGTTCGGCGAAGTTCGAAGAGATGGAGCTGGCACAAGCGGCGTAATCAACCTGTCCACTTCTGCGGTACAAGGTCAGTGTTGGATGCGAAGCAGCAGCCTTGAATTGCGTAGGACGGATCCTGTCCGCAAGCGTCGACCCCGTAGAGGAAGCCTGGGCGGCAAGTAAGGCGCAGCGGTCTTGATTCAGTGCGCTTCCGATCCCGAATGATAGTATTCCTCGATGAAAAAAGATGATCGTGGCGAGCGACTCGGCCGTCGAGAATTCTTGCAGGGTACGGCGGCGGCAACCCTGGGTGTCAGCGCAGTTGGCTTGCCTGCACTCGAAGCGCTGGCTGAAACGGGCGAGCCCTCGGTCAAGCGCTACGTCACGCTTGGGAAGACAGGGCTGCGTATTCCCGACATTTCATTCGGCACCGGCGCCACCGACAACGTGGATCTGATCCGCCATGCCTACGACCGAGGCATAACTTATTTCGACACGGCGGGCGGGTACCCGATGGGAAAGCCGGGCCTTGCAGAGAAGAGTCTCGGCGAGGCACTCGCGGGTAAGCGGGACAAAGTCGTTCTGACGAGCAAGACCCTGATCAAGTCGGACACGAACCGGCGCCAACTCATGAATCGACTCCACTCAAGTCTGGCGCGACTCCGTACGGACTACATCGACATCTTCTTGAACCACGGAGTAAACGACCTGGACGTACTTCGAAATCCCGAGTGGTTCGAGTTCGTCGAGGCGGCCAAGAAGCAGGGCAAGATTCGCTTCGCGGGGATGAGTGGGCACGGCGGGCATCTGATCAGTTGCCTGGATGCTGCACTCGACGAAGACCTGGTTGACGTGATTTTGTGCGCGCACAACTACGGGCAAGACCCTGCGTTCTACGAACGCTTCACCAGGAACTTCGACATTGTCGCCAACCAGGTCGGCCTCCCGCGCATCCTCGAAAAGGCACACGCGAAGGGCGTCGGGGTTTTGGTGATGAAGACTTTGATGGGATCGCGCCTCAACGACATGGCACCTTACGAGCGGCCCGGTTCGACCTATCCACAGGCCGCGTTCCGCTGGGTGCTGTCGAATCCGAACATCGACGGCTTGGTGGTTTCCATGAAATCTCGCGAGCAAATCGACGAGTACCTCGGAGCCTCAGGGCAGGGCGTCGTTCGACAAAGCGATCTCCGCCTCTTGCGGACCTACGCCGAGATGAACTCGGAAACCTATTGTCGACCTGGTTGCAACGCTTGTGCTTCCGCGTGCCCGGATGCAGTGGCGATTCCCGAGGTCTTGCGTGCGCGGATGTACAGCACCGACTACGGCGATGAGTTGGCTGCGCGCTCGACGTATGCGGAACTCGAGCGCGACGCGACTGCGTGCTTGACGTGCAGCCATGAGAGCTGCACGAGTGCATGCCCGTATGGGCTCGAGGTTTCGTCCCTCACGAAGCAAACGGCCGGAGCGCTCGGGAGTGTCTGAACTGCGGCGCCGCGGCGCAGGGGTGTGAAGACTTTCGTGCGAAATACCTCGTTCTGGGATCAAAGTTGTGGGCTGTGGGTCGCGACCTGCCTGTGTCTAGGCGTTGCAGCGTGTTCGGATGGGCCGGAGGAGGCGGACTGGGCGCACTGGGCCGCCGATCCTCATAGCAGTCGCTATTCGACGCTCGCTCAGATCGACGCGACAAACTTCGAGCGTCTGGAAGTCGCGTGGCAATGGCGTTCGAAGGACGTGGAGCTGCGCCGGAAGCTAGGAAGACAAAATAAGGTAAAGCCCGGGAAGCTCACCTTCGCAGACTTTGCCGGAACGCCGCTCGAGATCGCAGGCGTTCTCTACGGCGTCACGTCTTTATCTCAGGTTTACGCATTGGACGCCGCGAGCGGAGAGCTTCTGTGGCTGCACGACCCTGAGATCTGGCGCGAAAAGAAGCACGTGAACTTTCCGAAGCACCGCGGTCTGGCCTATTGGCAAGACGACGCGGACGGGCGTAGGGCGCGAATCTTTGCCGCGACGCACGACGCAAGACTGATCGCGCTCGATCCGGCCACAGGGGAACTGGTTTCGAGCTTCGGTCGCGAAGGTCGCGTTGATCTGTTGAAGACGCTTCGTGCCCACAAGAAACTCATCCGCGGCTATGACTACTTCCAGGCATCTCCGCCTGCAATCTTTGAAGATCTCGTGATCGTAGGCGGCAGCGTGTCCGACCAGCCCACGGGCAAGCGAGGGACGCCCGGCGATCTGCGTGCCTACGATGCTCGAACGGGTGAGTTGCGTTGGACCTTCCATACCGTGCCGCAACCAGGGGAACCGGGAAGTGAGAGCTGGGAAGAAGGCTCGGCGAGTTACTCGGGGGCAGCGAACGCCTGGGCCGCAATGAGCGTCGACTCGGAGCTGGGGCTTCTCTATGCGGCTACGTCGACACCGACAAACGACTACTACGGAGGGCATCGCCTCGGCGATAATCTCTACGCCGAAACACTGCTGTGTCTCAATGCTCGCACTGGCGAACGCGTCTGGCACCAACAACTCGTTCGCCATGGGTTGTGGGACTATGACCTGGCCGCAGCACCGAATCTGGTTGATGTCGAAGTAGACGGAAAGCCCGTTCGGGCGGTCGTTCAGGTGACAAAGCAAGCCATGGCCTATGTGTTCGATCGCCAAACCGGAGAGCCGGTGTGGCCGATCGAGGACCGGCCGGTGCCCGCGTCGAATGTTCCTGGCGAGCGGGCGGCGGCGACGCAGCGTTTTCCAACCAAGCCACCGCCGTTTGATCGCCAAGGCATGAGCGTAGAGGACCTGATCGATTTCACGCCGGAATTGCGGGCGATGGCGCGCGCCGTATTCGATCAGTACGAGAGCGGGCCAGTTTTCACACCGCCGTCCTTGCAGGGGACACTCTCTTTGCCTGGATCTGGAGGGGGGGCGAATTGGCAAGGCGCCGGCTTCGATCCGGAGACCCGTACGCTCTTCGTGCCTTCGACAACGTGGCCGGCGGTGTTCGGACTCTACGCCGGCCTGCCGTCCGTAACCGACCTTGCATATACCGTGCGCCTGCTCGGAACACCATTCTTGCCCACGGGCGCGGATCCCGTCACGGGGATCCCGATCGTCAAACCTCCGTGGTCTCGGATTACCGCGATCGATCTAGAGAGCGGAAACTTTCGCTGGCAAGTTCCCAATGGCGAAGGTCCGCGGGATCACCCGCTGCTACGCGATCTGGATCTACCGCCGCTTGGTTCCGGCTCGCCCACCTGTGTGATCGTGACCAAGTCGTTGCTGATCGCGGCAGATGGCACAGGGCCTTGGATTGCGCGAACGGGTCGGCCGATCCTGCGCGCATTCGACAAAACGACGGGAAGCGTGGTAGGCGCAATTGAAGTTCCGGGGCGCGTGCGCGGCTGCCCCATGACTTACGCCCACAATGGGGTTCAGTACATCGTACTCTCGCTGCTCCCAGAGCCCGATCCGTTGCTGGTGGCGCTCGCACTGCCAGAACACGTGAAGTAGCCCGAGCAAATACCAATCGCGACTCAGGTGCGATTCGCGTCTATTGAAATCGACCTACTTGAAGGACTTCTCCGTCCCTTTGACGATGTAGTCGATCGGTTCATGGGCGAGCCAGGCAGCTAAGGCTCCGCTTGCCGTGTATCGCGTTCGGTCAATTTGGGATCTACAGGACCGAATTCACTGGCATCTGTAACGGGCTCGCCATGTCGAACGAGAAGAAGTTCCACGAGCGTATCATGGGGCCATGGAGGCTGGGCGGCGAGATGGATTTCTGGGTTGTGCTCGAGGAGACCGTCGAAAGCTGAAGGCGTCTCGTCGCTCAATAGATCTCGTCGATCACGGCTTCGGGCCGATGATTGACCTCATCGAAGATTCGCCAGACATACTCTCCAATGATGCCCAGCATCACGATGATCAATCCCAATAGGAACGAAATCAGCGCCGCAATCGTCGCGAAGCCACGGTTCCCTTCGAATTCTGCATATCCGAATAGCGACAATAAAACGATCGCGATGCCATACAGAAAAGCGAGGCCCGCAATGCCGAGTCCAGTTATGGAAATCAATCGCAGCGGGACCATCGAGAACCCGAGGAGTGAGTCAACGAACAGTTTGAGCCTCTTGCGAAACGTCCAACGCGAAATGCCGTGTTCCCGTGCCATACGGTGGTACTGAATGACAGTCGGCTCGAAGCCCAAATAGTGAGCGAGGATCGGGAGATTGATATTCTTTCCCGACTTCTGAAGGTGAGGGAGTAGGTCTCGATCCATCAGCATGATGTCGAAGCCTCCTCGCGGATAGTCTTCAAACACCAGAAGCTGTACGAGCCGATGATAAACCGAGGCAAATAGTTTGGAGCGGAAGCTTCCTTCCCGCTCACCTCGAGCGCAGATCACATACTTCGACCCAGCGAGCCATTGGTCAACCATTTGGATCACGAGTTCCGGCGGATCTTCGAGGTCCGCGGTAAGGACGGTAAAGCAATCGCCTTCAACGAACTGGAAGCCGGTCTTCAGGGCCATCATCGAGCCAAAGTTTCTGCTGTGCTTGATGATTTTGATCGCGTCTCGTTCGATCGCGCCGTCTTCTGCGATTTCGAGTAAGGCTTGAAGCGAATTGTCCCGGGAACCGTCGTCGACAAAGATGAGCTGTAGGGCGACGTCGCGTTTGGCAAGTTCTGCCTTTACGCCCACGAGCGCATCAAACAGCGGGCGAAGCGAGCCTTCGTTGTAATAGACAGGAACGACGATTGATAGTGTCTTCAACGTATTCGCCTGCTTACTCGAGAAAGAACTCGGAGTTCAATCGGGAGGTGCTCGTGATTGTCTTTTTGCGCCACGTTCCGAGAACGACCTGGTTTTCATCGACATCGCTCATCACATGGCTTCCCGCCGAAATGATGCAGTTGTCGGCGACATTGACGTGATTCGCAATGATTGAGTTGGAGCCGAGAAACGAGAATGCGCCGACTGACGCGGTTCCGTTGATTGCGCTGTGGGCAGCAACGAAGCAGTTGCTCCCGATTCTCGAATGATGTCCGATAAAGCAGCCGCTCCAAAAGATGACATTGTCTCCAACACTTGCGAAGGGTTGGATCACAGCCTTTTCAAACACGAAGCAATGCTCGCCAAGGTCTACGTTCTTCCAGACAAACGCCTCGGGACTTACATAGGAAGCGGCGCGATAGCCGAGTGCCTTGGTCTGCTCGTAGAGCCGCGTTCGAACCTTGTTGAGCCCGAAGTAGGTGATCGCGACGAAGAAGCAGTGATCCTTCGGGGCGAAGTGTTCGGCAAGGTCTTCGTACGCGACAACTGGAAGTCCAAAAAGCTCCGACTCGTCGATGTACTTCCGATCGACGGCGAAACCCACGACCTCGTACTCCGAATCATGAGTGAAGTACTCGTAGGCGACCTGCGCGAACGCACCTGTGCCAATCAAGATTAGGCGCGTGGGTTTTTCCATAGGCCTAGTGTGGCGTGGAACCCGGGCACCAGCAACCAACCGCGCTACAGAAGGATGAGGACACAACGGAAACCCTGCCGCAAAACCGCAGAGTCGCGACTAGGGGCTGGGAACCACCTCACGGAGCGCGTCTATCACCACCCGCTGCTCGTCGTCGGTGAGCGCGGGGTACATCGGGAGGGAAAAAATTTCGTTGGCGCATGCTTCACTAACCGGCAGGCTTCCCGCGCCCTCGCCGAATTGTTCGTACGCCGGCATCGTGTGAATGGGCCACGGGTAGCTGATGTTGACGAAGATTTCGCGCTCTTTGAGGGCCGCCATGATGCGGTCTCGTTCCGGATGTCGAACGACATAAAGGTAGAAGGCGTGTTCGTTTCCTTGAGCGACACGGGGAAGCGCGAGCCCGGTGCCAGATAGCTCGCGATCGTAGGTTTGCGCGAGCTCTTGACGCCTTTGAATGTACGCGTCCAGATGCGTGAGCTTTTTGCGCAGGATTGCCGCATGCAACTCAT
>DUBZ01000007.1 GCA_012960035.1 Myxococcales bacterium | reverse complement strand
GTGGCCGGTCAACCAGGCCATTCCCGACACCTGCTCCATCGTCGCGGCGAATCCGACATGCTCTCGCCAAGGACCGTCGAGCCCAAATGCCGGCATGCGGACAAAATGGCAGCCTGGATTTAGCTCTTGAATTCTTTCCCACGTTATTCCGAAGCCATCCATGACACGAGGGCTGAAATTTTCGACCAGTACGTCCGCGTCTGTGATCAGCGCCTCAAGAATCGCGACCCCCTTTGGGTCGGAAAGATTGAGTGTCAGACCACGCTTGTTCGAGTTTGCCGAGAGAAAAATGAAGCTGCATTCCCACCATTCTTCATGCAGAGCCGAAAAGGTCGCCCCAATCGCGCGGACTCCATCGATCTTCTGGATGGACTCGATATGGATTACGTCGCCAACATGTGCGTAGCCATCGGTCCTGCCCACCAGCTCGTGGTATCGAGGATTCGCATTCCTTCGAGCGGCAAGGCAGATTTGCCGCTTGGCACGGGCCGTTTGTGCTTGCGCCCTTCGACCCGCCCCGTGTGCTCGCCGAGGCTGGGTGCGGGTCGCGGCGGGGCCGGCGCTCGACCATCAATGCGATATGGGGGAACCGGTCGTTGAAACCCACCAGAGGGGTCTTCGATGTAGACGCCCCGTTTCTTGAATTGTTCGAGATCCAGAACGTTCTGGCCGTTCCCGATAGGCGCGACCGGAATTCGTAGGATCTGTGCCATCTCGATGAGTTCGTCGGTTGTGTGATCTCGTGTATACGCGTGGAGGATCGCCTCCCAATCGCTTATGCGAGTGAGGCGTTGAACGAACTGGTTGAACTCACCGGTCTCGCGAAGCTCGGGATGCTCGATCAGCAGCAAGAAGTCCGACATCTGTTGTGCGGTATAGGCGTTGAATCCGACGTATCCATCCTTCGTCGGTTCGACGGAAGGCGTTTCGAAGGTTTGGAAGGCCCCCGTCGCCTCGGGACGGCCCAGGATTCCCCACATCAGATCGAGATAGGCATTGGTCGCGTGAGCGGCCACCGCGTGTAGTGAGAAATCGATGTGTTCACCGTCCCCTGTCGATTGGGCACGCCGAATTGCGGCCAGAGCAGCAACCGCAGCAAAGCACCCACCCGTCCATGCAACGATCCGTCCGCCAGCCTGGTAGGGCTCTTCTCCAGGACGACCACGGCCAGCGATCGAACCACACTCTGCTTGAATCGTGAACTCAGTCGCCGGTCGATCGGCCATCGGTCCCGTTAGGCCGTATGGAGTCATCGACAGAATGACGAGACCGGGGTGTCTCTCGAGTAGAGCAGTGCGGTCATAGCGAGTGCTCGGAAGGTCTTCCAACAAGAGATCGGCACTATCGACAAGGTTTTGGATCTCGTTTTGGCCGCTCGGCTGCCCGTCCCCGCGCAGGTTGGCTTCATCGAGTACGCCCACGACACTGCGTTTCGAAGCGTTGAGGTAGCGAAAGAGCGCACCGTCGCGTTCGAGTGAATCGCTGCCTGATGCCGACCACTTCCGGAGC
>DUBZ01000006.1:393-1522 GCA_012960035.1 Myxococcales bacterium | reverse complement strand
ACCGTGTTGTGGAAGAAGCCCCAGCCTGCGGCGGCCGAATGTCCCCCTCCACCGGGTGCGGGAGGCGATGTCACGGTGAGCGGTCCGTCGAGTCCGACGATCTCGAAGCCCGGATTGTGAAGCGGAAGATTGGGGGCGGCCTGGGCCGCATGAGAAAGGGCAAGAATCGCGAGCGCAGAGAGTCCGATTGCCCGGGTGGCCCCGTCGATCAGTTTTCCATTCATGCTGATTTCTCCTTGTGCGCATTTGGCGCGTGAATCTCCATGAACCTATTTTTGTTTCGAATCGAAGACCTCAGCATGAAGCGGTTCACACGGGAGCCAGAAAGACGAATTCTCGACCCCCTTGGCGGGGTCGCCGTCACCTCGATTGCCGCGTGCGTGAGCATCGGATGACCGGTTGCGCCTTGGCGCGACCATCAGCGCTGTGGCAGCGTCTGCGCTTAGAGAGTCCGAGAATTCAACGTGGCCACGCTGCCCTTCTCTGCTCTCCGACCGATTGGACGCACCCATGATCGATCCGGAATTATTTCGTTGGAATGACGATTTCAGTGCCTTCGAGTTCAGCGGGCTTCGCTTCGTAGAAGCACAACAGCCGAACTCGAGTCCCGACCTGATCCCGGGCAAGAACTGCTTCGTGTTCCACAAGATGAAGCCCCTGGTCGATGAGTACATCGACTACTTTGGGAACCGGGTCCGAGACGATCGATTTCACAACGTCATCGAACTCGGTCTCTTCGAGGGCGGAAGTGTCCCGTTCTGGTTCGAACTGCTTCGACCCGAGAGGCAGGTCGGCGTCGACATCCAGGCGAAGGCGGATTCGCCCTATTTTGACGAGTATCTCGATTCGCGCGGCCTCCGAGATCGAATCCATACCTACTGGAGAACCGATCAAGCAGACGGAAAGCGATTGTTGAGGATCTGCCGGGAACGATTCGGCGACGCGCCGATCGATCTCGTCATCGACGACGCCTCGCACTTCTATGAGGAGACGCTGGCGAGCTTCGAGACACTCTTTCCCTTGCTGCGTCCGGGTGGCCTCTTCCTCATCGAGGATTGGGCGTGGTTCCACTGGCGCGGCATCGAGACGGATTGGAACGACCGTAAGCCGCTCACTCAGCTCATCTTCG
>DUBZ01000006.1:0-383 GCA_012960035.1 Myxococcales bacterium | reverse complement strand
AAGCGACGGGTACCGGGGGTGGGCGATTCATTCGAGAGATTCACGCGCGTCCAGGCTTCGCAGCGATCTACCGGGGAGACGCGCCGCCGGAAGAGTGGAATGATTTCGCGGTGGAGCAGAGTATCTATCGCCATCCCCGTTAGGCTCGGCGGCCGGAAGCGGAGAGGCCATTTCCGACAACGCGGCACGCAGGATTGAAGTGGCAGAGTGCCCTGTTCGTCAGGCATCATGAGGTCCGCCCATCGTGTCCGCCAGAGCCTACGAGGATTGCAATGAGTATCGAAGTCAGCCCTCTCGTCGATAACGTCAAGGCCTTCCTTGCCCAGCCTCGACCGTTCCTGATCGATGGCAAGTGGATCGCGGCTCGATCCGGTGCAACGTTC
>DUBZ01000005.1:1136-1524 GCA_012960035.1 Myxococcales bacterium | reverse complement strand
CTCGGGAAACACGGGGTGCCACCGCGAGAATCGGTGGACTCAAAGCTCTTTTTCAATGAGTTCGATTCGGCCACTCTCTCGGCCGATCGAAAGACTGGATAGCCAGCAAGATCGAGTCGTCAGGATGGGTCGATCCTCGGTTGCACACTGAAATATTGTTTAGTACTTTACTAAATCGCTGGTACACATCGTGACGCGATTGCGCATGAATACCTTTGGCCATCGCTCAACAGTTGTCATCCGTGAGCCCGTCGGGCTCGCTCCCAAGAGAGAGGTTCCCCCCGTGTCTGAAACATCTGCACGTGAAGTCGTCATCGTCGAGGCGGTTCGAAGTCCTCTCGGTAAGCGCAACGGAGCGCTTTCCGCGACGCATTCCATCGATCTCCTC
>DUBZ01000005.1:0-1014 GCA_012960035.1 Myxococcales bacterium | reverse complement strand
GAAATGCCGGGCTGGCCGCCGGTCTTCCGCTGGAGGTCGCCGCGACGACAGTCGACACACAGTGCGGCTCCTCTCAGCAAGCAACAAATCTCGCATACGCTCTGATCAAATCCGGTGTCGTCGATGTCGCGATGGGATGTGGCGTTGAAGTCATGAGCCGAGTTCCGATGGGCGCGACGGTGCCGAAGGATCCGGCCGTAGGGAAACCGATCAACGCAAACTATTGGAACCACTATGAGATGACCTCTCAATTCGATGGCGCCGAGCGAATTGCCAAGCAGTGGGGCATTACAAGAGACGATACGGACGCTTTCGGAAAGCTCTCCCAGGATCGCGGTGCCCAGGCGTGGGCCGAAGGTCGCTTCGACAGCCAGATCGTTTCGATCGACGCGCCAATCGGATTCGAAGACGGGAAACCCACAAAGGAAACGCATCGCGTGGATCGCGACGGAGGACTCCGAGAGACGACGCGAGAAGCGCTGGCCGAACTTCGAACCAACATGCCCGATGGTGTTCATACGGCTGGATCCTCTTCGCAGATCTGCGACGGCGCAGGCGCAGTCCTGATGACGACGCGAGAGAAGGCGGAGGAGCTCGGCCTCACCGTTCGCGCCACCCTCGTCGACAGCTGTCTCGTCGGATCGGATCCCGTCCTGATGTTGACGGGCCCGATCTACGCGACGCAAAAGCTGCTCGCTAACAACGATATGCAGATCGGCGATATCGACGTGACGGAGATCAACGAAGCATTCGCTTCGGTCGTGCTCGCCTGGGAGAAGGAGCTCAAGCCGGATATGGCCACCGTCAACCCCAATGGCGGCGCAATCGCTATCGGCCACCCCGTCGGGGCGACCGGCGCCCGCATTCTCTTGACCGCTGCGCTCGAACTCGAAGCGAGTGACCACGAACTCAGTCTTGCCACACTTTGCATCGGCGGCGGCCAAGGTGGCGCCGTCCTGCTCGAGAGGTGCTCCTCATGAACACGGAACTGCAGAACCCACTGGAAGGCGTCCC
>DUBZ01000004.1 GCA_012960035.1 Myxococcales bacterium | reverse complement strand
ACCGACTACCCGCACCCGGTCTGTCTCTACGGCAACGTGCAGGAGAAGATCGCAGCAGGACTCAAAGGCCAACCGGACCGGATCAAGAAAAAACTGATGTGGGAGAACGCGGCCAAGCTTTACAACATTGACAAGCCCGACCGTCCCGCACCCGTTGGGTGATCAGCGATCGGCCACACCGGCGATGATTTCTTCTAGACAGTCGAGGCCATCGGTAAGACACGCGGGCCCGGGCTGTAGAATGATCTCCGCCGGAACCTCGAAGAGTCGCTTTTCGCGCAACGCGGTGACGTCGCCCATGGTCTTGCGCGCATAGACCGACGGCGAGTCGAGGGCCTTGCCGCACCATGACGCGAGCATCAGCTCGGGGTCGAGCTCGCGCACGCGGGCTTCGTCGACAAAACGTTCCTTCGCGAGTTTACCCCGGGAGACATCGGCAAAGATGTCCTTGCCCCCGGCGACCTCAATCAGTTCGCTGACCCACTCAATGCCGCAGATCATCGGGTCGTCCCACTCTTCGAAGTAGACACGCGGCTTTACATCGCGGCTCTGCCCGCGTTCATAAGCGGCATCGATCCGGGCCGTGTATTCGCCGACCATTTTCGCAGCAGCGGCTTCGCAATGAACCAGGTTTCCGAGATCCACGATCACATCCAGAATCTCTTGAATGCTGCGTTGATTGAAGATCAACACTTGAAGGTTTGCAGCGATCAGATCGCGCGCGAGATCGGCCTGAATATCCGAAAAGCCGATCACAAGATCGGGTTTCAGCGCGACGATTTTCGGAATGCTGCCCCCCACGAATGCCGACACCACCGGCTTGTCGCGCTTGGCTTCCGGAGGACGCACGGTATACGCGCTAATGCCGACAATTCGGTCTTGCTCCCCCAACCGATATAGAATCTCGGTCGGCTCCTCGGTCAGGCAAACGATGCGCTGGGGGCCGCGACGAGTACGGAAACTTGGCGGGGACGACATTTTGGGGGCTCTTCTCCATGGGCGAGACTGAGTGCATGGCAAGTCTCGGACTTAGGCTGGGCGATCGCCAGTGCGATGGCGGTCCGCGCACGATAGATTCTGCCCAATGCCGGAACTGAAAGACCTATCCCGCGAGCCAAACTCCAACGGAACCGATCGCGAAAGCGAAGAGCCCCAAGGCGTCGATCTGTGGGTGATGCCGTATATACGCGACTCCAGCTTGTGGCCAGTGTTGATCGTTCTGATCGTGCACGTCGCCGCATTTATCGCTCCGCTGCTCCTCTATGCGGTTCGAGACCAGCGCGTCGGTCCCATCATCGCGATGTTCTTCATTGCCGGGATGACGCTGCGCGGCTTTCGCTGGGAGATGCGCACTCGAAATGAATTCGGCGCGATTTCGTGGCTGATCGTGGTGAGCTGGATCACAAGCTTTGTGGTGGCCTACTTCGCGGACCGGCACGACTTTTTGTAGTTCAAGACTGTTTGTAGTTCGAGACTTTTTGTAGTTCAAGACTGTTTGCCTACGACGCGTAACTCGACCTTTTTCGTGACGAGAACGAACACGAGCGTGCGCGCGTAGGGCGGCAACCCACTGGCAGTCCCGGAACTTGTCTCCGTCGCCTGCGAGCGTTAAACTCGCACAATCCTGAAAGTCCGAAATCGCTCGGGTTTTCGAGGACATAGCGCAGCATGTCTCGACAGAATCTTTGCACCGCGGGGTTCTCTCAATCGCGGCGAGTTCAGACCGATAAGAACGGGAAGGTGAGACGAACCCTCGCACCCTGAAAGCCACAAAGGCCCCACCAAATTTCATCGCGGACTTGACAAAGCCCGCTACGCAGTGAAATCCAAGCACTGCACACCCAATCAAAAAATTTGCCGGATGCGCCCCCGTCAGGTCCGTACGACAACCGCAGCATCGCAGCGAAAGAGAGTTTTCCAATGGCAAACGAACAGCCCAGCACAAAAGTCAACGCACCCCTCGACTGGCTGCCCCAGCAGGATGCCGTCGTGAGCGAAGGGCCCGCAAACCAGGTCGTTTTGTTGACCGAATCCGCCCAGAGTGAAGTACGACGTCTCCTCGAAATCGAAGGACAGCCCGGCTTGCGCCTCGGCATTAAAGGCGGAGGCTGCTCTGGTCTGAGTTACGACCTTTCCTTCACCGAGGAAAACGAAGGCGACACCGTCATCGCATTTGACGGCTTCAACGTCTTCCTTGATCGCAAAAGCACCATCTACTTGAGCGGCATTACCCTCGACTTTCAGACCGGCCTCGAAGGCCGGGGGTTCGTGTTCCAGAACCCACAGGCGAGCAACACGTGTGGGTGCGGCGAGAGCTTCTCCATCTGATCGCCTCGATCAGCGGTCCCCCCGGTCGATTCCGACTCCGTCGCCCGCGCACTGCGCCTGCGCCGACGCCTACACCAGCACCGACCACAGTACTAACAACAGTACTAACAACAGCGCTAACGACAGTGCTAACAACGACGGTCGTGACCGCGGCAACGCGACAATGAAGCTAGATTCAAACACACTGGCACTAGCGAGCGAAGCGCGTGAGGTCGGGTTCTTCGCCCAACTCGCGCGCACTGGCGCAGGCTTGGGTCTCGCGTCGCCGGGGGCCATCCTTGCCGAGGGCAAGGACGCCGCCCGCTTCCTTCACAGCCAAGTCACGAATGAAGTCGAAGCACTGGAACCGGGCAGCGGCAATTTCTCGGCACGCGTAACACGCCAGGGACAGCTGCTGCATTTCTTTTCGCTTCACCGACTGCCTGTCGCCCCTGGCGCCGCCGATCAATTCTTGTTGCTCCTTGAACGCGGTGAGATTGCGGATCTGATTGCGGCCTTCGATGACTTCTTGTTTTCGGATGACGTCAACTTCACAGACGTAAGCGAACAGTATCAATGGACCGCACTCCAAGGCCCTGACGTCGATGCCGTGATTGCGGCGTGTACCCCTGCTCATCAGAACGATCTAGGCGACTGGGCACCCTACAACGTCCGCGCGATCGACATTGCAGCGGACACTTCCAGCTTGGTGATCGCGCGAACCCTCACGGGAGACACCGGCTTTCTCATTGCAACACCAGCGACGTCCCATTCGGCCGCCTCGAAGGTCGATGCCCGGCTTGAATACGCGGCGAATGACGCGGGACTGCTGGTCGTAAGCGAGCCCGAGCTTTCGCAACTGATCGAGATTATGCGAATCGAAGCGGGACAAGTTCGCGTGGGCCCCGACACCGACGGCCGCAAATCGATCCTTCCCGAGACTGGGCTCGAACAGCACGCCGTCAGTTATACCAAGGGTTGCTATCTTGGTCAGGAAGTCATCGCCCGCGTGCGAACCTATGGCGCCCTTCCCTATGGCTTGCGTGGCCTCGTCTTCGAATGTGCCCAGAAGGACGACTGGCCCCAACAAATGTCCTTGCTCGAGCGCCTTCCCGCTTCCGGTGAAGACCTTCATATTAGCGGGCGGGACAAGAGCGTCGGACAGATCGTTTCTCGAACACTTTCCCCACTCGTGGGCTACCCGATCGCATTCGCCTACTTGGACAAAGAACACCGCACACCCGGCACTGAACTCGACATTGAGGTCGGGGACGGCGCGATGACAGCAAGGGTCGCGCTGCTTCCGTTCTACAGCGCTCCGGATCGCGACGAACGTGTCGCCTATCTCTATGACCGAGCAGTCCGAGTTTTTGCACAAGGTGCCGAAGAAGAGGCGCTCGCGATTCTCGAAGATGCCTTGCAACTCGACCCCGGGTTTTCGGATGCCTACGAGGCCATTGGCGTGATCCTCGGCCGCTCCGAACGCTTCCACGAAGCCATCGACATCTTCAAGCGCCTCGAAGAACTCGTGCCCGAGGCCGCGATGGTGAACACGAACTTGTCGCTCTACTACATGAAGATCGGCGACAAGACGGCCGCAGAATCTGAGGCCGCAAAAGCGATGCAAAAGAGCCTCGCCGAAAGCACCGGGATCAAAGTCAATAGCGACGAACTTGATGCTCAGCTGCTCGAACAAGAACGTGCGGACGCCAAACGCAAACTCAACATGTTTAGCCAGGTGCTCGAGATCGACGAAGAGGACAGCGTCGCGCTGTTCGGAATGGGCAATGCCCTTTCGGTTCTCGAAGACTGGGAGCGCGCCGAAGAATGCTACGCGAAAGCGTCCGAATTTGACCCCAAGAACAGCGCCGTCTATCTCGCACGAGGCAAGGTGCTCGAAGCCCTTGGCGCGCCTGATCGCGCTCTTGACGTATTTCGCGCGGGCATGGAAGTCGCTTCACGACAGGGAGACTTGATGCCGCTCAAAGACATGGAGCATCGAGTGCTATTGTTATCGGCAACCGCCCCGTCCGCGATGGCTTCTAGTGACGCGGGAGAATCAGCATGAGTGTGATCGACCGAGTCAAGAACGTGTTCGCGCGCACTAGTATCAAAGAGAACACGAACCACAGCACCACGCGCCCTCCAAACGCACAGCCCATCCACGAAGGAACGAACATGACACCCGCCGAAGCCACGACGCTTCCGCCCCTTGAAGTCCAGATGAGCGACCCGGGTCCGGACACCGACACCTGCAAGATCGTGCTCAATCGCGAGCTATCCCCGGACAAGACTGAGTTTTTCGAGTCGTTCGGCGAAGCCAACGACTGGCCCATGGTGCAGCGCATCATGCGTGTGCCCGGAGTTCATTCGGTCATCGTGAAGAACAACATCTTGATCGTGGCCAAGCACGCCGGTGCCGAGTGGGCCAATTTGCTTTCGCCGATCGAAGACGGGATTCGCGCTGCTGACGATGCGGCAGCTTCTGGCGACGTGTCCCCCGTCGATGCGATTTCGGCTGCGGTCGCAGGACAAGGTCCGGACGAAGACATTCGCGCCCGCGTCCAAGACATCCTCGACGACGAAGTAAACCCTTCGGTCGCGGCACACGGCGGATACATCTCTCTGCTCGACGTGCAGGGTAGCCGTGTGTTCCTTCACATGGGCGGAGGTTGCCAAGGCTGTGGCATGGCGAGCGCCACGCTCAAGCACGGCGTCGAAACCGCGCTCAAGAGTCAGATCCCAGAGATCACCGAGATTTTAGACACGACGGACCATGCTGCGGGAGAGAACCCGTTTTTTCAGTCCAGTCCTTAAGCAGCGGCCGCATTAGACGACGCGCGAAAGCTTCGTAAAACGCGTTGGCGCCGCATGCCTTTGCAATCAAAGAGGACACAAGCAATGCCGTCCCCCATTTACAAACGCCCTCTCGACCTAGGGCTGCTGTGTTTCTTTAGTCTTTCAATCCTCTACGGTTTTTTGTACAGCCTGCCGGAAGGCCTTGGCGTCCCGGTCGCAGCGGATAGCCCATGGCCGCCGCTCCGGTCGCTCTACGACTGGGCGGTCGTACAAGAACCCGCGCACCTAGACCCGCCCGCGAACCTCATCGCGGCCTGCCTCTTCGATGGCTTCTTTCAAGCCCCGATGTTGTGTTTCCTGATGTGGGGACTGATTCGACAGAACCCGATTATTCGCACGCCAGTCTTGATCTACGTCGGCGCCGCGGTGACGAACATGTTCTTCTACTTCTCAGAGACGTTCATGGGCCCCCATCCGCCGCAGAACCTCTGGGTTTACTTGCCCGCAAACTTGCCTTGGCTCATTGCGCCGATGATATTGGCCTGGCGCGTGCGTTCGAAGTCGTTCGCCGCGTGAGTTCCAAAGAAAGCGCGGACGAGCCCCCCCCCAAGTCAACATCAATGGGATCGCGCACATTCAGCTGAGCGTTTCAGACATGGCCCGTTCGATTGCGTTCTATCGGCGCCTGCTCAATTTCATGAGCCTCACCACCATCTTTGCTTCCGGGCGCGCTCCTGCGAAGACGTCGATGCGATTCACGCAGTCGCCATCGATATTGGGGCTCGCATTATCCACGCACCCGAAGAGGGCAAGTTCGCCCCCGGGTACTACTCGGTCTTGTTTGAAGATCCCGACGGTATTCGCATAGAAGCCAACTACGTCCCGGGCAAGGGCCACCTCGACGGCGACCGGGACCTCCCGCTAAAGGCCCGGGGAGTCTGGTAGCCACCTTGACGCCCCCCCAATGACGGGGCGAAGATGTACACCATGTCAGCTGCCCCAACTTCCGAGCCCTTGTACGACCCCAATGGTCCAGCGCTGCAAGCGTCTCTCTACGAGACCTATCGCAAGATGCGCGATGACTTCCCCATCTATCACGACGCGCAACGCGAGCACTACGTGGCAACCCGCTACGACGACGTCACGGCGATCTTGCAAGACCAGGGAACCTACGCGAATTCGGGTGTCGCCGAGTCAAAGCTCTTGATGCCAATGATCGTCTACATGGACGGGTCGCGACACAAAGCGATGCGCACACTGATCGCCCGAGTCTTCACGCCGAACCGAGTGGCCGCACTCGAGCCCTTCGTCCGCGAATCAACCCGACGACTCCTCGATGAATCTGCAGCCGAGCCCCGCTGCAATTTCATGCGCACATTTGCTTCGCAATTGCCGAGCATCGTAATCTGCGACCTCATTGGGATCCCTGAAGAACGCCGCCAAGGCTTCGTCGAATGCACCGAGGCCATGATCGAGACCGGACCCAACTCACATCCAATTGAAGAACCGGCCGGGAAAATCTACGCCGAATTCAAAACGCTCCTGGCCGATCGAAGCAAAGAGCCGCAAGACGACTTGATGAGTGCGCTGCTCGACGCCGAAGTGGAAGGCGAACACCTCACCCACGACGAACTACTTGGCTTTTGTTTCAACCTCATCATCGGTGGGACGGACACCACGATGAACTTGATCGGCAATGCAGCCGTTCTGCTCGATAAGCATCCCGAACAACGCGCCGCGCTAGCGGGCGATCCAACGCTCATCCCGAATGCGGTCGAAGAAGTCTTACGAATTGAATCGCCGACTCAGACGCTCCCCCGTCGTCCAACCCTAGACGTCGAGCTCCACGGCGTGAAGATTCCCGCCGAAAGCCGACTGCTTGTCTCTTACGGCGCAGCCAATCACGATGAGCGTGTCTTCGATGAACCAGACACCTTCGACATCTTCAAAGAGCGCAACCGCCACCTCGCGTTCGGGTTGGGCACACACCACTGCCTCGGTGCGGCGCTGGCTCGGATGGAAGGCCGCATTGCCTTCGAGGAATTGCTTGCCCGCCACCCCAACTACATCGTCCATGACGATTCTGGCTGGGTGACGTCACGTTGGGCACGTTCGCATCACTCCATCGACATCCAACTCAATCCGTAACCTGCGAGGAATCCACGTGAATCTGGGCGCCATCTTTCCGACAACTGAATATGGCACCGATGCCGTAGCGATTCGCGACTGGGCACAGGCCGCCGAAAACCTCGGGTACAGCAACATTCTGTTGTACGACCACGTGCTGGGGGCCGAGCACGCGAATCGCACGCCTCCGCTCACGGGTCCGTACACGGAAAAGGACGAGTACCACGAAGTATTTGTGACTCTTGGCTTCATGGCGGGGGTGACGACGACCATTGGTCTCTCAACGGGTGTGCTCGTCTTGCCTCAACGACAAACGACGCTGGTCGCGAAACAGGCCGCCGAACTCGACCTCTTGTCTGGTGAACGACTTCGACTCGGCGTCGGGACCGGCTGGAACTATGTCGAGTACGAAAGCCTCGGTGAGAGCTACGATGACCGAGGCAAACGCTTCGACGAACAAATCGAAGTGCTCCGAACGCTTTGGCGCGAGCCGGTCGTCGACTATACGGGCAAGTACCACCGCATCGATCGCGCCGGAATCTGGCCGCTCCCCAAGCGAGATATTCCGATTTGGTTTGGCGGCTTCGGCGACGTGGCGATGAAGCGCGCAGCGCGCATCGGCGATGGGTTCATATTCGGAACCAGCCCGAAGCGGATGGAGGGCAGCTTCAAACGGATGAACGAACTGCTCGAGGCGAAGGGCCGCGACGCCAGTGCATTCGGCTTTGACGCGTCTATCGACTTCAGCGCGGGTGAACGCGCTTGGCGGAGCAACGTTGACCTCTGGCAAGAACTCGGAGGCACCCACTTGTCGCTTCGCGCCATGGACGCCCACGCTGAGTTCGTCGGCGAGAAGCACTCGGGCTTCAAGGGCCCGCAGAGCTACATCGATGCGCTTGAGCAGTTCGCGAAAGCGGCGGGCTAGGAATCAGCGATCTTGTATTCCAAAGTGGCGTTGGCTAAGCGCAAGCAATGACGGCCGACGAATCGCCCCCGCGCTTCACGCCGGAAGAAAAGAAGGTCCTCGCCTTTACCGGTGCGGCCCACGGCCTGACCCACTACGTCGAGCTGACCTACCCCACACTTGCGGTGATCTACGCAGTTGAAATCGGTCGACCGCTCGAAGAAGTACTCGGCTGGAGTCTCATCGGGTACATGTTGCTTGGGTTCGGCGCCTTGCCCGCTGGTTATCTCGCAGATCACTTCGGAAGTCGGCGCATGGTGACTGGCGGCCTGCTCCTGAGTGGGACCGCGATGCTGATCGCAGGTTTTGTGCCCCCGGGTTGGCCGATCGCGGCTTGCTTGGCACTGGTGGGGCTTGGTGCAAGTGCGTATCACCCTGCTGGCATCGGTTTGATCTCGCGTACGGTTGGAGCGCGCGGTACCGCGCTCGGCATCAATGGCATCTACGGCAACGTGGGGATCGCGCTCGGCCCGGCGGTCACCGGCTTGCTCGCAGCTTCAATCGGCAGTCGCATGACGTTCATCGCAACCGGCGTTGGCATTCTCGCGACCGCGATTGCGACAAGTGCGCTCCGCTTCAGAGAACCCCAGCGTGGGGAAGTCACGGACGAAGCTGAAACCAGCGGCCCGACCCCGCGGTTGCTCATCGTCTGTTTCGTATTGGTTTGCATCGCGGCGATGTTCGGGGGGTTCAATTACCGGGCGAACTCGGTTGCGCAGCCCGCGCTGTTTTCCGAACGTATTCAGTTTCTGAATTTCGGCCTCGCGACCTCACTCGCCATGTGTGCGGGCATCGGCGGACAGTATTTGGGCGGTCGCATCGCCGACCGCTACCCGCTCGCGAAGTCATATCTGATCTTCCACGCCGCAAGTCTGCCCGCGGTGCTGTTGATCCCTTACTCGTCCGACTACGCGCTGTTCGTGGCGGCCGCCCTCTACGCATTTTTCGCTTTGGGGATGCAGCCGATCGAAAACAGCCTCTATGCCCAGCTCACTCCGGACCGCTGGCGTGCCACTGCTTATGGCTTGAAATTTTCGCTGACGTTCGGAATCGGAGCGAGCGCCGTGGCGATGGTGGAATGGGTCGCCCCATCACAAGGTTTCGTCGGTGTGTATCACGTGCTCGCCTTCGTCGTCGGCGGCATCCTCGCGGCGTTGTTGACCTTGGTGCTGTTGTATCGGCCGGAGCGCTATGGGCATGTGACGGCCGCGGCGATCATTGCAAGCAAGTAGCTCTCAGTTCATCGGATGTTTCGCAAGGAAGTCGAGCAAGGCTCCGTTCGACGCGTCAGGTCGCTCCGCAAAAAATATATGACCGGTCTTTTCGATTTCGACATAAGCCGAGCCACTGATCGCCTCGTGAATCACCGCAGAGTTCGCTGTCGGGACAAGCTGATCGTCGCTCCCCGTCATGACGAGCGTGGGAACGTTTAGTGCCGTCAGTCGGTCGTAGGTGTCCAGGGACGCCACACCCTTCGCTCGATTCCCGAGTTCTTCCGGGCTGTGTGGAAAGCGATCCCGGGTGGCGATGTAGAAGTCGAGGTTGTCGGCGCAGGTCGTCAGTGAGTCGGGGTGAATCAAGATACCGAGCGCCGAGCGGGCGTCTTCAGGATTTGTGGGTTTGCTCGCGCTCGCGAAGAACTTTTCGAGGACCTCGCGGTCGGGCGTGATGGTGCGGGTTCCCCCAACGTTGGAGCAACAAATCGAGAGCGAAGCCAGCCGCTCCGGATGCGCGATGGCGAACTCCTGCACGAGCATCCCGCCCATCGATGCCCCGAGCAGATGTACGCGATCCAACCCCAAGCCGTCCAACAGAACAAGGATGTCTTCGCTCATTCGCTTTGGGGATCGGTCACCGTCGTCTTCGGCGATGATCGTGCTGCCGCTACCGCGATTGTCTGGTGTGATTACGCGGTAGCGCTCTGCCAACGTTGGAACCATCAGATCCCAGACTTGCAAAACACTCGTGATGCCTCCGATCAGCACCACGGGGTCTCCGCTGCCGCGCTCTTCGTAGTTGATCGTGATTGGGCCGTTGTTGTTCCCGGTGATCGTCGGCATTTTCGTTGGCTCCCAGATGAGTGGCGTGCCTTCGAAACTAGCAGCAAAAGAACGCGAGCCGACCCTGCCGTCGCTGCCGGCCTGTGATGTAGTAAGGTGGGCGACTGTGCGCCAAACCAGGAGAACCAGATGAAGCAACGCCGCCTTGGCAAGACGGGACTCGTCGTCTCAGAGATCGGCATGGGCACAATGACGTTTGGCAGCATGGCGGACGAATCGACCAGCCACGCCATTATGGACTGTGCGCTCGATAATGGCGTTAACTTCTTCGACACCGCGGAGATGTACCCGGTCCCGCCGAGTCCAAAGTGGGCAGGCCAGACCGAAGAGATCATGGGCAAGTGGCTCGCGGGTC
The DNA here is from genome assembly GCA_012960035.1 of Myxococcales bacterium. Lineage (GTDB taxonomy): Bacteria > Myxococcota_A > UBA9160 > UBA9160 > UBA4427 > DUBZ01. The sequence continues at coordinate 38,839 of DUBZ01000004.1, read as the reverse complement.
GCTCCCGAGATTCGATCATCCTGGCAAGCAAAGTCACTGGCCCTGGCGGAGGTTGGTTTCTCGGCCCCGTGCGATCGGGCAACTCCGGCCTCGACAAACACAACATCATTCGCGCGATCGAGGGAAGCCTCACGCGCATGGGCACCGACTACATCGATCTTTACCAGACCCATTGGCCCGACCCAGAGCTTCCCCTCGAAGAGACAATGGAAGCCCTCGATCGCGTCGTCGAAAGCGGCAAGGTTCGGTACGTCGGCTGCAGCAATCAAAACGCCCATGGTTTGATGAAGAGCCTTTGGGTTTCTGCCGACCATGCATTCGCGCGCTACGAGACGATCCAGAACAACTTCAGCATTTTGAACCGTCGCTTCGAGGACGAAATCGCAGAAGTATGCAGACGCGAACAGGTGAGCCTTTTGGCCTATAGCCCGCTCGCAGGAGGCGTCCTGTCAGGCAAGTACCAAGATGGCGCTTGGCCGGCGAACAGCCGCTTCACCGACTACCGCGCGGACCCGAACCGCGGCGAGCGCATGACCCAGCGCTTCATCAATGAGAAAACACTGGCCACAGTTGATGCGCTTCAGGACCACGCGAAGTCATGCGACATGACAGTGGCCGCCTTCGCGACCGCTTGGACGTTGACCCGTGATTTTCTTGGGTCGACGTTGATCGGCGCAACGACCGTTGCCCAACTCGAAGAAACGCTCACCGCCGCAAACGCGACGATTCCCGCAGACATCCTCGCCGCCTGCGACGAGCTGTCGAAGAAAATCATGTACCCGATGGGTTAACAAAGGAAGACCATGGCCGACCATCCGACACGCGACGACATCCGGCTACTCGACGGCGAGTTCTACGGAAACGACCCGATCGAACCGTACGAGTGGATGCGCGCGAACGCCCCTGTCTACTACGACGACCAGGCACAGGTCTGGGGCATCACGTTGCACGAAGACATCCTGAACGTGTCGAAGGATTCGGGCACATTCTGTTCGGGCGAAGGTTCTCGCCCCGAAGCGGGTTCCTACACCCCCTCGATGATCAACATGGACGACCCCGATCACCGAAAACGACGCACGCTTGTGAATCGAGGCTTCAGCCCCCGCCGAGTCGCGGACCACGAACCCAAGATCCGCGCGATCTGCAACGAACTCGTCGACAAAGTAGCGGCCAAGGGAGAGTGCGACTTCGTGCGCGACATTGCCGCGCCTCTTCCGATGATCGTGATTGGCGACATGCTCGGCGTACTTCCAAAAGATCGCGACCGGCTGCTCCAATGGAGCGAAGACATGCTTGGCGCGACCTCCGCGACCGCAGATGGGGAAACCCTTAAGCGCGCAGTCATGGCTGGCGCGGACTATTCGCAGTACGCACTCGACGTGATTGCTAAGCGTCGCGCTGACCCGACCCTCGACGACCTGATGGGAATCCTGACCAATGCCAATATCGACGGAGAGGGCCTCGACGAAGAAGCGCTCATTCATGAAAGCTTGCTGATTCTTGTCGGGGGCGACGAAACCACGCGTCACGTCATGACGGGCGGCATGCTTGAGCTGATCCGCCACCCCGAACAGCGTCAGCTGCTGCTCGATGACCCGACCAGAATCCCGACAGCCGTTGAAGAGATGCTGCGTTGGGTCAGCCCGATCAAGAACATGAATCGCACCGCGACCCGGGACGTGGAATTGCGGGGCCAACAGATCCGCAAGGGCGACAAGCTACTGCTGCTCTATCACAGTGCGAATCGCGATGAGCGCGTATTCGACGAACCGACCCGCTTCAACATCGAACGCAACCCGAATGAGCACGTCGCATTCGGAGGCTACGGCCGTCATTTCTGCCTTGGCGCAAGCCTCGCAAGACTCGAACTGCGGCTGTTCTTCGAAGAAGTGCTTCCCCGCATGGCGGATCTCGAAGTTGCCGACGGCGCCAAACTTGCGCTGCGACCTTCGAACTTCATCGCCGGACTTGAGGAAATGCAGGTGAACTTTTCACCGGGCGCTTAGTCGACTGCAGATCCGCGCTCAATCGACGACGGCGGGGTCTCTTGCGAACGCAGGACACGACTGGACGGGGAGCGGCGGGTAATCCATGAGTCGGTCGTCCTGCTTCGCCTTCTGACAGCGATAGAAGTCGCTTCCTTTGCGACTCGTAAGGCGTCGTGCGTGTAGACAGTCAACACACTGCCCCACTGTGACCCTCGCTTGTTCGCGATCCGTCAATCGTCCGGTTTCCTCATGTGAGTTCATGTCATTTCCTGATCGGCGGCGAGCATACGCCGGAAGCTCGACATGGACGAACCCGCTAGGAGTCTGCGGAAGAACTCCGGACCGAGCCAAGTGCGCGGATTTTAGAATCGATCAAGGCGCGGGAAATTAGAGGGGACTGGCCCCAGCAAGTCTTCGCAACGAAGAGCGAGTCGAATAAACGCGTGCATGACGACGGGAGTGGGGTTTTCCGCGGCCTGCTAGAGTCGCCCGATGTCGCACGCAGCACTGATCCTTTGCGGAGGGTTTTCTGAACGCATGGGCCAAGACAAGGCCAGCCTTGCGTTCGGGAACGAGAGTTTGCTCTCGCGCATCGCCGGGATCGTCGGCTCGTGCGTCGACGAAGTTCATCTTGTTGCGCGGGCCGGACAGGAGCTCCCCGCAAACGAAGCTCTAGGTCTCCCAGTGGCTCGGGACCCTGCAGAAGGAAATGGCCCCCTCGCGGGGCTGGCCGCCGGACTCGATGCGATCGCGTCCGACAAAGCCTTTGTGGTTTCGTGTGATGTACCTCTGCTGCAGGCTTCACTTGTAACCGGTCTACTCGAAGCTGCCCACGATGTCTCCGCCGTCATCCCCCACCTGGATGGTCACTACATGACGACCTGTGCGGTCTACGCAAAATCGCTCACAGACGAAATTAACGCAATGCTGGCCCGCGGCGAACGCCGTCCTCGTGCGATCGCCCAACTCGATGGCGCGCGTGTCGTCGACGAAGCCTTTTGCCGTGACCTCGACCCTAAACTGTCGAGCTTCGTCGACTGCAATACGCCGGAGCGTTTGAATGAAGCGCTGGCGCTGGCGGGGATTTCTACGAGCAGCTGAAATTCCGAGCCACAGCGGAAACCGTTGAGTCGCGCTGCGCTTGTCATTTGCCCACGAGTTGGCGAGCATATCCCCACACCACGCCGGCGTATCCCCCGCGTTTCGGCAACCGCCGTCGTAGACCTATCGATGAAAAGAACGATCACAAACGTGATCCATGGGGATTGAATCGTGAGGAAACACTTCGTTCCGCTGTCTTGCGGAATCGTCTTGGTGATAACGACGTTCACACTGTCGTTCATTCCGACATCGGCATTCGCTGAAGAGACCCCGAAAATGGGTTTCTACGCGAGCCTAGGCCTGGATCTTTCGGAAGATTCTTTCGACGACTACCCGGACGATCCCGACTTCGAAACCGGGATCGGCTTCGCGCTCACCGTTGGCTATCGATTTCATCCGAACATCGCGGCCGAAGGGACATGTGAGTACTTGAACCGCGTCAATTCCAACGACTTTGATCCGGATCTTGAGGCCAGCATTCTTTCCTTTCACGGGAACGTCAAGGGTTACTTGACGACGACTCGCTTCCAGCCCTTCGTGCTTCTTGGAGCGGGGGTCACGCGATTTCGCTTCGAACAAAGCGGCAGCAAGCGAGACGACGACGTCGGCATCACAGGTCACTTTGGCGGCGGCTTCGACTACTACATTGCGCCCCGAATATCGGTGGGACTCACGGCCGCCTACGTGGCGACTTCCGGCAAAATTAAAGATCTTGACTACTCGACGTTTACACTGGGTGCGCAGTATCGCTTCTAGCCCTGCGCCCAAAGTTGAACGTCCCGTCCAACCCATGCTCGCCACAATGACACGAATCCGATGAATCTGCTTCAAGTCCTCATCGAGCTGCAGCACGACCACGGGTACCTCACCGAAGAGAACCTGATTGCGCTTTGCTCACGCGAGCGAATTCCGCGCGCCAAGATCGAGGAACTCTGCTCGTTCTACCCGCACCTGCGTCGCACGCCACCCCCGAAGCATCGTGTTGCGGGATGCCGAGACCTTTCGTGTCATATGCGCGATGGCGCATCGGCCCTCGACGCGTTGAAAGCGCGATGCGATTTGAACGCCGACATCGAATTCGAAACCGTGTCTTGTCTCGGTCGTTGTGACGCAGCGCCAGCGTGTACGATCGACGATGTCCCGATGTCGATCGCGGCGGGCGTCGAGCACCTCGATGCAATCACTTCAGGGCAAGAGCCAACGATTCCCACCGGATCCAACGCCCGCGAATGGACGACATGGCAACTTGATCCATACCCAAGTGCGGGCGAACGCTACGGTGAATTGCGGAAGAGAGTCTCGGAAGCCGATCCGTCGACATCTCTAATTGACACGCTCTCCGGGTCGACATTGCGTGGCATGGGCGGCGCCGGCTTTCCAACCGGACGCAAGTGGTCTCTCGTCGCGGCTCAAGGCGCGACCCCGCGCTATGTCATTTGCAACGCCGACGAGAGCGAACCTGGCACTTTCAAAGATCGCGTTTTGCTCGAGCAGCTCCCCCACCTCGTCGTTGAAGGCATGGTCCTTGCGGGATTGGCCATTGGCGCAAGCGAGGGCTGGGTTTACATCCGTCACGAATACGTCCCCGAGCTCGGCGCCTTGCGTCGTGCCATCACGCACGCACGAGACTTGGGTGCGCTCGGCCAAAACGTATTCGGCAGCGACTTCAGCTTCGATATTCAGATCTTTGTTTCCCCAGGTGGATACATCCTCGGCGAGGAAACAGCGCTGCTCGAAGCCCTTGAAGGCCGGCGAGGCGAACCCAGAAACAAGCCACCCTACCCAGGCGTCGAGGGCCTTCACGGGAAACCAACCCTCATCAACAATGTCGAAACGTTCGCCCATGTTCCGCGCACCCTCACGACCGCTGAAACAAGCCTCAAATTCTTTTCCGTGAGCGGAGACGTGGAGCACCCGGGCGTATTCGAAGTCCCAATCGGAACGACGCTTCGCCAACTCGTTGAACGCGCCGGAGGAATCAAGGATGGAGGCGAACTCCTTGCATTCTTACCGGGTGGAGCAAGCACAGGTTTCTTGAGCGCAGAACATGCAGACATCCCCATGACGTTCGACGCGTTACAAAACGTAGGCAGCGCGCTCGGGTCCGGTGCTGTGATCGTGGTCAGCAAAGGACGGAACCTCATCGAACTCGCGCAGAACCTAACCACCTTCTTTCGCAACGAGTCTTGCGGCAAATGCGTGCCTTGCCGCATTGGCACCGAGCAAGCGGTGAAGTTGATTGATACGGGCGATCGAGCCTCTCTCGCCAAGCTGCCGGCGCTGCACGAAGTCCTTCGGGAAACATCGATTTGTGGCCTTGGACAAGCAGCCCTAAACCCGATTATTAGCGTGCTCGACAACTTTCCATCTTCCACCAACAGCGAAGTGAACGAAGAATGAAAACCGTCTCCCTCACGATCGATGGCCGGGCGGTGGAGGTCGCTGAAGGCACCACCTTGTTCAATGCCGCGAAGGACATGGGCACAGAAATTCATACCCTTTGCCACGACCCCGCGTTAAGGCCCGTCGGCGTCTGCCGTATGTGCGTGGTTGAAGTGGAAGGCGAGCGGGCGCTAGCGGCTTCGTGCGTGCGCGAGGTACAAGCCGGCATGGTGGTCATTACACATAGCGACAAGCTCGACCGCTGCCGCACAGGACTCACGCAGTTACTCCTTGCGGAACAACCCGAAACCTCGGCGCGCGAAGTCACGACGGGAAACGATGCACTCGTCGCCCTTGCACGTGCGCAGCAACTCGAGCGTCCCGAACAAGCCGCGCCAGTGCCTCGCCCGCAAGACGATTCCAGCCCTGTGATCGCAGTCGACCATCAGGCCTGCATTCTGTGCGACCGCTGTATTCGCGCGTGCAACGAAGTCCAGCACAACCTCGTCATGGGAAGAACAGGCAAGGGTCACAGCACGCGCATCGGCTTTGACTTCGATCAGCCGATGGGAGAATCGAGTTGCGTGAGCTGCGGCGAATGCGCGGCCGCGTGTCCAACCGGAGCCCTTACCGAGAAGTCATTCGACTTACTCGCGCCGCCGAAAGAACTCGACGCCGTTGACTCGGTTTGTCCCTACTGCGGTGTCGGCTGTGCGATTCGCTATCAGACTGACCGAGCCGCCAACCGCATTCAATACGCGGAAGGTCGCGAGAGCCCCGGCAGTGGTGGAAGACTCTGCGTAAAGGGGCGCTACGGTTTCGACTACACGATGCACCCCGAACGCCTCACCACACCCTTGATTCGAATCGACTACCCCAAGCACGCGCTTTCAACCGAGGTACGCAGTTCAGACCGCCGCAGGCGGAAGCCCGGAGGGCTCGTCGATCCAAATGAAGTGATGCCCGCTTTTCGTGAAGCCACGTGGGATGAAGCGTTGGATCTCGTCGCGACAAGGTTTCTCGATATACGCGAACAATCCGGCGGCGGTGCACTTGCGGGTTTCGGCTCGGCGAAGTGCAGCAATGAAGAGGCCTACCTCTTTCAAAAGCTCGTGCGCGCCGTATTCGGAACCAACAACGTCGACCACTGCACCCGGCTTTGTCACGCTTCATCGGTAAGCGCCCTACTCCAGATGATCGGCTCGGGCGCAGTCACGACCACCTTCGGCGACATTCAAAATTCTGACTTCGCGATCATCACCGGCAGCAATACAACCGCGAACCATCCGGTGGCGGCGACCTTCTTCAAGGAAGCCGCTGCGCGCGGGACCAAGCTCCTTGTTGTAAACCCGATTCACATCCCGATCGCGGATCACGCTTGGCGTTTCTGTCAGATTCGTAGCGGCAGCGACGTCGCGTTCTACAACGCCATGATGCACGTCATCATCGAAGAAGGCCTGATCGACCGCAAATACATTGACCGCCATACCGAAGACTTTGACACGGTCGCAGCCACCGTCCGAGCCTATACCCCCGAGTTCGCTGCGGGGATCTGCGGAATCTCCGCCGACACGATTCGCGAGGTCGCCATTGAGTATGCACGTGCAAAGGCTGCGATCACGTTCTGGGGCATGGGGATGAGCCAACACGTGCACGGCACCGACAACTGCCGCTGCATCATCTCCATGTGTCTGATGACGGGCAACGTCGGCCGACCGGGTACGGGACTGCATCCGCTGCGCGGTCAGAACAACGTGCAAGGTGCATCGGATGCCGGCTTGATCCCAATGAGTTATCCCGACTATCAACCGGTGGAATCGGAAGAAACGCGGACGCGCTTCGAAGAGCACTGGGGAACGACACTCGACCCGAACCCCGGCCTCACGACCACTGAAATCGTCCAGGCCGCACTCGAAGGCATTGTCCGCGGAATGTACATCCTCGGTGAGAACCCATTCCTCAGTGACCCCAACACCAACAAAGTGCGCGAGGGTCTCGGCAATCTCGATTTTCTCGTCGTGCAGGACATCTTCATGACGGAGACCGCCGAATTCGCCGACGTGATCTTGCCCGCAACCAGCGCTTTGGAAAAACCAGGCAGCTACACCAACACCGACCGGCGAGTGCAGCTTGGAAACACCGTGATCGATGCTCCCGGCTCTGCCCGCGCCGATTGGGAAATCATCTGCGACATCTCAAATCGCATGGGTTACGCGATGGACTACGACGGACCCGCAGACATATTCGACGAACTCGTGTCCACGGGCAAAAGCTATCGCGGTCTCGCCCACAAGAACCTTGGCCCAACGGGTAAGCTCTACCCCTGCCCGGACCCCGATCACTCCGACGGCACCGTCGTGATGTTCGGCGAAGGATTTCCGACGGCAAACGGTCGCGCGCGCTTCGTCGCTGCGGAGCACAGCGGTGCGGATGAACTTCCGGACAACGACTACCCTTTCATCCTCGTTACGGGCCGGGTGCTCGAACACTGGCACACGGGCAGCATGACTCGCCGCTCCAAGGCTCTCGATGCGATCGAGCCCGAGGCGTTTGTATCTGTGCACCCCGAAGATGCGGCTGCCCAAGGCATCAAGCCCGGTGCCTGGATCGAAGTTCGCTCGCGTCGCGGGAACATTCGATTGGCGGCGCGCATCGAGACCGCGACCCAGCCCGGTTCGATCTTCATCCCGTTTCACTTTCGCGAGGCGGGAGCAAACATCTTGACGACAGACAAACTTGATCCCGATGGCAAAATCCCCGAGTTTAAGTTTTGCGCTGTGGCGATCGAAGCAACGAGCGCTGAGTAGCCTGCTAGACCAACGCCAGCGGCAGCCGCTTGATGCCGCTGATGAAGTTCGAATGAATACGCTCCGCCGGGCCCGACATCGAAACGTTCGGAAAGCGATTCAAGAACTCAGTCAACGTGAGCCGCATTTCAAGACGCGCCATGTGGCTCCCCATACAGAAATGCGTCCCCGCACCAAAGGCCAGGTGGGGGTTCGGCTTGCGGGTGATGTCAAACACGTCTGGCTTGTCAAACACGCGGGGATCTCGATTTGCCGAGCCGTAGTAGACGACGACCTTCTCACCGGCACGCACCAGCTGATTGCCAACCTTCACATCTTGGGTCGCTGTGCGGCGAAACTGCATCACGGGTGTGACCCAGCGGAGCATCTCTTCGATCGCGGAGGGCATGAGGGACATGTCACTGCGCAGGAGCGCAAGTTGCTCCGGGTGTTCGCAAAGGGTTTGGATTCCTCCAGACAAGGCGTTGCGGGTCGTCTCGTTGCCGGCGATGACTAGCAAAAAGAAGTTCATCCCCAACTGCTTATTTTCCATTGGTGAGCCGCGGAGCTTGCCCCCCACCAACTTTGAATAGATGTCGTCTTCGGGTTTGTGACGACGTCTGCGCGCCAGTCGCGTCGCATAGAAAAGCAGCTGCAACAACGAGAACCGGCCGAGCAGCACTTGGGGCAAGCGGGGCTCGTCTTCACCGATCAGGCGATTCGTCCAACGAAAGAAACGCTTCGAATGACTGTCCGGTACCCCCAAAAAGTGGGTGAGTACACGCAGCGAAACGGGCGCCGAAACCGCCTCCACGAATTCGCATGACGATGCCCCAGTAATGGGGTCAAGGGCATCGTTCACAATACCCTGCGTTGCCGACTCCATCTCCTTCACGCGCGATGGTTTGAACGAGCCGTTCATCAGGTTCCGCAACTCGGTGTGTCGCGGCGGGTCCATGTTGATTAGCTGCCCCTGCATGTCGCGCACCGCATTGGGTGGCGGTGTCACGAGAAAGCAGGTTTCTGCCTCGGACGAAAACAGTTCTGCATGCTTCGAAATGAAGTCGACGTCTTCGTAGCGAGTCACGGCCCAAAAACCTGGTCCGCGTTTTAGCGACGGGATCTTGAACTCGCTCTGAAAGTGCAACGGCGCTTCTTCGCGCAGCATACGGAAATAGTCATGCGGCACACCCTCGACAAACGTCTTGGGGTTCGAAAGATCAAGGTCTCCGGGACGCAGCTTCATTGGGGCTCTACTTCTTCTGAAACACGCGCATCTGGTACTTGCACGTGGCAACCGAAACGACTTCTCCGTCGGCGTTCTTCAGCTCACAGTCCCACTCATAGTTGGCCTTGCCGTCTGCTTCCGCTCGGGCGGCGATCTCCACGGCATCTTCTTCCGAGAGGCGAACTTCGACGGTGATGTCCGTCATCGCAGGCTTCACGAACTTAATCTCTAGGTTACGGACAATCGGAAAGAATTTCGCGTTGTCGAACGTAGAGACAAAAATCGCCCCGCCCGGAATTTCAGCGAGAGTAAAAAGCGCCCCCGCGTACATCATGCCCACGTGATTGATGTTCGGCTCGTAGGGCATCATCAACTTGCAGTAACCGCGCTCGAGTTCGAGCACTTTGATGCCCGACCGCTGCACGAACGGAATTCCGTTCTCGAGCGCCTCAATTGTTTTTGCCTTCATCTCTTCGGACATTCCAGCTTCCCCATTCGATTCCGCGCGTCCGAACTGGACGAGCCCTAACCAAGCACGGAACTGTACCAATCAGTATTCGCGTTTGTGGATCGAAAAATCTTTTTCGTGATAGAGTCGCGCCTCGCAACCGACCCTCTCAAGGAGCCCCTCAAATGTCACACCCCTTTGATTATTCCAACAAGCGCGTCGTCCTCACCGGTGCCTACTCAGGCGTTGGCGCCGCTCTTCTCGACGTACTCGCAGAACTCGGGGGCCCTGAAGTCATCGCACTTGACATCAAGAAGCCTGAAGGCAAAATCTCTCAGTTCATCGAAACCAATATGGGAAAAGAAGACTCAGTCGCCGCAGCGATCGACGCCATCGACGGTCCCATCGATGTGCTGTTCAACAACGCCGGCATCGCGGCAACGCACCCCGTCGAAGACGTCATGGCCGTCAACTGGCTCGGGCTTCGACAGCTTTCCGAAGGCTTGCTCCCGCAGATCGTGAAGGACGGTGCCATCGCCAACACGGCATCAATCGCCGGTGGCCAATGGCCCGGTCATCTACAAGACGTCCTCGACTGCATCGCGATTGATGACCGTGCCGAGTTTGGCGGCTGGTGCATTGAGCACAAAGAACGAATCGGCGACGGCTACGCATTTTCGAAAGAATGCGTGCAGGTCTATACGATGAAGAGCGCGCGAGCGACACTCGCGAGTCAGGTACGAACGAACAGTGTGTGCCCTGCCCCGATCGATACTCCGCTCCTCCCGGACTTCAACAAGACGATGACCGAGAAGACCATGAACTGGACCATCGATCAGATTGGCGGAACGATCGCATCGCCCCGGGACATTGCGATGACCTTGGCCTTCATCGGCTCTGACGGGTCGCGCTACGTCAACGGCGTGAACCTCAACGTCGACATGGGCTTCAACGCCTTCATGACGACGGGCCAGCTCGATTTTTCGGGGCTCGCGTAGTTTCGAGTAAAAACTCCGAACCCTGGCTTCGTGTCATCAAGACTAAAGCGGCACCGCAACCTCGATGGGTTGTGGTGCCGTTTCATTTTCAGTCAATGTGGCATCCAGCGCCAGCTGATCTATGACTCCGCGATCAAACCTCAAACAACGGATAGTACGCTTCGCCGCCGCCCTGCTTTTTGACGTCGTCAATCCAGTTGCCTTCGTAGTGCTCGGTCGGCCCCTGGTTGGGGTCGGCGATCGACCATGCCTGTCGCTTGTAAGTCCAATTGCTGGGATCCAGGCGATGCGCGTCCCGCCAGTACGGGATCGCCTCGCTTTCGTTTCCGCCTCGGTAGAGGTGCTGGCCAAGTTCGAAGCAGGCTGCAGCTTTCGCAGTGTCGAAGTCGCGCCCACCCGCGCGGTCCAGAACTTCGGCCGGCGTAAGCGCAAACTGACTGTCCGCCCCCTTCGCGGCCCAATCACGTAACGCACCAAGATAGGCTTCGTGATCCGTCTGAATTTTTTTCGCTTCGGTGAGAACGACGCGGAGCGGTTCGGGGATGTCGTCTGTGATTTCCATTTTTCTCATCGGGCTTTCGCGGGTAAACGCCGCGTCGCCGAGTCGCACGAGCATTCCGTCCTCGTCGATCCATGCAGACATGGGGACGTTGTTGATGCCGAGCTTCGCACCCAACTGGTGAGCACGATCAATGAGGGACGGATGCGAGGGCTCCGCCGCTTCGATCCACGGCCTCGCCGTGTCGGCGCCTTGCGTGTCCATCGCAACCGTCACGAGTTCGACGCCCAAAGGCTTCAGCTCTTCCGCAATCGCCTGCCACCCGGGCAGGTCAGCTTTGCAGCCTCACCACGATGCCCAACTTACAATCACAACCTTCCGGCCGCGAAAAGACGAGATCGAAACTTCGTTCCCGTCGAGATCCGGAAGGGTGATGTCCGGACACTCAGCCCCGGCAAGGAGTGGGCCCCCGGATTCGGGCCCCACTGCGTAGAGGCCAAGCCCCGCGTTTTCCACGATTGGCATCCCGAGCGCCGCGCTTAGGAGTCGAATGTCTACGGTCTTCGCGGCCGGGTCGAGTGCGGGGAGTGGAACGCAACGGTCGCCCTTGCACGCACCTTCGGGTTTGAGCACCCAACCCGTCTGCGCTTCGAAGTCTTCTTTGGCAATCTCAAGAGAGGCAATGATCATGCGGTCAGCATATCACGGTGCTTTGGGCTGAGTTAGAGTGCGGCCCTGCGAAATATTACCCTCGAAAATTGGAGGCTTCATTTATGGCTCTCGAAACCGCGTCAGTCGAAATTCCCGTCAGCGGTGGCAGCACCATGGGGGGCTACCTCGCCCGTCCTGAAGGCGACGCCACGCTCCCTGCTGTTTTGGTCTATATGGAAATTTTTGGCGTCAACGCGCACATTCGCGACGTCACCGATCGTATTGCGGCCGAGGGATATGTCGCGATCGCGCCCGACTACTTTCACCGCACCGGCCCCGGCATCGAATTGGAATACAACGATGACGGCATGGCGGAAGGCATGAAGCACCACGGCCAACTACATGCCGACACGATGATCACCGACGCGAAGGACACCATCGCGTTTTTACGCGCACGCTCGGACGTCAAAGGTGAGAGCATTGGCGCCATGGGGTTCTGTATCGGTGGACACATGACCTACCTCACCGCCTGCGAAACCGACATAAAGGCAGCAGCCTCATACTACGGCGGCGGCATTGCGGCGCCGGCGGGTCCCGGTGGCGGCGCTCCAACGGTTTCCCGCAGCGGGAACATTTCGGGCAAGCTCGTCTGCTACTTCGGCGGACAGGACTCGATGATCCCCGAACCTGAAGTTGATGCGATCCGCAAAGCCCTTGACGAATCGGGCACAGGCCACGCAGTCGTCGTCTACCCGGGTGCCGACCACGGCTTTAACTGTGATCAACGCTCGTCCTTCCACGCAGGCTCCGCAAAGGACTCCTGGGCGCGAACCCTCGCACTGTTCTCAAGCGAACTATAGGCCGCGGTTCAAAACCGCCGGCCCGTGTTAGCTGTCGAGTCCGTACAGCGCCGAAACGTTGTCGTGGAGAATCCAATCTCTTTGTTCCTGGGGGAGCCCAGCGGTGAGCTTGCCTAGGATCTCCATTGACCACGGCCAAGTCGAGTCGCTGTGCGGAAAGTCGTTGGCCCACATCACCCGGCGCAGCACGCGTTCGTCCACGTTCCGAGTTGCCGCGGCATCGTCCTGATACGTGACGTAGATGTTCTCGTAGAAGTACTCGCTCGGCAGACGTTGGATCGCGCCCGTCTCCATCCAGAAACGATGGCGCTTGTAGGCGTGATCCATCCGGTAGGTGAAGTGCGGCACCCAACCTGCGTCGGCCTCGACACACACGACTTTGAGCTTGGGATGACGCTCGAATACGCCTCCAAAACAGAACATCCCCATAATGTCCTGGTTGCCGCGGACGAGCTGCATGAACGAATTAATCTTCGGCCCGCGGCTTTGGCGTCCAGTCATCAAATCGTCCGACTTGCTGGTCAGGATGTGAAAGCTGATCGGGAGGTTGAGGTCGATCGCGGCTTCCCAGAAAGGGTCGTAGCACGGGTGATCGTAGTCTTCGACCGCCGGATCTCCCGGGATCATGACGCCGCAGAATCCCTGGCGCTTGATCTCCTCGAGTTCCTTGATGCCCTCTTCGATCGTGCGAACCGAAGCTTGCCCGATGCCGAGCAAACGCTTCGGCGCTGTTTCGCAGAATTCGGCGAGCCAACGGTTGTAGGCATCGAAGCACGCTTTTTTGTAATCAATGCTGTCGTGCAGGCAGAGCACCATGCCGACACTCGGATAGATGACCTCGGCGTAGATGCCGTCTTTATCTTGGGCGACGAGGCGCTCCTTCGGGTCCCAGCCGCCGGGCTCGAGATCTTCCCATTGCAGCTTGAAGTTTTGAATGTCCTCGGGCTTGCGGCCTGCCGCATTGATCATGCTCATCGGCACGGGCATCTGCAGGTCGGGAATGATGTAGCACGGACCGAGGCCTTCATGAACCTTGTAGGTCGGTCGCATGTCGTAGTACTTCGGGTCGATGTCGTCGTAGCAACCTTCGGGTTCGCAGACGTGGCTATCGGACGAAATGATTTTCTTTGACGTGAGTGCCCGCGCGGCGGCGGCCGTTGAACTTTCACTCGTGGCTGACTCACTCATTCAAGCCTCCTTGACTGACCGCGAAAATGGCTGAGAAGAACTCGCATCCTATCGTTGCGGTGCGCTGTAAATGCCTCGAGGAGCCTAGCAACTGGGCTAGCTTGAGCGCGTTCAGCGCGCCCATACGCGAGTAAAACAGGGGTGATATGCCAGACGCAAATGATGCCGTCGACGACACGGACGAGAGCGACAGCGAAACAGACTCGTTTGTCCAAGAGCATCCCATCGCCATGGTGGTTCTGGCGGTCGCGGTAGTGGGTGGAGCGATCGCTGGCTACGTCTACTTTTCTGAAATGCTCTCACCGGTGCGGGCCACGCTTGGCGGCGCAGTGGCGGGCTTCAATTGCTGGTTGCTCGTCATGGTGGGGCGCGTCATCGGAGATTAGAAGAGTGGCCGACAAATGGCGGTTTTAGAGGCCGGGTGGGACCTTGACAATGAACTTCGCACCGAGCGAAGCCAGACCTTCCCGGGGCTCCGAGTCGCCATAGGCCGTATGGCCGAGGATGCGATCGAGGTCCCGTTCGGAGTTCTCTACCGCATGCTTCTGCAACGCCTTGGCTTGTTCGCCATCGTGCTGCATCTACATCGTATCTGCTCGTAGCAGACCGCCTTGCGCCGAACGCTTGCCTTGCATCGTCTCCCCCCAGCGAATTAGGGAGCACACGAAATGAGGCTCTGGGGCGACCCTGAAATTCAGACTTTTCCGCCACGCTTCTAGCCGCATTACCCAGAGGGGATCAGCGCGGTTTCGATGTATACCGCCTGACCGGCCGCTTCTTCCTCGGTGTCGGACTCTTTACCAAGCCAGCCACGTGCACGCGCAATTCGCGAATCTCTTCGTCGCGCAGGGGACGTGCCGCACCGCGCGGGAGCCGACCGAGATGCAGGGGCCCCATGCGAACGCGCACCAACTTCTTGACCGGAAATTTCAAGATCAACATCGAACGCCTGATCTGGCGCTTTCGTCCTTCCTTCAACATCAACGTAAACATGGTTGTATCCGTCTTAGGGTCGTAGCGAATCGCGCTGACTTCGGTCTTGTTCGTTTTGCCGTCTTCGAGATGAATCCCCGCACGCAATCGAAGAAAGGCCTTCTCGCTAACACAACCCTTCGACGTCACCCGGTACTCTCGCTCGTTGCCGAGTGATGGATGGAGCAAGCGCTGAGTCATGTCGCCATCGTTCGTCATCAAGACGAGCCCCGAAGTCCCGAGGTCGAGACGTCCGACCGGAAACATACGCGGACCTTTTGGCGGCATGAGACTGTGAATCGTCGCGCGTCCTTCCGGGTCGCGCGACGACGTGATCACGCCTTCCGGCTTGTGCACGACCCAGTAAACAGGCTTATCGCCAACCAAGCGCTCGCCGTCGAACCGAATGTCGTCGCTACCCGGATCCGCGGTGTCGCCAAGCTTCGCCAGCTTGCCGTTGACCAGAACCCGGCCCTGGCTGATCAGCTCTTCACATTTGCGACGAGATCCGAAGCCTGCCGCCGCGAGGAGCTTTTGAATACGCACCTGAATCCCGGCGAGATCGGTGGGCGCCGAAGCAGGGGCTCTCTTTGAAGCACCGGAGTCGACCGCGCGCGGTTTCGCCGCTTTACTCGGCGCGGCCTTGCGGGCCGCTTTCTTGCGCGTGTGGCGCGGTGACTTGGCCTTCGGCTTTGAGTTTGAACCCGCCTCTGACTTTGCGCCCCGCGGAGAGATCTTTGCAGCCATCCCTATTCGCTTGAGGGGAGCACGATCTCAGGCTCTTCCCCGTCCGGGTCTAATTCTCCTTCGAGAACGTCTCGCTCGCTCACGATTTCGATTGTGCGTGTTTGGGCACCGCCGTCATCGTCATCGTCGGCCTGCGCGTCTTGCGCGTCGTCTTGGAACGAGGCCTCTACATCGATGTCAGGGGATTCCAAACTTTCAGCGCCTAGGTCGAGCCGCTCATCTTCACCGTCAACCACCCCCTCGCCACCCTCTTCTGCACTGTCTTCGGCATCCGTGTGTTCCGCAGCATCGGTGGCGTCCGGGTTTACCAGCCCGTGCTCGCGAGCCAAGTCCTCAAGCTCGCGCAACGCAGGCAGGTTCTTGATCGATTGGAGACCGAACACTTCGAGGAAGCGTCGCGTTGTTGAGTAAAGCATCGGACGACCGGGAACTTCCTTGTGGCCATCGATCTTCATCAGCCCGCGTTCGAGCAAACTCCTGACCACAGCCCCAACGTCGACCCCGCGCACGTGCTCGATGTCTGCGCGCGTGGCAGGTTGCTTATACGCCACGATCGAAAGCGTTTCGAGGGCAGCCCCCGAAAGACGAAGGGGTCGTTGCTTCTGAAGCTTCTGCAAGTAGCCAGAAAATTCGGCGCGGGTGCGCACTTGGTAACCACCTGCGACTTCCCAGATTTCGAAAGCGCGCTCGGTCTTCAGATATTGCTCGTTGAGTTCCGCAACGAGTTCCGTCACCAACGCCGGAGTGCATTCCGGTGCAATTTGGGCAACTCGCGTGGCAGACAGCGGTTCCGGCGATGCCAGGACCAAAGCTTCCACAACTCTCAACTGTTCAGAACGTTCCATGATGGTGCCTCACATGAGTTCGGTGATTCGATCTTCCCAGGCAATCTCGGCCGAATCGGATGCGGCCCGCAAACGAATACCGCCCTCCGGTACCCCTTCGTCGTTGACGCCCTGGTAAATGGCAAGTGCTTCGAGCCGCGTAAGTTCGAGGACGGCCAAGAACGTCGCGATCAATACGGTTCGCGAAGGACGACCTCCACCCACCGACGTAAAGAGCTGCATGAAGTCGACGGATTCATGCCCGCCAATCGTCTTCATCACGAACACCATCTGATCGCGGACGGTAATTTCTTCGGACTCGACGACGTGCAAGTTGGTGAGGACTTCTTCGTCCGGTCGGTGCACGACCACGCGGAACGCCTCGATCAATTCGAACAGGCCGACTTCGATCTCTCGCTCGGCTTCCGGAACCTTCTCTAGCCCCATGCCGTTCGCGTCGTAAACGTCGCGACCAAGCCACCGCTTTTTTCCCAACGCGTCGGCGACTTCTTTGTAGCGTTGGTATTCGAGCAAGCGTGCGACGAGTTCGGCACGCGGATCGATGTCGTCCTCTTCGATTTCTTCGTCGGTTGGCGGTAGCAACATGCGCGACTTGATGTGCGCAAGCGACGCGGCCATCACGAGGTATTCGGCGGCGATGTCGATGTCGAGGGACTGCATGATCTCGAGGTACTCGAGATACTGCGCTGCAACCTGCGCGATTGGAATGTCTGTGATCTCAACTTCATTCTGCCGAATGAGGTGCAGAAGCAAGTCGAGGGGGCCTTCAAACGCTTGCAACTTGACGCCATATCCAGGGGGCGCAGCGCTCACTGCGCTTTCCGCCTGTCCAGTCGCCTCCCCAGCCGGCTGTGCGAGTTCACCTGCGCCTTCGGTGGGAACGTCAGCCGCCTGGGGCTCTTGGGATTCCGTCTGACTCATTTGGCTCCTCGCGCAGTCGCCACCGATCGGCGGCTCCAGGTAGGTCGATGCGTGCGGCGTAATTGCGGGTGCGGATTGTGGCTCGAAGTTCAGCGGGATCAGTGCGTCGGTTGGTTCTACGGTTGCCGCGTGCCGCGCGCGCCGCGTTGAAACCATGGTTTAGACCGAGGGGGACGTGCCCCAGTATGGATTATTCGTTGCGCAGGATCAACGCCGAGTCGTCGCCCGCGTTAGCTTTCGTTCTTGACTCCTGGCCGCCGTAAACAATGGGTTCGAACGATGGTTGTGATTGGGGCCGTCACCGCGGTTGCGTGGTGGCTACCCGGCTGCGTCACACCACCGCGTAACCCTCGCGACCTGTGCGAGGTCTTCACCGAGCGCCCCGGTTGGTATCGCTCCACCCTCGCAGCGGAAAAGCGCTGGAACATCGACCAGGCAACCCAAATGGCGGTGATCTTCCAGGAGTCGAGCTTCCGCGCCTCGGCACGCCCACCACGAAAGAAGCTCCTCGGCTTCATCCCGTGGACTCGCCCCTCTTCGGCCTACGGCTACGCCCAAGTACTAGACTCAACATGGGATCTGTACCGGCGCGTCGAAGCGAAGTCCCTCGCCCGCCGCGACCGCTTTGGCGACGCCACCCGATTCGTCGGCTGGTACTTGGACCGAGTCGCCGCCCATGCAAATATCGACAAGACCCACGCCGGAACCCTCTACCTCGCGTACCACGAAGGCGCCGGAGGCTTCACCCGCGGAACCCACCTCAAAAAACAATGGCTCTTAAACGCCGCCAGCCGCGTCAACACCCGCGCAATCCAATACAGAACCCAACTCACCCGCTGCGGCCCCCGCCTAAAAAAACAATCCAAGTGGTGGCGCTTCTAATCCCCCTCGCGTACCTGACGCGTCCCAAATACTTCAAAAAGAAACTTCTCAGTTACGGCCAGCATCCTTAGGCCGCCTTCCCCTCTTCCCCGCCTCACTACGCCGCAAAATCTCCCGAGCCAACGCCAAGCCTTCTTCGCGATTCGCCACTTCCCCATTAAGATAAGCCGCCCGAATCCGAGCCAACGCCACCCCAACCACCGGCCCCGAAAGATTCGCGTTCAACAGATCGCGAGGCGACACTGGAATGCGAGTGTCGCGATCTTCCGCGGCCCAACGGACAACCCGACGGCGCAGCAGCGGCTCACAAGTCGCATAGAGCGCGAGCAGCTGATCTTCGTCGAGCTCCGCCAACACAAGGTCCACTGCGCCCCTGCCACGGGTCCCTTTCAACTCCTTGATCCAACGCTGACACGACTTCGCAAAGTCGAGCACCCGCACGCTGGTATCTCCCCGAACACCAAGCCGCGCAAGCGTTCTCCGTCGCAGCGGAGCTGACAGTGGCGACAACCAAAGACACAATCCAGCAACCCACGGACGATGTTCGCGGACGCGCCACTGCGGTGTCGCCAAAACCTTCTCGAGACGACGAAGCGGAGCGCGTGAACTCGCATGGGTACAAAGGCCCGGCTCCAACGCCGCGAGCACGTGCCATTTGTCCAAGTGGACGAGTGCGATACTCGGATGTCCGCCCACTGCACAATCCGTAAATAGCTTGATGAATTCGCGACGCAGCCGGTCGCCACTCACGCCCCCGAACGCGCCGTCACGTAATGCGTCTCGTAACGCAGACCGTGCACCACGCGAGAGGCCAAAACCGAGCCGAGCGGCAAGTCGCGCAGCGCGCAGTGCGCGCGTTGGATCGTCGTGAAAACTTCGCGGATGAAAGACCCGCAGTGTCGATTCGCCTAGATCCACCAGCCCCGAACCGAGATCAATGACGCTAATCGGTTCCTCGCCTCCGCCCTTGCGCAACGGAAGCGCGAGCGCGTTCACGCTGAAGTCACGTCGGCTGAGGTCGTCCTCGAGCGTTCCCGGACTGACTACAGGCAGCGCCCCGGGCCGCGGGTATTTCTCTTTGCGAAGAGTCGCGAGGTCGACTCGGTGTTCCCCTATTTCGACGCTCATCGTTCCAAACTGCGGATGCTCGCGAACCTTTGCGTCCTTGCCAAAACCCTTGCGCACCAGCGTTGCAATCGACTTGGGGTTGCCATTCGCGATCAACAGATCGATGTCGACAAGCGGTCTTTGCAACAACCAGTCCCGCACCGGCCCGCCAACGAGATACAGGCTAATGCCCAACTCACTCGCGGCGTCGCGCAAGCGATCGAGGGGTTTCGCGAGATCGTCGGGAATCACAACGTCGAGCTCTGGGGTCGCGAATTCGGTCACTTCGACTTCCCGGACCCGGGCGGCCCTGCGGGCTTGGCCCGCGGCTTCGTCGTGTTCTTCGCCTTGCCGCTCCCACCCGCCCCGGCGCCGCGCGGATGATGGCGATCGACGGTGTCTTTCAATCGTCCGCGCCCGACGTGGGTGTAAATTTCCGTGGTCGAAAGATCAGAATGCCCAAGCATCATTTGAATCGAGCGAAGGTCAGCGCCTCCTTCGAGCAAGTCGGTCGCAAATGCATGCCGCAAGACGTGTGGCGACACGCGCTCTCGATCGATTCCCGCTGCCAATGCCAACTTGCGCAGTAAGGCAAAAAAGTTTTGACGCGTCATCGCCCCGCCTCGTCGAGTCACGAACAGCGCGTGAGTCCGATCACCCGCCTTCACAAGCAGGCCACCGCGTGCATGATCGAGATACTCTTCGATCGCGGTCAAAGCGAGTTCACCCAATGGAACGATGCGCTCGTGCCCCCCCTTGCCTACCACGCGCAACATCCCCCCGCGCCGGTCCAGGCCACTGAGCGGCAACTGCACCAGTTCGCTGACTCTTAGGCCCGCGCCGTACAAAACCTCGAGCATGGCGCGGTCGCGCAATGCGAGGGGGCCTTTGTCGCCGCAGGCAGAAATCAACGCTTGGGTTTCGTCTGGGGCGAGCACCCGCGGAAGCGCACGCCCGACCTTCGGACTCATCACGCCCCGGCTCGGGTCATCTTCCAACAAATCCTCCGCACACATGAACTTCAGCAACCTGCGCACCGCAACCAAGGCTCGCGCCCGACTCGCGGCACTGAGCCCGTCCGCTTCAAGCCGACTGACAAAGTCGCGTACGTGCTCGCGCGTCAGTTTCGACGGGGCGACGTTCCCAAGGCTCGCTACAAAGCGTTCCAGATCTCGGGAGTACGCAATGATCGTGTTTCGCGCCAAACCCTTTTCGAGCTGAGCGTGGGCCAGGAAGGCATCCACCACCGTGCTCATGGACTCAATCGCCACGGTTCTCGCCGTCTCCGTCTTCGCAGGCTGCACTCATCAATTCATCTTGCAACTTGGCGAGGGCCTCTGGATCGACGATCTTTTTTCTGCGCGCGTCCTTGATGTAGAACGTGTCTTTCACTTGGTCGAGCACCGTCCCAACCTTCGAGATAAAGATGCTGTAGCCCAAGCGCGCAATCACCGACGTGAGGTCGTAAAGCAAGCCGATCCGGTCGTAGGCGGTGACGTCGATCAAGGTATAGAACTCAGACTCCTCATTCGAGATTTCGACGTTGTGGGTGCGGCGCACGCTCGGGCGGGCCGGCTGTCGAAGGGTCCTGCGGTTTTCGAGAAGCGCTTCCGCGCAGGTTCCCCCCGTGAGTACGCCCTCGAGCGCCCCTTCAAATTCCCGCCAAGCGAATTCGCGTTCATCACGACCGCCGTCAGGCGTCGACAGCCGGTAGATCTCAAGTGCAAAGCCGGTCTTCGATGTATAGACGTGTGAGCCCAAAATATTGAACCGATGCGCGGTCAGCGCGCCGGCCACTTCAGAATAGAGACCGCGCGTGTCCGGCACGCACAAGACGTACTCGGTAAAGCCTCCGCGCATTTCTCGATACGACGACGCGATCGGTTGATCTACCGATTGTCCGATCACCACCTTCGCGTGCCGTGCGATCTGCCTCGGCGTGTGGGCGATGAAATACCGCCTTGGCAAGACGTCAAAGTAGTTCTCGATCTTTTCGGCAGCGATCCCGAGATTGCGCAGCTCAGCTCGCGCTCCATTGCGTCGGACCTCGACACGCTCGTCGATCAATTCGATCGCCGCGTTGTGATCGTTCTTCCCGCTTTCGAGGAGTTCGGCGGTTCGTTCGAACAACTCTTCGAGCAGTTGCCCCCTCCACTCCGTCCAGGCGTCCACCGAAGAGGCGCGAATGTCGGCGAAGGTCAGCAGGTAGAGATTGCGCAAATTCTTTCGGTCGCCACACGTCTGCGCGAAGTCCAGAATTAGACGCGGGTCGGAAAGATCGCGACTTTGCGCAAGGTGAGACATCAACAGGTGATGACGCACAAGGAAGATCACACGGTCCGCGCGATCCTCGGAAAGACCCAGCCGGTCCACACAGACCTGCGCTAGGGGCACGCCTTTATTGGAATGGTCGCCACCGAAGCCCTTCCCGATGTCGTGCAATAGACACCCGAGGAACAACACCTCTCGATCGGAAACGGCCTGCATGAGTTCCGTGAGCACGGGCAACGCGCGTTCGTACTTGCCTTGCCACAGACGACGCAGTTCTTCGACCAGAAAGATCGAATGGATGTCGACGGTATATGTGTGATAGATCACCTGCTGCCAACGACAAACGATGTGCTCCCACTCGGGAATGAACGCCGCGAGCAGCCCCTCTTCGTTCATCGTGACCAGACTTCGCATCACGCGATGCTCACCGCGCAACACGGACAAGAATGCCTCACGCGCTTCGGGGCTGGCGCGAAAGGAGTCGTCCACGAGGTCAAGGTTTTCGCGGATCATCCGCCGGGCCATGCGTGAAAGCGGGACCTGGTGGCGCTGCGCCATGTCAAACACCGTAAACAAGCGAACCGGTTCGCTTCGAAGATGTTGTACGTGCGGGATCTCAATGTGGTCATCAATCAACTGAAAGCCGTCTTCTTCAGCCTTGACTTCCTGACTGTCGGTTCGTTTTTCAACTCGCGCGCGGCACTGCTCCATTACGAGTTTTGAATAGTTCTCGATGTTGCGAACGTGCCGGTAGTAGTCGCGCATAAAGACTTCCACGGACAGCTCTTCCGTGTCGTTGCTCATCGGGCCATAGCCGAGTGCTTCTGCAATCTGTTCCTGCTGTTCGAAACTGATCTGGTCGGTCGCGCGTCCCGACTCAAGGTGCAATTCGTTGCGCACGCGCCAGAGGAAATTCAACGCTGCGCGGTAGTCGCCCATCTCCGTATCAGTCAACAAGCCAAAGTGAAGGAAGTCTTCAAAGTCTCGCGAGGTGAGCTGCGCGCCCCGAGCAACCCAGAAGGCCGCGTGGTAGTCGCGCAGCCCCCCGACGCCTTCTTTGATGTTGGGTTGCAGTAGAAACGCGGACTCACCGTAGCGCCGGTGACGCGCATAGATCGCTTCGAACTGGTCGTCAATGAACTGCGAAACGTCGGGAAGCAGTTCGTGCCGAATGGTCTCACTAAACTTATGAAAGAAATCGCTATCGCCGCAGAGGTAGCGTGCGGTCAATACTGCAGTTCGCACCGTATTGTCCTCGCGACCAAGCTCAACGGTTTGCTCGGGGGTGCGGGTCGCGCAGGCGACGGTGAGCCCCGCGTCCCACATCCAATACTGCAAGCGCTCACTAATCGCCGTGACGTAGGGAGAGAGCACGCCGTGATGCACGACCAGCAAGTCAACATCGGAATGAATGCACATCTCGCGACGCGCATACCCGCCGACCGCCACAACACACACCCCCGACTCGAGCTCACCCCCATCTGACAGCAAACTCTCTTCCGCCAAGTGAAAGAGCCTTCGCACGAGCCGGTCCGTGAGATCCGAATGCGTCGCGATGACTTCGGTGCCGGTTGCCTGGTTGCGGTGCAACTCGATCAGGTGCGCCCGGACTTGCTCGACAAATGTGCGCACTTTCGCCGGCACACCGCGCTCAGGTTTCGGGCCACAGCTCCGAAGTTCGGGGAGCACTTCTTCGACAACGGGTGCGGCGCTCGGGGCAGCACTCATTGAGCCGACCTGCTGCTGAACAATTGATCGCCCTGCCGTCTGTAGTCGCCGAGCCCGGTTGCCACGTGGTCTGCCATCGCTTCAAGATAGGCCTTGCTTCGCAACAAACGCGCATCGTGTTTGTTAGTCAGGAAGCCGCTCTCAAGCAAGATTGCGGGCATGCTCGACAGGAAGAGCACGTAGAACGGCCCCTTCTTCACGCCGAGATCGGGTACACCGCTGTAATTCTTGCGCAAACCGGGCATGAGGGAGTCGTGAACCGCATTTGCGAGGCGAACCGAATGTTCCGAGGCTTCATGCACGTGTAACTTCGCCATGGCGCGCTGAAGAGAATCGACCTCACTGCGACGGACGCCGTTTTCCCGTGCGGCCACGTCGAGGCTGTGGCGCTCGTGATTTTCGTCGAGGGAATAAATTTCGATACCCCGGGTCGCCTTGCGGGTGGATGCATTCGCGTGCACCGAAACGAATATGTCACCGCGTGCGGCCTCGGCGGTTACCGTGCGTTCTTCGAGGCTCAGCGTCTTGTCACTCTTGCGCGTAAAGACGACTTCAAAGCCGAGCGCTTCAAGGCGTGTCCCAAGCATCTTTGCGAGCCTCAGGTTGACGTCCTTTTCCCGCAGCCCGCCGACGCCGATCGCACCCGGATCTTTGCCGCCATGCCCCGGGTCAATCACAACAGTTTGAATTCGACGCAGCGGAATCGACAGCCTTGAATTCGGCTTTGTCCCATTGCTGCCTTCTGGCAACACTGCTGCCTCACCCGTACGCGGACCGTAAACATCCACCACAATGCGATGTGGGGAACGCAGCACCAACATGCGATGCCGTTCGTACCGCTGCAGGTCGATTACCAACCGACTCTTCGTCAGCGTGTTCTGTCCAAGGCGTAGGGTCTTCAACAGCCCGTCCTGAATCGGAATGCCGTTCTCGAAGTCTTTTCCTACCCAGATGCCCGACAGATCGAGGTACAGCCGATCCGGTCGCCCCGACTTTGCGTCGGCCTTAAGCCGCTTGACCTCGGTCTCGACCGGCCGCGTAAGTTCGACAACGACGCGCGTGTAGTCGTCGTACGACCAGCTTCGAACGTCCTTCACGTCGCCAAGTCCAGGCGGACGTTTGGCGCCCATCAAAATCGGCATCAACAAAACGCAGACGATTGCGGCAACAATTCGCGCGGATGGGTGCGGCAGCCTCATCAAGAGTCACCCGAGTTGCTCAAGCGTTCGCGCAATGCGGTCAAAGCAACCAGGGCGTCGACGGGAGTCGTTACATTCGGGTCCAACTCGCGCAGCGCGTTCAAGACTTCGTCTTCTTCCGGTGGCCTCGGCGCCATGCCTCCGAGCGCAAACGAAAGTTGATCTGGCGCATCGGCGACCGTACCCGCTTCCTTCGCCAGCCGGGGAACGCCTTGGGGGTCGAGTTCGCCGCCTTCGAGATTCTTCAGAATCTGGCGTGCGCGGGCGATGACGGGTTGCGGCAAACCGGCGAGCTGAGCCACTGCGATGCCGTAAGAACGACTCGCCCCGCCCGTCACGAGCCGGCGCAAAAAAACTACCTCGTCTTCCCATGCCCGGGCCTCGAAGTGGCCGTTGCGGACCCGCGGCCGAGTGCGGGACAGGTCGGTGAGTTCGTGATAGTGCGTGGCGAAAAGCGTCCGCGCGCACAGCCCCGGCGTGTCGTGGAGATGTTCGAGTACCGCCCATGCGATCGACAAGCCATCAAAGGTGCTGGTGCCTCGCCCGATCTCGTCGAGAATCAGCAGGCTGCTTCGCGTGGCTCCCCGCAAGATTTCTGCCGTTTCGCGCATTTCCACCATAAAGGTCGACTCACCCCGGGCAAGTCGGTCTGACGCGCCGACCCGGGTAAAGATTCGATCGACTACACCAACCCGCGCGCTTTCTGCCGGTACCCAGCTTCCCATCTGCGACATCAACACAATCAGGGCAACCTGACGAAGGTAGGTACTCTTACCGGACATGTTCGGCCCGGTCAGCAAAAGGATCTGCGCATCCGCAGGATCGAGACTCGTGTCGTTGGGAACGAACCCTTCACCGTGCGCCGTGTTTAACAGCGCTTCCACCACAGGGTGTCGTCCGGCGCTGACTTCGATCGTTTCTCCGTCGTGGACTTCAGGGCGAACCCAAGCCTCACGTCGCGCGACTTCCGCTAATGCGGCGAGCGCGTCGGCTGTCGCAACCGCCGAAGCCGCCGAACGAATCGCCGAGGCCGACTCGACGACTTCGAGACGAACACTTTCAAAAATTTCGCGCTCAAGCGCAGCGGCCCGCTCGTTGGCGCCCATCACCTTGCCCTGCATTTCAGAGAGTGCCGAAGTCGTAAAGCGTTCGACGTTGGCGAGCGTCTGCTTGCGCTCGTAATCCTCGGGGACCTTCGCCAGCTGGGTCTTCGACACTTCCAGCGCATAGCCGTGCACCGGGTGAAATTTGACCTTCAACGTGCTGATGCCTGTGCGCTTCCGCTCTTCGGCTTCGAGCCCGGCGATCCATTCCCGGCCCTTGGTTGCGCTTTCGCGCAGGCTATCGAGGTCGCTCCGATATCCTTCGCGGATGTATCCCGTTTCGCCGGCCCCTCGCGACCCACGCGCGATCACGGGCGGATCATCGATCAAGGCGTCCTGAAGCAACTGCGACAGTTCGGGCAGTGGAGTGGGCATCGAAAGTGCTGCGGGCAAGTCGTTGCCAAGGAGTGCATCGCCTTCTTCAGACGATCCACCCAAGCTTGCACAGACGTCTGGCAAAGCCGCGAGCGAGTCGCGCAGCAGCCCTAGGTCCCGGGGCACAGCTGTGGGCCGAATTCCCTTGGTCAGGATTCGGTCGAGGTCACGCACCTTGGCAAGCGCATCTCGCAAGCGCGCGCGCGGCCGGTCGCGGTCGACGAGATAACCGATGCCTTCTTGTCGCTCTTGAATCGAGGTCGTCTGTAGCAACGGATATCGCAACCAATGCGCGATTCGCCGCGCGCCCAGTGGCGTCACGCTTCCGTCGAGCAATTCGATCAACGTGCCACGGCGACTCCGATCTTCGTGACTTTCGAACAGTTCGAGATGCGTGCGGGTCGACTCGTCGAGCACCATGGTGTCGGCAAGGTGATAGTTGCGAAGCCGGGGTACGTGGCTCAACGCAAAAGGTTGATTCACCCCCAAGTAGTGGATTAGCGACGCGGCTGCTCGTGCGTCTGGAGACTGTGCCGACGCATCGAAACCGGCGGGTTGAACTTGAGCTTGCGCCGGATCGAAGGCCGCGTTGGGAACCCGAGAAATCACGGTCTGCGGAAGCACGAGACGAACCAGTGCTTCGATCTTGACAAATGTGTCGCGTCCGCAGATCAATTCCCGCGGCGCGATGCGACGCAATTCGTTGAGCAGAGCCTCAGGCAAGACTTCGTCCCCTGCTCTCAGCGCTGCGGTGGCGGCGTCGATACAGGTCGCGCGAAAGTCGCCGGTCGAAGCGTCCAGGATGGCAAGTCCCGAAGACTCCCCCGGACCGCCCAACACAAGCGATACAACCGCGACTTCGCTCGCGCCGTCGAGGCCGGCGGGGTCACCCACAAGTCCTGGCGTTACGACCTCGACAACGCCGCGCTTTACAAGCCGTTTGCCACCGCCCGCTTTCGCGTCTTCGACCTGTTCACAGATCGCGACCCGATGCCCAAGCTCCGCCAGACGCTTGATGTAGCCGTCCGCGCTGTGCACCGGAAAGCCACACATGGGAACGGCATCCGTCTTGTCTTTGTCCCGGCTCGTGAGAGTGATGTCGAGCAGTGGCGCTGCCAGCACTGCGTCATCGAGGAACAACTCGTAAAAGTCGCCCATGCGATAACAAAGCACGGCGTCTGGATGGTCGGCCTTAATCGCCAAGTATTGGCGCATCATCGGGGTGTTCCGCGCGGAACTGGCCTTCACTCGAATTCCTCGGCGTTCGCAGGGCCTTCAGGAGCCGAGGGCTGTGCGGTCGCCAGAATCGAGGCTTCTAGCAAGTCGAGCAGTGTTGCGTATTCGCTGACGATGTCTTGTTCGCGCCCGGCTGCAAGCAGCCCGCGCCCAAGCACCAAGCGTGCCTCAAGGTTCGCAGGGCTGCGGTCGAGCATTCGTTTGAGCTCGATTCTCGCGAGGTCCGCGTCCCCGCGGCTCCCCAAATACCGCGCCAGCGCCAGGATGGTTCCCTGATCGCCGGGTCGTTCTTCGATCCTCGCGCGCAGGAAGCCTTCGAAGTCTCGTGCCCGATCGATGGCCGCGTAAGCGGCTTCGACTTTTGGATAAACCTCGCTTGCAAGCGAAGCGTCGAGTGCCGGAACCTTGGCCCATGCGGCGAGGGCGGCTTTGTTCTTCCCGCGGTCGACTTCGAGTTCGCCCAACAACACCAACGCACGAGCGCAGAGTTTGTCCCGACGCAGGGCGGTTTTCGCCGCTTTGCGTGCCGCACTCGCCCGGCCCTGGTCGCGTTCATGTTCGCCGTGATGCGCCCAGAGCTGGGCTTCCCGCGTGCGGTCCCGCTTTTCGAATTTGGCGAGTCGCTTTTCAAGCGGGATCGCCTGTTCGAATTCTTTCAGGTTGATGAGCGCTTCGACGAGGGAGCGCAGCGCATCAACGTTTCGCGGCTCGTGAGCAATCACTTCTTCGAAGCTCGCGACGGCGCGGCGCAAGAACCCGCCCGCCTCAAAATCTTGCCCCAGCTCACACAGAACCTTGACGCGTTCCCGAGGCTTGAGATCGCTGCGTAACAACAAGTTCTGATGCAGGCGAATGGCGCGTCCAATCTCGCCGCGGCCACGGTAAAAGCGACACAGGGCCACATACGCATCGGTTGCGTCGGAGTCGATCCGCACTGCGTCGGTGAGAGCACGTTCCGTCGTTTCGGCGTCATGGGCGAGATGCGCGAACAGCGCTTCTTGCAAGAGTGCATCAAACCTGCGGCCGCTTTCTGTGCGGGGCGGCTTACGAGCGGAACTCAGAATTTTGGGAAGGCGGGGACGCCACACGAATCAAACTCTCTCGGATCGTTATTTCTCGATTGACGATGGACTTTCGCTCGACTTGGAAGCTACGACTTTGCCGGTCGTGGCGCCGCCACTGCTTGCGTCTGATGCGAAGGGATCGCCGGTCGCGAGGGGAAGGTTGCGCAGATGATGAACCTCAGCCTCGAGGGCCGAAATCGCCTTGCGATAGCGGCGCCCGACGAGGGCCGAGCGGACCATAAAAAGCGAGGCGACCAGCATCGTGAGCAGCGCACCCAGAACAAAGCTTGAACCCAGGGCAAACCAGAGTTTTACGCCTGAGATG
Source organism: Myxococcales bacterium (assembly GCA_012960035.1). Classification (GTDB taxonomy): domain Bacteria; phylum Myxococcota_A; class UBA9160; order UBA9160; family UBA4427; genus DUBZ01. The sequence continues at coordinate 9,935 of DUBZ01000004.1, read as the reverse complement.
CTTGTGAGCAGCAAATCAATATCGACAAGCCCTTCGTTGCGATCCGGAAAGAGCCGAACCACCACGATCAGACCCATGACGATGACCGCGAGCACGACGCGGCGAAGTATGAGCGTCAAATCCTACGGACCTCGGACCCGCCGGACCGGCTTGGACCCGGTACGGGCCTGCTGGATCCGAGCCCTACGAATGAAGGCTCGGAACGTAAACTATTCAGGCTGAACCGCGACCGCGCTTATGCAGTCTCGGCTGAATCCGCGTCCGAATCATTCGAGAGATCTCCCGTCGACCGGTCCACCATTTCTTTCAGTTCTTTGCCCACCTTGAAAAAGGGCGTTCGCTTCGCGCTGATATGCACCGGCTCGCCCGTCTTCGGGTTCCGCCCTTCCCGCGCTTCGCGCATCTTGACTTGGAAACTCCCAAAGCCGCGAATCTCGATTCGATCCCCAACCTTGAGAGAGTCGATCATCGAATCAAAAATCGTATTCACCACCACTTCGGTGTCTTTCTTCGAAATGTGCGGCGTGCGCTTCGCGACTTCCTCGATCAATCCACTCTTCGTCATCATTCTCTCCGGCTCATGGTTCGCCATCGACAAAAAATTCACTCGGGGGCCGTTAGACCCCCGAGTGAAAGGGTCCTGTTCTTCGTATCTTATCTTAACGCGTTCTGTACTCGACTAGCGTTATTCGTCTTCCAATGGAGAAGTATCTGCCTTCTCCGCCATCTTTTCCTTCAGCAGGTCGCCGAAGGTCGTTGCCTGACTTGAGCTCTCTTGCTCGGCCACCTTTTTGAGGACCGCGCGCTCTGTCTTGTCCGTGAGTGCACGGATCGAGAGAGAAATCTTCTGCTCAATCGGATCAACCTTGACGATCACCGACTTCACGTCGTCCCCGGCCTTAAAGTGCTCTTCCGGGTTTTCGATCTTCTCTGTGCCAAGTTCTGAGCTGTACACCAAGCCGTCGATGCCTTCTTCGAGCTTCACGAAGATGCCGAATTCGGTGACGTTGGTGACCGGGCCCGTAACTTCGGAGCCGACCGTGTACTTCTTGGCGATGTCATCCCACGGGTTGGGCTCAAGCTGCTTGATACCGAGGGAGAACTTTTCGTTCTCCTTGTCGATCTTGAGCACGACGGCTTTGACCTCGTCGCCCTTTTCGAAGCGATCACTCGGGTGCTTGATCTGCTCGGTCCAGGACACGTCCGAAATGTGGACGAGACCATCAATGCCTTCTTCGAGGCCGACGAAGATGCCGAAGTTCGTGATGTTGCGGACTTCGCCGGTCACCATCGAGCCGACGGGATACTGCGTTTCCATCACGGTCCACGGGTTCTCTTCGATCTGCTTCATGCCGAGCGAGATCTTGCGATCCCGTTCATTGACATCGAGCACCAAAGCTTCGATCGAGTCGCCCACCGCCACGATCTTCGAGGGGTGCTTGACGCGCTTGGTCCAAGACATCTCTGAGACATGCACCAGACCTTCGATGCCGGCTTCGAGTTCGATGAATGCGCCGTAGTCGGTGAGGCTTACAACCTCTCCCTTCAAGCGCTGGCCAATCGGGTAGCGCATGGCCGCATCGATCCACGGGTCGGGCTGAATCTGCTTGAGCCCAAGGGACACGCGCTCTGCGTCCGGATCGAACTTGAGCACCTTCACCTTGATCTCGTCGCCCACCTTGAACAGTTCGCTCGGGTGGTTGATGCGCCCCCATGACATGTCCGTGATGTGAAGCAAACCGTCGATGCCGCCGAGATCGATGAACGCACCGTAGTCGGTGAGGTTCTTGATCACGCCGTCGACAATCTGGCTGGCAGACAAAGTCTCGAGTGTGTCGCGTCGCAACTTCTTCCGTTCCGTCTCGAGAAGCGCTCGTCGAGAAAGAACGATATTGCCGCGTCGCTTGTTGAACTTGATGATCTTGAATTCCGAACGCTGACCAATGAGACCTTCGAGGTTTCGAACCGGTCGCAAGTCGACCTGCGAGCCCGGCAAGAATGCCTTCACCCCAATGTCAACAGACAAACCACCCTTAACCCGGGTGATGACGGTGCCTTCGACGGCGCGATCTTCGTCGAATGCGAGGCTGATCTCGTCCCAAATCTTCAGACGTTCGGCTTTTTCTTTGGAAAGGACGATGCGTCCGTCTTCGTCTTCGGCGTCTTCGACGAGAACGTCAACGGTGTCGCCCACCTTGATAGTGACGGTGCCGTCATCCTCCATGAACTCCCAGGTCGCAACGAGACCTTCGGATTTGAATCCGATGTCGACCTGAACAAATTCGTCGTCGATGGAAAGGACGATGCCACTGGCAACTTCGCCCTCTTTTGCTGATTTGGGCCCTTGGCTGAAAAGCTCAGCAAAGCTCGGTTGGTTGGTTGATTCACTCACAGTTGGTTTGTACTCCAAGATCCCGATCGACTTCGATCAGGACGTGTCGGGTTTTGCCGCCCGACTCGGGTTAATCGTCTGCGGATCCAGACTCCACACGCGTGAGTCCGTCCGATGCAGACGCTAGAAATTGCTCAACTTTGTTTGCGTCTCCCTCTTCGATCGCCCGGGCCAATGCGCTTAGCGATTGGCCGAATTTTTCGAGGGGAGCCGATAACGATTTTCGGTTGGCGCTCAGGATATCGCCCCAGAGCGCGGCGTCACTCCTTGCAATGCGAGTAAAGTCGCGAAACCCTGAACCAATCATCTCTCCGGCAGCGGGGGGAGTTTCCCGCAGGGCGTGAGTAAAGGCAAATGCGAGGGCGTGCGGGAGGTGGCTGATCCAGGCCGCATGGTCATCGTGGGCCTCCGGACTGCGTTCAAGAACCTTTGCTCCGATTCCCTCCCAGAAGCGCCTGAGGCGCTCGACAGCCTCAGGTGAGGCATCCGAGCCTGGTGTCATCACGCAGCAAGCCCCCTCGAAAAGGTCCGCCTCAGCGTGCTCGACACCGTTCAAATGACTGCCCGCCATGGGATGGGAGCCAATGAATGTAGTCCCAGCAGGCAACAGCTTCGGAAGCGTTTCTACGACCGGCCCTTTTACGCTGCCTACATCCGTCACGATCGTTTTCGGACCCAATTCTGGGACCGCGGCCTCGAGAACAGCCGCCATGCTCGCCAATGGAGTCGCGAGCAAAACGAGATCCGCATCGCGACAAGCTCTGGCAACGTCAGCAACTTCGTCGAGTAGACCCCGGGACAACGCCGCCTGAAGCGGGGCTTGCCGTCGTCCGGAACCCACGACGTGCTTGGCTAGCCCGTGCTTCTTCGCGGCGAGCGCAACAGAACCGCCGAGTAATCCAACACCCAGGATCGCGACTCGCTCGAATGGCGTTTTTAAATTCGGACTCAACGCCACTCCTATGCGAATTCACGCAACGCGTTTACAAGACGCTCGTTTTCTTCGGGAAGCCCGATCGAAATGCGCACGTGTTCGGGCAAGCCGAAGCCGGCCATCGGACGCACGATCACCCCGCGACGAAGCAGTTCGTCGTAGATATTTGCTCCGCCTTTCGCGAGCAAAAAGTTCGTGTCCGTTGGCAAGACTTCCACACCGAGTGCTGTGAGTTCCCGTGTCAGGTAGTCAATGCCACTGGAGTTGATCTCCAAAGTTTTCTTGACGTGCTCGTCGTCGTCAAGCGCTGCAAGCGCGGCGAACTCGGCGAGTCGATTCACGTTGAACGGATGCCGTGCACGTTCGAGGTATCCGATCGTTTCCTCGCTTCCGATGCCGTAACCAATGCGGAGCCCGGCAAGGCCGTAGATTTTCGAGAAGGTCCGCAATACGAGCATTTCGGGACGTTTGTCGAACATCTCGATGCTGCGCGGGAAGTCTTCGCGGCGAACAAATTCGTAGTACGCCTCGTCAACCGCGAGCACGATGTCTCGCGGCAACCGATCGACGAACGTTTCGAATTCTTTCGCGCCGATGCTTGTGCCCGTTGGATTATTGGGGTTGCAGATGAAGATGACTTTGGTGCGCTCGGTTATCGCGTCGAGCATGCCATCGAGATCGTGGCTGAAGTCTTCACGCAGCGGAACGTCTACGACTTTGCCCCCCATCCCCTTCACCACGATCGGGTACATCGCAAAGGATGGCCAAGGCATAATGACTTCGTCGCCGGGTGCGACGAAGGTCTTCATCCACAGTTCGAGGATTTCATCACCGCCGCAGCCGAAGACCAGCTGGCGCTCACTCACGCCAAGCTTTTGGGACAAGCGCGTTCGCAACTCAAAGCACGCACCGTCGGGGTATCGATTCACTTCATCGAGGCGCGAGCGCAACGCTTCGATCGCCTTGGGCGAAGGACCGATGGGGTTCTCGTTGGACGCGAGCTTGACCGAAGACGCGATGCCGAGTTCGCGCTCGAGGGTTTCCATGGGCTTGCCCGGCTCGTAGGGAGCCAGATCCCGAATGTGGGGGTTTACAAGATCTTTGATGGCCATCGTCAGGCTCCGTCGTCGGCGCTGCGGTCAATGCTGTCTTCGACGCTATTGACGATTGCACTTGGAATGGGCTGGGCGCGTGGGTAGGAACCCAGGACTTTGTGCGAATGCGCCATGCTGGCGGCTTCGGTCAGGGCTTCGGCAACGTGGGGGTCATCGAGATGCCCTTCTAAGTCCACGAAGAACAGGTATTCCCAAGGCTTGCTCTTCACCGGTCGCGATTGGATTGACGTCAAGTTGACATTGTTTCGCGCGAACGACTCGAGCAGGCGATGGAGTGCCCCGCTCTGATTTTTGTGCGTTGTGAAGACCACCGTTGTGAGATCGTTGCCGCTCGACACGGGCGTCTCGCGACCGATCACGAAGAAACGAGTCGTGTTGCCGCGCAAGTCCTCGATCCCGCTTTCAACAACTTCGAGACCATAGGCATCCGCGGCGATCTCACTTCCAATGGCGGCGAGCTTGCCATCTTGCGCGGCGAGCTGCGCGGCTTGCGCCGTACTCGTGGTCTCGATCAACTCGACGTTGGGCAAGCGCCGTCGCAACCACTCTCGGCACTGGGCTAGCGGCTGCCACATCGAAGCGACGCGTTCGATCCCCTCGAAGTCGCCCGTGCGACGCAGCAGGTTCTGCGAAATCTCGAGCATCAGTTCGCCGCAGATCGTGACGTCGGAGTCCACCAACGTGTCAAAGCATTCGGTCACGGCACCTTCGGTCGTGTTCTCGACCGGCACCACACCGAAGTGCGTCTCTCCGCGCTCAGTCCTCAGGAACACTTCCTTGAGATTGGCGTTCGGCTGCAGGTCGATCTGCGTGCCGAACTGACGAATCGCAGCCAAGTGACTGAAGGTTCCTTCCGGTCCGAGGTAGGCGACGCTCACCATCTTTTCGAGGGAACGCGTGGCCGAGATGACCTCACGAAACACGTGCACCAGAGCGGCGTTCGGAAACGGTCCTCCATTGTGTTTGATCAAGTTGGCAACGATGTCGCGTTCGCGGCTCGCAACGTAGATCGGGCTGCGATCACCACCGCTTTTCAGACGGCCGACGTCTTCCACAAGCGACGCCCGCGCGTTGAGCCGTTCGAGGATCTCGAGGTCAACGGCGTCGATCTGGCCGCGCAGTCCATCGAGCACAGCGGCAACTTCGCTGGCGGACCACGGCGGGTCCCCCGACGTTTCGTCGTCGCGACCTTTTGACATGACTTCGCTCCCTGTGACGACGTTTGCCTAGGCTTCGCGAACCGTTGCGAAGGCATTGCGGAGGGATCGGAACCTTCCGAGACCCATCCGTATTGGACGTAAGTATTTTGGGGGATTGCAGACCTGCGGGCTCGCTGTGGCTCGGAGTTCGGCAAACCAGCTAACCCCCCGAAAACGCTGGCGCAATATATCGGAGGGTGGACCTCACGCAAAGGCCCCCAGAATCGGTTTGATGAAGTCCCTGGAGGCCCCCTCAGGCTCGAGAGATCCGCACTCGCTGTGACCACCGGTTCGAGCGCGCGAGTTGAGCAAAACGGGGGCTCCTGTCATCCTCTCCCCATGTCAAAAGTTGTCGCGCTCTCTGGTGGAATTGGCTCGGGCAAGAGCACAATTCTCAAAATGCTCGTCGCCCTCGGCGCCACCCCGATCGATGCTGACGCGCTGGTCCACGAACTCCAGGCACCCGGGACGCCGATGCTTGCCGAAATGGCGAAGGCTTTCGGCGACCACATCATCGACAGGGACGGTTCCCTGAATCGCGAAGCCGTTTCCGACATTGTTTTTCGAGATGCCGACGCACGCGCACAATTGGGGCTCATCGTTCATCCCCCCGTGATTGCGGAAATGATGCGACGCGCAAGCGAGGGCCGTGCGAATGGAGATCCGCTCGTCGTACTCGACATCCCGCTTCTGTTCGAAGGTGCCAAGCGTGGCACCGGCTCAGCAGTCGCCACGAAATACGACGCGACGATTCTCGCATGGGTGCCGGTGGAAACTCAAATCAAACGCACGCTCTCGCGCGATGCATGCGACCGCAGTGAAGTGGAACGGCGCATCGCCGCGCAAATGCCGATCGACGAAAAGCGCGAATACGCGGACCATACGATCGACAACTCGGGCACGACCGACGAGACCGAGCGACAGGTCAAGGCGCTGTACGAGAAGCTGACCGAGTAGATCGCGCGAATACGACGTCGCCGGTGAAAACTAGGAGCGACGAATCTCGCGCAGTGGCGCCTTGAGTTCCGCGATGAACTTCGCCACGGAATCGACCGCGTCCTCCCGGCTCGTCGACGCTTCGATGCGATCGACCACGGCACTGCCCACCACCACACCGTCGGCAAACTGCGCAACCTTCGTCGCCTGCTCGGGCGTTGAAATCCCGAAGCCGACGCACACCGGGATATTGCCCAAGCCGCGTGCAGCGCGAACGCCTTCTTCAACGCCCGCTGCCAACTCCGATCGCGCGCCGGTTACACCCGTCAAAGACACGTAATAGAGAAAGCCCCGACTCTCACTCGCGAGTTTGGTGAGGCGTTCATCAGTCGTCGTCGGTGCCGCGAGCAAAATGCCATCAACGCCGAGTTCGTTGCACCGCGCAAACAATTCCTCGCCTTCTTCCGGCGGTAAATCGGGGATGATGATGCCATCGACGCCCACTTCACTCGCGAGCTTGGCGAAGCGTTCGAAACCCATCGCAAAAATCGGGTTCGCGTAGCCCATCAGGATCAGCGGGATCTCGACTTTTGCGCGCAAGCGAGAGACGAGTTCGAGGATCGCATTGAGGCTCGTGCCTCCGGCCAGCGAACGTTCGCTCGAACGTTGAATCGTCGGACCTTCGGCGATCGGATCCGAAAACGGGATCCCGAGTTCGATGAGGTCGGCACCCGCTTCGGCCATCGAAAGCACGAGGGCCTCGCTGGTTTCGATGTCGGGATCACCCACGGTGATGAAAGGAATCAGTGCGGTTTCACCGCGCTCGTCAAGAAGTGCGAAGCGTTCTGCGATGCGTCCCATTAAAGCGCTTTCGTTTTTCCGGCCGCGGCCAGGTCGCGCACTTCGGCGACGTCTTTGTCGCCGCGTCCAGACAAATTCACAATCAGGACCTCGTCCTTGCTCATTGTCGGTGCGAGCCTGCGTGCGTACGCGATGGCGTGCGACGATTCGAGTGCCGGAATAATGCCTTCGCAACGCGAAAGGTAGACAAACGAATCCAGCGCCTCGTCGTCGTTCGCGACTTCATACGATGCGCGCCCGACGTCGCGCAAGTACGCGTGCTCGGGCCCAACCCCTGGATAGTCGAGCCCCGCGGACACCGAGTGTGCGGGGAAAATCTGGCCGTCGTCATCAGTCAAGACGTATGTCTTTTTGCCATGGAAAATTGCGGGCACTCCCTCCATCAACGTTGCACCGTGGCGTCCCGTTTCGACACCCTCGCCACCGGGTTCGACACCGATCAATTGCACTGCGTCGTCACCCACAAACGGATGAAAGATCCCCATCGCGTTGGAGCCGCCGCCCACGCACGCAATCACGGCGTCGGGCAACCGTCCCTCGCGTTCGAGGATCTGGGCTCTGGCTTCGACTCCGATCACGCGCTGAAAATTACGCACGAGGAGTGGATATGGATGTGGGCCCATCACAGAACCTATGCAGTAATACGTGTTGCGAATATTCGTAACCCAGTCGCGCATGGCTTCATTAATTGCGTCCTTCAGGGTCTTCGACCCCGACGACACCGAGTGTACCTTGGCGCCCAACAGCTCCATGCGGAACACGTTGAGGGCCTGCCGGCGAATGTCTTCTTCGCCCATATAGACCTCGCACTCGAGACCGAGCAACGCGCACGCAGTCGCGATGGCGGTGCCGTGCTGCCCTGCTCCGGTTTCGGCGATGACCCGTGGCTTGCCCATGTACTTGGCGAGCAGTGCTTGGCCCAGCACGTTGTTGATTTTGTGGGCCCCCGTGTGCGTGAGGTCTTCGCGCTTCAAGTAAATCTTGGCGCCGCCCAGGTCTTCCGTCATCCGCGCGGCATACGTCAGTGGCGTGGGTCGCCCCGCATAGTGAGTCAGCAGATCGTCGAGTTCTTTGATGTACTCGGGGCTCTGCGTAACGCGGGGGTATGCTTCACAAAGTTCATCTATCGCTGCGACCAGAGTTTCTGGTACGTAGCGGCCGCCGAACTCTCCGAAGAAACCTTCTTCATCGGGCTCGCTAATCACTTTCAATCCCCTCGATCCGGTCAGCTTCTTCCGCGACACGGACGGCACTGATGAACGCGGCCATCCGCGCAGGGTCCTTGCGACCGTCGACTTCGACGCCCGTTGCAACGTCGACACCCCAAGGCATCATTCCGCCTAGATCGCCAAGGGCCGGCGCGACATTTTCCGGGTTAAGCCCCCCCGCAAGGATGACATCGTAGCCAAGTTCGATGACTTCCGTCGCCTCACTCCAGTCCCAACTATTCCCTTTACCTCCACCTTCACTCGGATGATCGAGCAACAGTAATGTGCCGGGATACGCTTCGGCAGCTTCGACGTCCGCGCCGCGAATTGCCTTGATGACCGGCAAGTCGACGAGTTCGACGTCCTCTTCAGTTTCCTCACCGTGAAGTTGGACACGGTCGAAGTTCACCCGGCGCAAGACATGTTCCATCTCGTCCCAATTCGCATTCTGAAACAACGCGACCGTTTCGACCGGGGCGTCCGCGATCGTCTCGCAGATCGCGGCAGCGGTCGGAATGTCTACGCAGCGTTTCGAAGTTGGAACAAAGTTGATGCCGATGAGATCCGCTCCAGCCTCAACGGCCGCAATGGCGTCTTCCGGGCTTGTGATTCCACAGATCTTGATGCGAACGTTCCCGCTCACTGCAAGTTCCCTCCTTGGTTGTGCTTGAAATCGGTTGGCTTGCGATCGATCATTCTACTGGCCCCCTTCGTAGTGTGTTGAGCGCCTGGACCAGGTCTTTCTCACGCATAAGTGATTCGCCTACGAGGAACGCGCGAGCGCCCACCGCTTCGAGGCGCGCGACGTCAGCCCGATTGCGGATGCCGCTCTCGCCGACGAGCACGATGTCGGAACGAAGTGAATCGGGATTCCGGTTATTCAGCACCCCGGCAAGGCGCTCGGTGATCCCAAGGTCAGTTTCGAAGGTCGCGAGATTTCGATTGTTGACGCCGATCAAGTCGGCCTTCATGTCGAGGGCCCGCTCGAGTTCTACTTCGTCGTGAACTTCGACCAAGACATCAAGTCCGAGCCCACGCGCGTGCGCTGCCAGCGTAGGCATTACGTCTGCGGACAACGCCTTGGCGATCAATAAAATCGCGTCCGCCCCAGCGGCTCGCGCCTCATCGACCTGGTACGCGTCGATCGTAAAGTCTTTGCGCAGAATCGGCAGCGATACTTCGGCGCGGATCTTCGCTAGGGAGTCGAGGTGTCCACCGAAAAAATGTTCATCGGTCAGGACCGATAGCGCCGCCGCGCCGCCGGCGTCATAAGCCTGGGCGCATGAAACG
>DUBZ01000003.1 GCA_012960035.1 Myxococcales bacterium | reverse complement strand
CCGTAAACAGAATGACCGGTGTTTCGTCTGAGGCAGCGCGAACGCGGCGCAGGACTTCGAGTCCATCCGGTTGTGGCATCCGTAGATCGGTGAGAACGAGATCGAAGGGATCGGATTCATGGCGTTCGATCGCCTGATCGGAGTTCGTGAATGTCTCGACTTCGAAGCCGTCGCGTCGCAGGACCATGCCCACGATTTCGGACATGCGGGGCTCGTCGTCGATCACGAGTAGGCGAGGCGTCAAACGCCACCTCCGATTTCCATGGCTCGCGTGATCGCGAATTCGATTCGAAAACATGCGCCGGGATCGCTGCCCCTCGCCGTTTGGACCAGGCTGAGGGTGCCGCCCTATGCCTCGATCATGCGCAACGCCATCGGCAGGCCGAGACCGGTCCCCGTATCCTTGGTCGTCACGAAGGGCTCGAAAATTTCGTCGAGCATGGCTTCCGGTACCCCCGGCCCCGAATCCAGGACGTCGATTCGAACGACGTCGTGATGAAAGTCTGCGCGGATGCAGATATGTCGTTTTGATTTCGTTTCGCGATTGTCGCTGGCAATCGCCTGGATTGAATTCAGAGTCAGACCGTAAATGGCCTGGGAGAGCCGGTCAGGGTCGATGCAGAGCGTGGGTAAGCCTGCGGCGACCTGGACTTCGATGTCGATCTGGTGCTGATTGGCTTCGACGCGGACGAGCTCTGTCGCTCGATCGAGGATTTTCGAGACTTCGGTCTCAACGGACTCGATCGGTTGGGGCTTGGCAAAGGTGAGGAGCGAGCCGATCAAGCGGTCGAGTCGATCGGTCTCTTCGCAGACAAAGCCCAGCGCCCGATAAGGGTCGGTATTCAGCTCGAAACTTTCTTGTGCCATCGAGGCTGAAGCGCGAATGACGCCGAGCGGGTTACGTACCTCGTGTGCGACGCCGGCCGCGAGGCGACCGATTCCCGCCAGCTTCTCTTCCTGAACGAGCGCGCGCTGAGTTCGCTTCAGCTCCGCAAGTTGTTTCAAGATGATCTCGTGATCGCGGTCGGCCTGTCGGCGAGCGTGTACGAGTCCTCCAAACGCCCAGCCGAGCAATGCGTAGGGAATGAAGAAAGCGAAGAACATCGGAATCGTGACGTCACGCCCGAGGACGATCATGTGCGCATCGAGGGCGATCAGCAGTCCGAAGTCGAAGAGACCAATCGATCCGCCCGCCATCACCCAGGCCCAGCGCGGCAGGCTGCGGCGGCTCTTTGCGGATCGTGTGATGTTTCGGACGTCCTGGGTCATCGAGAGATCTCCGCGTCAAAGAGTACAACCAACCTTGCTCTTCGGTAAGCAAGCCGCATGCCTTTGCTATTGGATATTCAGGGATCGAATCGATGCGCTTTGACGCGTTCCCACGTGACGTTCGTCGCACTCGCGCAACATCGATGTTGCATTGCTGCAACATGAAAGACGATGCGGGTGGCGGGACGTTCTCAGGCGCCTCGCGAGATTGGGTACGCCAGTTGCTGTCATGAGAGTCTGGACGGAAATTTGGAATC
>DUBZ01000002.1 GCA_012960035.1 Myxococcales bacterium | reverse complement strand
GGAGCCGTAAGCCCCGAGCCTTCGCAATCGCGCGATATCGAGGCCAGCAGGTCCGAGAAAGAAACGCGGTTCTCGAAGACCCGCACCGCACCTGGGTCAAGGCAGCGATAGAAGCGCGGCATCGTTAGCAGGCGTTCGACCTGTTCTTCGCTCAAAATTTTCAAGCTGACCCCGATCTGTCCAAACAGGCGTGAGTCACTCGATTGACGCGAACCCCCTTCATGCGAATCGCGCTTTCCTTGCTCGGCACACGGACAGTTCGAAACCTCGTGCTCGCCCTCTAGCTCAAAAAAACTTTTCGGCGCTTTGGTTTGATGGAACAACGCTTGTGGCAACGCTCGACGATCTCGGGCCCAACTGCGGCCCGCCTCGCGAAACTTCCGGCGATTTTGATCGACTCGGACCCGTCCTCGCAATCTGCACCAAACAGATCAAGGTGTCTCAGGAACTCGTTCAGTAACCAAGCTTCGTGGTCCGGAGTCAAAGCAACCGCTACGCTGGTCCGCCATGTCTCTCCATGTTCTAGGCGACGATTCAGCAAGCGTGATCGAACGAATGCGAGCAGCCATTCTTGCCGCGGTCGAATGCGAAGACCTCGTGATCGAATCCGGCAGCCCCGGCCACTATGTGATCCGCGCGGTATCCCACGCGTTCGCTGATTTGAACCGCGTGAAGCAGCAGCAGTTGGTGTACGGCGCAATCGCCGACCTCATGAAGGGTGACGATGCTCCGGTGCACGCGATCGACCGACTCGAGTGCATTAAGCCCTGAGTCCGTCGATCATGCGTTGCGACTAAAAGAGGTCGCCCTGCTCCGGCCCTGAACCGCCGCCGCTTTTCTTGGCGGGCGCTTTCTTCCTCGCCGCAGCCTTCGGCTTCGCCGAACGACCGGCATCTGTCTTTGCCGCTTTCGGAGCCGGCTTAGACGCCCTCTTTGCAGGGACATACTTGATCTTGCTCACGGGCTTGGGAGCCAAACGCGCACCGCGTGCGGCGGGGCTCGTCTGCTCGAGGGTCGACAGGTCAAAGTCCGCTTCTTTCAAGCGCTGTCGCTTGGCCGGGGTGAAGTCCATTTTGACGGTGCCGATGTCCCGGGGCGCAAAGAGCAAGTCGACCTTGCCTTCGCGGTTCTTGATTAGCTGATATTCCTTGTTGCGAATAAACTTGTGGACCTTGATCCGCTTGCCATACGGGATCTTCTTCTTGTCCCGGTAGACCACCATGAACTCCGCGCCCTCTTCCGGATCGAACACTTCGCAGTAGATCAACTTGCCGCTGAAGAAAACCTTATCGACGGGCGTCATGACGCGATAGGTCCCGTCGCTCGCGATACCAAGAATAAAGTCGAACTCACTCACACTCATGCGAAACAGGTCACCCCGCACCGCCGAGCCGAAGAAGCCGGTATCTCGGTCGTAGGCGAGCTTAATGTTGTTCGTCGCCACGGCCTTCTTGTCGACCGCAACGATGCGCGTGATGTGGGTGCGCCGGGGAAACTGCTCGGCGTACTTCTTGATGAGCGCTTCGACGTACTGGATCGTGGTGCGCTTCATGCGCTTGAGCTTGACGTTGATCTCTTTGATGCCCTTGATAATGTCGTCGATGGTCTTGCGATTCTTATTGATGTCATAGGCCGAAATACGGCGAATCCGGATTTCGAGCAAGCGCCGAACATCGTCGTCGACCATGGGGCGAATGAACATGTCTTCGAACTTCGCCATCCCCTTATTGACTTCGTCTTTCACCGATTGCTCGGTCTTCGCGGTCTCGATCCGCTTGTAGACGCGCTTTTCGACGAAGATCTGCTCGAGGGTGAGCCAGTGCTGCCGATCGATCAGTTGGTCGCGCTCGTATTCGAGCTCGGCCTTGAGCTGGGCGACGAGTCCGTCAGTCAGCTCCTTCAAGATCTCCGTCACGGTCATCTGCACGGGGCGACGCCCCTTGATGAGGTTGAGATTCGACGAAATCGAGACACTGCAGTCCGTGTAGGCGTATAGCTGTGGGATCAATTCCTTCGCCTGGGTGCCGCGGGCGACGGTGATGTCGATCTCGACGCGATCGGTCGTAAAATCGTCGATCGACGAAATTTTGAGTCGCCCCTTCTGCGCGGCGTTTTCAATCGAGGCGATGATGCTTTCGGTCGTCGTCCCATAAGGAATTTCTTCGATCACCACGTGTTTCGGATCGCGCACCTTGATGCGAGCACGAACTTCAACTTTGCCCGCACCGTCGTCGTAGGCCGATACATCCATGAGCCCGCCCTGTAAATAGTCGGGGAAGAGCTCGATGGACTTGCCGTTCAGTAGATCGATTTGTGCTTCCCACAACTCGGTCAAGTTGTGGGGCAAAATTTTCGTCGCCAGACCTACCGCAATGCCCTCGGTGCCGAGCATGAGCGCAACAGGGAGTTTCGCGGGCAGAAACACCGGCTCTTCCGAACGACCGTCGTAGCTCGGAACGAACTCGGTCAGCGGCCTAAAGAAGAGCGTCTCGAGGGCCAACGACGTGAGACGACATTCGATATAGCGAGATGCCGCAGCCGGGTGTCCGGTCAGGATATTCCCGAAGTTCCCCTGGCCGTCGATGAAGTAACCCTTGTTGGCAAGCACCACGAGCGCGTCTGCGATCGACGCGTCCCCGTGCGGGTGGAGCTTCATCGTTTCGCCGATGGTGTTCGCAACCTTGTGATAGCGACCGTCTTCGATGTTGAAAAGCGTGTGGAGCAAGCGTCGCTGAACGGGCTTCAGGCCGTCGCGAATGTCCGGGATTGCGCGATCGAGGATGAAGTAGCTCGCATAATCAACAAAGTGCTCATGCATCAAGTCTTCAAGCAGAGCCATGTCTAGATGACCGCCTCAGCCAGATTGTTGACGATAAAGTCTTTGCGTTCTGGTGTGTTCTTCCCCATAAAAAATTCAAGGACCTTTGGAACCTCGCCCATGTTCTTTACTGCGATGGGGACGAGTCGCATGCCCTCGCCGATAAACTGGCCAAACTCTTTGGGACTAATCTCACCGAGCCCTTTGAAGCGCGTCACTTCTGCGCCCTTGATTTCCGCAATCGCCACATCCCGCTCTTTCTCGCTGTAGCAGTAGCGAGAAGCCTTTTTGTTTCGAACCCGAAACAGCGGAGTCTCGAGGATGTAGAGATGGCCTTTGATCACGAGCTCTTCGAAGTAACGGCAGAAGTAGGTGATCAACAGATTGCGAATATGCATCCCGTCAACATCAGCGTCGGTGGCGAGCACCACTTTGTTGTAACGAAGCCCTTCGATCCCGTCTTCAATGCCGAGTGCGCGCATAATATTGTAGAGCTCTTCGTTCTTATAGATCGCGTCCTTCTTGAGACCTTGGCAGTTGAGCGGCTTTCCCTTGAGGCTAAAGATCGCCTGAGTCTGAACGTCTCGGGAAGGGATCATGACGCCTCCCGCAGAATCGCCCTCGGCTAAAAAGATCGATGTCTCGTCCCGTCGCTTTCCCTTGGCATCATCGAAGTGGACTTTGCAGTCGATGAGCTTCGGAATTCGAATCGCAACCTTCTTCGCTCGGTCTCTCGCTTCTTTCTTAATCGACGAAAGCTCTTTGCGAAGCTTTTCGTTCATCGAGATCTTTTCGAGCAACTGCGCGGCGTCGTGGGGATGTTGATGTAGCCAAAGGACAACTTGCTTCTTCATTTCGGGCACAATCCAGCTGCGTACTTCGGTTGAGCCAAGTTTGTTCTTGGTCTGGCTTTCGAAGACCGGGTCTTGGAGCTTGATCGCAACTGCACCCAGTATCCCCTCGCGAACGTCTTCGCCAGCAAAGTTCTTTTTCGCAAACTCGTTCACACCCTTCAGGAGGCCTTCACGAAACGCACTCTGATGCGTTCCGCCGTCGTTGGTGTACTGGCCGTTCACAAACGCGAAGTAATTCTCGCCATAAGTGTGCGTGTGGGTGAACGCAAATTCAATCAGCTTGCTCTTGCAATGTGCGACTTGATAGAGAGATTCAGAATCACCGATCTCGTCCTTCAACAGGTCGGCGAGGCCATTGGAGCTATGGAACTTCTTCCCGTCGCAAACCAAGCTAAGGCCGCTGTTGAGATACGAATAGAAATTCAGCCGGTGCGAAATGTATTCTTCGTTCCAGGCATACTCGCCGAAGATTTTCGGGTCGGGTGTAAACGTGACGAGGGTACCGGGCTGCTCGTCTGTTGCTTTGCCCTTCTTTTCTTTTAAGAGCTTGCCTTCGGAAAACGTCGCATTGACGAATTTCTTGTCGCGAAAGCTCGTCACTTCGAACGAAGTCGATAACGCGTTCACCGCCTTGGTCCCGACACCGTTCAGCCCAACCGAAAACTGAAACACGTCGTCGTTGTACTTGCCGCCGGTATTGATCTGGCTCACGCAGTCGACGACCTTGCCGAGCGGAATGCCACGCCCGTAGTCTCGGACGGTGACCGTCTCCCCTTCGCGCTTGATCTCGATCTTCTTGCCCTCACCCATAATGAATTCGTCGACGGAGTTGTCGATGACCTCTTTCAGCATCACGTAGATGCCGTCGAGTGGATGATTGCCGTCGCCCAAACGCCCGATGTACATGCCTGTACGGAGGCGAATGTGCTCGAGGGCATCGAGGGTCTGGATCGCTTTCTCGTCGTACTTGACTTTGGCTTTGGCCATGTCTGGACCGAACTCTCCATCTACGCGCGGCGGTGTGCTCGCGGTTACGGGCATCGCACCTTGCATGTGGGTCGTTGGGGGATGGTTTGGGGGGATGGTTCGGAGCGAAGAGTGGACGATTCCGCGTGAGGCATCAACCACGCGCGCTATTGAAATATTGAATCTTCGAATTTACTTCCGCGCGCACCCCGCGGGTCTCACCGAGATCTCGCTTGATCGCAACGGGCGCGCGGTCGCGCCGAACTCTGTGCAGCACTTGGCCGCCGCACGGGAGGCCAGGTGAAGGGACTGCTCCGCTGAATACCCTAGACATAGACCCGCAGCGAAGGCGCCGTGAAACGCGTCGCCGGCTCCTGTCGTGTCACGCACCCTCACGCGCGCCGCCGGAATTTCAGTGAGCCGCCCTTCAACGAGACCGACCGCCCCCTTCTCGCCGAGTGTGACAACAGGGCTGCCGCCGTACTGTTCGTGCAGTGCGCGAATGGCCTGGCGCGGTGAGCGCTTCTGCCACGCCGTTCCGAATTCCCTCGACACAATGGGATAGTCGACAAAGGGCAAGAGCTTCATACAATCCGGACGCGGCGTGTGAAAGTCGGCGACCACCACGGCACCACATTCCCTCGCCCGACGCACCGCACGCATGGCTTGTTTGGGAAAGTGACCGTCGACGAGCAGAACGGTGCTTGAATCGATTGACGAAAGGTCGAAGTCGGGGCACTGGGCTTCGATCTTCCTACGATCCGGAACCAAGAAGCGCCTGTCTTTCGAGCGGCGATCGACGAGCACCACCGAAACCGTGGTCGGCTGCGTCTTGCTGCGAACCACGCCGCGGGTGACGACTCCGTGGCTGCGCAATTGCTTCGCAATGAAATCGCCGTCGGCGTCGTTTCCCAGCATCGTGAGAAGGTGACCCGCTACTCCCAACTCAGCAGCCTGAACGATCGCGTTGGACACCATGCCGCCAGGTGCAACTCTCCGCGCATGAAAGCGCGTTCGCACGGCATGGATCTCGAAGTCGTCAACGAGATACGCCTCGTCGAGCACGCTTAGTCCGAGTCCGACGACTTTGCCCTTGGCCACGCTGCGAAGCTAACGCGCTCGCCAGTCATGCGCCCAATGCTGCGTGTGGGATGTTCCACGACGTTGCGGCCGATGACTTCGAGGGAGAGATCCCCGACCTCTCGATTCCGCCGAAAGCGGGCCCCCTTCGCGCTCCGTAGGCCGGCCGACCAAGGATTTACCCATGGAGTGGAACCGTGGAATCCGCAAGCAGCGCTTAAGAGGGGTCAAGCGCGAGCGCGCGACGCAGCGCCGCACGCGTTGCTTCGTCGAAGGAAGCCTTGCCCTCTGCCAACGAGAGGGTGCTCTCGCCAAGCGTTTGATACAGGCGCGCGAGGTTGGGAGCCGCGTCTTCGAGTGCGCGCATATGCAGAGCGACCGTTTGCGCGTCGCCGCGCTGGATGGGTCCGGTCAGTGCCGCTGCGGGTCCAAGGTTGGCGATGTTGGCAAGTGTCGTTTCGATCAAAGGTCGAAGCGCCGTCATCGCAGTGCCACGGCCGATGCCCGCGGCTTCGTTGGCGCCAAGCGCTGCATCGATCAGACCGCAGAGGTAGTTACACGCCAACACCGCGCCCGCGTGATACAGCACCTTCGCATCGGTTTCGATGCGGACGCACTGGGTACCGAGTGCTGCGCCGAACGCTTCGAGCATCACGAGCGCGCGACCGTCTCCTTCGAGGAAGCAGTGACTTCCCGGCAGGCTCGTCATGGCGCTCTCAAGGGTCGGAAACGTTTGCAGGGGATGAAACGAGGCCACCGAAACGGAAGCGTTCTCTTTGACCGGGGCCAAGAGCTCACTCGTGAGTGCGCCCGAACAATGAACCAGCACGCTGCCGTCTTGCATGGAACCCGCACGAGCGAGGCCCAAAGCCACTTCTTCAATCGCCGAATCCGAAACGGCGAGGATGACCATCTCCGACGCGGCGGCGGCGGCTTCTACTGAAAGCGCCCGCGTTTGGTCACCGACCGAAGTCGCGGCGGCACTCGCTTGCGTCGCGTCGCGGCCGCCAATCGCATTTACGCTGTAGCCCGCAGCGGCTGCAAGCCGAGCCAGCGCGGTGCCGACCTTACCGGGCCCAACAATTGAGATAGACGGCCGTTTCATTGGACGCTCCGCTGCTCGGCACGATGCCGGGCGCCGCTAATCACTCTTGTCTTTTTTGGGTTCGAGCTTGGCTTCGGGCTTGGGTTCAGCTGCGGGCACCGGCGGCTCTCCGAACACGCGCTTTTCGCAGACCTTCGCGCTCGCGTGCAACCATTCTCGGATTGCCGGAGCCTCATCACCACCGCGCTCGGCGGTCAGAAGCAATTGCACGACCTGCGAATCGCTCAGATCTCGACGCAGCTCGAACAAATGGCAGTTGCAATAGAGCGCGCAGTCGGTCGCGTTCTCTTTCTCTCGGCAGGTTTCCATACATGTCGCGCGCAAACCGCTGATCGCCCTCGAAGGAGTCTCTGCCCTTGCGGCTCCGGCATGAACCGCGGCCAAACCCACGACACACAGAACCAACGCGCGCGTTAGTGCGAAAGTTCGGTCAGCAGTTGTACGACCTGTGCGGGACAGCTCAGCATGGGTGAATGGCCTGATGCCCATTCGACGCTCCTATGACATCGCTTTGCGAGACGCTGCTGAAAGCCGACCGGAAAAACAAGGTCTTCGCTATGGGTCCAACACCAGGCTCCGTGAAATGCACCGTGAACCGGGACAACCGTGGCTCGCGACTTCAAATGGTTTTCTCCAGCAGTGGCTTATGCGCTGCACACGTGATCCCGAAACCTCGGAACGAAGTGAACATCATCCGTTCAATTTTTCTTAGAAATCGGGCCATTGGACGATCTGTGCTGTCCCGGGCGCGACGCGCGCTTGGATCTGGTATCTAACCCCGCAATGGCGATGGCACCGATCGGCGAAATCAATAAGGACGTCCTTCCCGCGCAACCGGGCGAGTTCCCCCCAGTGGCGATTGGCGACCTCTCGTTGCCCATCCCTGTGATCCTTGCCCCCATGGCCGGCATTACGAATACGCCCTTCCGAACTCTGTGCCGCGAGTTTGGCGCCGGGCTCTACGTCAGCGAAATGATCACTGCCCGCGCACTCGTGGAACGAAACCCGAAGACGTTGAAACTTGCGAGCTTCGCGCCCGAAGAACAGCCGCGGAGCCTTCAACTCTATGGTGTCGACCCCCATTATGTTGGCGAGGCCGTGGCGTTTCTGGCAGGTGAAGGACGGATCGATCACCTCGATATGAATTTCGGCTGCCCTGTGCGAAAAGTGACACGAAAAGGTGGCGGGGCGGCGATTCCCGCCAAGCCCCGTCTGCTCGCCAACATTGTTCGTGCCGCGGTGAAGCATGCCGGGAACGTTCCAGTCACGATCAAATTTCGGATCGGGATCAACGACGACGTTCACACCTTCCTTGACTCGGGTCGCGTGGCTGAACAAGAAGGTTGTGCCGCGGTCGCACTGCACGCGCGAACCGCAGCGCAACTCTACGATGGGGAAGCGGACTGGGATGCGATCGCCGAGTTGAAGCAGGCGGTCAAGATCCCGGTGTTTGGTAACGGCGACATCTGGGAAGCCTGGGATGCACTTCGCATGATGCGACACACGGGTTGTGATGGCGTTGTCGTTGGACGCGGTTGCCTCGGTCGCCCGTGGTTGTTTCGCGACCTTGCAGACGTGTTCGACGGACGTGCTCCCGAAATGCCTCCGCGTTTTGGTGAGGTCATCAAAATCATGCAACGTCATGCCGAGTTGCTCGCCGAGTGGCAAGGGGAGCGCTGGGGTGTGCGCGCGTTTCGCAAGCAGTCAACTTGGTACACCAAGGGATTTCCGCAGAGTGCGAAGTTGCGGAGTGAATTGATTCGAGTGAATACGCTTGGGGATCTCGAAGGGGTTTTGAGCCAGGCAGACCCGGGGCTTGAGTTTCCGGCTTCGGCACTTCGAGTGCCGCGGGGTAAGAAGAGTGGGACTCAGAAGGTGGCTTTGCCCGCAGCATATTTGGACGATCGGATGGATGATACGCCGCCGGTTCCTGCTGCTGAGGATAAGTTTTCGGGCGGGTGAGTTGGGGGGTTGATTGGTATTCGTTAGGCCGCGCCTGGGGACGAGGGGGGGGGCCGCAGCTCACTCGGCTGTGAGACTTCGGCCTCGCAGTGACGACGGGAAAGAGAAGTCCATCCACTGGTTTTGTTGTTAGAGGAGCCAGGCGAGGATTAGGGGGAGGGCTACTAGGCTGATGGTGGTGGAGGCGACTACGATGCCG
>DUBZ01000001.1:59512-175149 GCA_012960035.1 Myxococcales bacterium | reverse complement strand
TGTAAAGCTTGGCCGCGTTCTCCCACATCAGTTTTTTCTTGATCCGGTCGGGTTGGCCTTTGAGTCCTGCTGCGAGCTTCTCCTGCACGTTGCCGTAGAGACAGACCGGGTGCGGGTAGTCGGTCTCGAACAAGATGTTGTCTTCGCCGATCTGTTCGACCAAACGTTGCGGTGCGACTTCTTCGAAGAAGTAACAGCCGTAGACTTGGCGCCTGAAATAGTCGCTCGGCATCATTTCGAACTCGGGGCGTTCGTTTCGCATCTTGGAATAGTTGAAGACGTGGTCCGTCGCTTCGAGAAGAAAGGGGATGAATCCGATTCCACTTTCAACGGACACGACCTTGAGGTTCGGGAAGCGGGGAAGCACGCCACTCAAGAGCAAGTCGACGAGTTGCTTTCCATTTTCGAGAAAGAGTGAGATGGTGATGCGGGCCGTCGATGCCCCCACGCCGTTCACGCGAAGACGCTCTGGCGAAAAACCTTCTGTAAAATCGGCGCTGCCGATGTGGAAGCTGATGGGGAGGCCGACGTCTTGGGCCTTCGCCCAGAAGGGGTCCCAATGGGGATCGCCTAGCAGTGGCATCCCCAAGCTGTGGGGTTCCCCGGAAAATAGAATGCCCTTGTGCCCCATGGCGACGCAGCGATCGATCTCCACAAGGCAGGCGTCGATGTCCCAAAATGGCATCGCAGAAATTGGAATCAGCCGACGGGCGTCTGTGCCACACCAGTCGGTGAGGAAGTCGTTGTAGGCACGGACACACGCCAGCATCAGTTCCGGATCTTTCAGTTCCAAGAACCCTTGGTTGCCGAAGCCGCCCAGGTTCGGATACAACGCCTGCGCCCAGATGCCCGCGCTGTCCATGTAGTCCAAGCGTGCTTGGGCGTCGAACGCGGCCTTGGGAACCTCGTCCATATTTGCCGGAGCTGCTGGAAAGGGTTCATGCCATCCCGCGACCGCCGTATGGCCTACCGGAACCAACGGGTTGCTGTCGCCAATCTGCCAGATGTCTTGCCCGGTTTCGGGATTGCGCACCAGCCTCGGGCCAGCGTCGCGGAATTTGGCGGGGAGCCTCGAACTCCAGACGTCACCGGGTTCGGTGATGTGGGCGTCGCAGTCGATGATCCATTCCATGCAAAATGCTCCTTGGCGTTGCGGGAGTGACGAGGTGAAGCGGGGGCCGGCGCTACCGCGAGTCGCTCATTGTAGGTGGCCTGCGCTATTCCATTGTTTCGCCGCGACTGATTCGCGGCGAAACAGAAGCATACAAACTCACTTTGTTGTGGCTAGCTCGCGTTCGCTGCGAGGTAGCGTTGCGTTCGACGAAGCGGGCCGGCAAGGAGAGCGTGCGGGTTGAATTCGTTTAAAAAAATCGCCGTGGTTGGCACTTCTCTCGCTGGGCTACGCGCCATCGAAGCGCTGCGCCGAGAAGGCTACGCGGGTGAGATTATTGCGATCGGCGAAGAGCCTGTGATGCCATACGACCGTCCGCCTCTTTCGAAACAATATTTGAAGGGAGACTGGGATCCCGACAAGATCACGCTTCGCCATGCGCTTGAAGATGACGCTGGGGTCGAGTGGATGCTCGGAAAGCGTGCGGTCAGTCTCGATATTGCGGCGCAGCGGCTGCAACTCGACGACGGCGAAGCTGTGGCCTTCGATGGACTGGTGATCGCGACCGGTGCCGCGGCCAGAGTGTTTCCCAATACTCCCGATCTTGAGGGAATCTTTGTCTTGCGGACCCTCGACGATGCAAAGGCGCTCCGCGAAGCGCTCGAGCAGAAGCCTAAGGTCGCCGTGATTGGTGCAGGATTTATCGGGATGGAAGTTGCGGCGACTTGTCGCGAACGCGGGCTCGATGTCACCGTTGTTGAGTTTCTGGACACGCCGCTCGTGCGAGGGCTTGGACAGACCTTGGGCGAGCACGTCGCAAGCGTCTTTCGGGGGCACGGTGTCGATCTGCGTTGCGGTGTTGGTGTCAAAGGTTTTCTTGGCGATGGCAAGGTGACTGGGCTCGCGCTCGAAGACGGAAGCGAGGTACCGGCGGACGTTGTCGTCGTGGGCATCGGTGCGATCCCTGCGACGGAGTGGCTCGAAGGTTCTGGGCTGACACTCGACAACGGTGTGGTGTGCGACGAGTCGTGCGTCGCGGCGCCCAATATTGTGGTCGCGGGTGATGTCGCGCGGTGGCGCGATCCAACGACGGGCTCCCACACCCGCGTTGAGCACTGGACCAACGCCGTCGAACAAAGCGTGCACGCGGCCCGGCGACTGCTCTTGGGCGAAGAAGTTGGGGCGTTCACCCATGTCCCCTACGTGTGGAGCGATCAATTCGAATTGCGGATTCAAATCGCAGGGGAAGTTCGCGATGGAGACGAGATGGAAGTCGGGCTCGGCAGCCTCGAAGAGGGGCGTTGTCTCGTGTTGTTCGGTCGCGGTGGCAAGTTGACCGGCGCGGTCGGCTTCAAGCGGGCGCGCCAACTCAACGAGTATCGAGACCTTATAGGCGAGTCGATCTCGTGGGACGCTGCCGTCGCGAAGCTCAGGGCATAAATTCAGCGCAACAATTTCGCGTTTGGACGTATTCGTGTTTGGACGTAGACGAAGCACGGCGCGCACGAAGCGCTTCTAAGTCATGCGCCAACATACGTCGAGCACGCTGTCCTTCTCGCCACCACTGCGTGCCGCGCGGCCTTCGATCTCGAGCTTGATGAGATGCGAAGTGACCGACTGTCCAGCAGCAGGATATAAGGCCTCGGGATAGGCGGCATACACCGTGCGGACCACTTCGATCACGCTGCGTGTCTCGCTGCCGAATGCCGCGATGATCTGCGCTTCCCGATCCAGCCGGTGCTCGATGTATTCCCGCACCTTCGCTTGTCCGTCAGCAATACACGGACCGTGGGCGGGATAAATTCGCTTCGGCGCTTCACCTTCGATGCGTCCGAGCGACGTCATGTAGTCCGATAGACTGCCGCTTTCTGCCGGGATGATGGTGGTGCCGATTCCCAAGATGTTGTCGCCCGAAAAAATAGCTTGCTCTTCTTCGAGCATGAAGCAGAGGTGGTCCGGGCAATGCCCGGGCGCGTGAAACCCGCGCAGCGTTGCGCCTTCGGTTTTAATCACGCAGCCGTCATCGATTGGGGTGATCTCAAAACCATAGTGGGCGTCGTTCTCTGGCCAGGGGCGCTTGCTGACCTTGGTGTCTCCGTAGCGATCGAGCACGCTCTGTACTCCGCCGATGTGATCCGGGTGCCCGTGGGTCACGATGATTTCCTGAAGCCCCTCGCACCCCGCCGCTTCCATCGCTTGTTCGAGGACGGGGAGATATTCATCGCGTCCATCTCCCGGGTCGATCAAAATGCGCTGGGGACCGGTTCCGATGAGATAGGTGTTGGTGCCCGGGCCCGTGAAGGCGCTGGGGTTCTGGCCCAACGCGACGGTTACGCGCTCCGACCACACGGCAAAGTCGGGCATCACGGATCCCAAAAGCAGGGCGGGCGATTCGGACACGAGTAGCTCCTTTAAGAGTCGTCAACGGTCGTCAGGAGTCGTCAACGGTCGTCACGAGTCGTCGGGCGTAACGGGTGACACGAAAGGCTAGGCGAAGGGCTGGCGCCGGGACAACCGGCGTATGAACGATGACCGCACGTGTCTCGTGGCCTTTAATACCCCTCGCCGGGCCGGAGTTTCAGCGAAACCGAGTTGATGCAGTAGCGCATGCCGGTCGGGTTAGGTCCGTCCGGGAAAACGTGGCCGAGATGTGCGTCGCAGCGGCCGCAGGTGACTTCGACTCGCTGCATGCCGTGGCTCACGTCAGTGATCTCGCTGACATTGTCGTCTTTGAGTGGCTTGTAGAAGCTCGGCCACCCTGATCCCGAATCGAATTTGGTGTCGGACGAAAACAGTTCCTCTTCGCAGCATCGGCAAAGGTAGGTGCCTTCAGTTTTCGTGTCTGTGTACTCACCGGTGAACGCCGCTTCGGTTCCCTTCAGGCGGCAGACGTCGAACTCTTCTTTGCTCAGTTCTTTGCGCCAGTCTTCGTCGCTTCGGTTGATCTTGTCCGCCATCGGCTTCTCCGGTTTCGTTGGATTGGGCGCCGCGTGTGTTCTGCTGGCTCGCTTCGGTTTAGAGAGTTGCACATAGTTGGCGCAGCAGCTCGATATATGCGGAGTCGATCGGAAGCTCCAAGGCCGCTTCCCGAGCACCGGGGCTCATCTTTCGGAGGGTCTTGATGCCGACGGACCGGGTTTTTTCTTCTCCGAGTTGGGTCGCGAGATCGCCGAGCTGCGTTTCGAAGAAGACGAGACAGAGTGCGTCTTCGAGGATCTGCGCGTCCGCGTGTTCAAGGTTCTTTCGCAGGATCGTGCGGGTGACGCGTTCGACGAAAGCGCCGTCATAGCCGCACGATTCGAGAATTTGGGCTGCCTCGTCGGCATGCCGTTGCTTGAGCGCCTGTCGCCAGACGAGGTATCCCTTGCGTCCTTTGGGGAAGTCGGAACGCGGGAGCGACCAGCGGCGCAAGTGGTGGGCTCGGGCGGCGAGGCGGAGTTCTTCACTCGGTGTAGGCGTCAGGCGGCCGACCCATTCGCTTGCGAGTGCGGCGTGGGTGAGTTCCTTTGGAACGCGTTCGCCGCGCAACTCGATTAGATGTGGGTCGTCCGCGTTCGCGCGGTCGATGGCTTTGATCGCGCGCTCGAATCGCGGGTCGTCGGTCGAGGTCATGGGGTTATTCCTCGTACTCGACGTCGCACGCTTCAGTGGTTGGGCGTGCCTGACAGGTCAAAATCCAACCGCCTTCGATTTCTTTGTCGGTCAGCGCTTCGCGGGATGTCATGTCGACTTTGCCGGCGCGCAACTTCGCCATGCAACAACTGCAGTAGCCATCGCGACAAGAGAAGGGGACGTCGAGTCCGGCGCGGACCGCGGCCTGCAATATGGTCTCACCGTCTTGGTAGTCGATCTCGTGCGTCGTGCCTTCGAGTGAAATGACGATGTTGTCCGGAAGCGTTTCACCACTCGGCGCACTGGCCGTTGCGGTTGGCTGGCGGTCGGGATCAACGGCGGAAACGAATCGTTCGATATGGATGCTTCCGCCTTCGAGTGCGCTGTCGAGGAGTGCACTCTCGACGGTGTTCATAAAGGGTGTCGGGCCACATATGTAAAAGTCTGAATCGAAACGTCCGCTGATCTGAGCCTTGACGCCATCTTGGGTGAGGAAGCCTGCCTCGTCATCCAAGTGATGCGTGACGGTTAGGCGATCGCCGAAGCGCCCAGCAAGTTCATCGAGTTCCGCGCTGAAGATCACCGACTCGCGGTCGCGATTGGCGTAGACCAAGGTGACCTGCCGCTTCGTTTCGTCGAGGGCCTGCTTCAAGAGAGACATGATCGGCGTGACCCCGCTGCCACCGGCGAACAAGGTGAGGGGGCAGGGTCGGCTCTTGTCCGGGTTCAGTACGAATAGGCCCGCAGGGGGCAACACGCGAATGCGGTCGCCGGGAGAAATATTGTCATTCATCCAGTTGGACATCCGGCCATCGTCGATCCGCTTGACCGTGACCTTCGGGTTCGCGTCCGAGTTCGGTGCGCTCGATAGCGAGTAACAACGCTTGATTGCAAACTCGTTCCATGGGATCTCAAACGTAAGGAACTGGCCCGGCCTGTAATGGAAGACTTCGGCCAACGCAGAAGGAACTTCGAAGACAAACGAGGTGGCGTCCGCGGTTTCGCGGATTACGTCCTGCACCGTGAGTTCGTGAAAGGAGTGAAGCGGGTCGCCGCTGCCTTCGTTGATCGAGCCGTTTTGCGATTGAGTCTGCGACAAGTCTCTGTCTCCGGGTGCTTCATGCAGTGGCCTTCATGGCTGCAGCCGCATGGATCGTCAAAGAAATTGAAATTGCTGGGGTCTAAATGCCTGGGCACGGTTGTGTCGGGTGTGGTCGGGGTTCCCAAGTCGAAATGTGACGTTCTGCTGTGGTTCTGCACACTTAGTGTCGTTTTGTGCTGTCGCGACCTTTGGGGATAAAGATGAACGCCACCGCGCAGCCAGAACTGACCCTGCGCCCAGTACGAACGGCAGCCAGAGTAGAGCGCCCGATTCCCGTCGGCCACTCCCGAGCCTTGGTAGAGTTGCTCGCTTTTGACCTCGTCGCATCACCGAGGCATGATTGCCGGTCGCAACGAAACTCAAAGTCGTAGAGCCCCACCGCCGGCAACGTGACGTCCGAGCGGTGTGGCAAGGGAGAACCAAGTGATGCTCGATGTGCTGATTCAAGGCGGAACCCTCGTAGACGGAAGCGGCGCCGATGCTTGCCCAGGCGATCTCGGTATCCGCGACGGTCGAATCGTGGCGATTGGAAGGGTCGACGAGCCTGCACGCAAAACCGTCGACGCGACCGGCAAGGTAGTTTGCCCCGGCTTCGTCGACGTCCACACTCACTACGACGCGCAAGCGTTCTGGGATGGGACACTGAGTCCTTCTCCATATCACGGCGTGACCACGGTGATGGGGGGCAACTGCGGCTTTAGCATTGCGCCCTTGAGTGACGACGCAGGCGACTACTTGATGCGCATGTTGGCCCGCGTTGAAGGTATGCCCCTCGAAGCCCTTCGGCACGGGGTGCCGTGGGACTGGCGTTCGTTCGATGAATACCTGGGCAAACTCGACAACAAGCTTGCGGTGAACGCGGGCTTCATGGTCGGGCACTCCGCACTCCGGCGCGTGGTGATGGGCGAGCGAGCCGTCGGCAACGAAGCCACGGAAGAAGAACTCGCCGAGATGAAACGACTGCTCGCAGAGTCGCTCGCCGCGGGCGGTATGGGGTTTTCGTCGACGATCTCGCCGACCCACAACGACGGCGAAGGCCAGCCGGTGCCGTCGCGGCATGCAAGTCGCGAAGAACTCATTGAACTCGCCCGTGTCGTGCGAGACTTCCCCGGGACGGTGCTCGAATTTCTGCCCGGTGCGGGAGCGTTTAGCGAAGAGCAGATGCAGTTGATGACCGACTTGTCGCTTGCCGCGCAGCGTTCACTCAACTGGAATGTGTTGGCTCCCAATGGTGGGGATCCGGAGATGTCCGAAAGTCAGCTGTCCGCTACAGACTTCGCCCGCGCACAAGGTGCCGAAGTTCTCGCGCTCACGGTGCCCCAGCCCATGACCGTTCGGATCAACTTGCATGCCGGCTTCGTATTCGACGCGCTGCACAAGTGGGACGAGTTCTTTCGTCTGAGTGTGCCGGAGCGGATCGAAGTACTTCGCGACCCGGCGAAACGCGCGGAGATGGACGCCAACGCGCAGTCGCAAGCGTCGGGCGTTTTTCGGTTCCTCGCGATCTGGGGAAACATGACGATCGATCAAACGTTCTCGAAGGAAACCGAAGCGTATCGAGGGCGCCGCATCGACGAAATCGCCCGCGAACTCGGCAAGTCAGACTTTGACACGATGCTTGACATTGCGATCGCCGACGGCTTACGGACGTACTTCATGCCGCCATCTTCGGGCGATGACGACGAGACGTGGGCCCTGCGTGGACGCATCTGGAAGGATGACCGTGCGATTATCGGTGCCTCGGATGCCGGCGCGCACCTCGACATGATCGATACGTTCGCATTTTCAACCCAGGTGCTTGGCCCCGGGGTGCGCGACCACGGTGTCGTGTCTCTCGAAGAGGGAGTTCACCAACTCACCGACGTTCCGGCACGAACCTATGGCTTGATCGATCGCGGGCGACTCGAGCTCGACTGGCATGCCGACGTCGTGGTATTCGACCCTGCGACTGTTGGCGTGGGCGAAACCTATACGCGTTTCGATCTTCCTCAGGACGCGGGCAGGCTCTATGCCGATGCAATCGGGGTCGAGCACGTTTTCGTGAATGGCGTCGAGATCGTCGAAGGCCAGAAGCACACGGGCGAGTTTCCCGGCACGGTCTTTCGATCGGGACGCGACACGAAGACCGTGTCGATCGGCGGCAGGCCTTAGAAGGCGCGCGGCCCAGCGTGCGTACGCACTAACGGAACGCGCTTGGGAGCAGCGCCCACGCCGCGATGGCCAGTCCCGCGATGAACCCCATAGCAGGGCCAAAGCGGAGATAAATTCGCTTCACCACATGCCGCGCATGGCTGCGAAGTATGCGGGTCTCGTGGGCGCGCTGCGGTGACAACGGTCGTAGCGGGGGGTTGCGAAAATAGAGGCGCGGCGAAAGAAGCGGGTGAATCATCGGCATGGGCTCCGGGGGTTGGGACCCTGAATTGCAAGAATCGTGTCGCGATCGCGCGCCGATTTGAGTTTGCCGCGGAGTCGCGAATCGGCGCGCGGTTCATGCACGAGTTGCACATCGCCTGCCTTGGGGATGAGTCGGCCCAGCGGCGAAGTCGGAAGAAGTTTTCCACTCTTCTCCAGTTCTTCGGATGACGTGACGCCGTCGAAGCAAGGCGGTTACGCGTCGCTGTCGAACCGTGCGATGCCGAGCGTGACGACGAGCCCTGCGATGACGAGGCCCAGTGATGTTCCGACTTGCCCGCCCCTCGGTTCGAAGCGCATGAGCGGCCAGTCCTCGGGATCAATGTCTTTGACCGACTCCACGCTGACGACGCGTCCCTTTACGATCGCACCGACTTCCGGTTCTACCGGCTGTTGGAAGGGCCAAAGGCCGACAACCGCACCTAGCAAGAGGCCGATCAGCGCACCCAGCGTTGCCTTGGCGTAGCGGTCGAGCAGCCACCGAAGCAGATTCGAAACCCCGATGACTCCGATTAAAACCCCGATGCCTACCGGGACGACGACTGCTGTGGCTTCAAACACAAGGTCGAAGTCGGGGCCGCCGAGCAACCCCTGTTTCAAAGTGTCGATCGAGCCGAGGATGACTTCGTATTGGCCAAGCAAGAGTAAGAGGTAACCACCGCTTACGCCGGGTAAGATCATCGCGGACGCGCCGGCGAGTCCGGACAGTACGAGAAAGAGGCTGCTCTCTGCACCCGCGGTGTTTCCTTCGCCAAGTCCAAGCTGCATCGCGACCATGAAGAGAAACGATCCGGTCGCGCCGGCAAAGACCGCGGGAGTGACGGGCTTTGCAAGCCGCCATATCAAGGGCAAACCGCCGAGGGTGAGCCCAATAAAGATGCTGTACATGATCCAGCGTTGTTCGATGACCAGGCTTCGCATCAGCCCCGCGAGCAATAGAATGGCAAGGGCAGCGGCGCCGACGATGGCGCCTAATAGTATCATTGACCGAGGCTTGAATTTGAGCGTCGTTACTTCGGCGATGGCTGCGATGAAGTCGGGATACACGCCGGCGGCGAGAAGCATAGTGCCGCCACTGATGCCGGGTACAAGGTTGGCGAGCCCCATGAGTACACCACCGATCCCGCCTCGGATCACGATCGAGGGGATCGATGAGTCGCTTCCAGCATCGAGGATGGGACTTTCGACTTGTTCGGACGGCATCTCGGGGCGTACTCCTGTGGATATAATTGGTTTGGTGTTCGTCGTGTTGGGTCTCGATGTGCGGCTATTCTAGCAGTCGATTGTGGTTCGCCGACCCAAAGGCGTCGCTGCGATTCGCGATTACATGTCTACTGCATGCGGGCGTTGATGAGTTGCCGAGGAAGGGGTGTTTATGTGCGGTCGATTTACTTTGAATAGTTCAAGCGAAGCCTTGGCGAACGACTTCGAACTTTCCGATGTCCCCTTGCTCGCACCTCGATTCAATATCGCGCCGTCGCAAGACATCGCGGTTGTGCGCGAAAACGACGCGGGCGTACGAGAATGTGTGCCGCTGCGCTGGGGGTTGATTCCGTATTGGTCGAAGGACCCGAAGAAGTCGAACGCCCCCATTAACGCACGTAGTGAGACGGCTGCGACGAAGCCAAGTTTTCGACAAGCCATGGCACGACGACGCTGTTTGGTACCCGCCACCGGCTTTTATGAATGGCAAGCGGTCAAAGGCGGTGTGAAACAGCCGTACCTGTTTCGCCCTCGCGACCAGGGCCTGTTTGCAATTGGAGGCTTGTTTGAGTTGTGGCGTGGTGAGGGCGGGGAGATCATTGAAAGCGTTGCGCTCTTGACCACCGAAGCCAACGCTGTGGTGGGTAAGGTGCACAAGCGCATGCCCGTCATCGTTGCGCGCGGGGACTATGCGCGCTGGCTCGACCGAGAAAATTGCGAAACGGCCTCCGTGGAAGACTTATTCGGCCCCTCGGCTGATGACCTACTTGAAGCTTGTGCGGTCAGCACCAAGGTGAACAATCCTCGCTTCGACGAACCGGCGTGCGTCGACGGGCTCTAACACTGGCACGCACTTCAACAACATCAACAACAACATCATCAACAACAGTGACGTTTGAGGGTGAAGTCTCGGATGGACCGCAGCGGTTAGCAGCCGCTCTGGTTGGAGTCGGTCAAAGGATCGGCAACGAGGTTGTGCTCGACGACGGCAGACTGGTGCCGGAGGTTCGTGCCGCCACACGGCCAAGCCGCACGGAATCGGTCGACGCGGTCGTGACCATGGGGGCCACCATGTAGCCGGTCGTTTGAAGAATCGTCAACGCCGCCCGAAGTGCGGCACCCCTCTTGCTAATCGGCGAAGCGGGCTCCGGGAAGGGCGCGATCGCGCGTCTTGTCCACGAGCTTTCACCCCGAGCCGACATGCCATTTGTTCGACTCGACTGCGGCGCGATTTCCGCAAGCGATTTCGAGGCCGAACTTGTCGGCTTTGAACGTATCGCGGTTACGGGGGCGACGAGAGATCGAGATGGTCTGCTGCAAGCTGCCAACAAAGAATGCGGCGTCGTGCTTGGGGATGGGAAGTGCGTGCGGGTGGGTGACTTGCCTGTAGCGATTCAGAAGCTTGCCAAAGAGACGAGTCGCGAAGAGGAGTCTGTGCAAGTGATTGAAGTGGTCGAAGCTTGCGGTGGCGAAGACGAAGCGATCGCGCGTCGCTGTATCGTCGAGGCGATGAAGAAGACTGGTGCAGACCGCAACGCTGTCGCCCGGTTGTTGGGGATGACCCGACGTACTCTCGCGTATCGCATCGCACTGTATGGCTTGGACGTCGAGCTTGGCGAACTTGCCGCATTGCCTACGTGAGAGTGCTAAACCTGCTCGCATGAGCGATATCCACTCAACGGTCTCGCGCGATTACCAAGCTTCTTCACGTGCCCGTGTGCGTCGCTTGTTGCTTGCGGGGATTGCGGTGCTCTATGTGATCTCAGTTCCCTGGTATCGCGAGACCGACGCGCCACTGCGGGTTTGGTTCGGCCTTCCTGACTGGGTTGCGGTCGCGCTCGGCTGCTACATCGGCGTCGCTGTCTTGAACGCGATGGCCTGGCGCTTGACCGATATCCCAGACCAATACGTCGAAGGACAAGCCCCTGAACGGAGTGGCGAGTGAGCTTCGGTGAAATCGGAACCGCAGCGCTCGTGATTTACTTGCTCACCCTTACCGGCATTGCAGAAGTCGCGCGCCGCGCTCGTAAGGACACGTCAGCTGGAGATCATTTTCTCGCAGGCCGCGATCTCGGCACGATGGTGTTGTTCTTGACCCTGTACGCGACGGCCTACAGCGGCAATTCTTTGCTCGCATATCCGGGCAGGGCCTATTCGTCCGGCTTCTCATTCATCATGTCGACCGGGTTCATGATGGCGATCATTGTGGTCTTCCACGTGTTGGCGCCCAAGCTGCGACCCATCGCGACCACCTTCCACTTTGTGACCCCGGGCGATTGGGTGCGACATCGCTTTGGGGGCGGAGCCGGTGCGCCCGAGCCTGGGCAGCGCGCGCTGGTGCTCGGCGTTGGCATTCTGATGTGCATCGCGCTGATGAATTTCTTGCTCGCGCAATTGAAAGCCATGGGACACGTCGCCAGCATCGTGACGGACGGTGCAGTGCCGTATGAGTTTGGTGTTGCCGGGCTCGCCGCCTTCATCTTGTTCTATGAAACCCGGGGTGGGATGCGCGCGGTGGCGTGGACCGATGCCGCCCAAGCGATCTTGATGCTCGTGGGCCTGAGTGCACTCTTTGCTTGGATCCTCGATGGTGCGGGGGGGATGGATACCGTGACGCGCACCGTCGCGAAGCTTCGCCCCGAGGCGGTGGTTGTACCGGATGCAAAGACTTGCGTTGGGTGGTTCAGCACGGTCGCGTTGCTTGGCCTCGGCAGTGTTGTTTATCCCCAGGCGATCCAGCGCATCTACGCGGCGCGCGATGGCCGAACCCTTGCCAATTCGTTTGCGCTGATGAGCTTCATGCCCCTGGCCACGACACTGGTCGTGACCCTGATTGGGATCGCCGCGATCGGTTTATTGGGAGACATCGGGCAGCGCGAGGCCGACGAAGTCTTGCCGCTACTGCTCGCCAGCTGGGCAGAGCCTGGGGGGGCCGGGCAGATCGGCGCGGTTGTCGTGTTCGTCGGTGCATTGGCGGCCATCATGTCGACGGCGGATTCATGCTTGCTTTCTCTCAGCGCAATGATGGCTGGTGATCTGCTCGGAAACTCGGGCAGCGATCCGACGACCGCCAAGCGAGGCAAGCGATTTGCCGCGGTGTTGCTCGTCGCGATGATCCCGGTTGCGTTCATTGAGGAACTTTCGCTCTGGCGTTTACTCGAACTCAAGATGGAACTGCTTCTTCAGTGCGTTCCGGCATTTTTGATGGCGATTCATTGGCGCGCCCAGCGCGCAGATGCCACGCTCGCGGGTCTCGTGGTCGGCACTGCGCTGAGTGTCGGGCTGACCTTCTCCGGCTTCTCACGGATTTATGGCATCCACGCTGGCATGCTGGGCTTGACGCTGAATGCGCTTGTGGTCGTT
This sequence comes from Myxococcales bacterium, assembly GCA_012960035.1. GTDB lineage: Bacteria > Myxococcota_A > UBA9160 > UBA9160 > UBA4427 > DUBZ01. Next base: position 162,346 of record DUBZ01000001.1, on the reverse strand, counting down.
GTGGGGTCAAGCGTGATGCGACGTTCTTTAGGGACTCAGATGAGCGACTCAGAGCTAGCGACTCAGAACTAGACGAGATCGACGGCTACGGTGAATTCTCCCCCGTACAGACACCGAATAACTTCGCGTTCGGGGTGTGAGCGCCGCTTCGCGCGTCCAATGATTTCGGCGTCGCAATCGGCGACGTCGTCCCGGTGGGTTGGAACACGGACTGCAAGGGCGCGACGGTGGGGCGCCGGCGCTACAAAATAAAGCGATTCCGGAGGCTTGAACGCGCCCGTGGAACGAGCCGCATTGGCGTCTCGCTCGCGGGCCGCGAAGCGGCCGATCTCGCTGAACTTACGACAAAAGCCGCGCGTCGCGTCTCATAAGCGCTAAAACAAGCGACGCGAATATTGCGCTCCGACCGGTTAAGGGGGCCCTGGGAGCGTAATAGGGGTGAATTGCGCGAATCGGGTCAGATTGTCTCGGGAAGCTCCTATTATATTTGGGAATTAATTCCCAAATAGTGTACTATGAGGTCGTGTGACGGGAAAACTGTCTTGTTTGCACGCCTTCCCGATTCATTAAAGGAAAAATCATGACCTTTGCAGGAGTGGCTTTGGAATTGGTCGAAGTATTTGACGACCTTGAAGCCGATCAGATCAACAAAGCACTCATAAAGAATGTTCCCTATGAGCGACTCGAATTCTTCAACGAGTACGCCAAGGAGTTCGGCGAAGCGTCCGACATCGGCGACGCGGCAAGCAAGCGTCTCGCGAACTTGATGTTGCTTGGGTACCTGTTTCGCGTGTTGGAAGATCAACTGCTGCCCGACCCGTCGATCAAGGAATAACAAGCTAGAAATCACAATCAAGGAATCACAATCCAGGACGCAGATGTGGAACTTCACTTCGAACCCAAGTGACTCGGATGACATCCGAGTCGGCCGTTGCGAAGGCTGCAACTCATCTTGACGAAAAAAGCTTTAATAATAGACGCAACAACAGACGCAAAAACAGAACGCCACGATCGCTTGTACTCGCGGACGAATCATTGGAGATCTTGTTCTGGATGAACGATTCAAACGGCCAACAGGACGACAACCCGCTACTGGACATGAGTGGGCTGCCCAAATTCGATTGCATTCAGGCCGAACACGTCGTGCCCGCGATTCGCGAGTTGCTGAGTGATCTCGAGGGCGACTTTCAAGCCCTCGAAGACGACGTTGTGCCGACTTGGGAAGGGCTGGTCGAGCCCCTTGAGCGGATGGGCGATCGCCTCTCTTTTAGTTGGGGTGCTGTGGGTCATCTTTTGGGCGTGAAGAACAGTGATGCGATGCGCGAGGCGGAAGAAGAAATGCAGCCGAGCGTGGTGGTGTTCAGTTTGCGTCAAGGTCAAAGCCAGGCGGTCTACGAAGGACTGCTTGCCATGCGCGAAGGCGATGAGTGGGGACGCCTCGATGCCTGCCAGCATCGCATTGTCGAAGGCATGATCCGAGATGCCAAGCATTCGGGCGTGGGCTTGGCCGGCGAAGATCAAGAACGCTTCAACGCCATCGCCGAAGAAAGTGCCCAGCTCGCAACCAAGTTCAGCAACAACGTGCTCGATGCCACGAAGGCCTTCTCCCTGATGTTGACCGATGAAGTGGAAGTGGTGGGGCTGCCAGAAAGTTGGCGGGATCTCGCTGCGCAATCGGCAAGAGAAGAGGGCGATGCAGAGAACGCGACCGCGCAAACCGGGCCGTGGCGACTGACCCTCGATCATCCGAGCCTTCAGCCGTTTCTCGAACACGGCAAGAACAGATCGCTTCGCGAGAAGCTCTACCGTTCTTACGTCACACGGGCGAGCGAGGGAGAACTCGATAACGCTCCCATCATCGCACGTACGCTACAACTCAAGCGCGAAATGGCGAAGCTGCTCGGGTACGACACGTTTGCAGAGCTGAGTCTTTCCACCAAGATGGCGGAGAACGTGGGTGTCGTGGATTCGTTGCTCGAAAAGCTGCGAGTCGCTTCGATTGATTTTGCGAAGAACGATCTTGCCGAAATCGAAGCCCTCGCGAATGCATCGGGTAATCACGAAGGGGCGCTGCGCCATTGGGACATCACCTACTGGGCCGAACGGCTTCGCGAACAGCGCTACGATTACAGCGAAGAGGAACTGCGGTCGTACTTTCCTTTTCCGAAGGTTTTAGACGGATTGCTCGCGCTTGCTGAACGGCTGTTCGACGTGAAGTTTGCATACGCCGATGGCGAGACGCCGGTCTGGCATCCGGACGTGCGATTCGTTCGCGTATTCGATCGGAGTGGAGACCAAATCGCAGCGTTCTTGCTGGATCCGTACAGTCGGCCCTCCGAAAAACGCGGCGGCGCCTGGATGGACGAATGCGTTGGGCGTTCGACCGTTTGCAGCGATGTTCCCGGGCAAGCGCGCCTCCCTGTGGCCTACCTGGTTTGCAACCAAACTCCGCCGGTGGGAGACAGCCCGTCGTTGATGACGTTTCAAGAGATCGAAACGCTCTTTCACGAATTCGGTCACGGCCTGCAGCACATGCTCACCCGGGTTGACCACGGTCTTGCGTCGGGCATTCGAAACGTGGAATGGGACGCGGTCGAATTGCCGAGCCAGTTCATGGAAAACTGGGCGTATTACAAGCAGACCTTGCTCGGGATCAGTGGGCACGTCGAAACGGGCGAGCCGCTTCCGGACGCGTTGTACGACAAGATCGTTGCGGCGCGGACCTATCGCGCCGGCAGCATGATGCTCCGGCAACTCAACTTCGGAATGACCGATCTCGAGTTGCACCATCAACACGATCCGACCGGCGACGAGTCGGCATTCGACGTGCAACGACGCGTGTCGGAGCGCACGGCTGTTATGCAGCCGCTGCCCGAAGATCGGTTCCTTTGTTCGTTTGGACATATTTTTGCGGGCGGCTACTCGGCGGGTTACTACAGCTATAAGTGGGCCGAGGTTCTTTCTGCCGATGCATTCTCGGCCTTCGAAGAAGCGGGGCTCGAAGACGAAGTTGCAGTGCGTGACTTGGGAAGAAAATTTCGCGACACCGTACTCGCGCTCGGAGGGAGCCAAGCACCCGGGGAAGTGTTTGAAGCGTTTCGTGGTCGCGAGCCGCAGCCCGATGCCTTGCTGCGTCACGCGGGGCTCGCGTGAGCAGTTGACTTGCCTTGTTCGTGGTTGGGAATAATGACAATGATGGAACAACGAACGACACCGTATTCACTCACGACTCCAACCGCTGCACCCAGTGCCAGTGCGGGGGGAGGGAGTGTGCAAACAAGTTCTCCCGGAATCGGAAGCAGTGCCGATCCCGGCAGTGACCGCAATAGCGGCCGGCGTCAAAGCGATCGCATTGTCGCGGCGAGCGAAGCGAGTCAGCGATCACTCGACCAAGCGACCGCCCACGCGCGCGGCGATGCGGCAGTCTTGATCGTGGGGCCCAGCGGCAGCGGCCGCAAGCATTTCGGGCGCGCCATTCACGCATGGAGTCGTCGAGTTGGACAGCCTCTGATGGTTTTCCCGGTTGCGAGCACTCCCGAAGGCCTACACGAGCAAGAGCTGTTCGGCACAGCCGACGGTTCACAAACGCTGAGTGAAAATACGGCGGGTTATCTCGCGGCGGCCGGTCGCGGCACGCTGCTGATCGACGGACTCGACAAACTGAGCCCGCCTGTCCGCACGGCCTTTGTTCAGGCGTTGCAGTCGGGTTCGTTTCGCCGACCGGGGCAAACTGACGCTGTGCGCGTCGAGGCCCGAATCCTCGCAACCGCGAATGGCGAAGCCGAGTTGCAATCTCCAGACAAACTCCTCGGCGATGTCCCAGTCCAAACCGTCACGCTCCAAGGCCTCGCTGATCGGCGCGAGGACGTGCTGCCACTGGCGGCCCACTTCCTTGCCGAAGTTTCGGAACAAGAAAGCATTCGCCCCATCGGATTCACCCAGGACGCCCGGAATTGGTTGGTCGAAGAGACCTGGACGGGGAACGTTCGCGAGCTCCGGGAGCGCATTCGCCAGTCTGTTCGTATCGGCAACGCGGGCGTGATCTCGGCTGAATCTCTGATGCTCTCAACTGACGGGGACGAGGTGCCCTCTTTCAAGGACGCGAAGCGGGCCTTTGAGACCCGGTACGTCGAAGGGCTACTGCGGCGTTGCAGCGGCAATATCAGTCGCGCCGCGCGCTTGGCCAAGAAGGACCGCAAGGACTTCTACGACGTCATTCGCCGTACAGGTGTCGACCCGGGCGAGTTCCGTACTTGAGCTTTGAGGCGGCTTTCGGCGCGGTAGCGCATGCGACGCGGCTTGCGCGAATGCACATGATGGCTGGCTGACGAAGTGTCGAGCGTCCGAGTCGCCGTCGTACAGCTCAGCTCGACGGACGACGTCACCGACAATCTGAAGCAGACGATCGAGTTGGTGAACCGCGCTGCCGACCAGGGCGCTGCATTCATCGCGCTGCCTGAGAATTACGGCTTCCTGAGACGCGAAGGCTTGCGCTACCCCAGCGTCCAAGATGTCGACGGTGAAATCGTCGGAGCGCTTCGTAGCTTGGCCCGCGACCGCTCGGTATGGATTCTCGGTGGATCTTTTCCCGAGGCGATTCCAGACAGCTCGCGTGTATATAACTGCAGCGTACTGGTTTCGCCGAGCGGCGACGTTGTCGCCCAGTACCGCAAAATGCATCTTTTCGATGTCGATCTCGGCAGCGATGGCGGAAGTTTCCGGGAGTCGGACGCGATCGCACCCGGCGACCAAGTGGTCAGCGCAAAGACCGACTTCGGCATCCTGGGCATGTCGATCTGTTACGACCTGCGCTTCCCCGAACTCTTTCGAGAACTCGCTTCCCAGGGCGCCCACTTCGTTTCGGTGCCATCGGCCTTCGCACCGGCCACCGGGCGCGATCACTGGGAAGTGTTGCTGCGAGCCCGGGCCATCGAGAACCAGGTTTTCGTGATCGCTCCAGCGCAGTGCGGGCAGCACAGCGCCGATCGTTCAAGCTACGGCCGTTCGATGATCGTCGACCCTTGGGGCTTGGTCTTGGCCCAGGCCGGCGACGAGCCGGGCGTGATCGTCGCGGACTGCGATATGGGGCGCCTTGAGCGGGTAAGGAATACAATTCCCTGCCTGCAAAACCGGCGGCTCTAGTCCCACCGCCGTTTCGAGCCCAGTGAGGACACACTCACCGTTCTCAAGTCTGTGGAAAGCATTGCCGATACCAATCGCGTCTCCGGTGCTGGTTTGAGCCGGTCTCGAAAGGTTCACAGATGTCTGACAGTAATGATACCGACTCCTGCGCGCGACTTGTCGTCCTGAACGGTGACTTCGAAGGCATGGTGTATCCGCTGACCGCAGAAGAAACGATCATCGGCCGCAATCCTACGACCGACATCACGTTGCTCGACAACGGGATCAGCCGGGAACACTCGATCATTAGCTTCGTTGACGGCGAAAGCGAATACACCATCGAAGATCTGCAGACGACGAATGGCACCAAGGTCAACGGCAAACGCGAACGCTCCGCGTTCCTTCAGCCGAACGACGAAATTCGAATTGGGAATACGTTTTTTCGCTTTGAAATGGACTCCCAGTCGACCGATTAAATCGGTAGACCCGGCGACACCCCCTAAGCAACGTTGACCGCATTCGACCGTCGACCGGGGGAATTGGTCGTGCCGTCTTTATTTCTGGGGGGGCAATCTTGGGCTCGCTTTGTCGCTGCGGTGGCCCAGGGCCTTCTCATGAAAGTGTCTAGCCCCTCGGCGTTAGGAGCGGAGGTGCCGACTCCAAACTCGCAAGACCTGCACGAATGCCCGGGCGTAGTCGAAGATCATGATCTTGGACCCCGCGACGTCGTGCCACTGTTGTAGCGGGAGTTCGTAGATCGAGAACTCCGCAGAAGACATCGCCGCGTCTCGTCGCTGTCGAATTAAACGCGCGATCACTTCGACATCGAACACCCAACCACTGGTGAGCGGTTCTCGGAACAGATCCTTCGTGGTCGTCGAATTGCGAAACACCTTGGCGCCACATTGGGTGTCGTAGACCGGGAGTTGGAGGACCAAGGAGGCCACGGTGGCGGCGATGCGTCCAAAATAGTGGCGCCAGGGATCGCGCTCAATCGAGCGTCCGAGAAGCTTTACGCGCGAACCGATTACGAGGTCGAGTTCGGGCTTGGCCTCAAAAACTTCGATGAAGCGGGGAAGCTCGTCGAGCGGCGTCGCGAGGTCAGCGTCCCAGTAGCCGCAGAACGCTGCCTCACCGGAAAATGCTTCGAGAATCCCCGCGCGCACCGCGTGCGACTTGCCGAGATTGAGAGGCAAGTTGATGACGCGCACCCTGCCCTTATGCTCAAGTTCGAACGCCCGCAGTATCGCCAGAGTTTCGTCGCCACTTCCGTCGTCGACGAAGATGAAGTCGAGGCTGGGTACTTCTCCTAGTGCGCGAGCGAAAGCGCTTTCGTCAAAGCGCTTGGCTTCGTTGTAACACGGAACCACGATGCTGATGCGGCTCATCTCGGTCGTGCTCCTAGGCCTTGAGGTTGGGGAGATTCGGGCTGCAGGATACCTAGATCCGGTGCGTGCGTAACGTGAATCGAATGCGTTCTTGACTGACGTTCTCTTTGATGACGAGCGAACCAAGACGAATGTTGGGTCGTCAGAATGGCGAGTTTCCGGCTCGTTATTGAAAGCTGCGTTCGTATGGCGTTAAGTCGCCGATGCTGTGGGCCGAATGCCACTTGTACCGCATGTGAATGCACCAAACTGACGCTTTAACTGGGTATAATGAAGCGTCTCCATAATCGCCGTGAAGTTGATGACCCCGTGACTACTCAACGCATATCTCTCGAGTCTGAACCCGCATTGCAGCCCTCTTCGTCTCCGGTCTACGTCGACCTCGACGGCACTCTGCTCAGCACCGACATGCTGTGGGAAACCATGTGGTTCATGCTTTGTCGGGACCCGCTCGACGCATTGATGCTCCCGGTCTGGCTCGGTCGTGGGAAAGCCGGCTTCAAAGCGGAGATCGCAAGCCGTGTGACCTTCGACGCGAGTCTGCTCCCCTACCGAAGCGAAGTGCTCGACTATTTGAAAACGGCAAAGCAGCAGGGACGCCGGTTGGTCTTGGCGACGGCGAGCCACCAGAGCATCGCGGACCCCATCGCGGAACACCTGGGGCTGTTCGACGCGGTGCTCGCGAGCGATGACAGAACGAATCTTTCGGGTGCCACCAAGCTTGAAGCCATCCGCGAGGACAGCCGCGGCGCAGCATTTGAATACCTGGGCAACGACACACCGGACCTCCCGATCTGGAGTGAAGCCGGTGTGGCGACACTGGTGCAACCGAGCCGAGGCGCCTTGTCAGGCACAGCGAACCTTTCCTGTGAGGTGAAGGAAATCGACGTGCCCCGGCCGGGGATCGGCCCCGCCATCAAGGCCATGCGTTCGTACCAGTGGGTCAAGAACGCCCTGCTCTGGATCCCAATCTTTCTGGCCCACGAACTCACCAATGTTGAAAAGCTGAGGTCGGTCGCCATCGCATTCGGCTGCTTCTGCGCGATCGCTTCGGCGACCTACATGTTGAATGACTTGCTCGACATTGAAAGCGACCGCCGACATGCCCGAAAACGCAAACGGCCCTTTGCGGCGGGAACGCTGCCGATCCCCACTGGGGTTGCCATGCTCTCGGGGTTGTTGGTGGGCGGCTTTGGCGTGTCACTCCTGACCTTGCCCCTGGTCGCCACCGGCATGCTCGCGATCTACGCGGCGCTCACGATTTCATACTCCCTGTACCTCAAGGAAAAGCTCTTCATCGACGTGATGATGCTCGCGGGGTTGTTTACGCATCGCGTGCTTTCGGGAGCCGTAGCGGCCGACGTCCGACTATCGCCTTGGTTGCTGGCGTTTTCGCTCTTCTTCTTTCTGAGCCTTGCCCTGCTGAAACGTTATGCAGAACTCCTCGCGACAGAAGGTGCGGGCGGACAAAGCAATGCGCGCCGGGCCTATGAAATAAACGACATCGGCCTCGTCGAAAATATGGGCCTTTCCGCCGGCTACATGGCCGTGCTCGTGCTCTGTCTGTTCGTCAGCAGCGACGACGTGAGCAAACTCTATTCTCGGCCGGATCTGCTCTGGCTCATCATGCCGCCCTTCCTCTACTGGATCTCGCGGATGTGGCTCCTCGCCCGTCGCAAGATCTTGCTCGACGACCCGGTGATGTTCGCAGCGACTGATCGGGTGAGCTGGTTGACTGGCGCATTGATCGTAGGCGTCGGTACGCTGGCGGCCCTGTGATGTCGAAATCCGTCCCCAAATTTTCTCGAGCCATTCTGGTTGACGCTGCCAACCAGTATTCCCAGCGTGCGAGTACCCAGTCGATTGCGGGCTGGGGGAAGTATCCAGTGGAATCCTGCGAGGTATACCGACCCGAGGCACTCGCCGATCTCCAGGAAATTGTTTCGCGAGCTCCCGAACGTGACTTGATCGCCAGAGGGCTGGGTCGAAGTTATGGCGACGCAGCACTCAATCGAGACAGCGGCGTTGTATTGAGCCAACAGTTTGACCGGATGCTTGGGTTCGATCCCGACACCGGGGTACTGCATTGTCAGTCCGCGGTGAGCTTGGCGGAGATCATCGAACTCTTCGTTCCGCGCGGGTTCTTCTTTCCGGTGACCCCAGGTACCAAATTTATTTCGGTCGGCGGTGCAATCGCTTCCGACGTTCACGGGAAGAACCACCACGCCAACGGGTCGATGGGCGAGTTTATCATCGACTTTCGCTTGCTCACGGCGTCGGGGGCGATCCTGGAGTGTTCTCGGGAACAAAACACGGACGTGTTCTGGGCGACGATTGGCGGAATGGGGCTCACCGGCATCCTCCTCGATGCGCGCGTGCGCCTGCAGCGCGTCGAAACGGCCTACATGAACGTTCAGAACGAGCGGGCCGCCAACCTCGACATCGCGCTCGAACGGTTCTTCGAAACCGACGACGAGTTCGCTTACGCGGTCGCGTGGATTGACTGCCTCGCCAAAGGACGTTCGCTCGGACGCTCGGTCCTGATGCGTGCAAACCACGCTCGCGTCGATGAGCTGCCTCCCGCGTTGCGCGCCACCCCGTGCAAGTTCGAGGAAGGCTTCAAGCCCACTGTGCCGTTCACCTTCCCGAACTTCGCGTTGAATCCGTTTTCGATGAAGCTGTTCAATCGCTTCTTCAACGCCATCCATCCCAACTCCGAAAGCGTCGTGGGTTGCGACAACTACTTTTACGTCCTCGATCGCGTGCAACATTGGAATCGCATTTATGGACGCCGTGGCGTCGTGCAGTACCAGATTGCCCTGCCCCCAGAAAGCAGTCGCGCGGCACTGATCCAAATTCTTGAGAAGCTCACCGAAGCCAATCGTGGCTCTTTCCTTGCGGTGCTCAAGACCTTCGGGCCGGCAAGTCAGGGGCTGTTGTCTTTCCCGATGAAGGGCTTCACGCTTGCCCTGGATCTGCCATTCACCGGGCAGGACCTGATCGCTGAACTTCAGGAGATTGACGCCATAGTGGCCGAAGCAGGCGGACGTATTTATCTCGCGAAGGACGCTTGTATGAGTTCCGAGGTTTTCGCACAGATGTATCCGAATCTAAACCGGTTCCGCGAAATCAAAGCCTCGATTGACCCAGAGCAGCGCTTCGCTTCTTCCCAGGCGCGACGGCTCGGGATCGTTGAACCGCGATGACGAGCTTGGGCGGTGTACTCGTCGTTGGAGCGACATCGGGCATGGGACGTGCGATTGCGCGCCAGCTCGCCAAGGAAGGTCATCCGCTATTGCTTGCGGGACGCGACACCCAAGCCCTCGATGAACTCGCAACCGACATTCAAATTCGTTCAAACACAAAGGCCGATTGTAAGGCCTTCGAGGCGCTCGACTTTGATTCGCACACGGAGTTCTTTGATGCGTGTGTAGAGTACTTTGGCGGCTCACTACACGGCGTCGTCCTATGTCACGGCCAGATGCCCGAGCAAGATGTTTCCGAGACAGACTTTGCACTTGCGCGGCGCATGATCGAAGTCAATTATCTGTCCGGTGTGTCCCTGCTCAACCTTGCCGCGCATCACTTCGAGTCGCGGAAGAGCGGGTTCATCGCAGCCATTACGTCGGTTGCAGGGGATCGTGGACGTCAGAGCAACTACTTGTATGGCTCCTCGAAGTCGGCTCTCTCGACTGTGTTGGCCGGCCTGCGCGTGCGACTCGCGAAGTCACAGGTCACGGTCGTCGATGTTCGACCGGGGTTCGTGGACACCCAGCTCACCTGGGGGCGACCCGGGATGTTCTTGGTGGCGTCGCCCGAAACCGTCGCCGAAGACATCGTCCGCGGCATCGCGAAGAACCGCGCGGTGGTCTACACGCCCTTCTTCTGGCGCTGGATCATGTTGGTGATCCGCATGGTCCCGGACGTGGTCTTTCGCAGACTGAGCCTCTAGCCTGCATTTTTCACCAGGTCGCGGTTGCGTCGGCGTATCTCCTCAACCTGACGAAAGAAATCGACGTCCGGCTGCTCGACTTGGGGGCGACTACAGCTAGCTTTCGCAAAGCAGGCAGCGGCATTGGATCCGCGTTTGGGCGCGTGCGCCTTCTCTGCCGCGCAGACTCCTAGTCCCTGCTGTCGGTTCCGCGCTAAGCCCTATGGCGTTTCGCGGTCACTGTGCCCGTTGGATTCACCGCTCTTCTTGAGATGCTTTAGGTGCTTGACCATGATGCTCACGACTTCGTCCCGGTCGTCTGTCACGCGGAAGAGTTTGAGATCGCGCTTAGAAATCATGCGATCTTCGATCATCCGGTCCTTGATCCAGTCGATGAGCCCGGCCCAGTACTCGCTCCCGTAGAACACAACCGGTGTCGGCTCGATCTTCTTGGTTTGGATGAGTGTGAGGGCTTCGAAAAGTTCGTCCATCGTGCCGAAGCCGCCCGGCATCCCGACCACACCACACGCGTACTTTACGAACATCACCTTACGCGCGAAGAAGTAATTGAAGTTGACGAGCTTATCCGTGTGCGGGTTGGGATCTTGCTCGAACGGAAGCCGGATGTTCAGCCCGACCGAATCGCTCGGGCCCCGTTTGGCCCCTTCGTTTGCGGCTTCCATGATGCCCGGACCTCCGCCGGTAATCACAGTGAAGCCCGCTTTGGATAGCGCATTCCCGATATAGATCGCGTCGCGGTAGTACCGGTTGCCGCGCTTTACTCGGGCGCCACCAAATACGGAAACCGAGGGCCAGCACTCGCGAAGGGTTTCAAAGCCTTCAACGAACTCGCCCATAATTTTAAAAACGGTCCAGGTGTCTTTGCCACGTCGGTCCATACCTTCTCCTATCGGGGACGCCTTCTCCCGACTTGAAAGCGATTTGGCGCTGGGAAAAGCAATGGGATTGGGGATCGCGTGGGAACGCGATTCTCGACTCCGACTGTGATCCGCTTACGCCAGCAAGTGCTGTGCGGGTGTCTCAACCTAGTTTTTGAACAGCGCATCAAGGTCCGCGAGTGCAGAGGTCCGCTTGTCGTCTGCACCGCCCTGCTCACTGGCTTCGAACCAGTCGCATCGGTTGCTGCGTTCCGAATCCGCGACGCGTTCCGCGCTGGACTCCCGACATTCGTTGTAAGCCGCGGGGTCGTAGAAGCGGCAATTTCTGCAAATATGAAGATCGGCGCCACAGTGATCGCAGCAGTCCCGAAACCCGACTCGGGCATCCGATGCGAGCTCGACTCCGACGTTGCAGACAAAGCACTTCATGCTGCGAGCGTCGTCCAATGCGTGTGTTCATGTCAAAAGTTTTTTCCGTCGTTGGAGTCCAATGGAGGTCCGACGCATTCGTCACCCGGCCCATGCTCGCGTGGTAAGCTGCAGCGGTTGCAGTCACGTGCCGAATCGACATCGTGAATTTGAAGTTTCGACGAAACCTGCAGGGAGGTCCCGACAGATTCTATGGGCTGGTCAACGCCTGATCGATCGCTCCGCCCGCATCCGCTCTGGACCAGAGCCTCTGTGTTCGGGATATCACTTGTATTGGGTGGGATGGCCGCAGCGCAACCGGCGGGCGACGTCAGTTTGAATCACCTCGTGTTGGGCTGGATTCAGGGCAACTATGCGACGCCATTGGTTTGCAAAATCGATGGAGCGTCCCGTCGCGGGCTGCGACGGATTCTGATCGCCCCCCCGGACGAAAAAATGAAGACGCCCGAAAGCGTCGTCCGGTTCAACGACCTCGAAGCCGAAACCGCGACCCGGTGCTTCACCGAGATTGGTGGGGACACACCCAATATCACGGGTGAGCTCGTGGTTCGGCATCCGGTCACCAAGCTTCGTGAAACGGCTCGTCGAGATTTCAAACTCGAACTGCGGCGCAAGCGAGGCTTCGACCTCGACATCGTCAGAGGCGAATTGGTAATGCAGACGGTCGGGTCGGATGCCGCCCCGACAGAGCCCGTCGACTTTCGAGGTGGAAAGTTGGGCATCCACATCCTGCGTTCGGGGGCCGACGGCCTACGTCTGCTTCAGGATTTGCCAAGCCCGCGCAAAGTGCGGCTCGAATTTGTCACCCGCAGCGGCGACACCTATTCGTTTGCGGCTGCACTTTCAAAGCCGATTGCGAGGGGGCAGAAACGAGAGGGATCGGCAGGGCCGCCCGCAGAGCCATCGATAGGCCAAATCCCCGAAGGGGTCTACGCGCTTTATCGGCGTTGATCAGAGGTACAGCGTGCGATCAGTCGTGCCGATAACGCGCACATGTCGCAGCCCAAGCCGTCGCCCATTTTTTCGACTTCCGAAAACGACCCCGCTCAGACTCAAACCATCAACCATTTTGTCGTCACGCTTGCGGAGGAAGTCGATCGGTTGCAAGACGCCGAACTCGAAGGCGACTTCGGGCACTTGAGCACACTGGCGACGCAACTCGGCGAACGCGCCCAAGCCACGGGATATCTCCCAATGGCCGAGGTCGCCAGCACCGTGGCGCGGGCCTGTCGCGAAGAGAAACTGGAAGACGCCCGGGTAGCGATGCTCGAACTCACTGACACCAGCAGTCGTATTCGACGCGGACACCGCGGTTCCGCGTAGCCATTGATTTGAGTCCGAGCTCGCCGCTTAGACGAAGACCCAGAGCGGATGTCCAGGGATGCCGTCCGTCATCACGGTGACGTAGATCAGGATGCTTGCGTTGGTCGATGCGTGCACAAGGATCGGCGCGCTCATGTCCTTGCGCAGATAGAACCAGAGGTTCGTTGCGATCACCCACGGTATGGCGACCCACCATTCCCAAAATGCGTGCGAAATGGTGAAGATCACGACCGTCGACCAGAAGCTGCGCAGGGTGTAGCGCGCGATGTCGATGTTGCGGAAATCGCCCGAACGCAAGTAGCAGTCGGCGTAACGCATCACGAAGCTTCGAATGAAGAGTTCTTCGAAGACGGGTGTGACGATCGCGTAGCCAAACATCCGCATGGCCAAGATCGTGAACACCATTTGTTCGCCGGCCATCTGGGGGTTGAAGCCATCTTTAGCATCGGGTCGCGGAAGTGCTTCGATCAGCAGATACGGCCCTACCCACTGCACTGCGAGAACCACACCGAGCAGAAGGTCGAGCACAGCCCACCCGGGTCGAAACTTCATGGCACGGAGCTCGGGGTAGTCGCCACGCATCGCGAAGTACAGGATCAAACTGCCGGGAAGCGCGGCTTTTATGATTAGCATTGCTGGATCCCACGAATCGGGAAACACGCTGCCGAGCTGCGCCGCCAGCAAAAACGCTAGGTAGGGGCCGAGGTACGGCCACCAACCGTGCCCTTCTCGTTTGGTCGTCATCGGGTGAGTCTCCTCGTGTGCGGCCGCATGGGTTCGCATGAACGTTTGGGCTCCGGCTAGGTGCCAGACCTTAGCAGCCTGCACAGTTGAACTGAGGAAGTCCAGAGCTGCGTTCGACATCCGTTGTTACATAAGGCGATGCGGCGCGGGCGCGAATGAATCTCGCAATTGCGCGACCATCGCAGTAATTCCGCAAGGCTCGAACCCCCATCACTTTCGGGAAACATCCCCGGATTGCGTGCTGTCCGACATCAAAAGTTTTCACGTTGGGTCGATGAAATGTTTGGGGGGCTACGCGGAACAGTCTGCAGGCTCGCTCGATGTGTCGTAACTCCCCTCCCGTCTTGCCATGGCATGAGTTGCTGACTGGACGGGTTCGATGGACCCGACACCCTGGGCGACTTCGATCGGCGTCAACATCTACGCAGGCGACGCGACGAAGCTCTTTACTGACGCGGACCATGGGCTCTACCAGGCGAAGAATGGGGGCTGCGTTGTGGCATTCGAGCCCAAGACGAGTACGGGTTAAACAAGGTCGTTCCCAGGGCCATTCCTCGAAGTCTTCAGCCTCAAGGCGCTTCCGGCTCGCTCCGTGTGCGCGAAATTGCGTCGCGCCAGCGCGCTCGGGCGCTGCGTCGTCGTTCATCGGCGAGCTTGGGATGGAACGGGGTCGGGGCTTGTGCCGTCGCAATCGCTTCGGCGGGATGGTTCCAGTAGCCGACTGCGAGGCCGGCGAAATAGGCTGCGCCAAGTGCTGTGGTTTCTGATTCAGCCGCTCGGAGCAGCGGGCGTCCGGCTAGATCGGAAAGCGTCTGCATCAGGACAGTGCTGCGTGCGAGGCCCCCGTCCACCCGTAGCGGCTCGTCTTCGAGCGGTAGGCTCTCGCACAAGTCGACACATCGATGGGACACTCCGTCGATGGCGGCGCGTGCAATGTGAGCGGGCTCCGAGCCCCGCGTGAGACCAAAAATCGAGGCGCGAGCCGAGACGTCGAGGTACGGGCTTCCCAAACCTTGCAAAGCCGGAACGAAGACAACGCCTTGGCTGTCGGGAACGTTGGATACAATGGAGTCGAGCTCTGTCGCCGCGGGGAGTAGGCCGATCTCACTGAGCCACTCGATGCTCGACCCGGCGGTAATCACCGTTCCTTCAAGGCACGCCTTGGTTTCGACATCCGCCTTCTCTCCAAGGCGCCAGAGTGGAAGCGCATAGTAACCCTCGGGTGGGAGCACCTTGGCGTCCTCAACATGAAGATTGAGCATCGCCGAGGTGCCGAGGGTGAGCTTCGCCATTCCTGGACGGTTGACGCCCTGCGCGAATGTGGAGGCCTGTTGGTCGCCTGCCCTTGCTGCGATCGGAATTGATGCCCCGAGCAGTGAAGCCTGTACCTCGCCGACGACGTGACTCGTCGGAACGATCTCCGGGAGAAACGCGGCATCAATCCCGAACAGCTGTAGTGCAACCGACCACCAGCCTTCTTCTTCGGCGTTGTACATCCCCGTGCATGCGGCATGCCCCGGGTCGGTGACGAAGCAACTGCCCCTGCTCAAACGATGGGTGAGCCAAACATCAGGTGTGCCGAACCGCAACGTTCCGCGCGTGGCAGCCGCTTGAACACGAGAATCATTCAAGAGCAACCATTCGAATTTGGTCGCGGATGCGAGGGTGTTGATCGGGATTCCGAGCGCGATGAGCTGGTCGACGCGTTCCTGATTGCGACGATCCTGCCAACCGATCGCCGGCGCCAAGGCTTCACCCGTTTCAGCATCCCACGCGATCGCCGTGCTGCGCTGACTCACAATGCCCAGGCTACAAATCGATTCAGGCGATTGTCCGGACAGGTCGATCGCGGTGCGCATCACGTCGATCGACAGACGTACGAATTCGTCGGGATCCTGCTCGAGCCATCCCGGCTGCGGATAACGATGCGACAGCGGCGCACTGGCCCGACCGAGGACGGTGCCCGCTCGATTCAGTACGAGTGCGCGTACCGAGGTCGTTCCCAAGTCGAGGGCGAGAACAGCTGCTTCGGCACTCATGTCAATTTCGGTCCGTTGGCTCGGGCAACAGGTTGCCTGGGTTCAGCAGCCAGTCGGGATCGAGTGCTCGCTTGATCTGGCTGAGCACTGCGATCCCCGTGTCTCCGATCTCGGAAGCCAAGTAGTCACGTCTGACACGCCCGATGCCGTGATGATGCGCAATGCCACCATGGTGGTCGAGGGTTGCGCGCATCGCTCGAGCCCAGCAATCCCGGTAGACATCCACCATGCTCTCGGGGGTGTCGGGTTTCGCGACGAACGTGAAGTAAAGATTCGCCCCCGAGCGATAGGCGTGACTCGTATGTGCAGTGGCGGATAGCATGCCCGGCACCTCAGACAGGCTCTTTGTGACAGCATCGTAGATGTTCACTAGATGCTTCCAGGTACTCGCGACTTCAATGGTGTCGACAACGAGTCCACCCTCGACGAGGCTCCGAAACGACGGGACTTCGTTTCGTTTGCCGAACCATTCGTCGACCGCCGAAGAATCTGCGCGCACGCCGCCAGCCTTTTCACAAAGGGCCGCCACCTCACTGGCCTCGACCGTCGCAGCGGTCTTGGGGCCTTCATGAAGCAGGATGAGCATTGCCCTTTCCTTCGGGCAGGCTTCGTCGAAATGTCGTCGAGATTCGCGAGGGTCGTACAGACGTACGACCGGTGGCCGCCAGCCTTCTCGCATGAGTTGCTGGACGGGAGCGAGTGCCGCTGCGAGGCCATCGAAGTGAAACGCCTGACGAACGTGGTGTTCGGCGAGCGGACGAAGCGAAACCGTGACCTCGGTAACGATGCCCAGGGTTCCTTCGCTTCCCAAAAATAGTTGCCGGAGGTCCGGTCCGGCAGCAGCGCGGGGCGTTCGCCGGGTGCGCAAGATCTCACCATCGGGAAGAACGACTTCAAGGTCGAGGACAATGTCTTCGATGTTTCCGTACCCGGTCGAATATTGGCCGCTCGCGCGGGTCGCGACCCAGCCCCCGACGGTCGAAACTTCGATCGATTGGGGCCAGTGCCCAATCGTAAGGCCATGTTCCTGCATCATTCGCTCTGCATCGCCGCCCATGGTTCCGGCGCCAAACGTTGCGGTCAGATCGCCGTTGTCCAGAGAGATGAGGCCGCTCAAGCCGCGCGTCGACACCACCACCGTGCCTTCGCCAACGAAAATTCCGCCACACACACCCGATCCACCTCCGTAGGCAACCACGGGTGTTTTGTGTGCTCGACAGATCCGCATGGCGGCGGCAACGTCTGCAGTGCTTCCTGCTTCAACGACAGCAATCGGGGAGCATGCGGGCTGGCCTTGATAGTCAAGCAGTTCAGCTAGCGACCAAGTATCACGCGCGTGTGCATGGGTCACGGCGCTTTCGCACATCACCCGGGCACCCAGCTCGGCCTGTAAATCCGAAACGATGTCCTGCATTTCCTACTCCTTGTGGTCCCCTAGCTGGAAGCGCCCGCTTCGCTCTTAAAAGCCAAGTCGTGCTGCAGTCTTGCACGCACCAATGCGACCTGTCCGGTGCGATGTTCGTCTGTCCATCCGAGCCTCGTCTGCAATTCGCGCGAAACGGGCTCAAGTAATGCTTCGCATTCGCGGCTTTCGTAGAGCGCGGCGCGAGTTCGTCGATAAAGTACGTCCTCGAGGGTGGCGGCGGCTTCCTGCTCAACCGCCCATCTGATCTCGCCGGTGACGACGGTACCGCCTTCGACGACTGGGGTGGAACCGAACTGCGCCACCGCATGGGCTTCGCAACCATAGAGGCGAACCAGTCGTTGGACGTGGGCGTTGTCGGCGCCGGATGTTGCGCTGACTTCGTTTGCAAGGGTGTTGAGATCCCCGGCAAAGTCTCCACCGGGGAGCGGGGTTTCGACGCCTTGGTTGGCTGGCTGACATTTGCTGGCAAGTGTCGGCGCCGCTTCAACCACCCGATCGATGACGTTCTCCGCCATGCGTCGGTAGCCCGTGAGCTTGCCTCCGGCGATTGTGACAAGCCGTTGCGGGCTGACCCAGATCTCGTCGCGACGCGAAATCTGCTTCGCTTCCTTTCCTGCTTGAGCGACTAGCGGCCGTAGGCCCGACCAGGCAGCGATGACATCCTCTGGACCGAGACGCGGCACGCTGAACATGTTCTGGAGCGGGGCCAACAGGTATTCGACGTCGTGTCGCTCGATGTCCGGCCATACTGTTGCCGAGCCCGCGTATGTGGTGTCGGTGGTGCCGACATACACCGAGTCACCACGGGCGATTGCAAAGATCGTCCGACGGTCTTCGGTGCTCATGATGACAAGATTGCGCACCGGCAATCGTTCGCGATCGACGACGATGTGGATGCCCTTCGAAAGGTGCAGCCGCGACGGTTTTGCGCCTTCATCAAGGGCCATCAGGCCTTCGATCCAAGGGCCCGCCGCATTGATCACCGCACTCGCCTTGATGCGTACGCTTCGGCCTGACAGCGCGCAATGGGCGACGACCCCCGCCGCGCGCTCCGACTCGTGAATGATTTCCGTCACCTTGAGGTGGTTGGCTGCGACTGCGCCCTCTCGGGTCGCGTCGCGCAGGTTGGCGAGCACGAGGCGCACGTCGTCGGTCAAGTATTCTCGGTACGCACAGGCGTATGGATACTCATCGTGATTCAAGCTTGGTTCGTTCGTGCGAAGCTCCTCGCCCTGCCAGTTGTGATGACGATCTTCTTGCGTGACGGCCCCGAGGTTTTCGTAGAGCGTGATCGCCGTTCGGAATTTCATCAAGCCTGCGCGCGATCGGGCTGGAGCCAGCATCCATCGCGGCTCTGCAAGATGCGGAGCGAGTTGATGGAGGCGTTTGCGTTCGAGTGCGGTTTCACGAACGAGGCTGACGTCACCCATCGCGAGGTAGCGAAGTCCGCCGTGAATCAGTTTCGAAGAACGGCTCGACGTTCCCGAAGCAAAATCATGGGCCTCAATGACCGCTACGCGTAGGCCTCGCAGGCTGGCTTCACGCGCAGCGCCGGCACCGGTAATGCCGCCGCCGATGATCACCACGTCGAACGGCGTCTGCTCGAGACTGTCGAGGAGATGGTCGCGATTGGATTCAGCGAGGGGAGCGTTGGGCGACATCGGCGGTCCAAGATGACGAACCCGGGTGCAAGAAGCCAGCGCAGATCATCCTATTGTTCGCCGTGCCGTTCTTGCGACCCTTTCGCTGGCCATGGCTCTTGAGGACCTCTCTGATCCCGCTGATCCCGTTCTTCATTGTTTTGGACGGGGACAGTTTCGGTCATGCGGGTCTGAAACAAAGACGAGCTCCTGGACTTATCCACAAAGGCCGATCCAGAGGGCTTGTTCGATTGGAATGTGCAGACAATCCCCTTCGACCCAGCACCCGTTCCCGGGATCGCGCTGCTCGACATACACCCGCGGAATGTTCGGGAGCATGGTCACGTGCAGTCCGCCAAACGTGCAGAGGCCGAAGCTGACAATTTGACAACTTCGGCCTCCGGGATCGCACCGATCCTCTGTAGAAAGGCGCGCGTCCATATGGGACCGTCCTGCGACGGCCATCACGTGCAGCCTAGTAGTGGGCCACCAACGGGAAGCGAATGCGGCTCGTCCCGAGTTTGCCGTTGTGCACCGGCAGGTCTGTGACTGCGGGACCGATGAAGACCACCGAACCGACAATGCGGCCACGAGGTGCGCACTGCACCTGTCCTACGAAATCGACTCCATTGCTCATGTCCGACGCCAGCACATACCGCAGCCCGAGCGGCGGAACCACGGTGCGCGTGCGCCCGATCGGCCGACCGTTCTTGTTGAACGCAACACACCTTACGGCCGACGTGCTGCGCGACATGTTGGTGAAAACGAGTGCTGTGTCTGCCACATCGGCGTCTCGGGGGGTGGGCTCGATCTCATCCGGCAGCGTGTCGATTTCTCGTGCGACGTCCACCACGTTGATGGCATCGAGATGGTTTCGCAGCGCGTCTTGCGAGATGTGGACGACGTCCGATCGGTCGATTACGGGGGGCCGGATGTCTTCGTTGTCCGCATTTACTTGCGCGAAGGCCGCGGGGTTCGCGAGCATTCCGACGGCAGCCAGGAGTACCAACAACGTGCGTAGTGATTTCTGATTCATATCTAGGTTCCTCTTTTTGCTGAATCGCCTCATTGGAGCCCGGGTCACCTGTGATCCAGAACTCCCCTTTCAGCGTCTTCAGATTCCTTGTTCTATCTGGTTTATTTTTGTTCACCATGGAAGTGGGAGTTATTCCCACTTAGTTATTATCGGTGGGAAACCTTCCCACGTAAAGCTTTTTTGTGGGATTGAGGTGTCCGAGGCACAAAAAACTTCGCCAATAGCCCCTGGGGGCCTCGGCACGGCGACGAAAAACATCTCGCTAAGCCGCGTCTCCTCGTACGATTTCGACTTTCGAGGTCTCAATGCCGGACGGCTGCCGGTTCCCACGGGATGTCATGAAGTCTGCAAGCTCGCTCAGGCAGCAGCGCAGCCAGCGACGTCGCATAATCGGCCCTGCGTGCAGACCGCCCTCCTCTATCCCGTCAGCTTGACTGGGACCCTGAGGTAGGAATCGATTGAATTGGCAGCTGGCGAACCCGATGATCTTTCACTTCGACTTCCCGCAGTACATCCGCATGGTCAAGCTCGCATGGAATGAGCCCAACCCCATGGCGCGGCGATACTTCCTGCTGATTCTTTGCGCGAGCGTGCCGTTGATCTCGACGTTTCACGCAATTTGTTTCTTTCTCGACGGGATTCTGTTCCCCGGGCTACACAAGATCGAAATCAAAACACCGGTCTTCGTTGTTGGCCACGCACGCAGTGGCACAACGCTGGTGCACCGTTTGATGAGCAAAGACGAAGGTCGCTTCAGCTCGTTCAACTTGTATGAGCTCTACTTTCCTTCGCTGCTGCAAAAGAAAGTGATCCGTGCGGTCGCTCGCTTCGACGCAAGTTTTTTGGGCGGCGCATTACAGAAGCGCGTGACGGCCTGGGAAGATCGGCGCTACGCGTCGACCCGCGACGTGCACAACATGGGGCTCACCAAGCCGGAAGAAGATGACATCATCTTCTACTACTCATGTGCGTCAGGGTTCTGGATGACGAAGCTGCCCTACATGGGGCAGATCGACTTCTACTACACGGACAAGCGCCCTGCGAAAGAACGCAAACGCTTGATGAATTTCTACAAGGACTGCATCCGTCGCCAGCTCTACTTGAATGGATCGGATCGCATCCATCTCTCGAAGAACCCAGTGTTCTCCGGGCGGGTTGAGACTCTGATCGAAGCCTTTCCCGACGCGCGCATCGTTGTCCCGGTACGCGACCCAAACGACACGATTCCCAGTCTCTTGAAGCTCATGGGGCTCGGCTACCGCGCCCTCGACTGGGCTCCCGATCACATTCAAGAGAGCATGCGATTCCTCGCGAAGCAGTCCTACCACACGTACAAGTATCCATTGGAAGTTCTCGACCGACATCCCGACACGCCACAAGCGATCATCGACTATCGAGACCTGACTTCGATGCCGGCGGAAACCATCGAACGCACCTATGAGCAACTTGGCTTCGTGTTGTCCGATGAGTATCGGGAGGTGCTCCTCGCCGAGGGCAAGCGTGCCCGTAAGCACGAAACGAGTCACACCTACAGTCTCGACGAATTTGGACTCGAAGCGGGAGAGATTCGCACCGAACTCGCGGCGCTATTCGAGCGCTTCGGTTGGGATGATCCGTCGCGGACGTCGGGCGCCGGCGAGACCAAGAACTGATTCTTCGAACGGCCTCGATCGCTAAATTTTGCCGGCCTTGAGTCGTCGCATTGCGGATTGTGCGGCGTAGTAACCGCAGAGTCCGTGAACCCCGCCTCCGGGTGGTGTCGACGCAGAGCACATGTAGAGCTTTCGATTCGGCGTTGAATACGGATCGAATCGGGCGACGGGTCGAGTAAATAGTTGGGGGAGGTGTGCGGCCCCACCCGTCACTGCGCCACCGACGTAGTTGGGGTTGAACTGTTCGAAGTCACCGGGGGTTGTCACGTGCCGCGCGAGGATGCGGTCCCGAAAACCTGGCGCAAAACGATCGACCTGGGCTTCGATGATGTCGGTCATGTCTCGGTCGCTTCCACTCGGAACATGGCAATACGCGTAGCCCGTGTGCTTGCCCACCGGTGCGCGCGTTGGGTCTGCGTGACTTTGTTGGCAGAGGATCATGTAGGGACGATCGTTGTGGCGACCTTCCCAGGCATCTTTTTCAGAGCGCGCGATCTCTGCTGAGGTGCCGCCGAGGTGGACCGTCGAAGCGGTAGTGACCCGATGGTCGCGCCACGGGATTTCACCATCCAACGCCCAATCAATTTTGTACGTCCCTGGACCATAGTGGTAGCGACGCAGTCGCTTGAGGTAGCCCTTTGGAAGTGCGTCTCGCGCGATGTCGGCAAATACAGTTGGCGATAGATCGAATAAGACTGCGCGTGAATCAGGAAGCTGGTTCAGCGATGCCACCCGTTCGTCGCACTGGATCTCGCCACCGAGACTCACGAAGTAGTCGCTGAGCGCCTGGCCAATCGCCCCCGATCCGCCCTTTGCGACGGGCCACGTTTCGACGTGTGCGGTCAGGGCAAAGATCAAGCCAAGGGCGGATGTCATCCAGTGGTCGAGGCTCAACACGGAATGACCGGCGCAACCGGAAAAGAGCGCACGGGCGCGCTCGTTGTCGAACATGCGCATGGCCAGCCGGCGCGCCGGCCAAAGTGACAACATGCCGAAACGCGCCATTGTGATTGGGTGCTTCGGGATTCGATTCAACGGACCCAATAGGTCGCCGATCAAGCCGTGAGGGTTTTTCAAGAACGGTCGAAAGATCGAACGCCAGACTCGGGCGTCTGCGCGGGTCAACTGGTCCGCAGTACGGTCGAGCGACTGATACAGCATGACTGCGTACCCTTCGTCGAGGGGATGCGCAACGGAGGCCTCGGTGGTGAGCCATTCGAGGCCGAAGTCTTCTAGGGGAAGCGAGCGATAGAAAGGGGACAAGATCCCCATCGGGTGCACGGCCGAACATTGATCGTGATAGAAGCCCGGAAGCGTCAGCTCCTTGGTGTGGGTTCCGCCGCCTGGCTCCCCCATGGCCTCAACAACCTTGACGCTGTAGCCCGAGCGCGCGAGTTCGATCGCAGCCGCTAGACCATTCGGCCCCGCGCCTACGACGACCGCGTCCAACTTTTCAGCCAATGCACCTCCAACGGTTCCATCGAGACTCGTATTGAGTCGGGGCGTAGAATACGCGACCTCCAGCAACGGGACAGACCCCGCGTGAGACGAACGACGACTTTGAGTCGCTCGGCCCTGATTGACAACAAGACCCGGACGGCAAAGAACCGGCCCGTCGCGAGATCACGACGAGCCGGCACCTTGATTTCAATTCGCTCCCGTCAGCAAACAACGGGTCGAGTCGTCGACTTATGCGGCCTTCTTCGGGCCACCGTTCTGGCCAAGCCAGCGTGATCCACTAATGACATCAACGTGGGACCAGAACTCCTGCGGATCGAGTTTGCCGTCGAGGGTGATTTCACGTCCCAAGAAGATCGGGGTCCAGAGATGTGCGGTGACCGGGCCTGTGATCGGAAGCCGTTCCTTGATCGGATCCCAGGGACTCTCGTTGAGGGTCAGGTTCCCTTCAATCTTCTCCATGTGCGCAGTCCCGTAGGTGCTGTGCACGCGCACGACGTGGGGCGGGAAGTCGTATCCCATCTCGGGCGCGAGGCCGACTTTGCGCGACACCTTGATCCAGAATTCATCTTCGGTGTACGTGTCGGGGTTTTCGAGCGTCTCGGTCACGTTGCCGCTGAATTCAAGGAACGTGTAGCCCTGGTGCTCACACTTGGCTTCGACCTTGTCGAGCATGCGGAAGAACTTGATCGCGCAGGGATACTTCGGTTGTCCGTTGGTTTCCTGGCTGATGAAGATCGCGGCTTCCTGGTCGATGCCGTAGCCCAACGTGTAGAGGCCTTCGTTGCCGTTGAAGCTGGCGTCTACTGCGGTCACGACGCCGAACTCGGGTTCGTTGTTGACCGGGAAGTTGTAAACCGTGAGCGTGACGGTCGGGTTTGCGCCCGGCTCGATGCCCGGCGGCAGAACTGCGGCGATTGCTTCTGGCGTCGTCGGATACTTGATCTTGAGCATCGGCCAATTGATAATTTCGCCAGGGTTGCCTTGGGGGCCCGTCTCCTGATTTGTGTCACTCATAGTCGTTGGCTTCCTTTTGTTTGGTTTGCGCACGTTTAAACAATTCGTTGCGAGTCGTTCGATCAGCTCAATAGCGCTCCAGTTTCTCGATACTTTGTTTGGCTACGACTGGCGCAGACTTGCCTTTTCCGGACCGATCTTCGCCACGAGGGGAACCAGCTTTTCGACATCCACGTCATAAAACTCAGCCGCATTGCCGCCGAGCATCAAGCCGACTTCGTCTTCCGGGAGCCCCTGGAATGTCTCGTGCACTTGTTCCCGGGTGAAGGGCCACGCGCCTTCCGGGTGCGGGTAATCGCTGCCCCACATGATCTGCGGGACTCCGGTGCCGTGACGTAGTTCTGCTTCTCGTCGCGGCATGCAAGAAGCCCCAATCTTGACGTTGCGCTTGAAGTAGTCGACCGGTGACATCGAAAGGTGGCTGCGGTAGTCGCCGAGCTTCATCGAATAGTGGGTTTCGGAATATCGTTGTTCGAGGAGCTCGAGATATTCAGGAACCCAAATCGACGTCCCTTCGGTCAACGCAACCTTGAGTTTCGGGAAGCGCTCGAAAACCCCGCCCCAAAGCATGAAGGTCAAGGGGCGCGTAAGCCACATCGCGACCTCGGTGATGTAGATCCCAACGGCACCTTGGTTGGGTACGTAGCCTTCGGGCGGTGGCATCGGCCCAAAGTAGTCATTGATGGGTGACGGCCCGGAATGGAAGTGGATCGGCATGTTGAGCTCTTGGCACGCTTCCCAAAAGGGGTCGTAACAAGCGTTGTGGTATGGGGCGAAGCGTCCCCACATTGGCGGCAATACGACGCCGCGCAGACCGTTGTCTTTGGCCCAACGCACGCCTTCCACTGCCAGCTCGATATCCCAAAGAACCGGGATGCATGCGAGGCCGATGCGACGCTCCGGTGCTGCGCTCACGAATTCTGCGAGCCAGCGGTTGTGCGCGCGGCAACCGGCCCACTGCAATTCACTCGTAACCCCTTCAGTGCCCATTGAAAAGCCAGCACCAAACGGCGGCGCATTCATTTCGGTGACACCGTCGGGAAAGAGAACCTCGGCAGCAATGCCGTCGGCGTCCATGACCTTGATCCGCGCATCGGTGTCCCACGCGCCGGACAGTTCGTAGTCGTTTCCTTCGCGCCATTTTTTGTTGATGTCGTCTACAAGAAAGCTCTTTGCGGCGGCTTCAGTCGCAGCGATTTGAATCGGAAGTGCGACGTCGAAGGCGTCGCGGAATTCGGGGTCTACGTATTCTCGATACTGCGCGGCGGGCAAGCCCGCGTGGCCGTCTGAAGAAATGATGAGATAACGGTCGAGTTCCCGGTACATATTCGCTCCTTGGAGCCCCGCGGTCGGCGTCGATATACATCGCAGCAGCAGGTGATGTCTGCATGTCTGCGCTGCGCCCTGCCAGAGCGTATGACAGATCGAAATGTGGCTGCAAGCGTTGCCCGTGGCTTTCGCTCAAACGCGAGCGGTGCTTACACACTGGGTATCCAAAAACCCCTCGGACGCGCATGCAATACGGGCCGGGTATGCGATGTCGGTGCCTTCGCGATGCATCACCAGCGGTTCGTCGAAGCCTTTGTGCTGTTGTGTGTCGCGCGGTGACTCCCTAGTGGCCGGTAAACTTTGCAGATCGCTTTTCGAGAAACGCCCGGACGCCTTCGACGTAGTCGTCACTCTCGTAACATGTGCGAATCGAAGTCTTGATGTCTTCGCCGCCCGGTGTGTCGTGCGTGTTGCGAATTTGTCCAAGGACAAGCTTTGCGCTCGCGATTGTGAGCGGCGCGTTGGACGCGATTTCGTTGGCAACTTGAAGCACGTATGCGTCAAGTTCGTGCTTGGCGATCACTTGGTTGACCAACCCCGCCTGAAGTGCGCCCTCGGCGTCGAAGCGGCGCGCTGTAAAAAACATCTCGCGGGCTTTGGCCTGGCCTACGACATTGACTAAGGCTTCAAGACCGCTCGCGTGATAACCCAGGCCAAGCTTTGCGGCCGGTATCGCGAAGACACCGTCGTCGGCGCAGTAACGGAAGTCTGCCATGAGTGCGATCGCACAACCCCCGCCGACACAAAATCCATGGATCGACGCGATCAGGGGCTTCGTCATGCTAGAGAGCGCGGAAAAAGCACGCGCATTGCGCTTGTCGTATTCGGCAGCGGTCGCACCGATGCGGCTCTGTTCAAACTCAGAAATATCGGCGCCCGACACGAAGGCCACTTCGCCAGCACCGCGCATGACAACAACACGCACGTCGTCTGATGCTTCGAGTTCAGCGACGGCCGGAGGGATCGCGTCCCACATCTCGCCGGTGATCGCGTTGCGCCTCGCTTCGTGATCGAAGACAAGTGTTCCGATGCCGTTTTCGATGCTGGTCCGAATAAGTCCCGTCATGGCGTCGGAGCTTACCGTTGATCAGAGCACACACGAGCTGAAAGTTTGGGATGCGGACAGGGAAACGCAGACGTATGAAACAGACCCACGTCACTTCGCGCGAGACCAGGGGCGAACGTTCCGAGTCCGCGAGAAGAATTTCATGGGTTTGATCTCGAGATTGGACCGATCGGTCTGTCAGACGCGATCGGAAGATTCAGCTGCCGTCTAACAGCTCGTTTGGGCGGGACATGTCGTTCGTTCGCGATCAAGTCGCGCTACACATTCGGGACGGAAACAACGCGCGCGAGTTCGACCGCCGCGAACGAACCGGAGTAGGAGAGACGCCGTGCTCAAACATCTGATGTCGCCCACCAAGATTGGCAACCTCGAGCTTCGTAATCGCATCGCGATGGCGCCGATGGGCGTCGAAATCGTCGAGGCCGATGGGATCATTCGCGAGCCCACACTGCGCTACTACGAAGAACGTGCACGGGGCGGAGCGGCGTTGTTAATCAGTGAAAATACCGCGGCGTGTTATCCCCGTGGTGCGAATTCCGCGCATGAAATTGGTGTCTCCAGCGACTTGTTCTTGCCGGGGCTCACTGCACTCGCCGAAGTCGTTCACCGTCACGACTCGAAAATTGCAATTCAGCTCGCTCACCACGGCAAAGTCGCACGTCTCGATACGCAACAGGGTCGCGAGCTGTTGATGCCCTCTCAACCACGGCCGCAACCCAGATCGACGGAACCATTGAGCCTGAGTCGCGAAGAAATCCAATTAATGGCGAAAGCCGCGGGCGGCAAAAAACCTGTCATCCATGAGGCGACCCCGCTAGATCTGGAACAACTTGCCGAAGACTTTGCCGATGCCGCCCTGCGCGCCAAACGAGCGGGCATTGACGCCGTGGAAATTCACGGCGCGCATGGCTACATCTTTTCCGAGTTTCACTCGCCTGCTTGGAACTTCCGTGAGGACGAATATGGCGGCAGCGTTGGGAATCGCTCGCGCTTGTTGTGCAACGTGATCCGGGCATGCCGAGAGAAAGTAGGGCCAGACTTTCCTTTGTGGGCGCGCATCGATGCGGTTGAGTTCGACGTGCCTGACGGAATCACCCTCGAAGACGCAGCACGCCGGGCGGAGCTTCTCGAAGAAGCAGGCGTCGACGCGGTGCACGTCAGCGCGTATGCAAACCCGCTCGGCCCTGGGTTTACCAAGGCGCCGATCGTGCATTACATGGCGGGTTTCGTGGACTTCGCTGCCAAGATCAAAGAGCACGTATCGGTTCCGGTGATCACCGCCGGGCGCATCGAACCCGACGAAGGCAATCGCATCATTGGAGAAGGCAAAGTCGACATCATCTCGATGGGGCGCAAGCTCTTGGCCGATCCAGACTTGCCCAAAAAACTGGCTGAAGGTCGCCAGAACGAAATTCGACCCTGCATCTATTGCTACATCTGCGTCGCGCAGCCCTTCTTTGATCGGAAAGTGCGATGCGCCGTGAATCCGGCTGCAGCAAACGAGATCGAATACGCGGACCTATTGCGGTCAAAGACCACAAACGCCAAGCGCGTGCTGGTTGTCGGGGGAGGCCCCTCTGGACTCGAAGCGGCGAGTATCGCGGCGATGCGGGGACACGACGTTATCTTGTGCGAGAAGAGTGCGAGCCTCGGTGGGACCCTTCGCTTTGCCGCCCTTCCCTACGAGCCCAACGAAAACTTGCTCAACTATCTCGAGACGCGGATCGGGAAGCTTCCGGTAGATATTCGATTGCAAACCGAAGTCACCCCGAAGTTCATCAAAGAACTTGCTCCCGACGTGGTGCTTGCAGCGGTCGGGCCGCGCCGAGAAAAGTCAAGGATTCCCGGTGCAGACCGCGATCATGTTTTCGACGGCGACACCCTGCGCGATCTGTTGACAGGCGAAGGTTCAACCGAGGTGGAGGCACAGCTCTCGCTCACGGCGCGGCTCGCAGTGCGCGCTGGGCGCCTTACCGGTGTCACGAACAGCCCGTCGAAGCTTCGTCAAGCGTCGAAGGCCTACATGCCGATGGGCAAACGAATCGCCGTCATCGGGGGTGGGCTCGTCGGCGCCGAACTTGCCGAGTTTATGGCGGAACGCGGTCGCGAGGTTCATGTCTTCGAAGAAGGGGCGGTACTTGCCCTCGAGATGGCGCATCCACGGCGATGGCGTGTCTTATACGATCTTCGCGAGGCCGGCGTTTCCTTGTACTCCGAAACCCGAGTCCTCGAGATTAAGGACAAGACGATTCGTTTCGAGCCCACGTCGCAAGACAAACCTGCCCAGGAGATTGAGATCGATGGCGTGGTGATCGCGACGGGACTGATTGCGAACTCCGAAACTGTCGAGATTCTGCGCGAAGCCGGGCCGCCGGTTGTCGTGATCGGGGATGCCGGAGGTGTTGGCTACCTGGACGGTGCGATCGAAGACGGCTTTAAGGCTGCAATCGCCCTCAACTGAGGTCGAGATTCGGCGCGGTATTACCGTCCGGGAACATCTGAGGTCAGTCGCAGCTCTCGCTTCGCATCTTCGCGCTTCCCCGGGCACACAACATTGCGACGCGCTCGTGCGGCGCAGCTAATCAGCGAGTTCCGTGAAAAGCTGACGTTCCGTCGCCGCTACGGTGTTGATGTGCAGCGCGGCCTCGTGAAATAACGCCGGCAATGGCCCCTCTTCTGCAACACGATACAAGCAGGCGCTCGCTGCGGTCCAGCTGTCTGCGGCCTTCCGCGCCAAGTCTCCTGCGTGAGAGGGAGCCAACTTCGGATCGAGTTCGTGTGCCCAGTCGAGGAACCCAGCGTACAGGTGCCGGAAGTTTCCACCGCCGTTTCCGAATTTTTCGATGCAGGCGGCGTTGAACCCCGCAATCCCGAGAACGTCGTCCCGCTTGGCCCAGTCCGGGAGCTGGCGCGCAAAGTGCTCGATCCCGTCGACGCCGGATACAACCTGAACGTCCGCACTCGCGAAGGGGCTGTCACCACTCGGTTCCGGCGCGCTCCCCAGCATGTTCTTTACGCTGCGATCGATCGCTACCGCAGCGGCGTCAACCAGCGAGCGTCCGACCTCGGTGCCGTGAAAACGTCCCCATAGATTATTCGTCGACAGCGCCAGCGGCGGGTTCCGACTCATTCGCAAAGCGCCGTACGAGCAGGCTTCGGGTTCGGGTTTAATTCGATCGGCAATGAAGACCTTTTCGATCTCGTCATCGAAACCGACGAGAACAAAACGGTGCCCCGGGAAGTGAACCTTGAACTCGCGATAGTCGAGGTAGAGGATGTCGCCACTCAGCATTGTGGGACGCCCGGCCAGCACTTCTTCGCGCGCGACTTGCCACGCGTTGTCGTCGTCGTCTTCCGTCTGCTCGCGGTAATCGACTTGGAGGTTTAGGCCCAGATCCGTCTCAAGGCTGATCGTACGTCCAAAGATCGAAACCCCGCTTTCCATCCCAGGTGCCTCTAGGTAGACACAGGCGACGCCGCTTCCCAGGCCGAAGATTGCCGCTTCCGGTAGCGCGAGGTCGCAGTAGTGATGAAGGAGTCCTCTCATCGCGACGCTTCCGCAATGATCACCGGGAAAGCTGGTGTAGTCCTCGATCAATGTCTTCATGCTGTTCTCCGCGGGTACGTGTCTAAGGATGACCTACCGGACCGGATCTTGCTCAGCCTTCGATCGGACCGATCAGCGTCTCTGCCAACAGACGGCGCTGATACGAGCCGTCACCGTAGAGTGCTTGGTTATGCATGCTGCGCTTGAAGAACAGGTGCACATCGGACTCCCACGTGAAGCCAATGCCGCCGTGGAGTTGAACCGAGCGATCAGACATAAACGCACCCGCATCCGATGCTGCACTCTTGGCCATTCGCGAGGCCGTGGCGGCTTCGTCTGAGCCAGCGTCCACGCAACTTGCGGCGTGGTACACGAGTGAACGCGCGCGATCGATCTCCATCATGGCATTCACCAGCGGGTGCTTCACTGCTTGGAAAAAGCCAAGTTGGTGTTCGAACTGTTTGCGATTCTTCGCATATTCGACGGTCGCTTGAAGCTGCCACTCGGCGCACCCACACAGATCTGCCGACACCGTCACCAACACCGATGCCCAGGCGCGCGCCAGAGGCGGTTTCGCTTCTTCACTCACGACGTCCGCTGCGGCAACTTGAACGTGGTCGAACACCACCCGTGCCTGGTCCCGGGTCAAGTCGTGGATATGGTCAGGCTCGATGGATACCCCCTGCGCATCACTTCGAACCACGCATAGGATCAACTCCGAGCCTCGTTCGGCCAACGTCACGAACAATTCGGCTTTTGCGGCGTCCTGGACGAAGTAAGCGGTGCCGGACAGAACGACGCCGTCCCCGTCAGATGCCGCGCTGACGTCGCAGGCGCTCGCATCCCAACTTCCCTTGGCATCGGTGATGGCTAGACTCGCGGTCGTGCCGTCGGCGATCTGTCCCAATGGGCTTGATGCGTTGTCGCCATCGCAGGCGGCCAGGACGTAGGTGGCGTTCAACGTCGCGACGAGCGGCGTGGGTGCGGCGTGCCCACCGAGTTCTTCAACCAGCCCCACGATTCCAGCGAGCTTAAAGCCGAGGCCCCCGTTTGCTTCTGGGACAGCAAGGCCAGTCCAACCCAGTTCAACCATTTGCTTCCACAGGCCTTCGTCCCAACGGGTGGGCTCACCGCGCTCGTAGACGGCATCGGGATCTTGTGCGACGAGGTCGCGCAGGGTTTGCACTGGAAGCTTTTCGTCGAGGAACTTGCGCGC
The DNA here is from genome assembly GCA_012960035.1 of Myxococcales bacterium. Lineage (GTDB taxonomy): Bacteria > Myxococcota_A > UBA9160 > UBA9160 > UBA4427 > DUBZ01. The sequence goes on along the minus strand of DUBZ01000001.1, from coordinate 131,085 downwards.
GACATCGCGCAGCATTTGTTCGTCTTCTCCAAAACCGAAGTTCTTTGCGGGAATACCTTCTGACATGTTCAACTCCTTCGCGGCAACTGTGTTTCTGATCGCCGAGTCGATCGGTTTGCGAACGGGATGGAGACGCGGGGCGGCTACTTCGATTTCGCCATGCCGAGAACGCGTTCACCCAGGATGTTGCGCTGAATTTCGTTCGTCCCAGCGGCAATGGTGTTGCCGTATGAATTCATATACGCGAGCGGCCAGTGGCCTGCGTCAGGAGCCGCTTCGTCGAGCTTGTATAGCGTCGAGGCTGCGCCGGCGATGTCCACCCCCAGCCGAGCGTTGCTCTGAATTAGCTCAGTGATCGTGACCTTCCCCTGCAACGGGATCCGCATGGGGTGATCGACAAGAGCGGGGACGCGTGCGCGTTTTTGCGACTGACGGAAGCCTTCGTTCGTGATGGCCTGTTGAACAATGCGATCGCGAATGACGGGATCGTCCGCCATCCGTTTCCCGTCTCGGTAACTCGACCGCGAGAGATCGATGAGTTGTTCAATCGGATGAACCGTGTCTCCACCGCCACCACCGGCGCCCTCGGCCGCGCCGCGCTCATGGGTCAACGTGGTCATCGCCACGGTCCAGCCTTTGCCGACATCGTCGAGTCGCATCGTGTCAGAGACGACCGCGTCTTCGAAGAGCACTTCGTTAAAGCCCGTCTCTCCCGTCATTTTGACCAACGGTCGAACGGTGACACCCTCGTGACCTTCGATCGGACAAAGGAAGTACGTGAGTCCATCGTACTTATGCTCGCGGCTCGTGCGTGCGATCAAAATCATCCACTTCGCGAAGTGGCCAAGGCTGGTCCAAACCTTATGACCATTTACCACCCAGTCGTCGCCCTGCTTCTTCGCAAAGGTTTGTTGGTTCGCCATGTCAGAGCCCGCACCTGGCTCGCTGAACCCTTGGCACCAGATCTCTTCCCCACTGAGCGCACCGGGAACGAATTTCTGTTTTTGTTCGTGTGTGCCGTGCACCAAGATGGTGGGGACCGCCATGCTCAAGCCGATGACGTTGATCAAGAAAGGCGTTCCGGCCCGGCTCATTTCTTGGTTCGCGATGCGCTGGAAGCCTGTGTTACCGCCGCCACCGTAGTCGGTAGGAACGTCGCTGCCGACCAGGCCCGCTTCGTAACACTTGCGCTGCCAGTCTTGCAGGTAGTCACGCTGTTCGACCGACATGACTTCGATCGCCGTAATGGGCAGACGCACAGGCGGAGGCGGCGGTGCATTGTTGGCTAGCCAGTCCCGGGCGTACTGTTGGAATTCGGCTTGATCTTGGTTGAGGTTCTTTTCGGACATGCTCGGACTCCTGGCGGTGCTTGGTGGATCGTGTCGTCGCTCGCTTGCTTGCGCAGGTAAAACGTTCGGTGAGCCACGATAAGTCACTTATTGCGATTCAGCATCGCGACCCGCGAGTTTCCGAAACCGAATGCGGTAAGGTCTCCCGCCATGAAATACGAAGCGGTGTTGTTTGATCTAGGCGGCGTGGTGCTTGGCTCCCCACTCCACGCAATTGCAGAGTACGAGCGAGAACTCGAAATTCCCGAGAATTTCGTCAATCGCGTCGTTGCGACGACGTCGCCTTACGGAGGTTGGGCGAGGTTGGAACGAGGTGAACTCAACCTCGAGGAGTTCTACGTCGCGTTCGAAGCCGACTGCAAGAATGCAGGGCACGAGATCTCCGCACGAGAGATGATGACTCGAATGAATGCGGCTACAGCACCGCGTCCGGCCATGCTGAAGGCCATCGCCAAGCTGAAGGAGGCCGGCCTCAAGGTCGCAGCGGTAACGAACAATTGGGTCGTCGCACCCGATGAATCCGATTCTCACGCCAATGCCGGGGGCGTCCACCGCCTGAACGAGCTGTTCGATGTCTTCATTGAAAGCAGCGTCGAGGGCCTTCGTAAACCCGACCCGAAAATCTACACGATGGCGTGCGAGCGTCTGGGCGTTACGCCGGAGGTATGCGTTTTCCTCGACGATATCGGGAGCAACCTCAAGACCGCGCGTCAAATGGGCATCACGACCATTAAGGTCGATACGCCCGATGTCGCACTTCGAGAACTCGAAGCGTTTGTCGAGCTCGAGTTGCTGGCTGATTGACGTGACGCGAGCATTGAGCCTCGGGCGACAAGTCGCGCGACCAGTATCATCGCCAGATGCCTACAAACGCAATCTACGTTCGTGAAATTGGCGGCCCTGAATGTCTTTCCTGGGAGCCGCAAGAACTACGCCGACCGGGGGACGGACAGGTCCGCATCGCTGTGACCGCGGCCGGAGTCAATTTCATCGACGTCTATTTTCGCTCGGGGCAGTATCCGCGCCCCGTTCCTTTCACACTTGGCCTCGAAGGCGCGGGTGTCATCGAAGCCGTGGGGCCGAATGCCGGGGACTTCGCCGTCGGAGATGGCGTCGCCTGGTCCGGGGTTCCCGGCTCGTACGCGCAGGACGTCAACGCGCCGGTCGGCTCGCTCGTGAAGATCCCGGACGGCGTCGACCTCGAAGTTGCGGCGGCCTGCATGCTCCAGGGCATGACCGCTCACTACCTCTGTCGCAGTACCTATGAAGTCCAAGCCGGCGACACAGCGCTAGTCCATGCCGCTGCGGGGGGTGTGGGTTTGTTGCTGATTCAGATGTTGCGCTCCATAGGTGCCGACGTGATCGGAACTTGTTCAACAGCTGAAAAAGAAGTTCTCGCGAAAGGCGCCGGCGCGGGGCACGTGATTCGCTACGACGAATGCGACTTTGCCGAGCGCGTTAACCAAATTACAAACGGACAGAAGTGCGACGTGGTGTTCGACTCGGTCGGCCAGTCGACCTTTGAAGGCAGCCTCGCATCTCTTCGTCCTCGGGGCACGCTGGCCTTGTTCGGTCAGTCGAGTGGCGCGGTGGAACCGTTTGACCTGCAACGCCTGAATCAACACGGTTCGCTCTATGTCACTCGCCCCTCTCTCGCTCACTACATGGCGACCCGCGAAGAGTTTGAAATGCGAGCGGGTGCGGTCTTGGGAAGTGTCGCGGGCGGCGAACTGGACGTGCGAATCGGAGATCGCTTCGCCATGGCGGACGCGGCAGAAGCACATCGCGCACTCGAAGGTCGAAAGACGACTGGCAAGGTGTTGTTAATTTCGTAGTTTGACAGGTCGATCCAATAGAGCACAACACGGACATGGAAACGGGGAAATCAACGTGACATATCGAGTCGTACAATGGGCCACTGGAAATCTCGGCAGGGCAGCGATCGAAGGCATCGTGGCGCACCCCGAACTAGAACTCGCGGGCGTTTGGGTTCGCAGCGCGGACAAGATTGGAACGGACGCCGGCACCCTCGCCGGGATCGCGCCATTGAACGTGGCCGCTTCGGGAAGTATCGACGAGATCATCGCGCTCAAGCCAGACTGCGTGCTCTACTCCCCCCTCATGGCAGACGATGCCGAAGTTGTCACGCTACTCGAAGCCGGGATCCACGTGGTGACTCCGCTCAACTGGTTCTACCCGGGGAATATCGCAATCCCCCATCTACGCGCTGCATGCGAAAAGGGCAACGCGGTTCTTCACGGAACGGGAATTCATCCGGGGGGAATGACCGAAAAAATCCCCGTGATGCTCAGCGCCTTTTCTCAGAACATTACGTATGTGAGTTCTGAAGAGTTTTCGGACTGCCGGACGTATGGCGCACCTGATGTCTTGAGTGAACTGATGCTGTTCGGCAAGACACTTGAGCAAGCGCGCGCATCGAGGATGCCGGACTTCATGGCGGGCGGGTTCAATCAGTCGATCGACATGATCGCCGACGCGTTGGGCTTCAAACTCGATGAAGAAAAATTCGCCGAGCACCAGATCTTCGCCGCGACCGCTCCCATCGACAGCCCGATTGGCAAAATTCAGCCGGGTTGTCTCGCGGCCCAGCGCTTCAACTTCGAAGGTCGGGTTCGCGGCGAGCCGGTGATCTCGGCGAGTGTCAATTGGTATATGGGGACGGAAGATATCGAGGAAGGCTTTTCAATCGGGGATGGCGGGGAGCGCTACGAACTCGTCATCAAGGGCGACCCGCCAGTGACCCTGCAGCTCCACGGGATTCACCCTGACGCGTCATTGAGTCTCGAAGAGATCCAGAAGCGGAACCCTGGGATCGTTGCGACAGCGAACCACTGCGTCAGTTCGATTCCATACGTGTGCCAGGCGCAGCCCGGGGTCCGGCACTATCTCGACTTGCCCATGGTTGCCGGGCGCGCGCGGGGCGATCTCGCAGAATAGGCCGAGAGCCGAGGCGAGTGCCCAAATCTACTTCGGGCCATTCAAGCGCAATGCATCTATCTAGCGAAACTTCGGGATGACCTCGTTCGCGATGAGACTCATAGAAGACTTGGCTTCGTCCTGGGTCATGCTCCCGTACTTGGGCATCACGAGGACGTCGTGGTCGCAGTCTAAAATTTCTTTCTGTGCGTGCAATTGTTCTGCGACCTCTTCAGGAGTGCCGTACAAATTCACACTCGCATACATGTCGGCCATTTTGTCGAGTCCCATTGCAGTGATGGCTTCAGCCGCATTTCCGTAGTACTCGTAGCCTTTGGTGTCCTTGAAGTGCGAGCCGCCGATTTCGTAGTGGTCGACTACCGTCGAAAAATATTCCCGGACGTATTGACCCCCCAGCTCCTTGGCTTTGACGGAGTCCTTGTCACAAAAGACAAGCTGCCCCGCAAACGGCGGCGGCGCCGGGGTGTCACGGAGAGAGGCCCACTTTTCTTGGTACGGCTTGAGGGCCACTTCGCGAAAGACTTCCCACGGCTGCTGCGCGAGCACCATGAGCTGCGCGCCAATGACGGCTGCTTGACTTGCGGACTCGGGTGACACTCCAATTGAAAAGACACGATCCTGGAAACCCCGTGTTGGACGCGGGCGAAGGTCAGTCCGTGGACGGGTGAAATACTCGGTATCCGCTTCGAAGTACCCTTTGTTCAGGGCATCGAGTACGAGTTGTGTGCCCTGATCAAAGCGGGGACGCGCTTCATCCATGGGAATCGCGAAGCCTTCATATTCTTTGCGTGACAAACCGCGCCCAAAACCGAGTAGCGCCCTCCCCCCACTTTGTTGGTCCAGCAGCGCCATCTTTGCGGCGATCCGGTAGGGATCGTTCCACGGAACGATGACAGCACCCGTGCCAAGCTTGATGCGGTCCGTACAACCGGCGACCTGAGCCAACCACTGCAAATTGTCGGGGCACATCGAATAGCCGAAGAAATGATGTTCGGTCGCCCAATAGCTGTCATAACCGAGCGCGTCCGAAAGCTGTGCGAGTTCGAGTTCATTTCGCATCACCTGCGTGTCGTCTTCTTGGTCGCGATAGTTCTGGAAAATTGAGAGCAGCCCAAATTGCATGTAGTTCTCCTGCCGACGTGAGAGTATCCTTGAGGGCGACGAGCCTAACATTGGTTCGATGCCCGATCGACATGGTTCTCGCACAGCAAAGAAACGCAATTTGCAGTTCGCAATTTGAAAGGGCAGCGCCGTGGGCTTCTGGAATCGGGTCAAGCAAGTATTTACCCTCGATACCCGTTCACTATCGCTGTTTCGAATTTTTATCGCGTCTGTCGTGCTCTATGACCTCGCAGATCGCGTGGGAGATCTAGAGGCCCACTACACCGACATGGGCGTGTTGCCTGCTCGCACCCTGATCACGCTGTATGGCGACCGGATGTATGCGTCGCTGCATGTGGTTGCGAGCGGTAGCTATGCCGCTGTTGCTCTTCTCTTTGCCGTGCATGCTCTTGCCGCGGTAGCGTTGTTGTTGGGGTTCCATACTCGACTGGCAACCCTCGCATGTTGGTTCCTCGCGCTGAGCTTGCAAGTTCGTACGGTCGCTCTCCTGAAGATGGGAGGGGACTCGTACGTCGCCGTCGCATTGCTGTTCGCACTCTTTCTTCCAATCGGAAGACATTGGTCGTGGGACAGTCGACGAGGCACCGACCCTCCACCCCAGGCCGCGAAGGTGATCTCCTTGGCGACGGTCGCGTTCGTTGCACAGGTCTGTATTTTCTATTGGCAAACGGGGTGGATCAAGACGGGCGAAACGTGGTTCAACGGAACGGCGGTCTGGTATCTCGTCAACCTCGACATGCTCCGCAGCCCAATCGCCCCTTGGATCGCAACGCAATACTGGGCGATGGCACCGCTGACCCATGCCACCCACGCGCTCGAGCGCTTTGGACCGGTCCTGTTTTTGATCCCGTTCTACGCTCCGTTCTTTCGCAGCGTGGCCATTGTCTCTTTCACCATGCTGCATATTGGGATTGGCGCGTTCATGTATTTGGGCGCCTTCCCGGCCATGTCGATGGCGCCCCTCGCCGCGCTCGTGCCGAGCAAGGTGTGGGACGCGTGGCTCCCACGCCTGATGCGACGACCTTTTTCCGTAAACGCCCAGCCGCCCTTGATGGATAGCCAGGCGAGCAAGCCGGTTCGTTGGGGCACAAACTTAGCGGTGGTTCTGTTGACACTTCACATTCTTTCGTTCTGCATCGCGACGCTCGGCATCGGAGGCCTTCAACACGCTTCGCTACCCGGGGCGCAAGTCAAAGCGGGACGTGCACTCGGGCTCAATAATTCTTGGTCCATGATGTCACCGAACCCAGGCAATCTGAACTGGTGGTTTCTCATCGACGGAAGGACTGCTTCGAGGCACCACGTCGACCCGTTTAGCAAGAAGGCAACGACGTGGGATCGGCCCGAGAACAACGTGGACTCCCTGCGCAGCTGGCGGTGGCGACTCACGCTACTGGGCTTGCTCACGCTGCCCGAAGGCAGTCCCCGGCGCGCGATTCTGCAAGGCGCTCTTGGAGACTACTTCTGTCGTCAATGGAACAGCGAGCATGCCCTTGAAGATCGACTGATCAGCGGGCGCTACGCCCGGGTTGTCGAGCCCATCGGCCCCACCAAACGCATGCCTACTTTCCGAGAGTGGATTGGCGAGTTTACTTGTCCAACGAAGCTCGCTCCCGTACACGACTAGACTTCTCGTTCTCGGACTTGAAGCGCAATAGGAAAATGACCGCTGTCGCCATCACGATCGTACGTGCTCGCTTGGGACGGGCGGCCAAAATGCTTTGGGTTCGGGGATCGCCCACCCGAAATCATTTCGGGAAAACGCAGCACTTTCGCAGCCTGTAGGCGAACTGTCCTTCACGCGCGGAATCAGTTCTCATCGTAGACAAAAGCGACGTCGATGCCGTGCCCATCCTGGGCTTCGTGATGCGCGACGGCGTACTTACGATCCAAGGGCTGTAGCGCGGCGACCCGTCGGGGCAGGACCTCTTTGTTTTCGACTTCGCAGACACTGAGCAAATTCGGGTCACGGATTTCGTTCATTTGCACGAGGATGGTCGCAAGAGGCGAAACCTTGCGTTCCACAACCGCCCGAATCCAGCCGACCAGTTTTTGGCGCAATCGTTTGTGCAAAGTCTCCGAGCGTCATCGAAACGTCGAAGTCTCGAACAGAGTTTTTTGAGATTCCAGAAAGCGGTGAAGTCGCGAGGCCTCGATTAACCCTCGTCGTGACAGCACGCGGATCTTTCTGTTATTTCTACGATCGTCGCGATATTGCACAGCACTTTTTGAGCCCTATCAACCCGAATAATGCAGCGCTAGCTTCGTGCATTCGAGTGACGGACCCCGTGGCATACGGAACACGGACGACAACACCAAAACAAAGCGAGGCGCGAAGATGACGACCGGCCAATGTCTATGCGGTGATGTGAAGTATGCGATCGAGGGGAAAATCTCTCCGATCTGGCTTTGTCACTGCAGCAAATGTCGGCGCGGTACCGGCTCCGCATTTCACGCGAGCGCAATTTGCGGCGCCGACAAATTCGAATGGTTGTCAGGCGAAGACGGCATCCGAGAGTTTGAAAGCACACCGACTTACGTCACACGCTTCTGCGGTCGCTGCGGCTCACCGGTCCCACAGCAGCTGCGTGGGACCGAACTCGTTTTTCTACACGCGGGTGCACTAGACGAACCCATCGGACGCGGCGTCGACCATCACATTTTCACGGGGTCGAAAGCGTCGTGGTACGAAATCACCGACGACCGCGCCCAGTACGACGAACACAGAACGCCAGCGACGTAGCGAGCGCGTCCGCTCCGGCGGCGCCCCGTTTGCCCAGACGTTTTGTACCTAAGCCTTCGCGTCACCACCCGTTGCGGCGATGCGATCTCGTACGTTGGTAAGGCGGGCTCGGGTCGCACGTTCTTCGTCTTTGGGCAACTTCGGGATGACGTCACCCGGTAGCGCTGCGAGACGAAAGCCTGAGTAGACGACTTTGCGCGGCTGCTTCGTCGGACGGTGTGCGCGATGCAGGGTGTCGCTGCAGTGCACCGTGAGATCCCCGGTACGGGTTTCGAGTTTTATGGGGACCAGGTCGAGGCTCGGGTCCAAGCCAGCTGGCTGCAAATTGGCTCGGTGCGACCCGGGCACGACCCCGAGCGCCCCACTTTCTACGTCGGCACCGGTAACGGAAATCCCAACGGTCAGCGAGCTGCAGTAGTAGGAGTGCATTCCCTGACCGCAGTCCTTGTGCCATGGCAGGTCGGAAAGACCGGTCTGGATGTCGAGGGGTTTGACGAGACCTTCTGCCCCCATTTTCGTGCCGGTGTGGCCATCGCCCGTTAATGAAGCGAGCCACTGGAGTCGGTCGTCGTACAAGAGCTCACGCAACGCGGCCGATTTCTCATCGAACCAAAGCACCCGTACGGCGAGTTGTTCTTCGGTTGAAGTTCCCGCCCACCACGACGCGCCGTCGTCTGGCGTGGCTTCGGCAATCGCTGCGTCGAGATCCCGGGCGACTTCTTCCATTTCGCGCGCACTGAAGATGTTCTCGATATGGAGAAACCCCGCCTCGTTGAGAAATTGGGAGATCTCCTCGCGGTCGTCGTCGAGGGAAAAACTTCGAGTCAGGTCGAGGGGGTTTCCATCACGATCGCGAAGAGCAATCGCACCGGCTTCATGTACGGGACGGCCGTCGAGGAGCGCGCGAAAAACGGGCTCCCACCCAATCCATTCATCGAACTTGCCGTGGGTCACTTCGACCTTGGACGTCATCGCCAACCCCATCGTGGTTTGGCGATCTTGAACGAGGTTCGAGAGCCCTTCCTCGCTCAGCTCGACGTGCAGGCCTTCGGAGGAAGCTGCATCGATAAGCCCGAGCGCATCACCGTGAGCGGCGAGAGTGATGGCTCTCGCGCCGCAGTGGATCGAAATCGGTGAAAGCGCTTTGTAGTTGAGCCCGCGACAAGCAAGCTGCGCGTTGCGCTTGAGCGCCTCGGGCAAAAGCAGGTCGAACACTTCGTCTACGGGGATGTCGCGGGTTTCTCGGTACAGGCGCGTGCGTTTGTCGATGGACATCGTGATCTCATCCGAATGGTTGGTGCGGAAGTATAGGCGGCTCGATTCCCCGCTCTAGCCCAACGGCTCGCCCGACTCAAACGAAACGCATCCGATATGCCAATTTATTGAAGCCAGCTCTTGAATGTCGTCGAAGACCCCGCAAACTACGGGACCTGTTGTGCGTGACGCCGAGCCCCCGTGCTTGCGGTCGTCGCCCAGAGCGCGGTCACAGCGACCCTGAAACCAACAAACCCGATACCGAGGTACGAACTGATGGATCTGAATCTTTCCCCCGACGCCCTCAAGTTTCGAGACGAGCTCCGCGCTTGGCTCGACGTAAACCTCGAGCGTTCGTACACCGAAGAAGTCCTCGCCCCCAACGCCGACGAAGACTCACTCGTCGAAGTGCGACGCCAGTTCCAAAAGAAGCTCAACGACGCCGGCTACCTCGGCATGGGCTGGCCGACAGAATGGGGAGGCCGCGGCGCAACCCAGGTGGAAGAAGCCATCTTGCGGGCCGAACTTGCAGCAGTCGATGCGCCGCAGAGTCCGAACGCATTGGGGATCGGCCTGTGTGCTCCGGCATTGATTCACCACGGTACCGAGGAGCAGCGCAACCGCTTCTTACCCAAGATGCTCAGCTGTGACGAGATCTGGTGTCAAGGTTTTAGCGAGCCCGGCGCAGGCTCGGACCTCGCGGGCATCCGCACGAAGGCCGAACCCGATGGCGACGACTACCGCATCACGGGCCAAAAAGTTTGGACGACACTTGGGCCCTGGTCGAACTGGATCTTTGTCCTTGCACGAACAGACATGGACGACCGCCACGGCGGGATCACCTTTTTCTTGATGCCGATCGATCAGCCGGGGGTTGAAATGCGCGCCCTGAAGCAGATCAGCGGGGAGTCCGAGTTCGGCGAAGTCTTCTTCGACAACGCTCTCGCGAAGCGCGAACACATCGTGGGTAAGATCGGCGAGGGGTGGCGTATCGCCATGACGGTGCTTGGTTTCGAACGCGGGGGGAGCACCCTGCTTCCGTCGGCTGAGTTTGGCCATCAGCTCGACTGCCTGGTTGATGCCGTTCGCACCAACGGTGACCTCGAGCGCCCGGATGTGCGCGAGAAACTTGGAAACTTGATCGTCGAAAACGAAGTCCTGCGTGCCAACGGTATGCGGACGCTCGCGAACGTCGCCCAAGACTTGCCGCCGGGACCGGAGTCGTCGATCGACAAGATTTTCTGGTCTGAATTCCACCAGCGCATGACCGACACCGCGGTCGAGTTGATGGGACCGCAGGGACTACTTGCCCTGCGCTCACCGGGTGCTCGCACCGACGTTCACTGGATGCGGGAATTTTTGTGGGCGCGCGCCGGGACGATCTATTCCGGGTCGTCGGAGATCCAGCGCAACATTATCGCCAAGCGCGTTCTTCAGATGCCGACGAAGTAGCGGCTGCGCCCTCGCGCACTACATCGCTCCTCACAAACAAACGCATGAATGGCACACGCGCGTTCAACAAAACTGCAAAAGAGAAAACGTCATGAAGTTCGATCTCAACGAAGACCAGGGACTGCTCAAGACCTCGACCCGCGAATTGCTCGAAAGCGAATCCCCCATCACCGAATCGCGCGTTGTGATGGAAGACAATCCGGATGGCTTCTCTAAAAAGCTCCACCAACAGCTCGGCGAGCTGGGCTACCTCGGCATCGTGCAGAGCGAAGAGGGTGGAGGCATGGGGGCGATCGCCTTTGCGGCCGTGCTCTCAGAAATGGGACGCGTCGCATTCCCCGGTCCGTATCTAGAACAAGCCCTCGCGATTCGCGCGCTCGAAGCGGCTGGCGCAACCCGTTGGAATGAAGCGGCGGCCTCTGGCGAGAAAGTTGTCGTGATCGCGCGCAGCGAAAACCCCACCAACTCTGACGACGACAGCGTTAGTTGTCAGTTTGCGGAGGGCAAGGTGACCGGCACCAAGGTCTTCGTCCCGTTTGGCGCACAGGCCGACGCATTGTTGGTGACCACCGCACAGGGGCTCGCCTTGGTGCAGCGACCGGGCAGCGGTTGGAATGCGACCCTGCTTTCAACCCTCGACCACAGCCAGCGCTTCTGCAATATCGAGTTCAACGACGCCGCGGAACTCGTTGCTGATGCCGGCGAGGCGATCGTCATTCTCGAAGAGGCCGCGCAACTAGGCAGCCTCGGTGCTGCGGCGCTCATGCTCGGATGTATGGAAAGCGCCCTCGAATCGAGCATCAAGTACACGAGTGAGCGCATCGCCTTTGGCGTGCCGATCGGTTCCTTTCAGGGGCTTCAGCATCGCGCCGCGGACATGCTCATCAAGACGGAGAGCACTCGGTCTGCGGTCTTCCGGGCAGCATGGGCGGTGGAAAATGGCGAAGCGGATGCCGGCTATCTCGTATCGGTCGCAAAATCTTGGGCCGGACCCTCGGGCCGCTTCGTTTGTGGCCAGTCGATCCAGCTTCACGGCGGCGTTGGCTACACGTGGGAATATGACTGCCACCTATGGTTCAAGCGGATCAAGACTCTCGAGCAGTTCCATGGCTCGACCCGCGCGCACACCGAGAACGCCCTGGCGAGTTCGCCTCACCTCTAGCAGGCGACGGAAGAATCCCTCCCGTCGCATCGCACGCGTCTTTGCCTCGATCACGGCGTTGAGAAACATTGCTGTACGACCGCACAGCGGCGGCTTTACGCCATGCGCTCGCCGAAAAGCCGCGCGCCCTGCTCGGTCCGGGGTTTTCCCGCAGCCCGCTCGGGGCTTGGACTTCGCCAACCTTCAAGCGTTACTTGAACGTTTGAACCAGAAGTACACCGGGATGCCAATGAGTGCTGTGCCGAGACCCATCGCGGCCTCGGTCGGTTGGCGCTCCACCATGAACCACGCGCCCCAGAGTGTGAAGAGGATGAAGGTGAGCGGCACGACGGGGTAGCCCCAAACGGGCACCTGCTCGGCGCCTTCGCGGTGGCGCTGCACCATGAGGCCAAAGACGGTTACCGCGGCTGAAAGCCCGAGTGTGAACCCGATATAGCTGAACAGCGCTGCCAAGCCGCTTATCCAAACCACGACGATCGACGCGCCCGCTTGCAACGCAATTGCGCGCACCGGCGTTTCGGCGTCGGACCGGAAGGCCTGCGGGAAGAGTCCGTCTTCGGCCATCTTTGCGTAGACGCGTGGGCCGGCCATCACCATCGACCAGATGGATGTGAACAATGCGAGCCCCACCAACAGTGACACACCTAGTTCTAGGGACTTGCCGCCAATCGCCCGCGCCGCGATCGCGCCGACTTCGGCTTTGCCCGCTAGGTCTTCAATGGGTACGGAGTACAAAAACACGGCGTTGAGACCCATGTAAAGGACCATCACGGTGCCGGTGCCGAGAAGCAGCGCGCGCGGCAAGCTGCGTTCGGGGTCGCGCACCTCGCCCGCGATATAGACCGCAGCGTTCCAGCCCGAATACGAAAACGAAATCCAAACCAACGTCACGGCAAACGCGCCCCATGCGAAGTCGACCGGGGCATCGTTCGTCTTCGGCAACTCGGGAAGCGAAGACATGCCGAACGCGATGAATCCGAAGATCAAGACGAGCTTCAATGCGACGGCGGCATTCTGAAGCCAGACTCCTTCTCGGAATCGCAGCGCGTGAATGACGCCAGCAAAGGCGATTGCACCGGTGCCGATCCATTCGGGCCGAAAGTCGAACCCGAACGTGTATCCGAGGTACGCCTGTAGTCCGAGGGCTGCGGCTGCAATCGGTGCGGTGAACCCTGCGAGGAGCGAAACCCATCCAGCAAGAAAGCCCGCGAGCGGATGAAACATGCGCGACAGAAAGAGGTACTCGCCGCCTGACTCAGGAAAGCGTCGGGCGAGTGCGCCGTACGACAACGCGCCACAAAGGGCGACCAGGCCACCGATCAACCATGCATAGAGGACATACTCGCGGGATCCGAGGTCAGAGAGGGCAAAGCCCGACGTGGAAAAGACGCCTGCCCCCACCATGTTCGCTACCACGAGTGCGCTTGCACTCGGAACGCCAAGTCGGCGTGATGATTCTGCTTGTGTCACTCTACGTGCCCCACTCAGTGAATGTTGATCGAGACACGTGATGTTAGTGGCTTGTACACCACTGTGCGCCGGCTGGTTTCTGCGGGTCGTGTTCTTGGCTGCGATGGTTGCTTCGTATTCGGGCGCAGCGCATGCGCAACAATCGGCTCCGCTGCCGCAGGGCGCAGGCGAAAATCGCAGGAGCGCGACGCGCGTCCGACCCGGGCTGAAGCGGGCGCCGGCGCTTCGGAATTCCTGCGACGGGCCGAGCGCACGCGGCCGATCCGGATCGTATGGTGTTTCGAACGGCACCTCGGTATCCAGACTTCAGGTGCAATGGGGTACAGGGGGTCCGCAAGCCCCCCCCCAGCTCAACGGAAAATTCGAGCGCTCAGGAAGAACCGACAAGGACGAACTCTCCCAACTCTTTACCGGCAAGCCCGACATGTGCTTCTTGCTCACGAATGACGGTCGGGTCGGCTACGACGAGCCGTCGAATGGGGTCAGAATGACCCGCGTCGACGGAACTCCCCTCGACCTCCTCGTCTTGAGTGAATGCGAGGCGGCCGTTGGGAACGACCGCGCGGGCCTGAGACTTCCGAGTCCGCTACGTGCGCCCGCTCGAATTGCACTCTCGGTAAACCCAGGCCGATCTCGGATGCGGCAAGCCGGTGAATGGATGATCGACCGCTACTCGCCGGATCCACCCTCCCTGTATCAGCAAGGCGGAAGCGTTGCGAAAGGTCCAAACCACGCTTCGAAGCAGCGAGCAATTCGAGGCCCCCTTCCATCGAGCGCCCCTTCACGTTGGTCAATCATTGGATGTCGTGCTTGCAGTGCATCACGATTGAGAGAGCAATTGAGTATGCATAAGGGTTCCCGGGGGTAAACCCGTCCAATCCTTTCAGAGTGGTGATGATGTAATGCGTTCCCGCCTCACGGTTGGATGCGAATGTTCGACGCGACATCCGCATGGCAGCGGAGGAGTTGTCGGGAGCGCAGCGCTGCAACAACCCTAGCTTTCCTGTGGAACCTTGACGCCACCCCGTCTATGCTGCCGCCGTTGAATTTTCGGCATGTCGGGTATTGATCGACTAGTAAAATGAGTCTCGTTTAGACGAGTTCAGACTCATTAGGGAGTGTTTCGTTGTTGCGCAGGCCTTCGATTTGGGTGTTGGTAGTGGCTTTGTTGGCCTTCGCGAGTCCATCGTATGCCGAAGATACCGCGACTGAGGTCTCTACTGAAGCAGCCGATTCAGCTGCCGAGGAGATGGCCGAAGTCAGCGAAGTCGCGTCGGAACAAGTCGCCGAGGTCACTGCCGAAGTCGTCGAGGCGATGGACGGTGCAGCGGAAGCCGCGGGAGTCGACGCGTCGGAAGCCGCTGCCGCAACTGCCGCAGGCTTGGAAGCTCGCGCAGCCGCTCTTGATAATGAAGCGGTTCGTGAGGCGGCTAGCGAAGCGGCTGATGAAGCCACCGAGGCTGTTGACGCGGCTGAGGGTGAAATGGTAGAAGCAAGCGACGCCGAAGCGGGGGGCGTCGTTGCAAAGGAAGCCATAGAAGACGCCGAGGACGACGCGCAAGACGTTTACGAGGACGACTATGCAGACGCGTACCCGGACGAATACGCGATCGTCGAGTTCACCAACGAAGACTACGTGCTTGCTGACAGCTGGGTCCCGTCCATCGTGTTCTCGGTAGTGGTGCACGAAGAAGACACAGAGATCGAAGTCGACAGCCGCCCGCTCGAGTTCTCGTTCGACCGTAAAGCCATTCGGACTTTGGCCTCGCTCCGCTTTGGCGGCGAGTTGATGACGCCCACATTCGACAAGGTTCCGATCAAGCCCCGGTTCTTTGTAAGTGCTGGGGTTCTCTGGTCGACTCCCGGCAATGGCCTCTCACACAGCAACCACGACACAACTTCGCAAGCGGACTACCGCGGTGTTAATCTTGCCCAAAAGATTCGGTTATTTAACCCCCCCAACACGCCTCTCAATGCTGATCAATTCCAATTCAAGGATTTCGAAGGCCGCGGGACTAGTGTTGAAGGGCGACAGCTCCACAATTCATGGTATGCCGGTGTGGGCGGAGTGCTGACCTTTCCGCGCAGTGGCTTTACGATTCGGGTTCGACCCAGCATTGAGTACATCGGCGAAGAGTTCCGAATCAACGGCGAGTACACCCTACTCTCTGAAAATGTCCCCGCCGAAGTTCCACGTAGGTTAATTATTCATGAAATCAACATCAGTGACAAAAACATTTACCACAATATTGGCCCGGGCCTGGAACTCGAGTTCGTGAACCACCTCGACGGCGACTTCACGCTTTCCTTCTTCACGCAGACGCGCTTCATGTGGATCATTGGCGACACCGAAATGAATCTCAAAGGCACCGACAGCCAAGGAGAAAACGCTGCATTTCGGTTCAAGCGCAGTCGCTTCAACTTTCGCGGCGGCATCGGCTTCCGTCTCGGCTTCCGCAATACGGCGTTCAAGTTAGGCCTGTTCGACGACTGAGTTCGCGCTCGTGGGTGATTCCGCGGCGCAAATCTGGACGCATTCGAAATGCGGGATCCTCGACTCTTGAACGCGGAACCTTCGGCAGACACCGAGAACGAATCTCGAACGACATGGTGGCGGTCGCTTGCGTTCGTCGTCGCCCTCGCGTTTGCCGTTCGCGTCATTCACGCTTGGCTGACCCTTTCCACTCATTCGCTCGCCGATCTGCTGATCCTCGATTCGCGTGTCTATGACGAGATCGCGAACGCGATGTTGCAAAATGGGTTCATGGGGGGCGACGAGGTCTTCAGCACTGCGCCTCTCTACCCCTGGGTGGTTTCTTGTGTACGGGCATTCGTAGCGCCCGGCCAAGGCACACTGATCGTTGTGCAACAAGCCATGGCGCTCGCAAGCGTTGTGCTTGTCGGCGTGATCGCACGCATGACGTTCGGAGTGCGCGCTGCCACGCCTGCGGCAGCCTTGTTCGCATTTTATGGTGCGGGAGCAATGCTCGAAACCAAGTTAATGCCGTCAACGTTCGGTGTTCTCTGTGCGTTGTTGAGTCTCACCGGTTTGCTCGATGCCGCTCGGCGTCGAACATTCGCCTCAGCTCTTTGGTTGTCTTTTCTTTCTGGACTCGCCGTGGGGGCAACATGTTTGGTTCGCCTCAACACCATTCTCTTCGTTCCGCTCGCCGCGCTTTGGCTTTTGGGGTTCGCGTTAAAATCGCAAGGTGGCGACGAACGTGATCTCAAGCGTGGCGCCGGCTCTGTCATCGTGTTCGCGCTCGGTGTCTTTCTGGTATTGGCGCCGCCCATTGTGCGCAACTCGATGATCGAGGGAGAGTTTGCATCCGTCACTGCACACGGTGGAATGACGCTCTATCAGAGCAACAACGAAGCCGCGACTGGAATCTACTCCGCGATTCCTGGGGCCGTGGGCAACCCCGCCAAACTCAGCGCGGGACTCCGACGAATCGCGGAGCGCGAGGCGGGACACAGCCTCACGATGTCGGAGGTCGACGACCTCTGGCGCGCCCGCGCTTTTGAGTTCTGGATCGACGACCCGGTGCGCGCTGCAACGTTGATCGCTGCAAAACTGCGCTTTTGGTTGGGCGACGACGAGATCTCCACCGAGTATGTGCTGGCGACCGAGCGCAGCTTGACGCCTAGTTTGTGGCTCATGCCCGTCCCATTTGCAGTGATCCTGGCGCTCGCTGTCCTTGGCATTCAAGGGGCAGTGCGACGCCCGCACGTCTCGCCGGGCGTCTGGCTACTTCTCGGGTTTGTCGCGACGAACGTGGCCAGTACTGCAATCTTCTACTTTTCGTCGCGTTACCGCCTGCCTGCGGTTCCGGTGTTGTGTGGCTTTGCGGGTCTTGGTGTTGTTCAAATCATTGACGCGGTGTCGCGATCAAATGACGACGCAACAGATTCGAGTCGAAGTTTCGCAATGTTGGCCGCGCTTGGGGTCGGTCTGTTTTCGCTTTACTCATTCACCGATGACTATGAGCGGTACGCGGCCAAGCAATGGTTCACCTATGGGTTGATCCACGATGAGCGCCAGGAGCACGATCTGGCCTTGGCGTCGTACCAGCATGCGATCGTTCGACTGGGCGACCAATGGCACGTCCACTACGCTCTGGGTCGCGCCTATGGAAGACAAGGGCAAGCCACACTCGCCATCCAACACTATGAACGCGCCCTGAAGCTTCGGCCTCAATCCCTCGATGTTCGGCGTGGCCTCGAACAGGAACAGGCGAAAGTGAGCGAACAAAATCCATGACGCAGCCCCCTGCCTCTCCCAAATAGAATGCGTCAGCGATCAGCACCGTCTGCCCGGTTTGCGACGGCGCTGATCACGTGGTCTATCTCCCGGGAGTCGACGAAGCATAGACCGTTGACTCCATTGGGCAGAGTCGCGTGCATCCCCGACCTGGGACCCTTCCCCCCTGCAATGAGTGCCGGCTGGGGTTTCGGCAATCGAGACCCATTGCCGCCGAGCTCGTGCAGTTCACATCTCTTTCCGAAGTGCCCGGGCGTCGCTGGACATCACGTCACCACTGGGACCTCGTGAAATCCATGATGCGTGGGGGCAACTGGCTCGACGTTGCATGTGCGTCCGGTTTATTTCTCGAACGTGTAAGTGACGCCGGTTGGCGCGTTACGGGAATCGAACCGTCACTGTCACTGCGTCGCGATGCCGAGCAGAAGCCCTCGAAGGGAACCTGAATGATCTGCGGAACGCTCGAGAGTGCTGAAGTCGAGCCGGGGTCCTGCGACGTCGTGGGCATGTGTCCGTTCGCGGAGGGCTCGATGGGCTGGATGTCGGTTACGGGGCAGCGCATCGCACAGAAGCGCCGCTAGGAATCTGCCTTCCGCGAAAAGTACCAGTCGAGGGCTTCGCCCTGAAATGTCCCCGACGGCCAGTGACGTCCGCCCTCGTCCACAGAGAACTCGACGGGATACCCGGCCTTCGTCAAGTTTTCTTTCATTGGGAGCGCGATGCGCTCAAAGGGAAAGAGCTCGTCGTGGGTTCCATACTCGAGGTAGAGGCTCGGCTTTGGATCGTCAGGGGTCGCGGCAGAGGGGTCGAGCATGACAAAACCAGCGGCCCAGCACATGGCCGCTTCGAACAGGCGCGGGTTCGAGATCGCCAGAGACAATGCGTAACTGGCGCCGTCTGAATATCCAATCAAAACCTGACGATTGGGATCGATTGGATACCGGCGGTAGATCAAGTCGTACGCGTACGCGAGAAAACGGATGTCGGTCGCCTCTCCTCCCACGATCAAGTCCCAGGTCGGCTCGACTGAGCGCGGGATCAAGAAGAACGCCTCCCGCTCATCCGGTTGTCCCTGACATGCCTTGGTGAGCATCTTGTCTTGACGCCCGGCGCCGTGAAGCACGGTGAAGAGCGGATACGTTCTTCCGGGTTCGAGCGTCGAGGGCGTCAGCAGGACGGCACTACCCGCGCCCTGCTGAATGCGTACCTCGCCAAGCGGGGACGGCGTTTCAATGTCCTCGGGCGTCCTATGAACCACGGGGATCACGAGCGATTCCATCCCGAGAGTGTACCCGGAACAAGCTCGGTCGACGCTTACAATGCGTTGGCTTGATCCATCATCGCTTGAGCGTCGTAGGGAAGAATTTTCGCTGGCGTGAAGCAGAGCACGAGGTTCTCCGGAATGTTCATCGACTGCGCCATGAACTGCGCGCCCTTTTCGCTGTCCGGCAGGACAACCCGGGCAAAGGCAGGGAAGAACTTGTCCCGGGTTTGTTCGTCGTCGGCGATATCGCACGTGCCCTGCATCGACACGCATCGACTATGTCCAACCGGGCCGCCCTTTCCCGAAATAACCAACACGGCACGGGGATCGCGAGCGAGCGCCCTCACCCTGGCCGAAACGTCGAGCGCCGTTAGATAGACCTTCTCATCCATCGCGACGAAGCTCACTGTGGTCGCCGCGGGGGCACCGTCCTGCATCACCCAGCAGAGCGTGCACTCATTCTGTTCGTGTAGAAGCCTGCGAGTGAGTTCGTTCATTGCGACGCTGGGAATTGCGCGTGCGCGAATGGCGTCCCGAAGAAGTCGACCAGTGCGGCGGAAACTTGTTCTGGTTCACTGTAGGTAATGGCGTGGGTCCCGCCTTCGATGCTTACAAACTTCGCCTGTGGCGTGACTTCCGCAATCAAGTCAGCGTTCGTGGGGGGGACCACTGCATCGCCATCGCCCCAGATCGCAAGTACGGGGACCTTTGCTTCGCCAACGCGCTGATACTCCTCTTCCATTCCGCCCATCGGAAAGTTTCGCATGGTCGACAGTAGCGACCGGAGATAGCCCTCGAAGCGCATTTGAACCTCGTATTTCTTTGCAATGTCGGGGACTGCCCGACCTTGGTTTTCTGACGTCGACATGATCTCAAGCAAAATGCCTCGCCCCAAAACCGCCATTAACCAATCGCCGAGGATCGGGGCAGAGAGCCACGGCTCCACGGCTCCTGAATTGACGGGGAAACCCGCGGGCGCGATCAAACCAAGTCGCCGCACCTTTTCAGGGTGACGTGCAGTGAAGTACGTCGCAATCGCGCCGCCCATCGAGTAGCCGACCACATTGACGGGTTCGTTGATGTTTTGAGATTCTAGGAGCTCGAGCAGTTGTCGGTCGAACAAGTTGGCATTGTTGTCGACATGGGGACGATCACTGAAACCGCGGCCAAAGTTGTCGTAGACCAAAACGCGATGGTTGGCTTCAGCGAGGGGGGCCAGCAAGCCCGCCCAAACATACGACGGCGTCGAGAACCCATGCACGAGCACGGTCACTTGAGGAGCCGCGCCGTCTCCGCGAGCTGGATGCCATGCGTAATGGACCTTGCCGTCGGTGAGCAGCACGAATTCGCCGGGTGCCAGCGCGCGGGCATCATCGTCGAACGGTTCAAGCGCCGAACGCGCTGCAACATACGAGCCGATCGCCGCGACTAGCAACAGCACGGTGACTGCACCGAACCATTTTGAAATTGACACGACACTGACCTCTTTACTCATTTATTGGATGTCGAGTCTACGACGCTTGTAAAATCATCACCGGAACAGTTTGTCGATTATACAATCTAGCTATCGTGTTTCACTCACCGTTGGCGCCACGCAAAAAGCCGGAGAGAAGGCTCAAATAAGAACGCGGCACCAAAACGGTAAGCACGACGGATGACGAACTGTTGCAACGCCGCCACAGAAGCTAGGAGCTTGGAGTCACGATGACGATCCCCGATGATTCTCCCGCCGAAACTCAGCTTAGCTATGCGCAGGGTCTAGCCACTGCGCCCCTCTTGTACGAGACGATCGGCAACGCCTTCGATCGTATTGCGGCCAAGTTTCCGAACCGCACCGCACTCATTTCCCGGCATCAAAAAGTGCGCTGGACCTATCGAAAGTTTCAAGCGGAAGCCGATCGCATCGCCGCCGGTTTCGTGGGCATCGGCCTCGAACCCGGCGACCGAATCGGCATCTGGTCACCCAATTGCGCGGAATGGGCCATCACCCAGTTCGCAACGGCCAAGGCAGGTTTGATTCTCGTCAACATCAACCCGGCTTATCGCCCTCAAGAGCTCAAGTACTGCCTCAACAAAGTCGGTTGCAAAGCACTCGTCACGGCAGCGCGCTTCAAGACGAGTGACTACATCGCAATGCTTGGAGACCTCGCCGAAGAACTGGCAGCCTGCGAGCCGGGGCAACTCGAGGCTCAGGCGTTTCCAGATCTCAAAAGCGTCATTCGAATCGACGACGTTGAAGCAACTGGTTTTTATAACTTCTGGAAGCTGCCCGAGCTAGGGGGTGCGGCAGCGGACGCACGCATCGCGGAGCTGGCGAACGAACTCCAACCCGATGACCCGATCAACATTCAGTTCACCAGCGGCACGACCGGAACACCCAAGGGTGCGACGCTCACCCATTTCAACATCCTGAACAACGCATATTTCACCGGCGTCGCGCTCGGGATGTCAGAGACGGACGTCATGGTTTGCCCTTTGCCGCTGTATCACTGCGCCGGAATGGTGCTGTGCAACCTCACGTGCGCGACCCTTGGTGCTGCTGTCGTGTACCCCGACGAAGCGTTCGAACCGGGAAGCGTTCTGCAGGCCATCGAAGCCGAAGGCGCAACCGTGATTGGCGGCGTGCCCACGATGTACCTCGGAAAACTTGATCATCCCGACTTTGCGTCGTTCGATGTCTCCAGCTTGCGGTCCGGGTTCATTGGTGGCGCCCCCTGCCCCGTTGAGCTGATGCATCGCATCGTCAAGGACCTCCACGTCCCGGACGTCGCGATCGTTTATGGCATGACGGAAACGAGCCCAGTTAGTTTTCAGACCGCTGGCGATGACACTTTGGAAAACCGCGTAGGAACAGTTGGGCGGGTCCATCCCCACGTGGAGGCCAAGGTGATCGACAGCAACGGTCGTACCCTCGCGCGCGGGGAACAAGGCGAAATCCTGGTTCGCGGGTATTCGGTCATGCACGGTTACTGGGACGACCCTGAAAAAACGGCAGACGCCATCAACGACGCCGGTTGGATGCATACCGGCGATCTTGGGGTCATGGACGACGCGACGTACCTCAAAATCACGGGGCGCGAAAAGGATATGTTGATTCGGGGCGGCGAGAACATCTACCCGCGCGAGATCGAAGAACATCTCTACACCCACCCGGCGATTTCCGAAGTGCAGGTCTTCGGAATTCCCGACGACCGCATGGGCGAAGCGGTTTGCGCATGGATCCGAGTCCACGAAGGCCAAGAACTCAACGACGAAGGGGTTCGAGAGTTTTGTACCGGGATCCTCGCCCATTACAAGATCCCGAAGTTCTTGCGCTACGTCGAAGACTTCCCGATGACGGTGACGGGCAAAATACAGAAGTTCGAAATGCGCAAAGCAATGATGAAAGAATTGGGATTACGGGAGCAGGAGACTGCGTGACGTCGAAGCGAGACGCACCCGGTTTTCGCGATGACCGCCGATCAGCCAATGGTTCCGACCCGACTACCCGCGCTGGTAAGCCCGCTTTCCACTAAGCCACGTCTCAAGGACTTCGATTCGGTCCAAGTCGTCGGGGTTGATCGTGAGTGGGTTTGAATCGACGACCGTCATGTCCGCAAATTTTCCGGGCGTAAGGCTCCCTACGCGATCTTCTGCGAATAAATGCCAGGCTGCGTCAATCGTGACCGCGCGCAGGGCTTGTTCGGCCGTGATGGCTTCGTTGGCCGCGATCTGTTCGCCACCCCGGGCGCGACGCGTCACTGCGGTACGCATCAAGCGGAACGGCTCCGGGGGATACATCGGGGAGTCGGCATGCAGGCTAACGCGGTGACCACTTTCAATCGCGGTGCCGACAGGCATCAACCCCGCCGCACGGTCGCTTCCAATAATGCTGTCGCGTAGTTCTTTGCCGTAGTAGTAGACGTGGTTCACGTGAAAGCTCGGCGTGACGCCAAGCCGAGCGGCGCGCTCGAGATCCTCGCGACTGATGAGAGCGCAGTGCTCCAGGCGCCACCGGTGATCAGACGTCGGATTTCCAGCGAGTGCCTTTTCATAGAGGTCGAGGATCTCGCGTGTTCCGCGATCGCCTTGCGCGTGGGTGAGGATCTGCCAACCCTCCGCGTGCAATCGGGTGGTGAGTTCAAGAAGTTCATCCGGGGCAAAGTTTGCGTGCCCCGTCGTGCCGGCCGGAATACCGAGGGTGCAGCAGCAGAGCTTGGATTCGAGGTAGGGTTCGTCGAGCAACATGGTCCCGCTGTAGGGGGAGCCGTCATACCAAAGCTTGACGCCCTGGATGGTGAATCGGTCGTTGCCTTCTCCTGGACGCCATTCGGTCTGGTCGACTTGGTGATGTCGCATGTAGGCGACGGTTCGAATTGGAACGTCAGCGCGCTCGGAGAATGCTTCGAAAACACCGAGCATGCTGATCGGCGTAAATAGCCCGGGAATGCCGATCGTCGTGAGTCCCGCCGACGCGTAGCGCTCATACTGATCCCACATGCGGGAAGTCATGAGTTCGGGCGGTGGTGCGTCGAAACGAAGGAAAGGGAGCAGTGCCGGCGCCTCTTCGATCTTGCCGGTCAGGTGACCGTCCTGGTCCTTTTGGTAGCGGCCTCCGCCCGGTGGATCTGGCGTGTCATCGTCGACTCCGGCCGCGTCGAATGCCAGCGAGTTCACAAAGATTGTGTGCATGCTCTGGATCATCACGGCGATCGGGTTGTCGGGCGCAATCTGATCCAGCTTCTTGCGACCCCATGTCCCCAAGTCCTCGGTCAGCATCGGGTCGAGACCGAATGCGTAGATCCATTCGCCGCCGGGTGTATTGGCAACTGCTTCTTCGAGCGCGGCTTCGACGCTTGCTTCGCTCTTGTGGGTAAAACCACTGACATCGACCCACGCGTAACACTGCGCACAGAGATCGGGATGGGTATGAGGTTCGATTAATCCAGGCAGAACGCATACGTCCCCGAGATCGATCGTCTCGGCGTCTACGCCGGCTGAACTCACGACGTCGTCTCGGGTGCCAACCGCCGTGATCCGTCCGTCGTCCGAAATTGCGATCGCACTCGCCGACGGGACGTCCGGGTCCATGGTTACGATGTTATTCGCCAGGATGATCGTCTGCATTTCTTTCCTGACCCCAATGTTCTAGATCCAATGGATATGAGCCATCATTCGTGTGGCTACCTGGACAAGTGTTGCGCGTCACACACTAGCCGAGCTTTGGGCTAATATACCCAGTCGGAGACCCGAAGGGTCTGGTGCGCAATACGATGGTGGCGATTGAGGCTTGAGCGGGCGTGAGTAGCCAAGGCAAGTATCTGGGAAGCATTCGAAGCGTGACGGCGCTGATCGTTGTGGCGTATGCCTTATATTTTGGTCCCGCCGCGGTGCGGCTCTACCAGGTCATCCATCTCCATGACGAAGAACGCATCGTCGAGAACTTCTTGAACATGGATCGCATTTTCCCGGTGCGCACGATGAGCGCGCCAGAAGAAACGTTCGAATTTAAGCAGTCGTTCTTCACACTTCCCGAGACGTTTTCACGCGACGGCAAGGACTACGTCACCGAGGATTATCTCGAGTACACCCAGTCCACCGGGATGCTCGTGCTCCGAGGTGACGTCAACCTTTACGAGAAGTACTGGCTCGGTCATCGCGAAGACGGTCACCATATTTCATGGTCAGTTGCGAAGTCGTTCGTGTCGGCTTTGGTTGGGATCGCGGTCGCCGAGGGAAAGATCAAAAGCATCGACGAACCCATCACGACGTACTTGCCCGAGTTCGAGGGCACGGGGTACCACGAGGTCCCGATCAAGGACCTTCTGCAAATGTCTTCGGGCGTCCGGTTCAACGAAGACTACTCGGATTACGAATCGGACATCAATCGTTTCGGTCGCACGATGGCCTTTGGAACCTCGATGGCCAAGTTCGCCAAGTCACTTACCCGTAAGCGCGAGCCTGGGAGCTACCACCACTACGTAAGCATCGACACCCAAGTGCTCGGGATGCTGATTCGTCGCGTCACCGGCGAAAGCCTCGCGGGCTACATGCAACGGAAGATTTGGGACCCGTTGCAAATGGAACACGACGCAAAGTGGCTCCTCGACTCCACGGATATGGAAATGGCCCTCGGCGGCTTAAATGCCAGCATGCGAGACTACGCGCGCTTTGGCCTCATGTATCTAAATGGTGGAAGTTTCGGCGGGCAACAAATCGTCCCGGCACAGTGGGTGCGCGACTCGACGACGCCGTCTGCACCGCATCTTCTTCCGGGCAAAGACAACCCGGCCTCGTCCTCGAGCTGGGGATACGGCTATCAGTGGTGGCTCCCCGAGCCATACGAGCAAGACTTCACCGCGGCCGGGATCTACAACCAGTACATCTACGTCAACCCGAAGGCGCGCGTCGTCATCGTGAAGACGTCGGCAAATCTTGGATACTTGGCCGAACGACAAATGTCGAAAGACCTCCACATCGCGATGTTCCGCGCGATTGCAGCGTCGGTCGCAGCGATGCCCAGCGAGACAATGGCCGCCCGTTAGTCGCGACGAATTGAAACTGCGACTTCTGATTCAAACTAGGCCCGACTAGAAGTTCTTCGGAAGTCCGAGCCCGCGGCGCGCGATGATATTCTTCTGAATCTCGCTGGAACCGCCACCGATCGTCTCGACCACCGTGGCGCGGTAAGCCGAATCGAAGCGCCCACCTTCGGGCGCGTGCGCGTCGTCGAGGCGGAACTGTCCGTCATTGCCCGTGATATCGAGCGCTTTGTTGACCGAGCGCTGAGAAAGTTGGGTTGCGTAGAGCTTGTACTGCGAAGCTTCCAGCGTCGGAGGCTTTGCTCCGACTTCCTTGGCCGCCGCAACAAAACGAAGCCCGAGAACCCGAGCCACTTCGTGCTGGGTCGCGAGATTGGCGACTTCCTTGCGCACGACCGGATCGTTCTTGCGGGGTTCGCCGTCCTTCGTCGCGGTCTTTACGTAATTGAGCAACAACTCGAAGCGAGCCAAAATCGGCGAGAACGTAAACATCGTAAAGCGTTCGAGGTCGAGTGCCTCGGAGATGTATCCGAAGCCTTTGCCTTCGTCACCGACCATGTATTCGTCGGGAACAAAGACATCCGTGAAGAAGACTTGGTTGGTCTGATCCCCACCGATGCAGGCCATGGACTGTATTTCGAGGCCTTTCTCGTTCATCGGGATGAGGAAGAGACTAATGCCAGCGTGCTTCTTCACTTCCTGGTTCGTGCGGGCCCCAACCCAGTACCAATCTGCAAAGTGCGCCGACGTGGTCCAGATCTTCTGGCCGTTGAGGTTCCAACCGCCGTCGACCTTGTCTGCACGCAACTGCATGTTCGCTGCGTCGGAACCGGCCTGAGGCTCGCTGTAGCCAACCGCGAACTCAACGTCGTTTACGAGGATCTTGGGCAGGAACTCCGCCTGGAGCTTGTCGCTGCCGTGTCGGATCAAGGTCTTGCCGATGATGCCGACCCCCTTGCCAATTTGTGGAGCGCCCACGTAGGCGAGTGCCTCGTTGAGCAGGTATTCCTGAATGCCTGAGCCTTCCTGGCCGCCGAGTTCCTTGGGCCATGTGATTCCGAGCCACCCCTTTTCGCCCAGCTTCTTCATGAAGGCGCGCTTCGCGGGCGTGTCGACCAGCTGGGTGAAGTTTTCCTTCCAGGGCTGCATGACGTCGTCAGAGTGAACTTCCTGCAGGTATGCGGCGACTTCCTCGGCGAATGCCTGCTCTCCGGGGCTGAATTCGAAGTCCATGCTGGGTCTCCTCGCGCGCGGGTCCGCGCGCCTAATGGGGTGGGCTATTTACGAAACGCACCGTATCGAATCGCCAGGACGGTCGCAACCATCGTCAGCTGTCCGGGGAACCGGGCAGGCCGTTTTAGAACGATCGGTACCGCTTCAGGACATGCGCCTGCCGGCTTCGGACCTGCTCTCGACGCTCCTCCGCGGTCACTTCGCGGGTTTCGTCAGGCAGATGCTTGCGTAGATCGGCCAGCGGCACGATGGAGGCGGTGATCGTCGGCCATTGATCCGGCGGCGGCTGTTCACTGTAGGCCCAGCGCGGCGTCAAAAAGCCTTCGCGATGTCCGGTTGTGTCGAGCCAGTTGGGCACACCCGGGTCTTCATGCGCGATCACGAGTCGAATCACCCCGTCGGCGTCCACTTCGGTCTGCGCGCCATTCAGACTGCCGACATGATTGCCATATTCGATCGACTCGCCCCAGAGATTGCCGATCTGGAAGCCGATGTAGTTTGGCGCAATGGGGATGCTGTTCTCGATGATGAGGGCTTCCCCTTCTTCGATCTCGAACACTCCGCCGGCATAAAGGTTGGTACTCATGCCTCCACCGGTCGCGCCGGTTGCTGCGTTAAGGGTGTTGAAACCGTTGCGCGGAAATTCGATACCGGGCAGTGAACCTTCACGCTTTCCGTAAACCCCCATCGGAATCGTCCAGAACGCGTTCCAAAAATGCATTTGTCCTCGGACCAGTTCTCCGCAACGGCGCAACTCCGCGGCGGCCTTTTCCGGGCTGTAGGCTGCAGGGGCGTTCCCTTCGTTCCCTACCTGGGTAATCGAAAAATGGATCGCCTCTTCGCGTTCCCAGTCATAGAAGAGCTGTCTCCCGCTGATGTAGTTCGCGTAGCGCTCGGGCGGGACTTCTTTGTCGAGAGGATGTGGATGCTTCACAACCTTCAACGTCGAAATGAAGTTGCCGGTGTGCCCGGTCGGCTTTTCAGGTGCGAGCAGGATTTCGAACGATCCGTCGGTCTCGACTTTGATCGTTGAAGAGTCAAGCCGCCCTGTCTGGGTTTTGACTCCTGGCATGAGTTCTCGAAGGTCACCCGAATCCCCCGCCAAAACGCCGGCTGACGCCTCAAAGATCACATAGTGAGGTGCCAGGGATCCTGAATCACTTGGCTTCTCTCCCCGCCAGGCGCTCGAGTCGCCGACCTGCCCGCGCACAATGTATTGCTTCTGTCCGTCGAGCGGCGCGTAGAAGTAGACCGCGTCGGCGTTATCGATGGTGGCCCGGTTGATGATGCTGAGCGCGTTGCGGAACGCCGGCCGATCAGGGTCCTCGTGAAACGCGCGTTCAATCGCGCTGTGCATGAAGCCAACGAGGTAGCGGTAGCCCTCGGCGAGATTTCGATCGTTCTGCGGTGCGGGCATGAGTTCGGGGTGATCGATCGCGTCGCGCGCGGCAGCGATGCTCTTCATCATGTCGTCCCACGCGGCTCGCAGTTCGTCCTTGGTCTGTCCTGAGTCGTCGTCCATGGTTTTGTGATTCCTGATTCTAAGGGGGTGGGCAGGAGGTAGAAACGCTCAAAGGGAGGCCCAGCCTAGCGAATTGAGATGTGGAAACGTCACCAAGAACGATCCCGGGGCACTCGCCGATTCATGCCCGGGCAGTATCATGGCTGCCCCCAAAAAAACATGCGAGGAGCCGTAGGTTGTCCAATCCCTTCGATAGCAAAGCCACACTCGACACCCGTGCGGGTCCGAAAACGATCTATCGCCTCGACGCCTTGCGCGACCTCGGCGACATCGACCAGATCCCCTACTCGATCAAAGTGTTGCTCGAAGCCTGCCTGCGCAATGTCGACGACTTCGTCGTCACCGAAGATCATGTACGCCAGCTCGCGGCTTACGATGCCAAGAATGTTGGCGAAACCGAAATCCCGTTCAAGCCCGGCCGCGTGATCTTGCAGGATTTTACCGGTGTACCCGCAGTGGTGGATCTCGCTGCGATGCGTGCCGGTGTCGTTCGCATGACGGGAGACGCCGGGAGTGCGAACAAAGTCAATCCGCTCGTGCCGTGCGACCTCGTGATCGATCATTCTGTCCAGGTCGACGCCTTCGCGAGCGATCAGGCCCTCCGCATCAACACCGAACATGAATTCGAACGCAATCACGAGCGATACGAATTTTTGAAGTGGGGCCAGCAGGCATTCGACAACTTCCGCGTGGTTCCGCCGGGAGCCGGCATTGTTCACCAAGTCAACCTCGAGTACCTGGCCAAGGGCGTCTGGGAAACCAACGGTGTGCTTTATCCCGACAGTGTGGTGGGCACCGATAGCCATACGACGATGATCAATGGCCTTGGTGTGGTCGGTTGGGGCGTCGGCGGAATCGAAGCCGAAGCCGTGATGCTTGGCCAACCGGTTTCCATGTTGATCCCCGAAGTTGTGGGCTTCAAGCTTACAGGCGCACTCGCAGAAGGCTGTACGGCGACCGACCTCGTTTTGACGGTCACCCAGATGCTCCGCGAACACGGCGTAGTTGGAAAGTTCGTCGAATTCCATGGCCCCGCTCTCGATGACATGACCCTGGCCAACAGAGCGACGATCGCCAACATGGCGCCAGAGTACGGCGCGACGATCGGCTTCTTCCCGATCGATGACCGCACCATTGACTACTTAAAGCTGAGTGGACGCGACGACGCGTTGGTCGAAACCGTGGAGCTTTACGCCAAGGAACAAGGGTTGTGGCGGGACGACAGCAAAACGATCCGGTACAGCTCGGACCTCGAACTCAACATCAGCACAATTCAGCCTTCCCTCGCCGGCCCCAAACGACCGCAGGATCGAATCGAACTCTCAAACATGAAGACGCAGTGGCAAAGCGACTTGTCTTCGACCTTCAACAAGAGCGCGAGCGAAAGCGTCTCGGTCGAACTCGACGGACACCAGTTCAACCTCGATCACGGTGCGGTCGTACTCGCCGCGATCACGAGCTGCACGAACACCAGTAACCCGAGCGTCATGCTCGCCGCAGGCCTTGTTGCCCGCAATGCGAACAAGCGCGGCCTGAAGCGGAAGCCGTGGGTCAAGACTTCGCTTGCACCCGGCTCCCAGGTGGTGACCGAATACTTGAACGCAGCCGGCGTCACGGGCGATCTCGAAGCGCTTGGCTTCTACACCGTGGGCTACGGCTGTACGACGTGCATTGGGAACTCGGGGCCACTTCCCGAGCCCGTTCGTTTCGCGATCAATGAGAACGATCTTGTGGCTTGCAGTGTGCTCAGCGGGAACCGCAACTTCGAAGGCCGCATCGGCCCAGACATCAAGGCGAACTATCTCGCATCCCCTCCCCTGGTCGTCGCCTATGCGATCGCGGGTACCGTTGACATCAACCTCGCCACGGACCCAATCGGTCAGGATGCCGACGGTGCTGACGTTATGCTCGCCGATATTTGGCCCAGCCAGACGGAGATCGACGCGGTGGTGAGCGAGTTTGTGACCCGGGAGCAATTCGCGTCGAAGTATTCCGACGTCTTTAAGGGTTCCGATGAATGGCGCGAGATCGAATCCGCGACGGGCGCGCTCTACCAGTGGAACGAAGCCAGCACCTACGTGCAGGAACCTCCATTCTTTGTTGGCCTGCCCTCGGACGCCAAGCCGATCCAGCCCATCACCGATGCGCGGTGCCTTGTGAAGTTCGGCGATTCGATCACGACTGATCACATCAGCCCGGCAGGTTCGATTCAGCTGGAGACGCCCGCGGGTGAGTTTTTGCGTGACCGCGGTGTCGAACACGCCATGTTCAACAGTTATGGCTCGCGTCGCGGAAACGATCGCGTCATGACCCGCGGCACCTTTGCCAATGCTCGGGTGCGAAACCATTTGGCCCCCGGGACGGAAGGCGGTTACACGACCGACTTCACCACCGGCAAGATCGGTTTTATCTACGACGCGGCGCAGAACTATATTGCGGCGAACACGCCCCTGGTTGTCCTGGCAGGCAAAGACTACGGCATGGGATCGAGTCGCGACTGGGCGGCGAAGGGCACGTTCCTTCTTGGCATCAAGGCCGTCATCGCGGAAAGCTACGAGCGAATCCACCGCAGCAACCTGGTGGGCATGGGCGTGCTGCCGCTTTGTTATAAAGACGGCGACACGGCCAAGTCACTTGGGCTCGACGGGACGGAGAAGTTCAGTTTCGCAATCGATGATTCGGTCGAGCCGCGTCAAGACGTCACGGTGACTGCGACGAAGGGCGACGATTCATCCGTCGAATTTTCGACGATCTGCCGTATCGATACGCCGGTGGAAGTCGACTACTACCGCAACGGCGGTATCCTCCACACGGTGTTGCGTGAGATGGCGCGGTCGTAAGACGAAAGATTCGATGATCCCTGAGAGGATGCGCGGCGGCTGCCTTGCGCGGGGTCGCGACACGATCGCGGGCCATCGGCGCTTCGACTAGGCTCGTCCGTTCTGGATATCCAACTCGTGAGGAAAATCGATGGACTCGTTCTCTGACAAAATCGCAGTAGTCACAGGTGGCGGAACCGGGATGGGCCGAGAGATCGTCGTCCAGCTCGCCACCGCGGGCTGCCATGTATCCATGTGCGACGTGTCCGAAGAGAACATGCTGCAGACCCAAGGGCTGGCCCTCAACGCTGCGCCGGCCGGCACCGAAGTCTCTTGCTTTGTCGCAGACGTGTCCGATGAACCGCGCATCCTCGCGTTTCGCGACTTCGTCATGGAGACCCATCAGACCGACTGCATCAACTTGTTGTTCAACAACGCAGGCATCGGTGGCGCGGGCAGTTTTATTGCTGATCCGCGCGACGAATGGGAAATGACGTTCAACGTTTGTTGGAACGGGGTCTACTACTGCTCACGCGCATTCATGCCGCTGATCGTCGCCTCGACCGACGGGCACATCATCAACACAAGCAGCGTGAATGGGTTTTGGGCATCCGTTGGCCCCGAGACTGCGCACACCGCCTACAGCGCGGCGAAATTTGCGGTCAAGGGCTTTACCGAAGCCTTACTAAACGACTGCAAACTCAACGCACCCCATGTCGGCGTTTCACTGGTCATGCCGGGACACATCGGGACTTCGATCGTCCTCAACTCCGGCAAGATGCTCGGCCACGACCCGAAAGAGTTGAGCGCCGAAGACGTCGCAAACGCGCGAGAGCGTATGTCGGCTCGGGGGCTCGATCTTTCGAACGCGTCGGACGAAGACATTCGCCAAGGCGTTCGTATGATCGCCGAGCAATTCCGTGACGAAGCCCCAATGACCGCCGCTGCAGCTGCCGACGTGATCCTTCAAGGTGTACGCGACAACAAATGGCGAATTCTGGTCGGCGACGATGCCGCGATACTCGACCGGCTTGTGAGAGCCGATCCCGAGGACGCGTACAGCGAGGCTTTCATGGAGCGTCTGCGGGCGGAGACGCCATGGGCCCTCGCCAATTAGCATCGGAACCGCGCGCGCAGATGAAACGTTTGTCGCGTTGCAGGCGTAGTTGTGACGGAGAGCGCTGAACGTCTCGCCAATGTGGCGAGGTCAGCGCCAAAGGATCTCACGGTCATGGGCCCAAGTCAAAAGCCCGCGCTTTTGTTTTGAAGCTGCCCACCACCGTAGACTCGCATTGGTATCGTCGCGGGATGGACTTCAGCCTTCCCGACGACCTCGTAAGCATCCAAGAGTCCGCTGCAAGAATTACCGCGGCGTACGACGACGATTACTGGCTCGATCACGACGAACACAAGAAGTTTCCATGGTCGTTCTACAACGCCTTCGCCGAGGCAGGATGGATGGGCGTCGTCATCCCCGAGAAGTACGGCGGTGCGGGATTGGGCATTGTCGAAGCAGCCACCCTGCTACGTGAAGTGGCGGGAAGCGCCGGAGCGATGAATGCCGCGTCGGCGTTGCACCTTTCGATCTTCGGCATGGGCCCGGTGATTCATCACGGGTCCGAATCGATGAAGGAGCGATACCTGCCTCCGACTGCGACGGGAGAGTTGCACGTCTCGTTTGGGGTGACCGAAGATGACGCGGGTACCGACACGTCGCGCATTCGCACGCTTGCACTGCGAACGGACTCGGGCTGGGTCGTTACAGGTAAGAAGATCTGGAACACGAAGGCCCAGCAAGCCCAGAAGGTTCTCTTGCTTGCCCGGACGACACCGCGCGAAGAGTGTAAGAAAAAGCTGGATGGCCTCACCTTGTTCCTTGCAGACCTTGATCCGGCCCACTGCGAGATCCGCGAGATTTCGAAATTGGGACGCAATGCGATCAACTCGAACGAGTTGTTCATCAACGATTTACCGATCAGCGATGACGATGTTGTCGGTGAGGTCGGACGCGGATTCTATCAGTTGCTCGATGGGCTAAATCCCGAGCGCATCCTGCTCGCTGCCGAAGCCTGCGGGATCGGCTTTCGCGCAGTTGAAGTCGCAACGCAGTACGCGAAAGAACGCATCGTGTTTGACCGCCCCATTGGACAGAACCAAGCAATCGCTCATCCGCTCGCAGACTCCTACAGCGAACTTCTCGCCTCGGAGCTTCTGTGGCAAAAAGCGGCTTGGGCCTACGACTCGGGTCAGCCATCGGGCCCGCTTGCCAACATGGCAAAGTTTCGATGCGCGGAGGCAAGCTTTCGGGCTTGCGACCGCGCGCTGCAGACGTTTGGCGGTTTCGGCTACGCGCGGGAATATCACGTAGAGCGCTACTGGCGGGAGGCACGCTTAATGCGCCTTGCGCCGATCTCCCAAGAGATGGTGCTCAACTTTGTCGCGGAACATGTTTTGGAACTTCCTCGCAGCTACTGACTCGACGTTTATCGCTTTCGTTTTGGCTTGTCGAACCCGCGGATTTCTTCGACGCCAACAAAAGCTGCAAGCCGCAGCAAGTTCTGTCGCAGGCTCGTGATCCGCGCTGCTGACGCCTTGACCCCGGGTTCCCACCACAGCCCGAGCACTTCAAGCGCGCTCTCTTTGCGGTGCGCCTTGAGGTCAATGCGCCCGGTAAAACGATCGCCTTCGAGGATCGGCAGGACGTAGTAGCCATACTCACGCTTGGCCGCGGGCACGAAGACTTCGATCCGATAGTCGAATCCAAATAGCCAACTCAGTCGCTTGCGATCCCGTATCACCGGATCGAAGGGACTCACGAGCCGCATTCCGCGACTCGGTGTTTGGGTGGCGGCGAGACGGTCAAAAATTTCGGTCAATGCGAAGCGGATGCGAGGCGTAGACCCGTCCGCCGTCTTCGTCGCGACTTCGACCAAGCCTCCCGTTGTCGTCTCTTTCTCGATCCATTTACGTGCCGTTGAAGTCGAGAACGTATGCCAGAAGCCAGCGAGTTCTACGGCCGTGGCAGCGCCCATTCGTTTCAGCGCTGCTCGACACTTCCAGTCGACGCTTTCTTCCCAGTCGATTTTTTGATCCCGGTGGTGAGCCGGGACGATGTTCTCCATCCGGTCATACACCTTTTGAAATCCTTCTCGTCGAGCAATGCCGAATTCACCGGTCCGCCATAAGTATTCGAGTGCGGCCTTCTCTTGGGTCCAGCCCCACCACGAACCTCGCTTTCCCCCCGCTGCGTTCTCGAAATCGCGGGTGCGTAGCGGCCCCTCGGCGTCGATCCGCTTGCGCACCGCGTTGAGAACTTGGCTGGGCTTCGTGCCGAGTCGTCGGCTCCAGCGTGGTTCGCGCAAACGCTTGCGTGCCGCGTCGAAGCGATGCTGCCAGTGCCTGAACATACTCGACGGCACGATGCAGGCGTCGTGGGTCCAGTGCTCGAATAGTGAACCCTCTTCTTCGATCAGATCGTAGAGCATCTCACGCTTGTAGTTGCGGTTGCGCGAGAACAAGATCATATGGTGCGCGCGTTCGACCACGTTGATCGAATCGACCTGCACGTAGGCGAGCTGCTCCACCAAGGCTTGAAGTTTGACTTTGTCGAACGGAGAAGTCGGCGCCTCCGAAAGCGCCTGCTCTTCAAGAATCAACCGTCGCATTGCGCGATTCGAGATTGACGCGGGTGTGTAGTTCGTCTGCTTAGTCATGCTCACCAGGCTGATGTTCGTCGAGCTTCTGTTCGATCGAGACTCCCGCCGAGAGGCTCGGAATGTTTCACCGTCAAGCTGTCCTTCCATTCTCGGACGAAGTCACGGTTGAGGGCGGCGTGGACCGCAGCCATGACGAGGGCGACGATCCATGAGCCCAATGTAGCGAGCCCGCTGTCTTTGTGGTCGTCCCGGATGTCTCCCTGGGTTCCGAGGTACGCCATGCCGTAGATCACGAAGACGTCGCCGGTTCTTACGTGTTTCGAGTGAAGCGTCTTCACCGGGACGAAAACGAAGCGCACGAAGGCAATGAAAATGACCGCGACGGATGCCCCCTGCCCAGACAAGTGCGCGCTTCATGTGTTCCTCCTGTAAATGGGATGCAGAGAGTCACCGCCCTGCACTTGCGTGTTCCCAATCCTGCGAACGCAGACCCCCAAAAGACCCAAGAGGTTTTTCGCCTGCGCCCTCGGAGCCCCCCTACGTCCGTCTCAAGGGTGAGCAATCGTGTCGTTGCTCGCTAAGATCTGGCCGCGTTAATCCGAAACGGCGACCCGCGAGACGTGGGCGCCCATTTCCGCGGGCCAAGATCCCGCAAACACATCAGGAGAATCAGAACATGCGCGAAGCTGTCATCGTTTCTACCGCTCGCACGGGACTCGCGAAGTCTCATCGCGGCGGCTTCAACAACACCGGCGGCGTCGCCATGGCGGGCCACGCGATCGAGCATTCGATCAAGCGCGCGGGCATCGACCCGG
This sequence comes from Myxococcales bacterium, assembly GCA_012960035.1. GTDB lineage: Bacteria > Myxococcota_A > UBA9160 > UBA9160 > UBA4427 > DUBZ01. Next base: position 95,484 of record DUBZ01000001.1, on the reverse strand, counting down.
CCGAAATCGACGAAGTCGTGCTCGGTTGCGGTACGCCCCAGGGCACCACGGGCAACAACATTGGTCGCCTGGCCGCAGTCAAGGCAGGCTGTCCCGTCGAGACGACGGGCGTCACCGTGAGCCGCCATTGTTCCTCGGGCCTCAACGCCATCGCAACGGCAGCAGGTCGCATCATTGTCGACGGTGAGCAGATCGTCGTAGGTGCCGGGGTCGAATCGATCTCGCACAGCATGACGGGCACGGGTTTCACCCATCAGGTCGACAAAGAACTCTACGAGCGATATCCCGGCCTTTGGATGGCAATGATCGAAACCGCGGACATCGTCGCCGAGCGCTACGGCGTGAGCCGCGAGTACCAGGACGAGTACTCGCTCCAGAGCCAGCTACGCACTGCGGCAGCCCAGGAAGCCGGTCTCTTCGACGACGAAATTGTCCCGATGGACACGACCATGATCGTCAAGGACAAGAAGTCCGGTGAGACGTCCGAAGTCGCCTACAGGGTGGACAAGGACGAATGCAACCGACCGTCGACGACCCTCGAAGGCCTTCAGAAGTTGGCCCCCATTCGCGGCGAGAAGATGTTCATCACAGCAGGCAACGCCTCCCAGCTTTCTGATGGCGCGGCATCGGTCGTGATGATGGAAGCCGGCGAAGCCAAGAAGCGCGGCCTCGACCCGCTCGGCGCCTTCCGCGGTTTTGCCGCAGCAGGTTGTGAGCCGGACGAAATGGGCATCGGCCCCGTGTTCGCAGTGCCGAAGCTTCTCGAACGAGCCGGCCTCACGGTTGACGACATTGACCTGTGGGAGCTCAACGAAGCTTTCGCCAGCCAGTGCCTGTACAGCCGAGACAAGCTCGGAATCGATCCGGCCAAGTACAACGTGAACGGCGGCTCGATCTCAGTCGGCCACCCCTTCGGCATGACGGGCGCACGCTGCGTCGGCCACTTGCTCCTCGAGGGCAAGCGCCGCAAGGCCAAGTGGGGCGTGGTGACGATGTGCATCGGTGGCGGTCAGGGCGCCGCAGGGTTGTTCGAGATCTTCTAATTCGAACGCCTGCTCCAGGAATAGGAACCGCCCACCCTACTCGTCATCGCCGTGAGGGTGGGCGGTTTTGTTTTGGAGCGATGTTCTTGGAATAAGCCGTGAACGCGATGAACCCAGGTCACCATCGGGGCGGCTCGCCAGACGATTACAGCGGCACGCTTTCGTAAAGTTCCGGGTCCGGGGCTGCTGCGCGAGTTGCAAAATCGCTCATCGAATACGGCCACTGCGTCACGACACGCCCGCTCGGGGTTCGGTAGTACCCCGTGCAGCCCGCGTTCCACACCTTCACGTTCGATATGGCTTCTTGAACTTCGTCGTTGAAGCGCGCCATCGGTTCAGGCAACACGTCGATCCAGGCGAGGCTCTCGTCCGCAATGCGTTGGACTTGACGCAGGGCGTAACCAACCTGTGCCTCGAGCATCGTAAGGATCGACCCGTTGTTGGTGTTCGGCCCGTAGAGCATGAACAAATTGGGAAAGCCCGATGTCGACATCCCGAGGTAGGCAGCGGCACCGTCCTTCCACGCGTCAGAAATGCGAAGGCCGCCGCGACCCCGAACGTCGATCGCAGACAGATACAACGTTGCGGAGAAACCGGTAGCCAGAATCATGGTGTCGATCTCACGATGCTTCCCGTCGCGGGTCACGATCTCGCTTGCACCAATATGGTCGATGCCGTCGGTCACAAGTTCGAGATTGGAGCGATTGAACGCCGGGTAGAAGGCGTTCGACACCAGCGGGCGCTTGCAACCAAAGGGATGCTGCGGCCGAAGTTTTTCGCGCACTGCCGGGTCTTCAATGATGTCGATGGCGCCCAGCCCCGCGGCCTCGAACTCAGCCAGCGCGTTCGGATCCGAAAAAGTCATGCCGTTGTTGACGCCGGTAAAGATTTCATTGCGAATGGCTTTGGGGATCGACGGGTCCGCCTTGAAGGCCGCAATCATTTCGTCGGTAAAAGGATCGTCGAGTTTCGGAAGTACCCAGTTCGCGGTGCGCTGAAAGAGGTAGACCTGCCCTGCCTGCTTGACGATTTCAGGGACGAACTGAACAGCACTCGCCGCGCTGCCGATCACGCCCACGGTTTCGCCCGACAGGTCGTGGTCCCAATTCCAACGCGCCGAATGAAAACGCGTGCCTTCGAACGCATCGAGCCCTTCGATCACGGGTTCGGATAAATCGTTGAACATTCCCAACGCACTGACGACGATTTCCGCTTCGACACTTTCTCCGTTGGCCAAGCCAACGGTCCAGCGCGCTTGCTCATCGCTCCATACCGCGCTTTCGACTTCTGCTCCGAAGCGACAGTGCTGAAGCAGGTCGTACTTTTCGGCGAACTGTTCGAAGTAGGCCCGAATCTCCGGCTGGGGTGCATACGGTCGCGACCAGTCGACCTTGGGCTCAAAAGAAAACGAGTACAGGTGTGAGGGAATGTCGCACGCGCAGCCGGGATAGCGGTTGTGGTACCAGGTGCCGCCGACGCCGTTTCCCTTCTCCAAGATCGTAATGTCGTCGAAGCCCGCGTCACGAAGGCGACTCGCCATGCACAAGCCGCCTGGGCCCGCGCCGATGATCGCGACCCGCAGACTGCGGTGTTGATTTGTTTCACTCACGTGGAACTCCCTTTGTCACCTTGGCCATCGGAGACAGCCGTCATAGAAGGCTGCGCACTTTGGCACAGCTCGGACGAAGGCTGCCCCTCAAGCCAGCGGCCTCCCCATTGATAAATCTTTCTTGACAAGATTGTCAATGGGGGTTGACTAAATGTCCCTCCTAAAATTATCCTCGTCCCATGCCCGCAGCCCCGAACATCACCGGCGCCCCCCACGACACGCGATCTCTGCGCGCGCGTTATCAGGACAATCTGCCTCGGCACCTGATTGGCATCGCGCGCCACCTGCAGACACGGCTTATGCACGACCTGACCGAACGGCGGGGCTACGGCTCACTGCGCTTGAGTTATGGGGCGTTCCTCTCTCTCATCTGGGAAGCAGGTCGACCCATCAGCGCGATCGCGGAAGAACTCGCGATCAGCAAACAAGCGTGCAGTCAAATCGCGAATCGCATCGAACAAGCCGGCTATCTCGAACGAAGGGAGAACCCCGACGACGGGCGCTCGAAGTTCGTCGTGCTGACCCGACGCGGCAAGGCGCTCGTGGCTCATGGCGCCGAGCTCATCTCCGGGGCGGACACGCAGTACGCCGATCTCGTCGGTACGTCTCGATATCACGCATTCACGGCCACCCTTTTAGATTTGTATCAAGAGGTGCGCGCTTCGACGCGGATTCATCCAACGGCCGGCTCCGATCACCGAAGGTCAATTGGACTGCTTCCCATGATCGTCGAATGGATGCAACGCACATTGATGGAGCTTGCGTCGGCTCAAGGTCATGCGGGTCTTAAAATGTCGCACGCCCAAGTTCTACTGCTCATTGGACCCGACGGTGGACACATTTACGAAATGGCGCGCATCCAACGGGTAAGCCGCCAGGCGATCAGCGCCATTTCGCAGGACCTCGAAGCGCATGGCTATTTGCAGCGAACGCAAAACCAAAGCGACCGCCGCGGTGTTGTGCTGACTTTGACCGCCCAGGGCGAAGCCTTGATCGCCGACTCGGTCAGCGCGGTCGATCAACTCGAAGCCGACCTTTCGTGCAAAATTGGCGCCGCGGCCCTCGAAAGCATGAAGCAGGTTGCAGCAGAGATCTATCACACGCTCGGACTCGAAGCCGAAGTCTTTGGGCCAACACGTGACCCACAAACCACCCCCGAAATCGAAGCCCTCGCAAAGAGACTTCGCAAAGAACTCGGGAGCGGAAACGCAGCGCAACTCGCCGAACTTCTCGACCACACCGCAAGGAGGCCCACCCCATGACGTACGACTGGCTCGCGACACTCGCTTTCGCGTCAACCCTGATCCTCACCACGCTGATCGGACGCCGCATCGCGTTTTCGATCCCAGCCTTTGCGAAGATGCGCGAATTGAATTTAGAGGTCGACAAGACCAAGCTCGCGAAGATGCGTTTCCGCGAGGCCGTAAAGCGCAACAACAAGGTCGGGCTCCTGACGAACCTCGGCTTCTTCATCGTGTTAGTTCCGTTCTGCGTGAATCTCGAACCGCGCCCGCTCTGGCGTCACGTCGTCGACTTCCTCGTCGTGCTGTTGGTGTTCGATTTCATGTACTACCTGACGCATCGTTTTCTGTTTCACGGCAAGATCCTGCGCAAGGTCCATGCGCTGCATCATCAAGCCCGGGAAACCACGCACATCGACGCGTTGTACGTGCACCCGCTCGAGACGTTCATTGGACTGCTGCTCTTTTTTGGAGCCTTTCCCATCGTCTGCCTTGCGTACGGCACGCCGCTCAATGCTTTCTCGGCGGGGATCGCCACCTTGGCATTCACCCAACTCAACACGATTAACCACACCTTTGTGAACTTGCCCTACTTCCCGTTTAGACAGATTGATCGCATCACGTCGATCCACGCCGCGCATCATGTCGACATGAATCAGGGCAACTACGCAACACTCACGATGATCTACGACCGCATCTTCGGAACCTTCGAAGAACCCGTCAGTCGGCAGACGCCTTAAACCCTTCCGAACAAAGGAGTCGAATCGATGAACCACGCACGCGATATGTTGATCGTCGGTGGAACCGTGATCGACGGAACCGGCGCTCCGGGTGAAGTCTCGAATGTCCGTTTGCGCGACGGGCTGATCGCCGAGGTGGGCCCAAAGCTGGCCCCCGAAACCGGCGAAGAAGTTTTTGATGCGGCCGGCTGTTTTGTTCTGCCGGGTCTGATCGAAAGCCACACACACTTCGACGGCACGATGTGGTGGCAGCCCAGCCTTGACCCGCTCCCCGGCTGTGGCGTGACCACCGTTGTGATGGGCAACTGCGGGTTTGCGATCGCCCCGCTCCACGAAGACCAAGAAGTGCGTGAACAGGTCGTCAAGATCTTCTCGTTCTTTGAAGACATCCCAGAAGAGCCCTTCTTCCAGAATCTCCCATGGGATTGGAGGACTTGGTCCGAATACAAGACATCGATGACCCACAACGTTCGCGTGCCGGTGAACTACGGCGCGTTCGTTGGCCACATCGCATTACGCCTGGCCGTGATGGGGATGGACGCATGGGATCGTGCGGCGACCCCAGAAGAGACCCTGCAGATCGCCGTCCTGCTCGAAGACGCCCTCGGTGCTGGCGCACTCGGCATGTCGACGAACCTCATGGACCACGACGGTGAGGACCGTCCGGTGCCATCACTCCAGGCCGACGACGCCGAATTTCGCGCGCTCTTCGAGGTCATGGCTCGCTACCCGAATTCATCGGTACAGGTCGTTGTGGATAGCCTGATGCGCATGACGGCCACCGCGTCGGTTGAGCGACTCGCGAAGATCAGCGAAGGACTCCAAGTTCGCGTCCAATGGGCGGGGGTTCCGACGCTCCAGTGGCAGAAGGACTATGGACTGCAGAAACCTCTCGCAGATCTCCACCAGCGCTTGAGTGATGAAGGGCGTGATTTTTGGACGGGGTACGCCCATGTCCCGATCACGGTCACCGCAAGTGTTCGACAGTCTCTTCTCTTTGCACAAACGAATGCGTATGCATGGCATGAGGTCGTCACCGCCGAGACGGACGAAGAAAAGCTTGCTCTCCTTGCCGACCCGGACTGGCGCAAGCGCGCCCGTCATTCATGGGACCACGAATCGTTGGAAACGGGATTTTTTCGAAACCCGGAGCCGATTCAACTCGACAATTCCGCCAACGACTTTGGCCCCGTCGGCATCTCGTTGGGTGAGTACGCCAAAGCGCTCGGCGTCCATGCTTCCGATGCGATGGCGCAGTGGTTGATCAATAACGGGCTCGACTCGACCGTTTCGATGCCGCCGTGGGAAAAGGACGACGACATGATCGTTCGACTCACGCGCGACCCACTCGCAGTGGGAAACATCAACGACTCCGGCGCTCATGGGCAGTTGTTCTGCGGTGCTGGTGACAACTTGCTGCTCTACACCCACTACGTGCGCAAGACCGGTTCGCTCAGCATGGAAGAAGCCGTGCACTCGCAGACCGGCAAACTTGCTGGACACTTTGGCTTCACCGATCGTGGCGAAATCCGGCCGGGAAAGCGAGCCGACATCACCGTCTTTGCGTTGGACGAAATCGAGCACCGTCCAAAGCGGAAGATCCACGACGTCCCGGATGGCAAGGGTGGGACAACCTGGCGTTGGACGCGCGACGCCGCCCCGGTGCGCCTCACCCTGGTCAATGGCGTTACGACCTTCGAAAACGGCAAATCCACGGGAGAGTATCCCGGCACGATGATCGGACCGATGGACTGAACCGAGTTTGTGTCACAGCTTCGAACTGGAGACTTTACCCGTGTTGAAGCCGATCCTTGCAGCCCAGGCCCAGCCAATGATTATTTGCAAGAACACGGTCCTCGGATCACGGTCACATCCAGACGCACCGACAATGGTTCGCTTCAAAAGAAACGCGAGCTGAAACAGCACCGATCCTAAGGTTCCATCGTTCACGACTTGCGGCCGAACTGACAAACTTTCGCCCGCAACCCTGGAGATCCGTTACATGTCGAAAGTACTTATCATCAGCTCTGATTGTCACGCCGGGGGACTGCCGGCGAACTACGAAAAATTTTTGCCGAAAAAGCACCACGAAGCTGCGGGCAAGTGGTGGGTCGCGTATGTCAAAGAGATGATCGCCCGTGCCGGTACCTTCTTCGATCAAGAAGCGATGGACGACTACGCGGAGAAGACAGGCGAACATGGGCAGTTCCAGACGTTCATGCAGACTTCGGAGACGATCGCGGACGACGTCTTGATGAATCTCCTCAACGACGGCACGAGTCCCTTTTCTCCACGCCAGGGGGAATGGGACGCGAAGGTGCGCCTGGACGAGCTTGAAGCCGACGGCGTGGCAGGGGAAGTCATCTTTCCCCAAATGGCCCCCTTCGGCGCGGGGCTCATGCAGTACCGATACCAGGTCGATCCTGAACAGAACCATGCGGGCCTGCGAGCGTACAACGGGTGGCTTGCCGAGTTCTGCAATCAAAACCCTGGGCGACATGCAGGCGTCGCGCTGATCAACCTCGATGACATCGAAGTCACATGCCAAGACATTCGCGACGCCAAGGCATCAGGGCTGTTCGGTGGCGTGCTCTTGCCGACGAGTACAGGCGAGTTTCCGTTCTACCACCACCCTCGATATGAGCCGCTCTGGGAACTCTGTGAGGAACTCGACATGCCGCTCCAGACACATTCGGGTTGGTCCCCTGACTACGGAGACGCCCCCGGCGCGACTGCGATGTTCATCAGCGAAGTCGACATGTGGGCCCAACGTTCGTTTGCAGCCCTGGTCTGGTCCGGCGCCTTCGAGCGACATCCGAACCTGAAGTTGATCCTGACCGAAACAGGGACGCAGTGGATTATTGAGCGGCTTCGTGTGCTGGAATTCAAAGCCAACCTCCCGATCTTCAATCACTTCAAAAAGGACCTCTCGCTCACGCCGACAGAATACTTCCAGCGTCAGTGCTTCATCGGCGCTTCTTTCTTGCCCGTGCATGAAGGCCAGCAGCGACACAAGATCGGAGTGAACAAGATCATGTGGGGATCCGACTATCCGCATCTCGAAGGCACTTGGCCCAATACGGCGGATGCCCTGAAGACGACCTTCCTCGACTATCCCGAAGACGAGGCACGAGCGATGCTCGGAACAAACGCACTTGACGTTTATGGTTTCGACCAGAGCTTGATGGAGTCCGTTGCCGAACGTGTAGGCCCTGAATTGTCGGCAGTCACAGGGATTGCCGCGCAGAACGGAGCCGCTTGATGACGACAAACAATCGCCGTGCACACATCGTGGGTGTCGGCGAAAGTGAATACGCGAAATGGGGCAAGATCGGAGACGTCACTGAACATGCCCTCGCGTGCAAGGCGATCTTGCGTGCGGTCGCAGACGCCGGGCTCACAATGGACGACGTCGACGGCCTCGCTTCCTTTGCCGAAGATCGCAACGAAGGCATCTTTCTAGCGGCTGACCTGGGGATTCCCGAACTGCGCTTTTCCAACATGGTGTGGATGCCCGGCGGTGGCGGCGGTTGTGCTGCAGTTGCAAATGCCGTGATGGCGGTGGAGGCCGGACAAGCCGAAGTCGTCGTGGTCTACAGGTCGCTGTGTCAGGGACAGTTCTTTCGCTTCGGCCAAGGCGGCCCACCCCGTGAAGACGATGGGGACAATGCGCCCCCGCCCACCGTGCAACAGGCGCCCTCGCCCATGATGGCATCCCTGGGTTTCACGATGCCGTATGGCTTGCTCAACGCGGCTGCGGCGTACGCATTGCCGACGCGACGTCATATGCACCTTTATGGCACGACAAGCGAACAGCTCGGCATGATCGCCGTGACATTTCGCGAACATGCGTCGCGCAACCCGCGGGCCGTGATGGGTGACCGCCCACTCACCCTGGAAGACCATCAGAACTCACCCATGATCGCCGACCCCCACCATCTCTTTGACTGCTGCCTCGAAAGCGACGGCGCCTGCGCGGTGGTCGTGACGACTGCAGAACGCGCTCGCGATCTCGACAAGCCTTCGGCCGAAGTTCTATCGACCGCTCAGGGCGCTCCCAAGGGTTATGCGTTCGGGCCGTTTTCGAATGCGAACGTGGCCGACGAGATCTATGCCACCGGCGCATGCGAATCGATGGCCAAACGACTGTACGCAAAAGCGGGAGTCCGACCTTCGGACATCGATGTCGCCCAAATTTACGATCACTTCTCTGGCTGTGTCTTGATGCAGCTAGAGGACTACGGCTTTTGTGAACGTGGTGAAGGGGGGCCCTTCATCGAGAGCGGGGCTCTCGCCTGGAAGGACGGATCGCTCCCGACCAACACCCACGGAGGCAGCCTTTCTGAAGCCTACATTCACGGTCTTAACCATGTCGTCGAAGGCGTGCGATCCCTTCGTGGTGATTCGACAAGTCCCGTCGACAACGCAGAGGTCTGTCTTGTGACCAGCGCCGCCTGCGTCCCCTCGAGTGCGGTGATTCTCGGGAGGTCGTCATGACACGTTGGTTTCCGAATGGTATGCCCCAGCCAATGGCAAACAAAGAGTCGCTTCCGTTTTGGCAAGCCGCAGCGAAACACAAGCTTGTGGTGCAGCGCTGCAACCAGTGCGAGCACATGCAGCTGCCTCCCTCGCCCATATGCTCCGAGTGTCGTTGCGACGACACGCATTTCCACGAAGTCAGCGGGCGCGGTGAAGTCTATACCTACACGACCGTCCACCGACCCATCGCCATAGACCAGAAGGTGCCATTCGTAGTCGCGGTGATTACCCTCGAAGGTGCGGGCGGCGTAAGAATGATTTCCAACATCGTGGAGATCGAGCCAGAAGAACTCGAAATCGGAATGCCTGTCAGGGTCGCCTGGGAAGACATGAGCGATGACCTGGCAATCCCGCGATTCAAGCGGGCGTAGGGAAACAACACGCGGGCGAAATCTACGAGGTCACCGATGATCCCCGAAATCGATCTCAGCCCACTCTTTGGTTCAGCCGCGACGGACCGAGCTGCGGTGGATCAGGCGATTCTGAAGGCCGCCTACGAAACGGGCTTCATGACGATCACCGGGACGCCTCATCCAGAGACCGTGGGGCGCGACGCCTGCGACTCAATTCTGCGCTTGTTCGATATGCCGAAAGACCAGCAACGCAGCCTTTGGAAAAAGAACTTCGCTCCCGAAAACCCGAACCTTTATCGCGGATGGTTTCCGCTCGAATCAGACACCCCGTTAAGTCGGGAAGGATTCGAACTCGGCCCCGACTTGGTTCGCGAGCTTCCCGGCGATCACAACAACGACTTGTTGTATGAGCCGTCAGTGTTTCCGCCCCTCGACATGTTTCCGAATTGGCGGGACGACACGGCGGCTTACTACCGAACCATGGAAGAGGTCGGATACGCAATCCTGGCCTCGCTGTCGCGGGCAATGGGAATTGACGAGTCGATGTTTCGAGAATCGTTTCGCGACGGCATTTCGACGCTGCGTCTGCTGCATTATCCCGGACGCGATGCCGGGTACGACGAAGCGGTTCTTGAGGCACCTGAGCTCGAAAAATACTTCATGAGTTGGAATGATGAACGCTACGAGGTCGTCTGTGGTGCTCATGTGGATTCAGGTTTGGTGACGATTCTGGCCCAATGCGATTCGGGCGGCCTGCAGGTCAAAGCGCAGGACGTCGGTTGGGTTGATGTGCCCGTGACGCCCGGCGGGTTCGTGGTCAACTTTGGCGGGTTGCTCGCGCGCTGGACAGGTGGCCGCGTACGCGCAACGAAGCACCGAGTCTTGTCTCAGGGTGCCGAGCGTTTTTCGATCCCATTCTTTTTCGAACCACGCCCAAACACCGTGATCGCACCACTCCCCCTCAACGGAATCGACCCCTTTGAACCCTTTGAGTTCGGTGACCACTTGTGGGCCACCACGACAAAGTTTCCGGAGAACTACGGCCTCGGACATTTGCGTCCCGCTCGCGCGCCCTATCGCGATCCATTCTTGAAACCGCAGGGTGCGTCAGCCGTAGAGTAGGCGCATCGAGCGATGCGGGTTTCAACCCCCGGCACGAGCTGAGACAAATGGTCTTCACTGGCCACCACGCGACTCTTTTACTCCGGTTCCGTTGCACTTCCGCCTAGGCCGGATAAAGTTAAAACGGACGTTTGAACGATGATGCGCTCTGGCTCGGTCGACGTTCCTGATCTTCGCAACCGTCCCTATTTTACTGGAGGTGAAATTGCCCCTGTACCCCCGCCAACAAAAGACAGACAAGCCAGCCAAATCAGGCGACGCGAATAGAACGTCCATCCAGAACCCAGCATTGAACGATGCGGGCGGTTCGAGCGCCCGACAGGCACGCACCGCAAAGCGCAACGAATCGCGTGAGACCCAGACCAAGATCCTCGACGCCGCCGAAGCCTTATTTATCGAAACGGGTTACTCCGCGACCTCTTTTCGCGCAATCGCGAAGCACGCTGGAGTCAACCTTTCAGCCGCGCACTACCACTTCGGGTCGAAGGAAGGCCTCTTTGGTGCGGCCCTCCATCGGCGAGTCGAGCCTTTGACGCGCACCCGCGAAGCGAACTTGGATCGACTAGAGGCTACGGCCGCAACGCCGACGGTGAACGAAGTCATCCGCGGCTATCTCGGCCCGCTTTGCGACGTCGCCCCCGACTCACCGCTTCCGTCGCTGATTGCGCGGTTGTATGGCGAGCCGGATTCAGTTCAGCAGCCTTTTGTAATTCAAGAGTTCAGCGCAACCGCGGAGCGCTTCCTCAGTCTACTTCGCAAAGCTTTGCCTGAAGTTCCCCCGGAGGTCGTTCAATGGCGATTCCACTTTGTCATTGGATCCATGATCTTTCTGTTGTCCCACGAAAGGCCTCTCATTCTTTTCGGTCCACACGACGCCGCAGTGGACGGGCTCGAACAATTGATCGACTTCGCCACAACCTCTCTGTCTGCACCCGTGTCCGAAAACACCGCGGCCTCCACGTCGTCGGATAGCGAGGCTTCATGAATAAACGCAAACTCGCACCGATCGTTGTCATCGTGTCTGGGCTTAGCCTGGCTTTCCTGATTTTCATTACAGGAAGCGAGGTTGAGCAACAAAGCCCCGAAACGACGCCGCCACTGGTTCGCACGATGGTCGCTGCCCCGAAAAGTATGCGGCTCAGCGTGTCCACCCACGGCACGGTGGTCCCTCGAACCGAAAGTGAGCTGATCCCCGAAGTCTCCGGACGGGTAATTTGGGTGGCGCCTTCTTTGGTTTCAGGTGGTTTCTTTAGCCAAGGTGACCCGCTGCTTCGAATCGAAACACTGGACTATGAAGTCGCCGTAGAGCAGGGACGCGCCCGACTCGCGCGGGCTGAAAGCGATCTCGCGAACGCGCGAGTGGCCCATGCACGGCAGTTGGATCTCGCAAAGAATCAGGCCTCCAGCGAAGCCAACCGTGATAACGCGATTAATCGCTTGCGCGTCACCGAAGCGGCGAAGCGAGAGGCTGTCGCATCCCTCGGTAAGGCGAAGCGTGACCTTCTGCGGACGGAGATCAGCGCACCCTACGACGGGCGAGTCCGGAGTGAGCATGTGGACGTCGGCCAGTTCGTAAATCGCGGCACCGCGATGGGCACAATTTACGCGGTCGACTTTGTCGAAGTGCGATTGCCAGTTCAGGACGAAGAGCTCGCATACCTCAATATCGAAATGTTCCATCAACGCGAAACTCTTTCGAATCCGGCTCCGGTCATTCTTCGAGCCCGCTTCGCGGGGCGCGAACACGAATGGCACGGCACGGTGGTGCGAACCGAAGGCGAACTCGACCCGCGAACACGCATGGTCAACCTCGTGGCGCGCGTTGCCGATCCGTATGCGAACACACACAATCGCCCTCCACTGTCGATCGGACTCTTTGTGGATGCGGAGATTCTTGGCGCGATGGTATATGACGTCGTCGTGATCCCCCGCGCCGCGCTTCGTGGCAAAGACCAAGTCATGATCGTCGATGCCGACGAACGACTCCGATATCGACAGGTTGAAGTTCTGCGGCTGGACCGCAACGAAGTGTTGATTCAGAGCGGCCTTCGTAAGGGCGAGCGCGTCTGTATCTCGGCGATTGAGACCGCGATGGACGGCATGTTGGTTCGCGTCCGGGATGACATGCCCACGGTCGCGGCAAGTACGCCGTTGGACAAGCCCTCATGAGTGATGCGTCATGAACGGCGCGATCGGATGGTTCGCTCGGAACCACGTCGCAGCAAACCTCCTGCTCGGCGCGATTGTCATCGCGGGCTTGGTATCCCTCCCCCGGATGCCGCAGAAGACGTTCCCCGATATCGACATCAACGCGATCAGCGTCTCGGTCGAGTACTTGGGGGCGGCGCCCGAAGAAGTCGAAGAAGGCGTTTGCATCCGCATCGAGGAAGAACTCGAGGGGATCGAAGGCATCGAGCGCATTCGATCGACTTCGAACGAAGGATCGTGTCACGTCACGATTGAATTATTTGAGTATGCAGACGACTCCCGTGCCCTAGACGACGTCAAGAACCGCGTCGACTCGATCGACACGTTTCCCGAGGAAGCCGAAAAGCCCATTATCACGTTGATCATTATGCAACGCTCGGTGATGGACATCGCGGTTACCGGCCCTACAGACGAACGCATGCTGAAGGTGATGGGACAACGGATCCGCGACGAAATCGCAGCCTTGCCCGGCATAACCCAAGTCGAACTCTTAAATACGCGTCCCTACGAAATTTCGATTGAGATCAGCGAAGCGTCACTTCAACGAAACGGGCTTTCGTTTGATCAGGTCGCGAACGCGGTACGCGCAGCGTCTCTCGATCTGCCTGGTGGTGCGATCAAGACCCAGGCCGGTGATATTTTACTTCGCACCAAGGGCCAAGCCTATTGGGGCGCAGACTTCGAAGATTTGATCGTCTTGACCCGTACTGACGGCACCCGCGTAAGGCTCGCGGAAGTCGCCAACGTGGTAGACGGTTTCAAGGACACCGATCAGGCCATGCGCTTTAACGGCAAGCTCGCTGCCATGGTTCGGGTCAACCGAACTGGCGAGCAAGACATTCTTGTCATGACCGAAGTCCTGCGAAACTACATCGATGATGCCCAACTTAGGCTCCCCGACGGCGTGGACCTCACGGTTTGGAGCGACAACTCGGTGATGTTGCGCGATCGCCTCGACACCTTGTTGGCCAGTGCGCGACAAGGCTTCTTGATGGTGCTCTTTATCCTGGCGATCTTCCTTCGTCCGCGTTTGTCGTTCTGGGTGAGTGTGGGCGTCCCTGTTTCATTTCTAGGGGCGATCTTCCTTGCTTCAACTCTCGGACTTTCGATCGATTCAATTTCGCTGTTCGGTTTCATCTTGGTACTCGGCATTCTCGTCGACGACGCGATTGTCATCGGAGAAAGTGTTCACACCGAACAATCCGCCGCCAAGGCGGCGCGTCCACCGGGCATGAGCGACGAAGAGATCGAGGAGTCACTGCTCCAACAAGCAATCTCGGGGACACGAAAGGTTTCGGTCCCAGTCATCTTCGGTGTTCTTACAACGGTCGCGGCCTTTACTCCGATGCTCCTCGGGCCGGGAACGATCGGCCAGATCCAACAGATCATCACCACGGTCGTGATCTGCTGTCTCGTATTTTCGTTGATTGAGTCTCAGCTGGTCTTGCCGGCCCACTTGGGACACCGTCACGCCGAAACACCGGGTGCCGAAGTCGGTCTGATGTTGATTCCGGTTTTCGCCATCGTGTTGTCAGGATGGGCCAGTAGTCTGTACAACTTTGTTGGCCTTGCGATCCTCACCACAACACTCTTCTATGCTTGGCACGTGCACGGTGGATACGACCGCGCGGCAACGCGTGTGATTGCGATGCAAGCACGATTCGCCGCAGCGCTCGAGAACTTTACTGTGACGCGGTTCCGGGATGCCGTCGCTACAGCGATTTATTGGCGGTACACGGTGATCGCGATCGCATTGACGGTGCTGCTCGCTGTGGTCGCGACCCTCGCCAGTGGCCGAGTCCCATTCTCCTTCTTTCCGCCGCTCGACTCGGATCGAGTCACCGCGCGGTTGACCATGCCACTGGGAACCTCCGCACGCGTGACGGAAGAGTCCGTGTTGTATCTCGAGCGTACTGCGATGCGCGTGGCCGAAAAACTCGAGAACGAAGCGAACGAAGCTGGTTTCAAGCCGCCCGTCGTGCACTTCTTGTCGGCTGTCGGTGGGCATCCGGTTTCGAACTCGGGAAGTGGTCCTCCCTCGGCTGGAGGGCCGGCCGCGGGGGGTGGACATTTGGGCGAAGTCACAATGGAACTTCTGCCCAACCAACAGAGACACATCGACACCGACGAGGTTGCGAAGATCTGGCGCGAAGCCGCGGGGCCAATCTCCGACGCGACAGAGTTGAGCTTCACCTACTCGCTGTTCTCGGCAGGCGAAGCCATCAACATTCAGCTTGAGGGAGACGATCTCAACGCGCTCAAAGAGCTGGCTTCGAGACTGCGTGGCTTGCTAGCCGAGTATCCCGGAGTAATCGACATCACTGATTCGTTCCGCACCGGCAAGTCTGAACTCAAGCTCGACATTCTGCCTTCGGGCGAAGTCCTGGGCCTCACCCTGGGCAAGCTCGCCCGCCAGGTGAGACAAGCGTACTACGGCGAAGAGGTTCAGCGGGTCCAGCGCGGGCGCGACGATGTTCGCGTCATGGTGCGGTACACCGACGCCGAGCGCCGAACCCTCGACTCCCTTGCGAACATGCGCATCCGCACCCCGGACGGCTCCGAGGTCCCCTTTGCAACCGTGGCCGCCGCTGACTTGGGCCGAGGTTTCTCGGCCATTCGCAGATCGAACCGCCGTCGCGTGGTCAATGTGACAGCGGATGTTGATCGCAACGTCATCACTGCCAACGAAGTCCTGGCCAGCATGAGGAAAGAAAAACTCCCCGCCTTACTCCGCGACTATCCCCGCATTACAACGAGTCTCGAGGGTGCGCAGCGCGAACAAGGTGAGGCCATGTCGAGCCTGATTCCGCTATTCGGGGTGGCGCTCTTCATGATCTACACACTGCTCGCGGTCCCGCTCCGCAGTTATTCGCAGCCCTTCATCATCATGAGCGTCATTCCCTTTGCGTTTGTCGGCGCGATCATCGGTCACCTGCTCATGATGTCGGTGGGTCTACTTACAGGGCTCGCGATGATGTCTGTGATGGGGATCATCGCGGCGTCAGGCGTGGTGGTGAACTCAAGCCTCGTTCTGGTCCACGCAATCAACGAGGCGCAGGCCAGTGGCGATGGGTTGCGGGATGCCGTGTTGAATTCTGCTGCGTCGCGCTTGCGGCCAATCCTTCTGACTTCACTCACGACGTTCGTCGGCTTGTCGCCCCTGCTGTTGAACCGCAGCGTGCAGGCACAGTTCCTGGTCCCGATGGCCTGCTCGTTGGCGTTCGGCGTACTCCTGTCGACTGTCGTCACGCTCTTCGTCGTCCCGAGTGGCTATGTGATCCTCGAAGACTTACGCAGTGCATTCAGGACGGACACCGGGCCCCACGAGCTTGACCTCACGGACGCAGGCCTCGAGTCAGGCAAAGCACAACCGTAGCCGCAGTGAATGTCGGCTGGCCACTGAGCGAGCCACGACGTGCCTCCAAAACGCGAGTCCAAATGCGGCGAAAGAGCCTGCCCGACTCCGTCCCCTAGCGTCGACAAATTGATACGATGTCTGCGCGGAGCCAGTCTCCTGAGCGAACACTTCCTATTGCGAATTGCGAGGGCGATTTAGATGAGCGGCGCACTAACAGGCATTCGAGTTCTTGATCTTTCAACGCCACTCGCCGAGGCGACTGGCAGGATCCTTGCCGACCTCGGCGCGGAAGTCATTAAAATCGAAGCGCCCGAGGGTTGCGAAGCGCGAAGGACAGCACCGTTTCAAGATGGTGCCGAAAACGACTTTGAGGGCTCCTTGTTTTGGCGCATGTGGGGACGCGGCAAAAAGAGTGTCGTACTCGACGTTGATTCGCCCGATGATCTTGCGCAGTTACTCGACCTTGTTCGCGGGGCCGACATTTTCATTGAATCTTCTACGCCCGGTGAACTTGTAGGCAAAGGCCTCGGCTACGAAGCACTCGCCGCGATCAATCCCGCGCTGCTGTATCTCTCCGTCACCCCATTTGGTCAGTCCGGTCGATACGCGAAACATCCCGCAACGGATCTCACACTTTCGGCAGCTGGCGGACTCCTCAACATGCAAGGGGATGGGAACCACCCGCCGATCCCGGTAGGACATCCCGAGACGAGCCACCTTGGCGCGTGCCAGGCCGCCGCAGATGTCATCAACGCCCTGTACGGACGCAACCGCTCGGGTGAAGGCCAGTACCTCGATTCATCTATCCAGACGGCCGTCCTCTGGACCCTGATGAACGCAACCGATTACGCAGCCGTCGACGAAGACCCGCCAGGCTTTGGGGACGACCGCACTGGGCGAAACTTCACGATGCCCATCATGCCCGGACTCACGCTCCCCGTTTGCGAGGCGTGCAAAGACGGTTTCGTCGTCATGACATTGGTGCTGGGTGCTCAAGGGATGTTCGGCTTCAATGCAGTCATGAAATGGATTGGAGAACAAGGTGGCCTCGAGGCCGACCTCATGGAAGTGGACTGGACCCATTGGATCCAGCTCTTGCAGGAAGAGAAGCTGAGCCTCCAAGATGCCAACCGGGGCGTCGATCAGTTCCTGTCTTACATCCGAACGATGACCAAAGCAGAAATTCAAGAACAAGCAGTGGCGCAAAAGTGGCTGATCGCGCCGGTGAATCTTGCACCCGACCTGATTAACGATCCGCAGTTGAAGGCTCGGAACTTTTGGGTGGACGTCGACGGGAGTACGCTCCCGGGTCCATTCGCCGTAATGTCCGAAACGCCCATCGTGTACGCACGCTCGGCCCCAACGCTTGGACAAGATCAGGACTTGCTAAACGATGCGACGCGAACCCCGTCCGCGCCGACAGTCGACACGCCCGCGCCGCGCAGCAAAATCTTCGAAGGGCTCAAGGTCGCCGACTTTTCGTGGATCGCCGCAGGGCCAATCATCTCGAAAGACCTCGCAAACCTTGGGGCCACGGTCTTGCGCGTCGAGACCGAGAAACGCCTCGATACCTTGCGCTTCCTTCCCCCGTTTATCGGGGAGCCCGGCATCACGACCGGCCACCTCGCTGCGAACATGAACCAAAGCAAGATGGGTATTGCCATCGACTTCACCAAGAAGGAAGGCCTCGCGGTCGCGCACCGAATGGTGGAGTGGGCGGATGTCGTTGTGCAGAACTTCACACCCGGGACCGCCGAACGAATCGGCCTTGGCTACGAGCAGCTTCGCAAGATCAACCCAAAGATCGTGATGCTTTACACGTGCATGCGCGGCCAAACAGGGCCCGAGGCGAAGCACACGGGTTTTGGTCTTCACGGTGCGGCATTGGGCGGTTTCGCAGGGATTACCGGATGGCACGATGGAGATCCGGCTCCGCCCTGGGGTGCGTATACCGACTTCATTTCTCCGCGTTATGGACTGTCGGCACTTTCGGCCGCCCTGCACTATCGCGACCAAACCGGGATCGGTCAGTGCATCGATATTTCGCAGATCGAAAGTTCGATCCACTTCCTCGGCCCCATGATTCTTGACTACACCGAAAACGGCCGGTTACTCGAGCGGGCGGGACACGACTCGGAGCGCGGTTGTCCTCACGGTGTCTACGCGACTGAGGGGACCGAGCGATACATCGCGATCGATTGTCAGACGTCCGAACAGTGGCGGGCGCTGCGTGATCAAATCCCTGGTCTTTCAGATATCGGCGGAGATGAACTCGGCGAACTTTCAGCGCGCCTTTCTCGACGTGCAGAACTCGACAAAGTACTCGTCACCCATTGTGCTGGACAAGAGGCAAAAACCTTCTCACAGATCCTGCGCGAAGCTGGCGTCCCCGCCTACGCGGTGCTGCGACCGAGCGACTTTCATGCGGACCCGCAGCTAGTCGACCGAGGCTTCTTTATCGAACTCGAACACACTGGTTTCGGAAAGAGCACCTTTGATGGCCCGGTCACTCACTATTCCAAGACCCCCTCCAGCCCCACTCACGCCGGCCCGCTGATCGGCGAGCACACGTTTGAAGTGATGAAGGACATCTTGGGATACACCGACGAAGAGATCTCGGAAATCGCGGCCGCTGAAGCGCTGAGCTAAGCGCGCGCTATTGCGCGATCAGATCCGCTTGCGTGGTCAAGGATTTCCGTAGCCCCTCGATCCCCTGCACCATGGTGTCACTCATAACGGAGTTAACGACCCAAGCTGGGATCGAACCCGCAATTTCAGTGTGGCTGACGTACACCGCGAGTGTGCTGCCCTCTGGCGTTGGCGTGAAGCGCCAGAAGCCATCGGATCGATTTAGCCGAATGACGCCATCCTTCGGCGGCGGTCCTTCATTCGTGGCCTTCCAGCTCAACGTGTGAGCTTGTGTCTCGGGGTCGTACGAACGTTCCACCCGAGAGATCACGTCTCGATCCGAGATGAACGGAGCATTGATGATGATGTGGCTATGAACCAGCATCGCGTCACCGTCATTGCGCAAAATCGTTTTGACCGTGTTCGTGGGTCGGAATTCGGGGTCCGAGATGTTCTTGTGCGCGACACTGGCCACTTCTTTGAGCGGGAAGTCGAGGACCGCTTCGAGGCGATACGCGGAGAATTTAGAACCTGGAGGCTTGCGCGTGTAAACAACGTACTCTGCACCCGGGGATTCATTTCGTTCGGTGAGGTTCCATGGTACGCGTGCAGCAACATCGGGTAGATCTGCGGCACTTGCCCCGGTTTCGAGCGCGATCATCGGCATCAAAAGAAAAAGCAAACCGAAGCTCGGTCGTCGGGTCGCGCGCACAATCACTTGCATCAGAATCCTCGTTTGCGACCCGCACTAGAAGGGTCGACCCGGGTTAGGGAGTTCTTCGATCGAGGGGGCATCACCCTCGACTCCGCAGGAGCCCTCTTACAATACACGGAACCCCGCAGGGTTTGCCTGCGGAAATGAACTTTGCGGTGCATGATCTCGCTCGCGTTTAGACGCGGCCCCCTTCGGGAACCTGCCTTTCGGGATCCCGGTTCGTCGTACGCAACTCACATGCAGATCACGCAGGAGCTTTGATGACTACCGAGAATCAACCGTCCGTTGTTCCCGAAGGCGCCGCACGGTACGCGCTGTTCATGCTTACCCTTGCGTACGTCCTGAACTTCATCGACCGACAGATCCTCGTCATCATTCAAGAGCCCATCAAAAAGGAGCTCTTGCTCAGTGACTCGCAACTCGGGTTATTGAGCGGCTTTTCATTTGCGCTCGTCTACATCACGGCCGGGATTCCAATTGCGTACTGGGCCGACCGTGGGAATCGGCGCAACATCATCGTCCTCGCGGTCACCGTTTGGAGCGGAATGACAGCGCTCTCCGGGTTCGCCCGCTCCTTTTCGGAACTTCTGCTCGCGCGAATCGGCGTTGGCATTGGCGAAGCAGGCGGCAGTCCACCCGCGCACTCCATGATCAGCGACTACTACCCGCCCAAGGAACGCGCGACCGCCTTGGGGATCTACTCAACGGGAGTTCACATTGGTGTTCTCCTTGGATTTCTCGCGGGTGGATTCATCGCCCAGGAGATGGGATGGCGGGTCGCCTTCATGGCAGTTGGCCTCCCGGGGATTCTGTTCGCTGCTGTGATGTACTTCACCGTGCGCGAACCCGAACGCGGTCGCTGGGAAACTGCCGAAGAAGCCCAGTACACCCCGACCCTGCGTGAAACGATCGATTTGCTCATGAAGTTTCGATCGTTTTGGTTCCTCGCGATGGGATGTGGACTCACTGCCTTCGCGGGGTACGGAAACGGAAACTTCACTCCGCCCTTCTTGATGCGAAGTCACGGGCTAGAAGTTGGAGAGGTCGGCGTCTTGCTCGCGGTCTTTGGCGGAGGCGGCGGCATCATTGGAACCTTGCTCGGCGGCAAGCTTGCGGATCACCTCGGAGCGAAGGATGCGCGTTGGTATATGTGGGTCCCCGCAATCGCGGGAATCTTGGCGCTCCCGCTCACGTTCCCCTACTTGCTACTCGACAACACCACGGTCGTCATGGGGTTGTTATTTGTGGTGACGATCCTGATCAACACCTATCTCGGGCCATGCATCGCGATGGCGCACGCGCTCGTCCCCCCGGCCATGCGTTCTCTGACAAGTGCGATTTTATTCTTTGTGTTGAACCTGATCGGCTTGGGCATGGGCCCGCTCACCGCAGGCGTGCTGAGCGACTACTTCAGCCAGACGTATGGCGATGACGGACTGCGCTACGCGATGCTCATCGTCGGGATGGTGGCGTCGGTCGGGATCTTGATGTTCTTTATGGCGGCGCGCACGATTCGCGCGGACCTCGAAGCCGCGAGAGCCCTTACGCACACGTAGGCGCCATGTTCAGCGAGCGTCGGGTTCGATTCCAGTTTCGTTGCGCCGGGCGTAGTACTCGTTGACCGGGTCAAACGGCAAGTAGCGCTTGATCACTTCGTAACCGTGCTCGGCAAAGAACGCGGTGACATCCGGCCGCTTGCCTTCGGTCACGACAAGTTCGGGGCGAAATCGCTCGATCGCTAGAACCGAAAGGTCCATCCAAGTTTGACCCGCGGTTCGGTGACTCCGCGCTCAAGCTCGCCATCTTCTATGAGCAACCCCTGATTGAGAACCGCGAAGAACTCGCGGCCCGGAGTCATGATCCAACGCACTCGCGTATGAATGCCGATGGTATCGCTGTCGCTGTCGAACTGAACAAAGGTGTTCCAGGAGAGGTCCGTTGTGAATTGGATGTCGGTTTTGAAGCCAATTAAGTGCACGACGAAATCGCCGTCTGGCAAATCGACGTCGTTCCGGGTGTAGTTCACCGTCAGCAAAAAGTGCCGCGAGGGTCGCCAAGACACACTCGGCGTAAAGTCCCAACGCTCACCGCCGTGGAAACCCGAACGCGTCACAATCGCGCGAGCACTGATCGGCCGGGCGTCGCTTGCGGAAACATCTAGCCTGTATCGATCCCAGCTGTAGCTGCCTTTGGGGATAGTGACGGTTTCTCCGTGCCGTCCTTCTGTACGGATGCCGAAGTCCTCGGGAAGAGTTTCGAAGACCCGGGCGTACGTCACGGCCACTTTGTCACCGACGGGGTTCGTGACGGTGAACGGTTCGAGGTTGATCTCCCCGGACCGAAACTGGTTGTCCGTATTGGTCACATAGAAGCCCGTGACCCGGTGATCAATGGTGCGAAGGAACCTACTGGGTCGTTGGCGAAAACGGTAGCCAGCGTAGTAGTTCCGGATGTCGCGTCGACTGGTGAAACCAAGCGCGGGGTTGAAGTTCTTTTGAACGCCTTCTGCGATCAAATACCAATTCACACGATCATTCGGGTAAGTGAGGCGCGTCCCCCAGGCAAGTTGGTCACCGCTCAAGCCCTCGGTGTCACTTCGCTGTACCCAACTTCGCGCGACCACCGTGCGACCTTCAGCGAAGAACTGGCTATTACGATAATTGACATCCGCACCGATTAGAAAGTTGCCGTCTTTCGAGTTCGGATTGCCGCTCGTCACAATGACGCCGGCGGTCGATTCGTCGAGGACATTCGCGGACACCCGCGCAACCGTGAGGTTCCGAACTCCGATCTTTTCTCGCTTACCGGTGGCAGGGTCCGCAAGCCGCTTATAATCGTCCGTGACCACGTCAATGAAGCCGACGTTGAACGGTCCAACCCTGCCGGTCACTTTCATCCCGGCGAAGATCGGGATCTCTTCTCCTTGGTCGCTAAAACCGATCTTGCGAGAAAAGAATGGCAAGGGATTCCGCTGAAGCCCCCCGAAACTAAATATCCCTCCGTCCTGTAAAAAGAACTGCCGCTTTTCGGGAAAGAAGAGCGAAAAGCGTGTGAGATTGATCTGCCGCGTGTCCACTTCGGCCTCACCAAAGTCGGTGTTCACCGTAAGCGCGCCGGTAAGCGACGGTGTGATGCGATAGAAGGCATCGACGCCCGGGTCGAAGTTGGTGTCTTTGTCTCCAGTGAGACCATCGTCAGCGTGGCGCAGCGCCAACTTGGGAACGACGTCCAGGCCTATACCCTGCTGGATGCCGACGAGGCCATTGAGTCGCCCCGCCCCTTTTAAATTGAACGGTTCAATTTCCGGTGTCGGACTCGCCCAACGATCTTCTTCTCCGTTGCGTTTGATGTAGCGAACGACTTGCAGCCCCCAACTCGCCTGGTCCCTTGCGATGGACAAGGTCTTGTAGGGGATTGCGATCTCGACGTAGTACCCCGTCCCATCGATACGCGCGTCGGCGTACCAGATCCCGTCCCACTCATAGGACTCGGAACCATTCTCGATCAACCCATCACGCTTGTTGCCGAGCGGGTTGACTTCGAAGTGGAAGCCGTTGCGTTGGTCGAAGTAGGTGTCGAGGCTGATCGTGATCCGGTCGCCACTCGACATGTCCGCGTCACGCACCATAGTGCTCAGTGTGATTTCGTTCGGAGACGAATCGAAGGCATGGACGCCGATGTACAAAAAGTCCGCGTCGTAGAGCACGCGAACTTCCGTGTGCTCGGTAGGTTCGCCGTAAGCAACAGGGATCTTCTGCTGCAAACCATCAATCACCGCGGCGGTCTGCCAAACCGCTTCGTTCAGGCGACCATCTATTTTCGGTGCTTCGCTTGCCACCACAGCAGTCAATGAGGGCCTTGCCGTCTCCGCGGCAACCGAATGAGTTGGCCCGACCGCAAGCGCAATACCAGCCAGGCAAAGAACCCGCGTAGCATGAGCGAGCACGCCGTATGTACGATTCATTGGGATCTCGGTACCTGATCAACCGTGCCGCGAGACGTGCGTCGCGTTCGCGAACCGAAGCCACTGCTCGTTGGCCGCACAGCTTATCGCAGATGGATCAGGGCAACGTCTCCACCAAGTAGATCCTGGCCGCGAAGATCCGAAGAACTAAGTAGAGTGCCGCCTACCCAGCACGGCTCCGCCGGCGAGAACCATCAGGCCGATCAAGATCGCGATCCCTATAAAGCCTAGTGCCGGTACGCCGGCACCCGGCGGCGGAAAATCCAAGGGGTTGTTGGGATCGGAGCCAAACGCCACTTCCACACCATCGTCAGCGCCATCGCCGTCTGTGTCGGAGTTGAATGGACTCGTCCCGGTGTCGTCGCTGTCGACAAAGACACCCGAATTGGATTCGACGCCGTTTCGAAGTGTGTCCTCATCCCGATCGACGCCCATGCGAACCCCTGAGCCCGGCGGCACGCACGTGTACGTAATCGTCTGCGCGGCACCGACGGGGTCCGCCTTCGCGCGGAGTGCAGCTGCGGCGACCGGCGCACTATTGTCGTCGGGCTGATAGCTCCCGGACGCGATTCGGACGTAACCCCGCTCGACGCCCCCTTCTACAGTTTTGGCGATCGCGTTGCATTCCTTGACGACCCCACCGAGAACCTGTGACTCGAACGTCGCTGCGGCTCTGGCGTCAATCAGCGTAATGCGGTCGTTGACGTCCGGATCGCTGAAGTTCGTTGGACTGATGGTCACCTGCTGACCAACGATCGGCGCGAGGTCGGTCGGAAAGGCGAGCATGAAATCTACCAAGTCATCTTCTTCTTGACCCGTAAGCGCAAAGACCCCGCCACTCACGAAGGTCTTCATGTTGTCAACTGAACCGTCGTGGAGATAACCGGTCCCGCGGACCTGGTCCCCTGCGACGTTAAACATGCCCACCTTCTGAACCATGTTTCGGTTGTGCGGCACCTTGGCGTGTTGGGGTTCGCCTTCGAAGCTCTGCTCGCCACCGGTTCCGAAAAAGCCGTTCAGTGGGTCGAGGCTGTGGCAGCCATCGCAGTCTTCGACGGTGTCGGTCGCGTTTGCATCTAGGGGAGCGCATTCAGTCGTCGTGGGACCACAGCTGAACCACTTCGACTCACCCGCCGCTTGCGCTGACGTCAGCGTGTTATCCAGGTTGCGGACCGGGTTTGGCGGCAATTGCATTTGAAGAACAAAGTCCGCGAATTGCTGCATTTCGGTGGTCGTGATGGTTCCTTCCATTCCAAGCAGGCCTTCGAAGGCCACGATAAAATTGCGAAACGAATGATCTTCATCACAAGGTGCATTTTCGCTCGGCGACAGGTTGTAACCGGGCTGCGTGCAAGAGTCCGTTCCAAAGAAGCCGTCCGCACGGTCTCCGCGCCAGTGCATCGCACCATGGGTCGACATGCCCCGGAGTGTCTGGGTCGTCATCGGGCCCTTCATCGGGTGAAATTGCGTCGATCCGGGCAGGAGTGGGTCGGGCTGGGGCTGATTGTTCGTTGAGGTCGTGTCGTCGGGGTTGCCCAAGTTCCACGCGAGACTGTCCATGTCGCCAAAAATATGACAGCTCGAGCAAGAGGCTTCGCCGTTGCCCGACGTATCAAGGGCGCTGTACAAGAACTTGCGGCCGAGCTTCACCGCATCGGGCTCAGGGTTGTGAAGCGTATGGATTGCCGTGGTTAGCTCTGTCACCAAGTCGATCACTTCGACTGAATTATTGAAGCGCGTGACGACGTAGAGGCGATTGTTCGTTTCATCCAATGCCGCGCCACTGGGTCCACCGCCGGTCGTGGTGAGATAGTCCGCGCTCTCCACAGTCGGGTCGAAGTTGGTTTCGAAGAGGCTGTCTTCAAGTTCGGCTTGGGTAAAGACGCCAACCCTCTTTGAACCAAAAGCGGGGATATAGATCGGACTTCCTGTGCTGTGAATCTCCGGCAGCATGGGGGTCGCGAGGCTGTGTGCGATTTGTGCGTCGATGGTCGTGTGGTTTACGCCAACGTCAGTATGCAGCGTGTTGTAGTTGATGTGTTGATTGAGGTGTTGAACGTCTTGGCTCGGCCCCAATGGATCGAGCACTGTGACGCGGGTTTGCGAAAGGTTGCCTTGCACAGTCGATGCGCCGTGGAGCCCGGGACCTTCAAAGCGAACCTCGTTGGGGCTCTCTATATTGGTGACATAGACTTTGCCGCTGCTCGGGTTTACGGCCATGTTAAACAAGATGGTTCCCACGGAGCTGTAAACGTTGCCTCTCACGAGGGTGGCCGCATCAAAGGCAAACACATCGTTGTCGGGCAAGCTCAAGGGGACCAGCGCATTCCAGCTTCGACCCAGCGTATCTTCCCAATCCGCTCCGCTCCATTTCACGATCAAGCCGGATTCTGGGGCTGGGTCCCCCGCTGCATTGTCATCGGGTCCCGGTACGCCGCCGGGTGCTCCACCCGACGGACCCGCCGAATCAAAACCATCAGGAATGAGCGTTTCGTTCACGACCGTTGTTTGATTGCCGGAGTGAAATGCGGCGACATATACCGTGGTGCCGTCTGTCGCGAGGGCGCGCGGGGTGTCGGCGAAGAACGTCAGTACGTCAATGGGGGTACCGCCAATGGTTCCGCCCGGGATGATTGCGTTAAAGACCCACACGTCGGCCCGGCCGATGCCTTCCAGCGTGAAGTGCGGATCAGCGGGGTTGCCTACGCCCCAGATCCCAGAGATAGAGCTATGAAGTCGATGCTGTCCGCGATGCGCCGTACTGATGAAGGCGCGGTTCGCGGCGAACACGATGTCGCGTGGCTCATCGCCGACAAGCAAGGTGCGCGACACAATTGGAACGGCGCCGGAGAGATCAACGATGCTGACGCTGTCCGAGAGATGATTCACCACCCACACTTCAGTGTTGGTTCGCGGGGCAACGGAGACGGGTTCCATGCCGACGGGAACGGCCGCCAACCAGGTGAGCCCTGCTCCCGATACGGAGAAGATTTCCAGGGTGTTGTCCGGCGTGTTGACCGCAAAAAGCCGAGTTCCATCGGGAGACAGTGCAATGGGACGCACATGACCGCTTTCAAAGGACACAAACGACGTCTGCGCATTTGCTGCGACAGCAACCCATAGAGCAGCCACGAACCATAAGGACCCCGTTAGAACTCGTCGGCTGCTGGCCCGAAACTCGAATGCGTTCTTCTTCACCATTTCCGAATCCTCACTGTTGGCCGCTTTCGATCTGTAACCCCAACGCTCGGCACAGCTTCGTCCGAATGAAAAGGGAGTCGTCTCGACAGCAGGTTTCGTCACACCTGTGTGACAGATTCATTCTATACGACGCATGAAGCAATTGCGGTCAGAAAGCAGGGTTTCGGAGCCCTACCAGAAGCGAGGGGCAACTGAAGCCTGTCCCGTCACAAGTTTGTGCGCTTGTTCGAGCCCGGCTTGACACTCCGGAATGGGGCGATGGGCGGGACCGCAATGACGCCAAAGCGAGACAAGCCCACGCGGATCAAACGGGAGCGCGTGAGAGTAGAACTCGTCGAACCACCGACTCGCGAGCAATGCGTTTTCGGCGTCGAGGCGCGCGGGAGGCGGTGAGTAGCCAAGGTAAACTTGAAACACAGGAAGGAACTCGAGCCAGGATGCTTGTCCCGCGGTGGTTGCCCATTGGAGCGCCGCCCCAAGTGCTTCGGAATTCGGCCTCGCATGGGTCCAGGCGGCCGCGACCGGACCGCAAAGTTCAAGTCCTCGAGAACACGATTGGCGCAGCATGGTGTCCCACGTGTTCTCTGGCACAGTATTACCGAAGCGCTGCAGGTAAATACCGAGCAACGAATTTGCTCGGCCAATCCGAGCCGCTTCGCCGGCGCCCGTAAAGGGAAGCGCTGCGGAGTCTCCTCGAAAAAATGCGCGAGCGGCCTGATGGCTCAGACGTGGGTGCGTAAGCGTTTGAAGGGGGCCCTCTTTCAACGCGGGCTGGATCGCGTCGAAGGGGACCGCTTCATGCACCAACAGCGCGGCGGGAGACTTGATCCCGACACGGATCAACGCACGTTGATAATCCGGGAGACGCAGCCTGGCCTCGATCTGCGCGAGATGCTTCGCAGGCTCGGACGCACGCAACCCGATCAACACGAGGTCTGCCGAGTTCTTCCAGATTGCGACGTGGTCAAAAACTTCGGCGTAGGTGCGCAGTACGAGCTCGAGGGTTTCGTCGTCGGACTCGTAGACGTGATACCACTGGGCATAGGCTCCACCCCGCGCGAGCCGATCGCGGGCGGCTTCAAGGAACTCGCGGGTGTAAAGCATTTCGACGCCTGTCACCCAAGGGTTGCTGGGCTCGGAAACGATGACGTCGAACTCACCTTCAGCCCGTAGAAGAGATCGATACGCGTCACTGCGAATCAGTTTCACCTTCGGATCGGTGGATGCATTGTGGTTCGCAAAGTCGAAATACGGAGCCGCATCCACGACCGCAGATGAAATTTCTGCGACTTGTACTTCTTTCATCTGATCGAGTTGTGCGAGTTCGCCGACGGAAATCCCGAGCCCGTATCCAATGACAAATGCGCGCTCGGTCTTTTCGGCGAACAATGACGGAACGATCGCGAGAAGCACCATCGTCCTTGAATCACCCCGGGTGCTGCCGTCGGACTTGCCATTCACGACAAGACTGCGGTGTCTCCCGTCGTCTCCGTTGAGTTGGATCACACCGACAGAACTCGTCGGATCGTCCTCGTAAAACAGGAACGTCCCATTTGTCGGCAGCGGCGGCCCGTCCCAGGTGGTCGGCGATTCAGCACGAACACGAACCAGGCCAGGCATAAGGTTGCCGGGGACCCAGGCCGGGAAGACCGTGAGACCCATCCAAAGAACGACGACGACCGCGGACGCACTTGGCCAACGGAACCCAGGGTAAGTACGCCCGGTAATCAGGACCGCGGACAAGACCACTGCGCCCAGGGCAATGCGATAGACCTGACTCAAATCAAACCAGGTCAATAGGACATAGCCGCCCACAAGCGCGCCCAACAAAGAACCCACGGTATTCACGCTATAGAGCCGACCCGCCTGTGCGCCGAGATCTCCAACTTCACGGCGCATCGCGTGGAAAAGAAGTGGGAGAACGGCGCCCGAAAGAATCACGGCTGGCCCCACAAGTGCCAGCACGCCGAGCAGCGCTGCGACGTGGAACGGTTCAAACGAAGCCGCGTCGCGATCGAAAGACACGCGAATCAAATGTCCGAGGTACGGGCTCACGCCAAGCGGCACATGCAAAGCGGCAAGCCATAACGAGAGTCCCCAAAGTGTCAGCGGCAAAACTGCCTGGCCGATCGTCTTGAGTGCGCCGACGGCGAGGCTTCCGATTGCGATGCAAAGCACGAACACGGCGACGACCATCGAAAATGTGTACTCGGAAGAGCCGAAGCTCAAGCCACCCAACCGAACGATGGTCGTTTGAAGCGTCATCATGGCGAACCCGATCAGGAGCGCGACGCCGCCATACACGAGCGAAGTTGCACTCATGCCTTGCAGCTCCAGGCCAGAGTCGAGGTCGATGACTTCCCTTCGCGTGCGCCCCATCAAAATAAAAATGGTTCCGACTGCGAGGTTCACGAGCCCCATTGCACGAAGTACACCGTCGAGCCCAAGGAGCGGAATAAGGACGAAGCCGGCAGCGATCGCGCCAAGGAACGCCCCGAGCGTATTGAACGCGTACACGTACGCGTGGAATCGCGTGGCGTCTTCGAGACTCCGCGCCAATGCCTGAGTGAGAAGGGGAATCGTCCCGCCCATCAACATGGCGGGAGGAACAATCAAGAGCGCTGCCAGCGTGACATCGATCGCGAATCCGAATAATCCGCCCCCGCTTGGAAGCCAGACTGAAAGCGCAAGCACCGAAGGAAAGACAACGGGGAACAACAAGCAATAAAGTCCAATACTTGCCTCGATACCCCCGTAAACCATGAGGAGTGGCGGCGGCTGCCCATTCGTCTTTCCCCGTGCGACCAACCATTGGGTGAGGGTGCCGAACACCCAGTAGCCAACAGACAAGCCACCGAGGAAGAGACCCAGCACGGATGCCGTGGCCTCACTATGCGCGCCGAGTAAGACACCAAGATACTTCTGCCAGGTGACTTCATAAGCCAACCCGCTGAAGCCCGTAATCACGGTCAACAACAAAACCAGAGCGCGGCGCATGGCTGCAGTATGTCAAATGACGTAACCACGCGCATTCGGTCAACGTCTTTCGCACCTGCTTAAATTGCAAGCCTTGCGACAGTTCGAATTCTTCGAACTGAGTGCTATCGCGCGACAGCTGAGGGACCTATCCTGATGCCCTCTAAATTCATCGCGAGGGGAGTGGGAAGATGAAGCAAGCTGCTTGGGTTGGCACCGTTGTGCGTTTGGTTGGTTTCTTTGGCTTGTCGTTCACTGTGTTCACTGGATGTGCGGACACACCCAACGTTGTCCCCGAAGCGCCAAGCACTCCAGTTGCGCGGGTCGACGGCGAACGTCTCATTGCAGCGGACTCCGAACCCGGCAACTGGATGTCCTATGGCCGCACCTATAGCGAGCAGCGCTTTAGCCCCCTCGGAGCAGTCAACGACCAAAATGCCAGCGAGCTAGGCCTCGCCTGGTCATATGATTTGAATACGGCCCGAGGCGTAGAAGCGACCCCGATCGTGGTCGACGGTGTGATGTACACAACCTCCTCATGGAGCATCGTCACCGCCCTCGATGCCAGAAATGGTGTCCACCTCTGGACCTATGACCCGAAGGTGAAAAAGGAAAAATCAAAACACACGTGCTGCGACGTGGTAAACCGCGGCGTCGCCGTCTGGGAAGGCCAGGTCATTTTCGGCGCACTCGACGGACGCCTCATTGCTCTCGACGCAGCCACAGGCAAAGTGAACTGGGAAGTCGCAACCTTCGATCCCACCCTGCCCTACACGATCACGGGCGCACCACGAATCATCAAAGACAAAGTACTGATCGGCAATGGGGGTGCCGAATTTGGCGTTCGAGGTTTCATCGCCGCTTATGACGTCGATACCGGTGAGCGGCTATGGCGCTTCTTTACGGTGCCCGGCGACCCGTCTCTTGGCTTCGAAAACGACGCGATGAAGATGGCGGCCATGACCTGGTCGGGCGAATGGTGGAAGCTCGGCGGTGGCGGCGGAACCGTGTGGGATTCGATGGCGTACGACCCGGAACTCGACCTTCTGTACATCGGCGTCGGCAACGGCACGCCGTGGAATCAGAAGATCCGGTCACCCGGCGGCGGTGACAATCTCTTCTTGTCGTCGATCGTCGCTCTGCGCCCAGACACGGGTGAATACGTTTGGCACTACCAAACGACACCCGGGGAGTCGTGGGACTACACCGCAACCCAGCACATCATCCTTGCCGACATCGAACTTGAAGGGGAGCCGCGCAAGGTCCTCATGCAGGCCCCGAAGAACGGTTTCTTTTATGTGATCGATCGAACCAACGGGGCGTTGGTATCTGCGAACAACTACATCCAAATCACCTGGGCGACCCATGTCGACAAGGAAACAGGACGTCCAGTTGAAGCCGAGGGCGCTCGCTACGAGGACGCCAAGTTCATGCTCTACCCTTCCTATCTCGGCGGGCACAACTGGCATCCAATGTCGTACAACCCGGAAACCGGACTGGTATATATCCCGGTACTCGACATTCCAGCGTTCTATGCGCAACCCGCAGAAGAGTTCGAGTACCGACCCGACTATACGAACCTGGGTATCGACGGGATCACCGCCGGACTGCCAGACGCCCAGGCCGAGCGAGATGCACTGCGTCCTTTGATCGCGGGTCGACTCGTCGCGTGGGATCCAAAGACCCAGAAGGAAGCCTGGCGAGTCGAGCACAGCGGCTCGTGGAACGGGGGCACCCTTTCCACAGCCGGCAATCTAGTCTTCCAAGGGACAGCCGACGCTAAGTTTGTGGCCTATACCGCGGACAAGGGTGAGCCACTCTGGGAGTTCCCAACCCAAACCGGTGTGGTCGCTCCGGCCATGACGTACGCCGTCGACGGCGAGCAGTACGTCACCGTGAATGTCGGATGGGGCGGTGCATTCGCACTTGTCTTCGGTGAATATGTTCATGCCAAGAGCACACCCAACATGAGTCGGGTTCTTACGTTCAAGCTTGGGGCCAACGGCAGCCTGCCCGAGCCAAAGTGGAAACCGGTCGTGACGTTCAACCCGCCAGCGCAGAGCGGAACGCCTGAATCAATAAAACTTGGACACGCACAGTATCAAGATACGTGCATGGGGTGTCATGGTCTCAATGCGGTATCGGGACTGCTGATACCAGACCTACGCGGCTCGGCACTGATTCATGATCAAGCCGCTTTTGACAACGTGGTACTCGGGGGTGCCCTTCGAGACAAGGGCATGGCTTCGTTTGCGAGCGAACTCGATGCAGAAAAGAGTGCCGCCATTCGGGCGTACGTCATCCAGCAGGCGATCCGCGGACAACAGGTGCAGGCGTCACAGTAACATCAGGCATGACCATCGACGAAGGTTGATCCCGCACCGGTGATCTCATGACCACCACACGTTCGCCCTACGCCATCGAAAGCATGAGGCCTTGTGGGTCAAGCCCCAGAAGCACGCGACCGGCATCGTCGATGTGATGCAGAGCCACGGTCACGTGCTGCCGGATAACACGAACGTCTCGTGCGTGGCGTTCCAGCGGCGAGTCCAGTTGATTCGCCGTGGTTCCCGCGGTTTCGGCGATGATGTCTACTGCTTCTGCACACGCTTGCGCTGAATCGGAACACGCGATCTGAAGCAGCGCTCGTTCTCGGGGCGTCATGCGTCGCTCCGAAAGAGCCGCGTCCCAGGCCTCGTCCACAGCTTCGAAGACAAAGGCACGAGCACCCCCCAAGCGGGCCTCCGCCATAGCAACGGCCCGTTGTGCAGTGGGTCTCTCGCGCAATTTTGCTCCCGAAAAGCGCGGAAGCTTGTCATGGGCCAAGTCGAGAAAGTGATCGATCGCAGCGCGGGCGATCCCAAAACCGACGCCCACCTTGTTGTACGCCAGTCGCGAGCCGCTCGGGATTCGGTTCAGTGGTGATTCCATTGTTGCCGGCGTGCCGAACTGCGCGGCCTGGTCAGTGGGAACGAATGCCTTGCGCACCTTCACGTCGTGAGAACCCGAACCGCGAAGCCCCGACACATTCCACGCATCGATGATCTCGATGTCACTTGCTGACATGACGGGAAATATCGGCGGCACCCCAACCTTGGGTTCGCCATTTTCATGTACAACCGACAGCCCCCCGAACCAAGTGCAGTTGTGAACTCCGCTGACGAATTGCCAGTCGCCACTGACCTCATAGCCACCATCGACGAGTTCGGCCCGGCCGAACGCCGCGGTTGAGCTGCTCAAGATTGCCAGAGGATCCGAGAAGAGTTCGGCGCCTTTGGGAAACCCGAGAGACACGAGCCCAAACGACTCGATGCCGATCATGAGGTTCCAGCCTGCGGCACCGTCGGCGTACGAGATGGCTTCGATGACTTCGATCTGTGTTCTTGGCGACGCTTCGGCACCCTGAAACGAATGCGGCGCCGACACCCGGTACAAGCCCGCTTTGGCCATGGCCCGAGCGACTTCAGCGGGTAACCGTCGCTCTCTTTCCGCCTCGTCGGCGGCCTTGCGCACCATCGGCTGTAACGCAGTGGCTCGCGCCACGAGTTCGGCTTCATGGGGAGATGGCGGGCGTTGTGACATCAGGAATCTTGTTTCTCGGGTTGTGGCGGTGCGGCCGACTCGTGTTGCCGACGGGTAGTTTCCGACTAAGGCGCGGGGATCGCGTGAGCGATCATCGTCCGCCCTTCGAAGACGGCTTTGTCGAGGACGTTGAAGGCGTCGACGAAGACAAAGTCGAATTCCTGATTTTCATTTACATCGCGATGCAGCATCACAATGAACATGTCACCCGAGGCCGGTTCAGGCTCGACTGTGATCTGAATATTTTGATTGTCCCCGTTCTGCAGGTACGTATAGCCAACATAGATATCGCCGTTGGGCTCACCGTTTTCGAACGGATGCATCACCAACCAGCCATTGCCGTCGATATGCACTTCGGGAAAGGTAAAGGTCGCACCCTCTCGCGTTGCTCCTTCGACGATGATCCAGTTCG
This sequence comes from Myxococcales bacterium, assembly GCA_012960035.1. Lineage (GTDB taxonomy): Bacteria > Myxococcota_A > UBA9160 > UBA9160 > UBA4427 > DUBZ01. Next base: position 61,793 of record DUBZ01000001.1, on the reverse strand, counting down.
CTTCGCCATTGTCGAGCTTGATCAGCATGCGGGCGATCGGTGAACAAGCGGTGAGCGCCAAAAGAGTTCCAACGACAACGATCAGACGGGCAGACTTCATACGAGTTCCTTTTCGATCTAGCAGGACGCTAACGCACTGATCCCGCGAAGCCGATTCGCAAAGCGGAATCCCCAGCAGCAATCGTGAGATGACTGGATTGATTGCCGGTTGCAAGGTGCATTGGGGCGCCGACCGATTCAGACTCGCAGTTGCCTATGATGTGTCTTTGATTTTCAGTTTCGGTATTTTTTGCTGCAGTTTGGCTGTAACCGGGCTGTGAGGGGCCACAGCTTCCTCCCGGGGCCCTGGATGCGGGTCTGAAGTGCTCATCCATGATTTTCCTTGTACGGGACCTCACCGGGCTGGGGGCCAGATGGACGAATCAAGCAGCGCGTTATGACTGGGCCCGACGGCTTTGTCGCTGTGGACCCACTCCCTGCTGGCTTCGACGTGGTTCGCGTCGACGCCAAGCGCAACCACTTTGCCAAGCCGACATGGCTCCGGCTTACTCGCGGATCGACTCATCATCTGGAGAGCGATGTGCGCCACAAGTCCGAGCGGAAGCGGAAGGCTGGCAACAAAGGCTATTCAAAGCCCAAGAGCTGAAATTCACCAATCAAGGCGTCACGCAAAAGGCACAAGACCGCATACAGTCCCGTGAACTCAAAATGCGCGTAGTCTGGAGGTTGAGATGGCTGGAAATGGTGGGCAAAACCGAAATGCTGTTGCCGCGATCGCGGCAGTCGCCGTGGTCGGGCTGGGGGCCATGTTTTGGACGAGGGATTCAGGGGAGTCTCCGAATCGCGAGACACCCCGCCCTGGGTCTTCTGGGTCGACCTCACCCGCCGACGAAATGACGAACGCCTCGCCGTCCCCACCGTCGATGGCTGCGGGTGCGGCCCCGGCGCTCAAGCCGGTGACCCTTGTGCAGTCTAAATTCGCAATCGAAGAACACGGTCGACTCAAAATCGACGCAGACTCACTGCCCGAGTCCGGCGACGTCACCGTCGCCCTCGCCATGCCCGATGATGTTCGCGGCACAGGCCCAATGCCAGTGCAGATCATCGGTGTCGATGGCCGTAAAATTGAAATCCAGGCGAACCCACTTCCCGGGCAAGGCGCGGGACTCGAACTTGCCGTCGACGTCGACTGGCTCAAACGGGGTCGGTACATGGTTCAAGTCAGAACGAAAGAAAAGACACCTCTCGCCCTACGACGATTTGTCCTCGAGGTCGACTAGCGACCGCTAGCTTTCGCACCGCTGACAGCGGCATGGAATCCGCGTTTGGGCGCGTGCACCTTCTGCCGCGCGGACTCGTATAGCCCGCAATCTAATCCCAGCGTGTTTCGTGGCGGTAATCGTCCGCCCTCAGACGCTGCGACGTCGAAGCTGCAGGACGAAGCCAGCTCCGACACCCATCATCATCATGACCAAAACCGCCAGCGTGTAGCCGCTGAACGACGGCACTGGAACCGGTCCTTCGATTGCGCAGAGGTTCGAGCAACCGTCTCCATTGGTGACGTTGCCGTCGTCGCACTCTTCTGAGAGTCCGGCCTGCAGAACACTATCGCCGCAGAATTCATCGACGCATATGGCGCTGCATCCGTCTTCGTTGACGAGGTTGCCGTCATCGCATTCTTCACTCGTCTGAACCACGTTGTCGCTGCAAATCTCGTTCAAGCAAATACTCGAGCAACCGTCATTATTCGTGAGATTTCCATCGTCGCATTCCTCGCCGAGCCCGGCTTGCACGATCGAGTCACTGCAGATCTCAAGAATGCATGCTGAGGTGCAGCCATCCCCGTCCACCACGTTGCCGTCGTCGCACTGCTCGCTCGTCTGCTGAATCGAGTCGCCGCAGATTTCGTCCTGGCAGCTACTCGAGCAGCCATCGTTGTTCGTAAGGTTGCCGTCGTCGCACTGCTCGCTCGTCTGCTGAATCGAGTCGCCGCAGATTTCGTCCTGACAGCTGCTCGAGCAGCCATCGTTGTTCGTAAGGTTCCCGTCGTCGCACTGCTCGCCGATCCCCGCCTGGACGATCGTGTCGCTGCAGAATTCGGTTACGCAGACATTCGAGCAACCATCGCCACTCACGATATTGCCATCGTCGCACTGCTCGCTCGTCTGCTGAATCGAGTCGCCGCAGATTTCGTCCTGGCAGCTGCTCGAGCAGCCATCGTTGTTCGTAAGGTTGCCGTCGTCGCACTGCTCGCCGATCCCCGCCTGAACGATCGTGTCGC
>DUBZ01000001.1:0-59357 GCA_012960035.1 Myxococcales bacterium | reverse complement strand
GCTCGCCGATCCCCGCCTGGACGATCGTGTCGCTGCAGAATTCGGTTACGCAGACATTCGAGCAACCATCGCCACTCGTCGTGTTTCCGTCGTCGCACTCTTCGGGGGCTTCGGTGACGACATCACCGCAAACCGCGCTACCGGGAAAGTTGCTTGCATTAGTTGGGTCCGTCCCCGCGGTGACTTCGACTCCGTCGTCGAAGCTGTCTCCATCCGTATCGGCCTTGGCCGGGTTGGTTCCAGTGTCGTTGACCCCAATGAAGATTCCGGTGTTCGTCTCGACACCGTTACGCAGGTCGTCTTCGTCGCGATCGATTCCCATGCGGACGCCGGAGCCCGGCGGTACTGCGGTGTAGGTGATCGTCAAGGCGTCCCCGAGTGGATTCGCCTTCGCGCGAATGCTGATCTCAGTCACGTTCGGATCGTTGGTGTCAGGTACGTAAAAACCATTGGCCAGGCGCGCATAGCCCTTCTCCACGCCGCCCTCGACTGTTTTCATGATCACATCGCATTCCTTCACGGCACCCCCGAGGATGCTCGATTCAAAGCCAACCGTTCCTCGACTGTTGATCAGGACAATGCGGTTATTGACGTCGACATTCGAAAAGTTCGTGGGACCGATCGTGACTTGCTGCCCGACGACGGGTGCCAGATCGGTCGGGAATGCGAGGACGAACTGTTCCAAGTCTTGCCGTTCCTGAGCGGTGAGCCCGAAAACGGCAGCCCCCAAGAAGTCATCGGTATTCGCAACGGAACCGTCGTGCAGCAGACCCGTGCCCCGAACTTGGTTGCCAGTCGCCGAGAACATGCCCACCTTGGTGTAGACATTGCGCAAGTGGGGAACCTTCATGTGCTGGGGCTCACCCTCGAAGCTCTCTTCGCCCCCTGTGCCAAAGAAGCCGTTGAGAGGGTCGAGGCTGTGGCAACCGTCGCAGTCCTCCACGGTGTCTGTGGCATTTTCGTCGAGCGGCGCACATTCCGTCGTCCCGGCACCGCAGGAGAACCATTTATCTGATCCGGCCTGCTGCGCGGCAGTCAGACTGTTGTCGAAGTTCCGCACTGGATTCGGAGGGAGCTGAACCTGAAGCATGAAGTTCGTGAACAGGGCCATTTGGAACGGGCTGATCGTGCCTTCCTTTCCTAAGAGTCCTTCGAAGGCGACGATGAAATTCTTAAATGCGTCTGCTTCATCGCATGGAGCGTTGGTACTGTTTGCCTGCGCATAACCCGGCTGAATACAAAGATCCGTGCCAAAGAACCCATCCGCGCGGTCACCTCGCCAATGCATGGCACCGTGTGTCGACATCCCCTTCAACGTCTGGGTCGTCATCGGCCCCTTCATCGGATGAAAGTCTCCGGTGGGTTCGGCGAGCTGCAAGAGCGGATCAGGCTGCGGCTGGTTGTTGGTCGAAGTCAGCTCGTCGGGGTTGCCGAGGTTCCAGGCCAAGCCGTCGAGATCGCCAAAAATGTGGCAACTCGAACAGCTTGCTTCACCGTTGCCGGAGGTGCTTGTGGCGTCATACAACTGAGGACGGCCCAGGGTGATCGAATCCGGCTCGGGGTTGTGAAGTAGGTGCACGCCCGAGATCGTCGTCGTCGCGAGATCCACAACCTCAATCAAGTTACTGAACCGCATCATGACGTAGAGACGGTTGTTGACCTCATCGAGCGCTAGCCCGGTGGGTCCACCTGAAAACGTCGAGAGGTAGTTAGCACTCTGGATCGTTGGGTCGAAGTTGGCTTCGAAGTTCGGGTCTTCCAACTCGGCCCGGGTGAACACCCCGATCCTCTTGGAGCCAAAGGCAGGGATGTAGATCGTATTGCCGTCACTCGAGATGGTGGGCTGGAGCGGCGTCGCGAGGCTGTGCTGAATTTGCGCGTTGATGGCGGCATGATTCGCGCCCAGATCGGTATGAAGATTCGAATAGTTAATGTGTTGGTTGAGGTGCTGCACGTCCTGACTCGGCCCAGCAGGATCGAGGATCGTGACGCGCGAAAGAGATAACTTGCCTTGAACCGTACTGCCCCCGTGATCCCCCGGCCCCTCGAACATCACTTCATTCGGGCTGTCGGTGTTGGTCACGTAGATCTTGCCGCTCGTGGGGTTGATGGCCATGTTAAACAAGGTCGTGCCCACAGAGCTGAAGACGGTGCCCTTCGTCAAGGTGTTTGCGTTGACGGCGAAGACGTCGTTATCGGGAAGGTCAAAGGGGATCGAGGCGTTGCGATTGGTGCCGTCGGCATCGAGCCAGTTGCCACCCGTCAGCTTGACGATCGCGCCCACTTCGGGAGCGGGGTCCCCGTTGGCATTGTCGTTCGGGCCCGGCGCGCCGCTGACGCCGAAGCCGTTGTTGACCGCGACCTCGTTGACCACAGTGGTCTGGTTGCCAGACATGAAGGCGGCGACGTAGACGGTGGTTCCGTCGGTCGCGAGCGCGCGCGGGGTATCGGAGAAGAAGGTCAGGACGTCGACGGGCGTTCCGCCGATGGTGGTTCCGAGACTCGTCGCGTCGAAGACCCAAACGTCTGCGCGGTCGATGCCCGCGGTTGCAAAACGCGGATCGGCGGGATTGCCACCTCCGAAGACACCCGCAATAGACGGATGGGTTCGGTGCTGTCCACGATGTGCCGTGGTGATGAAGGCGCGATTCCCGCCGGTCCCTGCGAATACGATGTCGCGGGGCTCATCGCCGACCAGCAACGTACGGGTCACCATCGGCACGGCCACTGACACGTCGACAATACTGATGCTGTCAGAAAGATGATTCACGACCCAAACTTCGCTGTCCGTCCGCGCCGCGACCGAAACGGGTTCCATGCCGACAGGCACCGACGCGGCGAAAGTCAGCCCTCCGGCCCCCACGTCGAAGATCTCGAGCGTGTTGTCGGGTGTATTGACGGCAAAAAGTTTGCTGCCGTTCGGGGAGAGTGTGATCGGGCGAACGTGCCCGCTCTCGAATGCAACGAAGGAAGTCTGCGCAACCGCGGGTGTCGCAACGACGGTGGCTGTCACCAAGACGACGAACAAAGCGGCGGCGAAGAAACGAGGGGACAGCAAAACACCTCTAAACAACACTGAGACACCTTCATGTCGAGGTTCTGATTTCTTTATCACAACGATAAAGAAAATTACCGCAACTTCATTGGTTGTTGTCACGCCTTAAACGCCTACATGACGCACCCAAAATAGCGCGACGCGTTTTATGATCGTGGACGATTGTATTCTGAATTTCGAAAACAGTCGAGCATTTAGTTTTCGCGTTCCGTCGGAAACAACGGAGCCCCCAGAGGGATGCGCAAGTCAGACGCAACTGGCCGGCAGAACGTCGAGCCCAAGAGTCCGGCGAGGCGAATTTCGCTTGTTCGAAAGAAGACGGTTTCCCTTTACCACGAAGTCATCCAGCGCCGAATATGATTGATCAGCGGTGAACGAAAACTTCTGATCTGACAAGTGAGGCGTCTTGGCGCAGCGCCTACACTACAGCGGGTTGATTCTGCTGGAAGCTCTCCTGTCATCGTCAAGACGCCGGCGCCATTCACCGCGGACCTACCATCAAAGTTCTCGAAGTTCTGAGGCGGCACCGATGAGCGTGTGGTTCTGACAGGAAACGCGCTTCTGAAACAGCGCCTCGAGCCCTGAATGATTCCAGGAATCCAAGAGAGACTGCACAACAGGACGTTGATAGCCGCGTCTTTGCCGATGCCACTCTTAAATAACGTAAACTGCGAGTGGCAGTGACCGCACTCAAAAAATGATCAAAACGAGTTTCTTCGTCGTGTCCAATTCTCTTCGTTTGCAAGGGTTTGAGTTGAACGAGACGATCGGCTCGGTCAATTCGGGACCCGTTTCTAGGCTCGCACCGAACGCGAGCACGAAACGGCGCTCGAGTCTCTTGCTCTGTCCCTTCCCTCGCTTTAGCGTTCGCGACTCGGAAGCACTGGCTTTCATTTTTGATGGCGCAGTGCTCACCACGTTTTTCAGGAGAATTCCAAGAAATGTCGCGTGAAGAGAACAAGGCCACCGTCGAAAAGATGTGGACTGCACTGAGTCAGTTCGACTTCGACACGCTCAAAAGCTGTCTTCACCCGGATGTCTTCTACGAAGACGTTCCCACTGAGGACTCCGGTGCGATCGGTCCGGAAAATGTCGTGAAGCGTTTGTCAGTCGCGTGGGATCACATCACGGAGCAGATCCAGACGACCCACCGGATCGCGGCGGACGGTGACATCGTCTTCTTGGATCACACTGAAAAGTGGATCTTCAAGAGTGGTGAAACCGTTGAACACCGTTTCGCCACCATGCATGAACTCAAAGACGGCAAGATCATCAAATGGAGTGACTTCTGGGACGTGAACAACTTCGTTGGCCAATTTCCAGCCTGGTTCCTCGAAGAAATGGCCAAGATGCACGGGGCCGACTTCACGAACTGAGGCAGTAGCCGCCCTCGGCGATCCTCGCAGCACACTTGCTCACGATCCGTACTGCGCTGCGACCTCTGCATCTAGCATCGCCTTGAGCGGCCGATACCCGAAGCTCATGAGCGGTTTTCCATTGACGAAAAACTGAGGCGTCTTGCTGACCCCAAGCGTCTTTGCATCGGCGATGTCCTGATTGACGATCGCCATCAAGTCGGGATTTTTCATGTCCCGCCGCAACGTGTCCACGTTTATGCCACCCGCCGCGAGGAACGCCCAGATTTTTTCGGGTTGTGGCCGATGGTGACTCGCCCATTGGGGTTGGGTCTCATACATCACCTCAAGTGCCTCCCAATACTTGCCTTGCTTGCGCGCGGCTTCCAGGATTAGTGCCATCTGATCGGCGCCGTGATGAAACGGCGCGTACCGGAGAACCAGTCGCACCTTGTCCGGGTTCTCCGCCAGAAGTATTTTCACGTGGCCATAGAAAACTCGACACGTCTCGCATGCCGGATCGAAGAATTCGACCAGCACCACCTTCGCATCGGCGGGACCACGGGTTTGGGCGTAGTCCCTTTCGAGCGGCGACGATGGACGCGACGCGGCCTCGCCCATTTCGACTTCGCGTTGATCGTTATACAACGACGTCGCGATAACGAACACCAGAACCAACAATCCCCCACCGAGCAGTGCAATGTGTTGCGTCTTCAACGGGACGAACTCCTCTTCAAGGCCATGAGTAACGTGGACACAATAGAAAACACAATCAAGGACAGCATCGGGATCGAAAAGAACCCGAACAGTTCAAACTGAGCATCGGTACACGACACCCCCTGACGACAGGGTGCGGCCGCTTCCGGGATGAGGCCCACTTGAAGCAATGTATGGTAAAACGCCACAGCCAACCCTCCTAGCGACAGGGGCAGTGCGTATTTAACGACGGAGCCATCGAACGGGAAAAGGCCAATCAATAGAATCATGGCCAGAGGAAACATGAAAACCCGTTGGACCCAGCAAAGGGAACAGGGAGGGAGCTCCATCACCTCACTGAAGAACAAGCTTCCCAGTGATGCGGCGGAGACGAAGAGCCAGGCCGCAAACAGGATCTTCCAATGCCGGCTCGGAGCAGGGTTCGCTTCATTCATGAGTGGGGACCTTACCCGAAATGGCAGCAAATGATCGACCGGCGAGGTGCAACCCAGGAGTGCACCTCAAGCCGACTTGGTCGCCCGAGTCGGTACACTCGCGCGCAACCACAGGCGTAGCGGAGAGGTTCAGAACGAAAGCATGAAACCCCAGGTCGAAGCAAGACTACGTGACTCCGCCCTTCACAGTGCCCCTAGTGTCCGCGACCAACGTTTGTATCGCCTCGGTGTCACGGCGCTGCTGCTATTTGGTGCGTTCGCGGTGCGTGGAATGCAAGCGCGACCGGCGACCCAATGGATGAACATCTACCACGTCGATGAATTCACATCGATCACGGACGTACTGCAGTACTTGCGTGACTTGCAGACGGGAATACCCCCACTCCTGTCCGCCATCGAAGTCATTTCACAGTCCGCATTCGACACCGTTCTCTGGTGGGTCCGGTACGCCTATCGCGGCGCCACCGTCCTGATGTTCGTTCTACCGCTCTATTTCGTGAGCGTGGGCAAAGTGAATCGCCTGGTGTGTTTGAGCCTGTCTTTCTTGTTCGTCGCAGCGACGGCTCAAGTCGCCCTTGGCAACCCGGAGGTTTACGACGTCTGGTTCGCCATCTTCGCAATGGGGTACTTCATTGCGTCGGACGCGTCCTTTCGCGAAAACGCAGCCCCTGGACGCACCCATTGCGCCGCGTTCATAGCCGGTACGATGCTTGCCTGCCTCGAACTCACGCGTCCCTTCATAGTCTTCGTGGTTCCGTTCTTCATCGCGTACAACTTGTTCCACTACTCCATCCACGACCGCGTTCACAATCGCCGCCGCTTGACACGGCGCCTCATCTATTTCTTGCTTCCTCTCCTGCTTCTTTCCGGCGGATGGCACACCAAACTCTGGCTACTGAACGACGGACAGTTCAACTGGTCCAACCACGCGGGGTCGAACCTCGCAATGGCGTGGCAGCCGGTCGTCGACGCGAACGCGTTGGCCGGGGCACTTGAACCCGAGGAGCCTCGTCGTGGGGCGATGCGCTGGACCCACTTGGATACCGACGTACATCTGAGAAACAGCCAAGCGAGACAGCATGCCGTCTTCGAAGGCGTGATTCGAAACCCCAAGCTCGCGACCGAACTATTGAGCGAAAAAGTGCTTCACTTTATGAGCGTCCCGACGGATATGTATCAGTACCAACTCCGTGGCCCGCTCATCACGGTCTACCAATGGGTCGGCCGATTCCTGTTCGTCGGGCTGCTTTTCTTGCTGGTAACGAATCTCGTTCGAGTTGCACGGGATTGGCAAGCGCTCTTCGCAACCGAAGTTGTGATGACGCTCTATGCCGCATTCGTGAGCTTTGTGTCGGCGATCGGCGGCACGGACGAAGAGGCACGATTCGTGATCCCAGTCCTGCCGTTCTTGATTGTTGTCGCAGATCGAATTGTCACTCGCTTCTCTCGACCCACGACAGCGACACCCGCAGTGACAGCGACCACCACAAACGCGACGCTCTGACTCCAGCATCAATCGAGTTCCGACGGAGCGCACGCATGGCGGAATGACAGGGCTGATTGTCATTCACGCCGGTTCCCTGCTGTTCGATCCTGAACGAGCGCCCAATATACGACCGGGTCAGCGACGTTCGGAGTCCAAAGGAGAGCGACCGGTCATCTCTATTTCCGAGTCCTTATCGCAGCCGTATCGACTGGATGTTTCGGAAGCGCCTTCCGGCCTTCTCGCGGACCGGTTTGCGACGACGCATTGGCTTCATGTCGAGTCCGTTGAAGGCGACAACCCGGACCTACGGAGAGTCGTTGACCGACGCTTTGTGCTCGACCAGAAGACGAACCGCACTCAATAGGACGAATAAGTCAAACGGGTAGTTCGCTGATCTGCAGGTACTCGCTACGATGCGAAGATGATCGTCTGTTCTGCCCAACGTGCAGCGCGTTCGCTGCTGCTGATTTCGGTGCTCGCCCTGCCCGGGTGCCAGCCCGACCCGCCTCGCGGCATCCTGCTGATCAACATCGACACGCTTCGCGCCGATCATCTTGGAGCCTACGGCTATGCGCACAACACTTCCCCGAACCTTGATGCGTTCGCCGAAGAGTCGGTTCTCTTTCGAAATGCGATGGCGCCCGCCCCGTGGACATTGCCCTCGGTTGCGACGCTCTTTACGTCGCTCTACCCCACAGTCCACGGTGCTTCGCGCCTAAGTAAATCGGCCTTCACGTCGCACCAGCCCGACTTCACTCCGACAGTGAAGCTTGCTGACGCACTCACGACGCTCCCTGAGATCTTGCGAGACCATGGCTTCGCGACGGCTGGGTTTGTCCGTGGGGCCTATCCGACTTCGATCTACGGTTTCAAGCAAGGGTTCGATCGCTTTGAAGAGAATCAAGCCTATGGGGTGCGGTTCGGCGCCGAGCAGGCGCTTGCTTGGCTGGATGAACGAAAGCCGGATTCATTCTTCATATACTTGCACACGATCGAAGTGCACTCGCCGTATCAGCCGATGCCCCCGACGCAGCGTCAGCTGAAACAACTAGGCCCTGATGAACGCGCACGCGTGCTCGATGCAGCAAAAGAAGAACAGGCGCTCTATCTAGATCACGATCGAGCCCCGTCGTATCGCGGGGACGTGAGCGGAAGTATTGACAACATCCAGAACCTTGCCGAAGCCAAGATGGAAGTGAGCCGCAGCAGCAAGAAACGTCTCGTCGAGCTCTATGATCGTGGTATCGGTTATACAGACCGTTGGCTCGGCCTACTTCTGACGTCGTTGCGGGAACGCGGTTTGCTCGACGAGACGATCGTCATCGTGACTTCGGACCACGGCGAAGAGTTCTGGGACCATGGCGGACTCGATCATGGTCATAGCTACTACGACGAATTGCTTCGAGTGCCGCTTATGATGCGGATCCCCGGTGAAGGGCGTAAGGTCATAGTCGATCAGGTCGTCGGTTTGATCGATGTATTGCCCACGTTGCTAGATCTCGTCGGTATCCCGGCATTGCCCGTCGCCCAAGGACGAAGCCTGCGTCCACTGTGGACCGAAGGCGAACTTCCCGCGCGAACGTACTTTGCAGAATCGAACCACGAGACCGCGGGGCTCGCGATGCGGACCGAACGGTGGAAGTTGATCCGAAGTCGGAACGCCCCGATGCAGCTCTATGACCTTTGGGACGACCCCAACGAGCGACACAACGTCTGCAAGAAAGAACGCGAGACCTGTCAGCAATTGGTCGGGGAGCTTCAGGCTTGGCGTTCGGACACACTCCTGAAGCGAGACCTCATCCAACCCGCGGGTGCCCCCGCGGCCGAGCCGGACGCGGCGGCGATTGAAAATTTGCGGGCCTTGGGATACGTCGACTAGGACCGCCGCATGGTGGCCAACACAAATAAAAGGAAGTCGCGAACGTGAGCAGCTTGGAACTGACTGGCTTGGACGGAAAGGTGGCAGTCGTTACGGGGGCAGGACGAATGCGGAGCATCGGGCGACCGATCGCCGTCGAACTCGCCCGGGCGGGCTGCGATGTCGTGGTGACGGGCACGGGTCGATCTCCGGATCGGTATCCCGACGACGAGAAGGCGGCCGGGTGGCGCGATATCGAATCGGTGGCCGACGAAATTCGGGCCTTGGGTCGCAAAGCCACCGCCGTTGTGAGCGATGTATCGGACGACCGTTCCGTTGACGCACTCGTTCACCAAGTGATCAAAGAACACGGACGCATCGACTTCGTCGTCAATAATGCGGGTGCGGCCCGCGGCGAAGACCGTCGACCGATCGTCGACGTGGAACCCGACGTTTGGCGGCGCGTCATTGATGTCAATCTGAACGGCAGCTTCCTTATGAGTCGCGCCTTCGCGCGCAAGATGATCGAACAAGGTGAAGGCGGAGGCATCGTCAACATCTCGTCTATTGGCGGCAAGATGCTGCCTCCGGAGAACGCTGCCTATGCGGCGAGTAAGGCGGGTCTGCATGCACTCACCGCATGCATGTCGGGTGAGGTTGGCAAGGACAACATCCGCGTGAACGCGATCTGCCCCGGCATCATCGACACGTCTCGCCTCGACGACATGCGCGGCGAAATGTGGGACCGCGTTGTTCAGGACTACATCCCACTCGGCCGCGCCGGAACAGGCGAAGAGATCGCGTACATGACGGTCTTTCTGTGTAGTGATCAGGGGGCCTGGATCACGGGGCAAATCTACAGTGTCGATGGCGGACAAGTCGCCGGGCGATAACGGGATGGGGGGCGGACTTGTGGCCGACCGACCGCACGTTCGCAGCAATCACCGGTCTGGGCATACTGAAGCTTGCAGCCATCGTCCAAAAGCCTCTAAGCGGGGGACCGCTCCTCTATCAACACTGACCGATCGAATTTCCTTTCGATACGTCAATGATGAGTCACACATGAATGTGCTCACTTGTCTATGCGGCGATCTCGCGACGCGTCGGTGTTCTTCATTGACAATCGACAGGTTCGTAGCGGGGGTTGCCTATCTCGTGCCATCGAACCAAAACGACTAACACCAAGGACGAAAACACGAGTTGCATGGTCGCGCGAAACCCGACCCCAATACTGCGCTTACCTGGTTTTGGGACGCGGATACGGAACTTAAGTCGGCAACCCGTGGTGAGTCGCACGCGCCGGTTCAGTGTCCTGCATGAACCCTGTGTCGAATAACACCACCGCTACGAACGACCCCCCACACCCGTTACATCTTCTCTCGGCTTGTGGGCTCCGGGGCACATAAGAAGAAATCAATCCCATAGAGTCGTTGCTTCTTGCAAGCAGACAGACGTTTCGCATGCGGACCTCGGGCGAGTGCGCGACCGAAATCAACGATCCAAAGACGCTTCGTATGTTGACCGGCTACCCAAGCATCGAAGGGCGAGCGTTCCCCCTTCACGACCTTCGGAACGGCGAAACCGTAGTACCGAAAAGTGAGATCGTTCCACGCGGGCACCAAGGCAACATCGTCTGCGGGCTTAGCTTGCTTCAACAGAAACTGACTTGCACTGCGAATGTCGTGACCATAGTGCGCAGCCGAAACGTATAGGTGTGGCGGGGGACTCACAAGCGGCACCCACAAGACGAACAGCGCGGCTGCGACCCCGGGAACCCAACCGAGTCGACTCAACGCAAAGCCTCCTGCCAAGGCCGCACATGGCACGATGGGCAGCAGGTACCGCGAAAAGACAAAGTGATGTTGTCCCTGACTCATGAGGGACACAACACCAGGCCCCGCCGTCACACAAAGCGCCACTGCAACAATTGCCACTGCCTGAATGCGACGCTCACCATTTGGTTGCACCCATGCAAGACATGTGGCGCCGGCAACCAGAATGCACCACTCGTTGAGAACAACGCGATAGTTCGAAAGCAACGACCCGATGGCGGCATCGGTCGTCCAGAAGCTTTCCATGATGAGCTCGATTCGTGATTGCATCAGTGACGACCAAGCAAGCGAAACCAACAACCCGACCAGCATCGGCGATAGTGCGCAAATCCCATTGCGCCATTTTCGGTCGGGGCCAACGCTCGAGAACCATACGAGCGCTTGGGCAACGGCGAGCCCCGCCACAACGAAGAAACCAAATACATGAGTCAACACGATCAGGGGGCATGAAAACCAGAGCAGCCCTACCCCCAATCGGCGATTGCCCTTCCAGTATGTCGCGACCCCAAGCAAGGCCAGCGCGGTGAAGACCAATAGAAAAGAATACGCGCGTGCCTCGCGTGCATAGATCAACGTCTGCGTATTGAAACACGCGATCAGTCCTACGTACAACGCTGCTCGACGCCCCCAAAGGATCTGTCCGACGCGAACCATCAGGCCAACGAAGATGAGCACCATGAAGGCCGACGGAAGACGCAGACTCACTTCGCTCGCGCCAAAAACATGAACCCAGACCTTCAGAAACACGGAGTAGACAATTCCACCGCAGTCCTGGCCGAACCTCGCAGCTTGATAGAGCTGTTCCCAGGACCCCGATGCACTCTGCCAACTCACCGCTTCGTCGATCCAAAGGCTTGGCGTCCCGATCGCATAAAGGATGTGGGACCACGCGACCGCGAACAATGCAAAGACGAGCAAACCGAACGTCATGCGATCGGGCTCGGCGATACCCCCAAAGCTTAAGACTGTTCGTAGGCGGTTCACGTGACGTACCAGCGTCGACCGAATCGACGCCCCTCTGCACCCAGACTGCAAACGCGGTTTACCTGAACGAGAGCACGACAGCGCCCCCTGTGGAAGTGTCTCTTCAATTGCAGACTCGCTCGCACATGCACGGCGTCAGGGTCTCCTTTATCATCGAATGTCGTGACGACAGCCAACCCAAGCCTTTCTTTCGCCACGCCCAACGGCACATCCGCGCAGACGCAGATGCGCGGATGTTTGAACCTACTCCCGTTCGCGGTCCTCGTCACCAGTGTGCCCCACTAGGGTGCAACACTCCTGCGAGTCTGCGCCCGCAAAGAAGATCGCGAAAAATACCGGGCAAAACTACGCCATCGCGGTCATGTTCCTCAGTCGCCGTGGCATCGCGATGGACCCGTCGACCGTACGCATCCTATATCTGTCATTGATCCTGTCGTTGGACACAAGCGTTTGTCGACTTGATGCCGGCCCTCGGCCGGCCCGGGTGCACGAGATGTGGCAGACGGAGTTCTCGTACTTCCGCATCATCGGCTGGGGCTGGTATTCCCTATCAAGCGTGCTCGACGACTTCTCGCGCTACATCATGCACGACCGCCTCGAGCGTCTCCGTGACCCGACAGGAAAGGTGTGAGCGACGCAAAACCGACACCAAACCGCCTTGTTATATCTAGACGGCCTCAGGCGCGCGGGCCTTGTCGCAAAGCACGGAACGACTACGACGCTCCGTCGAGCCACATCACGATCGGCAGCAATGCATATGCGGCGAAGAGCGACAGCCCGAACAGTCCTGTCGCCCCCCGCAAGATCCATTTCTGCCGCCGCAGCCTCGCAGCCTCTGCGATGTCGCACTGGGACACCACGCTTAGCCGCCACCACGCGTAACCAAGCGAGCTTGCGGTAAAGGCGAAAGTCAGCCCCTTGTACTGCGACATTGCGACGAGCCAGGGGAGAGTCGATGCCATCGAGGCGACCGCACCGCCCGCACCCAGTGCCACCAACGTCAAGGGAAGCGCACAACATGTCGTCCCCAAAATCGTAAGGCCTACAGCCGAAAACGTACTCGCATTGCCTTCTTTCATCAAAACGTCACTCCTAGGCCAAGGTTGACGACGACGCCGCGAGAAAACTGTGTGCCCTTCACGTTCTCATGGACGGGAAACTTCGCTTCCCCCCGCAACATAAAGTTATTGAGGTACCCGACCAAAACCGGACCGACCGTGGTGCGTTGGCCACCCGTTGTCCCTCCGGTGTCTCTTCCGCGCTCTTCCCAGCGCGATTCGATGTCGAGCATCACGAACGCACCCAGGTTTCGTTCGTTGTCGTGATAGGGGTGGATTCCAACGTTGATGTCGATCCCGACCTCGTCGCCTTCGTGGATCCTTCTATCACCGCCGCTGTTGTGCCACCAAAATAGATCGACGAGGCCATACCAGAAGACAGTCTCTGCATTCGCTGACGCACTCAGACCGACATCCCAACTGCCGTCTCCGACAGGGTACGAACCGGATGTCGAGCCCGTGGGCGCGCGTAGGCTTGGGGTGAATCCAACGTTGACGGTGCTGCGCTTCAGGTTCCAGTACTTGCGTAGCGGAACCCCCAGGATGAGATCCCCAACGCCACTCCCCTTCTGCTTGACCGACCTGCCGTCGATGACTGCGTCGCGTTTCTGGTCGATGATCGGCAACTTGAACGTCGCGCGAACTTCCCGCTTCCAGGTGTAGATCCCTTCGAGCCAAGTTGTGTGGACGACCTTGTCGCGACCGGAGCTCTTGGCTGCCTTGTCCTTTCCGGCGCGGATTTCGTCGGACACCTGCACTTCATATCGGGCTTGCAAGCCCGAACCTCCCGCCCATCGCGGCGCCATATCCATCACGGGCTGGTGCGCATGCGCGGTACTCGCCGCAAAAACGAATAAAGCGGCG
Source organism: Myxococcales bacterium (assembly GCA_012960035.1). Classification (GTDB taxonomy): domain Bacteria; phylum Myxococcota_A; class UBA9160; order UBA9160; family UBA4427; genus DUBZ01. The sequence goes on along the minus strand of DUBZ01000001.1, from coordinate 45,714 downwards.
AACCGTCGTGCCCTATTCATGGCCATCGACAACCACCTCGACCGGGGCCGACCCCACGGCAACTTTCGCGACAGATGCGTCCACATAAACCGTTGACATGAACTTGCCCTGCTGAACGGATGCGGAGCTGTTCGAGATCGTGAATCGCTGCCCGGGATTGGTCCCCGTCACAACCCACTTCCCGCCGGCTTGCGCCGCGGTGCCCGCGAGATTGAAATAGAAGCGTACCGGGTCGTAGCCTGCGTCTTTGATACGCTCAAAAATGTCTGCGAAATCGATCGCCCTCTCGGCAAGCAACGCAAGCGAAACTCGCTGGGATTCGATCTCGACCAGCACACCGTTGCCATACAACGACGCATCGATAGAGGACAGCTTCCCCAGCGCCTTCTCTAGCCCATAGGCGCAGAACGAACAGACAATCCCGTTCACGTCAATGACGAGATGGTTGGCTTGAATCTCTCGAACTGGCGCGTGGGCGGCTTCGTTCGATGACCCAATCTCCGCCGGCTCTCCATCCGGCACAGCGGTGTCAGGGTTCGCGTAGCTAGGTGTTGTGACGAACATCATGACGACCGCCACGACGAAGAGACGTTTCATGGATAGCTCCAATTGAATCAATTGAAATACAGATCTGCACATGACGTTTCGTCATGCACAATGGACCGTGCGATCTGTCGCGATTCAATTCAGAAGCGGTGGGTTATTTCTTACGTAAGGGGACATCCGCCAGTCGGGGGGACGATACGCAGGATCGTTTGTGCGAATGGCCACTGCAGATTCGAACTCGATGGAGCTCTGCAGATAAACCGGCAATAGGATGGAAGCGAAGTCAACTTGCAGCGTCCCGGGAACGAGCGCGGCACCGTTATCGCAATACGTACAATCGTTCGATTCACTGACCGGAGCGTCGGGCGTGTCCTCGTGGCACGGCGGCAGCGGTGAACTCGCCACCTCAACCATGGCTGCGTCACAGATCGCCGCGCAGAACACCGGCGGAACCGCAATGAAAATCGCAAGTGTGATTACGAGGAGTCGCATTGCGCTGAAGTCTAGCCTCCGTTTGTAGTCACGCCAAAACCTGGATCGCGTTGCTCGTTTTTTGCCCCGTCCCGCCATCAAGTAGGTCCTGCTCCCGGCTCGGTCGTTGAGACGGGGAAGCGAACATACGCAAAATAGATACGTAACCTCATCAATCAGTTTACGATTTGACAGGGTCATTCGGCTAACAAAAAGAAACGAGGGCGACCCGCTTCCTGGGCGAGCGAAGTAACGAAAGCTTCGAGAGCGTGTGTTTGCGCTACGCGTGAAACCTTCGCACATCGACCAAGATCCCGGACAGATGCGACATCCCAGAGAGTTTCTCAATATTGTCGGGACCGTCCCCCGCCAACAAATTTGAATTGACCCCCGGATGTTTCGCGGCATGCCGCAGACCACGTGCAACCTTGTGCCCCCAGCACTGTGGAATGGCCATCGTGCGAGCCATCATTTCTGATGTGACACGTACAGGAATCTCGATCTTTCCGAAGTCCGATTCGACTTCGATCAGGTCACCGTTTTCGACTCCAATGCGTCCCGCGTCTTCGATACTAAGATACGCATAGTTGGTCGTCTCTTTGACCAGTTCGGGACTGTTCGCCGACGAGGTATTCATTCGCCTAAGCTGACGAATGCCGACGAGCTTGATGCGGTCCGCGTTCTGTTTTTCCTCTTCGAAGCGGCGTTCGACACTTTCTTCAAATGTCGACACATAGGCGGTCGGGGCGAGGTCGACCTTGCCGTCGCTCGTGAGCATACGGTCGGTGCCCAGGAAATTGTCGCCGGGGTTTTCAGGCAGTAACAAGCCGTGCGGATGCTTCTTCGCCATCTCTTTTCGGCCGGGAAGCCCGCCTCCCTTGAGCATGCCATCGATCAAAAGCTCGGGGCCCGGCAAGTGTTTCCCTATCGAGGTATAAGCAACTCGAGCTGCCGTCTTTGCAAGGGTGCTCGCGGCTCTATTTTGAAAGAGCGTGACACCCATCTCATCTGCTAACCGGGTGTACATCCACCATTCGTGGCGCACTCCCGGAGGCGGTTCCAGAACAGCGTCGGCGTAAATCATGTAGGGGGTCGGGCAACAGCCGGCGAGACTCTGCAGTGCATACGGAACTTCGGGCCGTTCCATCCAGGTCGTCGCGGGCAAGACGTAGTGCGCGAGGTCCCCGACCTCATTGCGAAACAAATCAATCGAAACCAAGAGTTCGAGCGAAGACAAGGCTTCGTCGAGTCGTCCATTCGGGTTCGAACACGCGAGCAGCGGATTGCTTGCCTCAACGATGAGTGCAGTAACACGATCCCCCCGATCACTCAGAATGTCATCAGCCAGCATGCCCGCCGGCTGTTGGCCGCTCACGGTGGGGAGATCGTCGTGACGGTCATAGCTCGTCATCATTTGAGGGTCTTCGGTGACCTGCTTCGCCATGTCGACAAGCCCCTCACCCATCAACGTGCCGCCGCGACGATCGAGGTTGCCGGAAATAGCATTGATGCATTCGAGCAACCAGAAGCACAAGGTGCCATTGCGCCCCTGGTTCACGCCCGTCGCCATATATAAGGCGGCGCCCTTCGCTTGATGATGCGTTCGAACCAGGTCCCGAAGGGTGTCCGCCGGAATTCCGGTGACTTCGGCCTGACGTTCGGGGGTCCACCCCTGCAACGTTTTTTCAAGCCCATTAAAATTCTTCATGTGCGCTTTGACGCGCTCACGGTCTACACCGAACTTTCGAATCAGTTCGTTCGCAAAGGCAGCGAGAAAGAAGAGGTCCGTGTCGGGTCGAATGAATAAATGCTCACCGGCGGCCGCGGACTCGATGCGTCTCGGGTTCACAAATACGACCTGTCCTCCGCGCTTGCCGATGTCGCGAAACCGTTCGGCTGCGCGCGGAAGGTGATACAGGGTATTGCCCGAAACGACGGGGTTGGCGCCGAGGATCATCAAGAACTCGGTGTTCTCGACGTCTGGATACGCCAAGCGCATCGGCGAACCGTACATGTCTTCGTTGACACGAAACTTGTTCATCGTGTCGCAGGTGCCGGTGCCATACATACGCTTCGAGCCGATGCCTGCGAATAGCGCTCCTCGAAACAAAGGTGCCAGCACGTTTGCACCGCCCGCTGACCCCACAAAATGACCAAACGTCTGCGGACCGTGATCAGCGATTAGCCCTTTCGCTTTGGCTCCGATCTCCGCGATCGCTTGTTTCCAAGTAATGTCGTGCCACTCGCTCCCGACGCGCTTCATCGGATTTAGAATGCGATCGGGGCTGTGTTGAATGGACGCGTAGCGGGTGCCTTTCACGCACGCGTAGCCTTGGCTCACAACGTGTTCGCGATCCGGCTTGATCTCGACGATCCGGTTGTCTTCAACGTCCACTTGAAGACCGCAGGTCGCTTCACAAATTCGACAGAAGGTGGTTTTTCGTTGAGTGACCATCGACATGACTCCCGTGGGTTCGAAGAACAGTCGAGGGACTGCGATCGAACTTCAACTCGCGTTCACCACACACCCACCGAGACCACGCTAACCCCTCCGTTCGACGCATCGCACCCATTTGTGTAAACGTCAGTCAAACGGCATATCCAACGCACTTAGATCGGGACTCGAAACGAGATTGCTCGGTAGTGATGCGCGCAGAGCCTCGATTTCGGGCAGGTACTCCAGGCGATTGGATACTTGTTCTAAGTAATTTAGCCGTGCCAGGTCGGCTCCCCTGTTCACTGCGGGCAACGCTTCGACGTAGTATCGACCCCGCCTCAAGCCTTGGACTTCGATTCCACTCGAGCCAGGAACTGAACGCCAATCCAAGAAGACAACCGAATCGCCGGAACATCTACCCAGCGCCAAAGTAGCCACGCGGCAGGAACCATGACCACGAGCGATGCGATGGCTGCCAACAAAGCGCTTCCGTCGTAGCCCACGCGTTCTACCAACAACAGAAACAGCCAAGACGTAAAGCTCCCCTGCACCAACATGTGACTGCTGTAGAGGGCGAACGAGATCGCCCCCAAGAAAGCGATCGCGGGCCGCGTCAAGAAACGATGGAGCCACGCGCTCCCGATCGTCCCGAGCAAGACCAGGACGGCTCCCAGGGTTGAATACCCGCCGCCCAACACGTCGAGTTGTGGCAAGAATCCATAGGCCGACTGATTGAGAACCTCGGGAGGCAAATAAGCCGGGAATCCCGCCAACAACAAGCCCGCAATCAGAAACGACGCGCCGACGGCCGGCCGACTCAACCATTCACGTGCACCAGACACGTTCTGATAAATATCGGCGAGGAACAAACCCAGCACGAAGCACTGGTAGTAGCTGCCCTGCAATACAACCAGAGCCGCTGCGTAAGCAATGAATCGCAACCGGGTTTTTCGAAAGAAGAGCAGCAACCCGAAGGTTAGAAACGATCCATAAAGTTCGTAACCAATCGTCCAGAGCGGTGGATTGAAAACGTCCGTCTTCGAAAACGCATCGAAAACCAGTATTTTCAAAAAGGCACCGAGCGACAGATCCGTCGCCCACATATGACTAAACCACGGGCTGGACCCCGTCACGGCGGCCACCTCGTTGTTGAAGAACAGGTCGGCGCACATCAGCATGTAACCAAGGGTGGCGGTGGTGAGCAAAAGCCCCGCGAGTCGAAACGTCCGCTTCGCGATGCTGGCACCCAAGTCTGGATTCCCCGCCGCGACGACACCGAGATAGCGCAGACTCAGCACAAAACCGCTCAACACAAAAAACAAGCAGACCGCGAAGCGCCCCGAAAACAACAAGCCCAGGGGCGTCTGCCAAAAATATTCTTCGCCCACGTGGTGCCGCGGATAACTCGCACCAAACAACGCGAACGGGTAGAAAATGGCTGCGAAGTGCGTGATCACGACGTCGAGCGCGGCAAGCCCGCGCAGTCCGTCCAAATATGCCATCCGCTGCATGAAGCTTTGGTCCTTTCAGGCCCCTGATGCCGAAGGACGACTGGGTTGCCACGTTGCCACACGTTCGGGGTTCCCGGATTATCTCGGCGCAATACGAGGATACAGATTTGTGAGCGATCGACTATTGTCGCGAACAATCGCTTGAACGATTTGGGAGTCACGTGACGGAAGTCAGCTCAAAAATGACATCGGCCTGGCCCAAGGTTATGGCGATGTGCCTTGTTGCGCTCGCGATCGGCCTCGCGATGAGCGAACGCGCGCGTCTCGAGATCGAGTTCTTTTACAAGTCACGCGTGGCCCAAGAACTCAGTGCAACTCACCTGCAGGTTGAAGCCACACCCGGACTTCGCATGTTTGTGCAACCCGGCGACGCTGTCATCTCCCCGGTACTCATCGGATGGGGCGAATGGGAGCCGATGGAGACCCTCTGGTTTTCGCGGTTGCTGGGCGACGGAGACACCTTTGTCGATGTCGGTGCCAATATCGGATACTTCACCATTGTCGGCTCACGACTCGTCGGGCCGGAAGGCCACGTCATTGCCTTTGAACCTGACCCCATCGCCTACGCGTTACTTGAAAAGAACGTCCGCTTGAACCAGCTCGAGAACGTCGAACTCGTTCAAAAGGCCGCATCAAACGAAGCCGGCACCCTGCAGCTCTACCTGGCCTCCGAGAATATGGGTGACCATCGCATCTACCAGACGGATGAGGGGCGGTTCGCGATCAACGTCGAGGCCATTCCCCTCGACGACTTCTTTGCCGAACGCGGTCGCGAGATCGATCTCATGAAGATCGACACCCAGGGTGCAGAGGGTGTGATTCTCGACGGCATGCAGAACATCTTGGCAGAGAACACAGACATGATGATGGCGATTGAGTTCTGGCCCGCAGGACTCGCCAAGATGGGATACGAGGCTGCCAAGATCGTAGAGACGCTTCGCGAACATGACTTCGTCTTTTTTAATCTCGGCCCCGGCCCCGAATTGCTGCCGGAGTTGCGCAGGATTGCCGACCGCGACCTGCTCGAGGGACTCACCATCGAGAACGATCTCTTTACCAACGTCCTGATGATCAAGGGCCTAGAAGAAATGCGCGGTCTCACCCAACAAGTGTCCGCGATCCGCGACCGACTCTTTTCAAACACACCGGAACTCGCGAAGGCACGAATGGCCTGGGAAGCCGAGGTTCGCACCCAACGCACCGCCCCGAAGCTTCCGGTGCGGGTCATCACGGCACTCGCGATTGCGCGCCAAGTCCGCACCAAACAACACGAGCAAGACCTGCAGAATTACTTTCGTGCAACGTCGCCTTTACTCGCAGACGTGCGGAAAGATCTCAAGCAAGCCGGTAAGCGGCTAGAAATATTTCAGGAACAGCTCATTTCATCGAAGCGACGAGACCAATAATCGCAGGCAACGCCGCGCCGTTGGTTTCACACGCAATGGTTTGAGACGCGCCTCAAATTGGCAAGCACAAGCGCGACGAGCCCAGCGACACCCAACCCCGTAAGGCCAAGCGCGGCGTCAAAATGAAGTGGGCGAAAGCGCAATTCCACCCGGTGCTCACCCGGCGGAATCCAAACTCCCATCAGCGCAATATTGGTTCGCAGCACCTTGAGGGGTTTCCCATCAAGCGTTGCAGTCCAGCCGGGATGCCAAACCTCGCTGATCACCGCGAAGCCACCTTGCTCGCTCGCCGCGTCGATCTGAACTTCACCCGCGGTGGGTTTCGAAAACTTCAGCAAATCCCGTTCGGAACTCACCGCGGTCCGTTCTCCCACCGGGGTTGACTCGACGATCGTCCGTTTGTCGAGCTTTACCTTGAGTGCGACATTCATCGCGGCATCGGCGTCTTCCACAACAACGACCTTGTTGGCCCAATACACACGTGGCCTCACATTCTTGTTTTCGTACACGACAATGCGAGATGTCGACAGGCCCTCGTAAAAGGCGAACACCGGCTCATCCTCGAACCCCGCAATACGCGCTAACCCCAGAGGAACCACATCTAGTTCTTGCGCCGCGACGAGGTACTTCACGTTCAATGCGTCGAGAAAGTCCCACCGCGCTACCCGCGTAACGTCAACCCACACCACCGGTGCAGGCTCCACGCGACGATGAAACGTCATCACACCTAGATACCGCTGGTAATGACGATAGTTGTACGGTTCGAACCCTGTCACGAGTTCGAGGCCCATCGAGGCCCCCCAACCGTAGTTGAGCGTATGGCGCCCTAGCGGGGCCACCCTGAAAAGCGAATTGTCCTCGGCAAGCAGTCGCCCATAGCGGGTATCTGGAATCACGTTCTCGATCGGGGCCATCGTAATGTAACGATCGACGTACGCGATCCCCTCTCCCGCCGTCCCAATGATCATCAGAGCACCCAGCGCCATCGCAATGCGCGGTGCATGAGCGCTCGCGATTCGAGCTCGGACTTTCGCAAGTAATTCTTCGAACCCGATGCCCGCGAGAGCGATTCCGAACAACGTGGTTAAAAACAAGAAGCGGCTCGGAATGCGAAACAACGAAAAGCCAGGCACCCATTCATATGCGGCGCGCAACAGAAACGAATCGAAGGAAAGCACGACGGACGCAATCAGCCCCATCGTCAAAAAACGCACGTGTCGGCGATGCCCTCCGAGAATCGCACCCGCAACTGCCAGGATCTGCGCGATGACGCCGAAGTAAGCAACATTTTCCCAAAGACCGACTGGGGCGTAAGTGCCATCGAGTGGCGACCCCAAGATTTCTGGATGAATGAACGTCGCCAAATTTCGTGCGGCGTACACACCACCGCTCTGGAGAAACTCGTAGTCAGACGTAGTACGCGCCGTTAGATCGATTTCCGAAAATAGCGGGACAAAAAGAAATGCCGACGACAACCCGGCCACAACCACGGATGCGATGCATGTCACCAGCAGCTGCCGGGCTTCCGTGCTTTCGGCGGCCCGCAGCTTCGCAAGACAGACCATCATGACGTAGACGCCAAACATCAGTGTGACGTAGTAAGTCACCTGAAGGTGACCGGACTGCAGCCCCAGAACCCCACCCGTTGTGAGCCACAGCGCTGCAGCAACGCCGGGTCGGTCGATCGTCTTGAGCAAGGCCGCCATCAATAGTGGCGCTGTGACAAAGCCGGGTAGAACTGGGAGCCAACCTGCGTAGGTCATTATGATGAGCTTAAAACTGAACAAGCCCGCCACGGCGACAAAGATGCGCGCGAGCCAACCGAGCCCAAGCGCGCCTCCCAGTACCTGCATCGAAAGCGCCATCGCGAGAAAGTGCAGCCAGATCGACGGGCCCGCCGCTTCGGCGGGCGGCGACCAGAGAAACGGAAGCTGTAACGGGTTCGAGTACAACGCCTGCGGATTCGTGAGAGCTGGCCCACCCGAAAGCATGTCTGAGCGCCAAAACGGAAGCCCGTGCCCAGACGACATGGACGCATAGGCCGCATGCTTCAACGGCAGATGTTCGGCGATGAAGTCCGAATGCGGCGAATACGGAACAGCGCCTTCCTCAAACAAGAACCCGAACGCGACAAGGGTCAATAACCCGAGTGCAATCGAAAGACTCAGCTCCTTTTGCCACTCGAACTTCAACGGACACTTCCCAGATTTCGCAAATGGCTACCTAGTCGACTCAATGAGTGCATGGGCTTCGTCCCGCCCTTCTTTGCATGCGGGTCCATCGACGAGGGCCTGCATGCATCGGTCGACTTCAGCGACGAAGTCAGACACGGGCGGCTTTTGATCTCGCTCCCGAACCTCGGCAGCACACTGCCTCCTCGTCATCGGGTTCTCGCCACACTGTGACCAGATCCATTCTAATGAGCTCGCCTCAAAGGGACTCCCGTGAAAATAAAAGTCTCGGTATTCGCGACTCGCCCGTTGCGCGGTCTGCAAATGGATCATGTCAGAACTGGAAATCGCGTTGTCCTCTTCTTGTGTGCGAAATAACGCGGACATCACATCTAGATCAGGAGGTTTAGCGAGACGCACGTACCTTCCGGCGAGACGCAGTTTCTCCTGTTTAACGAACCGGTCGACGCGCTTCTTTGCACGATCCAAGCCTGGCGACTCTGGCGCTTCATGCATCCATTGTGCGAGTGGGGCGAGACAAATGAAGCCATGAATTCGACACACTTCCATAATATAAGCTTCTCGCGCCGGGTCTTGAAGTTCGCCGCCGTGACGATCGACATATCGACGAATCAGCGAATTGGCTCTGCCAGCGGCAGCCGGCTTGCTCGCGCCGCTATGCGAAAAGCCAGCGATCCCGCCCGAAAAGAAGGCTCGGCCCGCGGCATCGCTCAAGATCGGATGATACAGGCTGTGAACCGGGCCTTGAAGTTCCAGCGCATGCACAACCCCTTGCGGCAACAATTCATGCGCGAGCATTTCGGGAATGCTGTGGATATGCGCCGCGTGTAGTGCGCTCCGGAAGTCGGGCCTGCGCATTCGTTTCTCGAGTCTCTCGATGTCGAGCGCGCTATCAGGGTCGTCAAAACCGATCAACAAAAGGTCGGGATAGATACTTCGCCACACCGCGACATGATCGAACACAGACGCATAGGTACGCAGAACAATCTCGAGCACCTCGGGGTTGGTTTCGTATTCGTGGTACCACTGGCCGTACACCCCGCCTGGGCTCAACTTGCCCTTTGCGACTTCCAGGAACTCTTGACTAAAGAGCATCTCGATCCCCGTCACCCAAGGGTTACTCGGCTCCGAAATGATGACGTCATAGGTTTCGTCGGACCGAACGAGCGCTCTGTATGCGTCGCTTTGAATGACGTTGATCTTCGGGTTGGTGGACGCATTTCCGTTGGCAAAGTCGAACAGTGGAGACGCCGCAATGACACCGGGAGATATTTCGGCAACGTCCACAGTTTGAATCGAATCAAACAAAGCAAGTTGCCCGGCCGTAACGCCAGTCCCCCATCCGATCACAAAGCCACGTTCGGCTCGCTCTGCGAGCAACGCGGGAATCGTTGCAAGCAGGCTCATCGTGCGATGATCACCGAGGGTGTTCCCGTCTGATTTCCCGTTGACCAGGATCGACAGCGACTTTGGCGCGTCGTCTCGAACAATTTCGTAGGCCATGACGGACGCGATGGGGTCGTCGGTCACAAATACCGTATTCCGCTTGCTAATAAGACCGTTCGCTGCATTGAAAGCTTCGAAGCCTTGTTCGGTGCCAGGCATTGCTGTTCTGTATCGAAACAAACCAGAATGTAGGTTGCGGTAGTCCCATTCGGGCAGGCTAATCAGTCCGCCGACAATGCACACGAGCGCAATGCCACTTGTAAGCCGGCTCCACTCGAAGACACGAACGGTCAACGCCACTGCGCCAATGCCCAGAGCAGCAACCGCAATTCGGTAGACCTCGTGCATCTCGAACCAGAAAAACAGAACATATCCACCAAGGAGCGCACCGAGCAGCGAACCCACGGTGTTCCACCCGTAGAGCCTGCCCGAAACGTCACCCAGGTGATCTGCTTCCCGCCGCATCAGGTGAAAGAGCAACGGCAGTACAGCGCCGGAAATGACCACCGGCACGCCAATCATCACGAGAATCGACAAAAATCCAGCGGTATGAAACGGTGCGAAGGACGCATCCGTACTGCGAAACACCGAGCGCAACGCATGAACCCAGTAAGGCGACTTTTCCACTTGGAAGTAGAGCACTGCGAATGCAAGGGCCAACAGCCATTGATTGGCAACCACCCATCCCTTCGAAATGCGATCAAACGTCGAAACAACAAAGCTTCCGAGCGCGATGCAGAGAACGAACACCGCGACGACCATCGAGAACGTAAATTGCGACGACCCGAACGAGAGGCCTGCAACGCGAATCGCAGTGGTCTGCAACGACATCATTGCGAAACCGGTCAACAGGGCCACGGCGTGGTAGATATGAAAGGTTTCGCGCGAACTTAATGAGCCGTTCGTTGATGAAAGAGAGACGACGGCGCCACCCTTGCGACCAATGAGCATAAAAACACTGCCCGCGAACAAGTTGATCGCGCCCATTGCGTACAAGACGGTCACGAGGCCAAGCCATGGGATTAGCACGAAGCCCGCGGCCAGGGCCCCGGCGAAGGCACCCGCAGTATTGAGTGCGTAAACCAGGGCATGAAACCGCGTCGCGTCTTCAAGATCTTTCGCGAGCGCCTGGGTGAGGATCGGGATCGTTCCACCCATGGCCACGGTTGCAGGTCCTACCAGGACGACCGTGAGCAGGACATCCATTGCGAAACCCACCCCCCCTGCTCCGTGCGGGATCGCGAGTGACAGTGCCTGGATGATCTCAAAGAGCCATGGGAACACGACAACGTAGACACCGATCCCGAACTCGAGGCCTCCGTAAATGAAGAGCAATCGCGGAGGCAATCCAGCTTCCTGGGCATTTACGATTTCGCGGCGCGTCAGCGCCCCAAAGAACCAGTAGCCAAGGGACAACCCGCCCAAGAAAATGGCGAGAACGGTGGCGGTGGCCTCGCTGTGAGATCCGAGTAGGGTCGCGAGGTACTTCTGCCAGACCACCTCATAGACCAGCCCACTGAAGCCCGTCATCGCGGTCAAGATCAGCGCAGTCGCTCGTGTCATCGATTTCTCACAAAAAAGTTCAGGAAAACCTGGGAGGCCGATGTCGAAGTGACCTTCGAATCCGAATGGTTCACGGCAACAACATGCGGATTCTAGTCGATTATCGGAGATGTGCTGGGTGCTTCTCGCGCCAACACCTGACATCGTTTCATCAAACGTCGCGCCGCTTGATCGAAATCGTCTCGCCGGTGCAACACACGGCGGTTGTCCCAGATGATCACGTCACCAACACGCCAATGCTGAGTCCAAACATTCTGAGGAAGTGCCGCATAGCGCCAGATTCGATCGAGCAATTCCTCACTCTCATCGATTTCCAATCCCTCGACGTAGGCGAAGTCGCGCCGACCTAAAAAGAGCGCGTCATGCCCCGACTCTTCGTGGCGCTTGATGATGGGGTGCGCCACGCCCGGGACCTTTCGTACGTCTTCGACTTCTTCGAAACCGCGGCGCAAGTTTCCGATGCTTGTGTGTGACGCATCGTGCTTGATCGATATGCCCGAAATCTCCGAGAGTAAGTCTTCGGGCAGAGCCATGAGGGCTGCCACCTGACAGGCGAACTGCGTGTCCCCACCCTTCGCCGGGACTTCAATCGCGTGCAAGATACTCGCAGGTGGCGGCGTCTCGATGTAGGTCATGTCCGAATGCCAGGCCGCTTCTTTGTTTGCAAGACCGCCGATCGGTGCACCGTTGACGACAATGTTCGAGATCACAGTGACGTACAGACTCGGCTGCTGCGACCGTTCCGCCTCCGAGAGCAAGACTGGAATCTCTTCGAGCGGGCCGAATCGCGCGCTAAAGGTCTGGAGCGCAATATCGTCAAGCTGCTGATCGCGAATCCGCAGCACACCGCGTTCGATCCATGCCTGATACAAAGCCTCAAAGTCGCCGTCCGCGATCGCCGACAAATCGACGCCAGTGACCTCTCCCCCAATCGGTCCATCGAAATGCTCAATTTTCAAACTGCGCTCCTACAGTCGTGACGATCTTGACCCATTACCCATTTGCTCGGCCTCACTAGAGAACGCGGATGACCCATGAACTCACCTATTCTACAGGTAAAGTTTACACACACGTGTTGCCGGCCGAGGTCTACGTCACTGGGGTTCTTCCGGTAGCCGTCGTGGGTGCCGCACCTGCCGAGTGCAGAGTGACATGCTTTACAGTTCTCGGACCCACGTTCACCAAGTATGCAGGAGGATCACTCGGCCCACTTTCACGGCAGAGCGATCCTCAGATCCTCGGCAGTGCAAAGGAACGTGGGTCTGAGCGGTAGCGGCTGCCCACTTCCATCCATCTCGCGCCCACACTGTGATCTCCCGGGGACTCCACGAGGAGTAACCGGACACACTCGCTAGACTTCGACATCAGACATCTACCGACCTCATCGACTTATTTGACGTCGTGCAACTTCGCACCTTTGTGCGGGGTTGAGCGACCCGCGAAAACTGGAGTACAGCTATGAATCACCGTCGCCTCGGACAGAGCCCTATCTACGTGTCAGACATTTGCATGGGCACCATGACCTTCGGCTCCCAAACCGACGAAAAGATGTCGATGCGCATCCTGGATCAATCATTCGAAGCGGGGATCAATTTTTTCGATACGGCCGAGAACTACCCTGTTCCGCCGGACACGAAGTGGGTCGGCCGAACCGAAGAGATCGTGGGCAAGTGGCTCAAAACGAAAGACCGGGATGCGATCATCCTTGCCACCAAGGTCAGCGGGCCGAGCCACGGGTGGGTGACATCTTCCCAAAGAGCCGGCATGACGGCGGTCGATCGACACAACATTATCCGAGCAATCGAGGCCAGTCTGAAGCGGCTCGACACCGACTACATCGACCTATACCAAACCCATTGGCCGGACCATGGCACCGGCTTCGACGAAACGATGGAAACCCTCGACGAGTTGGTTCGCGCCGGCAAAGTTCGCGTCACGGGCTGCAGCAATGAATCGAGTTGGGGTTTGATGAAGAGCCTCGAAGCTTCTCGCCGTCTTGGCGTCACGCGATACCAAACCATTCAAAACAACTTCAGCATGAACAACCGACGCTTCGAAGACGATCTCGCACAAATCTGTCGGCGTGAAGGCGTGAGCTTGATCCCGTATTCACCACTTGCGGGTGGCGTTCTCTCGGGCAAATACAACAACGGCCAGACCCCACACGGCGCGCGCTTTTCTCGCTACATCGAATTGGGTGGACGCCAAGAAATCATGGCCAGCCGTTTCGTGAACCCCAAGTCGTTGGCCTCAACGGAGAAGTTCATGGCCATCGCGGCCGAAGCGGAAATGTCGGTGGTCACCATGGCAACGGCCTGGTCGAAGCAGCACCACTTCGTGGCGTCAACGATCGTCGGCGTCAGTCACGAAGACCAGCTGCCCGAAATTCTTGCGGCATCGGACCTAGAACTCGATGCGACCTTGATGAAAAAGATCGACAAAGTGACGCGCGAGATCATGTATCCGATGGGGTAGTTCGCCAAGCCGCCAGCGACGGTCACGATCTATTTGTCGATTAGCTCAATCGAATGTTCTTCGACATGGACCTTTCGCTCGCGGTATAGGGCACCCGCCGCTCGCTTGAAGGCCTTTTTGCTCAGGCCCAGTGTGCTCCGGATTTTATTGGGGTCACTGCGATCGCCCAGCTCGAGTTTCCCGCCTGCTTGGCGCAGCGCTTCTAGAAGCACATCGCGCGCGTTGTCGATCCCAGCCAAACCACTGGGCGTGCGCGACAAATCGATCTTGCCATCGTCGCGAATTCGCTGCACGTACCCCGACCCGGTGTCCCCGCGTTTGAGGCCAGATTCGCGGGCAGCACCATAAAAGAGCCCCTCGAATTCGCCGTTGACGATCGCCTTGCTACCCAGATCTGTCTCTTCGAAAACCATCCATTCAATGGCTTGTCCCTCACGCAAGTCTTCGGGCGGTAGCTCCACGTAGCGTTGGAACTTCGCCGTCGCGACTGGGCGCTGGGAGACTTCATCCAACAAAACGCGCACCACCACTCGCTCGTCTGGACTCACGGTGTGGACCTGGCGAGCAAACGGCAGCAAGAGATCTTTCGGGAGCCCCCAGTCTAGAAATGCACCGGTCTTCGTCACCGACACAACGCGCAGACACGCAAATTCGTCGGCCTGGGCCAATGGCTTTTCGGTGGTTGCGATCGGGCGGTCTTCGGAGTCCGTATAAAGGAAGACCTCGATTGCGTCCCCGGGCGCTACGTCTTTGGGCACGTAACGCGTGGGAAGCAGCACCTCGTCTTCGTCATCGCCCAGGATCAGCCCCATTGGAACGGTGCGAAGGATTTCGAGCGTTACGGTCTTGCAGATGTCGAGCATGGATGTTTCTCCGTGAAATCAATCGACCATTTCGCACCACGACGCAGCCGAGGGTAAGACATCCGACCGAGAATACGGATGACGCATTCAAACGAATTGAGCAGTGAATACAGGTGACAGCGCATCAATCCCAGTGTCGTGGCATTCGCCCCTCTCGGAATACGCTGAGCCGGTGCCAATCACGCGGTTTTTCCCCAAGAGGCATTTGCTTACACGTTCTCGTTGCCGAGCAATGAAGTCGACTCGTTGGTCGGGGAAGTACTCGAATCTGACTTCGAGTAAGGACTTGTTCGGGAGTCGACCGGAGCCGAGTGCCTTGTGCTCGGCAACCAACCGGTCTCGAAAAAGCGTCCCCATTGAGAAGCTGACACCCAAGGGAAGGGAAATGACTGATGAAGATTCGATTTTGTTTCGCCGCCCTATGTGCCGCGATTGCGTTGAGCGGCTGCGTTGAAAACATGCAAGTCAAATCGTCAGGCTTGACCGTCGACACGCTGTCCAGCGATGTGTACAAGCACTACGCGAAGATCAGCAGCAACCAGCGAAGCTTCGGCTCTCGTGGCGGGATCTCGTTCGAGTCGCCGTTGGTCAACCCGCCCCTTAACGATGTGATCGAAGCTGCAAGTGACGGCGACGCGCGCGACGTGTTGCATCGCGTTCGGCTTCGTCAACCACCGTAAATCCCGGAATCCTTTCGGGGAGCTTTGCGATCGGAACCAACTCCCCACTTGGAAACTGGTTTGGTTCAAGCTCCCGCTGCACTCCGTCCCAGCGGATCAGGAAAAGACCCCGCCGGAGCGCGCCCGCGTCGAGCCAGTTCGCATAGCCCGGATCCTTATTGCTGATCACATAGTGGTAGGCGTCATCGGGTGCGCGGGTCGATTGTTCGTTGGTAAGACTCGACACCTGATTTCCGTGTTCCATTGAAGCCATCCACAAGTCGGCAAGTTGGATGGCTTGATACTGTGCGCCGGTTCGAGGCATGCGAATGACGAACGCTTGATCGTCGTCCAGTTCGAAGTGCCCGCCGCTCATCCAACGTCCCTTCGCGCCGCCCAGGGCATAAGTATCGTAGGGGGGCGAGACGGTATTCTTTTCGCGACTCGCCATGTAGCGGCGCGCGACAAAAGTTGGCCATGTCCGCGCCGTCGTGCCGAACATCACACTCGTCGCCCGCATACGACCGGCAAGTTCCGAAGCCGTCTCCTGTGGCTTTCGCTTCCCCTCGAATCCCACGCGGTCAATATGTACATCTCCGGTGATGGCATCCGACCAGTCCGCGTATATATGCCGCACAAAGATCGTGGTGCCCTCGGGTGGATTCACGAGCCAGTTTCCTTCCTGCTCATCGGGCGAAACCAAGATCTCGAATGAACCGTCCTCAGAGATCTCGATGTCTTCGAACGCAAGAAACCCAGCCGAAGAACCGGTCCCGTCCCATGGTCGTCCTGCGTAAATCTGAAACTCGACCCGCGTTGCCGAGCCCAACTCGCCCCACACTCGGTAAGCCTCCCCGCCGCGAATGGGACTGAAGGCATAGCGTTGGTCAGGGTTGTCGCCGCCCTCACGCAGCCACCAATCGAGGATGCGGAAGTACGGGTAGTCGGCGTCCTGAAGAACCTCCGCTTCCATCCCCTTCGCAAACGACCGCATGATGTGGCGGTAGCCCCCGACGCGCTCGGCTTCCGATACAAATGCGGGTTGCATGCGAATGTCTCGCTCAACGTCTCGCAGGGTGTCGACCAGCTGATCAAACGCAGCGCCGAGCTCATCTCGGGGTTCAAGCACGGTGGGTGTCGGTGATGACATGCCAGCACAGCCGAACAACGCGGTTGAGACCACGATGATGACAAGGGTCAAGACTCCGTTCGAAACTGTTCTAAGCATCGCTTCCTTCCCTTAGCTTGGCTAGACGCGATGCGCTTCGTCGACAAGGACGCAATGTGTCCCGGCATAGATCGTGGCCATGCATTTATTGCAGTGCACGCACAAAGATTCTTCCGACTCTCCCTTGGCCATCGCGTTCACGAGGCCTGGATCTCGGAGAAGCCCACGTCCCATCGCAACAAACTCAAAACCCTCTTTCATGGCCTGATCAATCGTCTCTCGTTTGTTGATGCCACCCAAAAGGATCAGCGGCATGTCGAGCGCCGCACGAAACTGGCGGGCATAGGAGCGGAAGTACGCCTCTTCGAATGGATACGACTTAAAGAAAAAGCGTCCGAACAGTTTGAGACCGATCGCCACGGCCTTGGGCATCGAATCTCCCATTTCGTGGATCGGTGCCTCTCCTCGAAACAAGTACATCGGGTTCTGAAGCGAGCTACCCCCAGTGAGTTCGAGCGCGTCGAGCGCGCCGTCCGCTTCGAGTAAGCGGGCAACCTGAATGCTTTCGTCGACCCAAAGCCCGCCGGGAACGCCGTCCGACATATTGAGCTTGGCGAGGACCGCCATGCGATCACCGACGGCTTCCCGGACCGCCTTTACAACGTCCCGAGCGAAACGTGCTCGGTTCTCAAGCGAGCCACCCCATTGATCTTTGCGGCGGTTCAGCGAGGGCGAAAGAAATTCACTCAGTAGGTATCCGTGGCCTAGATGGATTTCAACCGCGTCAAAACCCGCTTCCAAGAGTAGTTTCGCGCCCGCGATGAAGTCGTTCGTGATCCGCTCAATGTCCGCGGCGCTCGCTTCCTTTGTTCTCTTCATGGCAAGTGGACTGAACGTTTTGGATGGAGCAATCGCGGGAAGCCCCGCAGCCGCAGCGACGGCACCCGCGTGGCCAATCTGCGCGGAAACCGCCGCGCCTTCTGCGTGCACCGCTTCGGCCAATTCACGGAGCCCGGGCAACGCAGACTTCGTCAGGACCAACTCGTTAGGTGTTCCCGCACCATCGGGCGACACGGCACAAAAGGCCATCGTCGTCATGCCGACGCCACCGCGGGCAGCCGCGCGGTGAAACGCGATCAGCCGATCGCTTACGCACTGGTCTCCCGTCATTCCTTCGAAGGTGGCGGCTCGAATGATGCGGTTGCGCAACGTGACAGGGCCGAGTCGGGATTGAGCAAAGGGGTCGGGACTATCAGACATGTTGGTGGTCTCCTGGTTTCACTGCGACGTTGAGATTGCGAGTCTCGTCTAAAGTGCATCCGACCCTGCTAGGCGCGTCTGTGCACCGTCATCGAAATTCCGCGAGCCGGACGCAGCGGACCGATCCCGAACACTTGGCCCTCGACAGGGGCGCCGGGTTCGAGACGAAGTTCAATGCGCTGTGCCACGCTAGCGAGAATGATCGTAGCTTCCATCAACGCGAAGTCCTCCCCAATACAACTTCTTCCCCCAAGCCCAAATGGACACCAGGACTCGGCGGGACGATCTACCGAACGTTCCGGAAGGAAGCGATCGGGATCAAAACGTTCCGGCTCATCCCAGTAAACCGGATTCTTTTGCGCCACATAGAAGAGGGTCGTCAGAATCGACTTTGCGGGAATTCGGTAGCCATCGATCACGTCCTCTTCGACGCACTCGCGCCCCGTCCCCCACGCCGGTGGGAACAGGCGCAGGGTTTCGCGGACGACGCGCTGGGTGAACTCTAGAGACGAGAGACCTTCATGTGTCACTGGCCTACTCCCCAGCGTGGCCGCCTCTTGCTCGACGCGTTCGCGCGCTTGCGGGTTTTCGCTCAGCAGTGCGAAAGCAAATGCCAGCGTGGTCGCTGTGGTCTCGTGCCCTGCATTCAGCAGCGTCCACATTTCGTATCGAAGTTGTTGCTCTGTCATCTGCCCATCTGCGACGTTGGCATTGAGACGCGCGAGAACGTTGTCCTCGTCTCCCCGGGCGCGGTTCTCGGCGATGAGTTCGTCGATGGCGCCATACATTGTCTTGAGTGCGCCGCGGGCTTGTCGGTTTCGCTTCGTGGGAAACCAAAGCGGCGGAGCCAACGGGTTGGTTGAGACGTAGCCCGTGTACTGGCTTGATGCCCAGAGCGCTTCGTGAAGCGCTTGGGCGCGGTCAAGGATGTCGCTACCAAAGAAGGCGCGACACGCAACGTCCATCGCGACCTTCGCCGTGTCGGGCGCGATATTGAACGCGGGCTCGCCGATGCGCTTCTCCATGCGTTCGACAAATGCGTTCGCGCCGATGGTCATGTGAGGAATGAGATCGACAAGCGCGCTGCGACGAAATGAGGGCATCATCATTCGCCGTTGCGTCTTCCAAAGGTTCCCCTCGCTGAAGAAGAGCCCCTCGCCACCGATGTCCTTGCGGCGGGCGAACGTGATCCCCTTCGGATAGCGCTCGATCTCATTGATCAAGACGTGTCGAAAATGCCGAGGATGGGCGACAACCACCTGACACCGCGGCCACATCTTGACGCACGCGATGTCACCGTACTCTTCGATTAAGCCGCGGTAAAACTCGAGCGGACCGGCCTTCAACTCTTTGAAGTAATGAAAGGGCGTCGGGTAACTAGGCCCGGGCGGCAAGTTCAGCTCAGCAGATCTTTGTTCGCCATGCGGACTTGCGTTGCCCATTCGACGTCTCCGTGTTCAACTAGCCGTAGAGCCAGCCCGGTGCATCCGATAGATAAAGAGCATCGGAGCCATAACCCAAGGACCATTCACCTGGAGTAGCGCGATCTTCATAAAGGTCGTCACATCGGGATGAACAAACTGGGTTGCAAACACCAGAAGCGATGTCGTCATCGTCGCGGTCGCAACAAGAATCATCGCGGTGCGGAACCAGGGTGTGTCTTGCCGGTTCGTCAGAAACATGAACAACGCGAGCGACCAGAACGGGTTGTAGATCAGGTCTTGGGCGTTCATGATGTTCGCGTACCAGTCGGGCATGACACCCCAGTACGGATCAATTTCGTAGTAGCCCTGCCAGGCCGCTTTGGCCGCGTCGGCCGAGGCGCCGTTGCAGCCTTCAAGGTTTTCCCACCCGCCGCACGGCACAACGAGAAACAACTCGAACGCGAAGACGAATAAGAACAGGACCAAGATGCCGATGATCAACTGATCGATCGTCGAGAGCTCGGTAATTTTGGTGAGTCGAGGCATCGGCTCTACCCAGTCTCCCTATCGCCCTTAAAACAAGGCACGTCGAAGTACGCCCAACGTGATGTAGAGCACGGTTGGACCCACGATGAGTAAGATGGCCTTTGGCATTGAGCGCGCTCCAATGGCGGGGAATAATTTGATGCGAAATGGCGCCGCATCTTAGCCTCCCAGGGCGGGTTCCAGAAGTGAATGCGTGCTTCACACCCACGCGCCCTACGAATCAGCCACCGTGGCGATACCGACCCGAGGGCAAACGTCACACCCGTGCCGGGCTCGGGAATCTGCTTTCGCTGGAGACTCGTGGATCGTGCGCCTTGGGTTTTACATCGCGCTTCTTCGAGCGCAGTCCTCGAAGCGCGCCCTCGCCTCGGGCCTTGCGCCACCGTCCCACGGGATCGCGCAGCAGCGCGATCGCCTTTGCGCCCGGTCACACGCGATCGATTTCAGTGGGTACATCGGAGTCACAGAGGTACCCGGGAGACGCCTCCCCAACGATCTATTGATTTCCCCGCTCCGACGATCAGAAAACCTGGAAGACGCTCACTACTCCTCGTTTAAAACCCTGACCAAAGTTGCTTGTGATGGGAGATTTTATTGGATGCTCGTGCGACCTGCAGTAATCGACGCCAACGCCCCACCCATGCCTCGACTTTCGGTACCTTTATTCGAGAATTCACAGGAGTGGGGAGGCGATTGATGAAACATCTTCTTTTGGTGGTGGTCCTTCTTGGATTGACTCCAACGTTGGCGTCGGCGCGTTGTTTAAAATTCGAACCCGTCTCGGTTTTGTTGAAGGGCGTTTTCGTGTCGAAATCACTTCCTGGCCCCCCCGGCTACTTGAGTATTGCCAAAGGCGACTTCGCAGAGCGGGTGCTGTTTTTGCAGCTCGACGAGCCTATCTGTGTGAAGGGCAACCACGAGAGCACATTCAACTCGCGGACCCAAACCGGAGTGAAGGAGCTTCAACTCGTCGTGCCGTTGGGACAGTCCATGAAACTCATCGATCAACGCGTCCGCGTAACCGGTACGCTGTTCAGCGCGGTCATGAAGGGTCATCGGACAAAGGTTCTTATGACGGTCAAGGCGCTGACCGAGGACCTCACCAAACAGTAGATTTGATGGATCTCGCTATCGTCTTTCGACTCGACGTCATCCGGCTTGCAGGCACAGGATCATTTCGTAGTCGAGTCGGCAACAAGCTCACCGCGTTTTATATTGGATCGCGCTCGAGCCCCGTGAGTGGGACTGCGCTTGATCCCGGCCGAGCTTGACCCATCCGATCAGCACACAATAGAGGGCAGTTCCTCGTAAAAACACCTTGCCAGAAAGCTTTCTGGCGCGCAGAATACCGATCGAAGCACGGTGTGGGGTTCCAGACGTTGGACCCGGCGAGGAGCGAATGATGAGTTGGCTCGAAGATCTATCGGCTGCCTGGAAGAACGAGTACGCGGATCTCGACACCACGGTGCTTGCCCCGATGACCCGGCTTGCGCAGCTCAGCGTGCTCATCGACACCTTTCAACAGGAAATCGTCGCGCCATTTGGGGTTTCGACCGGTGAGTATGCGGTGCTTGCGGCGCTGCGCCGGGCCGGCACTCCGTACCAACTTTCGCCAAGCAAACTCTACAGCGGCCTCCAACGATCTTCGGGAGGGATGACGAAGAGCCTGAAGAACCTCGAACTTCGCGGGCTCGTAGAACGAACGAAGGATCCACACGATGGCCGCGGATCGTTGGCATCGCTAACCCCTGCGGGTCTTGATGTACAGGATCAAATCTTCAAAGCATATCTTGTCGCGACCCAAGAGTTGTTCAGCCCGCTTTCGCCTAGAGCTTTAGCTGAGGCAGACACCGCCCTCACCCGACTCCTCGACGCTTTTGAAACCGGTTCGGCACGATGAGTTACGACCTCGTGATCCGCGGCGGCATTGTGGCCGACGGAACCGGACTCGCTCGGCGGCGTGCCGATGTCGCGGTTGCGAATGGAATGATCGCCGCGGTCGGTCACATCCCCAACGCCGAAGATGCTTCGCAGGTCATCAATGCCGATGGCCATATTGTCGCCCCCGGAATTATTGACCTTCACACCCACTACGATCCGCAATTGACATCCGATCCGTATGCGACGTCGTCTTGCTACCACGGCGTCACAACTGTGGTCGCTGGCAATTGCGGTTTTTCGATCGCGCCGACGCGCAAAGATGCACGCGACTACACCCAAGCCCTCTTCGCCAAAGTCGAAGGAATGGCAGAAGTCGCCCTCGACGGTGTGAAGTGGGACTTCGAGACCTTCCCTGAATATCTCGCAGCGCGTAGCGCAAACCTGGGCGTGAACCTCGCCTGCTACATCGGCCATTCGAGTTTGCGCCGCTACGTCATGGGAGCCGACGGCTCACAGCGCGAAGCAACCTCTCAAGAAGTTGAAGAGATGTCGGCCCTGGTTCGCGAAGCGATGCGGGCCGGCGCCGCGGGGTTTTCGTCGTCCCATGTCCCGACTCAACTCGACGGCGATGATCGCCCTATTCCAAGTCGCTTTTCATCGCGCGAAGAACTTGCGACGTTGGTCGAAGCCGCCGGGCTTGCCGGTGGCGGGAGTATTTCGTACCTGCCCAAAAGTGTAATCGGCGGACTCAATCGTGAAGACGAAGACCTCCTGATCGAGCTCGGCATTCGGAGCCGCCTTCCGATCGTGATTCAAGGCGTCGGGGGGCGCGACAAAGTCGATGCGCCCAACGCAGCATGGGGACAAGCCAAAGCGTTCTTCGATCGTGCTGCCTCGCAAGGCGCGGCCATCTTTTCGCTCCTACGCAATCACCCCTTCGATCGCCCCATCGACTTGGACGCAGGTTCGTCTCTTTATGCAGGCGTCTTCCCCTGGCACGAGTTCATGGATCTCTCTCATGAAAACAAACTCAAGCGGCTTCGAGATCCAGAGGCTCGCGATCGCATGCGACCCGCGGTGGATCAGCCCAATCGCGACCCGGATGCCGGCTCGACGCTGCCCCCACCGCACTGGGACGTGACATTCGTAGACGAGGTCACCCGCCCCGAACACGAACGTTTTCTGCGTCGGTCCATTCTCGACATCGCCAGCGAACTAAACAAACACCCTGCAGACGCGATGCTCGACCTTGCCCTCGCAGAAGAGTTGAAGATGAAGTTTCGCTGGGAGAACAAAACCGCGGCGTGGGAAGAGGCTGTCCGCGAAAGCATGAAACACCCTTCAATGTTGATGGGCGTATCTGACGGAGGCGCGCACCTCGACCGAGATGACGGAGCAGATTGGTCGAGCTACTTCCTGCGCTCCTGGGTGCTCGATCGCGGCGAATGGACTTTGGAAGAAGGCATTCGCCAGCTGACCCAAGTCCCCGCGGCGCTGGCGGGCTTCGCGGGGCGTGGCGCAATCCTGCCCGGATACGCTGCCGACATCATGATCTTCGATCCAGAGACCGTTGGCCCTGGAACCAAGCGCATGGTCTACGACTTGCCCGGCGGCGAAGGACGATACAGCGCTCGGCCACGCGGCTTTATGGCGACGATTGTCAACGGCGAGCCGATCGTGTTGAACGGAAAGTTGCAGGCAGCTCTACCCGGCCAGCTTGTTCGTCCGGTGGGCACGCACCTTCACACCGGAGCGACGCGATGATGATGCACGATGAAGCTCTTGAACTTGCAACCGGTTCCCCAGAAGAAATGTTTGACTTGTTCGAACGACGAGGCTGGGGAGATGGCCTACCGCTAGTCCCCCCAACCAAAGATCGTGTAGATGCCATGCTTGGCGGCAACAAATCAACCGGCGGGCGCTTCGCCGATGAAGTCATCGCAACCTTGCCGCCGCGCAACGGAGAAGTGACGCGTCGCGCACTTGCGGTAAACGCGGTGCTCGCAGGTTGCCGCCCCGGCGTTTTGCCGGTGCTCGCGACTGCCGTGCGCGCAATGGCGCACCCTGACTTCAACTTGCGCGGCATCAACGCGACGACTCATCCGTGCGCGCCTCTCGTGATCGTTCATGGGGAGACAACCGAAAACCTGGGTTTCAATGCGGGACTCGGCACCTTTGGCCCAGGTGTCCGTGCGAATGCAACGCTTGGCAGAGCGGTCCGACTCGCCTTGATCCACATCGCGGGAGCCCGGCCTGGTGATGGCGACGCATCAACCCAGGGGCAACCCGCGAAGTACAGCTATTGCATTGCCGAGAACGAGGGCGAGAGTCCGTGGGAGAGTTATCCGCGCAGCCTCGGGATGCGCGCAGCGAGTTCGGTCACGGTGACTTGCGGAGAGAACCCTCACAACTTCCACGATATGGAAAGTGACGAACCCGCACCCATTCTCGACAAAGCGGCGAGCGTCATGGCGACACTGGGTTCGAATAACGCGCCGGTTTCGTCGGCGGAATTCTTCGTGATCCTTGGCCCAGAACATGCGGCCACCATCGCTCAGGCGGGTTGGACAAGACGCGACGTGCAGTCGTATCTCTATGAAACTGCCCGGCTTCCAGTTGGCCTCGTGCGTAACACGTTCAACGTTGTTCAGTTTCGGCCTTGGATCAAGGCACTGCACGACGACGACGCGATGCCGATCACCGACCACCCCGACAACATCCGCGTGTTGGTCGCGGGCGGCGCGGGGAAACACAGCTGCGTGATCCCAAGTTGGGGGATGACCCAAAGTATTACGAGAGAAATCGAATCGTAACGATTGCGCCCACTCGCAGGCGACGCAAAAGACAGCAAAGGAAACTGCCATGCAAATTGAATCTCCCGAAGGACACCTGGGACACCCCATGACGAGCTTGACTCCTTCACCGAACGCATTGGCGGGCATGAGGGTGTTGGCACTCGACAACGGCAAGCCCGGTGCCGAGTTTCTTTTGCGTCGCGTGGGCGAACGTTTGGCAGAACGAACCGGCGCGGTCTTCGTCGGACTTGAACGCAAGAAAACTGCCGCGACCCCATGCGAGGAAGAGCTAGTCGATCGAATCATAAAAGACGCCGACATTGTTCTGACGGGAACCGCGGATTGAGGCTCCTGCACGTCGTGGAGTCTCCACGACACGGTACACCTCGAAGGGGCGGGACGACCGACCGTCGTTCTTGCAACTGAAAACTTCGCAGACCTCGCCGCGCAGGCGGGAAGACAATGCGGCCTGGAGAACGCGAGAATCGTAACCATCGAACACCCGGTGGGCGGCGTTGAAATAGACGAACTACTGCGTCGTGCTGATGCATCGGTGGACCACGTGATCCGCTTGCTTACACCGACAGGCTAATACCGAGTTCAAAACGAGCCAAGGAGAGAAGAGATGGGACAGTTCGGTCGTTATGTGATCGACGCAGATGGCCACGGCGGCGAACCACTGGGGTGGCGACGGCGAATCCCCGCAAAACACAAGAGCTTGATGCTCGAATATATCGCGTCGATTCGAGCCAAGTACAGCGACGTGCCCGGCGGGGGCATGCGGGTTTCGGATGCCGCGTCAGACGTGGCGCCGGCAGAGGACGACCTCGAATTCGGTACACCCATGCAACCGGGGATGTTCGACCCGGAGAAACGCCTCGTCGATATGGATCTCGAAGGGATCGACGTGGCCGTGTTGTTCCCGCCTGGTGCTGGAGAAGAATGGGCGATGGGGGATCGCGATTTCGCCGCGGCACTCTGCGCCACCATGAACGACGCGCGAGCAGAATACGCGAGCTACGCCCCCGACCGCATCAAGCTCGTTGCGAAGCTCCCGATGATCGAACCCAAGCTGGCCGCCGAAGAGCTCGAACGCTGCGTAAGCCAGCACGGGTTCGTCGGGATGGTGACCGCGACGCATGTTCGCGACAAGAACCTCGACGACGAAAGCTTCGATGTGGTTTGGGAAACCGCCCAACGTTTGGGGGTCGCAGTGTGCACCCACGGTGGTGGCCAAGCGCCTGGCCAGACGCCTTTTATCATCGATCGCTTCGACACTCGGTTGGGAATACACGCAATAACGCATCCGGTGGGTGCCATGCAGGCGGTGTTCAATTTTACCGTCGGCGGGATCCTTCACCGCTTCCCGGAGCTTCGGGTTGGCTTCCTCGAAGCCGGGGTGGGCTGGCTCCCGTTCTGGCTTGAGCGCCTCGATGAACACTGGGAAATGATGCCCGAGCAAGCGCCGATCATTGACCGCCCGCCCTCGGAGTACTTCTTGGGGCGATGTCACTTAACGACCGAACCCGACGAAAAAATGACGCCCTATGTGTTCAGCAGCGTCGCCGATGACATCATTTGTTACTCGTCCGACTACTGTCACTTCGACTGTGCGTTTCCAGATTCAGTAAAAATCTTAGAAGCACGAAGCGATATCGACGAAGGCATCAAGGACAACCTCTTTTCGCGCAACGCCGCCAAACTCTACGGGCTGGCGATTCCCGAGTGAAGTATTCACTTCAGCTCCCGACCGATCGTGTCGAACGCAGCGACGACTTCTTACGGCTCGATCGAATCGCCGAAGTCGCGCGGGCGATCGAAGACGCGGGCTATGACGCGTGTTATGTCACCGAGCATCCGATTCCCGGTAACGAGTGGTTGCGTGGCGGAGGGCATCACAGTCTCGATCCATTCGTCGCCCTCACCGCAGCCGCCGCAGCCACCAAAACCTTGCGGCTTCACACGAACCTGATCGTGTTGCCCTATCGCAATCCGTTCCTCACGGCGAAATCCATTGCGAGCCTCGACGTGGTTTCCGAAGGTCGCGTCATTATGGGCGTCGGTGCGGGTTACATGGAAGACGAGTACGAAGCCCTCGGCGCTGATTTTGCGAACCGAAACGAGCTGACCGACGAGGCCATCGCAACGATGAAGCAGGCGTGGTCGGGATCATCGGTCACCGCCAAAGGGATGGCCTTTGATGCCCAACACAACACAGCCCTCCCCGCCCCGTTTCAACATCCACATCCGCCGCTCTGGATCGGAGGCAATAGCCCTCGAGCGATTCGTCGCGCGGCAGAGCTTGGGCAGGGCTGGAGCCCCTTCCCTTTGCCCCGTAGCCACGCGGGCCGGGTGCGAACGTCCGCGATCGAAACCATCGACGACCTCGCGGAGAAGATCCGTCAGTATCACGAACTTGCGCGCGCAACCGGAAGAGAGGACGTCGTCGACGTCAACTTCGTGCCCTTCGGCCACGGCATGAATTCGCAACAGCCCATAATCGCTTCTGCGTTCCGCGAGCAGGTGAGCGCCCTTGAAGCAGCAGGGGTCACATGGCTCAGCCTTGGGCTGCCAGGCTTAGACCCGAAATCGTATCTCGAGAGCATCCTTACATTTGGAAAGGAGATCATCGCATGAATTCCCCGAAGCGAGACAACCCCCAAGTCAAGTTTCGCCACGCCGACGATGAAACGTGGCAAGAAGTGCGTGCGCAACAGCATGACGATCGGCGTGTATCCATTCGAGAAAAATGGCTCGAGTTTACGGAGGACTTGCTTTGCCTCTACGCAAAGTGGGACCCCGGCATGATGGTCCACAAGCATGGCCACAACAGCGATCACATTCTCTTCGTCCTCGAAGGAGAAATGATGTGCGGCGACGTTCGGTGCACCAAAGGCATGCACATTACCCTTGAGCACGGCGCATCGTTCGGTCCGTTTATCGCAGGGCCAGAAGGCGTCGAGCTCTTCGAAATCATGATGGGCGATCCGCGCTCGTGGGCGGCAGACCCAGGAGCCTTCAAGACATTGCTTAAGGAACGCGGCGCTGTACAACTACCAAACCCGCCGATCGAACTTCCCGATTGGCTCGAAGACACGCGGACCAACCCGTGATCATCGACACCCACACTCACATCGTGTCGAGTGATCACGACCGCTATCCGCTCAACCCGCGAAATCTTTCAGGCGAGTGGTATAAACAATCGCCTCACACGGACGTTGAGTTCTTGGCGTGCATGGACGCCACGGGTGTGTCGAAGGCTGTGCTCGTGCAACCCATCGGCGCCTACACCTATGACAATTCATACACCGCGGACAGCGCGGCAAAGACGCCGGAGCGCTTTGCCAGTGCATGTTGCATCGACATGGAAGCCGATAATCCGCTTGGCATGCTGGAGCACTGGGCGGTCAAGCGGAAAATGCAGGGAATTCGACTCTTCGCTCTCTCGGCTAGGGGAGACTCGTGGCTCGACGACGAACGCACCTACCCGGTATGGGAAAGAGCCGCGGAACTCGGTGTGCATGTCATCGTTACAATCTTTGGGCACCAACTCCCCCAACTTCGTCGGGTCTTGGAGCGTTTTCCAACTACGCGGGTCTCGCTCGATCATTGTGGCTTTCCGGCTCTCGACGGTCCGCCATTTGACGCGGCGTCCCCTCTCTTTGAGTTGGCGACCCTTGGCAATCTGTACTGCAAGGTTTCTTCAATCGTCATCGATGCGGCTTCTCAAGACGACGCGGAGCCGAGTCAATTCATCCAAAAACTTGTGTCCGAGTTCGGCGCCGATCACGTAATGTGGGGCTCCGATTTCTGCCAAACCCATGACCGCACATATGACGAGCTTGTGGCGCTCGCGAAGGATGCCTTTTCGTGCCTATCATCCGAAGACCAGACATGGTGTTTCGCGGGTACGGCAAAGAGCCTTTGGCCTTCTCTTGCGTAAAGCGCAGCCGGTTGACTTGAATCCAACACCCGTGTGAATGAGGAAACTTGAAATGACCGACTTTGGCGACCCACTCGATACCCGCGCAGGGATTCCTTACGAACTGTTCGCGCGACTGCGGGTTGAGGCTCCCGTTTGGCGCACAGGCACCGGGGTGTGGTTCTTTTCGTTGTTCGACGACGTACTCGCGGCCACCAAGGACATCGAGAGTTTTAAATCAAGCTTTCGAGACCCGGGTGTCGTGGTTCCCGAAGAGGAACAGCTCATCAGCGAAATCGAAGAACCGCGCCACGGCAAGATTCGCCGCATCGTAAACTCGGCCATCGCGGCTCACCGGTTGGGGAATGTCGAATCCTTCGCCCTCGAAACCTCCCACACCCTGCTCGAGCGCGTACTCGCAAAAGGCGGAGGCGAGCTCATGAACGAGTTCGTCATGCCGCTCCCCACCTCAGTGATCGCAACGCTTCTGGGAGTTCCGACCGAAGACTTCCATCTTTGGGGCCAGTGGTCCGGAGACGTTGTGCAGGGCGATTACCCGACCAAGAATCGCACCGAACGAGGCGAAGGCTTCGCGGGTGCGCATCCAGAATTTGCGACCTATGTCGATCGACAGATTGCAGAGCGACGCGGCGCCGAAAACCCGCCAAACGATTTCGTGACTCGGCTCCTCACCACAGATGTGGAGGGTCAACGATTGACCGACACTGAAGTTCGCACCCTCATGGTCTTTCTACTTGTCGCGGGTAACGAAACCACACGCAATCTCATCGGCAATCTGCTGGTCACCATGGGCCAACGCCCGGAGATCTTCCGACAACTTCAAGACAACCCCGAGCTCATCGAAGTCGCGGTAGAAGAGTCGTTGCGAATTGACCCGCCGACCGCCGTATTACTGCGCGACTGCATCCGAGACACTGAGATCCACGGCATCCCAATACGCGCTGGCGAAAAGGTCGCGTACGGGATCGCGTCAGCAAACCGAGACGAGTCTCACTACGAAGATCCAAATTCCTTCCGTCTCGACCGCCCAAACCCCAACCATCACGTCGCCTTTGGCGGGGGCCCGCACGTCTGCCCCGGCTCAGTACTGGCCCGGATGGAAGCGAAGATCGCAATCGAAGTATTTCTCGAGAAGGTTGGAAAGATGAAACTTGCCCCCGACTTCGTGCGGGAGAAGGTGCCGGTTTTCTGGGCCAATGGGCCGAATGCGTTGCCGGTTACGTTGACGAGACGCTGAGCCTCGACGACAGATTTCATCACACCCAATCAAATCGACTCACCGCCCGTCACCGACTTGAATCGCCGGCAGCCTGGCGAGGCGATTGCGAAGAACACGTCGCGATTCGGTTTGGGTGCCGCGGGCGCCGTATCACCTTGGCCTGTAAAGAACCTCAGGATCGTGCGTCACGCGTTATTCATTCGCGAACACAAAGCATCGCATCGAGGCGCAGCCCGATGTCGCAAGCCCAGCGATCTCCGAGGTAATCGAGATGGGCGCCTGACGGAACCTCGACAACTCGACACGAACCCTGATCCTTCTTATAGCCTCGCTCGCAGCTCCAATCGCGACCGGTGGTGTCGAGATAGCCGTTTATAGGAATCATGACTGATTCACAGGTCTCATTGGCGATGCGATAGCCGTGCTCACAATTCAATTCTCTACCCGACGAGGATAGATAGCCACCGGCCGGGATTTCGATCAAGTTGCACTTCTCGACTTCCTTTCGAAAGCCCCGAGCACAGCTCCAGTGAGTCCCGGAAGAGTCGAGGTAGGCATTCTTCGGGACTAAAACGGCCACGCAAGCTCCCGCCTCTTTTCGATACCCGCGATCGCATTTCCAGTCGCCGCTGCTCGTATATGTAAACCCGTTGTTCGGTACCACGATCTCGATGCACGTATCACCGGCCTTCCGATAGCGGCGATTACATTCCCATTCGCGCCCGGACGCACCTAAGAAACCATTGGCGGGAATCTTAACCGCAACGCAAACCTCTCGATGACGCTCGTACCCGTGATTGCATTCCCAGCGGTCTCCGTACGTTGCCGGATGGGAATTGGTTGGATGCCCCGGAACTTCGCCCGATGTCGCTGCACCGATCGGAAAGGCAATAAATGTAATCGAGAACAACAGGATCCTAGCCGCGAGACTTCCGCCTCGATTACCCTCGTTCATCCGGTTTCCTTAGGTGCGGGTTCGATGACTGAGCAGGAACGGCGGTCGGTCTGCGCCCAGGTCCTTGCTTGATATATCAAGCATGCTATATATAGCACGCATTGGCTATTCATGCTTGACCTATCAAGCAGTGGTCGCACCTGAAGCCGAAATGGAACTCGATGCCCAATCCGTCACGAGCAAAATCCCCCGATTTTTCGGGCCAACCCAACGAACTGGCCAGCATGTTGTCCGATCTCCGCCGCGCCAAAGGGCTGTCGTTGCGTGCGGTCGAACAAGCCACCGGCAAGATGGTCTCAAACGCCTACCTAAGCCAACTCGAGAACGGAAAGATCAAGAAGCCCTCACCCAATGTGCTTCAGAGCTTGGCGGAGGTCTACGTCGTGCCTTACGAAGCGTTGATGGAAATGGCCGGATACCTGCTTCCACCGAAACGAGACGGCGGCCGCCGGAAGCGAATTGCGGCGTTCGCGATTGACGATCTCACTGCGGAGGAAGAGGAAGAACTTCTCAAGTATCTGGCCTTCCTTCGCTCGCGTACGCCAAGATGAAGTTTCTGTCGGTGAGTCTCGAAGCAAAGTTTCTGGGTCCACAAGGGATGTTCGTGGAGCGCCTCGCATGAGCGATGTCCGCGTATTTGTCAGTTACGACCTTGAGCACGACCGAGAACTGTATGCGTTGATTGTCGCGCAATCCAAGACGCAGAGTTCCGGCTTCGTAATCGTGGGCAGCTCGGAGCGACCACCTGCACATTTGCTCTGTAGCGAAAAGACAATGAATTCAATCGGCGAAGCCAACCAAGTGATCGTCATTTGCGGCGAGCACTCCGAGTCGTCAGCAGGCATGAGCGCTGAACTGCAAGTTGCCCTCCAAGAGGGCAAACCCTACTTCTTACTATGGGGCCGTCGCGAGATCATGTGCTCCAAGCCAACTGGAGCCAAGTCTTCGGATGGCATGTACAGCTGGACGCTGCCAATATTGCAAGAGCAGATGGAACTCATGAAGCGTAGTGCCAAGTGGAAGACGCCTACCGATGAGTTCAAGAGCGCGGCAAAAAACAAGCGCCCTGCTGAAGATCCACCGAACCCGTGAGGTTCGAACGAATTCGGTGACCTGAATCATTCGAGCAAGCGATAAAACGCATCCTCGCTCGAGCACTTCGATTACACGCTGGACCCGCTTCATTCGACCGCTACGGACGCCGTCCGCCGGTGCGTCCACAAACATTGCACCCGCTGCCAAGCAGCCCCGAATCGCGAATCAGCCGCAGCGAGCGACATGATTTGCCCCACGAACATTACCGCTATGGAGACGCATGACCACACACACTGAAGACCAATATGCGTCACCTCCAACAATCCTCTCCTATGTAAGAGACATCCCCAATCTCTGTTCACTTACAGGATTGGGTTGCACGGTTTCGGCCATCTACTTTTGCGTGCTGGGCAATTACTCCGCAGCGATGATCGGCATGATCTGGGCGGTCGCCTTCGACTGGGCAGATGGTCTAATCGCCCGAAGAATGAAGGGACGGACAGGAAACGACCGGAGCTTCGGCGCACAACTAGACGTCTCAATCGACATCGTCAGCTACGGGGTGACACCCGCCGTTCTCCTGTTGAGCTATGGAAAGTTTGAAGCGGCCTTCTTGCCAGGGGCGTTCATTCTGCTCGCCGCGGCTGCGCTTCGCCTGAGTTACTTCAGCACGTTCGGCCTTTCTGGCAGTTCGGAATACACGGGATTGGCCCTCGACAACAACAGCATCCTGCTCGTCTTCCTGTTCGCATTTGAGAGCACGTTGGGGACGGAGATCTTCTCGGTCGTTCTCTATGTCAGCTGCCTGGGGCTCGCGGCATTGAACGTGTCGCAGATCAAGACGCCGAAACTCTCCGGCAATCCAATCAATGTCCGCATCCTTGCCCTTTACACACTCGGAGTCACTGCGCTGTATGGCTGGCAACTTCTATGAACACCCGC
This sequence comes from Myxococcales bacterium, assembly GCA_012960035.1. Classification (GTDB taxonomy): domain Bacteria; phylum Myxococcota_A; class UBA9160; order UBA9160; family UBA4427; genus DUBZ01. The sequence goes on along the minus strand of DUBZ01000001.1, from coordinate 12,977 downwards.
GTGATCCGGACACCCGCAACTTAAAAACTCATCGATACTGGAGTGAAATATTATGAATGTTTATACGGTCGGCACATTTGACTTGCTGCACGTGGGTCACCTTGCACTGCTGGAATATTGCAGCACGTTGGGTGACGTGGTGGCAGTAGGGGTCGCTTCTGACAGCGTCGTTCACTCCTACAAACCCAACAAACCCGTGATCCCTCTTGATCAACGGATAGAGATGCTGCGAGCACTACGCTGCGTCAATATCGTACGGCCGTATTACGAATTGGAGTACGTATCCGCCTGCAAGGAATTGAACGTCGATATCTTTGTCATCGGAGAGGACTGGGGGAACAAGCCGCATAACATCGCGGTGGAAAACTATCTGAGGGACATCGGCAAAAGCATCGTTCAGACCTGCTACAGCCCGCGAACGTCATCCTCGGGAATAAAACGGTGCACGATTGCGCAGTCTCGCAGGGTAGCGCGGCCAGAGAAACACGACCAAGTATTCGGGCTCAGTTCTTGAGCAGCTTCGAGGTTCTGAATCGAGGCTGGACTCAGTTTCGCAGGGCCGCCCCGCCGCGGCATCGGAGTTCGGATCACGCCGTTACGCGCCATTCCAATCCCCTCTACACTGAGTGACATCATGATTCATCCCTACTCGAACGAAACGCAGACACGTTGGGACCACGGCGACTTCAAAGTCCAGCTCATCCAACCAAACAACACACGCCCGATAGGGTTCTGTGATGGATCCGCAGCTGACCTCGCCGAGTTGCAGCAGATGGCTGAGAGTGAAGGAGCAGACGAAATGCGAATTGAGAAGAAGTCCCTGAAGACGGGTCGAGAGATCTGGACCTTGCACGGCGGCGGCTGAAGCCAAGCCGGCTTGGGTTCTAGAGCGTACGCCAACAATCCCATTCGCGAGACACAACTTCCTGCCCGGGGCACCCCGTGATCCGTGCTCGCAGAGCAGCCGAAGCCTGCGGAGTAACACGGCGCTGAACGCGCACCATTCGCTCAAGTAGCAGAGCGGCTGACGTGGTGTCGGTGTCTCGCGACCTGAAGTTTTTCATAGCTCTCGATGAGCCTTAAGTGCTTGTCGATTCCATCGAGCTTCATGTTTGTCGGCGTGAGTCCAAAGAACCGAATCTTTCCTGACACACTCGAGGTTGCATTGCCGAGAATTTCCTCACCGTACATTCGAGTGAGATTCGGGATGTAGTTTTGAAGCTCGAGGTCTTCTCGGAGCGTAATGTCGAGCACGGTATCCAAGACTTGGTAGAACCTTCGTCGCGCGGGCACGTTGTCGTTGTACTGCAAGAATAAGCCCACCCATTCTTTCGCTTCTTCATGCTTTCCGAGGGCCAAGCAGATGAGACCTTTGAGCTCACTAACCGTGCACTTTCCCCACGGAGAATTTTCGTCGAAGGCAACCCCAATGAGTTCTGGAACCAACGTGTATTCATCAAGCTCACTTTCATCGAGCTTTTCAAGCAGGCACAACAGAGCTTTGTCATCGAGCGAATGAATGTTGAGGATCTCTGACCTGAAGACGAGCCCCTTGTTGGTGTTACTCCAAACGAGATCCTCTACTTCATAGACTTCTGAATAGCCGGGAACCAAAATTCTGCAGGCATTCGCCCCGAGATCTTCGTAGTCCGCGATGTAAACCTCTTTGTCCAAATCCCTCAGAATGCCCATCAAGTATTGATATTCTTGCTCCGTCGAGCCTGCGAAATCCCAATCCGAAAATTCGTAGTCGGCGGCTTGGCCAAAGAACTTCCAGGAAACCACGCCAGTCGAGTCAATGAAGTGCTCAACCATGTTGTTCGGCTCGCGGATGGCAAACTGGTTGAAAGTCGGCGGCGGAACATCGTTCAAGCCCTCAAAGCTTCTGCCTTGCATCAATTCGGTGAGACTTCTTTCAAGCGCCACCTCGAACTTGGGATGCCCTCCAAAGGAAGCGAACGCCCCACCCGTTCTTGGGTTCATGATCGCGACACACATCACAGGGAATTCCCCTCCGAGCGACGCGTCTTTCACAAAGACGGGGAAACCCTGTGCTTCTAGTTTCGCGATGCCGGCAACGATTGTTGGGAATCGTTCAATTACAGCCTTGGGCACATCAGGGAGCGTGAGTTCATCGAGAATGATCTGTTTTTTCACCGCGCGTTCGAGAATTTCAGACAGACATTGAACGCGTGCTTCGTAGAATGTATTGCCAGCGCTCATGCCGTTGCTGACGAAAATATTCCCAATGAGATTGGCAGGAACATGAACCGTCTTTTGGTCGGACTGCCGCGTAAACGGAAGAGCGCAAATCCCACGTTCGATCGCTCCAGAATTTGCGTCCACAAGATGCGAAGCCTTGAGCTCATGGTCGCAATCAAAGACCTCCATGAATCGTTCGTCCATCAAACCTTCGGGAATCGAATCATTGGACCCGGGTTTGAACCACTTTTCATTGGGGTAATGAACAAATTCGGCCTTTGCCCGTTCTTCACCGAGGTAGTAGTCGTTATAAAAATAGTTATTGCTCATTCGCTCGAGGTACTCCCCGAGTGCCGAGCATAGTGCTGCGTCTTTGGTCGCACCTTTTCCGTTCGTGTAACACATGGGCGACTCGGCATCGCGGACATGGACGGACCACACGTGGGGAACGATGTTTCTCCATGCCGCGATTTCAACCTTGATCCCAAGTGAATCGATGAGGCCGCTCATATTGGTGATCGTTTCTTCGAGCGAGCAATCTTTTCCCGGGATCATGGTCTTGGCACCGTCTTTAGAGTCACTCTCATAAAGAAGGCCAGAGTCCTTTCCCAAAACACTGACGGAATCGACTTTGAAACCCAGATCGTTTTGAATCACTCGTTTTACAGTGCAGCGGTCCATCGCACTGATGATTCCATCCCGGTCCTTCTCGGATATTCCTTCAGGAAGCTCCGCACGAATTTTGAACGTCTGTTGATACCTGTTGTCGGGGTCAACGATGTTGTCCTGAACGATGCTGATGTCTTCGGTGGGTATGTCTCTGGCGAGGCAGTAAGCCTTCGCGAAATAGGCAGCGCAAAGTGCGGACGAAGCCAAAAAATAATCAAAGGGACCCGGAGCCGTTCCATCCCCCTTATATCGAATGGGCTGATCACTGATGACCGTGAAATCATCAAAGCTGGCCTCCAACCTAAGATTGTCCAGAAACCTGACTTTTACCTGCATGTTGTATCCCGGAGTTGGCTCATGGGTTGATCCGCTGTTCGCTTGGGCATGAATGCCAAAGGCGAACTTTCAGTTTTGCTTAAGAAGAAGGTCGGAAGTCTGCGACCGATGGAGAGTTTCTTCGGCAGCGAAACTTATTGCTAAAACCCTCTCGACCCTGGAGGGAGTACTACCGCTTTGGGAAACATTCTCGAAATCGTCAATAGCAATAACGCAACGATCGGATTCGACCAGACCAACTCCGGCGTCAATACCGATGTCAATATATTTACCAATGTGGCAGACATCACCATCGGAGGAACCTTGAACGGCGTTAACTCGCTGGTGGGCCTGAGCGACGACTTCAGTACTCGCTTCCAGATTTCGCTGATTGACTTCGAAGTCAGCTCGGTGATCGAAAACTTCGGGTTCGTAACGACAGTCGATCCATTCTACCAGGGGCCCACGACGGTCTCCCTGGTTAGCTTCTTGGTCTTGCCCGAACCCAACACGGCCGTTCTGCTGGGAATCGGACTCGTTGGATTGGGAATGCAAAGAAACGCCCGAGAGAACATGCTCAAGTTTTAGCCGAGTGACGGCCTAGAAAACATGGCCGTTGCTCACCGAGGAAGAACTTTCCCTCGCGTGCCTCAGCCTCGCTCGCGTGCCAGAGCTGCTTCGAGATCGCTGCGCGTGATCGATCCGGAGTGCCGCGAGTCGATCGAGCCGTCCGGCCCGACGATGACCAGCAATGGGATGCCTCCAGCGTCCCCTTCGCCCACGTACGCCTGTAAGAGATCTATGCTGCCCATCAAAACCGGGTAACGAACGCCCTTATCGTGGACCCAGTCGCCGACGACTTGTGCTCCCAGAGTGTCGATCGAGATCCCCAGGACTTCGACGTCGTCCGCCTCTTTGTGTGAATCGTAGACGGCATTGAGTTCGGCGACTTGGGCCTCGCAGGGTACACACCACGTGGCCCAGAAGTCGATCACGACGGTCTTGCCGCGCAGCGCAATGAGGTCAATCGCCCCCCCGTCGAGCCGCTCCAGCCGAAAGGCAGGGGCCAACTCGAAGGGCGCGGCCGATTCCGCGCGTTCGGGGCGGATGCTAGCCGGGTCGGGTGGGCGGCCCTGGTCCAAGGGCCCTGGGCAGCCGAGCCCTAAAAGTCCCAATAGCCCCAAGAGCGCGAGGGCTTGCGGTTGTAAGTAGAAGGGCTTCGATCGATCGGCCATTTATCGAGGGTAGCTCTTCGTGGTGTCGGTGCTCGGGATTGGCGCGCAGCGAGTGTCGAGTCGATTGCTGCACGAGGTTCTGGCTTATCTCAATCCTGAACGCCGCCGATTAGAATTTGAGAAGCCGTTGTCGATCTCGAAGACGAGATCAGCCTGAGCCAACCGATTGAACACGAGTCAAAACAGAGCGAATAGACAATGTGAGTGCGAGAACCGACTGGGGTTTAAACCCTAGTAAGTACTGAAATTGAGTCAAACTGCACATTTCTGGTTGAAGTCTGGGCATTTTGTGGCGAAACCCCTTGATTGTTGTGTAAACACCACGTATCTTTTTTAATACATACTTCAGCGAGTTTCTACTCGGCAGTACCGAACCCTTCACAATCTGCGTTGTTTCCCCTACGTCTTTATGGCTTTAACCCACCAGACTCGCGAAACGTCTCCCAGGAACAATTTCCGTCTACGCGCCACGACGGCGCTTACCGCCGCACTCGCCTCCCTGCAACTGCTGTTAACCCTACCAGCGGGGGCTAAAGAAGACGACTCGATCGCGGCCCAGAACGTATACATCGCTCGCGAAAGTCCCGTCCCGGGCATCATCGCGGAAGAACTGCCGCTGGACCTTGTCCCGGCGCGAGCGGTGGAAACCGCTCTCGAAGGCGGATACACCGGCACGAAGGCAGACGCCGGCGAGGACCTCAACCACTACAACATCGTCCTCAACGGTAAGATCGACATCCCGTCAGGTGCAAAGCCGAGCCCGCTGTTCGGTGCCACTCCCTTCGCTCAGCAGATGCTTCGCTACGAGGAGTTCGGTCCAGTCCCACTCGGCGCAGAGGCGTCGGTCTTGCCCGGCCCGGACTTCCCGTCCCCGCCGGATGCGGAGAGTGGCCCGAGTGCAAGTGCCCTCGATAGCTTCCTGAATCAGTTTATCACGCCGAGCCTCGCCCTCCCCCATCCCTTCCCCACCCGGGAAGCCAACGACCCGGACAACGGGGGTAGCGAAGAGAACCCCTGGAAGCCGCAGATCGAGTCCTTCCTGGGGCGACCCCTCGTGACTCCTCCCGCGGAGGGCCGCCCGCCAGGAGAGGACTGGGCCCATCAGCGATTCACGGAGTTCTACCCGGAGGCCTACGTCAACACCTTTCAGGGCCTCGCCCGCCCCAACGGCGGCGCCCGGGACGCGCTCCAGTTCCACCAGTACAAGGCCGGCGAGTGGGCACCCGGCAAGCTCTACCACAATACCGCCGGCATTCCAGAAACTGCCGGGACGACGGCTGGCATCCCGGTCCAGTTCCACCCTGATTTCCCAGTCCAGGATCCGCTGGCCCTCTGGACCTTTGATGGGACCTTCCCGCCGAAGCTCCTGAGCGTGCGGTACGGCGAGCCCATCCTCATGCGCCACTACAACGGGCTGCCCATCGACCCGGCTGCGAATTTTGGTTTCGGCCTCCACACCCTCAGCACCCACGAGCACAATGGTCACAATCCGGCGGAGAGCGACGGCTTCACCCAGGCCTTCTTCTTCCCAGGACAGTTCTACGACTACCGTTGGCCAATGGTTCTCGCCGGGCACGACACGCTCCCCGCCGGAGACCCGAGGGCGAGCACGCCCACCGGCGACCCGCGAGTTGGCGCCTCTCTCGACCTTGGCAATCGATACATCCGGGGCGACTGGCACGAGACCATGAGCTCGCACTGGTTCCACGACCACATGCTCGATTTCACTGCGCAGAACGTCTACAAGGGCAACGCGGCGACGATGAACTACTACAGTTCCATCGACCGCGGGAACGAGGCCGTCAACGACGACGTCAACCTCCGCCTTCCGAGCGGAACCGCCCTCAACTGGGGCAACCGCGACTACGACATCAACCTCACGGTTGCGGACAAGGCCTGGGACGAGGACGGCCAGCTCTTCTTCAACATCTTCAGTATCGATGGTTTTTTGGGCGACCAGCTCCTCGCGAACTGGCTCTGGAAGCCCTACTTGGATGTCCGGGCGCGCCGCTACCGGTTCCGGATCCTGAACGGCTCCGTCTCCCGCTACCTCCGCCTCGCACTGGTGGAGAAGGTGATCGGCAGCGGCGGCGAGCTCTCTGGCCCGCCGGGCTCGGACATATCCTACAACCGCGTGCCGTTTCACATGGTGGCCAATGATGGCAACATCATGGAGCACGCCGTCGCGTTCGACGGGGGGTCGTCGGTCGCAGGCTTCGAGAACCGCAAGGGCATCCTTCCGAGCCAGGCGATCGGAGAGCGATACGACATCGTGGTCGACTTCGCGCAATTCGCGCCGGACACGAAGCTCTATATGGTCAACCTCCTCGAGCACAGAAATGGGAAGCGCCCCAAGCAGGAGATCCCGCTCGCGGAGGTCCTGAGCGGCCACTATCACGAGCGCAGCTCGGAGCCCGCGGACCAACCGGTCCCCGACGCCGAAGGGTACGACACGGATCCAGCCGTCAGCCGCTTCCTAGAGTTACGGGTGCATGCCTATCCTGACACCGACCAGAGCATGGACCCGGCGAACTTCGTCGCCGGCAAGCAGACGATGATCCCCCTTCCGTCCTTCACCCAGGAGGAAGTCGACAACGCCATCCATCGCACCTTCGAGTTCGGCCGCTCGGGCGGCACCGACGAGGAACCCTTTACGATCAAGATCAGCGGCGGCCCCGGCTTCAGCGCGGATCCCCGGCGGCTCTCCGCGTCGACGACAAAGTCCGGCGCCGAGATTTGGCATCTTGAGTCGTCGAGCGGAGGCTACAGCCATCCCATCCATATCCACTTCGAGGAAGGGCAGATCCTGCGACGTGACGGGAAAGCGCCTCCCGAGTGGGAGAAGTGGGCACGCAAGGACCTGTACCGGCTCGGGCACCTCGACGACTCCGGCAGCAGCATCGACGTCATCCTGCGCTTTCGTGAATTTGTAGGCAGCTTCATGGAGCACTGCCACAACACCCAGCACGAAGACCACGCCATGCTGCTGCGCTGGGATATCGAGAACCCCGGCCAGGTCCGCGTCATGCCCACACCGCTGCCGACCTGGGACGGCGTCGGCTACGTGCCCTCCTACGCCCTGCCCACCTTCCGCACCGGCGACCCGGAGGGGGACAACGCCAACGCGAGCGAGCCCCTCAACGTCTCGGATTCATCGGGCCTCCTGATGCTCAGCAACGGCACACCCTTCCGGACCTTCCTCGCCATCCAGCACGAAGAGCACGCCACGCTGCTGCGTTGGGATTCCGAGAACCCCGGCCCGGTGCGCTTGCCTACCCCGCCGCCAGCGACCGGGGACGGCGTCGGCGACGTGCCCTCCATCGCGGTCTCAGCGGCTCCCCCGGGAACGGTCGTCGAGGCGGTGGCCGTTGATGTCCCGGAACCCTCAACGCTTATGATGCTCAGTAGCGGCGCGGCCTTCCTGACCTTCCTCGCAGCCCGCCGACGCCGGGATCGTGGATGAGAGCCCTACCTAGGGTTGCGGCTTGCGGCCTTGCGCTCTTGCTGGCGGCCAGCTTCGCTGCACCGAGCTCTGCGGGTCGACGGGGCGGCTCGCGCTGGGGCGCGGACTACTTCCCGAACGTCCCGCTCACCTCCCACGAAGGGAAGGAGTTGCGCTTCTTCGACGACGTCATCAAGGACAAGGTCGTCGCGCTGAACTTCATCTACACGAGCTGCCCCGATGTCTGCCCCCTCGAGACCGCTCGCATGGCCAATGTGCAGCAGATCCTCGGAGATCGCGTCGGCAAGGACGTCTTCCTTTACTCGATCAGTATCGACCCCGAAAACGACACCCTCGAGGTTCTCGCCGACTACGCGAAGCGCTACAAGGCGGGGCCTGGCTGGGTCTTCCTGCGTGGGACGGAGGACGACGTCACGCTCCTGCAGCAAAAGCTCGGCCTGATCAGCGAGGAGCTCGAAGACCTGAGCCAGCACAACCTCAGCATGGTGATCGGAAACCAGAGAACCGGGCGGTGGATGAAGCGCTCGCCCTTCGAAAATGCCCACTTCCTGGCCGAGCAGATCGGCGGCTGGCTTCACAACTGGAGCAAGCCAAGCCTCGCCGGCAACAACTACGCGACGGCCCCGGAGCTGCGAAACCTGAGCGACGGCGAGACGCTCTTCCGCACGCGCTGCGCCGCCTGCCACACCATCGGCGGCGGCGACGTCGTGGGCACCGTCCCGCTCAACTTCGGCCCGGACCTGCTCGGCGTGACCGAGACCCGGGACCTCCGCTGGCTTCAGCGCTGGATCTTAGAACCCGAGAAGGTGCTCGCCGAGGGAGATCCCATCGCGACGGAGCTCTTCGAGCGTTTCGGCGGCATCACCATGCCGAATACCGGCCTCAGCGCGGAGCAGGTGAACTCCGTGATCGAGTTCCTCCGCGGTGAGCACCAGCGCCTCACCGAGCCGCGAACCGCCAAGGCCCCCGTGGAGCACAGCGCTCGGGGCTCAGAACACGGAGAGGGACACCTGGCCCATCATTGAGCTTCAGGCGCGGCCATCTCATGTCACGACAAGCCTTCACGCTTGACAGTCGCCTTTGTTCGCTTCTTGTTGCGCTTGCAAGCGAGGCAACCCGATCAGCCAGCCAATTGCAGAAGTCCCCGCGAAGGTCTCGTACCCAAGAACCCCCCATGTATATGCGGTGCCGCTGCCATCGACGACTAATCCATAGAAACGACTGAGTGCCATGCAGCTGCCGAGGAAGGCGAGACACCACAACGTTTTCTCGAAGTGTCGTCCGTCATAGAGGGCGGCTGCCGCCATCAACCCCACGGCGAACTGCACGCCGCCGTACATCACCCGAATGTCTGTGACACCTGTCGGGTGGATCCCCGTCACTCCAATGACATCCACAATATTGTCCGTATTGAAGATGCATTGCAGCCCCCACGGTAACCATACGAGCAACGTGAGAATGAGGTAAGGCTTCGAATATTTCACTGGCTTTTTCCTCGATCAAAGAGATGTCCATACGCATGCCTGTTTTTGCGCGTGGCAGTCCACCATTGACGGTGTCGTTCAGGGTCGCTTGAGTCTACCCAATGAACCTGAACAAGGTCTGCGCGAACAGCACTCGGCTATGTCTCAGACTCGTTGCATTTTCGGTTCTCTGCATGTCAGGTTCCGGACATGCTGGATCAGGCGACGCCGTAGACGGACCTTTTCGATTCGCCGGAGGGACAGAAATCGATACCGCATTCGAACACGTCACCAGCGGAAACAATATTTACAATCCCATCGTCGACTGGAAGTCGAACATGCCTGACGGCTTTCAGGGGATGCGCAGCTCGTCCTATCCATGGGCGACGACGACGTACGGCGACAGTGAACTCTGGATGGGGACGATCTCGTCGGGCTGGTGTGTATGGCCGTTTCAGAACCTCGAGCTGCCGTTTTACTTAACCACCTACGAAAGTCGTTTCACTGGTTGTTCCGTGCAGAATGTTCTGAGCACACCATCTCAGGTCTATATCTATAACTTCGAGACCGGAACTCAAGAGCTTGTCCACGAAGGCACGCTAACCAGTGGAGGAAAGGAGTACACAGCATCGGCGGAGCGTCACGAAGGCATGGCTCGCCTCTCCGTCATGGGCCTGCGCGCCGCCGGTACTTTTGGCGACTTGGTTTTCTTTGCGGGTCACCACAAGCATTCGAACAACGACGGCTGGCTGCGTATCTATGTATTCAATGCCAGGAAGCGCGCGTTTCTCGGGTTCCGCGACTTGCGCGGCGACACCACTCGCCGCTTCACAACGATCACGGACCAAAATGGCCAAGTCGCTTTCTACACAATCATCGGTGCGGAAACCGGCATGATGCAAAATGGTGAAGGCCCAACCGTGATGCTTCGATGGGTCGGCACTCAAGAAGAACCGTTCAAAGGCGGCAACTTTTTGCAGACCGGTGACGGGCAAGGGGCCGGCTGGGATGTGGTGTCCAGCCCAAGCCTCGACGGTCACTTCGGCATGATCGGCGACTTTCGGCAGTTTTCTCATCGCGATGGGACCGAGCGCTTGATTATGTCATCCGCGGCACACCCGCTCCTCTACGATCCTGACACCGGCAAGCGCAACCCTGCTTTACACGAGTCCGTCATGCTGCTGTCTGAGCCAGTTCCCGCTGGTGGATGGACGCGTGACAACCTCATGAACTTCAAAGTGGTCTTCGGCATGGATCGATACGATCCGGACGTCAAAGGTCGTTGGGGCGCCAAATGGGGAACGACCAACATTCACGAGGGTTACATCTATTTCGGCACCTACCATCAAGGAACCAACGCCGGCTATCTGCACTTCAAGAAGGCCGACCGAGCTCTATACGACCGGCTGACCGCGACAGACGACAAGCATCTAGAGTTCGCGGTTAATCAGTGGCGGGCGAGTTCCATTTTTCGCATGAGGTTGGAAGACCTGGACGCAATCGCGGCCGGCAAGAAGGAACCAGAGCTGCTCTATGGCTATACCCACTTTCGTGTTCCGAACGAAGAAGGCAATTGGGTCGACCTAAAGAACGGCCTTGGGATCAAGCCGCGATTCGGTGATGCCGGACTGGGCCATCCAGGCAACATCTATTCGTGGACTTCCGTGAGTAAAGATGGTCAACTCTTCTGGGGCTTTTTTGATGCCTTCTCGGGGACTCATGACCTGCTCTTCGAGGCGGACTCGAGTTGGTTTCTTCTCTATCCCGGTTTCTCGGTACCGATCCCCTTCTCGGAGTACCTACGTGACACGAGCTTGACCCGAGGGCTTTATGACTGGGCCAAAAGCGAGATGTCCAAGAAGGGGCTTGCTGAAGACTTCGTGCCGGGTGGTGATCTGATTGTCTTCGAAGGCGACGCCGAGGCGCGCGTCTTGACGAAGAACGGATTCGGAAACCCATGTGCCAACGGTGTTCGAAACGCAGAAGTACTAAACGACAGAATCTTCTTCGCGACTTCGACCTGGTGCAATTTGTCCGACCGCGCTGGCCTCGAGTTCTACGAATACATCCCAGGGCTGGATCACCAGAGACTTCCCAAGCGGGACTCGCTTACGGCAGATCCAAACGAGTAAGCGTGCTGATCCAACCAAAGTGGGGTCCCCGGGAGAATTGATCGTGCCGCGCGTTGAACCGATATCGAATTCCCGGCGTGAGCAGGCTACCCGTGGGAAAACAGCCTATTTGCCAAAAAATTCAAACTTATTCGGCATCAATTTTCTACTATGACTGCAATGGCATTACGATCGAGCCAAAACAATAACCGGCTTGTGCGGTCTGGCTTTCGAGTTTTTGTACGAGCTGCTTGAGGGCGCCAATAGCCGTGACCGTCGTTAGGAGCGCTATCTTGATGGGTCATTCTTTGCGGATGCTAACGCGTCCCCAACACGTCCTCCTGGGCGACCAAGTCCGTCTCTGTGCGGTGCTCGCTGCGGCGCTTCTTTGCGCGATGCCAGCGGCAGGCTCCGCACCAAGCGCAGACGCGGATACGCCCCAGTACCCGTCCCCCGAACGATCCGCTGGAGGGCTAGATACGCTTCGGGGCACCTTCGATCGGGACGGTGCCTTGAGCTTGCTTACGGACAACTTGAGATGGGCCGTCGATATCGCCGGTCGAATCAGGGCGCCTGATGATTCGGGGTTTACGAATCAGCAATTTTTTGGGATCGATTTGCTGAAAACGGTGAGTACCAAGAAGCGAGATATCGGCACCCTGCTCGTTCAGCTCTACGTCGATCGCAACAGCAATGCGCCAGCATTTCGTGAAACGTGGGATTTCAAAGTCCGCGAACTTCACTTTAATTACCACGTCACGCGCCGAGGCGGCGTCAACTTTCGTATTGGCCACATCCAGATTCCCTACGGCCTCAACCTTCCTCCGATCACAGGGGGCACCCTCCGACAGTTCGATACCAAACCGAATCTTGGGCACAAGGTCGACTGGGGAACCAGCTTCAACGGAGTCAATTCGGCATTCGTCTACGAAGTCGCCCTGACTCGCGGCTCAGGGTTTGACTATGAGAGCAAGGGCGACCCTTATCTGGTTTCGGGCCGCATTGGTACGTCGAACCAGCAGCCCTTTGTCCTTGGATTCTCCGGGCTGCACGGAAAAGTCTTCAACACACCGAACGAGGCCATCATCGAAAGAACGAGGATCGGCATCGATGCGCGCTGGCAGGGCGGTCCCATCGACGCGCTTGCGCAGGTTTCGATCGGACGGGACAATGACAATTCCATGGGGAAGCCCAAGACGGATGTTGTCAAGTATTTCCTCGACCTGTCCTGGCGAACTCCGACCGAAGCTCTCCTCCTGTATACGCAGGGCGACTTTCGGATGACTCGTCCCACGGCCACGAAAAGTGGCCCCTGGACCAAGTTGTCATTTCTGAGGCTCGGCGCACAACTCGCACTGGCTCGGCATTACTGGATCTCCGCCGACTATGCGCATGAGCTGACCCGTAGCGGAAAGCCCGATGTCGTGCGGCTTGAACTCCGCTATCGGTTCTTTTAGTGCTGAAAAGAAGGTCACCTATGACGACGATCCAATTACTAACATTGCTTATCTTAGTCCTA